>NZ_JBDSFX010000110.1:0-100228 GCF_039919315.1 Dyadobacter sp. | reverse complement strand
TTTCATCAAAATGACGTAGATTTTGTCTCTGAAAGAATTTCTCTGGATGTGAATGCGGTACAGATGAATGAATATGAAGGCCGGACTACGCTCAGGCATCGCGAAGACATTCTTGGGTACTTTGGATTTGCTCCATTTGAAAAGTCATCTGAACAGGCTTTGATTGAAGAAACACACCGGCTTACCCATGTACAAACCAGGCCATACCTAATTTTTGAAGGTATGGTCGCTTTTCTTCAAGAGCATCGTATTGAAATTCCCACATACCAGACCTTAAAAACGATTCTGGATAAAGCTCTTTCCAGTTTTGAGCGGAATCTGGAATCCATCTTGACCAGATACCTAACATCAGAGGACATTTTACTTTTAGACCAACTTCTTATAGAACATGGTTCTTATCAGGAGGATGCCAGGCGGCACTTAAAAGTGAAGCGATACGAAATAACATTTTTTAAACGCATTTCACAGTCGATGGAGACAAAGCAGGTCCGGGAGCGTGTCTATAACTTCCTTCATTTAAAAAAAATGTATCTGCAATTACTACCTGTTGCAAAGCGCCTGAAGCTCTCAGACGCTACGATTCAATTTTATGCCGAATACGTCATTAACAACCAGGTAGCCCAGATAGCGACCAGGAGTACGATCCGGTACCTGCTTCTGATCTCCTTTATCATCCATCAATATTATTTATTGGGTGATGCGCTTATTCTGACTTTAAACAGTGCGGTCACAAACTATGTCAATGGTTGCGAAAGTATTGTCAAACAGGAACTTTACAAGAACCGGATGCAAACCGCCCAGCTAGTGAGCAGTGTGACCCACAGGAGCACTACACACGTTAGTGTATTGACTGCCATTGAAAAAATCATCGTTGATACGGATATGGAACCTTTGGCAAAAGTGACATTGATTGAAGAGTTGTTTAAAAATAAACGGCTATCTCAAAAACTGTTACAGGAAGATGAGCGTCGTTTGAAAGCCCTGCGCGAAGCAAACCAGAAAATAAATGATCGTGAAGATTTTTATATGGTTATTGAAAAGGGCTCTTCCAGGCTCACAGGCAAGGTTAGTGAAATAATAAAAGCATTGGTTGCCAGTACAACTTCATCGGGAAAAGACATCCTGAAGGCGTTCCAGTATTTTCAGGAAAAAGACGGCTCTATCCTGGCCAGGGGATCAGTGCCCACAGGTTTTTTAAGCATGGAACAGCAGCAGCGTGTGTTGACTTCGGAGGGGAAACTACGGGTAGGTTTGTACAAGGTTTTTCTGTTTGAGCATATCCGTGACAATATTAAATCCGGGGCACTTCCCATTGATTCATCTTATGACTATCGCAGCTTTGAGGAATATGAGATCCCATCCAATTTATGGAATAAAGAAAAAAATAGGCTCATCCAGCAGGCTGGATTGATAGCGTATAGCGATTCACGTGCGACGCTGCTACGGCTAAACGAAAAACTCAACGTCCAAATAAAAAAGACCAATGAGCACATAGAAGCTGGCCAAAACAAGAAGGTTTATTTTGATGCAGGCGGCAACTGGCATCTGATGAAGGACAAATCCGAAGAAGACGCTGCCGAATCAGAATCTCTTTACCCCCAGGAATACGTCATCCCCTTGCTGGAAGTCCTGCAAACGGTTCAAAATGCAACCAATTTTGTTTCTGTATTCAAACATGCCAGTATTGACCACACACCGAAACGACCCGAAGAAAAGCTGTTTTTCGCAGCTATACTTGGCTACGGGTGCAATATTGGCATACGTAAGGTCTCTTTTATGTCCAAAGGGATCCGTACAAGCTCCTTGGAAACAACTGCTTTACATTATTTTTCTCCGGAAATACTGATGCAGGCCAATGACAAAGTGCTCGCTTTCAGCAATGCACTGCCGCTCACTGAGCATTTCAGAAAAAACACTGGCTTTATCCATACATCCAGTGACGGTCAGAAATTTGATGTCTCGGTTGCATCCCTGATTGCGTCTGCTTCCTTTAAATACTTTGGGAATGGCAAGGGCGTTACGTTATATTCCTTTCTGGATGAATCAGGGCAGCTTTTTTATTCGACCACATTTAGTGCAGCGGATCCGGAATCACATTATGTGATCGACGGGCTGACACATAATGAAGTAATCCTGCCGAATGCCCATTCCACAGATACCCACGGCTTTAGTGAACCGGTTTTTGCGGTAACAGGGCTTCTTGGAATAAAATTTCGCCCAAGGTTTGCCAGGTTTCATCATCAACAGCTGTACTCAATTGATGAAGTGCGTACATACCGAGAACAGAACTATAAAATTATCCCGGACGCAAAAATCAATTTGGCACATCTCGAAGAGCATTGGGATGAAATATTGAGACTGGTATGTACCATTAAACTTGGATATTCCAAGGCATCTACTTCATTCAGGCGACTGAATTCTTATTCAAAGCAACATCCGTTATACAAAGCATTGAAAGATTTGGGCCGGCTCTACAAGACCACTTACATCTACGAATACATGGATGATGAAGTTGTCCGAAAATCCGTTTCAGGGTCATTGTCAAAAATTGAAAGCAGTAATAAATTTTCAAAGGCTATAACAGTGGGCAATAACCAGGAACTGATTTGGGCAACCAGGAAGGAACTGTTAACCGCCGAAGGGTGTAAACGATTAATAGCCAACTCTATAAATGCCTATAATCTGATGTTGTTATCAGAAAAACTGGCCACAGTAGGTTCACAGCAGGATAAACAAATTCTTTTGAAGAAAATAATTTCCACGTCTACCCAAAGCTGGGCACATATCAATTTGGTAGGAGAATATGACTTCTCAGACGGCAAAGATTACAAAAAATTTGATTTGGATGCGCTCATGGAGCTAAACCTAGGCCCTGAGAATTGAATATTCTGGGCTCTGGATAAGTAAAAATCGTACGTGAAAGTCGTGATGGTTTTTCTCCCTTTCTTTAATTTAACCCTACTATCGGCTGAGTTTGTGAGATAAAATGCTGTTTCAAAGAGAAAGACGTTTCAGCATGCGATGTACTGATGTCCGATGCCATTGCTGACCATCATTCCGGAATGTTTTAACAGCTCGTCGGTTCAACTCGTCAGAGATCTGGCGCACGCTTGTAATGCCTTCTACTCTCAATTCGTCAAAAATTGGTCGCATAGTTTCCGCAAATTGATCAGCAGCTTGCGCGTTTTTTTTGCTCTCGATTTCCCGGCCATGTTTACCTAGTTGGACACCGCGCCGCTTCGCGGCTTGCAAAGCCTCTTTCGTCCGAGTACTAATCTGCTTCCTCTCGTGCTCAGCAAATGCTGCTAATAAATGCACCATCAGGAGATTTGCATGAGGGTTATCGACCGCCAGAAACTCAACCTTGCTCTCCATTAAGTTTGCAATGAAAGCTACATTCCTGCCCAGTCGGTCCAGCTTCGCAATGATCAGTGTTGCTTTCTGTTTTTTGCACAGCAATAAAGCGGCGATCAGCTCGGGCCGCTCATTCTTCTTCCCGCTTTCAATTTCGGTAAACTCAGCTGTGACCTGATAACCTTGTTGCTGCGCGAACAGGTGTACGGCTTCATGCTGCGCTTCGAGGCCCAATCCACTTTTCCCTTGGCGGTCGGTGGATACTCGAAAGTAAGCGATAGCTTTTTTCATGCCGGTAAAAGTAGCGAATCTAGTGCTCTTTGTCCACATGCATACGGTCGTATGTATGTGGACACTTGCCATTTAAAGTAGCTGTGTGCATACACTAATAATTGTCTTACAAAATCACCCACGGGGGTAGGGTGCAACTTTCCTTCCTTTCGCGGGTACATAGCAAGATCTTTGACTCGTAGCTACTCGCGCTGTTGAACGCATTTCACTGATTATGTGGCTATCTCGCTTGCCAAGGGCAGTTAAGGATGCACTCGTGTTTGTCCTATTGACCTAGACAAGCTTGCATTAATTTTAACACGCATTAATTACTGACAGCTATGGCCACGCGCACATCAAACAAATCAAAGGATATGGAAAATGTCAAAATCAATATTTGGGGTATTTCATTCCAGGCAGATCGTATACCAGAAAAGGTGCTTTGGGGCTTCCTGGCTTTTGTATTAATCTTGTTTCTAATACTCATGTTATCAAAACTAGCACTATTGCCGGTGATATTAAACAATATAAAAGATGTACCTGCATTTCTCAAAAAATGGCTTTCAGGTCTCACTTCTTCTTAGTGCCTATGTCGCCTACGGTAATTTATTATGCAATTTAAGCCCTCAATAAACGGCCAGTTATTTCTTTACTGACAGCCTTATGTACACTGTTTGCCCAAAACCAGCGCTTGCGCTTAATGTTAAAATATCCGGGGTGTCTAAGTAAAAAGCCGGCTCGCTTGGACGTACTATTCGTTCTGAAAATTTATCCATCACTTTAGAAAAACCAATCAGGCTCTCGGAGGTAACCACTCCATCCTTACTGAATCGAAGGGGGAAGCTACCATTCTCTTTAAGGAATTGCCCTAATAGCAATTTCCATTCTGATTTTTCAAGTGACATAAAATGCCGCTCGTGAAGGAACGTAGCCAGAATGATTATTTTTTTGTGGCGGCTATCAGACTCCCGCATAGGGTAAAAATTTATCAGCATAATTAATCATCAACTTATATGTATGCACGATACTGTTATTAGATCAATATACCGCTAACTGCTCAAATTATGAATACAAAGATGCGACTCTTACCCTATAAAATTGATGAATTGACTAAAACGCGAAAGGGGACACCTTTACGAGGCGCCCCCTTTTAATCACCAATTTCTCGCTGGTAAAACCGGTCGCGGTAGCGACGGTGACGGGATACTGGGATCCTGTCTAATATCCCTCCCCGGTGGTGGGGTCGGTGGTGGTGGTGTCGCCTTTGGCGCAGGTTTGCTTTCTTCTCCCATTATAATTTGATTTTATTTTTCCTTCCATCCTGGGGGTCTTTGAGACTCCTGACCTTCTTTTATCAATCTTCCCGGCGGCGGCGCTGGCCTTGGCGGCGGGCTGGGAGCTGACGATGGACTTGGAGTTTGCCAAGTCGGCTGCTGTTGGGGATTGCTTGGCTGATTGCTCATTGCTCTCTTCTATTAAAACGTGCTTTTTGTCGATTATATAAACATTTAGGGAATCCCCTGAAATCTTCGTGTTAAAAACAGTTTCCGGCTTCGTGAAAAAAGAATATGCATAAATCGGAATTGAAAAGCCGCAAAACATCAGGCTTCTGACCAGCCACTTATTTGCATTGAATAGCTGGCTAAATTTATTGTCATTCGCATGCGTGTTCCGATCAAGTGACGTAATGAACTGAGAGACCAAATACTCTCTGAATGCATCATCGGCCATATTTTGGACATTTGGGTCACTTGCAAAATGTGTCCGATAATACTGCTCCATTTGCCCATGCCACTGAAATAATGGATCAGCAAACGGAATACCGCCATACTGTGGCGGATTAGTAGAAAAGAAAAATGAACCTTGAGATACAAACACTGTACAAATCCAATAAATGGATACGCCAAGAAAGAAAAACGAAATAATTAGTAAGGTAAAAAACCCGTTGGTTACCCATTCGTCTACATGTCGAGAATATGTAGTAGCCAATATGTAGATTCCTGCAACTAGTGCCGTTGTGACAACAATCGGCACGTTAAGCGCACCGTCAATGGAACTTCGTCGTTCATTTTCCTTAAAATAAAGTTCTTTGTAAAACTCAAATTGATCAAAATTAGCCACTATAACCAGTTATTATGCCATAGACCCTTTGGCATTCAACTATGTGAATGTCAACCGTGCAAATATATAAATAATGTGGCTAAAAATTTAGCCACATTATTTATATATTTGCACTACTTAAATCCGTGGACAAAAATTTAGCAAAATATAATGTCAGACTTGTCAGAAATATATGAGCTGTTAGCAAAAGATCAATCCAAAAGCTTAGTTCGTACTATTGAGGAGCGGCTGGATGCATTAGATGTCTCCCAGAGACAAGTTAGTGAGGCTATTGGTATACAACGCCGAACACTCCAACGTATCCTTGAAGGCGAAGCTCAGAAGATTGATCTTCTTACTGTTCTTAAGATATCCCAATTTCTTGATATCGATATAAAAGAAGTAAGCCAGCTTTACGTCGCTGGCCTATCTTCAACAAACATTGGTGAGCTTGAGCGGGCGCGTAAAGCAGGCTTTATTATGCGTCATTTTGATCTGGATATTCTGAAAAGGATTGATTTTATCTCGGACGTAACAGACTTCGAGCATATTGAAAAGAGGATAAAAGACTTTTTTCAATTGTCATCGATTGATGAATACGCTAATGAAGTGGCTTACTCGCTCTTTAGTAAAACGCGGAACAAGTCATGCGATAAAATGACTAAATTTTGGATTGGTTCGGCCTACAAGCAATGCGCTGAAATCTCCAATCCTAATCCATTTGATCGGCAAATGCTTTTGCAAATTATTCCCAGATTGCGTGTTTTAACGCGCGATGAAGAACACGGCCTGGTTCAAGCAGTTCGGGCGCTTTATCAAGCAGGCGTTACTGTGGTTGTTCAAGGTTATGTCAGTAAAATTCAGATTCGAGGTGCGACTTTTCTTGTAAACAGTAAACCATGTATTGTTATATCTGACTATAACAAACGTTTGGATACCATTTGGTTCACGCTTATGCATGAACTTTACCACGTTATGAAGGATTTGGATGCAATCCAAAAACTTGGCTTCCATACTACAAAAGAAGAAGGGCAGCGAGTAATTGATTTTGTGAATGAAGATCTGGCCAATTCTTTTGCAAGTGAGTTTTTGGTACCCTCAGACAAAGTAAAATTTATCCGTGCATTCCTAGACGTTGCTTCGTTAGTTGATAGCTACGCTTCTAAATGGGGCATTCACTCAGCTATTTTGTATGGAATGCATCTCAGTAAGCATGGAGAAGACTACCTGAAATTTCGCAAAAGAATTCCGGCCCCTGACGCATTACTCCGCGCATTCTTTGCTTACCCTTGGAATCAAGAATCATTGACAGAAACTGCACTAAATCTTAAAGAAACAATTTATTTAAACCACTAATTACACGCAAAGATGATAGAAGATGACAACTTGAATGCTGACAGCAAAGATCAAAGTAACGAAGGCACTGGCAATGACGCAGAAGCTACAAATGGTTTCGACAGTGAAATCTTAAATATTCTAAAGAATGCGCAGGACCTAAGTTCACCACAATTAGATCTTTCGTTTCCAGAATACAACGAAACCGAAAGAGAGCAGGAGACTATTTTTATTCCGGCCGATGTACAAGATCCTGATAGAGCGTGGATTTTATACTACAAAAAATTGCAACCTCTTTTGAAAAAATATGTTAAAGATCCGGAAGCAAAAAAATTAATACGTGAACAGGCAAACCTATTTTTAAGAGAAGGGCATACACATGGAAGAGACGGTCGCCAGGCTTACTATCACCAACTTGAAACGATTATCGTTCTTCTAGAGAATTGGGCTCAGGCCACACAGGGTAAGGACTTGGTTGGATTATATGCCGAGCTTCTCGAAACAAACCAGAAAGCGGGATATTTGCGCGGAAAATAAGCAGAAGAGATTTGAAATATCTCTTCTGCTTATCATGAACTACGAGTCTATTCATTCGCAGCTCGACAAAACCTATCTGAGTTGGCACCGAGACTCAGATCACAACGGCAAAGCTTTTAGGTCAACAAAAACTCCGGGCGCGACAATGCCAAGTATTCGATACTCAAAGCCTTAATTATCAAAACATTGAGCAATTTTCTTTGATTTTTTGTAGTAACATTCGTATATTTCAGCATTCCAACGAAAGGAATTACTCATGAACCAGCCAACCAAATATCTAAGCATTCAAGAATTGAAGTCTTCTTCAAGGGCTGCTGATCCATCTTCTACAAGATCAATGGAACGCCATGATAGCTTTGAGCGCTCTATGAGATCTTTGAGACAAGATTACGTTAAGGCGGCTAGGTCTAACCAGAAATAATACCCAAAATGGATTATACTGGTATCATTCGCTACATCTGCGACATCTTCAATAAGCATTCTGTCGAATACATGATCGTTGGTGGCACCGCCGTGGCACTTCATGGGCATTTCAGGAAATCTACAACCTTAAAAGGCGATATTGTAGACAAGCCTGACTTGGATTTTTGGTACAACCCCACCTACGAAAACTACTATAACCTTCTTAGAGCCTTGGAGGAACTTGGAAAGGATGTAACAGAATTTCAGGAAGAGCAAATTCCTGATCCAAGAAACTCTTTTTTTAGATTTGAATTTGAGGATTATACTCTTGATCTGCTTCCAAGCATTAAAGCACCTTTAAAATTCAGAGTATCATTTTCTAAAAAGCAAGTTATTCATTCCGAGGGTGTTGAAATTTCTTTTATAAGCTTTGACGATTTAATCGAAGACAAAGAAAGCCTAGGGAGGGCTAAGGATATTGAGGACATTAAGCACCTAAAACAGGTAGATCTATCCTGAAAGACTTTACTTGTTATCTGTAACAAGTTTATGTTATCCTGATAGGCTAGGCCTGTGGCTGTCCATTTATAAGGTCCATCCATTTTAGGCTGTGTTGCATATAAAACGATCTTTACGAAACGTATGTCCCAAACCAGCCAGAAGCTCTTTTTACGTTAAATAAATGTTTTTCATGTTAGCCTAAAAAGTAAGACAAAGCTTCATGATATGCGCTAGCATACTTTTCTGGTGAATTTTTCATTAGTCGGGCATTTTTCTCCAAATGCTCTTCACGGCTTAACACATATTCTAATACCCCAAACCTATCTAGTATTCTCTGCAATGGCTGTTTTCCCCAAGAGTCCTCAACATCACCATCTGGATGTAAAACGACACTATGAAAATATCCTGGCGTGTTACTTTGATCCGGCGAATATTTGACTGCAACAATACCAATTGCTATAAGGCTCTTAGCTTGTTCCAAAGCTGACGCAAAAGGTGCACACCAGCCAAAAGAAAATTGAGCAGCTCTGTCAGCTGGTATTATTGGATTTAATCTTTTGGGAATCTTTTCACAAAAGGATCTATTTTTTAATATTTCTATCTGTGCTTTTTTTATATATGTTTCATTTGCCTTTACCCTGAGTGGTAGAGTTTTAAGAGTTGCTTCACTGTAATATCTTGTTAAAATTCCCCCGTGTCTTCTATAAGCCCTTTTCTCAGCAATTGGCATAATAACATATTCACTAAAAGGCTGTATTCGCTTCTTGCCCTGAAAATCAAAAACCACATTCTCGTCAATTCCGACATAAACAAGGGGGCCGCCAACATTCGTACGAAATTTCCCATGAGCATGTGGCTTACTTGGTTTGTTTAAGCCACATGCTTAGCGCCGACAAAAACAAGGCCTGCTGATCAATGAAGACGCTGTGAGAACATTTATCGAGATATTGGACATTTGAATCACCTATCAAGTGTTTCAATTCAGTGATTTGCTCGTCCGAATAAAGCCCATCTTGTTTACCATACAAAGCATATATAGGCATGTTCCCCTTCCACGGGCTTTTCAAGATAGGCATTACATCAATGTTATGTCGAGTCTCATTCTGCCAGAATGGGTTTAATTAAAAGAAAGTACTAAAAGCGTCACTGGTTTTGCGTAGCAAATAGGTGTAGCGTTGATCACTCTTTGCAAAGTACAACATCCCGCTACCTGCTGAACGAGGCCGGGCATTGTACTTTCCCGATATTATGTTATTTCAAGCCGGTTTCAGGTGCAAACAGCCATAAGATTACGTCTATCTACAAAAATATGTTATGTTTACTTGCAAACCAGTAGTACTGACAATACGAAAAGTTTGACAGTTAAAGTACAACGCAATATTGTTTAAGGCACAAAACAATACAGAAAGTACGACAAAACTTTCGTATACTTAGGAGTTGTGGAACATACTAAAAAAACAAAATGAAACACATTTTAACGATAATAATTTTAGGGTTTTTAATTTCGGGATGTTCCGAAAAAAAGACTAATAATGAGCCGAATATTCAATCATTACTTGTCCAACAATTGGAAAATGCTCATACAAATCAACAATGGTTTGTGCCTACAAAAAAAGCAGTCGACGGACTAACTTTGGAACAGTCTAATTGGAAAGACAGCACGGATAATCATTCAATTGGGGAATTGGTTTCGCATCTTATTTTTTGGAACGAACTGAACCTAAAAGCATTTAAAGGTGAAAAAGTTACTGATATCAATGATGAAAACAAAAACAAAGAAACTTTTAAAATAAATAATGGAAAAGATTGGCAAAATGCTGTGAGCAAATTGGACAGTATTCAAACCGAATGGGAAAGACTTACCAAAAATGCAACTGACGAGCAAATAGCCGATTGGAATGTTGAAATCGCAAATATGTCTGCCCATACAGCATATCATACTGGACAAATTATATACATAAGAAAAATGAATGGCTGGTGGAAATAGTGGAATTAAATCAACAGAGGAGAAAGTACGTTGCACAACTGGCCCACCATCATTCGTGCGAAATTTCCCATGAGCGTGTGGCTTACTTGGTTTGTTTAAGCCAAATGCTTAGCGCCGACAAAAACAAGGCCTGCTGATCAATGAAGACGCTGTGAGAACATTTATCGAGATATTTGACATTTGAATCACCTATCAAGCGTTTCAATTCAGCGATTTGCTCGTCCGAATAAAGCCCATCTTGTTTGCCATACAAAGCATATATAGGCATGTTACCCTTCCAAAGGCTTTTCAAGATAGGCATTACATCAATGTTATGTCGAGTCTCATTCTGCCAGAATGTATGCACCGCCATTTCGTTTTTTAAATAGCTGGTAATCAGTGGGTCCGTTTTATAAGTAGCATAAATCCCCTTTGCAAGCTCATCAGGATCAGAGATTGCAAAAAAGCCATTTGTTGACGCATGTTTGAAAACCGATGTACGGTATGCAAGAGACCCGGTATCAAGTTGGGCAATGGCGGCTAGTTCCTTCAAATTGGTCGTATCCTGTGTTTGCTCATAAATCACCTTTGTTTTTCTCATTATTGTCTCATACGATTCCTGCTGAGATATAAGTGCACTACACAGCACAACTGCCTTAACCATGCCAGTATGCCTTTGAGCGTATTGGGCTGCTATCAAACCGCCGAAGCTAAACCCAATGAGATTGGCATGCCGCAGATTATACTTTTTATAAATACTGCTCAAATCAACAAATGCTTCGTCAAAATTCATTCTTGCATTGCTATGCTTCGAACGACCTTCTCCACGTCGGTCATAAACGATCACAAAGAATCCTTTGTCGGCTAGCCGCTTTGCGGTTGTTGCTTCAAAATACACACTGCTGCTGCCCGGACCACCATGCAAAAATATAATCGGTTGGTGTTTCGGGTTACCGAACGACCTGCTATACAATGTTTGTGAACAAGCTTCAGACAGTCCGGTCAAAAAGACCAGAAGTAGTAGTAATATCTTCATATCAATTTAAACAAAAGAAATTCTATCGTTTCGTACTTGCCCTGATGTATGCGTAAAGGGTTGGCTTGCTAATCTCGAGCATTTCACATATTTTTTTGACTGACGTCTTTTTTGCTTCGTAAAGCTGGACGGCCAGCTGCTGTTTATCTGCATTAAGTATTTTTGGGCGCCCGCCTAATCGGCCTCGTGCACGGGCAGCTGACAGTCCGGTCATCGTACGCTCCTGGATCAGGTTACGTTCGAATTCTGCCAATGCCCCAAAAAGGTGAAATACCAATTTGCCTGTCGAAGTGGATGTATCAATGGATTCGTGCAGGCTACGCAATGCTACACCTTGGTTTTCCAGGTAGGCCACCCAGTCAATCAAGTCTCTCAATGAACGCCCCAACCGGTCCAGCCGCCAAACCACCAATGTATCTCCGGTGCGAAGAAACTTCTTGATCTCGTTTAACCCGGACCGTTCCGTTACTGTGCCGCTGATTTTGTCGGTCAATATTTTTTCACAACCGGCTGCACGCAGTAAATCTTCCTGGGCGTCCAGCTGCTGATCGTGGGTCGAAACCCTGGCGTATCCAATAAGCATATTTGGTAAAAAAACTTGATAAGCCATCAATATACTTTACGATGATTTATTTACCAAGTTTATTTACTATTTTATGCGCACTTATCAGCCTTCTGTGTCTCGATCGCTGCCCGTTAAACAAACCCTCGTTTTCTTTACTCTGCTTATGGCCCGTTTAGATGTGTTGGATCCCGTTGCCCGGCGGGAATTTGAGCGCCCACCCCAGCTGAATCTGCAACAACAAATTTATTTCTTTGAGGTGCCTGACTGGATGCAAGATCAGTTTGATGGGTTCGAGACACCCATTAACCGGATCGGCTTTATGATGCAGTGGGGCTATTTTAAGGCATCAGGAAGGTTTTTTAAAACGGTCACTTTTGCTAAATCAGATATCTTCTTCGTTGCTGATCAGCTTTGCATTGACCAGTCAGGAATTGATTTTAACAATTACCGTAGTAGTACGTTGGGCCGCCACCGTCAGCTCATACGGCAGGCGCTAGGCTTTTCGTCTTTTGGGGGAGCACATAAAGTGATGGTACAAAAGGAAGCCTTACACCTAGTAGAACGTCAAGTTCACCCGGAGCGGGTTTTCTGGGCATTATGCGCTTTTATGAGAGCGCACCGGATTGAGGTTCCAACTTACCATGCACTTTGTGAGACGATCAGCCAGGGAGTCCGTGATTCTGAACAGCGGTTAGACCACATTATTGAACAATCCATTACAGAGGACCAGGTTATAAATTTGAACGAACTTTTCGAAAAATTGCCTCCGGACGCATCCGGACGCAGCATTCACCAACTGGCCAAGCTTAAAAGTGCTCAGGAACTTTTGCAGTTGGGCGTGATCCGGCATAATCTGGATTTGCTCAAAGACCTTAAAAGGCGTTATCACATCATACTACCACTTTTGACCAGGCTTGATCTGTCCGAGGAAATGATAGAATATTATGCAGAATATGTGTTGCGGGCAGAGATTTTTCAGGTTAAACGGCGGTTACGTAAATATCTGATCCTTTGTAGCTTTGTCTCTTATCAATACTTTCATGTAAGTGACATTCTTTTACAAACATTTTTACAATCAACCAACCTGGCCTGTTCACAGGCAGAAGAAAAAAGGGATGCCCGCATGCTGGCCGATCAGCACGAGAACCTGGCCAATGTAGACGCAATTTTGACAAGCTACCTTGCACAAGCCGATTTTGTCCGTCAGATACAGAAAGTAGCTTTCTCCCTTGATCAGACGCATGAAGAAAAGTATACTGGCTGGATGCAGTTAATGAAAGCGGATTCTTTGGACGGATTTCTCAAGCTGGTACCCTCTGTTGAAAAACTTCATAAACAGACTGTCAAACAACAGCAAGGGGCATATCTATACCAAGCACTCAGTGAACAGTCCCGAAGCCTTATGAACCGGGTTGCCGATATCATGCGACACCTGGAGTTCCGGGCGCAGCATCCGGACAATCAGGTCATCAAGGCTTTGTCATTTTATCAGCAAAAAGCAGGGAATATAAGTCAGATTAGCAAAATAACAGATCTGCCCGTTGACTTTCTTACACGCGATGAGCGCCATTCAGTCTTACAGACGGTTCCGGATCTGGCCCTGTACCGGGTGCTGCTTGCCCGCTATGTGATGGAAGAGTTAAAAGGTGCGCGCATCACCGTCCGGACTTCACATACACACAAGGCTTTTGAAGATTATCTGATTGATGAAGTTACCTGGCAATCACAGAAGCAGACATTACTGGAACGGGCAGGATTGCGTTCACTGGAAAGCTGGCCAACACTTCGGACTGATCTTGAAACCAGGTTTAAGGAGCAGATGGCCCAAACACTGGAAGCAATTAACACCGGTGAGAACCTATTTGTGCGCAAACGCAAGAAGGGAGGGCTTCGTTTTGTAACGCCCAATAAGCAGAAAAAAACAGTCAGCATCGATTTCTATCCCAAAGACTTCTATGTATCTATCTACGAGGTACTTCATACCGTTGATCGTTATACGCAGTTTACTCAGGCCTTGAAGCACCGCATGGAGCATAATCAGGAGCAGGTATTACCGACGACAGTCAATCTGGCTGCATTGATTGGGTGGGGGTGTAATCTTGGATTGCATCACATGGCCAAGACATCGTCAGTACCGCTTAGCGACCTTGAACGTGCTACCAACTGGTATTTTTCCTCAAAAAATGTGCTGCTTGCCAACGACCGGGTTACAGGTCTGATGAACCTGCTTCCTGTTTCTGCATCCTTTCGCGAGCAGGAATCCGTTTACCGGTCAGCGTCAGATGGCCAGAAATATACACTTGCCCCGGATTCCATTCATGCCAATTATTCTGCCAAATATTTTGGCAAAGACAAGGGAGTAACCATATACAGCTTTATAAGTGAAACCTATCCTGTCTTCTACACAACCATGTTTTCATCAGGAGATTATGAAGCCTGGTATGTGATGGATGGCCTGCTGCACAACGCGTCAACCATGTCTATGGAGCAAATCCATTCGACGGACACCCATGGTGTAACTGACCTGAATTTTGCTGTGACCCATTTGCAGGCAATGATTTTTCAACCGCGTATCAAGGATTTCCATCTTGCTACTCTTTACGGTATGCCGGGCATACCCGTAGTACCACAGGAAGGGTATGCCTTTAAAACCGGTGGCGTTGTCAATACCGCGATCATTGCAGAGCAGTGGGACACGATCCAGCGCTTTATGGTCACTATAAAGCTGAACCATGCCTTGCCTTCAACATTGCTCAGACGGCTCACGTCTTACTCCAGCTATCATCCGGTTTACCGTGCCCTGAGGGAATTGGGCCGGATTGTAAAGACAACATTTTTGTTTCAGTACATGCACGAGGAAGAAACTAGGCGAAGGGTGAATCACCAGCTTACTAAAATCGAAAATATGCATCAGCTCGCCGGTGAATTGAATTTAGGTAAAAACGGGCTAATCCGATATTCCTCAAAAGAAGACCTGTTGGTAATGGCACGTAGTAAACAGCTACTGATCAATGCAATGACTTGCTGGAATATGCTCCATATTACACAAAAGCTACGGGAAGCCAGTCCGGAAAAGAGGGCTGAGATGCTATCTTGTCTTCCTGATACAGCTCCACTAAGCTGGAAGCATATAAATTTTCAGGGAGAGTATGATTTTTCCGAAAAAACATTACGCAACCTGGTTAGCCTGGAACTCGCTGAACTTTTAGAAAATGAGTCTAGTCAGGGTTGATGGGAAATTTCGTACGAATGTTGGCCGGCCCCCCTTTTTCAGGCTGGCAAGCCAAAGTTTGAATTTATTACCTCTCGGAATCTTTTCATCAATGAACGCTTCTAGCTTGTTTGTTGCTAGGCTCATTAATACACCGGATATAATTTCACCAATTGGCATAGTATTAGTTGATAATTTTCTAATATTGTCTCTTGCGTGAGAATATAGCGCAAGATTCTTTCAAATGAAACGAATTTCATTACCGGATTGTTCCATGCATAAGAAATTTAAATCAGAATTTTCATGAGTGATACAAAGTTTTACTTATGAGCACGACGTTAAATACAGATTTACTTGCCAGCATGTTAAAAGACAAGCGGGGCAAAAGTGGCCTAAGAAGCGTCTCGGAGGCTATTGGCGATGTTAGTGTTGCTACACTATCTCGTATAGAACAGGGTAAGGTGCCGGATGTAGATACCTTTATAAAAATTTGTAAATGGTTACAAGTGCCTACTGACACTTTTGTAATCCAGACCGAGTCGGATGGCGCTCGGCCCCCATCTACTGAGCAGACAATCATTGCACATTTACGTGCTGACAGGGAGCTTACCTCGGATACAGTTCAAATGTTGGTGCAACTGGTCAATTTAGCTTTTTCATCTAAATCTCCCCGTCCAGTTACAGCGAGTGAAAACTAAGAAAACCACCATCTTGCCCAAGGGTTATTCGACCGTAGCGGAAAATCTGGCAGAGAATTTTCGGAAAGAACTAAGTATCCATCCATGTGGGCATCTGTGTGGATTTAAACTGGCCAATCACTTGGGTGTTAGTGTCTGCACGGCCAGTGATTACGGTTTTGATCCAACTGTGCTGGTGGGGCTGACCGGGTGGTCTGGCTTGTACCTCGTTAATTCTTTTGGTGAAAAGATTATTATTTACAATTCCGGTGAGCCATTTGGCAGGCAACAAAGTACAATAATGCACGAGCTGGCCCATGTAATACGGGGGCACACTTTCAGAAGCGATGCCATCCTTGCTGAATTACCCTTTCTTCGCTCTTACGATCCGTTACATGAATCTGAAGCGGGTTATTTGGGAGCATCATTACAAATCACCAGAAAGGGGCTTGTCTGGGCGGTTAAAAAGAATATGTCTGTTGAGCAAATGGCTGAATACTATAATGCGACCACCGAGATGGTATCATACAGGCTACGTATATCAGGTGTTGCCCGACAATTTGGGATCAGGATTTAGCATCTCGCCGGTGATATGTCCCCAATTCTAATATTTAATTATCAGGACTAAGTGCGCAGACAACAACAAAATGGAAATTGAGCAATCCCTAATCGCCGATATCAAGGCAATAATCCAATCATCCAAAGAAGTAGCCATTCGTGCGGTCGATCTTGAGCGCACTTTGATGTACTGGCGTGTTGGGCAACGAATATTCGAAGAAGAGCAAGTGGGGAAGGACAGAGCCGAATACGGTCTATACTTAACGCAACTTATTGCTGAACAACTAGAACCGGAATTCGGCAGTGGATTTTCTAAACGACAAATTGAGCTTTTTAGGCAGTTTTATCGTCAGTTCCCAATTGCGAATACACTGTATTCGCAATTGAGTTGGAGTCAATATAAGTTGCTAATAAGATTAGACTCGCAGGATAAAAGGGATTTTTACATTGCGGAAACAGTCAAAAATAATTGGACGGTTCGTCAGCTTGAAAGGCAGATCAACAGTAGCTTATGGGAGCGCCTGCTGTTAAGTAATGACCGTAATAGTGTTCTGGCTGTTGCCCGAAGCGAACAAAACCCATCTGACGCGAAAGAGATCATCAAAGATCCAATGTACCTAGAGTTTTTGGGCCTGAAAAGGGAATCCTCTTATTACGAGAAGGATTTAGAACAAGCTATCATCACTCATCTTCACGACTTTTTATTAGAATTGGGCAATGGTTTTGCTTTCGTCGCTAGGCAAAAAAGACTTCATATTGAAGGAGATGAGTTTTTCGTCGACCTGGTTTTCTATAATAGGCTTTTACAGTGTTTTGTGATCATCGAGATCAAAACGACAAAGCTTAGCCATCAGGACATAGGTCAGCTTCAAATGTATGTGAACTACTATGACCGTTATGAAAAGAGAGATTTTGAGAACCCAACTATCGGAATACTTCTCTGTGCAGACAAGAATAATGCAGTGGTCAAGATCTCACTACCTGAAAATAATAAGACAATTATTGCTAGTGAGTACAAACTGTATCTTCCGAGTGAGAAACAATTGATTGATGAGATGAACAAGGAGATTGAAAAATTACAGAAAGAAGAATAGCGGAATTTATGACTCACTTTTTCTTGTAACTGCTTTAAAGTATTCATAATCAATCCGTAGTTTATCTAACGGCGCCATAGTACCGTACTGGTCGTTGGTTCGCTCCCAACTTCTGGAGTCCTGAAAATTTAGCACTTACGAGATAAAACTTGTAGTTCATTTTTTATTTGCAACACAATTTGATTCACATCTGTACGGTGTACCGACTATTCGTCACGAATGCCATCATGGTAACCAACAAAGAAAAGAAGTTTGCTGAAGTAGCTCAAATACTTGCTCGCTGTGAGCAGTTGAAAAGTGATATCCGAAGTTTCCTTGGAGAAAATTCCCAAATTTATCGGCGAGCATTCAATGGAAATAATGACCTGCTGGGTAGAAGCAACGTGTATTTTTTTCAATTGTTTGTTCTTCAGATTTGCATGATTTTATTTGAGAAAGAACATCACCATCTTAGAACCTTGGCCACGAAATTTTTGCTGGATCCGAATACAAACTGGACAAATGAAAACTCAAAGGTAGAAGTGGGTAAAGCGATTGATTGGCTGAAAGAAATCGAAAATGAAGTTGGCGATACGTTTAGAACCCTTCGTGATAAACATTTCGCCCACAGAGACTTCAACCGAGATCTCAAAGATGTTGCATTGTCTTATGAAGTCGCTTGGAGGGTGCTTCTTAATTTTCAAGAGCTATTCAATATAATTAATTACCATGTGTTCAATAGAACAGTGCGGTTTGAAATACTGGACAGAGAGCCGGTTGAGTTAAAGCATTTGGCGCGTTTCGCGAGGATATGGGTGAAATTGATGCCGGAATGGGCTAAACAGCATAATGGGCCGTTGCTCGATGTCATCTATATGATAAAAGGTAAGACACCTCCTAATCAATGATCAGATGGCCTGAGAGCCTTTCGACCTTGAAGTAGTCGGCGGCAGACCAATTCCTCACATATGGAGACAGCCCGAGCAAGTGCAATTTCAAAAATTTACAGTGCGCGGTGGGGTCCCGCTTGAGAGAAAAGCGATTTTTAATCTTTTTACGCTTCTCGTCCCCTTTAAACATCAATATTTCATCGGGAATATTCATTTACTTTCTGCAATTTCGGAGTTGCAAATCAGTAACGAAATATGTTGAGAGAAGTAATCGATGTGCAGGAAGTTCAAATGCAGAGCGAGTTAGCTAGATTGCGAGCCACGTTTCGACATTCTGGAATTAAGGGCACAGGCACAGAAAAGGCATTTTTGGAGTTTATCAGGCAATATATTTCTCTAAGTCATGGAGTCGGGCAGGGTGAAATTATTGACTCATATGGCAATCGTAGCGGGCAAGCGGATGTCGTAATTATTAACCAAGATCATCCATTTACATTTTCATCTAACGCGGCAGGATTGTTTTTCATCGAAGGAGTTACCGCCGCCGGTGAAATAAAAAGTAAGCTTACGTCAGGCGAACTTACGAAAGCACTAAAGAGCGCTGTGAAATTTAAACGCTTACAAATGAATGATCCCTTGGGGAAAACTGTGACTGCGAAACCTAGTGATGCACAACGATTTGGGCGACACCCGCCATATTTTTTATTTTGTTTTGAATCTCAGTTAAGTCTTGATAGAATACACCAAAACATATTGGCCTTCTGTAAAAAAAATCAAATTCAAGAGCCACACACTATCGATGCGGTGTTTGTTATAAACAAGGGTTTTTTAGTTGACTTAGGTGATGGTACCGGTGCTTACAAGGCCAAGAATTCGCAATCAGGTAAAGATTTGGAGAGTTGGACAAAGGTCACTAAGAACACAGTTCTCTTTGATTGCTTGGCGTGGCTATCTATAACAATGCCGAGATCAGAACGTCCAATACCTATCTTAACGCAATATCTCCCCCTTCTAAGCAATCCTAGCCTATGATCGTCAAGCTGGGTGAAATCGAGAAATCTCCCTTTGGTAGATCTCTTCAATTAACGTGTTAACCGTATCTGAACGGTGTGGTATTCTCTGCACTTAATTCCACTGATGACAGATGCCTGACAAGACGATGGTTGATTAAAACCAAATAATATTTTGTTGTATAACTTTCATTATGTTAAATAGGTTGTCGTAACCCCAGTATTTTCCTCTCCTCATTGGATGTTTGAACCAAAAATAAGATCTAGCCAGCTATTTGGGTTCATTTCTTAATCTAATGCTATATTGCGTTTACTAAATTCCATTAACGCAATATAACATGGCATCAAAAGACATCCGTTTTTTTTCACCCAAAGAAAACCAACCGATCATCAAAGAGAAGGTTCAGCCGAAATCCCTGCCAACCGGATACATTTCCAATGCTGGAAAAATTGTATTCCCCTCATCAACAATTGAGGAATTAGGTATAGATCCTGAAAACACAAAATTTCGGGTTGGTACCGACCAGGGAAAACGCAAAATCAAAAACCTGTACCTTATCTCAACTGATCTGGAAAGTGCTTTTGCCATTGTTCGGACCGGTCGCGGATATTCATTACCATTAGAGGTGATACTTTTGAAGGGAGGAATTGACTATACCGCACAAAAATACACGTTTATGGCTTCTATTTTCAGCCATGAAGGGGCAGTTGGTTACGCTCTGGCGATATCAGCTGAAACACCTGTGGAAAAGGTCCCCTATACTGGTAAGCCGCGTGGCCGGAAACCAAAAACTCGGCAAGGAGCATCAGAATAATATGTAATCGTCAAATTTGCCGTAATTCAGGTTAAACAGGCCCAGGGTTACGGCTTTTAATTTCTATGCAAAATCAAATTGCCTACCTGAGTGAATGGGGGAACAGTGAACTTGATTTCAAAAAGCAAGGGCAGGTAGAATCTATTTCAACTCATTTTATTGTCACTGCTTTATTGGTAAACAAGTCTGATTTGCCGGAGATAATACCCATTCTCGAAGCGGTTAGGACCCGTTATTTTGGTGGTGCCAGTATCGGTTCGGAAGCAGTAGGCAATGATCATGAAAAAAGGAAGCAAATCCTGGAAGATCTTGATGAGATCGGTTTCAAAATCATTGCCATCATTGTCGACAAACGTCAGCTGGTCGGCCAGGGCTTACACTTTAAAGGTTCGCTTTTTAAATTCCTTCATGGTTTAACTGATCGGGAGCTATACAGTATCTACCCTGACCTTGAAATGTCCATAAGCCTACCAATGGACGAAAGCTTTATGAAAGGGTTTATTGGTTATGTGCAGCAGAACCACATATCAAACCTCTTCAATCAATCTGATTTTGGTTTTGCCGCAATTCAGGAAACCTTAATGGTGCAAACGGCCAGTTTTATCGCTGAGACTTTGGCGCGATGCTACGATGAAACAGTGATCACTGACCAGCGTGGTGATTTTATAGAAATCCTTAAAAGCAAGGTCTTGAGTGTGAAGTTCTGGCCGGATACTTTCGAACATACCCTGGCAAACAAGCCTGAACCCGGCCCTAGCTACGACCCGCTCCTGGCAGAGCTAAGTATCAAATTGGCGAATGGCTTTTTTAACCGAAAATCATCCGACCGGGCCCAGCAAGCCATTGATCAGATAAGTTGTTTAGGCTACCTATTATTTCATTTTAAACATATCAATCCTACCCGTTACATTACCAGCTTTGAGCTGATCGAGCATGTACGGGCCAGAAGAGGAAAGAATGTTTCCCTGCATTATTTTCAAACAAAAGTGATTGCACCATTACGGGATGCCGGCGTTCTGATAGCAAGCAGCTCACGAGGCTATAAATTGCCAGCCAGCCATCAAGACCTTTATGATTTCATCGGCCATAGCAATACAATCATAGAACCAATGCTTTCCCGCGTTAAGAAATTTCGGGATCAGATCGTGATGGCAACTGATGGAAAATTGGATGTGTTGGCTGCTGATGAATTTAAGTTAATCAGGAAAGTCGTTTTGTAAGTAACGGTCATTTTTTTGCGTTAGGAAATAAATTTCGTAACGCAAAAACAGTTACAGCTCACAAATAAAGAGCTGGTAAAACAGGGCTGGATGGATGCGATCAGACATTTATTTCATGACCAGCGGATTTATAGTTTCTGGGATTATCTCAGGAATCCTTATAGAAGAAATGCATACAACTAACTCATTAGTAATAGGCTTTATCGATTATTAATGGCGATGTTGCCTTTTCATACTTACCAAAGTATCCAACAGTTTAGCAATGAAATGATCCCGGATTCGTACATCAATTTTTAACACATCAAATTAATTATATCTTAATCTCACTGAATCCCCTATAAAGGTTATGGTACTGATGCCGTTGGTGACCTGGCCGTTCACCTTCTAAAGTTTCTTCCTACAATCACAGCAGCCATCATAGCTTACCTTAAACTGACAGATTCAAAAACGCATCCCGCGCCTGCATTTTTGATTGTTCTCCTGTTCTGGTTTGATTTGCTGCTCATTTTTCAATTCCAGATTTTTATCCAGCCTGGCTTGTAATTGTTTCGCGGTGAAACCAACGTCCTGACCTTTGATGGGCACGCCCTGGTAGCTGTAACTCGAATATTTCAGCTTCCCTTCTTCTACTTTATACTTGCACTCGATCCCCTTTTCTTCCAACCGCCGCTCCATGTCATCCGAAGTTCCGGATTTCTCCTTTAAAGCAACTTTAATTGCAAGGTTGACCGCCTTCTGCGCTTTCTCCTGATTAACGGCCACATGGCGCAGTTTTCCTTCTTGTAGCTTTTCCAGGTTGGAGAACCCAAGTTCCTGGGTGATCTCTTTGCAGATCCGAACATTGCGCGCATAGTTGTGAGAAGTTTCCAGCGCTTTGCTCCCATCGGTCGGCACCCTGTTGATGTAAACATGGATATGCTGGTGGGGTTTATCGTGATGCTCGTAGACGGCAATCTGGTGGTCTTTCGGATCTGCCCCCATCTTTTGGCAGTACCGGTTGGCCGTCTCGATCATCTGCTCACGCGTGGGCTTCTCTTCCGGCTTCCAGCTGATCGACGAATGCCACACTGGTGTCTTGCACCGGCTGTATGACGCCTCCTGCTGCATCTCGGCGGCGATGCCTTCCGGATCGCGGGAAACCACGTTGTGCGTCATCAGGAGATCGGACTTGCCCATCACCTCTTTCCTTTCAACGGTGTAGCCCGCGCCGTAATGGATCGCTCCTGAAAAATTAGAGCCGATCGAAGTTTTGGCGATCATGTTTTTAGTATTTTTTTAAGTTGCTCCAAAACTTCAAGCAAAGGTTTCTCATAGAAGAAACCTTTGTTCGCATATGCTGCCAGCTGGTTGAGGTTAGTGCCAATGCCTTGCAAGTTGCGCTTTTCTTCCTTCTCAAACCGCGCCTGCACCTGGTGACCGGTGCTCAGCCGGCGCAGGTATTCTGATACGCTCAGGCCGGCAAGGATCGCGTTGGCTTTGATCTGTGCATGCTCCTGCTCGGTCACCCGGACAGGGATCATTTTACCTTTGTTTTCCCGTCTGGCTGCACCGGCCTTGCGGGCTTCATAATGCGGATTCTTCTCATTGTCTTCCATAGCGTAAAGTATAAAAAGGTGTCCGTGACACTAGGGTTTGGGGCAACGCCCCGGCAAGTCAAGGGAGGCACGACCGGTGTGTTTGGAGATGCGGGTTTAAAGCGAAGTGTAAAACTTGTATATACAAACACATGGCTTGCTTTACTTCGCCACAAACAACAAACGCACGAATATAAGGCCAACTAACCCCCTTTTTACTTTTTTCTTCGTTAATTATTGAAAATTATAAATTTTTGGTCTATTTTCGTTTTAAAGTTGTCTATTAAATGTCTCTTTGTTGTCTTATGGATAAGAAATATGTCTTGCAGGCATTTGAAATGAAGCTGAAAGGTCGCTTTGATCTATTAGCAAGGTTTTATGGCGATTACCTCTTTGACATTCCGGCACAGATCATAACCCGTCAGGTCAAGGATGAGCTGGGTATTGACATCACAGAAGATGCCATCTATAACCTAAAAAGAAGGCGGAAGAATAAGCACGCTGCCCAGCTCAACCCGCTGGTAGCTGCACCAGGCTCGCCCGTGAGCAAACCATTGCATCCTGCGCCCCTCCCTCCTGCCCTGCCTGAACAAGATTGGGGTAAAATTGTTGAGAACGCTACTAAAGAACCAAAACGGAAGAAAGATCTAGGAATCGATTTTACTGATTTCTGATCATTGTACTATATTAATAACTGTTAGCATGAAGCAAATTAATCTGGTTCTACAGTCAAAAGGTGGCGTAGGGAAATCTTTGTTTATATGGTTTGTAGCACAAAACCAGAAAGAACAGAAAACAAATTTCATTGACCTGGACGAATCAACTGGCACATCCATAGGACGTCTGGGCGCAATAGTGGGCAAAGAACGCGTCCGGAGTTTCCCGATACTCAACGAGTATAAGAAAATGGAACGGGAGAAGATCGTTGACCTTCTTGATAAGCTGGCTAGTGGAAAGTCTGAAAATTATTACATTGATTTCGGCGCACCCGAATCGGCCGAATTCTTACGCCTGCTACAAGAAGATGCCCTGGCTGATGAACTGCGCCGGGAACTCTCAGATAAGGATACCATGCTGCGTTTATTTGTCATAGTTGCCGGCCGTGATGCCCTGGCTTCGTGCGTAAATTATTACAACGCGGTGTCTACTGGAATTGCCGGACAGTTCCCTATATCAATGGTGGTCAATATGGGCACTTTTGGAGGTACTGAAACTGCTGAAAAAGCCGTCAAGAAACTAGAAGAGCTTGGGATAGATTGCAAACAGTTTGGCGACCTGGGTAGTGGTGGGGCTGTTACCGAAATAATAGACCTGATCAGCCAGCCTGATCCAGACCCGGCATCCCTGGGTATGATGTCCAGGATCATGTACCGCAAAAAACAGCAGGAAATACAGGAAATTATTAGCTGATGGAAAGACATGCAAATATAACTACGGAGCGCTACAGGCTGGCGCTCCGCTTCAACCTTTCAGAAACACAGATCGAGCCTGAGCTTGTACCGCTGATGTTGGCCGTCGAGCAATCTGTCAACACGATCGAACAGGCAGCTGCCAAGGTGAACCAATCCATTAAACCGGTCACCTATAACAACCACTACGCGCATAATGCTTCTGCCTGGACAATTTGGTGGGGGAACCTATCCACTGGTATCGCTCAGCACATAGTAGCAGTAAGCCTAATTTTTGCTGGTTTCATATTATGCTGCCTGGCCACTATTGTAATCAAAGATGCTATTGCCGATCAGGAAAAGATAGATCTGGCTGAAAAAAGATGGAATTTTATTACTCGTCAGTTTGTCCGTGATAAAAATGGGGAATACTTCATTCCAAAGGAAAATTACGAGCTAACACCTGATAAAAAAGGCATTAGGCTTATTGAAAGGGAATAGATACTCGCGGTTCGATTATCTTATTAGTTCAAAAGTCGTTTTGGGTAGACAATTACGGTTAAACAGATCTTGTGGATATGATCGGTGCAGGAACGCTCGATCATCGGATCTCCTAGTCTTTGACAGGGCTGATCCTAACTGGAGCCCCATCATGTTTTTTTTGGGCAGGGCTTGGGCCGCATCGTTATCGCCGGCAAACATCAGCCCCTGTACTTCCGGCAGCGCCTTAGCAGCCGCGGGTAGCATTGTCGTAGCGGTAACCTTCCAAGAGGGTTTCGCAGTTGAGCTGGATGCTCTCGATTTACACCTCAAATACCATAGGCCCTATCCGCCTATTACCCATCGGCTGGGCTTCTATCCAGCATTTAGGATTCAAGCTGAACTAATTTTTAAATTCGGGAGCCTGATAGCTGAACACCGCGGCTGATAAGCGGGCGCACCAGAGTCAGTATAGCGCTTTGAGGTCAACAAGAGTCCGGGCATTTAAGCTGTCGGTCATTTTTTTTACCCTTGATTTATGAATGAATGTACTTTACTCTATGCAGGAACAAAGAAGGAGGATATACTAACTGGTAAAGTCGTATGGTTATATTATCAACCCCGAACTTACAGATCTTTCAGAACCGTAACCGACGTAGATATTCACCGCTTGTCTGCAAACAGGTCAGGCCATCAACAACATTATCCCGCTCCACCATGAAGTGCCGGATACCCTGTTTACACGCTTCGGCAATCAGGTGTTTGAAGTCGATAATGCCACTGCCGGGGCAGGCGAAATTCTGTTCCGGTCCTAGAGCCATGTCCTTGACATGAAGAATTGTATAGCGACCGCTGTATTTGCGGAGCATAGCCAACGGATCTGCTCCCCCTTTGGCAACCCAGTACAGGTCCATTTCACACTTCACCAAATCAGGCTCGGTATAGGCCATCAGATAATCGAAAGGCAACCCGGCTTCCATCGCGATAAACTCTTTATCGTGGTTGTGCCAGCATAACGTGAGGCCCCGCTGCTTGCATTGTTCACCCAGTTTATTGAGCAGTTCGGCACTGCGCTGACAGTCAGATAATGTGAATGGCCCACTAACTAACCAGGGCCAGTAAACCACGGCGTATCTGGCATTCAGAGCGTTCAAATTGTCTAATTTTGGCCCTATTTTGTTAGGATTTACGGAGAGAGAAAAGCCGCCCCCACCAATTACTTTCAATCCAATCTGAGAGCAAAAACTAAGAAAAGCAGGCGCTGAATCACCGTAAATGCTACCAGTTTCTATCTCGCTGAATCCGTAGTCAACTGCTTTTTTGAGTGTGCTCCGCCAATCCTGTTTTAACTCTTTGCTGACAATACCAGCAATAAACCCAAACCGATCGATTCGTTTTGTCGCTGGCTCGCCTAATACTGGCAAAGCAGCCAGCGAAGCAACGCCCACCGCCAGCTTTTTGGCAAACGCTCGCCGGGATAAAGAGGGATGAACTCCGTCAGAAAGCATAAACAAAATTCAGTTTACATATAAAAACAAAACACCTTTCCTGCACTCAGCCAATACTATTCTTACAAACGTTTGGCTTTCCGCTCCTGCACCGCATAGTTTGCTGCGCGGGCCGTCAGGGCCATGTAGGTCAGCGATGGATTCACGCAGGACGAGGAGGCCATGCAGGCTCCATCGGTCACGAACACGTTTTTGCATGTGTGAACTTGATTATATCCGTTCAGCACTGACGTTTTAGGGTCGTGCCCCATTCGGGCGGTACCCATTTCGTGAATGGCGCCTCCTACCGCAGTATCATTATCGTACCCGCCGACGTCGGACAATCCTGCCGATTCGAGCATCTCTTTGGCATCGTTCAGCATATCAACCCGCATTTTTTTTTCGTTATCGCCAAACTCCGCGTCGAATACGACCGTAGGCATTCCCCACTTGTCAGGCTGATTTTTATCCAAATACAGCCGATTTTTGAAGTCAGGCAAGTGCTCTCCGAAAGCTACAAGCCCCATGGTCCACAAGCCCGGGTGGGTCAGTTCGTTTTTGAGCGAGGCCCCGAAGGCCATCTCGGCCACCCGTCGTTGCCAGCCCTGCCTGCTACCGCCCCCCTGATAACCAAAGCCACGCAGGTAATCGCGCCTGTCAGTACCAATGTTGCGATACCGGGGAATGTAGATGCCATTGGCCCGTCGCCCGTAGAAATACCGATCCTGCCCGGTTTCCAGATTCCCATACGCACCAATCTGAAAATGGTGGTCCATAAGATTATGCCCTAACTGACCCGAATCGTTGCCCAAGCCGTTCGGGAAGCGGTTGGATACCGAGTTGAGCAGCAGAGCCGTAGACGCCATAGCACTCGCACATACGAAAACTATCTCGGCATAATACTGTCGGCTTTCTAGCGTAACGACATCCACCACCTGAACACCCGTGGCACGTTGCTTCTGGGCATCATACAGGATTTCGGCCACTACCGAATCGGGCCGGAGAGTAAGCCGCCCGGTGCGAACGGCAGGGGGAAGCGTGCATGACTGTGTACTAAAATACGCGCCAAACGGACAGCCCTGGCTGCACATATCCCGGTACTGACAGGCTGTCCGCCCGTTGTCGAGATGAGTTTTATTGACTTTGGATAGATTGGCCGAACGCCCCACTGTCATGACCCGGCCTGGAAAGTTTTTCTCAATGCGTTTCCGCACTTCTTTTTCGATAAAAAACATATCCATTGGTGGCAGAAATTCACCATCGGGGAGTTGGGGCAGGCCCAGTTTCTCACCCGATATGCCCGCTATTTTTTCCACATAGGAGTACCAGGAAGCAATATCTTTGTAGCGAATGGGCCAGTCCACACCAATCCCTTCTTTGGCATTGGCTTCAAAGTCGATGTCGCTGAAACGATAGGACTGCCTTCCCCACATTATCGATTTTCCACCTACAATGTTAGGGCGCATCCAGCGAAACGGCTTCTCCTGCCGGTACGAGGTGCTGGCATTAGGCATCCAGTAGCTGGGTGCACTATTGCCAACACCTGCATCCTGCGGACTTTGCGGGTATTTTCTGGCAAGACCATCTAAACGTTTGGTTTCGTTGCCATCCCAGGGTGTTTTCATGGCCTCAGTGTAGCCGGTTACGTGTTCAAGCGGTTGACCCCGTTCCAGCATCAGTACGCGCAGTCCCTTTTCGGTCAACTCCTTGGCCGCCCACCCGCCACTCACGCCAGAGCCAATTACAATAGCATCGTAGCGCAGGTCTTTTTCAGCATCAATGTTCAGATTCATATTTAAATTGCCCAAGCGCGATGGCCTGGTTTTAGGGGTATATCGCCTTCAAAACGACCTGGAATTGCTATGTAGTCAAGGGCTTGGGTAGCACCCGTTTCGGAGGTGAAATAGCCCACAATCGTTAACTCGCGCAACATGGCAAAAAACGCTTTCTCCTGATGCGCTATCTGATCCATAATGCCGAATTTTTGCGCAGCATCAAGCAACACAAATCTTTTATCGTATCCCGATTGACTCAGCGCGTCGGTCTGCTGCAAACCCAGCCGGAAGGCTTCCTGTTGTTTAGTGTCGGTGCAGTGTCCGATGACGTAGCTAACAAATTCACCTACGCCCGCAACCTTGGCGCCGGGCGTGTTGGTGGTGGGTATGATTACCTCGGTCAGTTCCGTGATGAGGGTTAGTTCTTCGGAAGAAAACAAGCCTGGATTACTATTGCCCGTTTCGCGCAGCAACGCCGCCCGAACGGGCAGCGAGAGAGCTCCCCCGATCAGCAGTAGCAGGGTTTGCACAGCTTCCCGGCGGGGTATGCTTAAGCTGGAATGTCCGGTTTTGGGTGTCATACTTTACGAAACATCATTAGTTCGGTGGGCTTTCAGCGCGAGCTCGGCACCTGCCTTACCCGGCTGACACAGGCTGCGCTCCATCTCACAAAACCCCGATACCTTTGTCATAAATATGCTTGATGACGTTTAGGTAGGTGCTTTTACCGTATTTCCGTCGCCGTTAGTATCGGTCACTTTGATGCGGAACTGTGGATTGCCGAGCGCTTCCTGTGTGTTCTCATAGACATGGCCGATAAAAATATTCGGCCTATTTGGTCGACGCTCGCAAGCATCGGAAAATTGAACAGATCCGGCCCGGCGGCCACTTCCACTGTAAAGCCCTCGGGTATATTGATTTGGGCAAGTTTATCAGCTAATGAGGTGGCAAAATCGGCGGGCCGTTGCGGCTAAGAACTGCTTAATTGCCCGACGATGACCAGTACAGTAAAAAGTTTTGCAAATACCTGACGTAATTTTTATTGATACATATAATACAATAGAACAGGAACCTATTCCGTCAAAGCCATAACGCCACTCAGATTGCTGTTTTCTAGTTCATTATTATTTCTTCTAGACAATCTGGAGTTACAATATCCACATTTATACTCGGCCGTCTGGGAGGGTCTGGGTAGTGATGCGTTGGTAGCACATATTGAGGAGAGTGGATTCTTTTATTACCACTGCACCGTAAATGCGGTATCTGCTGGATTGGTCTTGTCAAAAATAATGCGGTTTTGCTGGCTGACTACCAGCCGGATCTGGTCACCACTACGCACAACGAGTACGTCCGAGTCTCGGCCAAACGCCTTCATACCCGACAGACGCATCTCCGGCCAGGCAGCGGGCAACCGGGGCAGACACGTAAACGACTGAAACCCCGTAGGCAAAATTCCAAACAAACCCTCGGTAATGACGCGGCCATATAGCGCGCTCTCGGCCGACAAATGCGCCTGACCGCCTTCGGGTGATGCTTCTACGGCGTAAGGAACGTGATTGCCCACCAAGCGCTGTCGCGTATAGGTACGCAGGTAGGACAGGCCAGTTTCGGTTTCGCCAGCCATGAATATTCCGCGTAGCGCGTACAGCGTTCCCCGGTCCCAGATTTGCGGGTCTCCCGCTTCGACCGCCAGCCCTTCGGGTGTCCATAGCCGCGTGAGCAACGCCTGTATCGTTCCTTTTTTCCGGTCCAGAATACCCATGGTCAAAGGCAGGCAAATCCAGTGACGCAGGGTTTGGTGTTCTTTGAAATACCGATAGGTGTGAAATCCCTGAATATCGGCTCCGAAGTAGTTTTCAATGGCCTGATGCAATGTATCTGCTCGGCGCTCGTACAACTGGGCAGTATCGGCGTGGCCAAGTGCACGTCCCAGGTTTGCGGCTGACCGTAATGCGCCATACGCCAGGGCTGACGTAGAGAGGTTAGCCGTACCGGCAGGAAGTCGCCCTTCCATCTCGTCGGTTTTCGACTCCACAACCCCTTCCGCGTTGGTATGGCGCCGACAGTACTCCAGCGCCCAGTTGATGGCGGGCCAGAGTTCAGCGGCTATGGCGGGATCGCCGGCGGCCAGGCTGAATCGGGCCGCTCCGTAGGCGTACATGGCCGCATCGCCCCGGTCCTTGGAACAGCAGGGAAGATCGCCTTCCATTTCCAGCGAGGCCCAAATCCGCCCGTAGTCGGGTTTCATGAGCCGGGCGAAAAGCCGATAGGCATTCAGCGATGCCTGGTTGGCGGATGTATAGCCCAGAAACGGAAAGAAAGGTCCGGCGTATTCGACCTGGTCGTTTGTCCAAACTCCTGCATAGTAACGACCCCCGCCCGGCGAGTGCACCAGGCCCATCTTGGTATCAAACAGGCTTTCGGACGCGCGGATTTTGGCGAAGGCAAAGGCCCGGTTCAGCAGGGGATCGGGCGTGCTCAGCACCAACGACGTATTTAGAGTCTCCAGAAAAGCTCGTCGAGAGTATTCTTCATCGGGTAGGGACAGGGTTTGAGCCGGTTCGCTCTGCAGCCGGGCACTGAACGTGATACCCGTTGTCATCGACTGGCCGGGTTTCAGAGTCGTCCGAGGCTGGCCGGTTACTGCGGTCTCAATGACGTAAACCCCATACACCCCCGTTAGCTGTTCGGTTTGTTGTCGCGCCGCCACTGCTACCCGAATGTACCGCGACGAAGTATTCTGCAACTCCCAGCGCTCGAAAAAAGCTCCCCGGTTCATTGATGGAAAAAGGGTGCGCACCAGCGTCAATCCCTGTTGGGGCTGGTGAGAAATGGTGAGGATACCATCGAGCGTAACCTGCTTCAAGGGGCCAGTTTTTAAAGCCTTTCCATTGACCATAACCAAAGGAACTATGTCGGCTGTTGCATAGGTACGTGTGAGATAAGAGCGGTATTGGGCCCCATCCAGCGCATTAGGCCCGGGAATGATACGAAGGGTAGGCCAATAAATTACCCTATTCAGTGTGAGCTGACGGTTGGCATTAGCACCGTAGCGAACAACCGCAGAAATTTTCCGTCCACTCATTTCTATATGGTCACCGTGAGGCAGACGCTTGTCCGTCGCCACTGACCAGTGGATTGCCCCTTCCGGCGCCAGGGTCCAGCGGTCAGACTCCGCGTTGACAGCTACAAGCTTTGCCTGTCCGTGCACTGACAGGCAAACGGTCATTATAAGGCATGATAAGGCTGCAAAGCTAAATTTTTGTCTTTTTTTTTGATTAGTGCTACTCATCATATTTTACTGATCAATTGATGGGTCTGTTGCATTTGATAATTTTTTTTTATTTGTTGAAAGGTTTATACACGACAGTCCCCTTACCAATGTTTTTGCCAATGGATACCGACTGACGGGCGTTGAGAAGGTAGTTGGTATGCAGTAGTAAATTTTGGGTGTCCTTGCCGTCGATGTACAAAAAAGTTCCTGTTTTGGGCTGCGCTATCAACTTACTTATGATGCCGTTCTTACAGTTGGTCAGCAGCAGAGCGGGCGTGGTGGAGACTGGTTGCGCCTGTACGGCCGACACGGCGCGGAGCCTAAAATTACTCACCCGGTCCATCACTAGCGCGTGCCGCCAGGCCGGTTCGGGCTTTTCGTCGTTCCAGTGTACTGTAACGTTATCGAGTATAAGGCCATCCACGCCCGAGAACAGAAGTGCGTCGGCGGTACGCTTATCGGGCGTGGCTTCGGGGTCCATGAAGAGTTGGAGATTACGTATACGCAGGTTCTCAATGGGTTTTTCCACCGTTGTGATGGCCCGGCTGGTACCCTGCGCGTAGGCCGTTACGTTGTCGATGTTGATATTTCGAATGATGCCAACGGGCGAATCGGGCGTTCGTTTTTTGAGCACAAAGTAAAAAGCTTCCGCGCTACCCCACCAGTTCCAGTGCCGCCGATATAGGTCCATCGTGAGGTTGCTAATCGCCACGTCGCTGATAGTAGCTCCGTCCTGCACGTTGATTCCCACCCCTTTATTGGCGTTCCTAATTATACAATTAGTAAAGAGAACGTGCCTGATGGATTGCAGGGTTTCGGTACCAATCATCAGTGCAGTCGACGAACTAGTCAGTATACAGTTATCGACCAAAATATTTTCGGTCGGGTACGATTTACCGCTGTCCTTAAAGTCCCATGAGGCGCTTTTTAGGCAAATGGCATCATCACCGGTCGAGATGTAGCAACCCGAAATATGGGCGTTGCTAGTGCCATCTAGGTCTATTCCGTCTGAATTAACGCCCATCTTTAGGTCTGACTGAATCGTAACGTCTGTAATTTTCACATCATTACAGCCCCAAATACGCATGCACCAGAGCGATGTATTAATGATCGTCACCTCACTTATTCTGATTCCCTGACACTCTTTTAACAGCACTCCGAATGCGCTTTTACCTACCCGATAACTCCGTTTCATTTCCACGCCCGCCTTTTTAGCGATCTCCACTTCTTTGGCAATCTCCACATCGCCATAGTTGTAATCGGTCCACTGATAGCGGGCCTGCCCGTCAATCTTTCCCCGACCTGTGATGGCTATATTTCTAGCGTTTTCGGCATAGATAAAACCGCTCGCGCTAAAGGACGGATTAATCAAATCAACATATAAAATAGCCCCGGCATCAAGCTGGAGCGTAATGTGGTCGTAAAGCACAATACCTAAGCAAGTATAATCGCCAGGCGGCACTTGCACCACGCCCCCACCAGCAGCTCTGGCGGCTGCAATGGCCTTCGCAATTCCCTCCGTCGCGTTATCGGCTTTTTGGCCAGTGGCTCCGTAGTCGCGGATATTGTAGACGGATGGTGCCGCAAAAGACGGCGCAGTAACGCAGAGCAGAACCAGAAAAAACAATTTTTTTATGAGGCGCATAGGGTTTATGATTGAGTGTGGAAAAGTCATTTAGTTTTATTCAAGACAAAAAACAGGTTTTTAATGACGATAGCCAAAGTTTACCTATACAGACCCCCCCAGACAACGGTCAATGCTTTCAGCATGGGTCACCATATCATCTATGTATTAAAACGAATCTATTATTACATAATCAAAATAGGATACGCGCGGGTTTCTACCCAGGAACATAATCTGGACCTTCAACTGGACGCATTAAAAAAGGAAGGGTGCAAGCAGGTATTTACCGATAAAGTTTCCGGAGTAGGCTACCAAGCCAAACTTTGAAAGATTGATGGAGTACGCCCGGCCAGGTGACACGATTGTTATCTGCAAACTGGACCGGCTTGGCCAAAGCACTGTAAAGCTCATCGCGTTGATCGAAGAGTTAAAAATAAAGGGGTCAATTAAAATCACTTTCTGAATCTATTGATACCAGTACTGCGACCCGGAATCTCTTTGTTCAATTTATGTGTGTGTTGGCAAAACATGAGCGTAATATTATTCGTGAGCGGACTAAAAGCTGGCCTAGAGTCAGCCCGCGCCAGGGGCAGATCCGGAGGGCGGCCAGAAGGATTAAACGAGCGTTATCGCAAAATCGCTCCGGAAGTCACGGAGATTTATGATAAAAATAATCGCAGTACCCATGAATAAGAGGGATGTTCAAAATAAAAAGCCAGCCAACATTGTACAAGATTTTAAAGTACAGCGGTGTACATGTGAAAGGATTCTTGCGTAAAAGGAAGTGATAACTGTAATAAATGCCTTCTTCAACCAGCAGTGCTACTTTATATGCCGTCCGCTTCGGTACAACTTTTCATATTAATGCATGAACAATTGAAAAGCAGTACTTGTCATTGATTGCAGAGAAACCGATTCTTCAGTAAAATATCATGACGCAGTACAAAATGAAAGCTTTAATAATGCATGACCATGACCTTTTAAATTACGTAGGTCAGAAGGCCACTTCAGTTTGCTCGCATATTCATGTGCTTGGAAACCTTTCCTCGAAAACTTTACTGTTTTACCATATTCAAACAGTAACCAGCATTTATCTTGCTCAGCAGTTCAAATACAATACATTAAATCTTGTTTTTAATTACCGTGGAACATTCATGTTCTCTGACTAAAATACTGACAAAAAGGCACAGGTAAATGAATAACCATATAACTAAGAACTTAGTTCTTCCCGTACGTCTTCTGTATTGTTTTACTTTCATTTTTTCCAGTTTGTCTTTATCTAATTGTAGCCAAAGACAAACACCTAAATGCCTTTTTTTAAGCGTGCGCGAAGCGACGCAAGCCGATTTTGTGTGTGAGCAAAAATCGAATATTTCATTCGTGACGTAGGAGCGAATACCGATTTATTTATTTCCGTTTTTTATAGATTTGTATAAGTTAATATAAATTTAGTGGCAATACTCGACAGCAATCTACGTATGGAGCATGGAAAGGCTATTGTTGGTGTGGCAGACTTCGACAGCTACAATATACTTGGGGCAATACCCGACAGCAATGAGGCGAAGATCGACAGCAAACTAGGTTTATGGGGCAATACTTGACAGCAAAGTGGCAATACCTGACAGCAAAGTGACAATACTCGATAACAATGTGACAGTACTCGACAAGTTTGTGGCAATACTCGACAGCAGAGCAGTGACTCTATGAACTACTCTTGAACATTTTCTGAGACAATACTCGACAGCGCACTGTTTCAGCGATATCTTAATCAGAACCACGTAAAAAATCAGCGTTTAAGCGCTTTACAAAAAAGAAATAGGTATTGCTGATTTGAAATAAACGAGGCAATACTCGACAGCATTACCGGCTAAAAAATCCATCTCTAATATATTTTTTAGCCTGGATCTTAGTGATCTGTTGATTATATGCTTTGTAATGTGCTGAAATTAGTATTTCTATCTTAGTATCTGTGTCGGCATCCGCATTTGTTAACCAACGCTGAAAAACATCTGTTTCGTCCTTTATGGCGACCTTAGAATGTTTTGAGTTAAAAACACTCCTCAGTTCATTAACTAAGGAATTGAAGAAAAGATGATCTCCCCTCTTTTCTGTTAAAGATATAATGTTTACCGAGCTTGAAAAGTCTAATTCAACCCAATACTCCTCTTGATAAGGTTTTGAGGGATCTCCTTTTACAAACTTGTAAGAAAAAGGAAAGTCTCCTTTTTCTTGAAAAAAATCTAGTATCCTCTTTAAAGATTTTTTCCTGAATCTATTTTGCTCCACCTCCAACTCAGCCAAATCGGCTAAGTAATCGACGGAAAATCGAGCGGTGGTTTCTTTTTGGCTTAGAAGTTGATGCCTAGTCCTTTGAAGGATTAAGTATAAGCTTTTTCGACCATCCCCTCCCCTACCTTTACCAATTTTAGGATAACCATTAGTTTCAATAGTGTAGTACCGACTAATAAAACCATCAAGCCATTCGTCAGAAATCCTGATCTCATAAATCTTAATCGTATTCGATTGACGGTTCCGATTAAGCTTGATATCCTTAAGAATTGGAAAGTTCTTGAGCTGAATGACTTCGTTCTTGGTGTTGACCGCGTATGACTTAGCAAAGATTATGTTCTTTTGAAGCATGTTGAAAAGTGCATAGTCAAAGACAGATACAAACTCATGCCCAAAGTATTCTGGAATAACAGCTTTTGGATTGGCAATAAAATATGGGTGTTTCTTAGCGAGATCCTGTCTGTTTCTACCGGACTCTAAACAAAATTCTTTCAATGTGAACTTAGTGTATCCAAAAAGATCCTTTTTTAAGTTCTTGCTAATGAATACGATAAAATCCTTTACTATTCCAGCGTCTTCACCAAATGATTTCCTTATATCATGCAGATTGTCTGCAACACTTCTATCAATCCGACTTAGAAAGAAGTCGTTTTGAGCACTACGGTCAACTATAATTCCACCTTGGACTTTCTCTGTTTCCTCCATATAAATAAATTTTCCACACATTTCAGCACTATTATCATGCTATAAGCAGCACTAAAAAAAATGCTACTTATCGCTTTCTAGTTTTTCCAGAACGGCTTCAACAATCCAATCATGAATGCTAATCCCTAGCTTTGGAGATCCAGGTCTACGTGGACGCTTTAATCGCCGAGTATCAATTTCACTAATGATCTGGCCTGTCAATCGCACATTTATATGTTTTGCCTTATCTGGATCGGCAGGAGCAGTTTCTTTAATTGTGCTTCCTCCTTTGTTAATGACAGCCTCTATATCGGCTTCTGTCACTTTTGGTTTACGCGGTGGCGGTAATGTGGCTGCCATTTAGTACACGGTTAAATAAATCCTCTATTTCTTTGGTTGCTTTAAAATCAATATTTTCGCTTTCAAACGGAGTTAGGCCGAGACCAGCAGCATTGCTTATTGCTTTACGGTTGCTGATGGGATAAGGCAGATACGTAAGCTGCGGGATTTGCGACAGAGCTTCGGCTACATCCCTATTGTCAGCGCTACGGATATCTGCACGGCTTAAAAAGGTGTAAGTGATTAATGGTTCTGCCCGGATTGATTGAATCTCTTCGATTAGCTGTATTACCTTATTAATCGTCCATAAATCAAAACTACGTGGTACAAACGGAATCATAGATACATCGGCCACGGAAAGAGCTGCTCGTTGACTGGTCGTGTCTCTTCCACCTGTATCTATTATAATATGATCATATTTTGGCTTCATGGCTTCAACTTGTTTACGTAGATTGGCTCCGGTCATATTGACTAGTGTATATCCCGTATTTCCAAGTGTCTGTTCTCTCCATGCAGTAAAGTCTGATGAAGTTTCTTGATCGTCGCCATCGACAAGCAGAACATCCTTACCTTGGCCTGCTAGCCATCCAGCCATCGTAGTTGCAAGGGTACTCTTACCTACCCCACCCTTAATTGAGTTGAATGATATTACCACTAGTTCTTGTGTTAAAAATTATGCCGCAATTAATATAAAATTCCACACAAAAACAAATGCTATTTCTAGTGCTGTTTTTAACACTGATTTATATATTTCCAAAAAAATTTTTAGTGCTGTTTGTCAGCGCGATATAGATGACAATGAAATTATCGACACTATAACTTGTGCAGCTTTCGGTGCTCCTCGCTTTTATTTAGCTATTTCTTATAATGTTGTGAGAATTCGAAGAAAATTCCGTGCATATATCTAAGGAGCTTTTAACAAAGCGTACCTTCCGGCAGCTACTTGAATGGCAATTTATTGGATGCTGCGGTAACTAACCACCATCTTTCCTAAATATTCGGTTTATAGTTGGTACAACATATAGCAGTAGTTTAACACTGATTACAGTGTCGTTTTTGGCACCAGATCAGTGTAGGTATTTGTGTAAAGTATATATCCCCAATTTTTAACTACCAAATGCTGAAGTCTTCAGAAATTGTAGTTATACTGTCTAAAATCAAATCAACTATATGACGTAGTAGAACTTGCTAGCAAATATAGTACTAGTCCATGTACCACTTTTTAGGTGCTTTTTTCAGAACTTAAAGTTTCATTTGGAGGAGTTTCATTTCCATTAATGTGAATAGCTAAGGTAAGCACAGGAATAAGGGGCTGCATCGAATGATATGCAGGTGTTTTAAGTGTATCAGCATTAGCGTAACACATTTCTAACAAAATTTATTCCCTAGTCAAGTGACGTTAAAGCACCCGATTACACACCGGTTCTAGTACTGTTTCAGGCACAAGATATTATGACGCCGAAAGTGTCATTGATTTGCAAGCTAATCGCCAGGGGAGGGGAGGTGACAGGCTGCCAAATAAGAGTATGTAATTTTTTAATACACTAGTCCTTACTGCCACAAGGTTTCTAATGTAGTTCAAAGAACCTTCAACACCAATTTCCCCCCAATGAGAGCATTGAATTGGCACAGGTCAATGTACAGACTTCGGCACTTAGTATTATCGATGCCGTCTATGAATTTTGCAAGCGCGTCATGAGGTAGGGTAGGGTAGGGTAGGGTAGGGTAGGGTAGGTAGGATGGGCCCAGAGACCGCAAAAATAATCTCTATGTAAGGTAAGAGTACCAATCCTAATTGCCACTACATTTAATGCGGTTCAACGAATTCAAGGTGCTAAGTCCAGTATCAATAGTAGCACTGTATCATACACCCGTTTAGGTGCTGGCTCTTTTTTCAAGAAATAACATAAGTGAGTCTTTGGGATGATGCAGTCAAAAAAGTGAATCGCCAGGGGAGGAGAGGAGGTGATAGGCTGCCAAATAATCAGTATGTAGTTGTAAATACACTCGAACTTACTTCCACCACATTTCTAACGTAGTTCAATGACCCATTAGCACCAGTTTATAAATCGTGCAAGCGCGTCGTCAATGGGGGAGCGGGGAAGGGTAGGAGGGGTCGAGAGAGGCCGCAAAAATAATCGGTATGTAAGGGAAGAGTACTAATCCCAATTGGCACTGCATAAAATGCGATTAAATGTGCTAGATCCAGTATCAATAGAAGCATTATATCATACACTAGTTTAGGTGCTAGATTATTTCCAAGAAATAATTTAAGTGAGTCTAAGAGATGTTACAGCCCAACCACTCCATCTTGTAGCTTAACAAGCTAGGATAAGAAATTGACTAAAAAAACATTCACTGATCCAACTTTTCGGTTCCAAATTTTTTATAGTTAGTCATGCAAGAACCACTTAGCAATTAAAACAATAAGCGGTAATGCATGTAACGCCCGGCGGACCGCCAACGATGCCAGACTTTTAATGAAGTTGGAGAATTTGAGCGGCGCCGCGCAGTTGACTCAAAAGCCGCTGGTCAGAAATTATGCCCGATCAGCAAAGCTCACCAACTTGAGATCGGATTTCGTGTTGTTGAAATTTCTCGTGACAACTATTAATTCATTAACTCTATGAGCTTATAAGGTTGGTGTGAGGCCAATCCAGTGTTATACACTTGTTTTTAAAAGGCGTTATGTTGAGTGTCCGGCTTGATGAAATTTAGCGGGACAATTAGAACCTGACGATGTGAGCTGTCGGCTTGTTTCGGTAGCATACGATTACGGATGAAAGTCTAACGATACTGAGCACACCAGTTGAAGTTGTGTTCAATGATCTCTGATTTTTTACATTTCATCCATTCTAAAAAAGATGACGAAGCATGGGAATGTTTTTTTTCTTTGAGCCAAATCAAGCTCCATGTTGTCTTGACGGGTAATCCAGGCACTTCTATAATTTCTAATTCATGATTATTAAGCTCATTCTTTATGCCGATCAAAGGCATAATCGAATAGCCTAGTCCGGCTAAGATTGCTTGCTTAACGGCCTCGTTGGAAGTAAGTTCCATTTTTTTCAAAACGGAGATATTTCGCTCTGCGATAAAGCGCTCCATAACAAGGCGTGTACCGGATCCCTTCTCGCGGAAGATAAGGGGCAGGTCTTTAAATAGCTCGTTTACATCCCCAGACCCAGTTACTTTTTGCCCGGCTTTCCCGATCAGATATAACCTATTTGGCAGAAGGTCCAGCCACTCAATGTTGATTGTAGTTGGTAAGATGGATACCAGGGCAAAGTCCACATCGTTGCTTTCCAAACTCTCCAAAACCCTGTTTTTGTTGGTAACATCCATCAACAGCTCGATGCCCGCATGTTGGACCAGGAATTCGGAAAGAAAAAAAGGCATTACATATTTCCCTGTTGAAACTACGGATATTTTCAGTTTACCTGTCAGCTGACCTTTGTAAGCCAAAGTCTTATAGTTGATGGCGTGTACCTGTTCAATGATGCTTTCTGCTGCTGCTGCAATCTCATACCCAAAATCAGTTATATAAATTTTTCTACCGATAACTTCTGTAAGTGGAATATCGAATTGAGCCTCGAAGTTTTTCAACTGAATTGATACCGCTGGCTGTGATAAATGCAGCTCCTCGGATGCTTTCGTGACGCTTTGCGCTTTTACAACGGCTACAAATATTCGCAGTTGATTTAAGGTGTAATGCATAAATATTATTTATGTTAATCATTGTAAATATAAATAAAAATTTATGATTTAGGTAGCCTAGTTTTGCAGACGTAAATCAACCAAAAGAGATGAAAACAATTACGGTAGCAAAAGGCGATGGTATCGGTCCGGAGATTATGGATGCCACGTTGAGGGTCATTTTGGCAGCCGGTGCTGAAATTGAAATTGAGGAAATAACTGTTGGAGAGTCGGTTTATCTTGCAGGAAACGCTGCTGGGATCGCTTCTGAATCATGGGAGACGATCAGACGCAACAAGGTTTTTCTAAAAGCGCCCATTACAACGCCCCAAGGCGGTGGGTACAAAAGCTTAAATGTTACCACCCGTAAATTTCTGGGCCTGTACTCCAATGTAAGGCCCTGTATGAGCCTTGATCCATTTGTAAGCACTAAACATCCTGAGATGGATATCATCATAATCCGGGAAAACGAGGAAGACCTATAGGCCGGTATCGAACACCAGCAAACCGATGAGGTTGTCCAATGTTTAAAACTAATCAGCCGGCCAGGATGTGAAAAAATTGTCCGGTATGCCTTTGAATACGCTCGCCAGCAAGGGAGAAAAAAAGTTACTTGCTTCACTAAGGATAACATTATGAAGCAAACAGACGGCCTGTTCCATAAAGTTTTTGATGAAATATCAACGGATTATCCTGAGATTGAAAATGAGCATTGGATCATTGATATCGGCGCAGCTAAACTGGCCGACACCCCGGAAGCCTTCGATGTCCTGGTAATGCCTAACCTGTACGGAGATGTACTGAGTGATGTGGCTGCCCAGATCGCCGGGTCCGTTGGGCTGGCAGGTTCGGCCAATATCGGGGAGGAGTGTGCCATGTTTGAGGCCATTCATGGTTCTGCTCCCAGAAGAGCAGGCCAAAACCTGGCAAACCCGTCGGGCTTGCTGCAAGGGGCAATCATGATGCTCAATCACATTGGCCAGACCGAAGTTGCGGAAAGGGTCCAAAATGCATGGCTGAAAACGATCGAGGACGGCACCCATACCTATGATATTTTCAAGGCGGATACCAGCAAAGTGAAAGTGGGGACCAAGGAATTTGCGGAAGCTGTCATCGCCAATCTTGGAAAAAAGCCCTCTCAGTTGAAGCCGGTCTCCTATGCTCAAAACCAAGCACTTGTACTTCCTCGTTATCAACGGAAACTGCAAAAAAAGAAAGAACTCGTTGGTGTGGATGTGTTTGTTCATTGGCGTGGATCCGAACCAGATGAGCTGGCAGAAATAGTCCGGAAGGTGGATGGAAATGGCATCGAGCTGCAAATGATTACAAACCGTGGTATAAAAGTATGGCCAAATGGATTCAGGGAAACATTTTGTACCGTATCCGACCTACCAAGTGCATATTTCGTAGCAGCGACCGCTTGATTACTTTTGACAGAAACATAATGAAGTATGGATCAGTCGGAAGAAATGTTCAAATTGATAAGGCAATGGCGAAAAAGCGGCCTGAGCCAAAGTGAATTCTGCAAGCCGCACGGCATCACGGTAGCTAAATTCGGCTATTGGGTCGGAAAGGAAAAGTTGGTTGAAAAAGCGGCAGGATTCGTTCGTATATCCGCCCAGCGCTCAGCCACCGACAATGCTTATGAAGTCATTTATCCAAATGGCGTGAAGGTAAATTATCAGGGCGGTGATCTGACGGTGCTCTCCCAGCTGATCCGGCTTTACTGATGTTTAGCCTGGGTTCATCCCACCAATATTATCTGTACCGAGGCGATTGCGATATGCGTAAAGGTTTTGATGGACTCTGTGGTCTGGTGGATTCTGAGTTAGGCAGAGTGGCCACCAGTGGCGAAGTTTTTATCTTTCTTAACCGAAGACGGACCCATCTTAAAATGCTGCATTGGGAGCCGGGAGGCTTTGTACTTTATCATAAAAGACTGGAAAGTGGCACCTTCCCCTCTCCTAAAAAGCACGCATCCGGAAGTATTTCTTGGAGCGAACTGGTGCTGATGATCGAAGGAATCCAGGTACTGAAAAGCAGTCGTAGAAAGCGTTTTATTTTACAGCAATAAGTGCTTTTGCTAGCTTGAAAGGCTGTTTTGTTGTACTTTTAAGTATGCAAACGGCCCCGTTGGAAACGCTGGATAAAGACCAACTGCTCGCTCTTTTAGAAGAACGGGATCAGCAGATATATGGTTTAACCCAGCAGAACGCATACCTGGAATCTCAGGTAGAGATGTACAAACGGATGCAGTTCGGTCAAAAGCGTGAACGCTTCGAAGGAGATCCGGCCCAGATTGCGCTTCCCTTTGAAGCTCCTAGCGAACAGGCTGCTGCACAAGAAGAAATTCTGCAGGAAAAAATCAGCTACATCCGTAAAAGGCCAAACCATAAGGGCCGTGCAGCACTGCCTTCTCATTTACCCGTCGAAGAGATCGAGATTTATCCTGCCGGTGATCTTTCTGAAATGGTATGTATCGGCAAGGAAGTTACTGAAGAGCTGGATTACGAACCCGCACGCTTTTTGATCAAAAGATATATACGCTATAAATATGCACCTAAAAATGGTGAAGGGGTCAGAATCGGTCAGCTTCCGGAACGGGTCATCGACAAGGGGATACCTTCTGCCGGACTGCTAGCCAGCATTTTAACCGATAAATATGCAGACCATCTCCCGCTTTACCGGCAAAAACAGCGCTTTGCTAGAGAAGACATCCAGATTGCATCTTCAACCCTTGAAGGCTGGACCAAAGAAGCCCTGATCAAACTCGAACCGCTCTATGAGCAACTGGTCTTTGATATGAAATCAAAGGGCTATTGGCAGGTGGATGAAAGTCCCATTAAAGTACTGGAAAGTGACAAGAAAGGCGCTTGTCATCAGGGATACTATTGGGTATACCATAGCCCGTTAGATGGAGTGGTTCTCTTTGATTACCAACCGACAAGAGGATCAGCAGGAGCGAAAACGATGTTAGAAAGCTTCAAAGGTTATCTGCAGACGGATGGATATGCGGTTTACGAAAAGCATGGAAAACGGAAGGATGTTATCCATCTGGCTTGTTGGGCGCATGCGCGAAGAGAATTTGAACGGGCCCTGGACAACGACAAAACCAGAGCGCAAAAAGCACTATCGATGATTCAACAACTATACGCTGTGGAGCGGAAGGCCAGCCAGTTGATGCTGAATGCTGCTGGCATCAAAGAGTTGCGGCTGACAGAATCTCTTCCGGTTATCAACGAGCTAGGCAAATGGATCTTTGAACAAATAAAAAGCACACTTCCAAAAAGCCAGATTGGAAAGGCGATGCAGTACAGTTATGGCCGCTGGGATGCACTCAGTGCCTACTTATACGACGGAAATTTGCTGATTGATAATAATCAAATTGAAAATTCCATACGCCCATTGGCCCTGGGCAGGAAAAATTACCTTTTTGCCGGATCACACGAAGCAGCACAGCGGGCTGCCATGATCTACTCCTTCTTTGCTATCTGCAAAAAACACAACGTCAATCCTTACAATTGGCTAAAAAACACTCTACTAAACATCTCCACAATCAATCATAAAAACATCACTGACCTGTATCCGCAACACTTTAACAAGGTTCACCAGTTAACAAATATGTAGTTGATAGGCCGGATACTTTGTACCGACCATTGGCGGTGCCGTTTCCAGCCAAAATCAGGCGCTTCTTTTGATAAGGCCTTCATCGTCGAACTCTTGGACAGGTGCGTGAAGGAAAATATTGACACGATTAAAACAGAAAACCTGTACACCTTCGATGGAAAGCCAGGGTTCTCTTTAGGACAGGGGCAATAATCAGGAGGAGCTGACAGAACTTAGGTGAAAAGAAAAGAACGCATTCGACAGAAACATTAACACAACAATGATGACTATTCAATTAATAAAGGGGGAGTTTCAGTCCAGTGACGCTTTCGGGTTGATTGCCCAAATGATCCAGGTGAAAATAAAGTACCATGAGCAGAAAATAAGCCTTGACATGAACGAAGAAGATATTAAAAGTCGAGAGAAGAAAATAAAAAAGCTTCAGGAAGATCTATCCGAATTGAAGAAATTCATAGGGACAACCGCAGGCAAAGTCGCGGTCATCTCTCACATCAACGTGGGATAATGCAAGTAGTCATTTACATAAACGAAATTAAATTCCGCTTCTATGGAACAGACCGAGATCACCTTTATTTCGGGGGTCTTCGAGACCGATGATGCACGTGATATATTGTTGGGCGTGATTAACGATAAGATCAACTCTCAGAATATTAAGAATTTCAGTCTGCAGGAAAGGTTTGGTAATATTGACCCAACCTGCGAATTGCAGATACAGGAACTGGAAAAGGCAAGAGGGGCGATACTAGGTTATTTAGTACTTGCCAAATCACTTGGCTGTAGACTGTCGTTACATTCACTAATTTCAATCCAGTTGGTGCCATAAAAACTACTAATAAGTAAGCGGGTAATAGTGGTATCGAATTTTACCGGGTAAAGTGTAAGTTCGAATTTCAAAAAAAAGTATAACGCCTATCTGCCAATTCAATACTTTTGGGCGTCGTTAAATCGTGCCCAGAATTGGACCACCTGTCCGGTTGCACGTCAAGATTACTTGGCACTGTAGGTAGACGCTAATGAGAACCATTTAGGACATGACATAATCTTATTGCACAAAATCTAAAGGCCATGGCGGTCATATTATGAGAGGCCTTCACGTAGTGAACTGATATGAACTTTGGCTAATATGTGATTCCAAACTCAAACGAGATTGCAATCCGATTTTATGCCTCTCAATACAGACAATATTCTTAATTTGGATGCCTAAAGCATTATAACTCTAACCAAACAAAGACGAGATAGCACGAACTCTTTCGTTATATTTGATCATTCCGTGTGAACATGACTAGTCAAATGTAATGCTTGCACAAGCTGCTAATACAAGATTCCCCCCGTAATAACGATATTAGTTGCCTCCTATTCAGGTAATGTTTTTGGATTCTGTTATTATTAAAAATTAATGAAGCCATTTAAGTTAGGGATAAGTCTAATTTTTATTCTAAGCCTCGTGTTTTCTGATTGTCGGGCACAGGGCACGTTTCATCACCTGACTACTAACGACGGACTGTCCCATAGTGCGGTGATGAATATTGTTCAGGATCACCGAGGTTTCCTGTGGCTCGCAACAGCTGATGGTCTGAACCGCTATGACGGGGATCGGTTTCGAAATTATCGGCGGTCGGCTAAGGATACCAACACCCTGAGTAACAACTATGTAAATTGTCTTACTGAGGATCGGCAGCGACAGCTTTGGGCGGGAACAAATAACGGGGGAGTAAATGTATTGAAAGAGGCTGGGGAAAAGGTCCTGCGCCTAACCCATTGCGAGGACGGCAGCGATATTTCATCAGCCACAATTACTGATCTCACCATAGATAATACGGGATTCATCTGGGCGGCTACCGCTGGAAATGGGCTTCTAAAATTTGATCCTATTTCATATAAGGTACGGCAAATTAATACTGCGAACTCCGCATTAACGTCGAACTTCATAAAACAAATCTGTTTCGACGCAGACGGCAAGCTGTGGGTAGCAGACAAAGATGGCTCTCTCCAGCGCCTAGGACCGGATGGTAAGAATCCGATTCGTCTTTTTTTGCCCAAAACTAGTTCCCTTATCTCAGCTGAAATTATGACCATCGAGTGCGATAGGCAGGGTAGGGTGTGGGTTGGCACAAAAGGCAGTGGCTTGTTTCGTTGCATGCGTGGAAAAACTATTTTCCAACCAGTATTTTTTAGAGCTGGTACCGTAGAAGGAGTCAACAACGCACGGAGTTTGTACGAAGACGAGGACGGACGTTTTTGGCTTGGCACTGACGATGGTGTTATTGTCTCGGAAGATCCAGATTTTCGGATGTTGCAACAGTTGCGGCATGACCCCGCCCGAATGAGTAGTCTCAGCACACACGCTACGGTTTGTGTAAGGGGCGATCGGCAGGGTAACATATGGGTAGGGACGTGGGAAGGGGGCTTGAACGTACTTTTCAAGCGCCCTGACCCATTCCGAGTAGTTACCTACCTCCCTGGCCAGCCCGGCGGTTTATTGGCTCAAGCGGTTTCTGCGGTTGCCGCCGACGATGGGGATGGGGTATGGGTAGGTGGTACCCAGGGGTTGACTTTTATCGACAAGTTTCGTTCGTCAAGCAAACATTTCCAACACCAGCCTGGAAACCCTCAGTCTTTACCTGGAAACGACGTCACGCAATTGTTTTTTCTATCTCCTAATGTCTTGCTGGTGAGCATCTGGAACCAGGGAACGGTGCTCATGGATCCCACAACGGGTCAGGTCCGAAAGCGACTGCAAGCATTAGGGTTGGGTAACTTTTGCGTAGTTAGTTCAGATACACTCCGGGATGTTCGGATATTTACCGAGCCTGGAGTAGTCTGGCTACTCGACAAAACTACCGGTGATCTCAGGCAAGGCCCTGCTTTGCCGAAAATTAATGGGAGATTAACCTCAGTCGCCGAGACTGCCGACGGCACTCTGTGGATCGGCACCCCGAACAAAGGGCTGGTAGAAATTCCACCGGGAACCGGAACTTTAAAATATCATCAACCAGATCGGAAACCGGGCGCATTACATAGTGAGTATATAACAGGATTGTTTACAGACCGTAATCAAAACCTATGGGTAGGCACTATGAGTGGATTGCATCGCTATGACCGCCAGAGTCGCCGCTTCACGCTTTTAGATACAGACAATGGGCTGACCAACGATGCCATAATGAGTATTGGACAGGATAAGGACGGCTATTTATGGATCGCTACGAATGATGGCTTGTGCCGTCTGAGCCTAGAGGGTAAGGTGCTGAATACATATCGTCGTGCCGATGGACTGGCTGGCAATGATTTTACCAATAAAGCCTTCACCCAAAATCCTGACAAAACCATATTCTGGGGCGGAAAACACGGGTTGACGGCTTATCGACAAAATGAGAATGAGGACTTTCATATACCTATTCCAGTCTACCTTACAGACCTTAAGCTATTCAACCGCACTGTTCACCCAGATGCACCGGGTTCGCCTCTCGCTCATGCGCTTATTGAGACCAACGCTCTTAAATTGCGTTATGAGGAATCGGTATTTACCTTTGACTTTTCCGCGGTGCTGTACCGCGTGCACCGAAATGTGCGTTATGCCTATAAACTAGACGGCTTCGAGAAAGACTGGAACTACGTAGGTGCTCAACACTCGGCAACGTACACCAACCAGAACCCTGGCACTTACCAATTCCGGGTGAAGGCATCGTTGACCGACGATTTTACGAATGCCCCCGAAACGGTACTTATTCTGACGATCTTACCTCCCTGGTACCGGACGGCCTGGGCTTATACAGCCTACGCGCTAATCGTTCTTCTACTGCTGGCTTTGCTTCGACACTTGATCCAGATACGGGAGAATTATAAGACCGAAATCCGGGCTGAGCACTTGGAAACTGAGAAGGCCCGTGAGCTAGACCGGATTCGGGCTGGTTTTTTTACCAATATTTCACACGAGTTTCGTACCCCACTTACATTGATTATCACGCCTCTGGAACAATTCATTTCCGACTCGACCTCCGGTCACTGGCGGCGCCAATTTCAGAGCATGCACCGCAATGCGAGCCGACTGCTCCGCCTAATCAACCAGCTTCTCGACCTCTCCAGACTCGAATCGGGATCGTTTTCTCCAAATGTGAGCCAGCAAGACGAAGTGGGGTTCGTGCATCAGGTGGTGCAGTCGTTTCTGCCACAGGCTGTCAAACAGGGAATCGAGCTACGCATCGATACCTTAGGCGATGGACAAGCGGTATGGTTTGATCAGGATATTGTTGAAAAGGTTTTGTATAATCTGCTCGCTAATGCCCTGAAATTCACAGCCTCTGGTGGCTCTGTCACAGTGCGGAGCCAATTAGTTGATTCTGGTGTGACAAGCTCCGACAGAACAACGCGGCTTTTGCTCGAAGTCGAAGATACAGGCATTGGCATTACTCCAGAAAACGCCCGGCATGTTTTTGAGCGGTTCTACCAGGTGGATGGAAAAAACGAAATTAAAAAAACCGGTACCGGGATAGGGCTGGCGCTCACCCGTGAGCTGGTCGAATTGCACCTGGGTTCCATCCGTGTAGAAAGTCAATTAGGAGTGGGTACGGCTTTCGTGGTTGAGCTACCTGTTCACATAGGGGCTTTTCCCGTGCCATGGCTTTCAAGGAGAACTGAGGGATCACCTCAAACTCTGCTTTCGCAAGATAGGGAAGCAGGCTCCTCTTTGCTTAACTTGTCAACCGTTAGCTCTGGCCGTGAGAGTTTGCCCCTGGTGCTGGTTGCAGAAGATGACGACGACCTTCGGCAGTATCTGGCGGAATGTCTTGGCGGCACTTACCGCGTGCATACAGCTCCCAACGGCAGGCAGGCTCTGGCCTACGCTCAGACCGAGATTCCTGATCTGATAGTAAGTGACTGGCTCATGCCGGACATGGATGGGGTACAGTTATGCCATGCGTTGAAAAGTGACGAGCGGACTAGCCACGTGCCGGTGCTGATGCTTACTTCGCGTTCTAGTAACGAGAGCAAAGTAGAAGGGCTCGACGCCGGTGCGGATGATTATGTCACCAAGCCCTTCAACCTCGAAGTGCTACGAAGCCGAGTACGCAATCTGATCCAGATTCGCCACAAGCTGCGGGAAAAATACAGCCGTGTGCTTACACTTCAGTCCGCACCCGTCACAACCGAAGCGGTTGAGGAAGTATTTTTGCATAAGGTGTTAGCCATCATCCACTCGCGTTTGTCTGATCCTGAACTCGACGTAAGCCTGCTCGAGGAGGCAATGTGCCTTAGTAATACACAGCTTTACCGTAAATTGAAAGCCCTTACCGGCAAAGGCGGGAACGAACTTATCCGCAATGTCCGTCTTCAGCGTGCGGCGCAGCTGCTCAAAGCTACCGACCGACAAATCGCCGAAATCGCATATGAAGTGGGTTTTAATGACCCTAATTATTTCAATCGGGTATTCAAAAAAGAGTTCGGTGTGTCACCGGGAGAATGGAGCAAAATGCAACACGAGGCCTAGTCACTTGCAGAATACTTACGATAGCGGTTAAATTCTACCACAGTTTTAAACATTTGGTGTAAAAGGTTTGTGGGCCTCGGTGGAGGCATTACCAATTATTCCTCGGTCCCAGACAGGTGGTTGGGCTAGTAGTTTTCGATGTCGATCACTGGCGGGAAATTGCCTCTCCACCAAAAACTCTCTTTTGTTGAACTCTTGGGAAATACTCCTAAATAATCACCAGCATTATCTTTCGCAGGAGACTTTTCTTTTAATCTAAAATCGCCGTCCTCAGGATTCTCAAAGATTGGATCGGCCAGAATGGCGTGGGTTCCGGTCATGGAGAAGACGCTGTCTTTAAGCCATGTGTGCAGGTAAATCGGATAATCAACTTTGTTAATGTCCTGGATAAGGTTACAGCTGATATCGATTTGCTGCAAACTGCCCCATCCATCAACAAGCTTACTGGTATGGCCGATTTCAAAAGGAAAATTGCGGGCGAAGATATTGTTCCGAATACGTAAATCCTTTAACCTAGTTGAATATAAATAACAACCTCCGCTCAGCCAATATTGAGGATCCCCTGAAAAGTTTTTACCCCAGCCGTTCCGGTAGAAAGTATTGTTATATACGTCTACTTCTTCCCGTAAATTATCCGCACCCCATCGTGAAAAGAAAATACCAGTACCCCGGTTGTTGTAAACCAGATTGTGATGAATTTTGAGATTTTTGGTATTTGGACCGTCTTCGGAGGATATTGCGATGCCCGATTCACAGTTGTGGACCACATTTCCATACATCTCGATGTGTTCAAGCTGCCCGAACCATGCGTCGATGTATAATCCCTGCCGCTTGCAGTCGTGCACATAATTATGATGTACGGTACCAAAGGCTGCGGTTTCCTTGACGTCTATACCTTCTTTTTGGCAGTTGTAAACATGGTTCCAAGCTACTTCGAAGTGGTGCGAACCGGCTACACTGATCGCCTCATGCGGAGCTTCAGACCCTTTATAGGGTGTCCAACTCATTTCCATATCACTGGCGTTGATCACCGTGTTGCCCAGAATACGGATGTACTCACAACGCTGCCATGAAGCAATCCCAGGCGAAAGACTGTTTTCGGACGTACAATTGAGCACGTCGATATACCGGCTTTCCTGCATGTTGATTCCCGAACGTCGTGAATTTCGAACGTGAATGTTGACCAGCCGTACATAAGCTGCGTTTTCGATCTGAATCAAACCGTTATTGCTTGGGTATTTTCCCTGATTCGGGATATTGATTTTCAGCCCATCCAGAATTACTTTGGCCCCTCCGTCTCCGCGAATCGTAACCCAACGTTCTGCGCTGCCTTTAGCAGTAACGGTTATTGGTGCCGCGAGTTCGTACAGACCGCCAAGCAAGATAACAGTCTTTCCTGGTTGCAGCAGATCGACTGCCTTCTGAATGGAACGCAAAGGCTTGTTCCTGGTTCCGGGGTTAGAGTCACTTCCCGAATGGGAAACAAACACCTCCTGCGGCAGAGCCGAGGCTTCGAGCCTGAAGGGACTCGATGTTGCTATTAAAATAAAGATAGTAATAAAGAGTGATATGTTCATACAAATGGTCTCAGTCAAAAATAAAACATGAATTGCGTTTCGTTGCCTGGTAATAGACACCGGTCTGCCTTACTAATTTTTTTGCAGGACGGTAGTGATTTCAAAAAAGGCAAGGTAAGACTGTGTTCACTGCGTTATATTCATGGCAAGTGCCGCTTTGCCAGTGCGTTGTTGCCATACTTGCAGCGGCCCGTCATTGACTCCCACAAGCCACCATATGGCTCCGTTGGGTCGACGAAGCAGCGCGATTGACTTGACGTCGCCGTCCATGTTCAATCCAGCATCCAACAGGGGTTGGAAGGGCATGGGACCGTTTGACTTGCCAACATTAGCTAGAAGCAGCCCTTTACCCGCATCGAGTTGGCCGCCAGTGGTCTCGGTACCATAGAAATTACCTCCCAACAAGATATCCAATCTATCGTCGCCCGTAAAGTCGCGGGCGATGAGACCGTTAATCGGGCCTATCTGCGCCGCCATCGGCAGGGGTTGAACGGCAAAGGTGAAGTTTCCCTTATTTTCAAAATAACAACTGGCCATTTGCCGCGCTTCCTTAACAAAGGCTTGATCGCGTTCTTCTTTCGTAAATATCTCCTCGAAGGTATGAACCGCGTAATCGTGGTAGGTGGGAATTCGCTTTTTGATACTGGGAATTTGTGACATCATCAGGTCACGCGGTGCAACGGGAACATGTTGCTGGCCAAGATAAAATGTCAGAATTGGATCAAGACGGCCGTTATTATCGTAGTCGCTGGCAAATACTTGCAATGGCTTTTCTGCCGAAGCGCGAAACTTGCTGTTAAGGCCAAAATTGCCTGCCACGTAGTCAGTATCACCATCGCCGTCGAAGTCACCCGCTACCAGCGAGCACCACCAGCCAGATTCCTGGGCCAGTTCGGGAGTTTTTTGCAGTTGAAGTCGTCCGCTTTGGTTTCGAAACAGTGTGGGCGCCATCCATTCACCTACCAGCAGCAGGTCGGGCTTGCGGTCGTTGTCGGCGTCAGTCCATAGCGCGGCTGTAACCAGTCCCACTTGCCGGAGTCCCGGAGCGATCTGGTCAGTTACGTCGCTAAACCTTCCACCGCCCTCGTTTCGCAGCAAGTAGCTGTCTGCGGGTTTGGGGTACTGTCCGGGCACAATGCGTCCGCCTCGAAACAGATCCAGGTCGCCATCAACATCGAAATCGGCCACGCTTACACTGCTGCCGCTTGATCGAATTGCAGGCAGTGCTCCGGCGGGTGCAGGCTGGAAATCGCCTTTACCGCCGTTAAAATACAGCCGATCCTGGTATTCAGCTGAAAGCCCCTCCTCCTTACTGCCGCCGCTGACTACGTAAAGATCAAGGTCCCCATCGCCATCAGCATCGAAAAATGCCGCGTTCATATCTTCATAGGCTTCACTACCACGTAGGGGTACGAGGCGGAAATCACCACCGCGTTCTTGGACGTATACCGAAGATAAATGATCAAAGTCAGTACCTACAAAAAAATCGTCCATCCCGTCGTCGTTGACATCACCCACGGCCAGGTAGGGGCCATTTTTAGAGTAAAGATGAGGTAACAAAGGCGTTCGGTTAAAATCCACTACAGGGTTTTCCTTGTGTAAAACAGAAAGGCCACTTTCGGCGTCGGACAGTCGGGTAAAAAGTTCTGGCTCAGCGGAGGAATTAGGTTGCCAGGGTCCATCAGGATGATAATCTATCGTCAAAATCCGGTTCGTTTTTCCTGGTCCGATATGCTGCCTGAGCCCATTGGGATACCGAATTACCAGTGAATCGTAGGCGTTGCTCGCTCCTAGTCCGAAGTGCAGTACATTTTCAACCGTGGAAACGAAGCCGCGTACAGGGGCAAGTTCGAGCATTTGTTGCTGGCCACCCGCGTAAAGCCAGACTTTCGTGCCTATTACCACGGGCAATCCTGCGGCGGGTTCGATGCTGAGTCGAAGCCAGCTCGGAGGATTTGTTCTCTGGTTCAATTGGTTTTCCAGTACATAACTTTCGCTGTCGATGTTATTGGTTACCAGATCCAGATCGCCATCGTTGTCGAGATCAACGTAGGCCGCACCGCTGGTAAAGCCCGTTTGATCTAGGCCCCAGGCTTTCGAAACGTCTTCAAAGGTGAGGGCGGTAGCAGGGTTAGAGCCGCGGTTTCTGTAGGTGTGTTTTGGGACGTTAATTTCTGCCAAAGCGTAAAGTTCCTTGCTCGCCTGACGAAACTGCGCCTGAGGGGATCCGAAAATACCATTCTCCTGACTATAAGCCATAAAGTCAAGGTTCGTGACATCACGCCGGTATCCATTTGTGATATACAGATCTTTCCAGCCATCGTTGTCCAGATCGGCTAGTAGCGGTGCCCAGCTCCAGTCGGTCTTTTCAATGCCCGCCAATTGCCCGATTTCTGAAAAAACCACCCCCCGCTGTGCCGAACTACAATTTAACTGCAAGGTGTTGCGCATGAATTGCGGCTGATAGCCCAGGTCAGCCTGCATTTGGAAGCGGTTGTAGTTAGAGCCAGGGAGCATCATCTTCTGCCGGTAATTATCAGCAGGGAGCATATCTACCACGATGATATCAGGCAGCGCGTCGTTGTTGATGTCAGCGATGTCTACACCCATTCCATTGTGTGCCTGGTGCTTTGTAAATGCATTCGCACGGTCGGTAAAAACGGGCTTCTTCGCATCGCCTGCCTTGTTCATCCAGATAAGGTCATTGGACAGAAAATCGTTAGCGCAGTAAACGTCCGGCCAGCCGTTGTCATCCAGGTCGCTCAGGCATATGCCCAGGCCATAACCTTCGGTCAGTATGCCCGCTTGCGCGGCGATGTTGCTGAATCGCATTCGGTCATTTTGGTACAGGCGATCGTTGCTGGGGGCTTCACCTTTCGTGAATTTGGGGCGAAGGGCATTTCGATTAGTCGATTCGAGTGCGTTGGTAAGCAGGTAGCAGTCCAGATCTCCGTCACGGTCGTAGTCAAGAAAAACCGCCTGGGTACTATACCCCGGATCGTTTAGGCCGTATACCACCGCTTGCTCTGTAAATGTCGGAATAGAATCTACCGTGGGTCCATTATTAATAAAGAGTTTGTTTTCCCTCCGGGTGGCTAGACCCGCCACACAGACGTAGATGTCGGGCCAGCCATCTTGGTTCACGTCGGCGACGCTGACACCCGTACACCAGTCACGAGTCGTTGTACCGGCCTTTTGAGTTATATCTTGAAAATGAATGGGTCTACCGGATTTCGTATCATTCAAATACAGGCGACTCGATACCTGATTTCCCGCAAAATAAAGGTCGGGCCTCCCGTCGCGGTTGAAATCGCCCACGCCCACTCCAGCTCCATTATAAATGTACTCAAAGGTAATAGCATTAATTGAGTCACTCTCGGTCAGGCGGTTCTCGAAGGTAATACCTGTTTGCGACGAGGGGAGTAGTTTAAAAAGTTTCTCGTGCATGGTGCACCCCGCCATGACACTCCACAACAGCAGCAAAACCAAATTGATTTTAAGAAAACGACAATTTTTCATGTGATTAGCGGTGGACATGATATCTCTGTTGGTGCAGCAATGAAGTACGGGATGGAGCTACGTTCCTCTTCTGGTGATCACCCATGATTAGTGCTACCCGCCTGCCAATGTCAGCAGAAAGACAGCCAATTACCGCTACACTACCAGCGAGTAAGCGCGTATTGTCATTCTCGACTAAGCTGATTACTCCCACTTGCTGGCCAAGTTCCCAACCTAAGCTTTGACAATGGAGAGCAAGGGCGACCAGATGGTGGCTGTGGGCAACAAAGTATGCATGGCCAGCCTGCACATCGGTCGCTACGAGTTCGTCGATAAGTTGAAAGTCGAATGCATGAGTTGTGCAAAAACGGCGAAAAGCCCGAATCGAGTCGGTGTCAAAGCAGTCTTGTCCCGAGAATACCAAATTCAGGCGATGATACTTGCGGAGGATATCTAGTTGGGTGACTAGCGCCTCATAAACAGCTTCTTCACCTCCGTAGTGAAGTCGGTGACCATGCTGCAAAGATTCGGCCCAATCGTTACCGATCAGGATTAGGTTGCTGCTTGGTATTTTCCTCAGGCACTGTATGGTTGCTTGATCCTGCCCGACCAGGTGTGGCATCATAATAAAATAATGGTAATCACCTACGTGTTTTTCCAGTAATGGGTATAATAACTGACGCTGATAATTGTAGCTGCATACATCTAAAATGATCTCCTGATTCATGCTGGATAAAATGGCATCATGCAGCTCCTTAACGCCGTCGGTTAGCTGCCCAGCTACAATCAGAACACGCAAGGCGTGGCGTTTGGGTGATCCAGCCACGAAGAACCCCTTTCGTGTGATGGAGGTAACAAATCCGCGCTGGTGCAAAGTAGCATAAGCCAGCTTGACAGAATCTTTGCAAAGACCCCATTCTGCGCATGCTTCGTTGAGCGAAGGAAGCTGGTCTCCGACTACCAGATACCCACGCTCGATATCCTGTACTATTGCATTAAATAATTTAAGGTATTTGGGTAATTGCCCTTGGCTGTCAAAATCAAGGTTAGTTTTCATAGTTAGCCGGTCTAAGATTCAGTGTTCTTAGCCGGGGAGAATAAGCCAGATTGTCAGCCATAGCAGTATAAATAGCAGCATCTGGGTTACTGCTTCCAGGTACCGCAGTCGTTGACGTTCTTTGCTGTTCATGCCGCATTGGTTTTCCCCGACATAACGAAACAAAGGTCGGGGGATGTTGTTGTTTTCAACTGGAGTAATTCGTCAAAAATTAGCATTAAATAAACAAAAAATGGGTTTTGAATACCAAAAGGCCCAAATAGGGCCTTTTGGTATTCAAAGAATGGCTGTAAGGGGATTAGTAGCCGGGATTCTGAACAAGCTCAGGATTCAGGTCGATCTCACGCTGCGGAATAGGCCTCAGCAAGTGCTTGGGTGCCCAGTTTTCGTTGGCTTTGGCAACGCCAAAGTCGATGTCGGTTTTGATGTTGATTTTGCCTGCCCGGTGCCAGCGCACAAGGTCGTCATACCGGTGGCACTCAAGGACAAATTCAACCCGACGCTCGTGCCGGAGCGCTTTGAACAGTTCCGTTTCGTTACCTACAGGAACATTAGGCAGAATTTTGGCGGTGGGATCAGCTCGGCGCCGAACCTGATTAATCAGGGCAGCGGCTCCCGTCAGGTCTTTGGCAGTTCCCAGGATTTTGCACTCGGCCAGCATCAGCAGTGCATCGGCATAGCGCAGCACACGGTCGTTGTTCACGCTCAGGTTAGGCCGAAAGTCGGATTGGTCGCCGAGCACATATTTGGCGGGCGATGAGCCGGTGGCCGACCAGAGTTTGCTGTAGATCCATTGGGGCAGATTGTTTTTGGATCCGTCAACGTTGGCGGCCGTCATGTAGGGGTCGCCATCGATGAAAATAGACGCGGCCCGGCGCGGGTCACCCTTTTCAAATTCGCGCTGAATAGTGCTAGTCATCTGAATCCGGCCGTAGCCAAATTGGTTGGAACCGGGTGCACAGTCCTGATTAGGACCGCAGGCCGTTCCGAAATAGATAAGTCGTCCGTTGCCTGCCGAGGCCACGCCCCCGCCCGAGCCGAAGTTGAAATCAGGTGCTAACCAGGGGTTACCGCCCCCTAAGCCCATTTGTACCTCAAATATCGATTCGGCATTGTTTTCGGTAGCGGTGCTAAAATTGTCCTGGTAGTTGCTTACCAAACTATATTTTCCTGCCAGCCCCTCAAACTCAGCGGCTGCCTGAGCATATAGTTCAGGTTTGTTTTCCCACTGCGCCCGGTAGAGGAGCGCTTTGCCCAGCAGGGCTGATGCGGCTCCGCTGGTGGCCCGTCCCAGGTTGGCATCGTCGCGTTTGGGAGGGAGGTTGGTTTTGGCAATTTTCAGATCCGACAGAACGGCGTCCCAGAGTTCGCCCGGTTTGGAGTTAGGCGCGCGGGTTTCCTCCAGCGTACGCGGGGTTTTCTCGATCAGTGGGGCTGTGCCAAACTGAGTGACCAGAACGAAGTTGTAATAAGCCCGCAGAAACCGCGCTTCGCCTTCAAAGGACTTTTTGAGCGAGTCGTTCAGTGAAGTGGCGTCCGGTAGTTTCTCAAGAATTACGTTCGACCGCTGAACACCTTTGTAGCTAGTTTCCCACAATATGCTCCAAGGCCCCCCGTTAGGAAGCCAGTTGAAGATATCAACATTATCGACTCCATTGTTGGGTGCGGTCGCATCATCGTCGGGCATGAGGTTGCTCCGAAACCAGCCGCCCGCATCGTCCTGGTCGTAGGTATAGTTGAGCAGGGCCGAGTAAGCCACTAGCACGGCACCCTTGAAGTCGTTTTCGGTCTGGTAAAAGGTTTGCTCATCGAGCGTACCCAGCGGCGAGAGGTCAAGCTTCTGCTCACAGCGGGTAAATAGTCCCCCTATCAGTAGCAGGGTGAGCGTCAGGGATATAATTCCTTTTTTCATTGCAGTCAGTATTTTTTATTTATAATAAAATCAAAACGTCAGGTTAGCACCGATCTGTACGGTAATGGGCTGCGGGATGTTACCCTCGTCGGTACCGGCATACAGCTGAGAAGAAGACTGGTTGTAGGTAGCCACTTCGGGATCAAGACCCGTGTATTTCGTGATGCGGAACAGGTTGGTTGCGGCCACATAGAAACGGGCACCCTGAAAAATTTTTATTTTATCGAGGACTTGCCGGGGCAGCGTGTAGCCGAGCTGGATGTTTTTGAATCGTAGGAAGCTGGCATCTTCCACCCAGCGGTTCGAGAAACGGCCGTTCTGGTTCAGGTCGTTGGCCGTGGCTCGGGGCATCTCGTTGCTGGTGCCCTCGCCCCGCCACCGGTTTTGGGTGCTGGCCAGCTCATTGCGAGCCACCCCCCCCAGCGATTCAGCTCCCCGACGAAACGAGTTATAGACGCTGACCCCGCTCACGCCCTGGAACAAAATGTTCAGGTCGAAACCTTTCCAGTTGGCGTTGATACCAAAGCCATAGAAAAAATCAGGAATGGTTTTGCCCAGATAGGTCCGGTCTTCGGTGTTTATCTGGCCATCAGGTTGCCCGCTGAACTGCTGCCCGTCTGTTCCAGGCCCGTTGTTGTCCTGAAAAATTACATCGCCTGGCACCGGTTTGTTTTCTCCGTTCGATTTATCAAGTACGGCTGCATCTGCCTGCTCCTGATTCTGGTAGATACCCAGCGTTTTGTAGCCGTAGAAATAGCCAATTGGGTGGCCCACCGCCGTGCGGTAATCGCCACTGGCAAACTCCTCTACACCTGGTGCCAGGGACACCAGTCGGTTGCGAACGGTAGTAAGGTTCCCAAAGAATTCAATGGTGGCCTCTTTGCCCACGTTAGCCCGATAGCTTGTTTCCAGCTCGATGCCACGGTTATTCACCTGACCTAAGTTGACCGGAATGCTGCCAAATCCCGATGAATAGTTGACGGGTAGGTTATACAGGAAGTCTTTGGTATTACGGTTATAGTAGGTCGCCAGCAGGTTGAGCTTGCCAAATAGGGTGAGGTCAAAGCCCGCATCGATACTTTCGTTGGTTTCCCAGCGTAGCTTCCGGTTAGCCAGGGCTGGTATGCCGCTGCCTTTTAGGGCAGTTTGCCCCACACCCAGACTATACCAAGGTGCCTGATCTACCCGCGACACAAACGGGAAGTCGATGCCAACGCGATCATTTCCCAGTTGGCCCCAGCTTCCACGCAGTTTGAGGTCGGTGATGAAGGGGAGTTTATCTTTAAAGAAATCCTCATTGGAAATACGCCAGGCTGCCGAAATAGCCGGGAAGAGCTTGGCGCGGTTTTCGGGGGCAAAGTTGGAAGACATATCGTAGCGGGCTGTGGCCGTAACCAGATACTTATCCTTGTAATCGTAGCTGACTCTGCCGAAGTAAGCAAAATAAGCCCGCTGCGAGAGATAGGACGACGCATTGTTGTAGAGAAATCCTCCCTTTCCATCTGGGTTACCCTGTCCATTCTGAACGTTCTGGTAGAAATTGGGATTGGTGCTGCTGAAGTTCTGGCCCGAATAGGACAGCCCATTGCCCCGGATCTGCTGGTACTCCATGCCGGCAATGGCATTAATTGTATGGGCACCAAAGACCCCATCGTAGTTGAGGGTATTGGTGAACACCTGCTGAATACCTTCGCTCCTGGACTCACCATAGCTATTCTGGTTACGCTCGAGACCCAACTCCAGGGCCGTAAAACCCGGCTCCCAGCCGGTGTTGCGCGCGGTGTTGAAGTCAAGGGCCGCCACGGACCGGAATTTCAGTCCCCGAAACAATTCAATTTCCCCGTAGATATTGCCTAGTACCCGCAGATTGCGGTCATTGGCGTCAGTAATCTGGTTCATACCGGGTGTGTTGCCAATGGTCAGCCCGGCCACGCCGAGGTTACCGGTGTAGCCGTATCGGTTGTTAGGAACGGCATTATCAGTGTCTAAATAACTAAAGAAGGGAGGCATGGCGGCCGACGCGGCGTAGATGAATCCATTCCCGCCCGCGTTGCTGCCGCGTTTGGTCTGAGTATAGGCAAGGGTGAATGCCTGACCGATTTTTAGCCGTTTGCCCACCCGGTGATCGCTGTTGATACGAAACGAATAGCGATCCAAATCCCACTTTTTCACCATCGATTGCTGCTGAAACAAGCCGGCCGAGACAAAGTAGTTGGAGTTCTCATTGCCACCCGACATCGACAAGTTATAGTTAGTAATGGGCGCATTTTTCTGCACGACCGATTCGCGCCACATATCGCGGTTATCGCGGTCGAGGTATTTGCTGCCAGCCCGCAGATCGGGGGGCAATACCTGGTAGCCGCTGTCACCAGGCTTCAGCCCAGCCTGGGCGTTGGCATTGTCATAACTTTCCTGAGCCAGTGCCACATACTGGGCCGTGCTGTTCATTTCATAGAAAGTCGCAAAGTTCTGCACACCGGAATACACGTCGAAGTTAACGCGCGGCTTGCCGGCTTTGCCGCGCTTAGTCGTTATCAATACCACGCCGTTGGCCGCCCGAAGTCCATAAATTGACGACGATGAGGCATCTTTTAATACCGACATGCTCTCGATATCATTTGGATTGATCTGGTTGCCGGTGCCGTCGCCGATAGGGACGCCATCGACAACGAACAGTGGCTGGTTATTACCTACCGTGCTGATGCCCCGGATACGGATAGCAACCGGGCTACCGGGCGTACCGTCGACGTTAGTGATCTGAACGCCTGATACCCGACCCTGAATGGCCGACTCGGCGTTGGCTACGGGAAGCTTGGTGATGTCCTTCGATTGTACAGTAGCTATCGATTCTGTGAGTTTGCGAGTTGTTTTTTGACCATAGCCCACCACTACCACTTCGTTAAGAGATCGGCTGTCAGTCTGAAGAGATACATTAACTATATTGCTGCTAGTTAAGGATATTTCTATAGCTTGGTAGCCCACCGAAGAAACTACCAGGGTTTTAGCATTTGAGGAAACGCTGAGCTGGAAAGCCCCATCAGCATTCGTAGAAGTACCAACTGTAGCACCTTTCTGTATAATATTTACACCGGGAATTCCTTGCCCACTTGCAGCGTCAGTGATTTGACCAGACACCGGCCGGTTTTGGGCTTTGGCTGTTTCAGCATAATTCATTCCAAGCAACAGTATCAACAATGGAACGAATTGTTTCAGGTAGTAACTACACATAAGCAATGTTTTTTAGGTGAAATTTTTCATAAAAAAAGAAAAAATATCACCATTACCTGAGGGGGTCTGTATGGGTGAACTTTGGATATTTTCTTTTAAGCCTTTTCCTTGCACAGAATTATTAAGTACCTGTCAAATGCGTTTGTTATGAAAACAATTGTAAAAGATAAGTAAAAGATCTAAAGGAATAACGCCCTCAAAAAGGCAAAAGACTTTATAAAATTAATGGTGATTACAAATATGGAACGACTGGCCGTAGCCCCATTCTGAATAATATTTTCACCAGAGATTCTTTGTCCAATCGCATCGTGAGTAAATTTATCAGAACCGAAAGGCTCTAGAATGGGTCATTTGCACATATTATTTCGATCCACAGCAATGGAACAAATGTTCCAAGTAATAGCTATATGGCATACGTAAAGTAAATTTTAAATAAAAAAAAGGTAAAATATTCCCATTACCTGGGAGGATCTGTATGTGTGAGCCTTGGTTATTACCATTAAACACTTTTTCTTACACATAATTATTAGATAAGCGAATTTATATATGGCTACAACACAGGCAAATCAATCAGTATTCCAAGTAGTAAGGAAATAAAATCAAAAATTTTAATAAATTATTGCTACTAATAAATTTAATTCGGTAGAAACTTCCATATAAATAGACATCATACCGAAATATTAGAAAAATTTGAAAGAGAAATATGATCCAGCTTGGTAATATTCGAAGTGCGGTTGGATATGCATTGATGAGATAATAGCTAATTTTTAATTTAAATGCTTTATTCTTCTTTATTCTTGATGCGAGTTAGGAGCTGTTAATTAATCCAGATTCCCGTTCATATCCCGCTCGTACTTCTGAGGTACATCACGGACTTTTAAAGTAGTCCACCTTGGAGCGCTCGAAGACGTGCCCATCGAGAAGGTCCCGAGGCAATTCGAGGTATATCTGTTTGGCTTAGCCGACCTAATTAGGCATTTTACGCAGCCATGCGTGAGCACCGGGCGGGGCGGATCGTCAATATCCGTTCTATCAATGGACGTACCTAGTCGCTGTTTGGAACCTGGTATCAAACGCTATATTAAAATCAATTAAAAATGAATAAAAACATTGAGTTAAAGGCAGGTAAAATGTTTTCGACAAGAGTTTTTGCAAAATATATTCTAACATTCGTTGTTGTTTCTATGCTTTCTGCGTCGTCTGTCAGAAAGGTCCGCGACCAGGTTAGTGATATACACGTACCTGAGGGATACGCTGTTGAAGTCGTTGCAGATTCTAGCCTGGTGGCTTATCCGATGTTTGGTTATGTGGACGATATAGGCCGGCTGTTCCTTTTTGAATCGACCGGTAATGTTTATGAAAAAACGAAAGATGCAATGACCGATCCGAAATTCAGGGTTAACCTGCTGGAAGACAATAATGGTGATGGTGTTTACGACAAAAGCACCATTTTTGCCGATAAGGTAGGATTTCCGCAAGGAGGTTATTTTTATAAAGGAAGCCTTTATATATCATCTGCCCCGGACCTAATCAAACTGACTGACACAAACGGCGACGGCAAGAGTGACAAACGCGAGGTGGTCCTTTCCGGATGGACGCTGAATGTGAATGCAAACAGTCTCATCGGCCCTTTTATCGCACCCGACGGCTGGCTCTACCTGACTAGCGCCATCAATGGATTTGATGTAACAACAAAAGAAGGCGTACGGCTCAAAGGCGAGACCTCCCGGATCTGGCGAGTGCGCCCCGACGGTTCTCGGTTGGAATGGGTGTCGGCCGGGGGCATGAACAATCCCGTGGAATTGACGTTTACGGAAGCTTCCGAGCCGATTGGCACCGAAACCTATTTCACTGATCCCAAGGCTGGTCAGCGCGATGCGCTGGTGTATTGGACGGAAGGCGGCATTTATCCAAAACCCAATAAGAATATAGACCGCGACAGTCTTGTGCGCACCGGCGAGCTAATGCCTGTGGTTTCGAAGTATTCCAGAGTTGCGCCTTCTGGGATCGGACGTTACAGGAGTACTGTTTTTGGAGAGGATTTCAAGGGGAATCTTTTTAGCGCACAGTTTAATACCCACCAAATTCTCAGGCATAAGCTCTTCCGGGAAGGTGCATCGTTCCGCACGGAAGATGAAGTTTTTATGTGGACGGATAAAGAGGATTCCCACCCGACTGACGTATTGGAGGATGGGGATGGAAGTTTGCTGGTAGTCGAAACCGGTGGGTGGTTTATCAAAGGCTGCCCGCTTTCGCAGGTTTCAAAGCCTGAGCTTAAGGGCACTATTTACAGAATACGGAAAAACGGTTTCAAAAAAACCGAAGACCCTTACGGAAATAAAATTGCCTGGACTTCGCTATCAGCAGCGGAAGTAACTGAATATCTGGCGGATAATCGTCCCTATGTTGCTGGACGTGCCACCAATCACATCATCGACAAAGGCGAGGAAGCACTGAACCCGTTAATCAGTCTTTTACAAAAATCGAAATCCGTTGATGTAAGGACGAAAGCAGTGTTTACGCTGTACCAGATAGGAACTGAAAAGGCTATGGCAGGTTTACGAATGGCTTTAAATGATCCCGATTTGCAGGTAAAAGTGGCGGCGGCGCGTTCTGTGGGGCTTGCAAAAGACATTAAATCGCTTCCAAAACTGATTTCCCTAGTTGAAAAAAGTGACCCGGCTGTGCGGCGGCAGGCTGCAACTGCATTAGGCCAGATTGGTGACGAAAAGGCAATACCAGCATTGATCGCTGCTACGGCAACAACTGCTGATCCTTTTATAAGGCATTCTTTGATTTACTCGCTAATTTCTCTGAACCGGCCCGCTCTTGTTTTGAAAGGCCTGGCTAACAGTTCGCCCAAAGTGCAGGAAGCATCGCTCATTGCTTTGGATCAGATGAAAACGAAACACTTAAGCTCAATACAGGTGGTCGCTTTTCTCTCCAATAAAGACCCTGATTTGCAGCGGACGGCCCTTTGGGTAACTTCCCACCATCCTGAATGGTCGGGGGATATCAGGGCATTTCTGGCAGCAAGGTTCAAAAAAGGCACATTGACCGAAAGTGAAAAAGAGTCTTTCCGAAACATACTCATTGCCTTCCGGGCCGATCCGTCGATCCAGCAATTTGTATCAGATCAGATCAAAACGGCTACCCGTGAACAGCAATTGTTTTTACTCAATGTCATGAAAGGAAGCCAGCTGAAAACGGTGCCACAAGATTGGACCGACCGGGTGAATGACATAATGCTAGCAATTGGAAGTGCTCAGGTAAAGACAAGCGCATTGGAATTTGTTCGCTTGGCCGGCATAAAATCATTGGGGCACACGCTGGAAAAAGTGATTGCAGATCCGAAAAGTCCGGCCGGATTACGCATGGAGGCCATTTCTATTTTGCTGGAAACTGAGCCTAAGCTGACAAACAAAGATTTCGATTACTTGTACAGCCAGTTAAATGTCAAAAATGAAGCACCGCTGCGTCTTCAGGCGGCTACTGTGCTTTCCCAGGCAAAACCTACAGAAGACCAACTCTACAAATTAGCAAGCGAATATCTGCCTCAGGCAGATGCATTCATCCTTCCCCGGCTGGTTTCGATATTTGGTGGTGAGCATTCTGCCAAGATAGGGCATGCGGTGGCAGGCACGCTCATGAAAACGTCCACGCTCGACAGTTTCACAGAAGCCAGCCTTAAATCCATTTTTGAAAAATATCCCGTTGAAGTGAAGCCGGAAGTGGACAAGTTGCTGGCAAAGCTTAATGTTGTGCAAGCTGATCGTCTCAAATACTTGCAATCTCTGGAAAGCCAAATCAGCAAAGGAAATCTTGAAAAGGGACGGCAGCTGTTTTTTAGCAAAGCGATCTGTTTTGGCTGTCATACCGTTGGTGCAGAAGGAGGCAAACTAGGCCCCGATCTAACATCGATCCAGAAAGACCGTTCCGCCCATGATTTGCTGGAAGCGATCATTTATCCCAATGCCAGTTTTGTGCGGGAATTTGAAACCTATCAGATTAAAACCAAAGCCAATGAATATTTGGGTGTGATCGAGGAGCAATCGCCCGAAGGGATTACGCTCAAAACCGGTCCGCAAACGACCGTTCGCGTCGCCCGAAAGGACGTTACGAGCATGAAAGTAATAGACGTTTCGATGATGCCCCAAGGACTTGATAAGTTGTTGTCCGAACAGGAAATGGCCGATCTGATGGCATTTCTGATCGGGCAGGACCAGGATCCTGATAAAGACAAAGCTTTTTTACGCTAGCCGCATGTTGCGATATTGACGGGTGCATTTTCAAATCTTGATAACAATATGAAAAGGGATATATTTTTAAAAAACAGCCTTTTAGCTGGTGCTGCACTGGTTTCCGGTTTGGGAAAGACTAATGCTGCCGAAAGTAGTATTAGTGAAAAACCTTTCAGAATGAAGTTTTCACCAGAGTTTAACATCTTCGCAGATGCAGGCGGAAAGGATCCGGTCGATCAGATTAAATGGGGCTATGAACAAGGTTTTCGCGCCTGGGAAAGTACCGGCCTTAAAAGCAGGCCGACGGCAGAGCAGGAAAAAATCAGCAAAACGGTCCAGGAGCTGGGAATGGAATTCGGGCAGTTTGTAGGTACAATGACATTCAAAGAAGTGACCTTTGCAGGGCGTGACAAGGATTTGCGGGAAAAGGTATTGAACGAGGTGAAAGCTTCGGTAGAAATCGCCAAACGGATGAATACCAAATTCATACATAATGTTCTTGGCCTGGAAGATCCCAAGCTTCCGAAGGATTTTCAGATGGTGAATGCGATAGAGTTACTGAAAAGGATCGCCGACATTTACGAACCGCACGGGATCATAATGGTCATGGAAACGATGAACCACAAAATCGACCATCCCGGCATGTTTCTGCATGAAATCCCGCAGGCTTACGCTCTCGCCAAAGCCGCGAACAGCCCGAGTATCAAAATGCTTTTTGATTTTTACCACGTTCAGATCGAAGAAGGAAACATTCTCCAGACCATGGATTATGCGTGGGACGAAATTGCATATATCCAGATCGGCGATACGCCAGGTAGGACGGAGCCGACCACCGGAGAGATCAATTTTGTAAATGTGCTGCAACATGTAGCCGACAAAGGTTACACCGGTTTTGTCGGCATGGAGCACAAGATTAAGAAGGATGGAGCAGAAGGAGAATTAGCTGCTTTGAAGGCATACCGTTCAATTGATCCAAATTACATGAGATAATAGCAGTTGTAACTTCTTGTTGCTGATCTGCAATAAGCGAATTATTATTGAAGATTTGACACAGGAAATTAAGATAAGATCCTAAATCAATGCTATGGTAAAGCGATGGAATTGGCTGGCTGCGGAACCAAAATCATTTTGCGGGAATTGTATTTTATATGGATCAGAAATCTTATCACGTAAAAAAAAGTAAAAGAGTCTTTGGCGTTTTGGTAGCAGCCGCATTCACGGGAGCCCTGTCTGCATTGATTGCCGACACGCTGAAAGTAATCACTGAACATTACGAAGAAAGTCTGCTGGAAAAGATCCATGAACATACTTTTCTGATTTTCGTGTTGCCCCTGATCGGTATTACCACGATACACTTGCTGAGAAGATTTCTTTTCAGGAAAAAGGCCAACAAAGGCATTAAGGAAGTGCTCGATACGATTAATAAAAATGGAAATACACTGCCTGCCTATAAAGTTCCTTCACATTATTTCAATGGTTTCCTTACGGTTATTTTCGGTGGTTCCACGGGCATCGAGGTTTCCACAGTTGTGGCCACAGCATCGGTTGGTGCATTGTCAAGCCGCAAAGTAAATTATCTCAAAAATACCGCACCGATTTGGTTTGTTCGGGCCTGGCGGCAGGCGTTACAGCTTTATTTAATGCGCCGATTGCGGGTTTTTTGTTTGCATTTGAGGTTTTTACCAAAAGAAAAAGCAAGCTTCACACCGCCAGTGTGATAACAGCCGTGCTCGTTTCTTACGTGCTGACGCGTTATTTTTTCTTCAAACAGATATTCAGTTTCAATGTCTCGGTATGGAACAATGCGGCATTGCCTTATTTTGTTTTGCTCGGGATCATCGCAGGTTTCAATTCCGTTTATCTGACCAAAAGCGTGCTCTTTTTTAAGCAATTTTTCGGCTCTCTAAACAACGACCTGACCAAAATCCTGGCAGGCTCCCTGCTGATCTCGGCGCTCGTTTTTTTCTTTCCGAGTTTGTACGGTGAAGGTTACGCAGGGATCAACAATCTCGTCAAATTGACCCCGGAGACTGCTATGGCAATGATCCTGCCGTTACTACTGGTTTTGCTGGTCAAGCCTTTGGCCACTTCGATCACATTGGGGGTAGGCGGGGACGGTGGTGTTTTTGCACCCAGTCTGTTCATCGGCGCATTTTTAGGATTGATTGTATGCACCATGCTGAACCACTTTTTCGGGTTGCATTTAATTGTCGTCAATTTTATCGTAATAGGGATGGCAGCGGTGCTTAGTGGCAGCCTTCATGCACCTTTTACAGCCATTTTCCTCGTCTGCGCCATTGCGGATAATTACATGCTTTTTGTCCCCATTCTGATTGCCAGTCTGGTTTCAAAATTCGTCGCCCAGTTCATCTTCCCTTATACCGTCTACACCTACAAAGCCCCGGTGATGGAAAAGGCACGTCGATTTTTAACCCGTGTCAAGATATAATATTTAAGTAGAATTGTCAGGAATGATATTAAATTTTATTCATCCAATATCATCTTGACTTTTATGATTTTACGCATTGTGCCTTTCGTGTGCATGCAGCAGTTTTTTCTCTTCTATTTCTGTTGCTCAAAATAGTAAAAAAAGTCAGCGGATGACCTGTTAACGAGGCCAAACACGTTGCGGTCGACCGCATGAACTTAAGGGAGAATCTGATCATTAAATCGCTTTAGCAAATTAGCTTGCTGGTGGAAAGTATCCGTTCAAATTGATGGATGGGCACCAAGCCGATTTGGATTGTCAAATGCTCAATTAGATGGCAGCCATACATTAACTGACATAATATATTTCTTAAGCGCCTTAAACGTGCACATACTTATTGGTTTGTGCTTTTTGAGATAATCGACCACAATGGATTATCATGGGATTACGAGCACAAGATGATAGGATCAGAACCCATTTCATAGACTTGAAACAACTTGATACGTCATCTCGTGGAAATAAAATCTAGCTATGACCTCGAAAATTATATGCACCAATATAAATAGCTTTTATCACGTTAAAATTTTAAGTGGCTATTGCAACATTTCGAGATTAAATTTTCATATTACCAGATTATTTATGATAGTGCTGATGTGATGAATAAATATAGAGATGATCACGATTTGTGGGCTTTGGTAATAGAAGGTGATCAATCGGCTTATGAAGAACTTTATAGGCGTTACTTTCAGGTTCTGTTTAGTTATGGAAAGCAGTTTGTCCGCGACGAAGACCTGATTAGTGACGCTATACAGGACCTTTTTGTTGATATTTGGAGAACCAGGTTTTCATTAAGCCAAGCGCAATCTGTCAAATTTTATTTGTTTAGGTCGATTCGGCGCAAGATTCACCGGTTGACTAAACGCAAACTTTCGGGAAATGAGGATCTAGAAGACTTGGGTGAAACTTTTTTGCCAATAGAGCGATCACCGGAAGAACTTTTAATTTCCGTCCAGGACGTATCTGATCAGTCGAAAAAATTACATCATCTTCTTGCAAAGCTGCCCACTCGCCAGAGCGAGGCAATCATTTTAAGATATTACCATGAGCTTGAATACTCTGAGATAGCCCAACTGCTGGAAATCAAAGAACAGTCTGTTCGAAATCTTGTTCAGAAAGCACTACAAATGCTCAGACGGGCTCTAATAAGCTTTTTTTTGGCGGCATTAATTATTTTTTAAAAAAGCTTGATTTTAAGAAGTTAAAACTGGCTAGGGCTGTCTCTATACCATTGAAGGAGAAATAATGCAAAAATTTCCATGTAGATGTATTTGAAATATCAGGATTTTCAGCCAGCGGATTTTATTGAAGATCCCTATTTCAGGGCTTGGGTGGCAAATCCAAATTCCAATTCAGATAAATTTTGGAAAAGTTTCCTGTCAGCTCATCCTGAAAAGTTTGACGAAGTATGGGCCGCCAAAAATTTGTTGTTAGCAATCCACCTAAAAGTTAGCCAGGATTTCTCCACGAAATCAAATGAGGACGCTGTTTTTAGCCGTATTCAGACTGAGATTGAAAATGACCAACCGAATTCATGGCGCTTGCCATCGTGGTCAAGATGGTTGGCAGCAGCATCAGTGGTCATGGCTATTGTGTTTGGCTTAAGTAAGCTGCCGTCTTCGTCAAGCGGCGATGACTATGAAGTTAACCGTCGCGAGTTAGGTGTACAATTAATTGAAAAAGTTAATAACACGGCGCAAACCATGGTAGTTAAACTTCGCGATGGCAGTATAATATCAATAAAGCCAAAAAGTAAAATCAGTTATGCGTCAGATTTCAATAAGGGATCAGAGAGAAAGATTTATTTAAGTGGTGAAGCATTCTTCAATGTTACGCGAAATCCAAAAAAACCATTTCTTGTTTATGCAAACGACTTGGTGACCAAAGTTCTGGGAACTAGTTTCAATGTAAGTGCCTATCAAGCTAGCAATCATGTTACTGTTAAGGTCTTGACAGGGAAAGTATCGGTTGTTCTTTCCGAAAATTACAAAACTGGTCAATATCCTCACGCTGGGACTTTATTACTACCAAACCAGCAGGCCACCTGGTTACGGGATGAATCCAAAATGGTTAAAAATCTGGTGGAAGATCCGATCCCGTTGCCTGACCAGACGAAAAATAGCGTAGAAACATTTGTTTATCAGTCTACCCCAGTCAAAGATGTGTTCAGAACCTTGGAAAAAACCTATGGTGTCGAAATAGAATTTGATGAGGGGCTTTTTGCAAACTGCCTTTTGACGGCAAACCTATCTGATCTTTCACTCTACGATAAATTAGACGTTATATGCAAAAGTGTTGAAGCAAAATACGATGTTATCGAAGCCCAGATTGTTGTTAGCGGAACTGGGTGTGATAATGATTTGAACACAAATTAATACCCTGAATACATAGTAAGAGCTGGTAAAGATCCACCAATACCAGCTCTATTAGACTCTGTGCGATACATCAAATGCGCAAAGAGTTGTTTTGCCCAAAAGTCACTTTAACCAAAACGATTAAATTTATGAAAAAAATTTATCAAATCCCACGTTGGATAGTAAACGGTATGCAATGGTCAATTCTACATTTTAGTTTAGCTATTATCTTTGCAAACCTTGCAGTTGCAAGTTCTGGCAATGCACAGGAATTACTTAACCAACGTATAACACTTCAAGTCTCAGACCAAAAGCTAAATTCCATTCTGTCGGAAATTGAAAAAGCAGTAGATGTGAGGTTCTCCTACAGTCCAAACCTGATAAGAGCTTCGCGAAAAGTTTCCTTTAACTTAGTTAACGAGAAACTCTCAGTCGTACTAGAGAAATTGCTTGTACCCAATAAATTAAAATTCCAGATTGTCGGAAAGCAAATTATACTATTACGAGATGCTGTTGAAAAACAGGAAGAAGAATCATTTCTCCCCAAACAGTCTTCGGATGGGCCACCATTAGAAGTCGTTGTAGCAGGTACTGTTAAAGATGAAAAAGGAACCGGTCTTCCTGGTGTCAATATTTTAGTGAAAGGGACCCTGGAGGGCACAACAACAGACCAAAATGGCAATTACAGTCTAAAGGTTGCCAAAGGCGACATGACCCTTGTTTTCTCGTTCGTCGGTTATTTGTCTCAGGAAAAGATAGTCGCGGATCAAAGTGTTATCAATGTGACTTTAGTGACCGATCAAAAATCGCTTGAAGAGGTAATAGTAGTAGGCTACGGCACGCAGAAGAAAAGAGATGTTACAGGATCAATATCTCAGATTAAATCAGATGACCTTAAGGGACTCCCGGTAACGGGCCTTGATCAGGCCATGCAGGGCAAGGCCGCAGGAGTTCAGGTTACCCAAAATTCTGGCGAACCGGGTGGCAGCGTTTCAGTAAGGATTCGTGGAGTCGGTACGATCGGTTCAAATGAACCTCTTTACATTGTTGACGGTCTACCAACAGGAAGTTTGAATAGCATTAACCCCAATGATATCGAATCAATTGAGATATTAAAAGATGCTGCATCAGCCTCGATTTATGGATCACGCGGAGCAAACGGTGTGGTACTAGTTACAACCAAAAGGGGTAAAGAAGGTAAAACTAGAATTGTGGTTGATGCCTTTGTTGGAGTCCAGGCGACAGCGAAAGAAATCAAAGTTTTGAATGGACCTGACTTTGCGACTTTGGCTAACGAATCTGTTGTTAATACCAACAATGATCCAAGGGCAAATGTGCCGAAAGATAACCCATTAAATCCCTTATGGAGCAATCCGTCATCATTGCCAACCTACAACTGGCAGGACGCTATATTTCAAAACTCACCGGTGCAAAGTTATAACGTCAGTATCTCCGGTGGAACAGCGAAATCTCGGACCGTTGCTTCTTTTGGATATTTCAGACAAGACGGTTTAATTGTTAACTCCAAATATGATCGTTTCACTGGACGTATTAATAGTGACTATCAGTTAAACGCTCGGGCGAAATTCGGCCACAGCATAAATATTTCAAGAGATAACAAACGAAGTGTACCTACTGACGCTTCAGCGGTTGGGATGTTGCAAACAGCGTATCAGATGCACCCAATGCAGCCAATTTTCGCACCTGACGGGTTGCAAAGTGAAACAGTCTTTGGCTTAGGGGGATATGCACATTTTCCATTGGTAACAGAGGCGAGGTTCTACCCAAGACAACTTTACAATCCTATTTACGGCACCAAGGTCAGAGAAAACGAGCAAGTAAGCCTAAGATTGCTGGGTACCGTGTTTGGTGAATATGAAATACTACCAGGTATGAGCTTCCGTAGTAGTATCGGAATCGAACTAGGGAACGGTGGTAGCAAATCATATACGCCTTATATTTCAGCAAATATTTTCGGAAATACAACCCGAGACGATGCAAGTGAAGGTATGGACAGGTCGTATTCCTGGAATTGGATCAATACTCTGAATTATTCAAAAACTTTCGGTAAACACGCTGTTGGAGCTTTGGTGGGGATCGATGCATTGAGGGGCGCGTCAAGTTCCCTTTCAGGAAGTGCAAGCTCCTTTGCAAATCCAAATGTACGTACTTTTGGTTTTGCCCTACCGGCGAACCGCAACGTATCAAACGGTGCCAGTGACTTTGCGCTTCTCTCCTACCTTGGACGCATTAATTATGCGTTTAATGATAAATATCTTTTACAGTTTAACGTTCGCAGAGATGGTTCTGTAAATTTTGGACCTAAAAACCGTTACGGAGTTTTCCCCTCAGTTGCTGCTGGATGGCGTATATCTCAGGAAAGTTTCATGAAGTCTGTTTCTTCAATAACTGATTTGAAAATTCGGGCCAGTTGGGGACAGCTTGGAAATCAGAGTATCCCTAATTTCCAATACCTGAATACTTTATCTTCCGATCAAATTGAATATACCTTAGGTACCGGTAGTCAAGCAGCTGCCGGCGGAATTACGGTTAGGAGTTTAGCAAATCCAGACATTAAGTGGGAAGCCACGACACAAAGTGATATAGGTTTAGATGCGTCACTATGGCAGGGAAGAGTTAATGTCACAGCTGATTATTATGAGCGGGAGACCACAGACATGCTAGTGAACATTCCTGTTCCAATCTCGCTAGGGGCGCCTAACAATAGTATCTTGCGTAATGCTGGTGGTATGAAAAACTCCGGCATTGAATTATCGCTTGGATACAGGCAAAATACCGGACAATTCAATTGGAGCGCTGATGCCAATTTTGCTACTCTTAAAAATGAGGTAACATCATTAGGGCAAAATGGTCGCCCGATAGTCAATAATTTTAATGAGGGTCAGAACAATGCTGCAACGCAGACCGTGGTTGGACAATCACTAGCTTACTTTTGGGGATATAAAACAGACGGTATTTTCCAAAATCAGGAAGAGATAGATGTATCACCGATGAAAGAGACGGTGATACCAGGGGATAGAAGATACGTGGATGTCAACGGCGACGGAAAGGTAGATGGAAATGATAGGGTGAACCTCGGTAATGGGTTACCAAAAATAATCTACGGAGCAACGCTTCGTGCTGATTATAAAGGTTTTGATGCAAGTGTACTATTGCAGGGGCAGGCAGGAAATAAGATTTCGAATAACGCTGTAAGGGCTTTGTATGATATCCGAAACAGTAATGGCCAAGGTGTTCAGAATGTTTCTCAGGATATGATGGGCAGATGGACTGGGCCAGGTACAAGTAATACAATGCCTCGTGTTGCTTACTTTACGAGCTCAGACAACAACCGGTTCTCGGACGTCTATATCGAGAATGGTGCTTTTCTGCGGTGTAGAAATGCTCAGATTGGTTTTACTGTTCCTCAAAATCTTAGCCAGAAAGCAGGCATAGAAAGGCTTAGAATCTATCTGGCGGCTCAGAATTTATTTACAATAACTAAGTATTCAGGATTCGATCCCGAAATCGGTAGCAGATCTCAAAACGCATTGACCACTGGCGTAGACCAAGGAAGGTATCCTGTTGCAAAGGTGATAATGGGCGGACTTAACATTAGCTTTTAATCAATTTGAACCTATGAAAAGTATATATTTATTTAGTGTTGCATTTGCATCGAGTTTGCTTATTTTATATGGCTGTGGTGACAAATTTTTAGAAACCACACCTCAAAATTCGATCAGTGACGTATCTTATTGGAAGGCGGACAAGGATTTTGAAGGTGCTGTCAATGCTGCATATTTCGCTCTTCAATCGAATGGTGCCAGTTTTCCATGGTACGCTTTGGCAAATATGCCAACTGGTGATTTAAAGCCTAATGAGAATTCAGATCATTTTAATCTGGAAGCATTAAATTTCCAGTCAACAAATAACGAGCTGCGTAATGCCTGGACGGGCTGTTATGAAATAATCACCAGAAGTAATCTTGTTTTGTCAAGGATGGACAAAGCAACATCTGCGGAGCTTTCGCCGGATCTTAAAAAACGCTTATCAGGTGAAGCAAAGTTTTTGCGTGGCTTTGCCTATTTTAACCTTGCAAGAATGTTTGGGGGAGTGCCCTTAATTCTAGAAGAGCAGTCAGCAGCTTCCCCAACGGATGTGGAAAAAGCTCCTGTAGAAGCGGTTTGGCAGCAAGTCGTTTTAGACTTAACCGAGGCCTCCATATCACTTCCAGTAAAATATGATGAGGTAAATACGGGAAGGGCCACTAAGGGCGCCGCACTAGGATACCTTGCATATGTGCAGATGTATAAAAAAGAATGGAATGAAGCAGCGAAAGCATCGGAAGCTTTAATTTCTATTGGGACATATAATTTGGAGGCAGATTATAAAAATTCCTTTTCGTTTGAAAATGAAAACAATGAAGAAACCGTCTTTGAGGTCCAATATAGGGACTCACAACTTGGCTGGGGTGCAAGTCGGAACGGTCATTATTTGCCACAACAGTTAGCGCCAAGAGGTATTGGTGAGCAGTATGCGCCATATGGAGGATGGGGCAACCAGCTACCTACGGAGCAAGTAATTAAGGCATTTGAACCCGGGGATAAAAGGAGGACTGCACAAATTCTAAAAGAAGGAGATCCGGCATACTATGGGTTTAAGATGGAAAAGAAATGGACAACAACTGGGTACGCCTACACAAAGTGGTGGCAAGGCCCAGACAAAAATGACCATAGCAAAATCAACTTAAAACAGTTACGGTATGCAGAGGTACTGCTTAATTATGCAGAAATATTGAATGAATTGAATAGAACCGCTGACGCTTATAAGTATATAAATCAGGTGAGAGCAAGGGCGGGGTTACCAAGCAAACCTGCTGGGACGAAGGCTCAGTGCTTGGATCAGATCATGCAGGAGCGGCGCGTTGAGACTTTGTGCGAGTATAACCAATGGTATCATTTAACCCGAACAGGAAAGGCTGCTGAATTTCTAAAAAAAGAATACAATCGTGATCTGAAGGATTTTCAGGTAATTTTCCCTATCCCGCAGACAGAACTTGATGTGAATAGGGCGTTAAAACAGAACCCGGGCTACTAACTTTGCTTATCTGCCCCATAGTTGTGGTTTCAAAATTGGGGACTTTCTGAATATGAAGAAAATAATAATTCTTGTAAGTGCCTGTATCGTGTATTTGACAAGCTGCAAAAGTGAGAACAATGATAAGTTGTTTGAAATGGTAGCCGCGAAGGAATCGGGAGTAACCTTTGTGAACCAGTTGTTCCCAACTGAGACTAACAACATACTGGAATATGATTATTTTTTTATGGGTGGAGGTGTAGCTGCGGCTGATTTTGACAATGATGGCTATACTGATTTATATTTTTCAGGAAATCATGTTCCGGGCAAGCTATATAGAAATCAAAGCCATACGAATGGGGAAAATATTAGGTTTCAAGACGTTACAGCAGACGCTAATCTCGAAACCAAGGGATGGTGCAGTGGTGTAGCAGCTGCTGATGTAAATGGGGACGGCTGGCAGGATTTGTACATCTGCCATGCCGGACTTAATAAAACTGCAAATCAACTTTTTATCAATCAGGGAAAGCAGGCTGATGGGAAAATCCGTTTTATTGATCAGGCGAAATCTGCAAACGTAGCTTTTGCTGGTTTTAGCACTCAGTCTGCTTTCCTGGATTATGATAAGGACGGGGATTTGGACTTATATCTATTAACTCACTACCACGAAAAGGTAAATCCAAACTATCCAAGAATCAAGACCCTGGATGGAAAGTCGAAAAGCAATGATAGGCTTTTTAGTAATGATGGTAAAGGCCGATTTACTGATGTAACTGATGCTGCCGGGATAAACACAGAGGGCTTTGGTTTAGGTATTGCAGTCAGTGATCTCAACTCGGATGGGTGGCCAGACATTTATGTATCAAATGATTTCGCCTATGACGATAATGTGTTCATCAATAACAAGAACGGTACCTTTACAGATCAAGCTGGCTTACTTTTACGGCATACGTCTCGGTTTTCCATGGGCTGCGATGTAGCGGACTTTAATAACGATTTTTTTCCGGACATCTTAACAGTTGACATGATGGCTCCTGATAACAAGCGTCAAAAAATGATGGGTATTGCCTCAAGCAACGAATTATTCAATGCTTCGCTGAGAAATGGATATATTCCTCAATACGCTCGAAATATGCTCCAGTTAAATAATGGCGATGGCTCTTTCAGTGAAATAGGGCAATTGGCGGGGATCCACAAAACAGACTGGAGTTGGAGTGCCCTTTTTGCTGATCTGGATAATGACGGATGGAAGGACATTTACATAACCAATGGCATTCCCAAGGATATCACAAACAACGATTTTACTTCTTTCAGGGATGCCGAACAACAAATGGGTGATGTTACCTACGAGCAAGTTAGGTCACGTTTATTAGAACAAGTTAATAAGTTGGAGGAAGTACGAACCCCTAATTTTGCCTTCAGAAACAGTGGCGACGGGGTGACGTTTATAGATAACCGTGAGTTATGGGGATTAGATCATCGCGGGTTCAGTAATGGAGCCGTATATGCAGATCTCGATAACGATGGCGATCTGGATTTGGTTACCAATAACCTAAACTCGACAGCATCAATTCATAGAAATAAAAGTAATTCCTTAAGCCACAATAAATATTTGCGCATCAGGTTCACTGATAATAGATCCATGGGTGCCAAAGTCAGAATTGTCACCAAGCATGGAGAGCAATTTTCAGAGAATACCCCGTACCGTGGATTTCAATCCAGTCAAGAGCAATTTGTTCATTTTGGATTAGGAGACGTTGCTATTGTAGACACAATCGAAGTGATTTGGCCGGATGGAAGGTTTAAAAGGATAATTTCTCAAACCGTGAATGCAACACTATCGCTTTCATATGAGCCTAGCCAGATGACCATCAGCGACTTTAGTTTTGGCAGAAAGATGTCCAAAGGTAGCTCAACTCTTTTCGAAAACGTAAATATATCAAGCCTAAAAGAATACGTTCATCAAGAAAATCAGTATGAGGATTTTAATAACGAGCCATTACTTCCGTATCGGTTTTCTAGAAACGGACCGTTTATGGCAGTAGCTGATATTGATAAGAATGGATTAGATGATTTTTGGATTGGTGGTCCTGCAGGAACTGTTGGCAAACTATTTTGTCAGCAAGCTAATGGAACCTTTATCAGTAAGGACCTTGGAGACCCGGGTTTCGAGGATCAGGAGGGAGCTTTTTTTGATGCCGACGGAGATAAGGATATGGACCTATATGTAGTCAGCGGCGGAAATGAGTATAATGCACTAACAGCTGCCTATCAGGATCGGCTATATTTAAATGATGGCAATGGAAATTTTACAAGAAGCAAGAAAGCTATTCCTATCGAATTTTCGAGTGGAAAGTGTGTAAAGCCTGCTGATTTCGACAATGATGGAGATATGGATTTGTTCGTTGGAGGGCGTTTGATTCCCAATCAGTATCCCCGGACCCCGGAGAGTTTTCTTTTTAGGAATGATGGGAAGGGGAACTTTGAGAATGTGACAGAATTGTTAGCGCCTGGGCTCGGTTACATCGGAATGGTTACAGATGCAACGTGGTCAGACAGGGACAAAGATGGTTGGATGGATCTGTGCATAGTTGGTGAATTTATGCCCGTTACAATTTTTGGAAACAAAAAGGGACATTTGAAAAAAAGCTACGAAACCAAGGAAAAGGGGCTTTGGACGAGTGTTGACGCAGGTGATTTCGATGAGGATGGGGATCCGGATCTAATTTTAGGGAATTGGGGAATAAACAATAACTATAATGTGAGTTTAGAGCAACCATTGTCAGTATCCGCCGTTAAATTTGGAGATGGCGTACAGCCTGTATTAAGCTACTTTAATCAAGGTAAGGAATTCACACTGGCAGGGCGTGATCATCTGGTAAGTAGATTTCCGGTCATCAAGAAAAAATTTCTCACATATCACGACTTTGCAGACGCTGAGCTTCAAGACCTTTTTGCTCCGCAGGATATTGAATTTAAACTTTCCGCCAATTACTTGAAGTCAGCTTGGCTTAAGAACAATAAAAAGTCATATGAGCTCATACCACTGCCCTTAACCTGTCAATTTGCTCCGATTTCTGATGTTTGCATTGGCGATTTTGATCTGGATGGGCATCTGGATATACTATCAATTGGCAACTCATTTGCACCCGATTTTTTAAGTGGTCGTCAGGATTCTTTTTGTGGAAATGTGCTACTGGGGGACGGCAAAGGAAGATTTAATTCAATGAAGTCAGACAAAAGTGGAATTATGTTAAGAGGGGATATGAAGTCAATTTGTATGCTAAAGATAAAAGGTGCTCCAACCTGGATAGTTGGTGCGAATTCTGAAAAATTACAAATGTTGACCGCCAATAAAGGTAAAGACAATTGATTTCGTAAATGCGATGTATGTCCATATTTCCCGATTGAGGATTATCTAAGCCTCTTGTAGCCGAATATTATAGCTAAGGCGGCCTAGCTTACTCTGCCAATACTAATACTTTCCGACAACTTGATGCAGGCCAAGATGTAGCCCGGTAAGTGTCAAATGCAAATTTAACTAAGAAATCGAGGATGTTCAATAACAAAATATTTATTGGAGCGGGAATACTCATTATAGCAGTTTCTTTCATTTTCCTGTTTTCAGATCTGTTAATCGTTACCTCAATTGATTACAATAGCCAGGTCAAGCCTATCCTTAACAAACATTGTATAGGATGTCATGGTGGTGTTAAACAGGCAGGTGATGTAAGTTTCCTTTTTGAGCACGAAATGCTCGAACCCGGCAAATCAGGCAAGATCCCAGTCTTACGCGGCGATGCAGATGCCAGCGAGATGATACGCCGTATACTTAGCGATGATCCTGACCAGAAAATGCCAAAACACGGCACATCTTTGAAAGACGACGAAGTTGATATTTTAAAAAAATGGATCAATCAGGGTGCTAAATGGGAAAGGCATTGGTCTTATAAGAGAATTGAAAAGCCTGAGGTGCCTTCCCTGGACGGTTTCAATAATCTCTATGGACTGTTTAACAATGCTGACAAAAAGTGGGCTACCAACCAAATCGACCATTTCACTTTGCAAAAGATGCGTGAACAGGAGCTTAGACCTTCATCAGAAGCCGACAAAGCAACCTTGCTACGAAGGGTTAGTTTAGACCTGATTGGATTGCCGCCTAACGAAAAGGAAGTCGCAGACTTCCTAGCCGACAATTCATCAAATGCATTTGAAAAGGTAGTAGACCGCCTACTTAAATGTTCTTCTTTTGGAGAAAAGTGGGCTTCCATGTGGCTGGACCTGGCCCGGTATGCTGATACAAAAGGCTATGAGAAGGACAATGGGCGCAGGATTTGGCGGTATCGCGATTATGTAGTTCGATCATTTAATTCGGACAAACCATTTGATGTTTTTACCATTGAACAGCTGGCTGGTGATCTACTGCGGCAAAAAAATGGAATGCCCTCAGATGAGAGCCTGATTGCGACCGGCTTTCATCGGAATACTATGAACAATGACGAAGGCGGCACCTCTGATGAAGAATTTCGCGTCGCAGCCCAGATTGACCGGGTCAATACAACCTGGGAGGTTTGGCAAGGAACGACATTCGCTTGCATTCAATGCCATAGTCATCCTTATGATCCGATTTCGCATGACGAATACTATAAGTATATGGCATTTTTTAACAATACGCGCGATGAAGATGTACCTAACGATTTTCCAACGCTGCGTCTTTACAAGGGTGAGGATTCTGCTAAGGTGCAACGCCTGATCGATTGGGTAGCTAAACGTGAGCCCCAACAAAGTGTTTCGTTTACGCAGTTTCTAAGGGTAATGGAGCCAAAAATAAATTCGCACGATTTTCAAATTATCGGTGGGTCTACATTATTAGATGGAAAATACCTGGGTTTAAAACACAAGACTACTGCAAGGCTACAAGTGGCTAACTTAACTGGGAAGACGCACATGGTCGTATCCCTTGGGGCCAATTTCGACAAATCAACTTTAACAATTAAAACCGACACAAACACTGCTGAGGCAATCGCCCGGATAAGCATTCCAAACACGCAGGGAAGGGATTCGGTGATGATCATACCGATCACTGAACCCGGTGGCAAACGTGATTTATTTTTTAGCCTGGATAATCCCAAAAATCCCAGTTCTTGGCTTCAAGTCAAATGGCTGTCATTTCAAAAAGAAATGCCTGGTAAAAGTGACCCGGAGTATCCTGCCGTCTTGGCCGAGTATAGTCGACTTTTGAGCAAACCAGCAGAAGATATTCCAATTTTATGGGAAGGGAGAGACGATTTTAGCCGAACAACAAATGTTTTTGTCAGAGGAAATTGGATGGTGAAAGGCGCAGAAGTGAAGCCCGATGTCCCAAAATTGCTTTATGGAATGCCCAAAGAATATTCCAAGGACAGACTTGGCCTGGCCCGCTGGATCGTTAACCGGGAAAATGCTTTGACCGGCCGCGTAATTGTTAACCGCTTTTGGGAGCAGCTGTTCGGCAGAGGAATCGTCGAAACGGTGGAGGACTTGGGGTCACAGGGTGCTGAGCCGACACATCCGGAGTTGCTTGACTGGCTGGCAGTTGAATTCATGGAAACCGACCACTGGAGCGTTAAAAAGCTTTTAAAGCGTATTGTAATGTCATCCACTTACCGGCAAAGCTCTAAAACGGATGGAAACAAGCTTGAAAAAGACCCATATAACATCTGGATTTCACGGGGCCCGCGCGTGAGACTGAGCGCGGAACAGGTTCGCGACCAGGCACTTGCATGCAGCGGACTTATTTCCAATAAAATGTATGGCCCGGGCGTGATGCCGCCACAGCCTGACAAGATCTGGCAGTCGCCATACAGTGGTGAAAAGTGGGTGGTCAGTGAAGGCGAGGATCGTTACCGGCGGAGCGTTTACACCTATTGGAAGCGAACCGCTCCCTATCCCTCCATGGTCACATTTGACGCGCCAAGCCGCGAATTTTGCCAATCCAGACGCATTTTAACCAACACACCATTACAGGCACTGGTTACATTGAACGATCCTGTTTATCTGGAAGCAGCCGAAAAACTGGCGACCAGAATGCAGCAGCGCGGAAAAACACCTGAGCAGCAATTGAAAGCAGGTTACCGCATGCTCACTTTCCAAGGCATTGAACAGAAAAACCTGAATGTGCTCTTAAAAGTTTACAGGCAGGCGCTGGATGCCTACAAGAAAAAACCAGTGGAAGCAGATAGCATGCTGGCCTATGGAAAAGAGCACGCACCTGAACTGGCCGCGCTCACTATCTCGGCCAACGTCATGCTAAATCTTGATAATGTCATTACAAAGGAATAAGCATGGAAAATCTGAGAAAAGAACTTGAACATACTGCATTGCTTCATCAGACACGGCGACACTTTTTGCAATCCGTTGGGTTTGGGCTGGGTGCATTGGGCTTAGGGACAATGCTGGATTCCTGCGGGCCTTCATCGGCGGCAACGAGTCTAGGCGATATTGCCAAATCGCGTATTCCGCAGTTTGCCCCCAAAGCCAAGCGTGTCATCTACATTCACATGGCCGGCGCACCTTCGCAGCTCGAACTGTTTGATTATAAGCCCGAACTGGTGAAATACCACGGAAAAGATTGCCCCGCGGAATTCTTGGAAGGCAAAAAATTCGCGTTCATCCAGGGTGTGCCTAAAATGCTGGGGCCACAAGGGCGTTTTGCGCAATACGGCCAGTCCGGCGCCTGGATGTCGGATTATGTGCCTTACCTGCAAACTGTTGCCGACGAGATCTCATTTCTAAAAGCCATGCACACCGACCAGTTTAACCATGCGCCAGCGCAGCTGCTGATGCACACTGGAAGTCCGCGGCTGGGTAGGCCTAGTTTAGGAGCATGGTCTGTCTATGGCTTGGGATCTGAAAATCAGAACCTGCCGGGCTTTATCGTGCTTGCTTCGGGCGGGCAGCAGCCAGATGCAGGTAAAAGCGTTTATGGCAGCGGCTTCCTGCCTTCGGTTTACCAAGGTGTACAATGCCGCACGGGCGGTGACCCGGTTTTGTATGTGAGCGATCCAAGCGGTATGAACCGCGATATGCGCAAGCAGACCATTGCAGCCATCAATGAAATCAATAAGCAGACTTATGAGGATGTTAGGGATCCGGAAATATTGACCCGTATCAGTCAGTACGAAATGGCATTCCGCATGCAAATGTCCGTCCCTGAAGTGATGGATGTTTCCAAGGAGCCGCAATTTATACTGGACATGTATGGGGTGAAACCTGGCGAAGGAACATTTGCCATGAACTGTCTGCTAGCCCGAAAACTGGTCGAAAACGATGTACGTTTCGTGCAGCTCTTCGACTGGGGCTGGGATGGCCATGGCACTTCCAAACGAGAAAATGTTGAAGGTGGTTTGATTGGAAAGTGCCGGGAAACGGATCAGCCGGTGGCAGCTCTGATCAAGGATCTGAAAATGCGCGGGTTGCTCGAAGAAACGCTCGTGATATGGGGCGCAGAGTTTGGCAGGACGCCTATGCAGGAAAACCGGAACGGGCTGGTGATGCCCTTCATGGGCCGCGACCACCATTTGGAAGCATTCACCATGTGGATGGCAGGTGGCGGTGTGAGGCAAGGCGTTTCACACGGAGAAACCGACGAGCTGGGCTACTATGGTACAAAAGGGAGGGTGCATGTACATGATTTACAAGCGACTATCCTTCACTTAATGGGTTTTAACCATGAAAAATTTACCTATCCTTTCCAGGGAAGAAACTTCAGGCTTACAGATACAGAAGGCCAGGTCGTCAAAGAAATAATTGCTTAGTTGCTAAACCCTTGACCATGCATTACATTTTGCTCCAGGATTCGTCCTGGGCTACATTCATCGGTAGGTTCCACCCAGCGATCGTGCATTTCCCTATTGGCTTTTTATTGGTAGGGTCCCTGCTCGAATTGGGAAGACGTTGGGGCAAAATTGCTGTTAGCGAAAGTGCTATCGTTTTTATTCTGCTATTGTCGGCCCTCAATGCAACATTCGCATGCATGGCAGGTTACTTACTTTCGTCAAGCGGCGGTTATGATGAAACGCTTCTTAATAACCACATGTGGAAGGGCATTGGCGTGGCAGTTTTTGCGTGGATGGCTTGGCTCGTTAAATCCGAGAGACTCCAAAAAGCATTGCCCGCTGGGAAAGTGATTTACCTTCCTGCTATTTTGGTTGCAACCGCGCTGACATTGTCCACCGGCCACGACGGCGGTTCGCTCACGCATGGAGCGGATTACCTGACCCAATACACGCCCGAGCCTCTCCGCGGCCTGGCAGGCTTGCCGCCAATGCAGCAGAACCACATTGAAATAAAACCCATTACCGATGTTCAGCAAGCCGTTGTCTTCACTGACATTGTTCAACCGATCCTGGAAGCCAAATGCACCCAATGTCACAGCGCAAGCAAGAGCAAAGGCGATCTGCGGATGGATCAGCTGGCATTACTGGCCAAAGGCGGCGAAAATGGTCCTGCATTTGTAGCTGGAAAAGGGGCTGAAAGTGATATGATCAAAAGGTGCCTGCTACCCGAAAATAAGGACGAGCATATGCCGCCAAAAGGCAAGCCGCAGCTGACCACGGATCAGATTGCGTTGCTTTCCTGGTGGATCGATCAGGGCGCTCCGGCGGATAAAAAAGTTTCGCAACTAACCGTTTCTGAGGCTATTAAGCCTGCATTAGCTTCGTTGACAAAGGGCGCCCCGACAGGCGCAGACATGGCCAAAGAATCGGGCGTACTCAGCCTTAAAGTGCCAAAAGCAAATGATCAGGCAATTGAAAATCTCAGAAAAGCGGGACTGATCGTCACTTCATTATCGCAGGATCAGAATTTACTTGAAGTGAGCGCGGTGAATTTGCCTGGTTTCAGTGATAAACAAATGGATCTTTTGCAGCCAGTTGCGCAGCAAATTACCTGGCTCAAACTGGGCCACACCTCCATTACAGACGCCACATTGCCGCAAATCGCCAAGTTCCCTAATTTGAGCAAGCTGCATCTGGAATACACCGCCATCACCGACAAGGGCCTGGCTGCGCTAAAGCCACTTCGCTATTTGAGCTATCTCAACATTGTGAACACCAAAGTCGGGGACGCGGGTTTGAAAGCAATCGCCGATATGAAGGCGCTTCGTTCTATCTATGTTTGGCAATCGGCTGTTTCAGATAGTGCGGTTAGCCAGGTAGGAAGGAGAAACCCTGATCTATTGGTGATTAAGGGTTTCAATGAAGCAACGGTGGCGCAATTTGTGAAGGCTGGTGAGCCAAATGATCAAAAAGAACTTAAAAACAAATGATATCGACCATCGGAATCGTAATCTTTTTCTCAAAACAGCTTGTGAATGCAAAAAGTTAGTGACATTATGATCAAGATAAACTCCCAGTTTTCAATATTAAAATACCTTGTCTTGATATCGGCTGCATGCCTATTCGGCGCCGCTTTTTTCATAAGCACTGCTGAAAAACTTGTGCTTGATCAAGGAGCACATATCTCATTGATTGGAGGTAATCTAGGGTCAAGGATGCTTAATTACGGGTCCCTTGAGACAGAGTTGCATCTACGCTACCCTAGCAAAAACCTATTCATCCGTAACCTTTGTGATGGGGGCGACACACCAGCCTTCCGGCCGCATTCAGCGCGCAACAGCCCATGGGCATTTCCTGGTGCCGATCAGTTCTATAAAAACACAGAATACGCTCAAAATTCCAATAGCGAAGGTACTTTTCCTAAACCCGACCAATGGCTGACCTCCTTAAAAAGCGACATCATAATCGCTTTTTTCGGGGGTAGCGAGTCGTTCAGCGGCCCGGAAGGCCTAATAAATTATAAAGCTGAACTGGCTGCGTTTGTAGCCCATACAATGGAGCAACGCTACAATGGGCATTCCGCTCCGCAATTAGCGTTGGTATCACCCGTGGCCTTTCAGGACCTTTCGGCACGGATGGATTTACCCAATGGTATCCGGGAGAATGAAAACCTTGGTTTATACACCTTGGCGACTAAGGAAGTCGCTGCAAAGTATGGGGTCCTTTTTATCGACGCTTTTGCGATCACCAAACAATGGTATAAATCTGGGGAGCAGCTGACAATCGATGGTTTGCAGTTGAATGAGGCAGGTTATGAAAAACTGGCCAAATGGCTATCTAGCGAGATCTTTGGAAGAGCACCGGTGGTCAATGAGCAAAAGCGTGCAGCCATTCGGCAGGCGGTGCTGGACCATGGGTGGTACTGGCACAACGACTACAAAATCCCCAATGGTGTCCATGTTTATGGCCGGCGCTACAAACCTTTTGGACCTGATAACTACCCGGATGAGCTGATCAAAATACGGCAATTGACAGCCAATCGTGACACGCTTATCTGGCGGACGGCTAGGGGACAGGCCTATGACGTTGCAGGCGCAGATGCCCGAACCCACAAGTTACCGCCCATCGAGACCAACTACAATCCACAGGAAGGTGTGCGCTATCTTTATAACGGGGAAGCACTAAGCAAGTTTACAATGGCCCCCGGCTTCAAGATTGATCTGTTTGCCTCCGAAAAAGAGTTTCCTGACCTGGCCAACCCATCACAAATTGCCTTCGATAATAAAGGCAGGCTGTGGGTGGCGACCATGCCGACCTATCCTCATTACCGCCCCGGTGATCCCCGTCCTAACGATAAGCTAATTATTTTGGAGGACACCGACGGTGATTCTAGAGCTGACAGACAGATTGTCTTTGCCGATGGCCTACACATCCCGGCGGGCTTTGAGATTACCCCAGAAGGTGTCTACATATCTCAGGGAACAAATTTGAAGCTTTATACAGACACCAACGGTGATGATCGAGCCGACAAGGTGGAAATCGTCTTAAGCGGATTTGATGATCACGATACCCACCACGTCATTCATGCTTTCTGTGCGGACCCGTCGGGTGCGATTATCATGGGTGAGGGTATTTTTCTGCACACCAACGTCGAGACACCTTATGGTACGGTTAGAGGTACCCATGGTGGATTTATGCGCTACGCTCCTCAACAGAAAAAACTTGAAAAGATTGCGCAGGTACCTGTCACAAACCCATGGGGTATTGCCTTTGATGAATGGGGACAAGATTTTTGTTTATCGACATCCAACCCCGATCTATACTGGATGATGCCTGGAACAATCAAGCCTATTTATGGCCTTTCCGCCCCGAACTCAAGAGCACTTGTGGAGACCAAACACCGTGTAAGGCCCACTTCGGGACTAGAATTTGTGTCTAGCCGCCACTTCCCAGACCTGATGCAGGGAGACATAATGCTTAATAACACCATTGGCTTCTTGGGTACCAAAATGCACCAGGTGACCGATGACGGCACCGGCTATAAAACAACCCACCGTTTGGACCTTTTAAAAAGCAGCGACCCAAATTTCCGCCCTGTTGATTTAGAGTTTGCCCCGGATGGTTCGCTGTATTTGGCAGACTGGCATAATGTGTTGATTGGTCACATGCAACACAATGCACGCGATCCATTGCGCGACCACGTGCACGGGCGTATCTACCGTATCACTTATCCTTCGCGCCCCTTAGTTAATCCCGCTTTGGTAGATGGTGCCAGCGTTGAGGTGCTGCTGGATAATCTCAAATTACCTGAATACCGGTCCCGCTACCGGAGCAGACGTGAGCTGCGAGGGCACAGCCAGCAAGAGGTGATGCCAAAGCTTCACAAATGGGTCAAAAACCTAGATTCAACCGATAGCCGCTACCAACATCACCTGCTGGAAGCGCTCTGGGTGAGCTGGGGATTAAATTCAGTGGATCAGGGCCTACTGTCAAAACTTCTTCGTTCCCCCGATGAGCGGGTCCGGTCGGCGGCCGTGCGAGTAGTCCGCTTTTGCGGCCCTCAGCTTGGCAGCAATCAACTAAAAATGCTGAATGAAGCCGCCAAGGACCCACATGGCCGGGTGCGATTGGAGTCACTGGTAGCAAGCAGTTGGCTATCCAAAAAAGAGGCAGCTACAATTTTGACTACTGTTGGCAAATACCCGATCGATGACTGGATAAAGCCGCATTACGATTTCATCCAAAACCCATCTGCCGACTTCCTGGACAAAAATTTGCGTATGAGGCCAGATCAAAGTGACATGCTGGCCTTCGGAAAATCCATCTACAATCGTGACGGTTTCTGCGGAACTTGCCACCAGCCTGACGGAAACGGCCTGGAATCGGCAGGCTTTCCACCACTTAACAAAAGCAAATGGGTAACAGGTAGTCGCGAACGGCTTATCAAATTAGCCCTTCACGGCCTATACGGGCCCATTGAGGTAAATGGTAAGCAGTTCGCTGGAACCGTGCCAATGACGCCCTTCGGCGGGATGCTTAATGATCAGGAGATGGCAGCGGTATTAACCTATGTTCGTAACTCGTTTGGTAACTCGACTACCGAATCCTTAACAGCCGACTTAGTCAAACAGGTACGGGAAGAAACTAAGTCCCGCAAAGGCTTTTATACACCCCAGGAATTACTAAGTCAACATCCAAACTGATAAAATTATGAACATATTATTATTGCTGCTTTTTGCTGTTGCCCAGCATGCGATTATCCTACCAGTGCAGCAGCCAGCACCTGCTAAAAAACCTATACATATTGTGTTTGTTACCGGGGATGAAGAATATCGTTCGGAAGAATCAATGCCAATGCTGGGACAAATTCTGAAACGGGAGTTAGGGGCTAAAATTACTGTTTGTTATGCTTTGGATAGCAACGGCAATATCAATCCGAACCGGGCAGACCATATCGACGGACTTGAAGCGCTGAAAACCGCAGATCTGATGGTGGTCTTTGCCCGTTACCGCGAGCTACCCAAAGTGCAGGCCAAACTGATTACCGACTATGTCGAGAGCGGCAGACCCGTAGTCGGTTTTCGCACGGCTTCCCATACTTTTATGTACAAAAGTGATTCAAGCCTTATGCACCTGAACACCGAGTGGCCAGCCAAGGTATTTGGTCAGCAATGGATCACACATCACGGGCATTTTGAAGATGGGAATGCCCCGCTGACGTCAGTTTACCCGATTCCTGGCAGGAGCTCACCAATCTTGAACGGCGTTTATCCGTTCAACGCCTTTTCATGGCTCTACCATGTGGATGGCGGTGAGTGGAAATTGCAAGGCGATGCCAAAACGCTGCTGGAAGGGAAGTCCCTACGTTCGAAGCACCAGCTTGACGGTAAGTTGGACAAATATCCATTGACGCAACCCGTTGCCTGGACCAAGACTTACACAGGTAGTAGTGCAAAAACGGCCCGCGTGTTTTTTACTACACTAGGGCATCCTTTTGATTTCAAGGAGAAAGCAATGCGAAAGCTCGCGCTTAACGGCATGTACTGGGCATTAGGGCTGGAAGGTAGAATACCAAAGGACGGTGTGAATGCTGATTTCGATTCTATTTATGAGCCCAACAATTCCGGCTTTGGTGACAAATTTAAGGCAAACCGCAAACCGCAATGATTTCCTGAGTACAATTATTTTCCAAGGCCTGCTAACCAGCTAATTGGTCCCTAATACCGCTTGTGACCGTTCGCAGTTAGCGCATGAACATAAGTTAATCCTAGGCAGCTAAACGAACACACTCAGTGCGTGTATCCTGAGTGGTATCTAAAAATTAAAAGCTTTTGGGATAACCGGGACAATTTAAAGTAATGTTTTGAAACCATTTTATCTAACCAATATGCATGTTTTTGCTCGTAAGTTTTTAAGAATTGTAATATGTATTCTTCCTCTGGTTGCTATGCGGCAGGATAACCGTCTGCGTGTAATATTTTTTGGAGATTCTATCACTCAGGCTGGGGTTAGTCCAACAGGGTACATCACTAAAATGAATGAAATCCTCAAACTAAAAGGCCAAGATAGTAATTATGAGCTCATTGGCGCTGGAATTAGCGGTGACAAAGTATACGATCTCTTCCTGCGATTAGAAGCCGATGTACTTTCTAAAAAGCCACATGTTGTTTTTGTGTACGTAGGAATCAACGACGTTTGGCACAAAACGTTATCAGGAACCGGCACTGATCCGGACAAGTATGTCAAGTTTTATGAAGGCCTTATTAAACGGATGAAAGCTGAAAACATTCGTGTAATCATATGTACACCGACAGTGATAGGCGAAAGAACTGATGCTTCTAATCCTCAGGATGGAGACTTGAATCAATATTCCAAACTGATTCGGGATATCGCAACTCGTCACAACCTACAACTTTGCGATCTAAGAAAGTCATTCCATGATTACCTGACTCACAAAAATCCAGAAAACAAGGAAAAAGGTGTGTTAACATCGGATAGAGTTCATTTGACAGACGAAGGAAACAGGTTTTTAGCAGAACAAATGCTTGAAGCGCTGCTTCAAAAGTGAAGTATTATTCTGACACAACTGGTTATCAAGAATGACGACTTATAAAGTAAGTAGTGAGCTACTGCAATGTGCACGCCTGCTCAAGATAGGCTACAAAATTTAGCGAAGGAGTAATAATGAATTGCCTATAAGCAGCTGGAATGGGCCTGCGGACGCAAACGGACAAATTCCAGGTCGGCGAAGACAATCTGTATATCATCTACAATCAACTTTTCTAAGCTTCATTTATGCCTCAATTTAAGCGATTTCTTTTGGCAATGCTGTTACTGGTCTTTTCAGTTACCACCGGTGTAGACGCACAAAGCCTAAAAACTACTATCTACAAAGATGGAAGCTTTGATATCATTGGTAGTAAGGTAACAATCTTGAATAATTACCCTGGGTTTGACAACAAATTTTTAAAACCTCTAAACGTTAAAGTTGTCGAACAGGGTGATATAAAGACGATTATTTACAACCTTAGGGAAGGTACATTTGAACTACGATTTGCATATGAGGGCAAAGCATTGACTATTGATACAAAAGTGACAGGACAAAAAAATATTCCTGAAACGATATCTATTCTCCGTGATGCAGAGGTTACGGGATCAAAAAAAGTCTTCAAAACCTCAAAGCAGATTATGGGCAACGGTGGCATAATAGACTGGCTCGATCTCAAAGATGAAATTATCAATTGTGGGGGAATTACTGGCTTTGTTCCGGATTCTGGAAGTACTTTAGTCATCTCCACACGAAATTATAAAAAGTACAACAGTTATACGAATGCATATAAAGACAAAGTAGGCAAGAAGCTTATTGAAGTTTATATAAATACAGAAAAAGTCTCTAGCCAACATCTACCGACCTTTTACATTACTGAGAATACAGCCGCATTTGATGCAATGAGAAATGAGGCCATTGAAGCGGGAAAGCTAATGGATGTTAAGAACGAAAAGCCTCAATCCTATCACTGGTGTTCCTGGTACTATGCGTACTATTATCTGACCGATAAAATGCTTTCCGAGTATGTGTCAGGCTTTAAAAAAATTACCCCTTCCGTCAATATTCAAACAGTTCAAATTGACGCGGGATATCATCCTCACGTAGGAGATTGGCTAGAGCCAAGTGAGAAGTTTCCGTCTGGTATTGGCGCTTCAATAAAAGAAATTATAACTGCCGGTTACAAAGCAGGGATATGGATCGGTCCATACATGGTGGGCAATAAAAGTAAATTGTACCGTGAGCATCCAGATTGGATTCTGCGGTATAAAGATAACAAGCCGGTTATAGAAATGTCATTCTACGGCGAAAACCGACTTTGGGGTGCTATGGACGAAGAAATCTATTGCTTAGATACCAGTAACCCCAAAGTTATGGATCATCTGAGAATTGTATTTAAAAAATTTAAAGAATTGGGTATCAGTTTTTATAAGACTGACTTTATGCTTTACGGGAGCAAAAAAACGAATGAGGTGATAAGATTCACGCCAGGTAAAACTTCGGTAGAATATCAGAGAGAATTTTTCGACATGATACGTCAGGAGATAGGACAGGAGTCCTTCTGGTTAGGTTGTATTGCACCTTTCGGGCCAATGTTAGGATACGTGGACGCAATGCGCATATCAAGTGATATACACCCTATATGGAGTGGTGCTACGAGCATGTTTGAGGAGTCAAAAAGCGCTCAACACCTTAATAACGTTTGGTGGCAAAATGATCCCGATGCAATGCCAATGCGCGATCAGTATACGCATTTGACTGCACCTGAAATACGTTCTGTGGCACTTTGGATGGGGATGCTGGGCGGTGTAATCAATACATCTGAGTTATTTTATGAAATTGCACCAAATCGCACACAATTATTTCGGTTTTTAGAGCCTGGTAAAACAAAACTAAATACTGCTTTTCCTTTTTTAAATTCAAATGAAAAATTGGATGTTTTAGTCCGTAAATATTCCGACGAGTCTTGGGCCGTTCTCTTTACAAATAGAAAGGAAGAGCGAGTTTCAAGCAGTTTTTCTTTGAAAAGGTTGGTCGATGTGGAAAAAGCCAATTGTTTTGATTGGGATGAAGCACATGCAGATAATTTAGGTTCTATATCAAACCTAAATATTGACCTATTGCCTCATGAAAGTAGATTGTTTTATATATCTCTTGACGCTACCTCGCCAGCAGCAATGACATTGGGTGGCAAGATAAAATAGGAAGTGAGTTTTTAAGAAGTAGCACTGCGGCATAGTAAATGAGAAGTCATTTAGGCGTCGCTCATTTCTTATAAACTTTCAAAGCTGAAATACTTCTTCATTTCTAAAAAGTATTTTTAGTTAAGGTAGTTAAAAGATACACGTGGTGCCTCTATACCGACATAGGAAATGCGTCACGAAAAGCCAATCTTATTGATGAATGTGTGCATACTTCCACTATTCTACTAAATTCAGAAAGCTTGATTTTTGAAAGACTACAAACATCAGTGTAAGTGAAGAAATAAAATATGGCTTTTGCATGAATTATTTACTTGTTTTATTTCTATTTCTCTGCACGTATGCTGGTAAAGCTCAAACGGCCACGCCTGAACAAAAATACCGGAAACTTCAAAGTAGACTTTCCTCTGGCTGGAATACATGGAATACAAGGTCAGTGCTCAGTCATGTGCTATTGCCACAGGGACTGGCGGTTAATATTGGGTTAGAGAGTAATGGACTAACTGGGAATAGGTACTTACATGAAGCGTATATTTCTCCAAAGGAAGTTCGTCCAGAAACAGTTTTGGCAGGGTACCACGCATATGATGGGAGCTATACAGAATTGACGGTAACCTGGGAAAAAATTCAATTTCGGGTGGAAAGCGCCCATGATGGAGCAGGGCTTGTTTTGTTAATCACACCTTTGACGCTTCCTGTTCGGCCTCCCTCCCTTATAGTAGAAGCAGGTATGCTCTGGAATTACCCTGGAAATGTTACAAAGCAAGACAGCGGGCTACTAGCGTCTATAGGCCGCGATCGCTTTTCGATAAGCAGTACTGCTCCGCAGCGATTTCAAAATTTACCTCTCACAAGCAAATACCTCACAATGACCTTCGATCGTGTCGTAGGAGTTTCTGTTGGGAGTCATCGAACCCTCGACGCTATTCGTGGCATCATCGGTGAAAAGCGCGCGGCTTTCGAACAAACACTAATCCAGTGGGGGCCACTGAGCGAAACGTATTTAGTTCAACAAAGCGCCTTGGCCTGGAATACAATATTTGATCCTGAACTAGGTGGAGTAGTTGCGCCGGTTAGCCGGTCTTGGAATACATTCTTCGGTGGACATTATGTGCTCTTCGACTGGGATACATACTTGTCGGCCTACATGGCTGGCCTGGATTATCGTCCGTTAGCCTATGCGAACGCTATTGAAGCGACAAAGGCTATTGACCGATTTGGCATGGTGCCTAACTATGTAGCCGGCGGCGGGCTAGGATCACCTGACCGTTCTCAGCCTCCGGTAGGAAGTATTGTCATTCTGGAACTTTACCGTAAGTACAATGAGCGCTGGCTTTTGGAGCTGACATTCGATAGATTATTGCGGTGGAACAGATGGTGGCCGACTCACCGAGACACAGGAGGACTACTGTGTTGGGGATCCGACAATTTACCTCCCGATGGAGCAGCCCATAGTTCTCAGGGAGCTGCCTATGAGTCAGGATTAGATAACTCACCCATGTATGACAGCATTCCTTTCAATCCAACCACCAATCAATTCCAGTTGGCAGACGTTGGGCTAACCAGTCTGTACATCGCTGATTGTAAGGCCTTGACACAAATGGCGAATGTGCTAGGCCGTTCAGAAGAAATCACTGAACTCACGAACCGAACGGACAGGTATAGTCTCGCTCTGAAAACATTATGGCATGAGGAGAAAGGTATGTTCTTAAATAAACGGACAGATACTGGTCAATTTAGCAGCCGGTTGTCACCGACCTTATTTTACCCCATGCTCGCTGGTGTGGCGACAAAGGCACAGGCCGCTCGAATGGTAGCTGAGCACCTGCTTAATCCAGATGAATTTTGGGGCGAGTGGGTACTGCCATCAATCTCCCGCAATGATCCTGCATTTAAGGACCAAAATTACTGGCGCGGGCGAATTTGGGCGCCCCTAAATTTCCTGGTTTACCTGGGACTCAGTAATTATGACATGCCCGATGTCCGAAAACAACTCGTTGAAAAATCAAAAGTTTTGCTTTTGAAAAATTGGCGGCAGAGCCGTAGCGTACCGGAAAATTTTCATGCTTCCGGCGTCGGACGATTGACCGGCGAAGCGCTGAATCGCAGTGATTCGTTTTATCACTGGGGGGCTCTGATGGGTTTCATGTCATTTCTAGAAGAAGATTCAAAGTCAGGCCAAAACAAATAAAGCCTGCAAGCACAACCAATAAATTTTTGCAACCACAATGATCAAATTATGTACCGACTTATTCTAAGTGTGTGCCTGGCTTCCGTAACGCCATTTATTGGCTTTGCTCAGCAGAAGAATATGCAACTTTGGTTCGACAAGCCTGCTTATCAGCCTGCCGTATTTAGTTATTCTGCGCCAGAGTTTCAAAATACATTTCATTTTGGTAAGCGCGGATGGGTTGAAGCCCTGCCGGTTGGTAATGGGCGGATGGGAGCTATGGTGTTCGGCGGCGTTTTGCGCGAACGAATCCAAGTAAACGAAGAAACGATCTGGGATGGTTACAGACGAAATACGGATAATCCAGAGGCGCTGAAGGCTTTGCCTGAAGTGCAGAAATTGATGTTTGCGGGTAAAAATGATGAGGCCGAGCAACTGGCAAGCAAAACGCTAATGGGAAAGCCGCTGAACATTCGGCCATACCAGCCACTAGGCGATCTTTTCATCGAGCAACTCAATCCTTCCGGTGATACAACCTATCAGAACTATCGTCGGTGGCTCAGTTTGGATTCGGCTGTTGCCGTAACGCAGTACAAACATGGTGGTAAAAGCTACCGGCGGGAAGTGTTCGCGTCCCATCCAGCCCAGGTTATCGTTGTACGGTTAACTGCCGACCAGCCGCGTTCCATAAATGTTCGTATTCGGCTGCAACGCGAACAGGATGCCACGACCACCGTTTCGCCAACTGATCAGCACCGACTTCATCTCCGCGGCCGCATCGCCCGCACCGATGAAACTAGTGGACAACCTGTCGGCATGCGCTTTGTTTCCGATTTACAGGCGGTTACTCCCAACGGAGAAGTTTCAGTCGACTCTTCGGGGTTAATGACTATAACCAATGCCACCGAATTGACCCTTTACCTGGCCGCAGCCACGGATTACGCTGCGCCAAATCCTGAGCAGCGGTCGGCTGAGACCTTGCAGAAAGCATTAAATCAGCCGATTTCAATGCTTTGGCAGCGGCACCTGATCGACTATCGATCCTTATATGATCGTGTGAAACTCAGCTTTTCTCCGGATGCCGACCATCGCGAACTACCTCAGGACGCGCGCCTCAACCGGTTGAAAACAAAATTAGTTGACGATCCATATCTCTCAGCGTTACTATTTCAATATGGTAGATACCTGATGATCGCATCATCACGCAGAGGAGACTTACCGGCTAATTTGCAAGGTATATGGAACCAGACAATGAGACCGCCATGGAGTTCGGATTACCATACCAACATCAACTTGCAAATGAATTATATGGCCGCAGAGGTTACTAACCTGGCAGAATGCCACGAGCCACTGTTTGATTTGATGGACTCGCTGTCCATTTACGGACGTTCGACGGCCGATAAAATGTATGGAGCGAGAGGATGGGTTGTGCATCACTTAACCGATGTATTTTGGAGAACTTCGCCAGCCGACGGGGTGGTGGGCGTGTGGCCGATGGGAAGTGGCTGGCTTGCGCATCATCCCTATGAACACTATCAATTCTCCGGAGATAAAAAATTTTTACGAAAACGGGCATTTCCGCTCATGAAGGGAGCTGCCGAGTTTTATCTTGATTTTTTAAAACCAATTCCATCGGGGTTACCTATGGCTGGAAAGCTGGTCACCAACCCGTCTCACTCACCTGAAAATGCTTTTGAAAAAGCCGACGGTACCCAGTTTCAATTTACGTACGGGGCCACCATGGATACACAAATCTGCCGGGAACTGTTTACCAACTGTCTACGCGCAATCCAGGAATTGAGCGAGCCGGGCAAACCCGTTGAAGCTGAATTTAAACGCGAGCTCGAAGTAGCATTGACCAAACTGGCACCAGTTCAGATCAGCAAGCGGACTGGCGGAATACAGGAATGGATAGAAGATTACAAAGAACCAGAGTTAGGGCATAGACATATCTCACATCTGTACGGCCTGTTTCCAGCTGACCAAATTACTGTTGCAACCCCTGCCTTATTTGAAGCCGCCCGAAAAACGCTGGAACGTCGATTATTAGGAAATCCAAATGCGAGCACTGAGGAGGCCCAAAATAGGTACAAAAGTTACGGTAGCTACCTCAATGGTGAGAGTTTTGGTGCTTGGCAGGGCGTTTGGATCAGTATGATGTGGCTGAGGCTTGGCCAGGCAGAGCAGGCCTACAAGCATCACCAGTACCAGCTCAAATACGGATTTTACCCCAACTTTTTTGGCTCTGCTTATCAGTTGGACGGCACCTACGGCTCAACAGCTGTGGTCGCAGAAATGCTCATTCAAAGTCATACCGGAGTAGTCAATCTGTTGCCTGCCTTACCCAAGAACTGGTCGTCAGGGTTTGTGTCGGGGTTAAGGGCAAGGGGTGGTTTTGAAGTGGACATTCAGTGGAAGGATGGCAAGCTCATTACCGGTAGTATTACGTCAATTAACGGGGGTTTATGCCGGTTGATGAGCAAAGATGCTATATCCATTTTGCGGGAGGGAAAGCCGGTGAAGACAAAAAGGAGTAACAGTAATGAACTCGTTTTCACTACGCAGAAAGGTGCAGTTTATTCTGTAGTAGGTCGCTAAAGCATTTGGTGTGGCAGCTAGTAGTGGAAGATACCAAGAGCGCGATTTGTAAGCGAGTTCACAAAGCTAGCCAGCAGTTGTATAGATGAATAAAATAAAAAGGTTGGATTAGAAACTGATTGTTAGTATAACAAGATGGGTAAAATAAACAAAGATATTGAATTCAGAAATTGCTGGCTGAAAGATGTGACGCTTGTTAAGGAGCCGTTTCCACTGGCAATTTATCAACAGTTGGCGAATTCAATCGTGGAGCGCATTGCGGATGCAACAATACTTGAAAATGACGTCTTGCCATCGATCAATCAATTAAGTAGTTATTTTGCTGTTTCCAGAAATACGGTCGAAAAGGCTTACAGCCATCTTAAAGAAATTGGCTATGTAAAGTCGACACGATCGAAAGCATATTATGTGTGCAGAACGGCAACCACGAAAAACGGAGCATTATTTGACCCGTTAGATGATCTAAGTCATTTGTTTGCTCACATAGATAAGTTGCAAAAGGATGACTTAATAATTCTTAAAAAGTTTGTTAATAAAACATTTAATAGACGAAGCAAGCATGACATTTACCAGAGGATAATAGACTGAACAGAGATGGAATTGACAAAAAAAGAGATAATAGTTAATAGAAGTGAATATGCTTAGAAAAGCTACCTTTTAATTTATCACATCTGTGAACAAAATAATCCTGTGGGCAAATGATGCATCGGTAACTGGATCTTTAAGAGTTCTAGATAAGCCGGTCACCTACGCAATCCATTACTGGAACAATACAGAAGACATCATTTCGTGGAATTGCATGGTCACATACCCAGGTCAGTATGTAGTGGAAATAAACTATTCCTTGGCAAGCGAAATGATAGGAGGTACTTTCTCAATTGTCATTGGTGAGGTTGTTTTATTGAAAAGCGCCATTCCTACACAAGGGTGGCAAGATTTTAAAACCTTTAACTTAGGATTTCTGACGATCCATCGGGGAGGTGCAATCAAGGTCGAAATGCAGGCTGTACACATGCCAGATGCCACTCCGTCTTCCATGCCAGATGTAGCATGGTTCTCACTAACTCTTTTGACAGGAGTTGAAAGTTAGGATCAATTGACCTCATCGGCAAGGCAGGCGCTAAGGGTGGCTTTTTCGGTTGGAGCCAATTACTAATTTGCAAACTACGTAATTGCCAAAGTTATGGCTGCAGTGAGATATGTCGCTTTGATAATTTAAATGGTCGGGCGGTATGTAAACAATTTTGTTAAAAATAGAGCAGAAAAATTCCGTCGGCAAATCACTCGCTTAACACTTAAGCATATTTAGAATTTTGCACTTCATTCATGACTAGGACTTTGTTTGCAATCTAAAGTAAGCCGGTTTTTGTTACTTGAAATGATAGAAATAGGGCGATATAAATTTACTAATGAACCAGAGGATGAAAGGGCTAGTAGTTACATCAGATCATAAAGTCGAACTGTGTGAAATTAGAAAGCCATATCCCGGCCAATTTCAAGCAATGGTTAAGATTCTTGCCTGTGGCATTTGTTCCACTACCGACATTGAATTAATCAATGGGACACAACCCTTCCACAAGCACTATCCATGTTTACTTGGGCATGAGGCAATAGGAGAGGTTGTATCCTTAGGTTCAGGTGTAAAGCATTTTCAACTGGGAGATTGGGTTACCCGCCCTGCTGGTATCGTTCCAGGGAGCATGAAAGATGGTATTTCGTCTGCTTGGGGTGGGTTTGCAGAATATGGTTTAGTAACGGATTTGCGTGCGATGGCCGCGGCCGGTGATCTTTCCATGGCAAACGATTATGTTGCCCTGCGCCAAAATGTGCTCAAATGTGGTCCACAGATTGGCCTTGCATCGTCAGTTCTTTCCATTGCGCTTTCGGAAACCTATGAATGGTCAAAGCATCTAGATATAAAAGGTCGACTTATCTGCGTGAACGGAACAGGGATAGCTGGGCTCAGCCTGGTGTTATGGGCAAAACTTGCAGGTGCGAAGAAGATAATTCTCCTTGGCCGTCGTGAGAGGCGCCTTAAACTAGGGAAGGAATTAGGCGCTGACGAGACGGTCAATGTTAACGATTTGCCAGCTATTGAAACTATCAAAACTTTGAGTGAAGGCGGAGTCGACTGTTTTATTGAAGCCACCGGCGCTTCCAGTCAAATGGAGATAGCGCTACGCACCACTCGAGCTGGCGGTACAGTTGCTGTGTACGGAGTTGCACCTAATGGCCGCTATGAGATAGACTGGACTTGGCTCCCAAGTAATATTAAAATTACTCAGCATGAACCCAACGAGCATTTGGTAAGAAACGAAATCCTCAAATTTATTGCTGAAAGAAAAATACCGACCGAAAAGCTTTTGACACACATATGGAAGTTATCCGATTACCACATTGCTTTGAACGTCATTAAAAGTGAAGAGGTCATCAAGTCAATGATGGTCATGGAATGATACGCCATGTAAGTGCTCATCCATGTATGATAGAAATTGATGGATGGACGTTGGAGAAGAAAGGCGTGGAGATGACGCGAAAGACGAGACCGGAAGCTCTGGTTAAACGGCGGAAAGTGGTTATTTTTCTATTTATCACCCCTTTATTAGGACGTCAAATTAAACCATCAACTGTACTTTGTGAACATATTCGACAAAATACAATCAAAGCTCTTTACGAAAATTTGATGTATTAAGCGGATTTTAACCTATTTTGAATCAATGACATAGTGCGGTTTCGTGGCAAGGCAAAGATTAAGAGTTACACGTTTGCAACTATTTCTTTATAAAATTGTTCCAAAAAAACTGCATACAATACTCAACGAATGATTAACAATCCTATAGTAATTGCTGATGACGATGCTGACGACCGGGCAATGATGGTAGCGGCACTCAATAAAGTTTTTTCAGATGATCAGCGGATCATTCAATTTCCTGGTGGCAGCGAATTACTTACACTCGTTCTTGAACTGATCACCATGCCGCGCATTATATTACTTGATATGGTCATGCCACGCTTTAGCGGCATTGAGATCTTGACTAAATTAAGGGCTAATAAAAGCCTTGAAAATGTTCCAATTGTACTTTTATCCGGAGATAAATACAATCTTGATCTTGCCATTCAGGCACGCGCGGATGGGTTTTATTCAAAACCCACCAATATTGACGGGTTTATGGAAGTCGCTGCCGATATCAAGAGGCTTTTTCTTTCAACACACCAATGTTGATTACGTTTTTATGGGAATAATCAGCAAAGCGAATGGAGTTGTGCTTTTCTCAATCAGAAAGTGACGAGCGCGCAGACGTTATTAAGATGGAAGAAGTTACCCATAACGTTTGTAACGTATAAGAAAATGGGTTAGCACCAGGGTAGATGAATTGCTACCACGCCTATGGGCCTAACGAACCCCGAAACAGGCACCGTTTCGATCTCTGCGACTGTTGCACAACGCGGTATTTGATTGCGAGGTCATTATGGATTTTATTGGTGCATGAAGTACATTTATTACCTAAGTGTTAAAAGAAGAAAGTTTGCAGATAGCGACGACGTTGCGTCATAGCTCCGAGCGATCTTTTTACTTTTTTAACAGCATTGCCCACTGTCCCTAAGAAAACTGGCGGTAAAAAATTTGCTGTTGACCAAATGATAATGCAGCATCAATCGAACTAAATTTAGGTGAAATATACGAAGGGAGAGAAGATGTTATCGTTGCGGGTAGGGTTGCGATAAGCTCGCACGACAAACGCTCACTTGGAAATGTACAAATTGCTTTCAAGCGACTTCAAAGAAGAAGCCTGTCTTGGCTTCGTCTAATTGGCCTATACTTGATAGATGTAAGCAATCAAGTGGCTTATCGAGTTGTCCAAACAGCCATGTCCGTTAGCAAGGCTTATGACTGACCACCGAAGGACTGAACCAGACCCCTTCAAGAAACAATTTCAAATTGTCGTCTCATCAATCAATGCGTTAGCCGCGCAGTCTCACTTTCAGAAATAGCTGAGTTAATGGGATAGATACACTGCTTCCACTTAAGATTCTGCTTAGAGAGATGATCTGCTTCTAGCCCGACAATAACTTTATTTATGGGAAGTAGGAGAAATTAAATCGGTGGTGGCTGTTGCAGAACTCGAACAAAAACAACTCCATTTTCTTCCAAAACAGCTTGACTTTTTGTAACTTCAGGAATGCAAGGAAGAAAAAACTACACGGAAAAACTGTTCACCAGCTTTCA
>NZ_JBDSFX010000109.1:0-37221 GCF_039919315.1 Dyadobacter sp. | reverse complement strand
CTATTTCGATACGGGAAATACAGGTGAGCCTATTCAGCAAACCACGCACCGGGTACAGGTTGGGCAGCCGATCGGTAACTTCTGGGGCTTCAAAACAATCGATATCGATGAAACAGGACATTGGATCATCGAAGGGAAAGACGGAGAACCAAAACCCATAGCCCAGCAGCAAGCGGATGATAAACAGGTGATTGGAAACGGTTTACCCAAACGCTACCTGAACTGGAACAACACATTGACCTACAAAAACTTTGATATCAACATAACCATGCGCGGTGCATTTGGTTTCCAGATCCTGAACATGACCGAAATGTTCTGGAGTGCACCGGTAATGCTTACAAGAGGTAATCTGCGTTCCAATGCCTACGATCCCATTTATGGAAAACGCCCGTTAGCAGATGACCAATCACTGAATTACGTGAGCTATTACATTGAGAACGGCAATTACTGGAAGATCGATAATGTGACGGCAGGTTATAATCTGAACCTAAAAAACAAATATCTCAAACGCGGACGCATTTACGTATCAGTGGCCAACCTCTACACCATTACCGGCTACAAAGGCATTGATCCGGAAGTGGGGATCAGCGGATTAGCGCCTGGTATCGACGATAAGAACCGGTATCCTGCAACCACCAGCTTTACCCTGGGAGCGATGTTAACATTCTAGTTTTATCAAGATAAAAATTCAAAAAGTCTTACACTATGAAGCCTTTAAACGCACGTCTCTGTACAATCCTGATGCTGGTTTTTGCCGCAAGCGCCTGCAATAATGATCTGGACGAAAAAATCTATTCCGAAGTAACGGAAGAGACCTATAATTATAACAATGCTTACCAGGCCATGAGCATTGGCTATGCCACCATGCGCAGCCTGATCTCGCATACTCATTACTACATGGCTCAGGAATCTACCGCGGATGCCATTGTGATGCCTGCCAATGCTTCTGGCTGGGACGATGGCGGCATCTACAAACGCATGCATTTGCATACCTGGAACTCAGAAAATCCTCAGGTGAACAATATGTGGAATAGCTTTTATTCAGGGGTAGTCAACGCAAACCGCCTCATTGACCAGCTCAACAGTGGAAAAATTGTTATTCCAAGCGGCGTGACCCAGGAAGCGCTCGTGTCCGAAATGCGTGTAGTAAGGGCCTTTTTCTACTGGATGCTTTGCGACAACTTCGGGGATGTGCCCCTGATCGTTGACCGGTCCAATGAGCTGCAGGGTAAAACAGCCAGGAAAGATATTTATCTCTTTGTAGTAAAAGAATTAACGGACGCCATCCCGAATCTGAGCGAAGAAAAGAACACATTACTGTATGGCAGGTTTAATAGGTGGGCGGCCAAAACGCTGCTGGCCAATGTTTACCTGAATGCGCAGGTGTACGCAGGAGAAGCCAAATGGGCCGAATGTCTGGCGCTTAGCAATGAGATCATTGCTTCCGGCAAGTACAAATTAGAGTCAAGTCTTTCTGCGCCTTTTGTGACAGAAAATCAAAATTCCCAGGAAATCATATTTGCCATTCCCTTTGAGGAAAATCTGGCAGGCGGATTCAGCGCCCACATGTTCTCATGGCACGCCTCCCTGAAAAACAAAGTCAACATGCTGGCAACACCTTGGGGTGCAGGCTCGGCCAAAGGTGTTCCCCAATTCATCAACACCTACGATGCAGATGATAAGCGACTGACTGCCACCTGGATGACCGGTCCTCAGTTTGCAGCCGATGGCATCACACCGCTCAAAGGTTCGTACGATCAGGCAGGCAAAAATGTGGTGCTCAACAATGCGCTGCCCGATGGCCTGTATACCGGTGAAGCGGAGGGCTACCGGATGAATAAGTTTGAAGTAAAAACCGCCGCCATGGGTAGCCTGGGTAATGACTTTCCTTTTTTCCGTTATTCACAAGTACTGATGATGAAAGCGGAATGTCTGTTGCGTACCGGAAAAGCAAACGAAGCTGCGACGGTGGTTTCGGAAGTCCGTGCCCGCGCATTTACCACTAAACCAGCCAAGGCGACGGTGACCGCAGCGGATCTGCAAAAAGGCAGCAGCTATGAATATGGTTATGTCGAAAATTATAAAGTGGTCCAGCCCGGAAATACCGTTGCGATTCAATACGGACGGATGTTTGATGAATTGGGCTGGGAATTTGCCTGGGAAGGTTTCCGACGCCGCGATATGATCCGTTTCGGGGTTTATACAACCAAAAGCTGGCTATCACACAAACCAAACGGAGAATTCCGGGCCGTTTTCCCTTTGCCGCAGATTGCCATTAATTCCAATCCAAAGCTGGAACAAAACCCGGCCTATCAATAAATATGAAGCGAGTTCTGATTGGTTGTGTGTTGCTATTAGCTGTATATCAATGTTTTGGTCAATCTCCCGATAAAAACGGAATTGATAAAAAGACCATGCAAAAGATATTTGATGAAATAAAAACACCTTTCAAATATGGCATCGTCATTCCCCAGCCCGACAGCGGCCGAATGGTCGACAGTCCAACCGTTTTCAGAAAGGACAACCAATGGTTTATGACCTATATCGTTTTTGACGGAAAAGGCTATGAAACCTGGCTGGCAAAAAGCGATAACCTGCTGCAATGGACCAAGTTGGGGAAGATCATGTCATTTACAGAAAATACCTGGGACGCGACGCAAAAGGCCGCTTACGTTGCTTTGATTGACACGGATTGGGGTGGTTCTTACAAGCCGGAGCAGTTTAATAACAAATATTGGCTGTCCTACCTGGGCGGAGGCGAGAAAGGCTACGAGGCCGGCAGGCTGGGCATTGGCATGGCGACAAGCGATGATCTGACGCAACCAAAAGAAGTGAACCGCTTGGTCAAGCCCGTGTTGTCTGCAATAGACAAGGACGCACGCTGGTACGACAATAGAACAATTTATAAGAGCCTCATTATCAGAGACAAGAATAAGAACACGGGTTATCCGTTTGTAATGTATTATAATGCCAAAGGTGAGAAAACGGATGCAAAAGGGAATGGTTTTGAGAGCATTGCTATGGCTGTTTCCAATGATATGACCCACTGGAAACGGCACGGCCAAAAGCCGCTGATCACCCGTAATACAGGCATTTGCGGCGATGCACAAATCGCCCGGATCGGTAATCTTTACGTCATGTTCTACTTTGGGGCATTCTGGAAAACAGGTGCTTTCGAGCGGTTTGCCTGCTCTTACGACCTCGTCAACTGGACAGATTGGGACGGCGAAGATCTGATTTCATCCTCTGAACCGTATGATAAAACATATGCTCACAAGCCGTGGGTAGTCAAATGGAACGGGGTGGTTTACCATTTTTACAATGCAGTAGGCAGTCGCGGCAGGGTCATTGCCCTGGCCACTTCAAAAGACTTAGGCAGCAGTCCATCCGGCAACCAGAATCCGAAATGATGATTACAAGATTTTTTTTGCTGCTTGGCGCTAGCTTCATTTTTACGGTTGGCGTTCAGGCGCAGGACGTTATCCTGAAAGCTGAGCGTTTCAAACCATACATTACAGCTTTTAACGTGGCGGACGAAGAGATTTATAAGCAGCTAGTTCCCAATGAAAAAGCGTGGGATTTTCTCTCGCAAAACATTCCGCTGTTCGAATGTCCCGATAAGCAACTTGAACAAACCTATTACTTCCGTTGGTGGACTTACCGCAAGCATCTTAAACAAACGCCGGCAGGCTACATTATCACCGAATTTCTGCCCGATGTAAGCTGGGCAGGCCAATACAACTCGATCAATTGTCCGGCTGGTCACCACTTTTACGAGGGTCGATGGTTGCGCGATACCAGCTTTTTGAAGCAGTATGCAAGGTTTTGGTTCAGAGGGGACGCAAGTCCCCGCTCCTACTCTTCCTGGGCAGCCGATGCGATCAGCGCTTTTACCCAAGTCCATCCCGACACTGCCTTTCTGGTGGATCTTTTGCCTGACCTCGCCAACGACTACAAGGAATGGGAGAAAATCAGGCTGGATTCGACCGGCTTATTCTGGCAAACCGATAACCGCGACGGCATGGAAATATCCGTTTCCGGCGCTTACGGCAAGAACGAACAGGGTTACCGCGCCACCATCAACAGTTATATGTTTGGGAATGCAAAAGCTTTGTCTGCTATCGCCAAAATGGCTGGCAACAAGGCTTTGGAGCAAGAATTTGACCAAAAAGCGATTTATATCAAAAAGCAAATTTTAGGCAAACTCTGGGATAATCAGGCGCAGTTTTTCAAAGTGATTGCAAGAGGTTTGCCTGCATTAAAACAGGCGGATGTTCGGGAATTGCACGGCTTTACGCCCTGGTATTTTTCTATCCCCGATGAAAAACACGCCATAGCCTGGGCGCAACTGACAGATGAAAAAGGATTTCTCGCACCCTATGGCCCTACTACCACAGAGCAGCGGCATCCCGGCTTCCGCATTGCTTACGAAGGGCACGAATGTCAGTGGAACGGTCCAAGCTGGCCTTTTTCAACAACCATTACATTAACCTCACTGGCTAATCTGCTCAACAATTATCAGCAGAAAGTGATGACAAAAGATGACTTCTGGAAGCTGCTGACCACATATAGCCGCTCTCACCAGCGGATCAGGGAAGATGGAAAGCTCGTGCCGTGGATTGACGAAAATCTGAACCCATTTACCGGCGACTGGATTTCCCGCACCCGGTTATCGACGATGGAAAATGGCAGCTGGTCGGCAGGTAAAGGAGGCCGCGAACGTGGAAAAGATTACAACCATTCCGCATTCTGCGATCACGTTATTTCCGGACTGGTCGGGATCAGGCCACAGCATGGCAACCAGCTGGTGGTTAACCCGCTTCTGCCCGATAACGCGTGGGATTATTTTTGTCTTGATAAAGTTTCCTACCACGGCAAGACCATCACCGTTTTGTACGATAAAACCGGAAAAAAGTATGGCAAAGGCGTCGGCCTACGCGTGTTTGTTGACGGTATAGAACGTGCGTCTTCTCCCGTTTTAACGAAATTGACGCTATCGATCTGATTAGTTTTATATATTACAAAAGACTCAGGACAACAAAATCCGCATGAAAAAAACAACCGTCTATTCCTTCCTTTTCCTATCTCTTACCGTCATATTCCATGCAACTGCCCAGAAGGGCAGTAACTCCGCAGCCGCTTACACAGGCAGCCGCGTGCCCTTGCGCTCCAATCCGTACAGCGAGCTTCCGCTGGGCACCATAAAACCGCAGGGCTGGCTTAAAGATATGCTCATTACTCAGAAAAATGGCGCTACCGGCAAACTGGATGAGCTATATCCACTGGTCATGGGAAAACGCAATGGCTGGCTCGGCGGCGATGGCGACCAATGGGAAAGAGGGCCATATTGGATAGATGGCTTGCTACCACTGGCCTACATTCTCGATGATCAGGAGCTGATCGCCAAAACAAAACCCTGGGTTGAATGGGCAATTAACAGCCAGCAGCACGACGGATATTTTGGCCCCTCGAAAGACTATGGCCGTGAGCCGGGCGTACAGCGTGACAATAGCCGCGACTGGTGGCCCAAAATGGTGATGCTGAAAATATTAAAGCAATATTATTCGGCCACCGCAGACCAGCGCGTGATTACACTAATGACCCGCTATTTTAAATATCAACTCAAAGAACTGCCAGCAAAGCCCTTGGACAACTGGACATTCTGGGCGCGGTATCGCGGGGCGGATAACCTGATGATCGTGTATTGGCTCTACAACATTACGGGCGACAAATTCTTGCTGGATCTGGGCAATCTGATTCATAAGCAGACATTTGACTATACCGATGCATTTTTGAACACCGATCTTTTATCCACCCGCGGCAGTATCCATTGTGTCAACCTGGCGCAGGGGATCAAGGCCCCGCTGATCTATTTTCAACATCACCCTGAACAAAAATATCTGGATGCGACCAAGAAAGGATTCGCGGACATTCGCAAATTCAATGGTATGGCCCATGGATTGTATGGAGGTGATGAAGCATTGCACGGCAATGATCCAACGCAGGGCTCAGAGCTTTGTTCGGCCGTCGAAATGATGTTTTCACTCGAAAGCATCCTCGAAATCACAGGCGATGTTGCTTATGCCGATATGCTTGAAAAAGTGGCGTTCAATGCTTTGCCGACGCAGGTTTCGGACGACTATATGACGCGCCAGTATTTTCAGCAGGCCAATCAGGTGATGACTACGCGCCATCACCGCAATTTCGATGTGAACCACGGTGGCACCGATCTTTGTACAGGGTTACTTACCGGTTATCCTTGCTGCACGTCTAATATGCACCAGGGCTGGCCCAAATTTGTCCAAAATCTCTGGTATGCAACCGCCGATAAAGGCATAGCCGCATTAGCCTACGCCGCCAGCGAGGCAAAGATCAAATTGCCAGGTGGCGTGGATGTTGCCGTGAAAGAAGAAACCTCCTATCCTTTTGAAGAAACCATCAAATTCACCATTAATCCATCCGCCAAATCGGTGTTCCCGTTTCATTTGCGGATCCCCGAATGGTGCCGCAAGGGTGCCATTAAAATAAACGGAAAGCTTTGGATGGAACCGGATGGAAACCAAATCGTGAAACTGTCGCGCGAATGGGAAAAAGGAGATGTGGTGGAGCTGACATTACCGATGCATATTTTTAAAAATACCTGGGTTGAAAATTCCATTTCGGTGGAACGTGGCCCGCTTACTTATGCATTGAAAGTGGGTGAATCTTCCAAAACGGTAAAAAATGACAAAGATCCGATCGAATATGGCTCGGTTTACAACGAATTACGCCCCACGACGCCCTGGAACTATGGTTTGATCCTGACACCGGACAACAAACTTGAAGAGCAATACAAGTGGGAAGTGGCCAAGCCCGTTTCAGCTTACCCATGGAATCCTGAGAACGCGCCTTTGCAGATTAAAACCAGAGCCAGACGCATTCCCTCGTGGGGATTATACAATGAAATGGCTGGCCCGATCCCTTACAGCCTCACCTATCAGCTGGAAACGGAGGATAAGGAGGAAGACATTATTTTGATTCCTTACGGCTGTACAAACCTCCGGATCTCGCAATTTCCTGTTATCCGAAAAAAATAAAACTTTGATTTAAAACGACATTCCTAATGCAAAATTCCACCAAAATATCCTTGCTGGCAGCCAGCATCTTCTCTTTGACTGTGATGCAGGTTCAAGCGCAGCGCATTGAGCCCTTACGATTTTCCGAGGTTACCATCAACGATAATTTCTGGAAGCCCAAACAGGAGAAAGTAGCGACGGCAACACTCAATGCCTGTATCATTCAGACGGAAGAAAAATCGGGGCGGATCAGGAATTTTGAAAAGGTCGCGCGCAAACAGGGCGAAAAACACGAGGGAATTTACTACGACGACAGTGATGTATACAAAGCCATCGAGGCAATGGCCTACTCGTTAAAAAACCGCCCGGACGCGGCCCTGGAAAAGAAAGCGGACGAATGGATTGACAAGATTGCAGCTGCGCAACAGCCTGACGGTTACCTAAATACTTTTTACACGCTGACTGACATCAACCAGCGCTGGACCGACATGGAAAAGCACGAGGATTACTGCGCAGGACATTTAATGGAAGCAGCCGTGGCCTATTATAACACAACCGGCAAACGAAAATTACTCGATGTTGCCATTCGTCTGGCCGACCACATTGACGCCACATTCCGGGTTGCTAACAGGCCGTGGGTGTCGGGGCATCAGGAAATTGAGCTGGCGCTGATGAAAATGTATCATTTGACCAAAGAAGACAGATATCTGAAACTGGCAGACTGGTTTTTACAGCAACGTGGACACGGTTATGGAAAAGGCAAAATCTGGGACGAATGGAAAGATCCCAAATACTGCCAGGACGACGTGCCTGTAAAACAACAAAAAGAGATCACCGGACACGCAGTGCGGGCCATGTACCAATACACGGGCGCAGCCGATGTTGCCTCCGTAACGCTGGACCCTGGCTATATGAATGCAATGACAGCGGTTTGGGAAGATGTAGTATACCGAAACATGTATCTGACGGGCGGGATAGGCTCTTCGGGCCATAATGAAGGATTTACAGACGATTATGACCTGCCCAATGGCGCCGCATACAGCGAAACCTGCGCCTCCGTAGGCATGGTGTTCTGGAACCAGCGGATGAATTCTTTGACTGGCGATGCCAAATACATTGATGTGCTCGAACGGAGCCTTTACAATGGTGCCCTGGACGGATTAAGCCTGAGCGGAGACCACTTTTTTTATGGCAACCCGCTTTCGTCAATAGGTAACAATTCACGCAATGCGTGGTTCGGAACAGCCTGCTGTCCTTCCAACATTGCCCGGCTAGTGGCCTCGGTTGGTGACTATATCTACGGAAAATCCGACAACAAGGTTTGGGTAAACCTCTTTGTGGGCAGTAATACCAGCTTTCGGATCGGGAAAACCAATGTACCTCTGCGCATGGATACGAATTATCCCTGGGAGGGCAATATCAAAATAAAGGTAAGCCCAGCTCAAAAGGTAAAATATGCATTGAACATCCGCATTCCCGGCTGGGCAGCAAACACAGCCGTTCCCGGCGAACTTTACAGTTTCAAGACCACCGGAAATGAGAAATTCGAGATCTTCCTCAACGGCAAACCGGTCACCTACCAGCTCGAAAAAGGTTACGCAGTGATTGACCGCACCTGGCAGAATGGCGATGAGGTGGAAGTAAAATTACCTATGGAAGTACGCCAGATCCAGTCCCGAAAAGAAGTAAAAGCAAACGAAGATCGCATTGCCCTCCAACGCGGGCCACTCGTGTATTGCGTGGAGGGAGCGGATAATGCAGGTGAGGTTTGGAATCTGCTGATGCCTGAAAACCCGACGTTTAATACACAAAAAAGTCAGATACTGGATGAATCCGTGATTTCCGTTCAGGCCAATTTGCTAAGGGTTCAGGCTGCTGCTGATGGGTTGAATGTAAAAACAACACCGCAGCTGGTCACCGCTATCCCCTACTATACCTGGGCCAACCGCGGAAAAGGACCCATGCAGGTGTGGCTACCCGCTAAAATCAAAAATGTCAGGATTGCAGAGTAGCGATGATCAGCATCTGAGGCCTGCCGAACTGAATGATCATTGGGCCAGATAACCACCATCGATCGGATAATATGAGCCAGTGACAAAAGATGATTTGGAACTGCTAAGCCATAAAACCAGTTCAGCGACCTCCTCGGGTTCACCGAGTCGCCCCATAGCATGTTTGCTCACTAACCAGTCGATTGTCTTGGCATCCATATCTTTCAGTAGTGGGGTCTTAATAAACGCAGGCCCCACTGCATTGGCCCGAATTCCTTTTGAACCATATTCGAGCGCAATATTTTTGGTCAGCCCGACCACCCCGTGCTTAGCAGCAACATAGGCAGGACTATTCGCAAATCCAACACTTCCCAGAATAGATGCCATATTGACGATGGTACCGCCGCCGGATCTGAGCATTGCCGGGATTTGATAGTGCATCCCATAAAACACACCTGATAGGTTGACCCCGATTACCTTGTCCCACATTTCGACAGGATATTCACCCGTCGGAGCCGACACCCCACCGATACCTGCATTGTTGCAGGCGATATGTAATCCCCCATAAGTTTGAACAGCCGCCTCTACCAGGGCCTCATTTTCGGCCGCAGAAGATACATCAGCCTTAAAAAAAAATGATTCTCCGCCTGCCTTCGTGATTAGGTCAACGGTTTGGAGCGCTTCTTTTTCCTGTAAATCAGATACTACCACACGCGCCCCAGCGGCGGCATAGGCCAAAGCAACACTCCTTCCAATGCCGGAAGCTGCGCCGGTAACAATGGCGACTTTATTGAGTAGTTCCATTTTTCAAAGTCATTTAAAGGTGAGCATCCGGACAGCTGTCTCAGACGAAAGATCGAAGGTAGTGGTGATGCCAGGCGGTTTTTATGATCCTGGTAAGTTCCAATCATGACAAAGCTCATATTCCCATCCGATAGCATTGTCCCCCACTAGATCAGTTGCTACGACACCCTATACGTTACGCCCAGGATTGCATCAATAGCTTTCTTCATTTCCAGATGATGAAAAGCGCCAGCAGCTTCTGAAAATCCGGAAAGTTTTAATGCTTTTGCCATATCGCTTTCCAGCTGCAACGATGATTGATTCCTCCAAAGAAATAATCCTTGCTCTGATAGGTACCTGGCCAGGTATTCCTGTTCTGACTGACCAGGAGTAGGAATAAGCAGTGCTTTTTTTCCCATGGCCGCAAGATCCATCAGCGTGGAGTAACCACTCCGGCAAACGACCAGATCGGCATTCAACATCAGATCCTGCAGTTGCGATGCATTCAGATGAGTGTGGTAGTCAATGTCAAGTGGAAGCTCATCCGGGACAGACCCGCCGGGATTTCCACCCACCACCGTATACTCATATGGAGAGTCAGCACTAATTTGGGCAAGAATCTTCTGTTCCAAAAGCGTGCGCTGGGGTTCTGGGCCAGATAAAAGTACCAGTACCCCGCCTTTTTTTGTTTGGTGCGGGAATGGCAACCTTGTTAGTTGCGAGAGAGGCCCAATGTAACGTGCGTTAGAAGGTATGCGCCTGGGATGAGATAGTGCTCCGCCAATGCCATTTTGACCTTGGTGATCCACTACCCAACACTGATCAAACTGCTCCAAAATCCGGTAATGTGCATGTAGAAGCAACCTGTCTATCATCGCACCTGCACCCGATCTTATTTGTAGCTGATGTGTCATGATGACCGAGGGAAGCCCTCCTATTTTCAGTCCATACCGGTTGTCAGAAATAACCAGATCGAATTGATACTGCTCCTGAACCTTTGCCAGCCACTTCCTTTCATGGTGTATTGCCTTTAAAATTTGGGGTACCTGCATCAGGATTTTAAAAACAAAAGCCCCCGCATAACGGCTGTAACGTATTTTGTAACCTTCAATAGGAATGATTGTCAACTCAGGAGAATTGCTTCTTAAGAGTATAGCGGCAGCACCTTCGGCAGCAATGGTCACATCACAATCCTTTTCGAGCAGATACCGGATAATCGGTATGCACCTGGTTGCATGCCCTAATCCCCAGTCGAGTGGTGCGAGTAATATTTTCAAAGGTTGACTCAATGTTAGCGGTTTGCCGGGAACTTACCTGGATTTCCAACAGCTCTGTTCTGAAAGATCTTCCATGGTTTTCAGGATAGCAATGATTGCTTCCATTCGCTTTAAATCAACTAGTTATAACAATGAACAGGTAGTCAGTTTTGCTGACTTATTGATTCGCCGTAATAGCCTTTCCAATTTTGCATTGTAAAAATTAATGTAAAAAAAATGAAAAGCAAAAACACGAATGCAAAAGATCTTTCTAATCCTTCTCTTTTGGGTGGGGTTGAATTGAAGAATCGCGTGGTGAATACTAACACTCCTTTGTCCTCCTAGATTCGTCCTATCCTCCTTCCATTGCGGTTTCAGGGAGAAATGGTGCCAAATGGAAGTGCCGGAGGTAAGAGCTGATGAAATTAAATGCTAAGCACAGCATGTTGTCCATTAGCCAAAAATTGATTAAGATTAGGATATAATTATGCGGCAACAATCCTGACATCGCACCTAAACCGCCATACTATGCTTGCAAAATACTTCCTGATTGGATTCCGAAATTTCAAAAGGAATAAGTTGTATATAACCATCAACATACTAGGACTGGGGATTGCCATTGCCTGTTGTATTGCTGGGTATTTTAACTGGAAATTCAAGGAGAGCTGGGACAGTAATCATCAAAATGCAGCCAGCATCTATCGGATAGAGTTCACGACAGAATCGCAAGGAAATATTGAAAGATACGGAGTCTGCCCTATGCCTTTGGGAGAGCAGATCAAAATAAGTGAACCCGGCGGATTGTCAGTTGTTCGGTATTTTCCTTCCAATACTACTATTAAAATCGGATCGGAACTTTTCAAGACTGACATTGCTTTCGCTGATTCAGCATTTTTCGATTTATTTTCGTTTGAACTGGTAGACGGATCTTTCTCAAATTTTAAGGATAAAAATAAAATATTCATTAGCCGTGATTTAGCACGAAGGTATTTCAATACCGTTGATGTTATCGGTAAAGAAATTGCCCAGATAAATAATAATCAGACAAAGATTTTTACAGTCGGAGGGGTATTCGAACAGCAGCCACTGAATTCAAGTTTCTCATTTAATGCCATCACGCTGTTCAGTAATTTAAGTGATTTCGGCAGTGGCTCGCAGCTGTTTACTACCGACTGGAAAGCATGGAACACAACATTTTTGAAAATCAGTGATTCCAGGCAGGTTTCAGGCATACAACGGCAACTACGTCAATATGTGCAGCCTCAGAACTGGTCTGGTAACAGCATTAAAGTAAAAGACTACTACCTTGAGAATTTCAAGGGTATGGCTCAACGTAGCATGCAAAAACCAATCGTGAAATGGCAGCAATTACGATATGGGATTCCCGAGCAGGCAATAATAGTTCCTAACGTAACTGCATTTCTTCTCTTATTGATGGCTTGCTTCAATTTCACAAACACTTCGATTGCTATATCGAGTAAACGATTTAAAGAAATCGGAGTAAGGAAAGTAATGGGAGCCGACAAGTTTCAGCTCATTTTTCAGTTTATGGGCGAGAATCTACTCTTATGCTTTCTTTCGCTTATTGCCGGCCTCATTTTTGCTGAATTTTTGATCCCGGCATATAATAGCTTATGGCCTTTTCTAAAATTACGTCTGAACTATGCTGGCAACCTTGAATTTATGCTTTTTTTAACGGGTTTACTGATCGTTACAGCGCTTATTGCAGGTAGCTATCCAGCCATTTACGTCACTAATTTCCCTCCTGTCAGCATATTAAGAGATAAGATTAAGTTGGGAAGTACAAACTGGTTTACCCGAATACTTCTGGGGCTGACATTTACAATGTCCTTGCTGGCAATCATTTTCACTACGGCTTTTTACAGTAATGCCCGTTATCAAAAAGACTTTAATCTTGGTTACGCCACAACCGGTATCACTTCCATTCACTTACCGGAAGCAAAAGACTTTTTAGTTTTCAAAAATATAGCAGAAACAAACCCTGACATTCAAATGGTTGCAGGGACGAAGGATCATATAACACATTCTTTAAACAATTATTCGGTTAGATATGAATCAATAAAAAAACAAATCGATGTCATGGATGTCGGTGAAAATTATTGTGAAGCGTTGAATATGAAAATTGTATCAGGACGTGCGTTTCAACAAGGTTCAGAAACAGACCTTAAAGAGTCAGTTTTGGTCACAGAAGAGTTTGTAAAACAATTTGGATGGAGAGACAATGTCATAGGTAAGCGAGTTACATTAAATGATAGTATCCAATATAATGTAATTGGCGTACTAAAAGATATTTACGCTCATTCCATGTACGAACCAATTGGACCAGTTCTATTGAGATATGCTAAACCTGAGCTCTATACAGAACTTGTCGTTACCGCCGATCCCGGTAAATCGTCAACAGTTAATCATTTTTTAAAGACAGAATGGAAGAAAAACTTTCCTCTTAAAATTTACGATAGCCAATCTATTGAACTCGTCAGAGAGTCGTCAAACCGCATCAATAGCAACGGGGTTAAAATCGTAGGCTGTCTGGGATTTATTGCAATTTTAATGTCCGTTACTGGTTTGTATACACTTGTTTCGCTTAATATTATTAAGAAGACGAAGGAAGTTGGTATTAGAAAAGTGTTAGGAGCCACCCGATTTGACATTGCCAGGATTATTAATTTTGAATTTTTTCTGATATTATCTTGTGCTGCCGTCTCTGGCAGCTTCATTGGATACCTGCTCGTCGATAAAGTAATGGGTTCTTTATGGAAGTATTATTTGAGCGCCCAGATTGGCACAATAGCTATTTGTGTTCTTGCCATGATTGCGATTGCTCTTTTTATACTTGGATATAAGACTCTCAAAGTCTCTTCTTTAAATCCGGTGAAAACACTTCGGTCTGAATGAAAAGATAATTTTTTTACCGGCACGCCACGCTTTCATGGGAAATAGTGTCTGAACAAATGTAGACATTTCAAGTTTGAATTGTCTTTTCCAGCGATTTGCTGGAATGTCTCATTCGTCCACATTTTCCTGCTTGTTATGAAAACTTGTACGTTCGCTATTTGCCTTTTGTTCTCAGCGCTTGTTTCCTATGCTACTGTCGCCAAAGACGGTTACCCCAGCAAAATTGATAAAGCTCCCGCCGTCGTCGACGATCACAATTCCGTACCGGACAGCGCGCCGTTCACGCTGTGCATTGAGGCCGAAGATTCCGACGGCACCGGGCCCGTTAGTAATGATCCCAATGCTTCCAATGGCAAGACCCGTGGTGGCCGCGACAACTCGGATTATTATGTTGATTACAAGCCAAACAATACACCGGCTGGAAAATATCAACTCACGATCCGCTACTATGCAGAATACAACTCGACGGTGAATGTGGCCATCAATGATGGCTCCATCTTTGCGGTCAATCTTCCGGCTACAAATTCCTGGAACATTGTCTGGGCAGAACACACCTTTGAATTGACACTCAATGAAGGAGCTAACAAGATCCGCATTCAGGAACAGCATGGCTACAATGTACGCCAGGATAAAATTTGCCTAACCAAAGTCAGTGAGCCTGCAATGTGCGATTATGCGATGGGAACGGTCATCAGCAACAACAAACCTTCGTGTGGCCAGGGCGTTGGTGTCAGCGCCGACTGTTCCGGAGGCGGTTGTGTCGGCCTTAATTACAAATGGAGCGGACCGGGATTGGATGTTTCAGGTACAAACTACACAAGCTTTCACGCCCCCTCTGCAAACGGTAATTTTAAGTATACCATCACTACTTCCAAGGAGGGATGTCCGAAAAGCGTCCATGAATTCGAGCTCAATGTTACCGGATGTGGTGATGAACCATTCAGCGCTTGTGTGGAGGCAGAGAATTCGAACGGTAATGGACCAGTTACAGAGGATCCTGCTGCATCGAATGGCAAAACAAGGGGCGCAGAGAATAACTGGAACCACTATGTAGAATACGAAGTGAACGGCGTGAAAACCGCGGGGCCCTATGAACTGACATTACGTTACTATGCGGCCGGCGACGGGGCTGTAGATATTATCGTTAATGGCGGAGAATTGGTGCCAGTGGCCGGTCTGCCTTCCACACATTCCTGGAATATCGCGTGGGGAGAACGAACTGTTACGGTGCACCTGGCCGAGGGCAACAACAAAATCCGGGTTGTCGGACTGCCCGGTTACAGCCCGGTTCGTCAGGATAAAATTTGCATTACTCCCAGCAATCACCCCGGCACGCCTCCCGCCTGCGACTTCAATGTGGCCGCCAAAGCCGTTATCATCTCACCTTCATGCCACGACGCCGTCGCGTTATACGCGCTCTGCTCCGGCCCTGACTGTGAAGCAATAACTTACCGATGGACCGGCAATGGTATCGATAAGGAAGGTAACATTGTTTACCTCGACCCGCCAGGAAGGAACGGGACATTCACCTATACCCTCACTGCGACCAAAAATTTATGCGCGCCGAAAACGGCCACAGTTGAGTTTACTACCACCGGCTGCGACACGGGCGAACCATTCAGTACATGCGTGGAGGCCGAGCATATGGCTAGCAATGGTCTGGGTTCCGACGACCCTAATGCATCCAACGGTCAAACCCGGGGAGCGGAAAATAACTACGATTACTATGTCGACTACGCCATTAATGACGTCCCGGCCTCCGGATTCTATCCTGTAACGCTACGGTACTACGCTGCCCAGAATGCGCAGGTGAGCATTACGATCAATGATGTTTTGTCGCTTCCTTCACTCACGCTTGCTGCTACAAACAGCTGGAATATCGTTTGGAGAGAGGAAACGCTTTACATTACCTTGTATAAGGGGAACAATGTGGTTCGCATCCAAGGCCTTCCAGGCGCGGCTTGCCGCCAGGACCGGTTCTGCGTACATCCAGCCGTTTCGACTGTTCGTATGGCAGCGCCGGGAAGTCTGCAACTGCAAAACGACGCTCCTCAACTGCAAGCCTTCCCTAACCCTGCAACGGGAGAATTCAAGGCCGCATTCCATTTGAAAACCGGCGAAGCGGCAACAATTCAAGTGACCGACGTTCAAGGCAAAATCTGGCACACACAGCACGTTAAAGGCAAAGGCTCGCACGAAGAACGCATCAACCTTGGTAATGCGCCATCAGGGATTTACCTGCTGCAAGTGAAGAAGCCCGATTCAGTAGAAACGAAAAAAATCCTGCTCACACGCTAAATGCAAAAAGCGGTTGCACTTCCCCAGCAGCCGCTTTTTTGTTGCAAGTCATAAAGTCCACCTCAATATTTAAAGGAGATCTCCGATTCGCTGCCAGCCTGGGGGAATTCAGGGTATCGCACAACGATTTTCAGTCTTTGTATCTTTTTGTTTTCCACCTGAAATTGCTGGGTCGTGATCCGTTCGGTTTTGAGAGTACCGGCTTTCCCGGGAACTTCGTAGGTGATATGCAGCGGTAGCCGGCCCTTCATTGCATTGAGTATGGGGAAGTTGTAAATGGCATAATCCGGGTTATTAAAGTCTTCTATGAACAGCCAGTGATCATGGTCGAAACTTGCGGAATAGCCACTCAGGCTGGTGAACGTCTGGTAGCCATTGGCCTGTTCGGTCCGGATGAGGACGAGCTCAGCGGCTTTGTCATATTCATAATGATGGACCAGATCCATCCGCGTGCCAGCAGGAGTGACCTGGTAGCGTTCCAGCTTCTGAACAATTCCATTGTCGTCATATAAAAAAATGAGCTTTTGCGCATTATCGAACGGCCCGGCATTCTTCTTTATCAGATGTATCATTTTCAGCCTGCCTTTGCCGTCATACTCATAAATCTTTTTCGACAACGAGCCCGCCGAACTGATCCCTGTGAGAATTTTGCCCTCATATTGATGGGTTACGTGCTCTTTCTGCCTACCGTCGGCCAAGTATTTTATGTTATCGATGCTACTGTCGGCGCGGTAACTTACGAAAGCCCGGTAATCGAAGGTTTCCCAATAGATTTCCCGGATCAGGCTGCCAGACTTCGGTGTGGTTTCATCCGGTGCGGGCTTTGGTTGGGGATCCGGTGATCTGTGTTTAGAACAGTCTGTAAGACAAAGGAGTGCGGCCCATAGCATTGCGGTGAGAGCGCGTTCGTAGTTGGTTTTCATGCATAATAAAATTGGGTTGAAACACGAACGAACGGGATGCACTCAGGTATCCTGAGATTGTAGGCAAGTTTATTCTATTGCTTTGCGATTACCAACTTCCGGCGACAGAACACGTATTTCCATAGACCAACAACAACATGGGCCTAATACTGATCTATGATCTAGTCCGAAGTACCAGGGTTACTCTCCCCAGCCAGATGCATTAAAATGGTAAGCTGGCGGCTTTAATAAATTTGACAAAAAACCCCCAATTACGCCAGGCACGATTATGCTAGAGAATGGTTTTGCAACATCACAAGGTTATTTCCTGTGATCCGCTGTCCATCTAATCGCCAGCTTCAATTATAATTAATTAAGAAAATGAGTCAATTTAAAGTAGAAGTTTTGTCCTTCGAGCAAATTCAAGAATTGCCGGGATCCTGGGAGAAAAATGATTTTGTCAATCTTTTAGGCGCAATGGATTATACTAATCCTGACGAAATCAAGGATTCGGAGTTGAAGGAAATGTGTATGATGTCCTTGACAGACTTTGAACCGGAGGAAGCCGCCAAGATCGTTTTAGATTACACAATAGCCGGACGACTAACCGACGGGCAGATACAAAACCTTTCCCATGAGATCCTGACTGAAAAACTTTGGGAAGAATACCCAGAACTGCCATTACATCCCGATCTCTTTAGGTCAACTCAACTTCTTCACGATGCTTACAACGGGAAGTTCCCGAGAACAGAAGCAATTCGTTTAACAATTGAGATTCAAGGAGACCTCACTGTTTTAAATGATAGCCCCGAAGCTCCAATTTTAAGAATCCTTGCAGCCGGAATGTCAGAGCGAAGTTTGATTCACCGCCTTTTTTCTGATCAAATCCAGGGAGATCGGTTTGAGGAAGCGAAAGACATACTATGGCAGTTGAACCTGGTTTCCCGGAGCGAAAATTCTGTCACCTATGACATCGTCAGCTCGGCATATTGGCTCTCTGATATTAAATTTGCAGACAAATTTGATGCCGAAGCACATGCTGATCTTGTAGTGGACGAAGATGCTGAATAGATCTTGAAATAGGTGGCTAGGCTCAGGCTTTTGAGCAATCACAGCGGGAAATGAAAAGGTCCGTTCATCAAATTGCCAGCGCAACATGAGAACGGACCTTTCCGTGAATTATTCTTATCGGCGAACCGTCACTTTCAGGAATGTAGCGGGAATGGAGGTCGAATTTTTATCCCCCGCCTGATTTTGACTTTCAAACAAAACTGCCAGTTCACTTTGCAGATCGGCTTCCTTTCCATTTTTTTCCGCCGCCTCAAAAGCGTTCATCGTAGGGCCGTAATATTTTCTGAAAGTGTCCAAAAATACCGCCGGAGAAAATGCCGCCTGAAATGTGAATGTTTCTCTCTCAAATGTGATGTTTTCCTGCAAAGCGCCAGCCGCGACAAAACGCTCTGTGACATTGCTGTCGACGCCCCAAAGCATGGGGCTGATGAAACCCTCCGGAGGAGCTGGCGTGTAGGCCGAGCACACTTTCAGGATCTGAGCCACCAGCGTCGGATCGCCCGGGATCCAGTTACCCATCACGATCTTACCGCCACGCCGTGTAACCCGGAACATTTCTTTGGCAACATCAAATGGCTTTGGTGCAAACATGGCACCGAAAACGCTCACTACCAGATCAAACGATTCGTCGGCAATGTCATTCAGATCGATTGCGTCGCCTTCCCGGAACGTGATATTGGTCAACCCCTCCTCTTTGACCCGGGCATTGCCCGCTTCCACAAGGTTTCGCGCGATATCAACACCCTGTACATTCGCCCCAAGTCGGGCGGCAGGTATGGCCGTAGTGCCATCACCACAACCCAGGTCCAGAACATCTATACCTTCTTTAATTCCTAATTTTGCTACCAATGCTGAACCGCTTTCGCGCATGGTTTCTGCCAGACGGGTGAAGTCACCCTTTTCCCAAAGTGCTTTGTTCGCATTCATCCTATTTTTCGTTTTTGTTATTAGATACTAATTAAATTGTCAATGGCTGATGCTATTAAAATGCCGCGGCCTCATTGACTTTGCTTTCACGCGCCGTCCATCTTATTTTCACCCGATAGCACGCCGGTACTGAATCTGAGCGAAGCGTCAGTTTATACTCTCCGGCTTGCGACTCCGAAACATTCAGGAGCTTGGCGTAGTACAAGTTAGCTGTTTTATCCTGATGCAATGCATTGCCAAGAATACCTTCCCATCATCATTCACCATAATTCTGGGCAAAACTGAATATACCGATAACCGCGTTTAATGCTTGTAAATCATCCGCATTGACGTCTATTCCGTAAACCTTTTCATATACACCTCCATCATGTCCAAAGGGAGGTCATACATATACCTGACGACAACTTTTTTTTCTCCCTTAGCAATCCCAATGGTCAACCCGTCATGAACAGTTAAAAGGCCCCATTCGAAACTCGTTTCGCGGGATTTAATAGAAGTTTGCACGATTTCATCATCTTGCTGGCATTTCAGTACTATTTTTTTATGATATGCTGTTTCCAAATTTTGCAGCAAGGAATCCAATACTCCTGGTTTATTTGCAAATCGAAACATGTAGGAATGTAGCTTTCTGGGAAATAGCACTTCCTTTGACTGTGACTGATTGTCGAAATCACCGTCCGCATAATGATAATACAAAATGAGATCACTTCCGTCTGGATACTCCTTGTAGTAATATCCGGGCGCTTTGTAATCCAGCTGATGTTTTGTCACCGCCTCACCGGCAGTAGAAGGAAAAAACCAGTCACGATTGTTCATTTCAAAGCAAACCGGTTTGGTCTCTGACGGCCGTATCCAAATAACAGATCCCAGTAAAGCAGCGCAAAGCACAATTATTAATTTCATGGGGGTTAGTTTTTCTTACCAGACTCCAATTTCGTCCTGACATGATGCATACTAAAAAAATATGATCTTCATGCATCCAAACGCTTCGGGTTTCGGGTCTAACAGATTATATAAATTCCCGAGAAGAACAATGAGAAAAAGGATCTGCTTTATATTGCTCTGCATGGTAGTGGTGGAGCTGGGCTGCAACCGTGCGAAAGAATTGAACCCACAAACTGAAAATGTGCCAAAAAAGGCTTTTCAGGTCATAAAAAAACATTTTCCGGAATCAACAAGCCTGGTCTTCGCACCGCTGACGCCAGAGAAGATTTGGTCTGTTGATTTCGTAAGCAATGCCCGGCAATACAAGGCGGTCGTCGACACCCAGGCGGTACTGGCCAACGCGAGATTCGTGAGCAACCAGCTTCCGGAGCCGCTGGCGCAATTTCTGGACAAGCTCGCGATCCGTGGTGGGACCGTTGCCAGCCCCACCTGGGAAATCCAGACTGACGCAGCCGCTGGCGAGGATTGGCCGCGGGTTGCATTTGACTACCAATGGAAGGGTATGGAACGCACCGTCAAGGTGATCACCAACGGGGCTAACAACGTAAAGTTCGCCCTTACGATGGGGCTGCAATCAACCTTGTCCTATTATGTCGACAAGCCTCTGGATGTATCACCTAAGATAGGCAACTACCTCAAACGAATGGGTATGGTGGACCCGTCGGGCATGTGGGTATCCTATGCCAGGGACGGTCGCAGGACATTCATAATCGGGAACGGGACTTACATTTTCGACCAGGACGAAAACCCGATTTACATTTTACATGGATCAGTGGTCAAGCAGGAAGATCTACCCGCTTTTGTATACAGATACATCAACGCTTCGCCGGAAATGGAAGGTTTTATGTTCGAATCCGGAATTCGATTTTCAGCAGAGGGATGCTCGGGTTATAGGATAAGCATTCGAAAAGACACCGAAATTGGACAAATCTTTTACCTTTATTTCAATGACAATGGGGACCTGATCTACCATGATTATACAGCTTATCAATTTTAGCAATGCTCAATAGGAATAACCGTTCCTTCTAACTGATTCCCATTTGATGCTGTTTTCTAAACGACGATACAATTCCCTAACAGAACTCGTTGAAGGTTGCCAGCGGCGCGAGCGAAAGGCACAAAATGCATTTTATGAACGCTACCAGGGCAAAATGCTCGGCATCTGCCGCAGGTATGCGCGTACGCTTTCAGAAGCGGAAGACATATTCCAGGAGGCATTCATCAAGGTTTTCAAAAAAATAGATGACCTCCACACGCCAGAGTCTGCCGACAGCTGGGTGAAATCGGTCATCATCCGCACCGCGCTAAGCTATTATGAAAGGACAACCAAAAAGGAGCTTTTGAGCGCTCAGATCGACTTGAACGTTCAGGACTGGGATTCCAGTGAATTCACTTCATGGGGGCATGTGGATATTGAATTGGTAGTAAAAGTGCTCAGCGATCTGCCGGGCGGTTACAGGACAATCATCAATCTATACCTGATTGATGGCTATAACCACACCGAGATCGCGGAAATGCTGGGCATAGAGCCCTCTACTTCCAAGTCGCAGCTGATGAGGGGCAAAAAGCTTTTAATAAAAAAATTACAGGAAATAGGGATAATTGAAGATGAACGGATCCAACCAGGAAGACTTTAAGGAACCATTGGGCGACTGGCTCAAAGAGTCCTTCGACCAGTTTGAGCTAACCCCAAGGCCATCAACCCGGAAACGGGTCTTTGCCGCGCTACCGCGCAACGGCAAAAGGCTCGTTAACACAGCATTGGGGTTGCTGGTGGCGTTATTGCTGGCGCTATACTTTGTTAAGGCTAGTAAGGAAGAGGTTGCGGTCTCTACTCATGCTGGAAAAGTTATTCATGTTGAAAAAGTTATCACCCCACGACATTTAGTTCCTGTAAAACGAATGGCAACATCCTCGTCGGAAAAAACCGCGCCTGAGCTGGCAACGGTTGCCAAACAGCCCGATCGGTCAGTTCGGGTTGCCGCTGTCCACCAAAGTTCGAAAGCTGCCAGCGGAAATGTACATAACGAAGTGGTCCCGAAGAAAAATCAGGAATCACAATCCAAATCGCAGTCACAGCCAGAGGCTGTACATGACAGTCTGTCGGCAATACCTCCCGGAACATTGCTGGCAAGTCTTCCTATTATTGCTCTCAAGCCGTTAGAGACCAGTTTACCTGTCTGGCCTAAAATCGTTGCGGATTCGAATGCACCGGCCCCCGTCCTGAAAAAAAAGGCAACGGGATGGTTTTTATCTGTCATCCCCTCACAGAATTTCCAGATGCTCTACGTTCGGTCCAATCCGCAGATGGTCATCGAAAACATCCGGTTCGCCGGGCTTTCATCCATGCAATCAAAAGGCATCAAGCTTGCGGCCGGATTTGAGCGTTGGGGATTTAAATGGTCGGCCGCTTACACCTTGCTGCAATACCGGACAAGGTTTGACATTGGTGATCAGAAAATAGAAATCGAACAAACCGGCCCTGATCAGTACAAGATCAAACGACATTATACATCCACTAATGAGATCAGCCAGGACTTGCGGTTCATCGGCTTGGGGATCGCCCGTCAGTTTAATTTTCGGGTACCGGCCCTTAGATCTTACTCTGCGGCTGCTGGTCTGGAATACACACGGTCCCTTTCCAGCGATCAGGGACTGGCCATGGTCAATGTCAGCCTCTCCCGCAAGCTGCCCGTGCAGGCACCATTTCAGATTTCCGTAGGCCCCTACGTGGAGGTGGGGATCCATGATCTCAAAATCAGGTCGATGGGATGGCATTACAGGCCCTATCAGGTAGGGTTGTCAGTGACACTTTCCGGCGCCGGAAAGAAAGAGTAGGGTGACATCTGACAAATGTGTTGCTTTCATTACCGCATTTATATGGCTACGAAGCTTTTTAGATGAACCCGTCTCCAAGCTGATCCCTTTACACATTGAAGCGGTCAAAATTTGGCTTTCTTTGCTAAAAAGAAATAAAGGTATTATATAAACCTATCTATAAAGATGAGATTCATTACCATACTTTTTTTAACGCTCCTGGCGATCAGCAATATCGAATGCAGCGCGCAAATCACATCGGCAAACCAAAGCATGCCTAACAAGCCGGGAATGATCACAGGTGCCGACCAGACTGACCAATATCTGCCTTATCTGAAAGGAAAACGAATCGGCCTGGTTGCAAATCAGAGTTCCGTCATCGGCATGAAAAGCAGCGTGGACAGTCTATTGAGCCTTGGTATTGACATTGTAAAAGTGTTTGGACCGGAGCATGGTTTTAGAGGCAATGCCAGTAATGGAGCTGTGGTGAGCAACGAGGTAGATGCTAAAACTGGCATTCCAATCATCTCTTTATACGGGAAAAATCAGAAACCAACAAGAGAACAACTGGCCGATATAGACCTGATGGTCTTTGACATTCAGGACGTAGGCTGCCGCTACTATACGAACATCAATACGCTTGAGTATGTGATGGAAGCCTGTGCAGAAAACAACAAAGAACTGCTCATTCTGGACAGGCCCAATCCTAACGCATATGTAGTAGACGGACCGGTAATGACGGATGATAAATTTAAATCTGCTATCGGGATCCATTATATACCCATGACGCATGGCATGACCATCGGTGAATTTGCACAATACCTTAACGGTGAAGGATACTTGCCAGAACAGTGCAAAATAAATATCATCAAGGTTGCAGGCTATGACCATGACATGCCCTATGTACTACCCATCAATCCCTCACCGAACTTAAATACACAGCAGGCTGTGATGCTTTTCCCGAGCTTATGCATGTTTGAAGGAACAGCTATCAATGAAGGCCGGGGAACTCATATGCCATTTACGATTTTGGGGGCACCCGCATTAAAAGGCAAGTATTCATTTTCATACAAACCGGTAAGTATTCCCGGAATGAGTGAACGGCCCAATCACAAAGACACTGTTTGTTATGGCCTTGACCTTCGTAATAATGATATTGACAAGCTTCGCAGGAGCCGCCAGATTAATTTATCGTGGCTAATTGAATTATACAATGCCTATCCCGATAAAGCTAATTTCTTCACTCCCGGCAGAGCCAATCAGGATGTATCCGCTTTTGACCTGCGCATCGGTACCGATCAATTAAGAAAACAGATCATAGCCGGCGTGTCGGAAGCGGACATCAGAAAAAGCTGGGAACCTGGATTGCAGAAGTTCAAGGCAACGCGGGCAAAATATCTGCTATATCCGTAATGCTCAGATCAATTTGTCCTTTAAATCCTTGTATCTGTATCTTCCCACAGGTAGGGTTTCTCCGGTTTTAAGCAGCAGTCCGTATCGCCCACCGGGCTGGATTAGAATACGCTCTGCCATGGCCAGCGAAACAAGATACGACCTGTGAATGCGCTCAAATGTATTGGGGAGTAACTGTTGCAGTTTTTCCAAAGATTTGTCATGCAGTTCCTGTTTGCCATTTTGAAGGTGCAATTCACTGTAAATCCCGGCTCCTTTGATGTAGTGCAGCTCGCTGATGTCAATAAGCCGGACTGTGCCCGCTTTCTTGACGGCAAGGAATTTTATCTCTCTCTCCACACCTTTCGTAATGTTTGAAATTCGTCTGAAAGCCATTTCCAATCTGGCCTGATCAAAGGGTTTTGCAACAAAATCAAGCACGCCATAATTAAAAGCAGTGATCGCCTTATCGGTATATGCGGACACGATTATGGTATGAAAAGAACCGGCTACCACCGATCCCAGCATATCAAATCCGTTTTCGCCATTCAGATTTAGATCCAGTAGCAAAAGGTCAATCGGATGATTTTCAATATAATCAAGTCCTTTTTGCAGTGAATCACAAATCTCTACCACGGACAGATTACCTTCAAAAAAACTCCGGGTGATCCGTTCCAGTCTGTTGGCAATTCTGGCTTCATCTTCGATAATGAGTACCCGCATCATTTGTTGTAAATCTTGATAGTGGATAGCCAGCCGTTAGGGGAATTTTCTGAGAAAAACTCCCAATTATCTCCATAACTTTCAGTTAGACGCGCCTGAATGTACCGAAAACCCGTTCCGCCTTTACCCTGCCTGAGCGGCGTACGGTTTTGGGCTTTTGTTTCAAAGGTATACTGGCGATATTTTTCAGTTTTCAGAAAACGCAAACAGAACCGAATGCGGCCGTCACTCATGGGCATGCTATGGGTTATACCGTTTTCCAGCAGGGTGTGTACAAGCGCGGGAGGAATGTATTCTGAGTCATCAACCTCATATTCCTCCCATTGGTAATTGATTTCCTTCCGAAACTGCATCACAGTCAAGTGGGTTTTGCAGAGTTCTATTTCTTGTCGGACCGGAATGAGTACCGATTCCGAGATCGTATTCATGATGTCAAATTCGGCCGCCAAAGCATGTATAAATTCTGCACCTTGCTTGGGGGACTCTTCTACCCAGTCGATCAGTGAAGTGAGCGTGTTCTTGATAAAATGAGGCTGAATATTCTTTTTAACCAGTTCCAGCTGCAATCTTGACGAAAGAAGCAGTGAGGAATGATATTGGTCCTCAATGGCCCTGCTGCGAATGGTATGCAGGTAAAGCATACATAGTACAATGATGGTAAAACTGATAAACAATCCGAAATCATAAACCAGATATTGATGAACAACGACGCTGGACAGTAGCCCGGCCAGTACAAGAAGCGCGCCCTTTTCTCTTTGCCAGATCGCATTGAGCACCACCATCGTAGAAGCAATCCACATCAAAATGCTGTAAAGCTGTGCGTTCCGATCAAAATGTCGGTAATTAAAAACGTAGACGACAAGCAGAGTCGTGGCTAAAATTCCCAGCAATAGCTTTTTCCATTTGAAATGAAACTGAATTGTAAAATAAAGCGGCACCAGCACAGCAATGATCATCGTCAATATACCAATGGCTTCCAGCCGGGTAAAAAATTCGGTGTATGGTATATCGATATAAAATTTGATGTATTCAAGAATCAGGAGTGTAAAGAAAAGCAGACAAATCACGGCAAAGATCAAAATGGTCAACTGCCGCTTACTGCTATTGAAATACAGAAAGAAATAATAAAGAGAAGCGATCAGAAAAGCGCCCGACATCAGGTTCATTAATGAAGTGATGATCAGCGGCTGGGTTAATAAATTTTTATAAAGGTCCATTTTCGCATAAATACCTCGCTGTTCCTTTGTCAAATAGGATTGTGAAGCCCTAAGTGCCAGCACATGTACACCGGCTCTGGACAAAGAGTCCGGTAAGCTGTAACAAGTGGCTTCGGTCCCAGGTATTTCTGCTGAGTTTTCAGTAGGAATTTTCCCATTCACCCCAATTAGTACACCGTCCCAATACACCTGAAAAGCCCCGAAAGCGTGGATCTGGACACCCGCAATTGTTACCGGGTTTTCTAAAATTTCGATACGCTGCCTGACCCAGAAAACATCGCCGGTTCCAGCTATCTGATCATGCGCCCATTTTGAGTCATCATAAATTTTATTGGCCCACAAGTTACTATCACCGTTTTGATACACTTCGGGGTAATCCTGATAAACTATACCGGATTTACAGGACACCATAACAGGCAAGATGGCTAAGAGAAAAAAGAGGCGTTGCATAAGGCAAAGGTAACAGGAAGGTAAATCAGAAAAGTGCATTTCAAAAGGATATAATGCAGTTGACATGATTTTTGATTTTGCACTGACAGCCACACGCTAAACTTGCTTCATGAAAACACGATACCATCTTTGCTTCTTTCTTTTTTTGTGCTGCCTGAGCGGTATGGCGCAACAATCTACTGTTAGTCAAACTCCGGGTTCCATTGTTGGTTTTGCAGTGGATTCACTTGCAAAAACACCGCTTCCTTTTGTCACGGTCATTGTAAAAGATCAGTCTTCTAAAATCCTTGTCGCATCGGCGACGGATGAAAATGGCTATTTTGAGCTGGCAAATACCGTTGAAGGCCAAGTAATGATCCAGCTCAGTTTTGTCGGATATAAAACGTTTTCAAAATCTTTCAAAATAACGGCCTCCTCAAAATCCGTTGACGCAGGTACTATCAAACTGCAACAGGACCTGATCCAATTGAAAGAAGTTGCAGTAAGTGGGCAAAAAGCCTCGGTAAGTCTGGAACTTGACAAGAAAATCTTTGAAGTCGGGAAGGATATTTTATCGCAGACCGGTTCTGCAACAGAACTTCTCAATGGGGTCCCCTCTGTTAGCGTGGGTCCGTCGGGCGCAATCAGTTTGCGTGGGAACAGCAACGTTTTGATTCTGATCAATGGCCGACGGAGTGGACTCACACAGGCCAACGCCCTGGAACAAGTTCCCGCCGATCAGATTGAACGCGTAGAAGTGATCACAAATCCGTCATCCAGATATGACGCGGCGGGTTCTGCCGGAATTATCAATCTTATTTTAAAGAAGAACAAAAAAGCAGGCTTTAACGGACAATTAAGGCTAGTTGGTGGCTTGCCAAACGATAACAGAATCAGCCCTAGCCTCAATTTTAAATCCGAGAAGGTGAATCTGTTCGCAACGCTTGGTATACGGTTTTCGGATTATGTCGGCCTTTATAAAACCAGTCAGTTGGCAGAAAATAACAAAGTCACTACTTTTTTAAACCAACGCCAGGATGAGAAACGCCACGATGACGGAAGACTTATATACGTCGGGGCGGATTACTTTTTAAACAGCAAGAATACGATTACAGCTGCTTTCCTCAAGAACGCGACAAATGATCATGATAAAACCTCGTTGCGCTATGCATACACCGGCCACATTAAAACAGATAGCACACTGCTTCGGCACGGGGAGTCGTGGGAGAAACGGGACTACAATCAGGCAGAATTTAACTACACAAAACTGTTTGGCCTGCCAGGTAAGAGATACACGATCGACATGCAATATGATTTCTGGAATAGCGATAAGGATTGGAATCTGGCAACCAAAAGGTTGTTTCCGACTGAGCAACAGCTTGCTGTTATCCGTACGGGCTCTATCGGTTCGAGCAAGGATTTTTTGCTGCAAACAGATTTGGTTCAGCCATTGGATAGTAATGCAGTACTGGAATTTGGTTTAAAAGCAGAGAAAAGAAATGTCACCTCTTCATTCAAGGCTGAACAGGAAATTGAGGACCGTTGGGATGTCATTGAAAATATTGACAATGAGCTGACCTATGATGAACTGATCGGAAGCGGGTATGTTCAATTGAAAAATAAATTGGGTAATCTGGCTTACCAGCTGGGAGTGCGTACTGAGTTTACCAGAATTGAAATCCGGGATCGAGCACAAATTTACAACAGGTCAAGAAATTACACCCGTTTTTTCCCAACGGTAAGCCTCACATACCAGCTCGGCGCAGGTGCAACTTTGCAGGGAAATTACAGTAAAAGGATCAACAGGCCGTCGCTTAGTCTTTTGTATCCCTTCAATGAGCTGACTGACTTTAATGCGCGTTATGTGGGCAATCCCGAGCTGAATCCTTCTTACGCAGATGTATTTGAATTTGGCTTTTTAAAAAATAGCAGTGTATTCACCTTCAACCCGTCGGTTTATTACCAAAACAATTCCGGCATCATTCAGGATTACACATTCAGAAATGAGCAGGGCATATTCATCACTTCTCCTGTTAATATTGACCGCGAAATCCGCAGCGGGTTTGAACTATCGGTTCTGTACAATCCACTGAAAAGTTTACAGGTCAATGCCGAATTAAATGCTTACAGGTTCAAACAAAAAGGTTGGTATCAGCAGCACGATTTTGATTACTCCGGCAATGCTTTAACAAGCCGTGTCAGTATGCAGCTCAAACTTGCGCATCATCTGGGTTTGCAGTTCAGATATAATTTTACCGGTGCTCAAAGCAATGCCCAAAGGCACACGGCTGCAATACATTATATTGATTTGGGATTAAGTAAAAACCTGCTAAAAAACGCGGCTACTGTTCTTTTAGATGTGACAAACCTGTTCAATCTTCGCAACTACAAGGTAACTACAACAGGAAATGACTATTTGCAAACCCAAAATAGTCGCCCTAATGGCGCCCGCTACCGATTGACATTTTTGTATCGATTGAATCTCAAAGAAAGCCAATCGGTGCGGCAGGCGCGAAGAGGAAACAGAGAGTGATTTGATAGAATATGCATCCAAAATTCACTCTTTTTTTTGATTTATATGACGCCCGACGTGTTCGTCGTATAAACCAAAAAACTTTACCCGTACCAAATCAGGACGTTAAAACATGCTCATTCTGCACACTCTTCAAAATCTCGTAGCTGTGGATACGCGCGTCAGGATCGTAGATATGGCTGGTAACCATTAGTTCATCAAGCTGCATATGTCTTTGAAAATTGGCGAGTTCGCTGCTGATTTTTTGCCTGTCGCCAATGAAGGTGTACTTCATCATTTCTCTCACGGCGGCTTCTTCGTATTCTCCCCATAGTCCGTCCATACTATCTACGGGCGCTTGCAAAGGCCGGCGTTTGCCCGTAATGATTCCCGTAGCGAGCTGGAAAAACGAGGTTGCAAGCCGCTCTGCGTCCTGGGTAGTGTCGGCGGCGATCACATTCACACAAGCCATTACATAAGGCTGCGCCAGATATTGCGACGGTCTGAAATTCCGGCGGTAGAGTTCTATCGCGGTCATGAACTGGGTAGGTGCAAAGTGGCTCGCAAATGCATAGGGCAACCCCAAATGTGCGGCTAGTCGCGCACTATCGGTACTCGATCCCAGGATCCAGATCGGTATTTCCAGCCCTTCACCGGGAATAGCACGTACCTTGGAGCTGCTGTTATCTGCTGAAAAATAGGTTTGCAATGCAATCACATCGTCCGGAAAGTCCTGGGCAGATTCCATATAGTTGCGCCTGAGTGCACGGGCTGTAACCTGATCTGTTCCTGGTGCGCGCCCGAGTCCCAGGTCAATGCGGCCTGGGTAAAGCGACGCGAGTGTACCGAACTGTTCGGCGACCACAAGGGGCGCATGATTGGGCAACATAATACCTCCGCTGCCTACGCGGATTGTTTTAGTGCCGCCGGCAATGTAGCCGATCAGAACCGAGGTGGCCGAGCTGGCGACGCTTGCCATATTGTGATGCTCGGCGAGCCAGTATCGTTTATATCCCAATTCTTCGACTCGCTGCGCGAGTCGAAGGCTGTTGTTGAATGTTGTGGCTGCAGTATTTCCCTCCGTGATCGGCGCAAGATCAAGAATGGAAAAAGGGATATCCTGAATAAGTTTGTCTGCCATGTCGATTTATAAACTGTAAGAATGCTGTAGTAAAAAGCATTTTATCAGTTTGTGAGTTCCCCGTCGGAACTTACTGACTAATCGAATACAGGGATTTTATCGTTTAAAGATCTTTAACGTCCGCGTATCAGACCGGGTTGATCCACCACTAATAGCTATACTTTATCAGTCCCGGTGTCATTGAGCACAGCAGTGGGTTGTTCACCTTGGTTTCCTGAGTAGCTAGTCTTCCTTTTTTATCGTATGTCTTTTCTATCATCGCCAGCAGTTCTGTTGAATTGGGCAGAAACTCGCCGATTTGTCTGCGGTTTCCGGAAAACTTGTGCTCAAAAATCCTGATCACATTGTCTTTCTGATCATACCATGTTTCCACATTCACAACATCATTCTTGTATCCATACTTCACGCGGCGACTCAATTCATTGTGATCATCCGTCCATTTTTGGCCGGTTTTTTTGCCTCCTTCATATTCATACTCGACCGCTCCGGTGAACACTTTTTCTTCTGGCTGATGCCTGTTGAAATAGGTCCTTTCAATTTTCAGCACACCATTCTGATACTCAAACTCGGACTCATTGTAAGCAACCCAGCCTGGCAAAAATCCATGCCTGCTGTATTGAATTTTACGGGTCATCAGGCCATTGGCATCAAAAAAATAATCGGTGTAGGATTGCATCTCCATTATTTTCGAGGCGGTCCTGGCAAAAATCTCGACTTTAATTAGTTGGCCATCTGCCCTATACGTGTATCGCTCTTCATAACTTGGATCCTTACAATTCGCATCGCTGCAAAAAGTCTTTTTGAGCATGGGGCCTTCGTCGTCATAGGCCACGTAATCTGGTTCTATACCAAAATCGGAAGGCTCACTTGACTGGCATCCCAACCAAAGCGACCCTAGGAGCAAAAGGCATAAGATTTTTCTCATCATATCAGGATTTAGCTGTGATTCTGAGACACTTAAAAACGCTTGAAGGTTGTAAAGGGTCAACTAAACCGACTGATTCGGTAAGTTTTCAGGTGCTACTAACAAGTTGAAGTTAAATAGGATGAAAGTCATGTAAGATCAGTGCTTTGAGGTAGGCCATAAAAAAAGAGGCAATACAATTGCCTCTTTTTTTATTAAATCATTTCAATTAGCCAATACGATTCCTCCAAGCTATTTCTTAAAGAATAGCATCGCAATATCGGTTGCTTCTTTCTTAGTTAAAATTTCATCAAATGCTTCTGATGCAGCTTTGAAAAGAGTGTCGCCGGTCGGAATTCCATCCAGGCCGTCCAAACCTATAATGTTGACACCACCCTGCACCACCGTTGCTTCTGAAAATTCGCCCTGGTACACAGCAGCAGGAGACCCTTCGTCATTGGTTATCCATCCTTTAATGGCAGGTTTGTTTCTGATCGCACCCAGTATCCTTCTTGAAATAGATGCATGACGCGCTTCAACCGAATGGATTTGCAAGGCAACCTGAAGATAGGGTTTATCGGCCACAGCCATCAACCTGTCCGCTTGTCCTTTGTACGCACGCACACCAGTATCTTCAAAAGCGTGCGACAAGAAAACGAAATTGTCAAAATTATGGAACGGATCATAGGCACCGCCCACAGTAAAATCAAAGGTAGGCTTTGGCTGCGCGCCCAAAGCTGCTTCCAGGTATTTTACGTGCTGGGTTTCGTGTTTTCCGATTTGGGCAAATACAGGTTTATATTTTGCATAGTCACCGACCATCAGCGAGTCTGCAACCATATTTCCCATTTTGTAATACTCGTCTTCCAGGTATTCTAAGGTCAAAGCGAACTTTAAAACATCAATGGCATCAGATGTCTGTGCGTAAGTTTTTGTCACAACAGAAGCCAGTATAGCGGGACCGGCCAGCGCAGCAACCTTGCTGCTTACTCTGTTAAAGAAATAACGACGCGATTCACGTTCTACACGCTCGTAAGCATCAGCGTCAATTTTTTCAATGACATCTAGTATATTAAAGAAATTCATGTTTTCGGATATTTAAGATGTTGGATGATTAAGATGGCAAATGGCTTCCATCGATTTTATCTTTAACAAAAGGAGCAACTGCCATCAGGACTGCCGAAGGGGGCAGCGCGCCATCCAATCCATTTATGTCGACAACATCATCACCTGCAAATAATGCAGAATTCGGCGATATCAGATCGCGTATAGCAGATGCGTGACGTGCTTCAACCGAGACAATTTTGCCAGCGATCAACAGGTAACCTGGGTTTGTGATCAGATTTCCTGCACCGTTGTAGGCAGCCACACCAGTATCTTCAAAAATCTTGGCGTATTTCAAAACGTCATCACGCTTCAAAAAATCGATGCCGGCAAAATTTGGTGTTAGGCCTTTGATGGCAGCACCGCCCAAGGCAGCTTTAAAAAACTGTCGGTGGATAACTTCGTGGTACATGATATCGGTCAGAATGGTTTTTTCTTCCATCGACATGCCCACATACGGTGTCATCATCACCTGAGTGTAGAAGGCCGCTTCAAGCTGCTCAAGAGCATAAGCATAGTTCAAAATACCAATATCCCCTGTCCCGAGATCAACAGCCTGGTCTCCAATGTTGTGATCTTCAAGGGTACATCCCATAATGAGCGCTCCTGCCGAGGCAGCAACACCGGCAGATCTTAAAAAATAACGTCGATTGACCTTGTCCAGCATAGGTCCACCATTTCCCTGTAAGAATTCTTTCATCGTTTCTTGACGTAATGTTTATAAAATTAAGATCGTTAACATGAAGGAGGTAAGATGATCTTCTAGCGCTAGAATCAGCATACATACGGTCAACAACCGTAAGCAGATGAATACAATGCTTTTTATTTTGTGTCAACGATGAAATCCAGGAAATGAAAAATTGTATATAATCAATAAATACTCCAACATTGAGCCATGATTGCTGGAATAAATCCAAGAAAAAAAAATTTATGAATTTTGTATACTTCGGATACAATCTGAACCCTCAGGTCGCCTGCACTACACTTTTGATTGATCAGCTCGCGTCAAAACGGGCAAAATAGGTTATGGAGATTGGATGAAAGCCATCAGAGCTCGTAGAAGCAAACAAGAACTGATCACCTAGTCTTCTCAAAGCTCTGACTGGCGTGGATGTATCAAGATGGTTTTCTTTCTGGCTGCTTACACTTGATGCTATTGTGATCAGAATGCTTTCCAAATAAGAAAGGTTATATCTGCATCAAATATTGGGCTTATGGTAATGCTCAAAGTTATAGCCGCAGCGCTACATAAAGTCAGCAATTCTCATCTGTGCCCTGTGGGAATCCGATTTTTTATAAATATTTATCAAATAGTGCAACGTTAGTATTAACTTTATTTGTCTCTATTTGAGGCGATGAAGCCGTTTTCTAAACTAATCATTCCATGAAGAAACTGTTATTCTCTGCATTGATTTTGTCCGCTGCATTGTTTGCCGGTTCGTGTACCGACAAAACGATCGAAAAAGAGGAAGTAGCCGCCGACGAGTTCGACAAAGAAAAGTTTTACAGTCAACTCGGTACGGTACCTTTTTACATATCGAAAGCTTACCGGGTTGTCGGACAAGACACCATCAACGTGCTGGCTGATCCGCTCATGGTTTTATACCGTGATGCTGTTTTCCTGACATTCTCGGCAGGCAGCGGGTCAAGTGGGGTAGGTTATGTACAGTTCTATGGCGGTTCTATCTGGACTAATCCACCATTTGCACCTCCTGCACGGGCTTTCTCGACAAATATGAAGTTTTCCAGGCCAACCAGCATGACATTTAACTGGGACGATACCAAGAAAACGGTTGTAATCACATCTTCGGGACCTGATGACGTATTTCACCTGGTGCCTCCTGGAAAAAGTGCCTACCTTGACACCAGCCGTTTTCATTACACTTATGACTTCGAGGCTGCCAAAGCAGGTGCAGACCAGAGTATGACCTGGGTGTATGATGATTACACCATTGTGATGAAACCAATGTACATCTTTTACAAAAGTCCGGACAGCGCGTCCTGGGACAGAGGCATTGTGGTATTTTAAGTGACGTTGCACCAACCATCCAATAAGCTCATTACTTATTGTCGCCAGTTGACATCGGTCTACTTGTCTGAATAATTTCAATATTCTGACAAAACGCTCGAAAGGTCGCTGAAATGGGTTTATTAGATGGTTGGTATTTTCTCAACAAAGGGTTACCTGCTACCAGCAGATAATTTGGTATCTTCCTTTGCGCCAGAATCTTCCTCTGGCGAAGTCTTTTTAGCATTTGCTGCTGGATCGTTGGGAAGAGGCTGCGCTTCTTCCCATCCTGCTTTTCCATTGGTGCTGTTGGGGTCGTTCTCATCAAGCTCATTTACGCCTTTTACTCCCTGCATCTCACCTTCCTTATTTTTTTTCATGACTCGCCAGATTTAAATGATTGGTATTAATCGTACAAAAACTTTCGTGCCAGAGACCCGGATTTTTTTATCCCAAGAAAGACCGATTATCGGTAATCCAAATATCCCCGAATTGTTTATATGGTTTAAAGTATTTTTCGATTTGTTATACTTTTGTTGATACACTTCATCAGGTTACCTCTGCAATCGTCTCACGATAGAATTTTCCTTGCTCATCTTACAACCCTTATTGCTCAATCAGAATGAAAAAAATTCTACGCATTCTCGGCATCCTACTGGCGACAGTGATTTTGGTGGCCATCGCTGGTATCATTTACATTAAAACTGCGCTGCCCAATGTAGGCGAAGCTCCCGAAATTTCAATTGAAAAAACACCAGAAAGAATTGAACGAGGTAAATATTTGGCCAACCATGTGACGATCTGTATGGATTGCCACAGCTCCCGGGACTGGAATTTGTATGCCGCTCCGCTAATGGAAGGTAACTTTGGTGGCGGTGGAGAGGTTTTTGGCAGGGAACTAGGCTTTCCTGGCGTGTATTACGCCAGAAATATTACCCCCTATGGGATCGGACAATGGTCGGATGGAGAAGTTTTCAGGGCGATTACCACCGGTGTCAGCAGAGATGGCAGTCCGCTCTTTTCAGTGATGCCTTACCACGGCTATGGCCAGCTCGATCAGGAAGACATTTACAGCATTATCTCCTATCTAAGGACGCTGCAACCGGTTAAGCATGATATCCCTGCGCCAGAAAAGGACTTTCCAGTCAATATTCTGATCAATACGATGCCATCAAAAGCAAATTTGCAACCCAAACCAGCAGAGACAGATGTACTCAACTCAGGCAAATATCTGGTGCTTGCAGGTGGATGCGTCGAATGTCACAGTATGAGAGAGAAGGGTAGCATTGTAGCTGGCACTGAGTTTGGTGGGGGAATGGAATTCGCCTTCCCATCTGGCCTGGTGCGGTCGGCCAATATTACACCCGATAAAAAAACCGGTATCGGCCTGTGGAGCGAGGATGCTTTCGTGAAGAGATTTAAAATGTATGCAGATTCAGCCTACGTAGCGCATAAGGTTGGCCTCAAGGAAATGAACACCACCATGCCTTGGATGATGTATGCCGATATGAAAGAAAATGATCTGAAATCCATATTCACTTATCTGCAAAGTCTGGCGCCGATCAGTCATGATGTGGTGAAGTTTGAGCCTAGGTGATAAGCTGGGGAAAACTGTAAACAAAACAAAAGCGCCCGAGTCATTCGGGCGCTTTTGTTTTGTTTACAATTTACTTCATTAATACTATTCTCTTAATCTCAATCATCTCACCCATTTGTAACCTAACCAGGTATATGCCATTAGTATTTCCACTGAGGTCAACAAATTGTTGGTGACGCTCTCCAGTTCCAGTCACTTGTTCTTCCCAGACGACCTGGCCAAGTATATTAACAACGGAGAGCTTAGCTGATTGTTTGTTAAGCGAGCTAAAAGAGACGCGTATCTTACCAGCTGTTGGATTGGGCGAAACCGCTAATGAAGATTTGATACTTTCTACCTTAAACTGATGGTCATCACTTGCTGGCGTTAAAACTTCCACAGGCACACCGATCCTGGCAGCTGTGGCGCAAGTAATGGTTTTGGGGGAACTGTTCAAGATCTTACTACTACCCTTTACCCGCATACTCAAAACATGCGCTTTACCATCCTTCAAGGCGGCGGGTAAGGTGAAATAAAACCCATAATTGCCAGTTCCGAATCCCGCATTCTTCACGGTGGCCTTGTAAATATTGGCCAGCGCTGTCGCGTGAACCGTGGTGCCTTCTATCAGCTCTACCGTTAAAGCAGAGTTTGGAGCGTTCTTGTCCCAGGCCCAACCCGCTATTACGTCACAACTTGCTAATTCAAAATTGCCAAAGTATTCGTTTGATATACAGGTAACGGAACGAGGCGAGCTCCATAACAATGTAGTAGTTCCTTTCACACGGGCGCTCAACTGATGCGCTACACCATCCTTCAGGGCGGTAGGTAAAGCCATTGTAAAGCTATAGTTCCCTGTCCCGTAACCCGCAGTCTTCAGGGATTCCCGGTAAACATTGGCCAATACTGTGCCATATACAGTGCTGCCTTCAAATAGCTCGACAGTCACAGCATTATTGGGAAAATTTTTGTCCCAAGCCCAGCCACTCACCGTATTACAGTCTGCTACATCCAAATTGCCCTGGTATTGATTTACACCACAAGTGATGGTTTTAGGGGAACTGTTCAAGATAGTAGTGCTACCCTGAACCCGCATACTCAAAACATGCGCTTTACCATCCTTCAGTGCGGCAGGCAAGGCAAAATAAAACCCATAATTGCCCGTTCCAAATCCTGCATTCTTAACAGTTTCCTTATAGATATTGGCCAGCGCTGTCGCGTGAACCGTGGTGCCTTCTATCAGCTCTACCGTTA
>NZ_JBDSFX010000108.1:0-207674 GCF_039919315.1 Dyadobacter sp. | reverse complement strand
ATAGGCAGAAAAAACCAGAGCCGCATGGTTCTTACCAAGGCTACACCGGCGCAGGCAACGGCATACGCGGCGGGAGATCTGGCTAAGGGGTTGTTATTCAATAATATTTCCAAATACATTGCCTATTTCAAGAGAATAACCCTGGGAGGCGTGACTTATGAAATCACGGCAAATCCGACGGAAAGGATTATGAAGCTGACCTGGCTCGAAGGCAGCACGCCCAAGACATTTACAACCAATTATTACTATACTTCGAGTGGGATAACCTTTGTTTCGCCCCTGTTGAATGGTTCCCGGACCATAACCGGGTTCAGTAACATTACCTGGAATGCGACTACATTGTCGTTAGGACTATCCGGGGGAGGAGTTTCTGGTGTGGTAGTCAGTGCGATCAAGCCACTTGCGGTGGATCTGGCTGCTTCTAAAAGATGGTGGCAGGATCCGATCGAATCGGGCGGTGATTGGCGCACACTTGACGGATTTCACGTAAATGGTGTGGATGATGCATTCGGTGTAAAAGATCTGACTTTCGAAGGCGCACAATATGCATTTTATATTTATCAACCGGGCGCAAATGCCAGCTATGACATTTTAGGGCCTGTGTTTTTTGCTAATAATGCATTAAGCCTGGAATATGGGCACGCCCCTAAAAGACCCACATTCCCAGCGGATGGAAGGGTTATTTTTACCGACTACGGAACATTAGGGCCAGCACCGGCGACAGGTCCTGCCGCAAACACAGCAGCGCTTCTGTATGAACCCAGCGGCTATTACCTCGTTCAAACTTCTGAAACTACCTATGATATGGTGAGTGCCAAAGATGCCAAAGCTTGGATCAGCTGGCAATAATATAACTGCGGAGCCAATAAAAAAACCACACCCGTAAAAGTGTGGTTTTTTTATTGTTAATCGGAATGGTAACTAGTTATACCCTTCGTTCTGCACCAGCTGCTTGTTCACATCCATCTCACGCTGCGGGATTGGCATAATGAGCTTGGGTGAATTGAATGGAAGTGCTCCCACATTCAATTTGTTACGTTTGAGGTCATGTAGCATATGACCCTCGAAAGCTAATTCCAGGTGCCGTTCTTTTAGGATTGATTCGAGTGTTACCGCTGTTGCCGCTTTAAGTCCCGCCCTGGCGCGAATCATATTGATATCCGTCAAAGGAGCAGCTCCTACAACTGTACCAAGTCGGAAATTTGCTTCCGCACGGGTCAGATACATCTCTGCCAATCTGAATTGTAAAACATTACCGAACGTGTCCAGATGCTTTTGGGTATACGTATTATTGGTAGGCGTAAGAAAGAAGTCCCCTCGTTTGTCTCCGGCTTCATAAAGACCCCGATGTTTTGCCAGAACGCGAATGTCTCCACGCCCGGACGTTCCAGGAATAGCAGCAATCTTTATTCCAAAAAAAGTATTCATATCGTTTGCGCCATCCTGCTGCGTCACAATCATCGAGAATATATATTCAGCCGGATTAGCGCCGCTATTGCGCAGGAAAGTATAAAACAGCGAGCTGAATTCAGGAACTAGTTTATAGCCTCCTGTTTCGATTATTTCGCTAGCTTCGTCACGTGCTGCCGCAAAATTGGCCTGAGTCAGATATACTCGGGAAAGTTGAGCAGAAGCGGCAAATTTGTTCGCATAGTTTACATTGGCATCATTCACTTCCGGCAAAAGCGATTTCGCGGCTGTCAGATCTGCCAGAACTTGTGCGTATACTTCGGCTACGGAACTCCTGGGTATTTTATCTGCATCTGTAATAATGCGTGTTGGCGTTAATACCAACGGAACGCCGGGTTTGGCAGTGTTGTCGCCATCAACCCATGATTTAGCATACAATCTAACCAGATCAAAATAAATAGAACCACGTATAAACTTCGCTTCACCTTCTATGCGGGCCTTTTTATCCGCATCCACGATATCGAGCGCTGACAAAACGTTGTTGCATCTGTTTATAGCCACATATGAATCTCGCCAGGTGGCAAGCGCTGAGGCATTGGCCGTCGTAATTTGCTTGTTATTCATTTCAAGTAGGTTCTGGAAGGTACCTCCAAATCCCAATTCATCGCTGTTGCCCAATAGTTCTGACGTATATTGAAAGCCTCCACCATATACATCTACATCCTGCAAACCATCATAACATCCAATTAGAGTCACTTCTACATCACGTGAAGTACTTAGTGCAACGCTTTCATCGATACTTTGGGTAGGCTGCACGTCAAGTTTGCTGTCGCAGGAAGTGCCTAAAAACATGACTGTGAATAAAGCAACGGAACTTATATATACTTTCTTTTTCATGAATTGTTTAGTTAAAAAGCGGATGATCATTAAAACCCGACATTAATGCCTACCAGAACTGTACGTGGCTGTGGAGCAGTGTAAAAATCATTTCCAAGTGCGAATTTGGTATCTCTTGCACTTAGATCATCGGTATTAACTTCCGGGTCCCAGCCTTTATAATTGGTAAAAGTTGCCAGGTTCATTGCGGAAACATAAAGCCGGATACGATCCATTTTGATGCGTTTTAGTAGGCTGGATGGTAAATTGTACCCCAATGTCAGCGAACGTAAACGCAGGTAAGATCCGTCAAAAATGTAACGGCTGGAAGCCTGATTGCCATTTCCCTTGTAAAAACGTGCCTCAGGAACATCTGTATTAGGATTTTCGGACGTCCAGGCGTTCATCTGATCGGCGGTCTGATTGTCTTCGTAAATTCCGTTAGCAGATGAATATTGGCCTACACCGTAAAAATTGATTTTATTTCCCGCCACTCCGTTAAAAAATACATTCAGATCAAATCCCTTAAACGAAAATGTATTGGTGATACCTCCCACAAATTTAGGGTTAGGGTTACCTGAGACAACCCGCGTCGCACTGTTATAGCCGCTATTGGTAACAGTAGTACGGTCAACGCTTCCGTCGGTTCCCGGTGTGTTTTTATAAAAAAGTGCATCTCCGTTTGCCGGGTCAACTCCCGCATACTCAACTGTATAGAACACACCAACTGGCTGTCCCTCCATCACACGGCTCATACTTCTGATGCCACCCTCAATAACCTGTCCTTGTATGTCAGTAACCTTGTTTTTGTTATTAGCGATATTGAAAGAAGTATTCCATTTAAAAGCGCCGACGAGATTCTGGGTATTGAGCACCAGCTCCACCCCTTTATTTTCAAGTTTACCCACATTGGCAACCTGTATAGAAAAACCAGATGTTGCAGGCACATTCACTTCAAGTAAAAGCCCGTCCGTTTTTTTAACATAATAATCGATTTCACCATTGATGCGGTTGTTGAATAATCCAAAATCAAGGCCGAAATCGGCCTGCTTCGTTGTTTCCCATTTCAAATTCGGATTTCCGATTTGTGATGGACGTTGTCCGGCGGCACCTGCATATCCAGCATCTCCCGCAAACAGACCCAGCTGTGGAAAATCGCCGATTTCTGAATTACCTGTTGAGCCGTAGCTTCCTCTGACTTTAAGAAAGCTTAATGTGTTGTTGTTTTTCAGGAAGCCTTCTTCGCTAAGCACCCAGCCGGCAGAAACCGAGGGAAAGAAACCGTAACGTGAATTGGCGCCAAAACGGGATGAGCCGTCGATCCGGGCACTTGCAGACAATAGGTACTTGTCCGAAAACTTATAATTCAGGCGTACAAAGTAGGATAGAAAACGAAAATTGGTCTCAGTCGAACTACCATCCGATTTTGTAGCAGCGCTGGCAATTTTCTTATAGCTGTCCGAAGGGAATTGTGATCCCTGAACGAAATTGGTTTTTGTCTGCGACTGCTGGTAAGACATTCCCAGCGTGGTTGCAATCGTATGAGCAGCAAAAGTCTTGTCGTACGAAAAGAAATTATTTGTATTATAATTGGTTACAAATGTGCCGTAGTTTTCGCCTAAACCACTACTGGCCGTTGCAATATTCCGATTGTTCTGGCTTTGATAGTATGCTTCTTCGTTCTGATTCAAAAGATCGATCCCCAGCTCACTACGAAATTTCAGTTCAGGCGTGAAGTTGATCTGCGCGTAACCATTTGTAAGGTTCCGGAATGATGTTGCAGTAAAGTGGGCATAATTAATCGAAATGATCGGATTGAAATACAACGGCAAATTTGCATCTCCAGGAGGCGTACCGATCGGTAGACCTGTTTCAGGATCGTCAAATGGCGTTAATGGAGTAATCGCGGCCATTTGTAGGGGATTTGAAAATGCATTATCTCTTGGCAAACGCTTGTTTACTGTTCTCGCAAGGCCCATCGACAAACCTATTTGCAACCACTTATAAGCCTGATGGTCCAGATTCATACGCCCTGAAATCCTGTCCAGTTCGTTGCCAATAAGCGTTCCTTTTTGACCAAGATATTGGGCTGATAAAAAGAATTTGGTTTTTTCACTTCCCCCGTTCATTTGAAAATCCAGTTGCTGCATCGGTGCTTTCCGAAAAGCCTGATCCTGCCACGCGTAATTCTTTTGATTAGGCGTATTGGCTGTACCAAGACTGAAATAATCAAGGTTGCTTAACATGTAGGTTGTCGATGACTCGGGATCCGATGGATCAATTTCGTCTATCCGGTCGCTATTGTTGGCAGCCATTGTATAAAATTTGACATATTGTTCAGCGTTTAGGAAGTCGACGCGTCGGGTGGCTTCAGCCGATCCTAACTGATAATTCACGCTGACATTCGTTTTGCCGGCCTTACCTCTTTTTGTAGTGATTAAAACTACACCATTGGCTGCACGGGAACCATAAATGGCCCCGGCTGAGGCATCCTTGAGAATTTCAATAGATTCAATGTCATTCGAATTTATATCAATCAGGGGATTGGTGCCACCTCCATCACTGTTACTTTGATTTGAGGTAGTAATTGGCATTCCGTCCACCACGTACAATGGCTGGCTACTCGCGCTTATCGAAGAGTTACCGCGTATACGGACATTAATAGATTGCCCAAGCTTCCCGGTACCACTATTCACATACACACCCGCAGCGCGGCCTTGTAAAGCAGCATCTACGCTCGCTACCGGCATATTCTGGATTTCTGTGCCTTTCACCTGGGCAATGTTACCAGTCAGGTCCCGTTTGATTTGCGAGCCAAATCCGGTGACGACTACTTCACTCAAACTGCGTGTGTCGCTTACCAATTTTACGTCGATTACGCTCTGGCTCCCGACCGTAATTTCCTGGGCGGTCATTCCCACAAAACTAAAAACGAGGATTGAAGATGAAGACGGAACACTGATCACATAGCTGCCCGCAGCGTCTGTTTGTGTTCCGGTTGTTGATCCTTTTAGCTGGACCGATGCCCCTGGGAGAGGCGAGCCGTCATCGTTTGTTGTGATTTTTCCGGTGATCTGCATGCTTTGACCCATTACGGCTGCGCACGCTCCCACCCATGTCAGAATTGACAAGAGCAAAATTCTTCTCATAACAGTTAGGTTTGATTAATTTACATTTCTGTAAAACAAATATATGATTATACAGATACCAACCAAATTTAATTATGAAATTTTGCTTTTCGCTTAGTTTTAAATGCTATGAGTATGGAAAGATTAAATATAATATTTTGTATTGATTCGGTTTACCAATATTTTCCATTTCTCCTCGCGAACCGGAAAGCGCGCCAGAAAATCAGTAAATGGTTATACAATGCAGATAATAGTCCGAAATGCTTTCGCAGTACCGAGAAGCGGTCAAGAAGAGAGCGCCGGTGATTTTTGACAGATATTCCACCGAGCAGGTATTTGCATAGCAGGAAGGGGAGATGTGTTACTTGTGAGGCATTTTTTAAACAAATGATTTCCCAGTCAATGTCAGCACTTAAATTGTGGATGTCATATTTTGGCGCAATGTCTTTTTTAGCTATAAATGCCTGGTGGCATACCTTCATTCCAAGTGAGAAATCCTGCCACTTCAAATGATCGGGTAACTGGTGAGGTGTAAAACGGCTCCTTAATCCAACTTCACGTCCGTCTTCCTTGACAAACATAGCGTCGCTGTAATACACATCTGCATTGGCTTCCAGAAGCGGAAGCAAGCTTGCTAGGACGCGACTATCATAAATTTCGTCGCCCGCATTCAGGTACCATATATATTTCCCGGTAGCAAGCGCGAGGCCTTTATTCATAGCATCGTACAAGCCTTTGTCAGGTTCGGAAACGATGCGGGTAATAAATGGATATTGACTGGCGATCCGTAGCGTATGATCCTTAGAACTGCCGTCAATGATCAGATACTCGATCACCGAGTGGACTTCTATCATTAACAGCGCTTTTTGTACACTTTCTAATGTCCTGCCCAGAAAGCGTTCTGCGTTGTAAGTGATCGTAACGACGGTAAGTAGCGGTTGCTCATTCATTCGGATAATAACGACTGATATAAGTTTTGATATTGGGCGGCAATGACACTTTCTGAATAACTATCCAGTACTTTTTCTCTCGCATGGGCTGAGAAAAGGGCATGGTTGTTGTTATTGAGAACCCAGTTGATCCCTTCCGCGAGTGAGTCTGCCGATTTAAATTCTGATACATAGCCATTATGCTTGTGATCGATCATTTCGGGGATACCGCCGGTCGCAAATCCAACAGCAGGTGTTCCGCAAGCCATGGCTTCCATAATGGTATTAGGCAAGTTGTCTTCCAATGACGGTACCACGATCATATCCGCGGCATTGTATGCATCCGCCATGTCTTCCTGCCGGGTAATTTTACCTAAATAATGGACAGGAGCAGGGAATGAATCAAAAACAGCGGGGTTAGCTTTTCCCAAAACCAATACTTCCACTTCGTCGGGCAAGCGTTTCAATGAATCTTTAAAATAGGAAAATCCTTTACGCGGGTCCTGGGTATTAGCGCCGGCAAACAAGATTAGTTTTTTATCCGTCGGCAAATGCAGTTTTTTCCTGATCAAAGTTTTGTCCGAGGGAGCGAAAAGGCCCGTATCAATGCAGTTAGGAATGCTTTTGGAAAAAATATCCTGGGTTAGTGCAGCGTTTTTGACGATCTGGTCTAGCCAATTGCTTGGCGATATCAGCGCCATTTTTGTTTTTTCGTAAATGCCTTTTTTAGTTTCAAACTGCGAAAAGGAAATGTCGTATTGCCCCGGTTTGGCAAGATACGGGCAGTACTGGCAATGGGAAAGGTACCGGTCGCAGCCTCTGCTGTAATGGCAGCCACCAGTTACCGTCCACATATCGTGCAATGTCCATACGACAGGTTTTCCAAGTGAAAAAAGCTTATCCAGCGATGATAGCGACAGAAAACCAAAATTGATCCAATGTAAATGTAAAATATCGGCCTGCCTGACAAGGGGGTGATTGCTGATATCCGTTCCAATCCCTGCCGGAGAAAAGGCAAACCTTACTGTTTTATCTTTTTCGTGCGGGAAAAAATACAGTCGCTCAGCCACAAACCGACCCCAGGCTTTCTTCAATTCCCAGCTATTCTCAGCCAGCGCAACTACATTTTCTTCGGGATTTTGTGACGAGGGTACCAGCATTCGCGACTCGGTCCCCGATTTTTGCAAAGCTCTGTGTAATCTTGTTGCCGCTACGCCGGCGCCTCCTTCCAAATGAAAAGTACTCAGGTGAAGTACCATGCGAATTGCTTATTGATTACGATGTTCCGGCAGCCCTGAAAATTCAGGCGGGTAAAATTAAATAGTTCTGTGGTTAAATAATTTTTATTCGTTAAAAGTATCTTTATCCCAAAAACAAGTAACCGGTTAACAATGTCTAACGAAAAGCGGAGCCACGAGGCGCATTCTGAGTGGTATGAGGTACAATATGCTACCAAGGAGGCGAAAGATAAGGCCATCGAATTGTGGGAGTATGATGAAAAGCATAATACCATCAATCACTGGATCCATCAACGGATGCTCCGGCTGACCGATCCATTCGTGACGGAACAAAAATCCTGGCTGACAGTGGGTGACGGCTACGGATTTGATGCTAATCACTTTTACAGAAAAGGCCTGGACGTGACGGCTACGGACATTTCGGGTACCTTTTTACCTCTGTCGCAATCACGTGGTTTTCTTGACAAATACTCAGTGGAAAATGTTGAAAAACTGACTTTTGAAGATAATAGTTATGATTACGTTTTCTGCAAAGAGGCGTACCATCACTTTCCGAGGCCGTATCTGGGTGTTTATGAGATGCTTCGAGTAGCCCGGGAAGCGATCATTCTGGTAGAACCACATGATCCGATCTCAAAGATGCCCTTTTTGCTTGCATTGAGAAATATTTTTGACCGGTTTGACACTACGCTTTTACAGAAATACTGGAAAAACAGATATTCCTTCGAAGAAGTCGGGAACTATGTTTTCAAACTGTCTGAGCGTGAAATGGATAAATTAGCCAATGGTATGGGGCTCCCCATGGTGGCTTTCAAAGGAATTAACAATAGTTACTACCATCCTTCGTACAGTAAGGAGAAGGCTGATGATTCGTCTGAGGCTTTTAGGAAAATAAAGCGCAAACTAGCATTTCATAACTTTCTGACCCGATTCTCGTTGATGCCCTCGCAGTTACTTTGCGCGGTTATTTTTAAGAAAATGCCCTCGGAAAAAGTCATGGCGGCGATGCGTCAAGAAGGATTTCAGATCCATATTTTCCCGCCCAATCCCTATGCCAGGTGATCAGTCAGCTTCGTCATTGTGTTTAAAACCAATGGATTTCCTTTCGGATTGCGGAGGTTCGAGCAAAAAGTTAAGAGCCTGGTGAATGTCATTGAATTTGACTTTCATTTCGCTTTCAATTTTATCAATTCGCTCCCGAAGCTCATTCGAATTGAGGTAATGTTGACGTATCAGTACGAAGGCACGCATGATCATGATATTGACAGTGAGTGCCTTTTTGCTTTTTAATACACTCGAAAGCATAGCGACGCCTTGCTCGGTGAAAGCGAAAGTTAAATGTCGGGTACCGCCCCAACTTGACATCACATTTTGTGATGTCAAGTTTTCCATCTCCTCCGGGCTTAGGATAAACATAAAATCTTCGGGAAACCGATCCGGATTCCTCCTTACAGCTTGTTTGAGTACCCTGGTCTCAACCTCGTACATCTCAGCCAGATCGAAATCCAGCATGACCCTGTAACCGCGAATGGTAAAAACCTTGTCTTGAATAACCATTAAATCCATAATCGTGATGTGTCAAATTAGTAATGCCTTTATAGCAATACGTACAAATCAGTCATCGGTCACGGGTTAATTTATAATTTTTTGGTAGGGTTAAATATGTATAGTTTTAGGAGTTATTAAAACATACACGTCTAAATGTTGCCTGAATCAGATCGTAAAATTGCCGTTATCGGACTGGGTTATGTAGGACTGCCACTGGCAGTAGCTTTCAGTCAAAAATACCCGGTACTGGGTTTTGACATTAATGAAAAGCGGATTGGTGAATTGAAGCGGGGTCATGATAAGACGCGGGAAATTACCGAGCAGGTATTGCTGAATTCGGAAGGTCTGGCATTCACAACCGATGAACGTTTGCTGTCTACCTGTAATGTTTTCATTGTAACAGTTCCTACTCCGATCGATAGTTACAAAAAGCCAAACCTTGTACCACTTCTGGAGGCAAGCAGGACAATCGGAAGAATACTGAAAAAGGGAGATGTGGTCGTATATGAATCTACCGTTTATCCGGGTTGTACTGAGGACGATTGTGTGCCGGTACTGGAAAAGGAAAGCGGTCTCGAATATAACAAGGACTTTTTTTGTGGCTATTCCCCTGAGCGCATCAACCCGGGAGACAAGATCCATACATTTACCAGCATCAAAAAAGTAACATCAGGATCTACGCCCGAAGCCGCCCGGTTTGTGGATGACCTATACGCCTCAGTCGTGGAGGCTGGAACTCATTTAGCGTCCAGTATTAAGGTTGCCGAAGCATCGAAGGCCATTGAAAATGCGCAGCGGGACATTAATATATCATTCGTGAATGAGCTGGCCCTCATTTTTGACCGGATGGATATTGATACTACCGAAGTACTGGAAGCAGCAGGCACCAAGTGGAATTTTTTGAAATACAAGCCTGGCCTCGTAGGCGGGCATTGCATTGGTGTGGATCCTTATTACCTCGCTTACAAGGCAGAGTCGTTGGGCTACTATCCCCAAGTGATCCTGTCGGGAAGGAGAGTGAATGATACGATGGGTATCTTCGTGGCTAACAAGCTAGTGAAATTACTGATCAGAAAAGGCCATAAAATTGAAGGCTCCAAAGTGCTGATCCTGGGCATTACATTTAAGGAAAACTGTCCTGATGTCCGAAATACAAGGGTTACTGATGTTTATCGGGAATTGAAAGATTTTGGTATGCAGGTGGAGGTGTACGATCCCTGGGCCTCCGCTGAGCAAGTGTCTGCTGAATATGGAATTTCACTGCTTACCAAGCCGACAGGACGTTATGAGGCAATTTTGTTAACCGTCGCGCACGATGTTTTTCAGACCTTGGATTTCAAAGACTTCGTTAAACCCGATTCGGTTATTTTCGATTTGAAATCTATTTTACCCAAAGAAAGTGTGGATTCCAGGTTATAGAGGCTGATTTATTTGCGCCAGCCGAAAATATTGAGTTGGAGGTCCATGATATCATTTCCGCGATAGCGATGGTTGGTGAATGGTCTCAATCGGTGCTGATTCGTATCAATGTAGTACCTGAATCCGTTTTCTTCAAATATTTTGACCACATCTGCGAGTCCTTGTGGATTGCCAATGTAAGAGTGAAATTCTACAAAGAGATTTTGAACATGGCCCAGCGCGTCACGGCAATCAGCCAGTACCTCCGTTTCGGCACCTTCAATGTCCATTTTAAGAAAATCAATATGTTTTTCTTTTAGCAGGAAGTCTTTCAAACGTACTGATGCGATTTTCTTCTTTTCAGCAGTGGAATAAATGGAAGAGGAATCCGCGGCTTCGCTACCAAACCAGATACCATTTTCATCTGTCCACACCGCTTTATCAATGATTTCGACGCCATTGATTGCGTTTGCTTTCAGGTTTTTACCAAGCAATGCAGCAATTTCAGGTTCAGCTTCAAAAGCTACTACTCTTGCTTTGGGGTAAAGTTTTTTGAAATATAAAATGCTCATGCCCACATTAGCGCCGCAGTCTAGGATGACTGGCTGTGGACTGGCGGTTTCGAAATAATAAAAATCATCCGCGAAGATCTCCTTATGTTGCCATAAAAACGACATGGTATCCGGAACTTCGAGCTGGAAGTCGCCAAAATTTACTTGCGTGCGGGTGTGCCTGGGACTGTTACCATACCGTAACAGCAAACCCATAAATTCCCGGTTAGCCGGTGTCCGAAGGGAATTGTAAGGTTCTTTTAACAGGTAGCGCAGCCAGTACATATTACTCAGTATTAAATCAGATCTGGTATTTGATCCAGTTTTTTATTTTTAATTGAATGGGCAGGTGGTAATACTCACGGAACGATTCAATGACCGCTTTATCTGGCTTAATGTTCGGGTCGATATCGACTTTTTCGGGATTCATTTCCTTGCCATAGTAACCTGTCTTGAAAGTAAAGTTAGTACCGCTTCCGTCCGTACCAATATTTTTTATTTTGGAATGCACTGGATAAACACCGTATGCATTGTTTTTAAACTGAGCATAAGTCCATCGAATGGCCCAGGAATCGATAATTCCACGTTGCTGCTTGACCAGCATGGGCCACAGATCTTCACCACCGCTTGTGAAAGCTTGGATCGCCGCTTTTTCTTTTTTTAATGTTTCAAAATCATTTACCTCCCAATCGGCCATTTGCCATTTATAGAGCCAGGTACCCCAGCCCCAGGAGCTGGCGCGCGGAGCCATGAACAAGTCATGCTGATAATGCGCGGGAACGGATATAGGGGGACTGTACGCGGTAACCGAAAAAATATCCGTGCGCTGCTCATAAGTATCCAGCGCTTCGTTCATAAATGAAAGAAAATCCGGCGTACTCAGCATATCGTCTTCCAGAACAATGACCTTTTTGTACTGTTCCAATGTCGCCGTCACCCCCTTAATAACCGAAGCAGCAAGCCCTGTGTTAGTATCCGAAGAAATGATTTTTATGCTTTTAAAGCCTTTAATATCAGAAAGGTAGCTCCTGATTTCGCTGATCAGCTTTTCATCCGAGGCTTGTTTGGCGCCATCCGAATAAATGATCAATTCACTTTCCGCCGCGAGCGTATTCAGCTGTAACGATTCGATCGTCTGACGTAAGTGCCAGGGACGATTATAGCAGAACAAAACAATGGGGGCAAGGGTACCTGACGAGCTCATTTCAGCTTTTATAGGCGTCAATAATCAATGAAGTATAGCCTAGTTTGCCATCTTTATTACGATCATCGTGATCAGCAGATCTCCTGATCATACCGTCTTCGGGATTCCAGGGAGCTTTATGAAACTGACCATTTTCATCGAAATATTCCAATAGCTTCACCGTAAAACCGATTTCCGTAAGAAAGCCGGACATGATCTGATAGTTGTACAGGAGTTTATGGTCGTCGGCCCCGTTTCCAGTTCCGCCTGGTTTCACATAGTTAATGTATTCTTCGCTTGGATTAAAACCGTCTGGAACCGCCACACGGAGAAATCCGCCAGGTTTGAGATAAGTATAGCAATGTTGAAAAGCAAGTTTACCCTGCTCCGGCGTCAAATGTTCCCAAACGTGCTCGGCGAGGATTTTGTCAATGGAATTTTCTGGAAAGTATTGTTCCCAATCTTGCTTTACCAGTAGGTTAAGTGTCTCAATATCAGTATGTATCCAGCCCTTGTAAAGCGAATACATGGAACCTACCACGACATTAACCGATTTGGTACGATCGTAAGTAGTGAGTTGAAAAAGACTACGCGGTTGCTTGAACAGACCTGCGATTATTCTCTGAGTAAATGACATTGTGAATGCTTGGGATTGATCAGCTTCATTGCAATAAATGAAACTTCATTTTTCAAAGATAGCAAAAGTTGAAATGGCAAAAAGAATGTACTGCCGGCCAGGATGACTTTCGGTTGCTTCAACTAACATTATTTTGCTTTGAAAACAACCGATCTGACAAATGACCATCCGGCCCGGAATCCCATTGAAATATCTTCGGAAACGTTCCAGGCGAGTATTCCTCCACCAAAAATGACGGCTACTGTGACCGACCTGATGGTCATATCGAGCAATGTTGCAGGTAAGCTTCGGACCTGTGCAGGATACGGAATGAAATAAACGACCGTATAGACCAGAGTAGCCAATGCAATCACTTTTAAAGTGCCCATTGTAAATGGCTGGATACCCATCTTTTTCCGGATGAAAAGCAGTTTCAATACATTATAGGTCACCGTTGAAAACAATGCGGCAGCTGCGGCGCCATTGTAGCCATATACCGGAATCAGGTACTGGCTGCTTAGCAAAATGAGTACCGTGAAAAAAAGCATGAAAACAATGTCGTACCGATAAAACCGCGAGTTGGTCAGGATTTCGGAATTCAGTCCCGTGGCCATGTCGGCGATCCGGGAAACGCCCACCATTAACACCACCCATTTGCCTTGTGAGTAAATGTCTGATTTAGGTATGATACTGAAAATAGCATCAATATTAGACCAGATCCCCAGAAAAAGCAATGTGCCGATAATGAACAGGTTCAATGAAGACTTTTTGTAAATGGTATCAATGTGTGCAATGTCGTTCCGGGCATAGGCTTCGGAAATAATGGGCGCGCTGATCATTACAATGCTGTTTCTGGGAATAGAAATGACCAATGCAATGCGCGAAGCAATGTCGAAAATAGCAGTACTTCCAAGTCCTCCTTCAAATGCCGGGAGCAGAACTTTTTCAATGTGCGGGAGCAAAGCAGCGCTGGCGCCACCCAATAAAACCCACAGGCCGTATCGGTACATTTCCTTGAAGGCCGGATGCCTGATAAAACCGAAATCGAGGGAGGTGTAAAGTCTTTTCTGAAAATGTAAATAGATCAGCATCGCGATAATGGCGAGGCCGTAACTGGCTACGGTGAGGCTGACCATGGTATCGAATGTGATGATTTTAAACCCGAAAAGGATCACAAACAAGCTGTTTGACAGGCGAAGGCCCACCTCGCGAATGAGCGATGGAACAGCAATCCGCAAATTGATCCGTGAATAAGATTCCAGTGCCAGCAAATAAACCATACCTACCGTTAGTGGAATGAAAATGTAATAATACTTGACCAGCATTGGCGAATGGTCAAGATAAAACCTGATATAGAGCGGTTTGAAGAGTAAATATAAACCCGCAAAAGCGGCTAGGCCAATTAGCGGTGTAATGATAATAAATGTAAAAAGCTGCCTCCGCGATTCGTGATCCTGAAACCTGCTGTGAAACCGTACGGCGACAGATGGGACGCCCAGCAGGGCAAAAGACATGTAAATAACCGGAAATGTAAGCAGGGTAGAAGCGTACAAACCCAGCTGCTCCTGGGTCAGATATTGATTGTAGAGGATCAGGATGTTGAAAATTCCGATGACTACTCCAATGTAGGAAACAATGGAGCTTTTGAATCCCTGACGTACTATAATCCCCATTGAGGTTTTTCTTGATTAACAAGACGAAATAAGACAAAAACGGTTAGATACCCTAGCGAAGGACTGCGATTAGTTATCTCCTTGTGTTCTTCTATATTTGTTCCAACAATTAAACCACACACACTTGAAAGTATTGAGTATAGTAGGCGCCAGGCCTAACTTTGTCAAAATTGCGCCCCTGCATCGCGCCTTTTCGCAGCATCATGAGATTACTTCCAAAATTGTCCATACCGGCCAGCATTACGATCCGGTCATGTCCGGCATCTTTTTCGATCAGCTGAATTTGCCGAAGCCTGATTTTTGCCTGAATGTCGCCGCTGGTACGCCGATACAGCAAATCGCTCAGATTATGATGGAATTTGAAAAGGTCATGCTCATTGAGAAACCGGATCTGGTGCTGGTAGTAGGGGATGTCAATTCCACATTGGCCTGTACCTTGGTGTCTGTCAAAATGAATGTGCCCGTAGCGCATGTGGAAGCGGGATTGAGAAGTGGCGACAGGAGCATGCCCGAGGAGATTAACCGGATATTGACGGACGCGGTTTCGGATCATTTGTTTGTGACGGAGCAGGACGCGGTTGATAATTTGCTAAGCGAGAATGTCCCCGCCACTCGCATTCATTTCGCTGGCAATGTCATGATCGATTCTTTGGCATATTACAAAGAAGCAATTCAGAACGCGTCTATATTAAAAACGCTGGAACTGAATGCTGGCTCATACGTACTGATGACCATGCACAGGCCCTCGAATGTGGACGGTAGGGAGGGTTTGGAAAGGGTTTTAAAAATAATCAAAAGGCTTGCTTTGCTGAAAACCGTAATTTTTCCCATTCATCCAAGAACCTGGAAAAACATGGGGGTATATGGTTTGAAAAATGAATTTGAAAATATCAAAAACCTGAAAATCCTGGAACCGCAGGGCTACCTCGAATTCCTTAACCTGACAAAAAACGCATCATTGGTAGTAACCGATTCCGGCGGCATTCAGGAGGAAACGACTTATTTGAATGTGCCTTGTATCACATTGAGAGAAAATACGGAACGACCAGTGACCGTTAAGGAAGGTACAAACTATCTGTTAAAGAACGCAGACGAAGAATCAGTGGCGTTGGTTACAGCGGAAATATTTGCAGGAAACTGTAAAATAGGCCAAATACCGGAAGGGTGGGATGGGAAAGCTGCGGAACGGATCGTCGCAATTTTGAGAGAAAAATACATTAATTCGTACGTTTGTGACAAATAAGACAAATCAGGCTGCTGAATGATACTGAGGAAAATAAAGAATAATGCATGGAACCTGCTCAACAAAGCCGGGTTGGGTGGAAGTGTACAGTTGTATATGGGTGGCGCTTTGAAGCAATACGGTTGGTTCAGAAGCTATCATTCCAAGCAATCAGTGGATATTAACGGTGACCCGCTGCCGTGGTACACTTACCCTTTCATACTTTTCCTTAAACCCAGGATCAAGCCGGAGTTTATTGTTTTTGAATACGGATCAGGCAACTCCACGCGCTGGTATGCGGCTCAGGTTAAGCATATTGTAGCCGTTGAGCACGATACGGAATGGATCAAACTCATCAGCCCGAAACTTCCTTCCAACGCAAAAGTACTGGACAAGCCGCTGGGCGACGCTTATGTAAAAGCGGTACAGTCCACGGGGGAGCATTATCATATCATTATTGTAGATGGGCGTAACCGCGTGAAATGCGCCAATTTTGCAGTGGACTACCTTACGTCGGACGGTGTATTGATCCTCGACAATTCGGAGCGGGAATGGTACAAAAAGGCAAAGGATTATCTCAAAGAGCGAGGTTTTCGCAGGCTCGATTTCATCGGAATGGCACCTATTGTTGGAATTGAAACCTGCACCAGCGTTTTTTACCGCGATGGTAACTGTCTTGGGATTTAAGAAGCAGACCAGATCGTATTTTAATGAATGATGGAAACAACTCCCTGTTTAATTAAATTACGTTGAGAATATATTTTATAAGGGTATGCGCCCGCCGGTACGACAACTCCCTTGTAAGTTCCATTCCAGGGCCTGGCATATCCGGCCGATTGAAAGATTACTTCACCCCACCGGTTAAAAATGCTTATTTTTAATTCGGAAAATGCATCCGGATTAAAAATTTCCCATGTGTCGTTTTTACCATCATTATTTGGAGTAAAAGCAGTGGGAACAAACAACGAAGGATTCTCGGAAGACGAATCGCATTTTGCAACTGTAATCGTTTTTTCTGCAGTTGCCGGGTCACTTGGGAAGCAGGAGTTTTTATCTGAAGCCTCTACGGAAATGGTTGTTTGGTAATCTACATGTCTATCAGGTAATTGATAAATAAACTCATTGCTGAAAGCGATTGACTGAATAATTCCATCCACTTTCCAGTAATATGAAACTGTAGGTGAGTTTACGGAAGCTGTGAACTGGATTTGTTCTCCGGCACAAGTTGTAGTTTTATCCTGCGTAAGCGTTATTTTTTCCGGTGCTGTTGAAGGTACCCCTTTAAACAAGGTTTCAACCTCTGTTGTATTTAGAGAACGGTTGTATAAATGAACATCATCAATGATGGCATTTATGGCTTGTCCATAATTGAACCTGGCTCCAATAGTGGCTTTGACGATCCCAGTCCCGTAATATGCTGCCGAGCCTTTGGTGGGGCTTGCGCATATTAACTTTCCATCTACGTAGAAATAATAATTAGTGACATCTTTCGCGAGGACAATATGGTACCATTGATTTAATTTGGGCATAGCTCGCGTCATACACCTCACGTTATAATCATACCCCAGGTAACTGCCATTCGAAAAACCGGTAAGGACGCCGGTATACTCATTGCCGATTAGCATACCCTGATCTCCTGATGCACTTCCAATGGAGAACATGAAAAAAGCCTGATCGTATGAGGGTAAACTTCTTGGATATATCCACATGGAATAACTGAACTCATTAATTTTCAGATCTTGGACACCTATTTCAATAAAATCGTCAATTCCATCAAAGTCATAAGCAGCATTTGCATTTCCAAAACGGTCAGTTGTCAATTTTGCTCCTCTGACGTCTCCGTCATTATTTCTATTACTTAAATCATTTGCATTTCCTGTGAAGGGATAGCAGCCTATAAGGCCCTGATTGAGATTTACTTGTGCAGTAGTACCTGATAGAAATGGGAAAAAGAAAGAAAAGATCAAGTAAAAATAATACTTCATAAAGGCGGAGGGAGGTAAGTGCATTCAGGGTTACAATTTCGTGCTTTTTTTTAACATTTTCTTGTTACCTTATGAGTTTTGGACGGCAGAAAACAAATCTACCTTTCCAAAAAATTTCTCATAGGTTACTTTCTCACACGCTTGTCCGCCTATATTTTTCTTAAATCTGGTCAATGACGGTTTAGGATTTCCATTTTCGTCTACTGAAATTCCGAGGTCGAGGATGCTTATGTTTTGTTGCTGACAGAACTCGTAAATTGTCTCCGTCAACATGACCACCGGGCTGAATGTCCGGTACTCTCTAAGATCGGCCACCAGGAAATTGTACAAAATATCGTCGCTCACTTTTAATGATATCGAAAGCGCGATCATTTTATCGGCATCAAAAACGCCAAAAAGCAATAAATGTTCCGGTAACTGGCAGGCAAGCTGGGTCACCTGGCACAGCGACAGCGGTATTTTGTAGTCAGCTTGATTTCGGCAATGCGTCAGAAAGCTATATGCTTTCTCCAATTCTATTTTCTTGCCAGAACCAATAGTATAACCGGCGTTTTTGCATTTGAATAACCTCCTCTTTTCAGCCGGATGGACTTTTTTGGCAAAGCTATCCGAATCAACAGGAATGAAATGATTGGAATGCGTTTCCACAGCCGGAAAACCATTTTGCTCGTAGCAACTGTGTAGTAGATTGTGTGAGTTTGGATGATAGCAGGTCGGGGCGGTCTTGATTGTCAGCGATTTTCCGCACCGCCGGTCAATGAACGCGGTGATGCAGGATAGTAGAAATCCGAGCTCTTGCTGAGAGCAATCGACATCGCATTGAACGCCTCCGAACGGTGCGCGCGGAGGAGAAACCCATTCATCAAATAGATTTACTGCACATTGAAATATTGCCACAGCGCAACTCTGCGTTTTCCTGTACATTGCAAAGCAATAAATAGCATCCTCCGTTTGCGTGAGGAGGTGCTCACAGGTGAGGTAGAGAAATGGCCGAAATCTCAGTTCCAGAGGGCTTTCTCTGGGCTGAATGGCGACATTTACATAAAGATCATCTTTATGCCATTCGAGTTCGGGATTGTGTGTGTGGTAAATAGTGTTGTGTGTTTGGCCGGATAAGAACGGAATGTCACCTTACAAAATTTAAAAATTTGTATAAATCGGATGAAATGACACGTTTTGTTAAATATTTGATATACTAATTTGATATTTTTTATGTTTAATACAATGCTGTTACTATTTTTGTTAATTCATTCAAACGGCTCAGATTGAATGAAGAATATTGTTCTGGTTGGTAATCAGGATCTTTAAGAAAGAGGCAATCTACTGCAGAAAGTTGATTGTTTAATTTAACTTTGACACCCAGATCGTTTAAATTAAATAGAACCCATCCGATACATGAAACACATACTTATCGCCGAAGACCACGCAGTGGTGCGCATCGGTACCAAACACCTCCTCAAATCTTTAATTCCAGAATCAACCATTTCGGATGTAGATGATTTCGACAAGATACTTCAGGAACTTGAAGTTAAATCATATGACCTGCTGATATTGGACATTAACATACCGGGCGGCAACACTACCAAAATGGTTGAAACCATCAGGTTGAAATCCCCTGGGATCAGAATATTGATGTTCTCAAGTTACGACGAACAGTTGTATGGGCTGATGTACTTGCAGGCAGGAGCCGACGGGTATTTGTCGAAAGATGCACCAGAGGAAGAGTTCAAAACAGCGGTAATGAGCGTTTTGAATAACAAAAAGTATATGAGCGAAGATATGCAGCAAATGAATATCAATCGCCTGATCAATCCAAAAGAGTATCTTCCGGATCCGATCGTAAGCCTTTCACCTCGCGAAACGGATGTAATGAATCTGCTGAAAGAAGGCTTGGGAACGGCCAAAATTGCTGAAAAACTGAGTTTGCAACTTTCAACAGTGAGTACTTATAAAGCAAGGATCTTTGAAAAACTAGGTGTTAAAAATATTGTTGAGCTGATCACGAAGATCAAATAACATGGCTCGACGGCTTTGAAAATCCCTGTACCGGAATGGTGCAGGGATTTTTTATTTACTTTTGGCCCACATTAGACACGCTATCAAATTCAGATTTTAACCAAGAGAGAATAATTAATGCGGAAACTGGAAGTCGAAGAAATGGGCCGTCTGACGCTGGAAGAATTTAAGGCATCTGACAAATTTCCATTTGTAATTGTACTCGATAACATTCGTAGCCTGAATAATGTCGGTTCTTTTTTCAGAACCGCCGACGCTTTCAGAGCTCAAAAAATCATCTTGTGCGGCTATACCCCGTACCCACCGCATCGGGAAATTACCAGAAGCGCACTTGGTGCCGAACGATCGGTGGACTGGGAACAAAGCCCTGAAACATTACAGGCCGTGACGCAGCTGCGGGCGGAAGGCTACCGGATATGGTGTGTGGAACAAGTGGAAGGAAGCGTCTTATTGCAGGATTTTAATCCGCAACCTGGCGTATTGCATGCTTTTGTGTTTGGAAATGAAGTAGAAGGAGTGAGTGATGATGTTATTAAGATATCTGACGGATGCGTTGAAATTCCGCAGTTCGGGACCAAGCATTCTTTCAATGTTTCCGTGTCTGCGGGAATCGTCTTATGGGACTATGTTAGAAAAAATTTAACATAAATATAACACGGAAAATTTGGTCTTTTGAGTTTAATAAACGGTATTGCAGGTTATTAATGTATTCACAAATGTGCTTATGAAATCCGCTACGAAAAAGTTATCCACCGAAATTGCTGAAAGTCTGACAGGGAAAATTGACGCAATTTCCGCAGGTTCAAAAAAAATAAAGAAATCAATTGAGAAGGCTGCTGAGAAACTGGCAAAAAAAGTAGCTAAGTTCGAAAAAGAGACGCTAAAAAAGAAAGCGAAGGACGCCAAGAATGCTGAGAAAAAATCGAAAGCAAAGCCGAAAGACAAAAAAGAGAGCAAAAAGGACAGTAAAAAAAACAAAGCTGAAAAAATTGCAGCATTGGTCGCTTCTGCTTCATCGAAGCCACCGGTTGTCCCTCCGGCTAAGCCAACAGTAGGAAAAGAGGCTAGTATCGCGAAACCAGTCGTATCTAAAACTCCTGCCAAACCTGGGGTAAAAGCAGCGGATACCAAACAAGAAGTTTCTAACGAAGGAGCTTAATCCTTCCCAGATAAGAATAGAAGATTCAACTCATCAGGGTTGGATCTTTTGTTTTGTGCGCTGGTGAAATTTAAAGATTGACGATTCCAATGGTCGCCAGCATTCTTCCTGTCAGACCTTTCTCGTGACGGTAAGAAAAATAATCTTCATTGTGAAGCACCGTCGAGTAATTTGATACTTCAACATTGTCTGGTTTCAAGCCTGCAAAAAGCAATTGATGCTTGTTAGCCAGTTTCAAATCGACGAAGAATTTCTCCTTTTCAGCGTCCCAACGCTTGTGAGTCGGGTCAAAATGCTGCGCCACGTCGTCACCAACCTCAAAAGAGCATTCGTCGATGCAGGTACCAATGTAAGCCAGGCAATCTTCGGCCTTCGTTCCAAATGCCTTTTCCATCGCCTCCACCGTTTTTTTGACAATCTGCCCTGCCGTCCCGCGCCAGCCCGCATGAATGGCGGCCATTGCTTTTTCTGTGGGATCGTAAATTAGAATGGGCGTACAATCTGCCACGGTAACGGCTAGCTGCACATCAGGTAAATTAGTGATCAATGCATCGTATCCCTCAAACCTCCCCGATGCAGTTACCGTAAGAATGTCTGTGCCATGAACCTGGTGCGATTTGGCAACCTGATGTAGTGGTACATTTAAAGCATCAAAAAAACGCCGGTTATTTTCAGCTACGTGCTCGGGACTATCTTGTGTTGAGCCTCCCAGATTGAGCGAATGATACGGCGCGGTACTTACGCCGCCATGCCGGGTGCTTTCGGCTGCGACCAGGCCGGGATATCCTGAAAAAATGGATGGAGAGCGAAATAAGGGCTGTTCTAACAGTAAATTTTGATGCGCCATGTGGCTGTGATTAATGCTGATGATTTTTCAAATGTAGATGTTTATGCCTTTTTAATCACTTTCGGGAGAATTTTTTTCGTTACAATAGAGTTGTCTACGTTGGGTAAATGCCGGGGAGTAAACAATGTCGCCGGATACTAGCCAGATTCAGATATTGGAAATAAATGAATTAAATTTGTAGAGAGCGGAAAAGCTTACATCAAGAATTAGTGATTATGATAAAAGTGAGTGTGTGTGTAGTCACCTATAACCACGAAAAGTTTGTAGCCAAGACGCTGGATTCTATATTAATGCAGCAAACTACATTTCCTTTTGAAATTATCGTAGGAGATGACTGCTCAAAAGATAATACAGTTGCAGTTTTAAAGGACTACCAACAACGTTTCCCGGATCAGATCAGGCTTTTGCTACACCCAAAGAATATGGGGCTGAACGGAAAATTCAACGCGCTGGCCACATTTGCGGCGGCAAAGGGTGAATATATCGCCCAGTTTGACGGAGACGACTATCTTCTTACCAATGATAAATTGCAAAAGCAGGCTGAAATGATGGATGCAAATCCGCACTATTCTGCATGCTTTCACAATGCCCGTGTTGTTTTTGACGACAACGCAGCACCACCATATCTCGTCAATACACTTACAAAAAAGGAATTTACGGTAGACGATCTGATAGGAGAGGACGAGCTTTGTTTTATCGCAACGTCCAGCCTGATGTTCAGAAGAGAGGATTTTGCCAAAAATCCTGATCCGGAATGGACTAACCTGTCCACCAGCGGCGACATTCCCCGGAACATTATGTTCGCCACCCGCGGGCCGATCGGGTACATTGACGAAGTAATGTCTGTGTATCGTAAAAACAGGGGAGGTGCCAGCTTCGCAGACAACCATTACGGTGCCGACTTTTTGTTCAACAGGATTCAGCTGTATTCCAATATCAACAAAGAGTTGGGTTACAAATACGATGAAACGCTCAAAAAGAACATTGCTACCTATTACTATAAGCTGCTTTTTTCAAGAGAATACGGGAAAACATACTGGCCAAGATTAAAGTATGCATTGAAATACCTTTCTATGGCAGAGCCTTCGGGCGAAAGGCGAAAAGAAGTGATCAGAGACTTTATTATACCACCATTTGCTATGAAAATGTATAGCTTTCTGGCACTCAATCTTTATAATCTCAAAACAAAAGCCAAGGCTTAAAAGAGGTCGGACAAATAAAAAAGGGACTTTCGGCCATTCATAGCCGGAAGTCCCTTTTTTATTTTTAGAAAACTTTTCTCCTAGAATAATTTTTCCTGAGGCGGTTTCACACCTTTGAGGCGAATGTAAACCGTCGCTTGTCCTCTATGGTGTGTCTGGTGTTCGAATGCTTTTTCAAACGCGACACCACTTTTCATATCCATTCCAAAAACTTTTACATCCTTGCCAAGGTCAGCTTCGGTCAGTCCTTTCAATGAAGAGATAGCGAAATCATAGCTATCCATCACTACTTTCGTTACAGTTGCTTTCGACTGGTCTGCCATTTTTTCAGCTGATCCTTCGAAAGGGCTTTTTTTACCGGTAGCCCCTGAAATAAATGCGAAGTTCGCATCTGCAAGGTGATCCATTTGTTGCGCAAAAGAGCGGATCTCAGGGGTAGGTTTGAATGCATAACCATCGTCAGGCATCGCGTCCAGATATTCCTTTGTGAAAACCTTAGCGCGCTCCCAGTCAGCAACTTGCTTGGAAAGTGTGGTTTGTGCGAATGCAGATGTTACTGCGAAAAGCATCATAAAAGTAATAGTCAGTTGTTTCATTCGATTTTTGGTTTTGGTGGTTGAATAATTTTCATCGAAAGGTACTTCTAAGGAATGCGATTGTCAACAGTCCGGCAAAATAATTGGTAACGCCAGAGCGCCAAGCGGTTACATTATTTTCCTTTTTAGTTTGAAGAAATTTTCGTGGCTAATGATTGCGGTTCAGCAGGTTATTATTTTATTTACCCTAAAACATCTTTTTATCGACATTATCATCGTCCTATGCCGGAGTCATCCAAGGAACGTGCTGAGAAATACCTGGATCTTGGACATAGTGAAGCAGAGAATCACGCCAAAACCCAGCAGGAACTATACGAGAAGCATGTGAAGGAAACTTCAAATGTTACGAATGTCTTGTCTGAGTTTTTCAAAACTAATTTGCTTGGTTTTGCCTGGCACTACATTCGCAGCCGCTTCGGGCCCAGGCATCCCTACCAGGCCTATCCGAGAAACGGAGACACAGGCGTTTACAAACTACAATCCTCTATTCCTTCCCGCGAAGAATTGAGCATCGCATTGCTGTCGGACTGGGCAAGCGATACCGCCGAGTCCGACAAGGTTGCACACCTGGTTGCGAAATACGCGCCGGATTATACCATACACATGGGGGACATTTACTTTGTGGGAAGCCCCAAAGAAGTAGAAGAGAATTTTACAGCGCCGTATGCTTCGTGGTACTATGGAGCGTCGGGCAGTCTGGCGCTTTCAGGAAATCATGAGATGTATTCCAATGGGAATGCGTTTTTTCAACACCTGCTGCCTGCGATGTACATTCAGAACGGGGATGTGAAAAAGACCCAGCAGGCTGGGTTTTTCTGCCTGGAAAACGAGCATTGGCGCATCATCGGTATCGACACTGGCTATACTTCTGTCGGGCGTCCGTTTTTTGAAATTCTTTCCCCGCCGGATTGCCACCTTCGGAAAGAGCAGGTTGAGTGGCTTCGTGATGTCGTGCAGCTGGGTAATCCCAACGATCGGCGTGGCATTGTCATATTAAGCCATCATCCTTACATTTCAGCATTCCGGGAGGAGTATGCCCGGCCGGGAGAGCAGCTTCTGGAATTAATGGGCGCTTCCAAACGCTCCGTGGTCTGGTTCTGGGGGCATGATCATCGCCTGGTTATCTATAATGCTGCCAGCAACGGAAAAGGATTAAATGCTTTCGGGCGCTGCATTGGTCACGGCGGGTTACCCGTGGAAACCGGGATGCCGGACATAGGTGAAGTTTCGAAGATCGGCCTGTACGATACCCGCGTGCGTACCACGATCGGGAGACATTCGCTTGGATACAATGGATTTGTAAGGCTGGTACTCAAAGGAACGGCTTTGCATGCTGAATACCTCGACCTGGAAGATACCCTCGTGTATGAAGAGTCCTGGGTAATTAACAAAGAAAACGGCGAGCTCTCGTGGAATGCGGTTCATGCGCTCCCTGAACTGGCCGTTCGTTAAATCTTCAAGCTGGCACGGCATCAAACCTGATAGCCGTCCCGGTGGCCGTCGTATCTACAATCAATGATGTGCTGCGTCGTGGCTCTTATCAGAGTAAAATGCTGCGAAGGTCACCACGAGACCTATTGTTCCCAAAATAAAAGTGAACAGGTCACCAAACACTGCAAGAATGATAAACAGAATGATGAAAGCTGCAATGTAAACCCCGCTTGTCAGTGAAGTAGATTCGGTATGTGAAGTTTCGGACATTTCGGATTGGATTAATCGTAATCGTTTATTCTGCGAAAATAATAAATACAGGTTAAGATTCAGTAACACTGCGGCTTTTTTTACAGAAATGCTGCTATACAGTCCGTGTTGCACATTTCAGCTCTAAATTACCTGAATTGTATTATTTGAACAATGTGCATAGGGAAGGAGATATTCATGTTATCATTCGAAGATTTACGATTGTTATTTAAATAACTTTAATACAACGTTATATTTGGTCATTGCTTCTTATTTCGATACAATATATCTTTAAATTGTATTTTAATAAAATATAATTTTTTCGCTACGGCGTTGTAGCTGAAAAATCTTTCACTCCTAAATTCAAGAAACGATGAAATGCTTTTACACTATTCTGTTCTTTGCATGGATTGCCTGCGCGGGTGCAAACGCCCAGACAGTACAAAAAAATGACACCCAGGCTTACTTTTCTGATTTCTTTATCATAGAGGTCAAACCTATGCAATTTGAGGTGAGCTACAAATATCCGAAAACCGACCGTGTACTGGTAAGGATCAAAGATGAAGAAAAGAACATCTTGTTTGCCGAGAAAACACTCGTGTACAAGAAGTATCACAAGTACTTCGATTTGTCGACGATGAAAGACGGTATTTACACATTCGAACTGACTGACGGAGAGCACAAATTCTCGCAGTCGTTCACTGTGGCCACCAAAACGCTTAGGGTAGCAACAGCTTTGTAATATTTTCTGACGATGAATCCATACATTTGTTTTAGTAAAATAACGCGCCGCACCGACTTTGGAGAAGCCGTTGTGATTGCTACTAAAACAATTGCAGATGCCCTATATAATTGGTTGTGATATCGGCACAACAAACGTTAAGTCAGTTGCTTTCGATTCGGTTTCAGGTGCTATCCTGACCTCGCATAGTGAAAGTTACGAAATGCAGCATCCGCAGCCCGACTGGAGTGAGCAGGACCCTGTGGAGATTTATGAGGCTACCTGCAAAACAATCAAGGCCGTTGCCGTTTTTTGTAAAGACAAAGGCGAGCTGCTGGGTATCAGTTTCAGTGCCGCGATGCACGGTGTACTCGCATTGGATAAAGCCGGAAAGCAGCTCACTAACCTCATTATCTGGGCCGACAACCGCAGTTCCGACATTGCGATCAAGCTACGATCGTCGCAAATTGGTAAGAAAATTTACAACCACAATGGTACGCCCATTCACGCGATGACACCGGTGTGCAAGCTGATGTGGCTGAAACAACACGAGCCTGAAATTTATAAAAATACCAGCCGTTTTGTGGGTATTAAAGAATACGTCATTTTCCGTCTCACCGGGAAATTTGTCGTCGATTATTCCATTGCTTCCGCGACCGGGATGTTCAATATCCGGGAATTGAAATGGGACGCTTATACCCTGAAAAAGCTGGGTTTGAAATCTGAAAAGCTGTCAGAAACAGTATCTCCTTACCACATTGAAAAGCTTCCTGCCGATAATCCTGCGGGACTTCCTGAAGGTACCGCCCTGATCATGGGTGCCAGTGACGGATGCCTGGCCAACCTGGGTAGCGGCGCGATCCGGACCGGTTCGATGGCCGTGACGATCGGTACTAGTGCCGCAGTACGGATTTGCTCTGATAAGCCGTATTCCGATCCGCTTATGCAGACGTTTTGCTACGTGCTCGACGAGAAAACTTTCATTGTAGGAGGGCCTTCAAACAATGGAGCGGTCATTTTTGAATGGTTAATGAACACTTTCTTTCCAAAAGAAGAATACGATGCGGTATTCAAAGAAGCATCTAAAATAAAGGCAGGCTCGGACGGGCTCCTTTTCTATCCTTATCTGTTGGGCGAACGTGCGCCACTGTGGAGCTCGACGGTGCGTGGTGGTTTTTCAGGGCTTGACATTCAGCATACCCGCCCTCATTTCGCAAGGGCCGTCATGGAAGGTATTCTGCTGAATTTGTACAGCATTGGCAAGATCCTCATGGAAATGCAGAAGATCGACACGATTTATGCCAATGGCGGGTTTGCCCGCAGCCCCATTTGGGTGCAGATGCTGTCCGACATTTTTGGTAAAAAGGTGATGCTAAACGAAACCGTAGAAACGGGTGCAGTAGGCGCGGCAATGATGGGGCTGAAAGCTTTGGGTGTGAATAAAGAGTTCTCTGAAATGACAGCATTCACGACCGTGGGGCAGGAGTTTGACGCCAAAGCCAGCGTTCACAAGGAGTATCATACTTTAAGCGAGAAGTTTATCAAAGGAGCCAGGTTAACGATGGCTCAATAGTAAAAGTCCCGGCTCCATTGTGGAAACCGGGACTTTTAATTAAAAACCTCTTAGAACTTGTAAGCCAGACTCAATCTGTAATTTCTCGGAGGATCAGCCTGCCAGTAGTAAGCATTCAGCCATTCGTAATATCCGCCACTGTAAATGTATTTGTCAAGGATATTGAACACATTCAATGTCAGCTTGATCTTGTCTTTCTCCCAGAAAAGCCCACCGTCCAGTTTGAATGAATTAGGAAGGTTCAGGCTGCTGTTTGAGTTACTCCAGTTGGAAGTGGCGCGGTCGCCGAGATAGGTAGCCCCGCCCGACATTCCGGTGCCTTTCAATGCGCCATGCTGAATTTTGTAGCTCAGCCAGGCGTTCACGGTATGTTTGGCATAACCCGGAATTACATCGCCTACTTTCACATCCGTCACACCTTCGGTAACCTTTGTTACTTCTGAATTCGTGTAAGCATAGTTGGCAGTCAGGTTTAAGCCATTTATGATGGTACCGCGGAGGTCAAACTCAACACCCTGAGCTCTTTTCTGGCCCAGTACAATGCTCAGTCCTGCATTGGGCGGGCTGTTTGGATCGGAGGTGAGCTCATTTTCTTTCAGAATCCGGTAGATAGAAACAGTAGTGTTCCATCTGCCTTCGGCCCAATCCCTTTTTACGCCCAGCTCGGTATTGTTGCCAGTGATTGGTTTCGCATGGACACCGCCCGCTAGCCTGCCCGACTGCGGCAAAAATGCCTGATCGTACAATGCGTAAACCGAAGTGTTTTTATCTACGGAAACGCTCAATCCCACGCGTGGTGTAAAGTGATTCGCTTTTTGAGCTTCTCCACCATAGGCCGACTGGGTCACATGCGTGTAGCGACCTGCCAGTGTCAAACGGATTTTATTGTCCAAAAATCCGATCTCATCCTGTGCATAAAGGCCTGTATATTTTTGATCAATGGTACCGCCACCATTGACAGCTCTCGCTTCCAGGTTCAGCGTGCGGTCGAATACCGGATAGCCGTTGACAGGAGTGGAGTAGTAAGGGTTTTTAGGATCAAACTCATGTCCTAATGTATCCAGGTTGTGTGATTGCGACCAATCAGCGAAATATTCTTTGGTGCCAACGTCGATACCGCCCAGGATTTTGTGCGTTACGCCGCCGGTGGTTATTTTACCGTTGATAAATGCCTGTGCCAGTGTCATTTCGCTTTTTGCATCCCAGATACCCACCGCGCGGATCAATGTTCCGTCCGGATTTACGGTGTTGGGCCACATGCTGCTGCCTTTTTGCTGATAGTTGAAATAAGCAACCTGGGCAGTTAGTTTCCAGTCATCATTGATCTGATGTTGAAGGTTCAGGTAAAGACTTTGATCCTTCATCTTCGTAGGAGCGAGACCGGGGGACAGTGTTGTAAAATCGCGTGGCAATGATGCGTAGCCCTCCGGCGAGAACACATAGTACGAGCCTACATCCGACATCTTCGCATACTGCATCGTGTACTCCGCAGTTAATTTGGTTTTATCGTCCAGCTGGTAAGTCACTACCGGCGCAATGCTATATCTGTTGTTATATTCAAATGGGCGGAAAGAACCCTTATTTTGACCAGCCAGATTAAGGCGATAAAGCAGTTTCCCGGTTTTATTCAGTTTGCCGTCCAGGTCAAGTGCAGCACGGTAAAGTCCGAAGCTTCCAGTTGTAAATGACGCTTCGCCTTTGTTTTGTCCGGTTGGTTTCTTGGTCACTACATTGTACAAACCGCTTGGATCGCCATTGGCAAGCATAAATCCTGCCGGGCCTTTTACGAATTCAATATGGTCCACAAAACTCATATCCTCAGTCAATGGTCCCCAATAGGAGCTTACCACATTGAATCCATTACGGAAAGCCTGTATTTGAGAACCGCGCATCGAAATATTCGCATACATATCGCCCCAGTGTTCGAGGCGTGTAGCACCGCTCACATTGCGGATCAACCCATCGCTCATGCTGATAATCTGCTGATCAGCGAGCACCTGTGATGTTACGACCTGCACATTCTGAGGTGTTTCAAGGATCGGGGTTATGAGTTTCAAGCTCGACGAAACGTGATCCGATTTATAAAGGTTACCACCTTTTACGATCACTTCTTCGAGTTGATTAGCGCTCTCAGAGAGGCTAAATGATACATGAACAGTTTCGCCTGCAACGACTTCTACTTGCTTTTCCTGAGTAGCCAGTCCTACGAAGCTGATCAGCAGCGAATGTGATCCTGTTTTAACCTTTTCAATGGTAAATTTCCCCTGTGCATCTGAAATTGCTCCTTTTGAGCTGCCTTTCAAACCTACGGAAACTTGTTCAGCGGGTTGTCCATCCGAGCTTAGTATTTGGCCTGTTATCCTGCCAGTCTGCGCAAAAGCACTAGCCGCCGAAATCAGAAGTAGGATGAAAATATAAAGTTTTTTCATTTTATTTAAAATTGGTCTAAATAATTTTTCCGGTGGCAAATATGGAAGTGTAAACTTTGGGATACAAGTTTTTATTTAGATTTATTTCAAATAGCGCTGATTGCGCGACTGGCAATCTGAGGTTTCGTAGCGTTTTTAAAACAAAGTAGCCGCGCGGCTTTCGACCACGCGGCTATTGACACAAACGATATGTCAGACTATTTTTTCTCCTTGGTTTCTTCTACCATTTTCTCAGTCACGATCTTCTTTTCGGAAGTGTTGCCCCATGAATTCATGATATAGTTGACCACGTCGGCGATTTCGTCATTTCCCAAACCGGGATTTGGCATCATGTTGTCGTACTCCATTCCATTCACCTTGATTTTGCCAATCAAACCAAATTTGACCGTCTTAATCGCGTTGTCAGGATTTTTATCAAAATAATCCGACTTGGCCAGCGGAGGGAATGAGGCAGGAATGCCTTCACCAGCGCTCATATGGCAGGTAATGCAGTTTTCAGAGTAAACCATTTTCCCTCGCTCAATGCTTTTTGCAAGCTCGTCATCCTGACCAGGCATGATAGCGGAGCAGAAAATCGCAGCAGAAAGCAAGCCTAATAATAATTTCATAAATGCTTGCTAATTAACCTTTTGGGCTGATACGCACCACTTTACCTGAGTTTTCAAGAACAACATACACATTGCCATCCCAGCCTTGGCGTACATCGCGTACCCGACCAATTTTATCAAAAATGATTTCGCGGCTGATCACTTTGTTACCTTTTACAACCAGATGTTGCAGGTACATGAATTTCAATGAGCCTACCAGCAGGTCACCTTTCCAGTCCTTGAATTTATCATTGGTCAGGAAAGTCATTCCACATGGTGCAATGGACGGTTTCCAGTACACAACAGGCTGTTCCAGACCGGCACGCGCGGTGTCTTTTGAAATGATGCTGTTGTCATAATCAATGCCAAAAGTGATCAGTGGCCAGCCGTAGTTTTTACCTTTTTCAATGATATTCAACTCATCGCCGCCTTGTGGGCCATGCTCATGTTCCCAGATCACGCCAGTAGTGGGGTGAATGATCATTCCTTGTGGGTTACGGTGTCCGTAAGTCCAGATTTCGGGTCTTGCGCCTTCGGTTTTCACGAAAGGATTATCAGTAGGGATCTTGCCATCTTCGTGCAAGCGAACTACTTTACCCTGGTCACGGCCCAGGTTCTGAGAATTCTCTTTCTGTCCGCGTTCTCCAAGGGACAGAAATACGTATCCTTTTTTGTCAAACACAATGCGGCCTCCGTAATGCACATTGGCTTTTACATTCGGGATCGCTTTAAAAAGCTGCTGAATGTCGGTCAAGGCATGGTCTTTCAGTTTGGCGCGTATCAATGCAGTGTTCGCACCGCCTTCGTCACCTTCTTCCCCTGCTGCCTTCGGGGAAGAGTAGCTGATGTAGATCCAGCCATTGGTTTTGTAATCAGGGTGCAGGTTAATGTCCAGCAATCCGCCCTGTCCTTTGTAAAACACCTCAGGTACTCCGGTAATTTCCTGCGGATCCAATTTGCCATCTTTTACCAGTCGCAGTTTGCCGCCACGTTCGGTTACAAGCAGATCGCCATTGGGCAGTAATGCAGATGCCCAGGGCATGGTCAGGCCGGTCGCAACGGTATCTACTTTTAGACTTGCTTCGGTCAATTTTTGCTCGGAACGGGCCTCCGTAGTGATCCCGCTGTTGCTCATCAAACCGATCGACGCGGTTAGTAATAGACCTCCAAATGCAACCGGGAGGTATTTTTTAAGTAAAGGAATGTTTTTGTTCATAGATTAATGGTGAATAACGACGTGATTTTTGAGGTTTCTATTTAACTAATTCGAGTTCATTCAAGTGTCCGGTAATGAGATCAATTTCCTCCTTACTCAGACTGATATCCATCGCAGCGGCGTTTTGGAGTGCCTGTTCCGCATCCCTGGCGCCTACCAGCGCGATGGTGATACCCGGCTGCTCCACGGTCCATCGCAGTACAAGCTGCCCCAGCGTAGCATTTTTCTCTTCCGCCAGTGGTCTGATCTGGTCCAGGAAAGCATTCACTTTGATCAGGTTTTCATCTTTGTAAAAATGAAGGGAAGCACGATGATCGTCCTCTCCGAATTTATACCCGGGCTTCATTTTGCCTGTCAGCAACCCCCGTTCCAATGGGCTGTAAGCGAGTATCGCTTTGTCGTTTTCAATGCAGTAAGGAACCAATTCCTTCTCGATATCACGTTTCACCATGCTGTATGGCACCTGATCGGATACTAGATGAATGTGCTTGGCTGCTTCCCGCATTAAGTCTGCATTGTAATTACATACTCCCGCATACCGCACTTTCCCCTGTTCGATCAGGAGTGAAACGGCCTCCATCGTTTCTTCGATAGGCGTGGTTTTATCATGCCAATGGATCTGATATAGGTCAATGTAGTCAGTACCCAATCGCGTCAGGCTCTCTTCGCACTCTTTGATGATGCTATCTTTGGCCGCGTATTTGTAAATGTTAATGTCCTGACCGTCATTGTTTTTACTATGCATCGCAAAGTCACCTTTTTCAAGGTCCCAGCGCATGCCATACTTGGTCAAAATCTGAACCTGATCGCGAGGCAAGTCTTTGATCGCCTCTCCCACAATTTCCTCACTAAGCCCTTGTCCGTAAACCGGCGCGGTATCAATGGAAGTCACACCCGCATGAAACGATTCCTGAATGGCTTTGACAGCCTGGTTCCGCTCAGTACCACCCCACATCCAGCCCCCCGCTGCCCAGGCACCGAATGTAATGACCGAAAGTTCAAGATCCTTTTGTTGCGGATCGGCGGAGTTACCTATTTTTCTGTATTGCATGGTTTTTTGGCTGTTGGCGGTTAGCTGTTGGCTTTTAGCTGTTAGCTTTTTTGTGATGAAATAAACTGTAATAAGATTATACTTGGTAATTTTCTAAAAGCTAAAAGCTAACCCCTACTTCGTCAGCGAAAACGGTGCTGCTTCCGGCTTGGTACCCCATGCTTTTGAAGGTTGGCTAGCCATATTGAATTGTACGGTTCCGCCTTTTTGGATATCAGCATGTTCCAGGAATGTATTTCCGTAATCTTTGCCATTCAAAGTTGCTCCCTCTATGTACATATTCTTGTCGCTTGTGGCTGGTGCTTCGATCGTAAACTTCTTGCCGTCTTCCATGGTCATGGTTGCCTTTTTGAACAGCGGTGAGCCTATCACATATTGGGTAGTACCAGGCGTTACCGGATAAAAACCAAGTGACGAGAACACATACCAGGCCGACGTCTGACCATTGTCTTCATCGCCGCAGTAGCCGTCCGGAGAAGCCTGGTACAGCTTGCCCATGACCTGACGCAGCCAGTATTGCGCTTTGTGAGGTGCACCGGCGTAGTTGTATAGGTATATCATGTGCTGGATGGGCTGATTTCCGTGCGCGTAGTTACCCATGTTCATGATCTGCATTTCGCGGATTTCGTGTATAGGGAAGCCATAATAGCTGTCGTCGAAAATTGGAGGCAATGTGAAAACGGTATCCAGCTTCTGCACAAATGCTTCTCTTCCGCCCATTAAACCGATCAGTCCCTTTACATCCTGAAATACGGACCAGGTATAGTGAATGCTGTTTCCCTCTGTAAACGCATCGCCCCATTTAAATGGATTGAATGGAGACTGGAACTTGCCGTCCTTGTTTTTGCCACGCATCCATTTGCTTTCAGGATCGAAAACGTTGTGGTAATTCTGGCTTCTTTTCAGGTACATATCGATTTCTTTCTGAGGCTTTTTCAATGATTTCCCCAATTGAGAAATACAAAAATCGGCATAGGCATATTCCAGCGTCCTCGCTACATTTTCATTCACTTTAACGTCGTAAGGAACATAACCTAACTCGTTATAATATTCATGCCCAAACCGTCCGACAGAACTGACAGGTCCTGCATTCTCTGTGTTTTTGATGATTGCCTCGTATAATTTATTGATGTCATAACCACGAACACCTTTTACATACGAATCAGCGATCAGCGAAGCAGAATTGGAGCCGATCATGCAGTCGCGGTGACCTGGGCTAGCCCATTCAGGAAGGAAACCGCTTTCATCGTAGGCATTCGCAAGGCCTTCCATAATATGCGAATTCAGGGTAGGGTACATTAATGTAAAGAATGGGAAAACGGCGCGGAATGTATCCCAGAAACCATTGTCCGTGAACATATAACCCGGACGAACCTCACCATTGTAGGGGCTGTAATGTACTACCTTATTGGCTTTGTCAAATTCATAAAACTTTCTTGGGAACAGAAGCACGCGGTAAAGGCAGGAGTAAAATGTGCGGATCTGGTCAATGTTCTCTCCTTCCACTTTAATGCGGGAAAGTTCGTCATTCCAAGCCTTGCGGCCTTTTTCTTTGGTTACATCAAAGGAATCATTGCCTACTTCACGTTGCAGGTTCAATTCTGCCTGCTCAGCGCTGATAAATGACGATGCTACTTTGAGGCTAACCTGTTCGCCTTTTTTTGTTTTGAAACCTACCACCGCACCCACATGTGCAGCGCTCAGTTCCAATGTATCTTTTGCCAAAGTTTTGCCATGAAAAGCAGATGAAAATGTAAATGCTTTGTCAAAAACGAGGACGAAATAATTTTTGAAATTAGATGGTACACCACCGCTGTTTTTGGTAGTGTAACCAATGATCTTACGTTCGGAAGGAATAACTTTCACGTAGGAACCTCTGTCGAAAGCATCTACGAGGACAAACGAACTATCTTCTTTCGGGAATGTAAAACGGAATTGGGCTGCACGTTCTGTCGGCGCTATTTCGGTAGTAACATCATAGTCGGCCAGGTAAACCTTATAGTAATGGGGCTTGGCAACTTCTGCTTTGTGCGAAAACCAGCTCGCACGGCTTTCTTCATCGATTTTCAGTTTTCCAGTGATCGGCAGGATGGAGAATTGACCGTAGTCATTGATCCATGGACTTGGCTGGTGGGTTTGTTTGAAGCCTCTGATTTTCTCGGAATCATACATATAGCTCCATCCATCTCCCATTTTGCCGGTTTGAGGCATCCAGAAATTCATTCCCCAGGGCAATGCAATAGCGGGGTAGGTGTTACCGGAAGAAAGACTGAACTTGGATTGGGTTCCCATCAACGGATTCACAAGATCTACCAGATCGGTGTTGGCGGCCGATTGTCCGTACAGAAGAGGGCTTGATATAAACAGTACAAAAAGGCAATAAAGGAGTTTTTTCATGTTAAGGACAATTCTTTATATTGAATCAGAAAAAGAGATAGTCAACAAAAGTAATGTAAGGTCGGGTAACATAAAGTATCCCTTCAAAAGATTTGCCGCATTAGGCCTCAACATGACATTTTGTACCGGCATAGTTCTTTAAGACGTTAAGTTAAGAAATGGATGGTGATCTGAAATTGCCTTTGGATAATTGCAGAGTATTGTGACCAGTTCCCCATTTCATCGTATATATATTTACATCTAAGTTACGTATCGATATAAAATCACAATGACTGAACACTTAAACCGCCTTACCCCCCGTCAGATCGTTTTCGAACTTGACCAATACATCATCGGACAAAATGACGCGAAACGCAATGTCGCTATTGCATTGCGCAACCGGTGGAGGCGAATGAATAGCCCTGAGGATATTCAGAAAGAAATTATTCCCAACAACATATTAATGATCGGCGCGACGGGCGTAGGTAAAACCGAGATCGCACGCCGGTTGGCCAAAATCGCCGACGCTCCATTTGTAAAAGTAGAAGCCTCTAAATTCACGGAAGTAGGGTATGTGGGCCGGGACGTGGAAAGCATGGTCCGCGACCTGGTGGAGCAGGCGGTGGGAATGGTGCGCACACAGAAGAAAGAGGAAGTTAAATTAAAGGCAGAGCAGGCAGTGGAGGACATTATCCTCGACGCACTCATTCCTCCGATCCACGGAGCAGGCGCAACGAAAGTAAAAGCCGAAAACGGTACATCCGATACCATGCCGGATGATGATGCTGAATTGAACCAGCGTACCAGAGAGCGTTTTCGCGAAAAAATAAGAAACGGAGAACTCGACAGTCGCAAAATTGACATTGAAGTACAGCAAAACCAGTCGCCGAGTGTGGGTATGATCGGTGGAGCTGTGGACGACGTTTCGATGATGAACATTCAGGAAATGATCGGTAATATGATGCCGCGTCGCGGGAAAAAACGCAAGGTTACAGTAGAGGAAGCTAGAAAAATACTGCTCGACGAAGAAGCTTCCAAGCTGATCGATATGGATGAGGTGAAGATCGAGGCGATTCAAAAAGCCGAAAACCTTGGCATTATCTTCATTGACGAAATTGACAAAGTAGCATCAAGCCGTTCGGCCGGGGGCAGCGGGCCTGATGTGAGCCGCGAAGGTGTACAGCGCGACCTGCTTCCAATCGTGGAAGGGAGTGCTGTGAATACTAAACATGGCGTAATTCATACAGATCACATTCTTTTTGTAGCTGCCGGCGCATTCCATGTTTCCAAGCCGTCAGACCTGATCCCCGAATTACAGGGACGTTTCCCAATCCGGGTGGAACTGAACAGTCTCACAGAATCTGACTTTTACCAAATACTGAAAACGCCAAAAAATGCATTGACCAAGCAGTACGAAGCCATGATGGCATCGGAAGGCGTGGAGCTGGAATTTGAAGACGGTGCGCTTCGTGAGATTGCGAAAATTGCTTTTGAAGTAAACAGCGAAGTAGAAAATATTGGTGCAAGGCGTCTGCAAACGGTCATGAGCTTGTTGCTCAATGATTTTATGTTTGACATTCCGGATGTCATCGGCTCAGACAGCCACATTGTCGTTACCGCCGGCCTGGTTTCAGAAAAGCTCGCGCATCTGGTGAAGAACCGGGATTTGAGTCAGTACATATTGTAGTAAGTACCAGCAAAAAGAGGAGAAATTATCTCCTCTTTTTGCTTCTATTCAGCATATAACCAATTGAAAGCAATAGGAAATTCTCTGCTCCATTGCTTTTCGCTATGTTCTCCTATCGGATCAATGGATGTCTGTATCTTGACACGGTCGTATCCAAAGCGCTGATTTTCAAGTGTTTCATGAAATTTTTTGAAATTAGCGATCATATTGGCACCTTCTTTCCCCCCGGCGTACAGGTAAATCCGTGACTCGAAGGGTTCAAAGAAATGTATCGCGTCGAAATATACCCGCTGCGAAATCCAAAGGGAAGGAGAAAAGATCATCAGCTTTCCGAAAACATGCGGGAACATTAAAGCTGCATAAACACTCAGCAATCCACCCACCGAACTTCCTCCGATGCCGGTATTCAACCGGTCCGTTTTTGTCCTGTACTTCGCATCGACATGCGGTTTCAATGTATCCGTAATAAATCGAAGAAACAATGCGCCTAATCCTTTTCCGAGTTTGGGATTGTCATAAGGTGAAAGTTCCTGAATGCGATCCTCGCCTCCATGCTCTATCGCCACGATAATTACATTGGCTTTACCCTCTTTGGCAAGCTTGGTTAGGCTCATATCTATTTTCCAATTGCCATACTCAGATCCTTCTCCGAACAGGTTTTGCGCATCGGTCATATAATGTACCGGGTAACGCTGATCAGGTCTGTCGTGGTAGTCGTGTGGCAAGAGCACGTGAATGCGGCGGGCCCTGTCGAGTTGTGGAATTTTGAATGTTTCCGAAAGTATTTCGACGATCGGCGTGTAGTCTACTTTTTTGAAAGGGTCTTTCTGCCAGCGTATTACATTGTCCTGTACCACACCTTCCAGCTTGGTAATGACCCTGTTTCCGTAAGGTTTGCCAAATTGGTCAAGTTCCACCTGGTCCCAGCCGCCGCGGGTATATTTGTATTCCAGGGGATTGGGTAGTTCCAGGTCGTCGGGGAATTGGTACTGATACTCTCCGGGATTGATCATTGTCATCCTGAATTCTTCGAGGTCAGGAAGCCACTTGCAAAAGTTCCCGGTGATGAACACCGGTCGTTTATCAGAAGGGATCGTGGTTAATTCTATACTAAGGGTTTCAACATCTATTTGCATTCTTAATTGAGTCACTTAGGGTTACGCGGCCACAAAAGTACTCATAAATCCGCTTTCTTAATATAATTTACGAATTCAAATGTGAATTTATGTCGATCATCAGCCTCATGAACAACGCGTTCCGTTTCGATCCAGCTTGATGGCTCCATAATTTCAAAGAAAGTATCACCCTCAATAATGGTATCGACTTCGGTAATGTACATTCGATCAGCGAGAGACTGGGCTAATTTGTACAACTCGCCGCCGCCGACGACAAATGCCTCCTGATCTTCCAGTTCCCGCGCTTTCGACAAGGCATCTTCCAACGAGCTGGCCGTCATTACACCGTCAAATTTAAAATCAGGATTCCGCGTAACGACAATGGAAGTCCGGCCAGGCAATGCTTTGCCAATAGATTCAAACGTCTTCCTACCCATGATCATGGGGTGGTTCAGGGTTAACTGCTTGAATCGTTTCAGGTCATCAGGCAACCGCCAGAGTAGCTGATTGTCTTTCCCAATGGCCCCATTTTCAGAAACCGCCACTATGATTGATATGAGCATTGAATTGGTTTGGTTGTTAGGGTTGGGCAAATTTTGTTTAACGAATGTAGGTTAGCGGCGTGATGTGTATTGTTACATCCCTGACGGGATTTCAATGATAACGTTTATTATTTTTTGCTACCTAGGTTACATCCCTGACGGGATTTTACTGATGATGTCAATGACTTTTTCGCTACCGCGCGGCGGCTACCGAGATTACATAACTAAGTGACCTGCATTGTTTTCAATGCCGTTAGGCATGCAATCTTGGTAGCAACTCGGAATCACAACCCGTTTCCAAATGCCTTTGGGCATGTAACCTTTGCGAAAATGCCACCTGGGCACCAACCCTACAACCGGTTCCCCCTCAAAAAATCCCCGATATCCATTCGCTTCTTACCTTCCAATTGCAACGTTTCAATGGAAAGCCAGCCGTCAGAGGTGCGGAAGTTCAGGTAGGATTTATGGTCTGTAGCGAATTCGCCTGGTTGGGCTTCGCCCGAGAACTCCACTGGTTTTGTCTTGAATACCTTGCAGGATAACCCATTCAATGTCGCCCAGGCGGCGGGGTAGGGCGATAACCCACGTACGAAATTATGGATATCCTCAGTCGGCCGGTTCCAATTAATCTCGCAGGTCTCACGGAAAATTTTCGGGGCTGACTTGATGTTCTCAGTTTCGTCCTGTGGTTCCTGTGGGTAGTTGCCTTCGGTGATCGCATCGACGGTTTTTACAACCAGTTGTGCGCCGAGCTGCATCAGACGTTCATACAATGTACCTGCGTCATCGTCAGGATGAATGCTTTCTTTTTCCTGAAAAATGATCTTGCCGGTGTCAATGTCCTTTTCAATGAAGAATGTCGTAACGCCCGTTTCTGTTTCACCATTGATCACGGCCCAGTTGATCGGCGCTGCACCGCGGTATTGGGGCAACAGCGAACTATGTAGATTAAATGTACCCTTCGTGGGCATACTCCACACCACCTCCGGTAACATCCGGAATGCGACTACTACCTGCAAATCAGCATTCAATGATCTCAATTCTTCTAAAAATTCGGGATTTTTTAACTTTTCGGGTTGAAGTACAGGAATACCTTGTGCTTCGGCATATATTTTTACCGGTGATTTTGTTTGTTTCTGACCACGTCCGGCTGGTTTATCCGGTACCGTGATGACTGCCACTACATTAGAATGATGCTCTACCAGACTTTGTAAACTAGGGACTGCAAATTCGGGCGTTCCCATAAAAATTATTCTCAATGGTTTTGACATACATGTGGTCGCTTTTGGATAAAAATCGTGTAACCATTTACAAATATTGTTATTTTTGTCGTTCTTAACAGAAAATTATGGTGAAGACAAAATCATATATCAACCGAAAAGATAAGGTTTTCTAACCTCCTGCTACGAGTGTATTACTCTTGTAGAGCGGTCTTAGAGCCGTTCTTTTTTTTTGCAAAATTTCAAAAATTGTAAGACTTATAAACTAAACTAGGGTCATGGCTAAGATTTCATACTATACGGAAGAAGGATTAAATAAGCTGAAGAATGAGCTGAATGATATGAAAACCAAGGGCCGCACGGAGATTGCAAAACAAATTGCAGAAGCGCGGGACAAGGGTGATTTGAGTGAAAATGCAGAATATGACGCGGCGAAAGATGCGCAGGGAATGCATGAAATGAAAATCGCTAAGCTGGAAGAAATTATGTCAAATGCAAGGGTGATCGATGAGTCGTCAATTGACACCTCTCAGGTCGCTGTTCTTTCGAAAGTGAAGATCAAAAACCGTAAAAATGGAATGGAAGTCACTTACACACTTGTGTCGGAGGAAGAGGCGGATCTGAAAACAGGCAAAATCTCGGTGGGTTCGCCGATCGGTAAAGGCCTGCTGGGCAAAAAAGTCGGAGAAACAACAGAGATCAAAGTTCCGGCCGGTATGATGGAATTTGAAGTATTGGATATAAGCAGGTTCATCGAATAGATTTTCCAGCTAACAAAAAGGACCGCAATGCCAGTGGCATCGCGGTCCTTTTTGTTAGCTGTTAGCTGTTAGCTATTTTGACCAATTTTGTGACATTTACATGTAGGCTCTAAACACAAAACCCCCTAACCGCTAATAGCTAGCAGCTAACAGCTCCAATATGAAATTCAAAGGCTTTTTATTAACCGTTTCTTTCCTTTGGGTAGAAGGTATGGCCTTTTTTCCATTCATTCTTTCGAGGCGAAAATCGCCTGATCGTTTTTTTCTGAACCATGAGCGCATCCATTTGAAGCAGCAGCTGGAACTCGGTCTGATCGTATTTTACATCTGGTATCTGACCGAATATTTAATCCGGCTGGCCCGGTACAGAAAGCATTATTTAGCCTATCTTCATATCTCTTTTGAAAAGGAAGCTTACCAGAACCAGGGGGATCTTGACTATTTAAAAACAAGGACTTTCTGGGCATTTTGGAAGTATTTGTAAAAGGGAATAAATTGCAAAACAGCAACCATTGATATTAAGTAATTTAAATAAACAGTATGTCAGATCAGAGCAGAGAGTTTCTTTATAAGTATTTGAACAATGCCTCGCCGACCGGCTTTGAATCCACAGGTCAGCAAATATGGCTCGACTACATTAAGCCCTATATTGAAGAAGAAATTATAGATGTGTACGGTACTGCCGTAGGCGTTATCGGTCCGGGACAGGATTACAAAGTGGTTATCGAGGCTCATTCGGATGAAATTTCGTGGTTTGTCAACTACATATCCGATGACGGCTACATTCACGTTCGCCGTAATGGTGGCTCGGATGCGGCGATAGCGCCTTCAATGCGGGTTAATCTTCATACAGCGAAAGGAGTTGTCAAAGGTGTTTTCGGATGGCCGGCGATCCACGTGCGTGACGTAGCCAAAGACCAGGTTCCGAAAGTGCATGAACTGTTTATCGACGTGGGCGCGGCGAAGAAGGAGGAAGTACTTGAAATGGGCATCCACGTAGGTACTGTCGCCACTTTTGCGGACGGCCTTGATGAGCTGAATGATAAGTATTACCTCGGTCGCGCGCTGGACAACCGTATGGGCGGCTTCATGATCGCCGAGGTAGCGAGAATGTTGCATGAAAACAATGTGCGCCTACCCTTTACATTGTATGTGGTCAATGCGGTACAGGAAGAGATAGGACTTCGTGGAGCAGAAATGATCTCACGCAGGTTAAAGCCAAACCTGGCCATTGTGACAGATGTGACGCATGATACGCAGTCGCCTATGTATAATAAAAAAGAGCAAGGGGACCTGAAAAGTGGTAATGGGCCGGTGATATGCTATGGTCCGGCGGTGCAAAACAATGTACGCGACCTGCTCATTCAGGTTGCTGACGAGAAAAAGATCCCTTTCCAGCGCCAGGCAGTAAGCCGCTCCACAGGCACGGATACCGATTCTTTTGCCTATTCGACGGAAGGTATTGCATCAGCACTGATTTCTTTGCCATTGAAATACATGCATACGACGGTTGAAATGGTACATAAGGAGGATGTGAAAAACGTAATCCAGCTGATGTACGACGTACTGCTTTCATTAAAAGGCGACGAAGATTTCAGGTATATTAAATAACAAGCGAGACTTGCCAGGTTTTGGAAACCTGGCAAGTCTTTTTACACACTACATTCTTCATTATCAAAAAACATCATCAACAAATGAAAATCATCAACAAATGGACAACCGGGCAAGAGGGAGGGGTGCTGCGATCAATCCCCGCAACAAGTTCTTCAAAAACGAGATCGAGTACACTTCCGAGGACTGGCAACAATGGGAAGATCCCGAGGTAAATCCCAAAACCCAATTTATTGAAGAAGAATCCAAAACCCTGCTAAGCGTATCTGACAGTCCCGATCTACCCAATTTTCATTCCATCAATCCCTACCGTGGCTGCGAGCATGGCTGCATTTATTGCTATGCGCGGAATTCCCATGAGTATTTGGGCTACTCTGCCGGACTGGATTTTGAAACCAAGATCGTCGTCAAGAAAAATGCACCGCAGCTGCTGGAAAAGCTTTTTAATTCCAAAAAGTGGGAGCCCAAAAATATTCACATTTCAGGTAATACCGATTGTTATCAACCCGGAGAAAAGAAATACAAACTGACGAGACAACTGCTTGAAATCTGTTTGAGGTACAGGAATCCGGTAAGTTTGCTCACTAAAAATGCTTTGATTTTAAGGGACATTGATATCCTGGAAAAAATGGCGAAGCTGAATCTGGTTCGCGCGGCGGTGTCGATCACATCATTGAACGAGGATTTGAGAAGTGCATTGGAACCCAGGACAGTAACCGGAAAGAGGAGATTGCAGATCGTCAAAACATTACATGAAGCCGGCATTCCGATGGGTGTTATGACTGCTCCCATTATTCCTGGACTTAATGATCATGAAATTCCTGCTCTCGTTCAGGCTGCTGCCGAAAATGGTGCGTATTGGGCACATTACACGGTTGTGAGGCTCAATGGCGCTATCGCAATGCTTTTCGAAGAATGGATAAATCATCATTTTCCCGATCGTGCGGCGAAAGTTTTGAACCAGATTAAAGAATGTCATGGCGGTGCCGTCAATGATTCCAGATTTGGTATTAGAATGGTGGGCGAAGGTAATTTTGCGGAGCATATCAAACAGCTTCATGATATGGCGTGCAGGAAATATTTCAAGGAAAAAGAGATGCCTGAACTGGATACCACACAGTTTATGAGAGGCGGGCAAATGAAGTTATTTTAATGCCACGAATGCACTAATTGACACGAATATTCGTGCCGATTAGTGCATTCGTGGCATTAAATACTATTTTAGCCAGTAAATTCCTATCCCATGAAAACCGTATTCTTTACTCTTGGCCTTTCTGCCACACTTTGCCTGAACAGTAATTGTATTAATTCCACCTCGCAGAAAAGTCCGACGGTAACGGAAGACGATTCGTTGAATACTGCCGGTGGTACGGCGAAAGCGAAAATGCCCATTACAGGTGCCGACCAGATCGGTGAGTATGTCACTTATTTGAAAGGTAAGAAAGTGGGCATCCTGGTAAACCAGACCTCTATCATTGGTAGCAAACCAATTGTGGATAGCCTGGTGGCGCTGGGTGTTAACATTGTGACGATTTTCGGGCCAGAGCATGGTTTCAGGGGGACGGCCAGTAATGGTGATAAAGTAAATGACAGCATCGATCCCAAAACGGGTATTCCTGCTATTTCGCTTTATGGTAAACAAAAAAAGCCTACGAAAGAGCAAATGGCGACTATCGATCTGATGATATTCGACATTCAGGATGTTGGGGCCAGATTTTATACCTATATCAATACATTGGGTCACGTGATGGAGGCCTGCGCGGAAACCAATAAGGAAATGCTCATTCTTGACCGGCCTAACCCAAATGGCTTTATGGTAGACGGTCCGGTTCTGGAAGACCACCTGCATTCGGGCATAGGTATGTACAAGATACCCATCACCCACGGGTTGACGATCGCTGAATTTGCTCAAATGATCAATGGAGAGGGGTGGCTGCCCAACAAAATGCAGTGTAAGCTCAAAATCATTAAAGTAGCAAATTACACGCATAATACACCTTATACGCTGCCGGTGATGCCGTCGCCTAACCTGAACACGCAGCAGTCCGTCATGTTGTATCCGCATATATGTATGTTCGAAGGTACGATCGTGAGCCAGGGGCGGGGTACCTATATGCCCTTCACGGTGCTTGGTGCGCCTTTGCTGAAAGGGAAGTATGATTTTTCATTCACCCCGAAGAGTATTAAAGGCATGAGTGAAACACCTTTACACCAAGACACCGAATGTTACGGACTGGACCTGCGCAAATATGATATGAAGCACATCGAAAAAACAGGTCAGATAAATCTGAAGTGGCTGATCGAAATGTACAATGCCTATCCGGATAAGGCCCTGTTTTTCGATAGAACGCAAAGCAAGCAAATGGGAGACTTTGACAAGCTGTCCGGAACTGAAAATTTGAAGAAACAAATCATTGCGGGAGCTTCCGAGGATGAGATCAGAAAGAGCTGGGAGCCGGGGTTGTCTGATTATAAAACAATGAGGAAGAAGTACCTAATCTACCCCTGAATCGGGATTTTCACGGGTTAGTGACACACAAAACATCCCAGGGATAATTTCCCGGGGATGTTTAATTATTCTCAACGATATTAAATTAAAAAACTGATGGTAAAATTTAGTTTAGGTTTGAAATGCAAGCAATGTGTGCATAATGCAAATATTTATGCAAAAACGTCTATTCCTTTGTTAGATACGTATTTTTGCGTAAAAAGGATGCCTGAGCTACAAATTATTTTTAATTATTTTTTAATGAAGCCCAGGCACCTAATCGGGGTAGAATATATATGAATAATAGAAGAGGGTATTACATGCTATAAAATTAGTTCGTAGTGTAATACCTCACAAATCAATGTGGTGAAGTCCAACTTTCCGGGGGTGAAGTTGGTAAAAGTGTGGGTGACGGAAAAAGGCAGTGAATGGAAGACTTTTTTCAGGAAAATGTTTTGATCCTGCTCAGCAATTCATTCCGATTATCGTTCGTGATCGGTATCTCAATGTCATTGATCATCACATGCACATAATCAATGGCTGTGATCGCATTGAGGTTAATAATAAAGGATTTATGAACGCGGAAGAAAAAGTTAACCGGCAGCTGCTGGATCATATTTTTCAGCGTTTCCCGGATCGTATACTTCTTTTTGGCGGTATGTAGTTCGAGATAGTTATCGTCGCTTCTTATATATAGGATGTCAGCCAGGAGTATTTTTGTGAACATGTGCTTTTCCTTGATGAACAACGCATCCTTGATCACCGTGGTGTCTTCCTTCTCTTCCACATCCGTTTCTCCCGCCAGGGCAGCCAGACGGTAATTTTTCAAAGCGAGCTTTACGGCAGTGTATACCGTGATTTTTTGAAATGGTTTTTGCAAAAAAGCGTGGGGCGCAGCTGCCAATGCAGCATTCACCACGGCAATGTCGTCGTGGCTTGAAAGAAACAGAAAAGGGATCTTGAAATTTTCCCGGATGTAATGTGCGAGGTCAATCCCGGTCTGGTAACCATTGAGATTGATATCCAACAGCGCAAGATGAAACACTTTGCTATTCAGGAGCTCGGTGGCGGTTGTATAATCCGAAGCAACGTCATTGGCCTCGTAGCCAAATCCGTTGAGTAAAAACTGCAGATGTTTTGCGATAATAAAGTCGTCTTCAACAATTAGAATATTCATCTTAAAATTTAAGCATTCAACCCTTACGCGACGGAATAAGTGATTAAAATGGGATTTACGTATTTGAAAACATGATGCTGTACATTCTCGCAAAATCAAAAATGCACGATAATATACGAATTAATTATATGTGACCACTTTTTATTTCATACTAGTTGCTGGCCAAAATAGAATTGATTGTAGATTAAAATCACATTAATATATTGATAGTCAGTAATTTGATTGGAATCCTTCCCGGACTAAGAGCACCTTGGCCCAGGTCGGTAATATCTTTTTAATCAAACAATAAACTTATAATTATTGTCAAAAAAGTTATATTTAACTGCATTTAACAAGATTTCATATTTCTTTTCTCAAATATGATCTGATCGCGGTGTAACCGCGTATGTCTGTCATTACCGGGTGAATAGCCTTCAATCTACCTTCACAATAATAGTTGCGGCGAGTCTTTAACAGCGTTTTTGGTATTTGCTTATGCGAATATAACGAAGCAATCGGTTACAATTTAGTTTACAGAATTCATTTCCAATCTTAATTCCTTTTTTTCATAGTTTAAACTTCTACCTCATGCAAGTTTCTAGTTTGGGTCTTTGCAGGCTCAGGAATGGTGTCCTGAGCTTGGCAACGCTGCTCTGTTCCTTAGGCAGCTACGCCTCCAGTCACAGGGAGGCACCTCTGATTTCCAATGATCCGTTGGCCGACAACACGGATCTGTATGCTTTCAAAAGCCCCGATGATCCCAATTCCATTACGATTATCGCGAATTACATCCCTTTTGAATCTCCGGAAGGCGGGCCGAACTACTTCAATTTCGGTCCTAATGTGCGTTACGAAATTCACATTAAAAACAAAACCACTACGGCTGGTGACGATATTACTTATCGGTTCACTTTTTCCAGTACCAACGAAGATCCTACCACTTTTTTCAACATTCGTTTAGGCAAACAAAACCTAAAAACGACTTACAAGTGTGAAAAGAGTATGGATGGTGGACAATCGTTCACTACCATTATTGCTAATGGGATAGTGCCTCCAAATAACATCGGGCCACGTTCCATCGAAGGCAAGACAGTGGGATTGGAAGCTCCGGATTACAATTCACTGGTTGAAAAAGCGATCGCTACTGCTTCAAGTGGTGAAAAAGTTTTCTGCGGACCAGTCGACGATCCATTCTTTGTGGACCTGGCAGGGGCTTTTGATGTAGGCAACTTCCGTCCGGAGGGCAATAAAACCAATGCCCCCAAAGATGGCCTGAGCCGTTTCAATGTGCATACCATTGCCATTAAAGTCCCGGTTGCCCTTTTGCAAAAAGACGGAAAGAGTGTAGGACAAGCTTCTACCATTCTGGACCCTGATTTTGTGATCGGTGTGTGGGCTTCGGCCAGCCGTCAGATGATCAAAACACTGTACGGTGGTGGAGACGTTGCTTATGATGGCAAATATGTACAGGTATCGCGCCTGGGTATGCCATTGACCAACGAAGCCGTGATCCCGCTGGGCATGAAAGACAAATGGAACTCAGTAACGCCTTACGCAGGAAATGACCTTCAATTTGCCAGTTATTTCAAAAATCCTGAACTGGCTTTGTATATGGACGATTCTCAGTTTGGTACTGCCGTACCATCGCTGAATGCACTGCGTATCCAATCCAATTCATTGGGCGCATTTGACTTCCGTAACGGCAAGTCAGGTTTGTATGGATTAAAAGGCGCTTCGGCATTGACCGGCACAGCGCTTGACGATGCGATATTCGGCACCATTCTTTTGCCTGATAATGCGAGTCCAAGAGCGGTGGATTTGCTGCCTATCTTCTACACAGGCGTTCCAAACCTGATTCCATATCAACTTGCGACGGGCAAAAACAACAACCCGCTGGCAAAAGGTAAACCATTCATCCACAACTTCCTGCCTACATTGGGAGATATGCTGCGGCTGAACATGGCTGTACCTGCTACACCGCGTAATGATCCTAAGTTCAGTTCATTAGGTTTGGTTCAGGCGGCAGTTCTGGGGATTACGGATCCTGCTTACAATGGCAATGCAGACCTGCAATGGATACCTAATATGGACGGTTTCCCTAATGGACGACGTTTGGAAGACGATGTAACTACCATCGAATTGCAGGCAGTTTCGGGTATCGTACTTGCTGCGGTGGGTCTGTTTTATGACGATGCAACCGCTCAGGCGCCTGTTTCCAAGCAACTGCTGAACGTTTTGACATTTACCTCGGGGCCGACTAAGAACGATGCGGCTTTAAAAGCAGCATTCCCTTATCTCGCCAATCCTTGGAGAGGGTATGACTATCCGGAAAAAGCCCGATTCTGATCCCATCACTTTATAACAATAGTGTAATATGAAAAATCTTTTATATCTGATCGGGATACTGGCCACGATTTGTATCGGGTCAGGCCAATCGGTAGCTTCTTCGCACCGTGAAGCCCCTTTAATCTCAAATGATCCACTGGCAGATAACACAGACGTTTATGCCTTCAAAAGTCCTGTAAACAAGGAAAATATCGTCCTTGTAGCCAACTACATACCATTTGAACATCCAGCGGGTGGTCCAAACTGGTACTCTTTCGGAGAAAACATCCGTTACGAGGTACACGTAGATAACAATGCTGCCACACCGGGTGCAGATATCGTTTACCGTTTCACATTCAAGAAAATGAATGAGGACCCTTCGACGTTCTTCCTGATCCGGTTAGGCAAAGAAAATCTTAAAACCAGCTATACCTGCGAACGCAGTACCGATGGCGGACAGAGCTTTACGACTATCGTTTCTAACGGTACAGTTCCTCCTCCACACATTGGTCCACGGTCTATCGATAACAAAACAGTAGGCTTAGGTTCAAGCTATGACGCGCTGGTTACGAAGTCCATCATGACAGCCAGCACCGGCGAGAAAATATTCTGCGGTCCGGTCGACGATCCGTTCTTTGTGGACCTGGGTGGAATATTTGACCTTGGTAATGTGCGTAAATCAGGTGCGAGAGATGGTGTGGCTAAATTCAACTGCCATTCAATCGTAATCGAAGTGCCGGTTGCTACTTTGCAAAAAAGCCACAAAATGGTTGCCGACGCATCTACCATTCTGGATCCTGACTACGTAATCGGTGTGTACGCTTCATCAAGCCGTAAAAAAATCACAACCCTCTATAGCGGCGGTGATGTAGGCTATGATGGTGACTGGGTACAGGTATCTCGTCTGGGTATGCCATTGACTAACGAAGCAGTTATTCCAATTGGCATGAAAGACAAGTGGAATGCAACTTCCCCAGCCAATGACCTTCAATTCGCCAAATACTTCACTAACCCTGAGTTGGCATTGTATATGGATGATTCGCAGTTTGGAACAGCAGTACCTGGACTTGCTCCATTGCGCATTCAAAGCAAATCATTGGGATCATTCGATTTCCGTAATGGAAAAGCTGGTTTGTACGGCTTAAAAGGAAATCCGGCATTGGACGGCACTGCGCTTTCCGAAGCAGCATTTGGAAGTGTGTTATTGCCGGATGCAACCAGCCCTCGTGCTGTGGATATCCTGCCCATTTTCTACACCGGTGTACCTAATTTGCCTCCTTATCAGCTTGCTACCGGCAAAGAAGGCAACCCGCTGGCGGCTGGAAAACCATTTATCCACAACTTCCTTCCTACATTGGGTGACTGGTTGCGGTTGAACATGGCCGTTCCTGCAACGCCCCGTAATGATCCTAAATTCAGTTCATTAGGACTTGTTCAGGCTGCTGCGCTAGGTTTGACAGATCCTGCTTACAATGGTAACAAAGATCTGCAATGGATCCCTAACATGGATGGTTTCCCTAACGGACGCCGCCTGGAAGATGACGTGACTACCATTGAATTGCAAGCAGTAGGTGGAGTTGTATTGGCTGCCATTGGTTTATGGTATGACGATTTTACTCCGGGTGTGACGGCTAGCCCTGTAACGCCAAACTTGTTAAGTGTGTTGACATTCAATGCAGGTGTAACCAAAAACGACACCACATTGAAAGCCAATTTCCCTTACCTGCAAAACCCATGGCCAGGCTTCCGCGGACCAAGCTACGAAGGTGCTAAACCGGCAACTGAACAGCCATTGGCAGTAGCCATCACTAATTTCAACTGTACAACCGGTAGCTTCACTTTCGAACGTTCGGGCGGAGATCCTGCTAAAACAGTGGAATACTCAGCAGCAGGCGTTGTAAATGGAGGCTGGGGTACCAGCGTGAACCGCATGGTGGAATCTGAGCTTTTCGCAGATGGCAACAGCAGCGGCGTACTTTGGGCCAAAGCACGTTACGTCAATGATCCTACTTCCGAAGTGACGATGATGTTCGACTTCCGTGCAAAATGTGGCATGACCTGGCGGCAGGGTGTAGCAGGAACTGAGACTCAGCCTGTACCATTGTCGGCGGTGATCATGGGTAACCCTACTACCAACGACGAAGTAATGATCGAGATCAGAGGCGCAGCTGGCAAAAGAGTTCAGCTTGACCTGGCTAACAGCAAAGGACAAGTGTATGGCCAGCAAGTGATATCCAAAGCAAGTGCTTCGGAACGTCGTTCTGTGAAACTGTCAGGTCCATCCGGTATCTACTACCTGAGAGTAATGACTGCTGAGAATAAGTACACGGTTAAGATTCTTCGTAAATAATTGCATTAACTATTACAGGGCCGGGGAGAGGTGGTTACACATTGATCTCCGGCCTTCTTTAAACCTCACAATTGGTATCATGAAAAATATTACTACCCTTTGCATCGCTATCATGGTACTTACCCAGCTGGGATGTACCGAAAAGAAAAAAACTGAAACACCTCAGAACAACACTGCCAGTACCGATATTCCGGCGTTGTTTGAAAGGCATGGTGAGCTGGCTACGGCTGTCGAATGGTCAAAGACCAAAGAAAAGGTTGAAGAATTAAAAACAAAAATCAAAGAAAACCCCAGGGATGTAAAAGCCCGTTTGCAGGTAGTGGTGATATATTTGGCAGAGGCGCGGATTACCGGGGAACACCCTTACTATTACCCTGCAGTGCTGAAAATGCTGGACGGGGTCCTGGCCATTGAACCGAAAAACTTTGAAGCCACTACATTCAAAGCGTCGGTGAAAATGTCGCAGCACCAGTTTGCGGAGGCCAGAGAACTGGCAGAAAAAGCAAGACAGATCAATCCAAACAATGCTTACGTGTATGGAGTACTGGTAGACGCCAATGTGGAATTGGGCAACTATGACGAAGCAGTGGCCATGTCCGACAAGATGCAGGAGCTGAAACCTTCGCTGGAAGCTTACTCGCGCGCATCCTATCTGCGTGAGATTTATGGAAACTATGCCGGTGCTATTTCCGCGATGAAACTGGCCGTGCAGGCTGGCTTACCTGGCTCCGAGCCGCAATGCTGGAGTAAAAACACATTGGGACATTTATACGAAACGACCGGCCAATTGAAAGATGCCGAGATACAATATCAGGAAATACTGAGCATGCGCCCAAGTTATGCGTTCGCATTGCGTGGTCAGTCACAGATTTTCAAAGCAAGAAAAGAATATGACAAGGCATTGGCAGAGCTTGAAAAAGCAGCCAAGATCATGCCCGAGTTTTCTTTTCATGAAGAAATGGCTGATATATATGCCTTGCAGGGCAATCAGGATAAAGCCAATGCTAAATACAAAGAGGTAGTGAAGATGCTCGACGAAGATGCAGCCTCGGGACATGCAGTGGACCTTGAACTTTGCAAACTTTACATTAAAACTGGTCAGCTGGATTCAGCAATCGTTTACGGACTGAAAGAATATGCCAGAAGGCCTAAAAATATAGACGTTAACCACGCACTTGCAAACGCTTACTTTAAACAGAAAAATAACGACAAGGCGCAGGAACACATGAAAGTGGCATTGAGTACTGGAAGCAAGGATCCGGAAGTACTACAAATTGCGAGTGCTATTGAACTGGCGATGGGCAATAAGGCGCAGGGTGAAAAATTGCTTGCACAAGCTAAGAAAACAAACCCTAAGTTTGTACTGTGATCATTTCGGTTGACGATAATGTACCCTGCCAACATTGATTATGAAAAGATATTTACTGCCTTTCTGCCTGTTTCTGATCAGTTTGAGTGCCTACGCTCACCTTGGAAGTATATCCGGGACCGTGTACGATGAGGCAACGAATCTGCCTTTGAAGGATGTCACGGTACAGCTTTCAGGACTTGGGAAATCCACTATGACCAACGAATTGGGACAGTACCGATTTGAAGGGCTAGTAGCATCGAAATACAAGATTGAGCTATCTCATGTCAGTTTTAAAGCCCAGGTGTTAGAAGTTTCGGTTCAAAACGACAAGACCGAATTTATCAAAACCCTGCTGACCCATGCTGATGTGGAATTGAGCGAGGTAGTAGTGTCTTCGCAACGCGCTCACGATCAGCAACTGATCAGTAGTATGGACATTAAGCTGAGGCCCATTACGAATTCTCAGGAAATCCTGCGAATGGTACCGGGCCTTTTCATTGGTCAACATGCAGGAGGTGGAAAAGCGGAACAAATATTTTTAAGAGGTTTCGATCTGGACCACGGAACCGACATCAGGCTAACTGTCGACGGAATGCCGGTTAATATGGTTTCGCACGCGCACGGGCAGGGTTACGCTGACCTGCATTTTGTGATTCCGGAACTTGTTCAGGGTGTAGACTTCAAGAAAGGCCCCTACAATGCTGAAAAGGGTAATTTTACAACCGCAGGCTGGGTTGATTTCAGGACGAAGGATGCATTGGAAAAGTCATTTGTAAAACTGGAAGCAGGCCAATATGACTCGTACAGGGCCGTAGCGGGGATCGATCTATTGGGACAAAAAGGGAAGGATAAAAACCAGGCGGCTTACATTGCTTCTGAATATTCATTTACCAATTCTTACTTTGACAACCCGCAGAATTTCAACCGGCTGAACCTTGTCGGCAAATTTCACGGGCACGTGGCGCCCAATACCAATCTTACGCTGACGGGTTCGACGTTTTGGAGTAAATGGAATCACTCCGGCCAGATCCCGGATCGTGCTTATGAGTCAGGTGCGATCGGATTTTATGGTTCGGTGGACCCGACAGAGGGAGGTGAAACGAGTCGTACCAATTTCAATGCACAGTTCGTAACCGTCACGCCCTCTAATTATGTGATTAAAAATCAGGTTTTTTACAGCAATTATAATTTTGAGCTGTATTCCAATTTTACTTTTTTCCTCGCAGACTCTCTGAACGGGGACCAGATCCGCCAGAAAGAGCGTCGTAACTTGTTTGGCTATAATGGCAGCATTTCCAAACAGACATATCTTGGCAAAACCAGCTGGACTACCACACTAGGCGCTCAATACCGGCACGATCTCACACATCGTACCGAATTGTCGCACACCAAAAACAGGTCGATCACATTGGATCCGTATCAGTTAGGTAATGTCAATGAACTAAATGCAGCTGTGTACGCCGACGAATTGGTTCAGCTTACAGACCGGTTTACGATCAATGCAGGACTGAGGCTGGATTATTTCAGGAGCCAATATGAAGACTTGCTGGTACAGCCGGTTGTTAAAAAACACGCCAGCGATGCCATTATTTCTCCCAAACTGAATTTTTATTACACATTCAATCCCCGGCTGCAGCTGTACCTGAATTCAGGGAAAGGATTCCACTCCAATGATACCCGGGTGGTGGTTCCGCAGGGAGGGAAACAGATTTTACCAGGAGCTTATGGCTCGGATCTGGGTGTAATTTTTAAGCCTTTTCCAAAAATGTTTATCAATGTAGCGGCCTGGTATCTTTGGTTGCAGCAGGAGTTTGTTTACGTTGGCGATGCGGGCGTGATAGAACCCAGCGGCAAGTCGAAAAGGCAGGGACTGGACCTTTCTGTAAGGTACCAATTGACCAAAACATTGTATGCCGACGTCGACATCAGTTCGGCTAAGCCGCGGGCGATCGGTGAAATGGAAGGAATGAATTATCTTCCATTAGCACCGCTATTTACCTCTACCGGTGGATTATCATTCCAAATGCCGAATGGGCTGAGTGGCTCACTTCGCTACCGGTACATGGCTAACCGCCCTGCTAATGAGGATAATTCGATTGTAGCAAAAGGCTATTTCATTGGAGATATGCAGGTTAATTATGCCAAAAAGAAATACAATGTCGGTCTTTCAGTTCAAAATCTGTTGAATACCAAATGGAAGGAAACGCAATTTAACACGGAAAGCAGGCTGCAAAATGAAAAGGAGCCAGTGGAGGAAATCCATTTCACACCAGGTACGCCTTTCTTCGCCAGACTGAGCCTTACATTGTTCTTCTGATCGATCCGAAACGAATTTACAATGATTTATGTCTTCCCGTGAGGGTAAAGAATGCAGCTATCACCGCCAGCCCTGCAAAGAACCACAGACTAAGCATTGCATTATAATAGACGATCGCGACTAAACAAATACCCGATAAAACCAGCGCTACTCCCGGAAAGAAGGGGTAGAATGGTACTGAAAACGGACGTTCAAGTTGCGGTTCCTTTCTTCTGAGAACAAATAATGCCACCATACTGATCATGTACATCACCACAGCTCCCAAAGCTGCGAGAATGATCACCTGGTCGGTAGTGCCCAGTAAAAGTGCAAGGCACCCCACGAGCCCACCGGCAATGAGTGCCCAGTGCGGAGTCTGGAAACGAGCGTTGACATTGCCCAAAAAAGAAGGTAAATAACCACTACGGGCCAATGCAAAAATCTGCCGGGAATAACCAATGATGGTACCGTGAAAAGAGGCGATTAATCCAAAAAGGCCGAGACTGGCAAAAAGCTGCGTAAGGCTGTTGTCGCGGCCCAGTACAATACCGAGTGCCGCCGGTAATGGGTAGTCGATTTCGCTGAGCTGCCGCCACGGAGCCACGCCTCCCGTAAAAATCATCACGGCCATGGCCAGTACTACCAATGTCGAAATTCCGTAAATGTAACCCAGCGAAATGGTGCGCTTTGGGTCCTCCACTTCTTCTGCTACCATCGCCACACCCTCAATAGCGAGGTAAAACCAGATCGCAAAAGGTAAGGCGGCAAAGACACCAGCCCAGCCAAAGGGCATCGGTTCAGCGACAAATGTGCTGTATGAAAAATGGGGGGCAACGATACCAATGTAGATCAGCAATTCAACCACAGCGAGCAGGGTTACTATCAATGAAAATAGCGCTGACTCCTTGATTCCCAGTAAATTGATCAGGATAAAAATCACATAGCAGGCAAATGCAACTTCGAGCACCTGCAACGACGGATACAGAAAATGGGAGTAACTCCCCAGTGCAAACGCAATAGCGGGCGGTGTCACCAGAAACTCTACCAATGTTGCGTAGCCTGCTATCAATCCTCCCCACCAGCCAAATGCCCGGTATGCGTATGAGAATGGCCCACCAGCTTGTGGAATCGACGTTGTGAGCTCCGTAAAGCTAAAAATGAACGTCACATACATGATCGTGACGACTATTGTGGCGATCAGAAAACCAATGGTTCCGGAAACGCCCCAGCCGTAATTCCACCCAAAATATTCACCGGAAATAACCAGCCCGACCGCGATGGCCCAAAGATGTATAGGTTTAAGAACTTTTTTGAGCGCAGCGGTTTGTTCAGCAGACATGAAGGATGGTTTGACTTATTCTAAAACAATACAATATAGTCTATAACTATCCTAATGCCATTTGATACTATCTAAAAATTAATTTTATCCGTATTTAATTTTGATTTACTACCTCGGGGCAGTACGCAGATAGTCGCCCATTTCCCTTACTTTGTCGGTATTCAGGTAATCGACACCCAGCGCCATCATTGTTTTCCAGGAGTTGATATTGTCCGGCGTAGCCCATATACGTACCTTTTTTCCAAGATCATGTGTTTGGGTGATCATCTTCTGAATGTTCTTTTTTTCTTTTTCGGGCAAAGGTCCCTCACCATTCCAGCTTGAATATTTTTGAAAAGCCTGGCTGATCAGCCCGATATGTGCCAGCTGTGCAGGTGTGTAGGTCACTTCCGGACGACCGTCGAAGTAAATGTAGGCGGGGTATTTTTCGAATGAAGCGGGATCGGGTACATTGCCGCTCACCACGATTTTGACCATGCCGACAGGCGCCAGTACTTTCTGATGCGGTTTCAATTCCTTGATCAGCGCAGCCAGCGTTTCTTCACCCGATGTTTTCAGGTCTATGAGCAATTGCAGCGGGATATCTTTTTGAGCATAAATGCTGCCTTCGTTTTTCTGGACCTGTTCTAAAATCGGACGCAGGTACAATGCCTGGAAAGTACGCTCAGCTTTAATGTCTTTCAGATTATGTGCTACAAAAAGGGAGTCATTGACCAAGAATATATCAGCTTCCACAGAACCAAATTGTTGCTCATAAGCGTCCACAAAAGCTCTTTTTCGCTCGTAGTCGTTATGAGAGTGAGCCTGCGCAGTGGTGTAAGCCTTGATGCTTTGTCCGTAACCGACTTGGACGGAAAGTAGAATAAAAATGAGTAAAGCAGTAAACAATTTCATAAGAAGTAGTGGAGTAGGAACGGTGGTAAGTCAGGTCGATAACACAATCTTCGGCCGTTTGATTTCGTAACCAAGAATTTTCTATGGATTTTTTGGCATTCACGGAACAAATTTTCAATGGATGCGGGGATGAGGTTAGAATATCGTTATTTTAGCCAAACTTATTACATACTGATACTTGCCAATCAGCTCCCTGCATGAAACAAAATTCTTCTCTATTTCGGAAAAAGACGGTTGAACAAATTCTTAAAGATGCCAAAGCAAATGAGCATGGAGGTCTGGCGAAGATATTGGGTGTCCGCGACCTTGTTTCTTTGGGAATAGCGGCGATAGTAGGGGCGGGGATTTTCAGTACCATTGGGGTTGCAAGTTACAATGGCGGCCCGGCGGTGTCGTTACTTTTTATTTTTACGGCGATTGCGTGCGTTTTTACAGCATTGTCCTATGCGCAGTTTGCCAGTACCGTACCAGTTTCCGGGAGTGCGTACACGTATGCTTATGTGGCGTTCGGGGAATTGTTTGCATGGATCATTGGCTGGTCGCTGATCCTGGAATATGCCGTTTCCAATATGGTAGTGGCCATTTCATGGTCAGAATATTTTACAGGAATGCTGCGGGGTTTTGGAATTATACTGCCCGGCTGGCTTACTGTTAACCTGGAAACTGCCTCGGAATCGTTTGCGAAATTGCATAGTGCGGGTGCGGCTGAGATGAGTACTTACGAAAAATTTGCCGCCGCTGCTTACGAAACCTCGCCAGCAATCGGTGATTTTCACATTATGCTCAACCTGCCTGCGGGGCTGGTGACATTGCTCATTACAGCATTGGTATATATCGGTATTCGTGAATCACGGACGGCGAGTAACATCATGGTGGTGCTGAAAATCGGGGTTGTGTTACTGGTTATTTTTGCCGGGGCATTTTATGTAAAACCTGAAAACTGGTCCCCATTTGCACCTAACGGAATCAAAGGGGTTATGGGTGGCGTAGCTTCCGTTTTCTTCGCATTCATCGGTTTCGATTCTATATCGACGACCGCTGAGGAATGTAAAAACCCACAGCGCGATATGCCCAAGGCAATGATCTACTGTCTGGTGATATGTACCGTATTATATGTACTCATCACATTGGTACTGACCGGAATGGTCAATTATACAGAGCTCAAAGTAAGCGATCCGCTCGCATTCGTTTTTGAAAAGAATGGTCTGGATTTTATGGCAGGGATTATTTCTGTGAGTTCGGTGATTGCTATTACGAGTGCATTGCTGGTGTATCAGCTGGGCCAGCCAAGGATCTGGATGACGATGAGCCGCGACGGGTTATTGTGGAAACGGTTTGCCAAAATTCACCCGAAGTATCAGACTCCTTCATTCGCGACCATTGTTACCGGTTTCGTAGTAGGGATTCCGGCCTTATTTTTCAAGATGGATTTTTTCGTGGACTTGACGAGTGTGGGGACATTTTTTGCATTCATTCTGGTGTGCGGTGGAATCCTCTACCTGGATCACAAAGGAATTTCAGCCCAATCAAAATTCCGAGTTCCTTATCTGAATGGTAAATATCTGGTGGGAGTACTATTTTTAGTGGCTATCGCTGGACTTTTGATATATGGTCAGGGAGTTCTCGCCGAATGGAAAGGGATGTCAGCCATGGAAATCATCGAGCATAAGCTGCTCACGATCGTCTTCTGGATTACCTGGGCCATACTTTCAGTGATGAGTTTCAAATACAATTTCTCCACATTGCCGGTAGCCGGAATTCTGACAAATCTTTATTTAATGACAGAACTGGGCTCGTCTAACTGGCTGATATTTGTGATTTGGCTGGCGATCGGGCTGGTGATCTATTTCAGCTATGGATATAGGAAGAGTAAACTCGCGTAGGGTTGAAACGAGACTTGGCAAGTCTGTTAGACTTACCAAGTCTTCCTTATTTCTTCTCGATTTTCAAAAGAATATAGGTATCCTCAATCTTCCGGGTTGAATCCACTTTGGGATAAGGCTTCACAGCAGTCAGGATCAGGCGGTAATCTTCTCCTGCGAACTTCCGATCCAATGTATCAGCTTCTTTAAATTTTTGATCGCATTGTCCCAAACACATTTTAACGTGTTCATTCACTCCGCCTTCGGTAGTTACGCCGGATAGTAGTAGATCAACCGTCGCATTACCTGCCCACACACACTGCACATTCTCGGGGCAGCGGCTGTCTGCCAGTCCGTAAAAAGTCAACGAAGCTTTGGGAACATCATTCAGCGTAACGGTTTCTTTGTACTTGATCCCCTCTTCCTTTTTATCCACGCCGGAGCTTTTGCATGACATCATGCCGGCTATTGTCAGTACAAGCAAAAAATACCTTTTCATAACGGTTTTTGATTACAGTTTAGACAAAGACAAAGCCAGGATTGAAAAGGTTGTAACAAGATTAGAACAAGACTTGGTAAGTCTTGCAGACTTGCCAAGTCTCAAAGAATCAAAGTGAAAACGGTGCCTTTTCCTACCTCTGAGGAAACATTGAGCTGACCGTTATGCTGCTGTAAGATCTGACGGGAAAGACTTAATCCAATACCGGAACCAGTTTTTTTGGTAGTATAAAAAGGGATAAATATATTTTCAATCGCCTCAGGTTCAATGCCATCCCCATTGTCTTGCACCTCGATTACAACATTGTCTGTCTGATAGGCAGTTAATGTGATCAGGCGGTTGGTTTGGCTGGAAAACGATTCGGACGCATTTTTGATCAGGTTGATCAGTACCTGCTGAATCTGGCTGGCATCTGCCTTTACGATTAGTGTTTCAGGCTTGACGGACAGTTTCCACAGTACGCCCGATTGGGTCAGGTCAGTTTGTAATAACTGCAAAACTTCCTGCAAAAGCTCGGCGACACTCAGATTCGCAAATACAGGTTTGGGAAGTGTAGTAAAATCGCGGTAGGCATTCACAAACTGCATCATACCCTTGCTGCGTTTTTCCAATGTGGAAAGTGCCTCTTTCAAGTCATTAACAGCCTCCTGGTCACTCGTCGATTTTTCAATGTCCTCATTCACAATCAGTCGCATGGTACCCACCAGCGAAACAATGGGAGTCATGGAATTCATGATCTCGTGGCGTAATACACGTGTCAGGTTTTGCCAGGATTCCACCTCCTGCTGCTGCAATTCCGTCTGAATGTTCTGTAAAACCACTATCCTGACCCACATACCACGCAATTGAATGGCCGCACCCTGTAATGCCAGCGGCTGGTCGGAAGGTGTCCGATACAGTTCACGTACGCCGCTGTCGAGATTCGAAAGCAGCTCAAAAAGGCGCGGGTGCTTGTCTTTCAATTCACTGAGCTGGTGTAACCTGTAAATGCCGAGCATTCGCAATGCTGCGTTGTTGATTAGGTTCACCTGGCCGGTACTGTCGAAAGTGATCAGTCCGGTACCAATATGCTGGACGATCGTATTCAGATATTGCAGGTTGGCTTCCTTTTCAGCCCTGGCCTGACGAAAAGCGTGTAAGACCTCATTAAACTGCTGGTTCAACTCTTTGAAAGTCCTGCCCATTTTGTTATCCGACCGGAAATTGATTGTAAAGTCAGAGTAGCGGACGGATTCGAGGAAATAGGTAAGCTTACGGTTTACATTCGTGACATACTGGTAGAGCAGCGAACCCTGGATAAAAATAAAGATCGTTCCCAGTACATACACCAGCATTTCGTTGGTGTGTTTGGAAGCAAGCCATGCCAAGGCAATGACACTCAGGATAATAATAATTATCCTGATCATGATCATTATACTGAAGTGCCGAAGTCCGAGCATTAAAAATTAATGAGATAGGTGGAAGGTTTTTAGTTGTCCAGGACGTTCTGCGGAACTCCCGACATTTCACTCAGAATGTATTGTTCCAATGATTTGATCTTGTAATGCGCCATGTCAAATTTGCGATCATCGAATACCTCCATGGCAGGTACTGAGATCGTAACCATCCCAGCCGCATGCGCCGAGCGAAGTCCTGCGTGAGAATCTTCAAATGCAACGCATTCTTCGGGTAACACGCCTAATTTAACTGCGGTGGTGAGATATACGGCCGGGTGCGGCTTGGTAAATTCTTCCAGCTCACCGGAATGCCAGGTATCAAAGTAGTCAATAATTTCCAATCTGCGCAGAACACCTTCGATCAGCTCCATATGGGACGCAGAAGCCACGGCCAGTTTGAGACCCTGCGATTTCAATTCTTTTACGAGTGCAATGGCGCCGGGCATGGCTTCTGCATGGGCCAGGATAGTATGGTGGGCTTTTTTCAGGATCGCGCTTTCGAGTTCTTCAAATGAGGGGGTGTTCCATGGTTGGATCTGATGGCAGAAGTCCAGGAAGAGTTTAATGGATAGGCCCGTGGTTTGAAGTTTGAGCGCTTCGGTAATTTCAAAATTGACTTTTTGCATTACTTCACGGGCGGCTTCCGTCCACATAGGTTCCGAATCGATCAGTAACCCGTCCATGTCAAATATGGCTGCTTTAATCATTATCAGGTAAGTGTCTTTTTTAATAACCACCCAAAACTACTACATTCGCGGCTTCTTTCCTTAGGTCAAATCCTTTGTAAAAATTATAAAACTGCCGGAATATGGAGTTTCATCGAGAATTGATCAACCGATATCCCACCATACTAACCATAGCTGGCTCGGATAGTGGCGGGGCTGCCGGCATTCAGGCTGATCTTAAAACCATTTCCGCGCTGGGCGCTTACGGAGCCTCCGCGATTACTGCATTGACAGCTCAGAACACCCTCGGTGTAAGGGCTACACATTCCGTTCCGCCAGCATTTTTACGGGAACAGTTGGAAGCTGTTTTTGAAGACATTACCATTGATGCGGTCAAGATCGGGATGGTCAATACTGTGGAGGCAGCACTGGTTATAGCAGACGTATTGCATCGTTTCAAACCCCGGTTTGTAGTTTTCGACCCGGTAATGGTGTCCACGAGTGGCTCCAAACTGATTCGTGAGGAAACTGTTGAAGTATTTTGGAGCGAATTATTTCCGCTCATCAACCTGATCACGCCCAATCTGGACGAAGCTCAGATCCTGATCGAAGGCAAGATTGACTCTCTTGAAAGTATGAAAATGGCAGCTTCGGAAATGATCCGCAGAGGCTGCAAGGCGGTATTGCTGAAAGGAGGCCATCTGATAGGGCCGACATTATACGATGTTTATGCGCAGCTTGGCCAGGACACCCTTACATTGGAATCAGACTTTATTGACAGCCCCAATGTACACGGTACAGGCTGCACATTGTCATCGGCGATCGCCACCTGGGTCGCCAAAGGCAATTCACTTACAGAAGCAATCATTTTTGCCAAAGAATACATTTCCGGCGCGATCGAAGCCGGGAAGGACATCAAAACCGGTCACGGCCCCGGACCACTCAATCATTCGTATGCTCCGCTGCCGATGCAAATTTTAAAAACAAGCTTGTTATGATTGATGTAAAATTATTCGGCAAATTATCCGGGTTAACCCAGCATCAAAAAGCTGAGGTTTCACAATTCATTGACTCATTAAATCCTAAATCCCGAGTGAAATCGAGTAAAAAAATTGCAGGGAAGGCAAAGGGGCTTATTGAGATATTGGACGGCTTTGATGATCCTATTCCAGGATTTTAAGATACAAGTGATGCATTTATCTATTACACAGGTTAGTTGATTTAAATGTAATAAATATTTTTTAACCCAAATTTAGGGTAAGCCATAGCTGAGTTGTCAGAATTGAAAACAACAGCTATGAAAAAATATCTCTTCACATTATTGGCCGGGGCGTGGTGCGCCCTGGCTCATGCTCAGCAACCTACGCAAACTGTCAAAGGCCGGGTGATCGACACCGAATCCCAGCAGCCCGTTATCGGTGCCAATGTAATTATCACTTCCCTCAACCCGATCGTTGGCGCTGCTACCGACACTGAGGGGAACTTCCGTATCGAAAATGTGCCGGTTGGCCGCCATTCATTCAAAATTACCAGCGTTGGTTACGACGACGCTTCTCTTCAGGAAATCAATGTGGGCTCGGGAAAAGAAGTGGAGCTGAATATCAAGCTCACGGAGTCATTCCGGGCGTTGAATGAAGTGGTTATCAAAGCGCAAAAGGAAAATGGTGCCCCGCTCAATGATATGGTCAGCGTGAGTGGCCGCTCTTTTACCGTCGACCAGACCAAACGTTTTGCAGCTGCTGTCAATGACCCTGCCCGTATGGCTTTGTCATTTGCCGGTGTCGCTACCAATGACGACGGTAGTAATCAGATCGTTATCCGTGGAAACAGCCCCAAGGGAATGCTGTGGAGAATGGAGGGAGTCGAAATTCCCAATCCGAACCATTTTGCCCAGGAGGGTTCCAGCGGAGGCGGAATAAGTGCGCTTAGTGCCAATGTACTGGGTAATTCGGATTTCCTCACAGGTGCTTTTCCGGCGGAATATGGTAATGCGACTTCGGGTGTATTTGATTTAAAACTAAGGAAAGGAAACAATGAAAAGCGGGAATATGCATTGCAAGCCGGAATCCTTGGACTCGATTTCGCCGCGGAGGGCCCGATTGGTCCGAAAGGCGGAGCTTCTTATCTGGCTAATTACCGCTATTCTACCCTTTCTGTTCTTAATAAGATTGGGGTTAATCTCAACGGCGATGCTTCGATCGATTTTCAGGATGCTGCTTTTAAGGTATATATTCCTTACGACGAAAAAGTGGTGGTCACCGTTTGGGGAATGGGGGGATTAAGTACGTCGACTGTGGATGATGATGAGTTTAAAGAAAAATTCAAATCCAATCGTGGCATGATCGGGGTCAATTACCTGAGGTACATTAACAACCGTTCTTACATGGAAAACATCGTTTCTTACTCTGCTACGAGCCAGACCGGGGATTTTTATGACAAAGATCTGAAAGCTACTTATCAGCAAAATTTCGTCAATCAGGCGCTCAGGATTTCTTCACTTTATAACTACAAGGTGAATGCAAGAAATACGGTGAGGTTGGGTATCATTGTGAATCATCTCGATTTTAACCTTTTTGACCGGGATGATGAGGACGGTCCATTTCGGGTCAATGTTGACGGGAAAGGAAATACGCAGCTGTTCCAGGGTTATGCGCAATGGAAGTCGCGTGTATCGCCTACCGTAACCATCAACGCAGGCTTGCATGGAATGCTTTTGGGACTGAATAACCAACATTCAATCGAGCCTAGACTTGGTATGAAATGGTCGGTGGCGCCGAAATCCACGATCAGTTTTGGCGCAGGTTTGCATAGCAAAACCGAGTCTATCTCAACCTATTTTGCGCAGGTGAAAATACCCGATGGCAAGACGGACCTGCTCAATAAGAACCTTAAACTGACCAAATCTGCACATTTGGTACTGGGTTATGAATTCCGGCCAACGTCCAGCTGGCGGATTTTGGGAGAAACTTACTACCAGCATCATTATAATGTACCAATCGGCCCTGCTAACACGACAACGCCTTTACTTCTACACAATTCGCAGATTAATGAGATCAGCGGTGTCGTGAGTGACTCGCTAACCAGCGATGGAAAAGGACGCAGTTATGGCGTGGAACTGACCGTGGAAAAAGCGTTGACAGGTGGTTTTTACCTGATGAGTACCACGTCGCTTTACCAGTCAAAATACACAGGACGTGACGGAATTGAGCGTGATAGCAGGTTTAATGGTCAGTATGTGCAGAATGTGTTGGCTGGGAAAGAATGGAAAGTGGGGAAAAACAAGACCAATATTTTCGCAGCAAATATCAAACTGCTTGCTGCCGGCGGCAATCGTACGACGCCTATTGATCTTGCAAAATCAAGGGAAACAGGTAAGACTGAGAGAGACTGGACGAGGAGTTATTCAGAACAATTGCCCCATTATTTCCGGTCGGATCTTCGGGTAAGTTATACCAAAAACAAAAGGCGCACTACCTCGACCATTTCGCTGGATATCCAGAATGTGACCAATCGTTTGAATGCCTATGACCAGCATTATGACAGGAAAAAAGACCGTGTGGAACTCATTACTCAAACCGGTTTGCTTCCAATCCTGAACTATCGCCTTGAATTTTAAGATCCTAATGTTGAATTAATGCGCAGCTGATGCTTCCAACTTTGGAACGGTTGTTTTAAGGATCTTTTCAGAATGGTTATTTCAGAAGATTAAAAATACAACAGTTATGGAAAAGGATTTTGAAAATAAAGAAGCAATAAAAAAACTTAAATCACTGGCAGAAGACATCCGCTTTTGTATGTATACCACTTACAATGATGGGAAAATAGCGTCAAGACCGATGACTACATTGGAAATTGACGACGACGGAAATGCATGGTTTTTCACCAGTCGCAATACAGAAATTGGTGAGGAAACAGACCGCAGAGAGCCAGTAACACTGATTTATTCTGACCCCAAAAACAACACGTACATTAGCGTTTCAGGGAATGCGGCCATCATAGAAAGCGAAACGAGAAAAGAGGAACTGTGGAACCCCATGTCGAAAGCGTGGTTTCCGGAAGGTAAGGACGATCCTAACCTGGTGGTATTGAAAGTAACCACCGATGAAGCGGCATATTGGGACAGTACTTCGTCCAAAATGATTGTATTTTTCTCCATGATTAAAGCTGTGCTGACAGGAACCACTCCTGAGGGAGGTGACCACGGAAAGTTGAATCTGGTTGGATGAGTTGGATATATTGAAATGGAAAATGGCTGGTTGACAAATGTCGATCAGCCATTTTTGCGATTAGGCTGTTTACGAAAGGGACGGAGCAAACCGATCATCCGAATAAGGAATGATTTTTTTAACAAATGCTTCAACTTGATCACATTAAATCAATTCCCATGCACCAAAACAGGCTCCCGAAAATTGCATTGATACTTTTTGTTGTACTTGTGATAGCAGGTCTGGGGTGGTATTTTTTCAAAAAATATAAGAGTGAAAATGCCAATCCGGTTTCGGGACTAAAACCCAGGGTGGAAATGGGATTGGGGCAGATCAGTAACATTACCGATAGTACCATTGACCTTACATTGAAATTGCTGGTCGACAACCCATTACCTGTTGGTTTGGACATTAAAGACTTCAATTATTTTGTCAAAATGAATGGTGTGACGATTGTTGATAACAGGTATGCAAAGCCACTGCGGCTGGAAGCACGAGATAGCACAGTTGTGGAATTACCGTCACAGTTGAAAATTAAGGATCTAAAAGCAGAAGGGGATGCGGAGGCTGCAAAAGGGCAAGATAGCGCCGACTACCATTTCGAAGGCCGTTTTCATCTGGCCAAACCATTTCTGGGTAAAGACACCATTGTGCTGGACATGGATAAAAGACTGCCGCTATACCGACTTCCGAAAGTGGAAATTGTGGATTACGATATGACGAAGTTCCGGTTATCGAAGTCAGAGGTAGTGCTGAAACTCAAATTTTCAAATCAAAACCCATTTCCGGTTCAATTTGAAGATCCTTCGTATGTGGTGGATCTGGGCAAGCAAAAGCGGTTGGCTGAGGGAAGTGTAAAGGGGACTACTAAAATTAAAGGGAAAAGCAGTGAAATCTACGAGATTCCGCTGGCCATTGATATGGGTAAAATTTTGAAAGCGACCGGCCAGTTGATTGCGCAAGGCAAGTCGCTTCCATTTACGCTTTATTTCAAAAGTAAGTTGGTTTCTGAAAATGAGATATTCAAAAACAGCAATGTGAATGTCATCGTCAATGGTGAGTTGAAGGACGTTGAAACCGTTCAAAAGAATTTGAAAAAATGATTATTTGGCATCAAACCAGATCGTCATTTCGTTCGCGCCGCGGTTTGCCCAGGCATAGTAGGGGATCAATGTAATGTTGCCTTCATTGGCTTTCAGCACATTGATACCGCCGAGCAGGTCTTTCTGGAACTGCGGAACAAATGACTGAGTGCCTGATACTCGGATGGCAAGTGCCTTACCATCGTTATCGTGACCTTCCGCGCAATATAACACCGGCCCGCGCTCGATAGCGACTTTGCCCTGATTGGTTTTAACATTTTCGTTCGACACTACTGTGCGTACAGGCATATCCAACGTCAGTTCTATTACGTCTCCCTTTTTCCAGGGGCGGGTCAGTTTGAGATAGCCTTTTTCAATGGTCGCATCACTTTTTTTTCCATTGATCAACACGGTAACCGGTTTAGAAAGTTTATCCTGATAGGTGTACAAATTACCAGGAATTGCCTCGCCCGCAGCCCAGCCCGGAATGCGGATGGATAGTGGAAAATTGGTGGGTTTTTCTGGTGAAACTATGATTTTGATATTTCCCTCCCAGGGATAATTGGTCTGTTGAGCCAGTTTAACCGGCACATTACCGACCGTAAGACTGGCCTCATTAGCGGCGAATAGATTCACAATAAGCTCATTACCATGTGTAGCGTAAATGTAACCTGGCATCGACGGCAGGAAGCGCGATACATTGGTAGGGCAGCAAGCTGTCCCAAACCACGACTGCCTCTCAGCCCCGTGCCCGCTTTTGAAATCATTCACCCCATTGGAAGCCATTGGATTGACATAAAAATATTTATCGCCATTGACGGACATTCCACCCAGAAAACCATTGTAAAGCACACGTTCGAAAACGTCCATATACTTGGCCTCGCCGGTAGATAGGTACATTTTATGATTCCAAAGCATGTTAGCTATGGCAGCGCAGGTTTCTGCGTAAGCATTATCATTAGGCAGAACGTACTCTTTATCAAATGCCTCTCCGTCTTCCCGCGCGCCCACGCCGCCAGTAATGTATTGTTTTTTGTAAGTAGCGTCATCCCAGATCGCGTGAATGGCGGTGTTGTACTGCGGATTATTTTCCAGCGTCAGCATGTCAGCCACAGCAGTGTACAGGTACTGCGCACGTACCGCATGCCCCACCGCCTCACGCTGGCGAACAAACGGTACCTGATCCTGAAAGTAGGAAGGCCCAAGCTTGTGCTCGTCCAGAAACAATGTACGCTTGTCGGAGCGACCGCGCATGTCGATAAAAAAACGGGAGAGATCGAGGTATTCTTTTTTGCCGGTAGTACGGTAGAGCCTGATCAATGCTATTTCGATTTCTTCATGACCCGGCACTACTACCAGTTGCCCGGGTTTAGGGCCGATGGTTTTGACCAAATGATCTGCATTTTTAATCGCAACATTGAGCAGGTTCTTTTTGCCGGTGGCTTCGTAGTGTGCAACGGCTGCTTCATAAAGGTGCCCCACATTGTAGAGCTCATGGCTGCCGTTTTCGAAAGAATATCGGTATGGGCCCGCGATCCAGTCGTAGGAGCCGGTCGTGTCTTTGTTGATTGTACGGAGTGTGTACAGGTAGCCGTCGGGTTCCTGGGCGGCTGCAAATAGAGTGATCAGGCTATCCAGATAGTGATCCAGCTTAGGATCGTAGTGATTTTGAAGTACATAGGCGGCCCCTTCCACTACTTTGAAAACGTCCGAGTCATTGAAACGGACGCCTTCAAATTTGCCTTTTGCGAGTCCACCAGCGACTGCAAAATTGTTGATCCGGCCCGATTCTTCACATTGTTGCAAAGCATGCGGAATGGTTACATTCTGAGCGGATTGCACACGGTCATGCCAAAAACCCTGACTGGTTTTGACGTTTTTTAAATGGACGGGGGCAATTTTAGTTTCCTGGGCGAATAAAAGATTACAGCAAAAAATCAGGCAGAAGAATGGAATATATTTGGTCATTACCGGAACAAATTGATTTAAAATCGAGTACTATCGCTCCTGTTAGCCCAAAAAACATGCCAGTTACAGCCCGTACTTCTCCATTCTGCGGTAAAGTGCGGCCCTGCTGAGTCCGAGTTCGCGCGCTGCATCGGTAATGTTCCCGTTGAAACGTTTCATCGCTTTCACGATCATCGTTTTTTCCATGTCTTCCAGGTCAAAGCCTGTCGCCGTGGTGGGCTGGCCACCTGAGCTTTTTAGGAAAAGGTCATCGGGTTGCAATGTTTTTTCCTGCGAAAGGATCACGGCGCGTTCAATAGCGTGCTGCAATTCACGGATATTTCCCGGCCAGTTGTACTGCTGCATCTTCTTGATCAATGCATTACTGATATCATTAACCGGGCGGTTGTATTTTTTAGCGTATTGTTTCAGATAAAAATCGGCCAGGGCACCAATGTCTTCGGGACGATCGCGGAGCGGTGGCAAATCCAGCTCAATGGTGTTGATCCTGTACAAAAGATCCTGGCGGAATACTTTTTCCGTCACCATTTTTTCGATGTTCATATTGGTCGCGCAGATCAGGCGCACGTCCAGCGCAATGGGCTTGTTGGAGCCTACCCGCGTTACGCGACGTTCCTGAATAACGGTCAATAGTTTGGCTTGTAATCCCAATGTAAGGTTTCCGATCTCGTCGAGAAATATCGTTCCGCCTTTTGCTTCTTCAAATCTGCCCGCGCGGTCTTCTTTTGCATCGGTAAATGCACCTTTGACGTGGCCAAAAAGCTCGCTTTCAAACAATGACTCACTCAGTGCACCTAGATCCACTACTACAAACGGCTTGTCGGAGCGCTTGGAATGCTGGTGTATGTGCTTGGCAAGCTGGGTTTTACCGGTACCGTTCTCGCCGAGTACCAGTACATTGGCATCGGTAGCCGCCACACGTTCTGCAGTCCCGAGCACCTGGCGCATACTTTCACTGGTAGCGACAATGGTATCGGAGGTTGATTTGCCTTTTTTACCATCGTCTTTTGATTTTTCTTCGGCTACGGCAACGACTTTATCCTTGCCGCCTTCGAGTGCTACTGCAATGGTTGCCAGCAATTTATCATTTTCCCAGGGTTTCAACACAAAATCAATGGCGCCAGCCTTTATAGCCCTGATCGCCATTTCAATGTCGCCGTAAGCCGTGATCATGATCACTTTGGCGGCTGGGTTAATGTCAAGAATACGGTCGAGCCAATGAAAACCTTCGCGTCCGCTATTCACGTCGCGGGTAAAATTCATGTCCAGCAGGACCAGGTTATAATCACCGTTGGTGACCAGGAAAGGTAATTTTTGTGGGTTCTTTTCTATATCGACGGCTTTTGCATGGCGTTTGAGCAGCAATTTGGCTGCGCTGAGCACATCGACGTCATCGTCAATAATCAGGATTTTGGCTTCGGAGAGTTGCATGGCTGTTCTTTCTTGTGGTGCGCAAAAGGGTAAATTTCTGCGATAATCGGCTCTATTCTGAATTGTTTGGTAAGATAGCGGATGCAATTCGAATTTTATTTCATAACCAATCAAAAAGTAACTATTTTACCCGAAAAAGGGCATCAATATGCTTGTCCGCCGCCGAACAAAAATGTCCGATAACGGACATTGAAAACTGGTAGAAATTATTAGATTGTATTGATTTTCAAGATATTATAACGGTTTGGTTTCTTTGGCATAGTGATTGGATAATGTATAGGAAAGTGCAACTATCGAATCTCAATCACTATCATATAATGGAAGTTAAAACACCTAACTCAGCAAGCACCAATAACGGATTTACCGGAGGATCGTCGTCTATGGACAAACTGAAACCCAAGAAGTTCTGGACTACCCAGCGGATCGGTATCATCGCCGGTAGTACCCTTTTGGTTGCTTTTCTGGTTTACCAATTCTTTTTTGCTGATAAACGCAGCAAACTGAACGTTGAACAGGATAAACTGACAATCTCCACTGTAAAGCAAGGCAAGTTCGATGAGTTCATCGTGGTAACCGGGGTGGTTCAGCCATTGAAAACCATCCAGCTCGATGCGATTGTAGGCGGATATGTTACCGAAAAACTGATCGAAGGTGGTAACATGGTAAAACAAGGAGATGTACTCTTGAAACTGGAAAACCAAAACCTGAAACTGAGCTTCCTGCAATCAGAAACAGAAGCCAGCCGATTGGTTAATGATCTTCAAAATACACGCCAGAGTCTTAGAATCGCACGATTTAATCTTCAAAAGACATTAAGCGAACTGGATTTCCAGATTGATCAAGCCAAAGATGCGCATGACCGTAATACCAAACTCTATAAAGATAAGGTCATTCCTGACGCAGATTATCTGAAGACAAAAAGAGAATTTGAGCGCCTTACCAAGCAACGCGACATTGAAGTTGAATCTCAGAAATACCAGGAAGAAAACTCCAAAATGCAGATCACGCAATTGGAAGGAACATTGGCCAGTACTCAGAAAAACGTAAATCTGTGGAGACAAACACTTGAAAACCTGTCTGTTAAAGCTCCCGTGTCTGGTTTATTATCATCCATGAATGTGGAAGTAGGTTCTAACATCAACCAGGGGCAGAACATTGGCCAGATCGATGACTTGAATGGTTTCAAAATGCGGGTTAGCGTCGATGAGCATTACATTTCAAGGATTTTTGCAGGATTACAGGGTTCCATGGAATTCAATGCAAAAGATTACGCATTGAAAATCACCAAGATCTATCCTGAGGTACTGAGCGGCCGTTTTGAAGTGGATATGCAGTTCGATAAAGGCGCTCCTGAATTAATCAAAAGAGGCCAGTCGGCACCGATCCGTCTGCAACTGGGACAACCTTCGCAAGCGACATTGCTGCCTGTGGGCGGGTTCTTCTCCGAAACTGGTGGAAACTGGGTATATGTAGTTGGTGACGGCGGAAAACGCGCAGCGAAACGCAAAATCACATTAGGCCGCAAAAACCCTGAATATTTCGAAGTACTGGAAGGGTTGCAGCCCGGTGAGAAAGTGATCACCAGCTCATACGAGAACTTCGGGGATAATGAGGTGTTGGAATTCTAAAAAGGCAGTCGGCACTCGGCAGTCAAGATCGATAGCCGACAGCCGACCGCCGAAGTATAAACTCTATTAGTAATCAATCAATCACAACCTGGCCGACAGCCGATCGCTGAGAGCCGATAGCCAAAGAAAACCCAATGATTAAGATTAACAACCTGCATAAGATTTTTTCTACGGAGGAAGTAGAAACCACTGCCCTGAACGGCATTGACATGGATATTAAAGACGGAGAGTTCGTGGCGATAATGGGGCCTTCCGGTTGCGGAAAATCCACATTGCTCAACATCCTCGGCCTGCTGGATAATCCAAGCGAAGGTTCTTATGAATTTTATGGCACGGAAGTAGCGAAAATGTCGGAGCGTCAGCGTGCTCAGATCCGTAAGGGTAACATTGGTTTTGTGTTCCAGAGCTTCAACCTCATCGACGAACTTACCGTTTATGAAAACGTGGAGCTTCCATTGCTGTACCTGAAAACACCTCCCGCAGAACGCAAGGAAAAAGTAGAAGCAGCGCTTACCCGCATGAACATGATGCACCGCCGCAACCACTTTCCACAGCAGTTATCAGGGGGGCAGCAGCAACGTACGGCTATTGCACGTGCGGTTGTAGCCACTCCTAAAACCATTCTTGCGGATGAGCCTACAGGTAACCTCGACTCCAAAAACGGGGAAGAAGTAATGAACCTGTTAAGCCAGCTTAACGGAGCAGGAACCACGATTCTGATGGTAACTCACTCACCATACGATGCAGGTTTCGCCCATAGGATCGTCAACCTGTTTGACGGAAAGATCGTGACCGAAAAGGTGCATGTTTAAAGGCATTAAGCCAAATACCAAATCTGACCATGAAAAAACTCCTTACCATTTTACTCGCTGGTGTCAGTACGCTGGCGATTGCTCAGAAAAGAAATAATCTGAGCAGAAGCATTGATGACGATGGTAAAACATTGTCCATTCGCGTGACTGGCACTATCGACGGAAAGGAAGTTAATTATAACAAGTCTTTCAATGTGGAGGAACTGTCCAAGGAAGAGCGGATGGCATTGAGGGACAAAGTGCTGGATTCCATTGAGGCGGGTAATATGAACTTGCCGGAACCTCCGAAGCCACGTTCCGCCCCGAAGCCAGCGCCTGGAATGGGTACCATGAAAGCATCCCCCGAACCGATTATGTATTCGTCCAACGGAGCAGACTCCGACGTGATGGCCCAGCCCGATGCCGACAATGTGGTAACAGAAAGTACAGATCTCAAAGGATTTACAAAACATGTCAGATATAGTCCGGATTCAGGGGAGATGTTCCTGAAATACCGGTTCATGAAAAACAATGAGGAATACATCTACGAGAAAACAGTAGACGCATCGGACAAATCTGAAAAAGAACGTCAGCGTATCATTGAAAAATTCGAGAACGAAATAGAGCTTCCTGGAAAAGGGATAGAAATGTGAAATTATGCTGGAAAACTATTTGAAAATTGCGTGGCGCAATCTTCGCAATCACAAGTTTTACTCGTTCCTGAACATCTTTGGCCTTGCACTGGGGCTGGCAAGCTGTTTGCTGATCACGCTGTATGTCGTGGATGAGCTCAGCTATGACCGGTCTTTTGATCATGCGGAACGTATTTACAGGATCAATGCGGATATTCGGTTCGGAGGAGCAGATATGTCGCTCGCGGTCGCGCCGGATCCGCTTGCGTTTACAATGAAGAAGGATTATCCGCAGATTGAACAAGTTGTAAGGCTTCGCGAAAACGGCAGTCAGCTTGTGCGCAGGGCGGAAGCAGCAGAAAACCTCAAAGAAGAACATGTTGTTTATGCCGATTCCACTTTTTTTAAAGTGTTCTCCATTCCGTTGTTAATGGGGGATCCCGAAAAAGCATTGAAAGATCCTCATACGGTTGTCATTTCAGCAACCGATGCAAGGAAATATTTCGGGACAAAAAACCCGATCGGCAAACCGCTGATCGTCGATAATTCTGAAACTTTCACGGTTACGGGTGTCATGCAGGACATTCCCGCCCGGTCACATTTGCGTGACATGAATATGTTGCTTTCTATGAGTTCCAATGAAGAAAGCAGACAAGATGCCTGGGGAAGCCACAATTTTAACACCTACCTTTTATTTAAAGAAGGCGTTGATCCCAAGCAATTCGAAAGCAACTTTGAAACGGTACTTCAAAAATATACGGCAAAATGGCTGGTCAGTTTTTTGGGCGCTTCGCTGGATGAGGTCCGCAAGTCGGGAAGTTATCTGCGCTACACGCTCATGCCGCTCGCGGACATCCATTTGCATTCGGACCGGACGTCGGAGATCAATGTCAACGGAAATATTCAATACGTATATATTTTTGCGGTCGTAGCATTATTCCTGCTGACCATTGCCTGCGTAAACTTTATGAACCTCGCAACGGCGCGTTCGGCGAACCGTGCCAAGGAGGTTGGCGTGCGCAAAGCTCTGGGCTCCGAGCGTTCTTCGCTCGTCAGCCAGTTTCTCACTGAATCAGTGATGCTGAGCTTCTTCTCACTCGCATTGGCCATTATTCTGGCTTACGGGGCACTTCCTTATTTTAATAATCTGGCAGGTAAGCAGGTCACGTTCCCTATCAGCGAGGTCTGGTTCTGGGTTGCATTGTTGGTAACGGGCGGGGTCGTAGGTATGCTGGCAGGGAGTTATCCTGCATTTTTCCTTTCTGGATTTATGCCATTAAAAGTGTTGAAAAACAGCGTAGAGCTCCAAGGAAAGGGAGGTTATCTGCGTAATGCACTCGTTGTTTTTCAATTTGTGATTTCCGTTATGCTCATCGTAGGTACTGGCGTGATTTATCGTCAGCTGAACTTTATCCAAACCAAAAAGCTGGGCTTTAACAAAGATCAGATGCTGATCGTGAATGATGCCTATGCGCTTGATAATCAGGTTAAGGCATTCAAAGAGCAGATTTTGCGCATTCCGAATGTGGAAGGTGCCACGGTAACAAGCTTTTTGCCCACGCCGTCTTCCCGCACTGATCATACGTTTTTCCCGGTTGGACAAATGCAGCAGGACAAAGGCATTAACATGCAGAAATGGGCTGTGGATTTTGATTTTGTGAAAACAATGGGGTTACAAATGGCAAACGGCCGTCCTTTCCAGGAAGAATTTCCATCCGATTCTACCGGTATTGTCATCAATGAAGCTGCTGCAAAAGTGCTGGGATATACCGATCCGGTCGGTAAAAGGATATTCGGATATGAGGATGCAGCTTTGAAACAAAAAGTAACCTACACGATCATAGGCGTGGTAAAAAACTTTCACTTTGAATCTTTAAAGAAAAATATCGGAGCGCTGAGTCTGGTGCTATACAAAAGCAGTGGAAATGTGGTTTTCAAACTGAATGGTGGGGATATGGCCAAAACGGTCGGCCAGGTCGAGCAGCTTTGGAAAAAAATGGCGCCGGGCCAACCATTCAGCTACCGTTTCATGGACGAAGATTTCAACGAGGTTTATCGCAGTGAAGAGCGGGTAGGAAGGATTTTTATCACTTTTGCGGCTATTTCCATTATCATCGGATGCCTCGGATTATTCGGGCTGTCGGCTTATACCGCCGAGCGCCGGACCAAGGAAATTGGTGTCAGAAAAGTGCTTGGAGCTAGCGTGGCGAACATTGTCACGTTGCTTTCGAAGGAATTTTTGAGATTGATCATCATCGCCATTTTTATAGGTATCCCCATTTCCTGGTTTGGCATGAATCAATGGCTCAACGATTTTGCCTACCATGTAGATCTGGCCTGGTGGATGTTCGTCGCAGCAGGAATGCTTGCGATCGTCATTGCGCTGTTAACTGTCAGTTTCCAGAGTGTCAAGGCTGCTTTGATGAACCCGATGAAGAGTTTGAAGAGCGAATAATTACTTCGGCTGTCGGCCGTTGACTTGTTACCTAGGTGCTTTGGTACTGAAATTGACCAATAGGATTTTGATACACTAAAAGCCGACAGCTTTTAACTCCAAAACCGCCGACAGCCGATTGCTGAAAGCCGACAGCCCAATTAATATGTTCAAAAACTACCTGAAAATTGCGTGGCGGAATTTGGTGAAGAACAAGACGTTCAGCCTGATTAACATTCTTGGCCTCGCGCTGGGAATGGCTTGCAGCCTGCTCATTATGTTGTGGGTGCAGGACGAGGTCAGGATGGACCGTTTTCACAAGAATGATGCGCGGCTTTTTTCGGTCATGGAGAACCAGTACTATTCCGGGAGTATCAACACATTTGCTTCTACACCGGGAATTCTCGCCGAAAATATCGTAAAAGACATTCCCGAGATTCAAATGGCCAGTCAGTTACTTTGGGAAGAGTCTCCCGTGTTGATGGCAGGCGATGTTTTTGACAACGAAAAGGGACGTTACGCACAGGGCGATTTCCTGACAATGTTTTCTTTTGAACTGAGCCAGGGCGATCCGAAGACTGCATTGAAACGGCCGGACGGAATAGTGATCTCGCAAAAACTGGCAGATAAGTATTTCAAGGGCCATGATCCTATGGGCAAAACGATCCGCGTTGACAACAAGGATAATGTCATCGTCACAGGTATTCTCAAAGAAATTTCAGCCTACTCATCGATGCAATTCGATTTTCTGATGAGCTATGACCGTTGGCAAAAAAATAACAAATGGTCGCAGGAGTGGGGTAATAATGGTCCCCGCTGTGTCGTGATGCTATCCGGTAACACATCGGTTGAAAAGGTCAATGCCAAGATTAAGGGTTATATCAAGACCAAAAACAAGGATAGCAATGTAGAGCTGTTTCTGATCAATTACGGGGAGTCTTATCTGTATTCCAATTGGGAAGCAGCCAAGCAGAACGGAGGACGTATAGAATATGTCCGTATGTTCACCATTATCGCCATTTTCATTCTGATCATTGCCTGTATCAACTTCATGAATCTGGCTACGGCACGTTCGGTGAAGCGCGCGAAAGAAGTAGGCTTGCGTAAAGTGGTAGGGGCGTACCGAAGCAGTCTGATCGCACAGTTTATGGGAGAATCCATTTTGATTACGATCCTGGCACTTTTCTTGGCGATCGTACTGGTGGTGGTTTTGCTGCCTTCATTTAATACGCTGACTGAGAAAAAGCTACATCTCGATTTTCTCGATCCATCATTGCTTTTACTGCTGCTGGGGTTGGCGGCAATGACCGGCCTGATCGCAGGGAGCTACCCTGCATTGTTTATGTCGTCGCTGAACCCGGTAGTCGTGTTGAAAGGCGCATTGAAATTCAAGCCCAGTGCGGCCTACTTTCGCCAGGGATTGGTCGTGTTTCAGTTCGGACTGTCCATTTTGCTCATCCTCTCCATGATTGTGGTTTACAATCAGATCCAGTATATCCAAAATAAGAACCTTGGCTTTGCACGTGAAAACCTGTTGTATATCAGTGACATAGAGAGGGGGATGGCGAAGAATTTTTCCTCTTTCAAGCAGGCATTGGAGAATGAGCCAGGTATCAAGTCTGTGACCAGTTCTCAGGCTAACCCGTTGAGCTACGGCAGCTCCACGCAGGGTGTTCGCTGGCCTGGAAAAGACACAACACAGCAGCTGCTATTTAATGTGAATCCGTCGGGTTATGGTTTTGTAAAAACAATGGGTATCAAGCTTTTGGATGGGCGCGATTTCAGTCCGGAATTTGGTACTGATACTTCCAACTACCTGATCAATGAAGCGGCGGCCAAGAAAATCGGCTATAAAGATCCGGTCGGTAAGGAGCTCACGATGTGGGGCAAGAAGGGCAAGATCATTGGTTTAATGAAAGATTTTCACATCGGTTCCCTGCACGTGGCTATCGAGCCGTTGATCGTGAGCCTGCAACCAAAACAGGATACCTGGGGTGCGGCGCTGATCCGAACGGAAGCAGGCCGGACGACGCAAGCCATTGCCAATATTGAGAAACTTTTCAAGCAGTACAGTCCTGGAATTCCGTTCAAATACCATTTCGCGGACGAGGAATTTGGCAATTTGTATAAGGCGGAAAACGTCGTCAGCAAGCTTTCCAGTTACTTCGCTTTTCTTGCGATTTTCATTTCCTGCCTTGGTTTGTTTGGCCTTGCCGCATTCACTGCCGAGCAGCGCACCAAAGAGATCGGAGTCCGTAAAGTGTTGGGTGCCAGCATTGCCAATGTCGTAGGAATGCTTTCAATGGATTTCGTGAAACTCGTGGCGCTCGCTGCTTTAATCGCCTTTCCTATTGCCTGGTACTTTCTAAGAGGCTGGCTCGATAAATATGCCTACCGCATTGATATTGAATGGTGGTACTTCGTCGTCGCAGGCATTGCAGCATTGCTGATTGCGCTGTTTACCGTCAGTTTTCAAGCCATCAAAGCCGCACTGATGAATCCCGTGAAGAGTTTGAAGAGCGAGTAGGAAATTATTAGCTAATATCCAGAAAACCAATGTTCCAAAACTACCTCAAAATCGCTTGGCGGAGCCTTGTTAAGTCGAAGGTTTTTTCCTTTGTGAATATCCTCGGGCTTGGTATAGGAATGGCTGTCGCTATGCTGGTTTCATTATGGGTGTGGGATGAAATTTCTTTTGATCGCGGTAACCCAAATTCTGCCCGGGTGGCGAGGGTTATGTTGCAGTCAGTGCAAAATGGCGAGGTAGTAACATCACCTAATATGCCCTTTCCACTTTCAGAAGAGCTTAGGAAAAGCTATCCTGGTGATTTTGAGCACGTGGCCCTGTCCTGGGATACATCAGATTATGACCTGGTCGTGGGAAAGAACAGATTCAGGAAACGAGGCAGATTTATGGAACCGGAAGGAGCTGAAATACTGGCGCCAGAAATGCTGTCGGGTAAGCGTTCCTTTTTGAAAGATCAATCTTCAGTGCTCATTTCTGAGTCAACTGCGAGAGCGATGTTTGGCGGGAGTTCCCCGACTGGGAAAATCCTGACCATTGATGGAGAAATGCAAGCGCAGGTTGCTGGTGTCTTTAAAGATTTTCCCAATAATTCCCAGTTTAGCGATCTTTCCTTTATTGGCCCATGGGACCTTTTTGTTTCGGTAAAAAAGAGGAAATGGATGCAGGAGGCGAGGAGCAACTGGTCTTTAAAAACTTTTGAAATACTGGTTCAGGTTTCCCCTAAAACAACAATAGAGACCGTTTCGGGAAAAATAAAGAATGCAATGCTCAACCGGGTGACCGACATCAAGACGGAGGCTATGTTGAAGCCGGGCGTTATTTTACATCCTATGCACAAATGGCATTTGTTTTCGGAATGGGAGAATGGCCTGAATACGGGAGGTTTTATCGCTTATGTAAGGTTGTTTAGCATCATCGGCGTGTTGGTGCTGATCCTTGCCTGCATTAATTTCATGAATCTGAGTACCGCTCGTTCACAGAAACGGGGAAGAGAAGTAGGCGTGCGAAAGGCAGTGGGTTCTATGCGCAGTCAGTTGATTTTTCAATTTTTGTGCGAGTCGATGATGATGGTCGTTTTCTCGTTTCTGCTCGCATTGGTCTTTGTTGAACTGATATTACCGTTTTTCAATGCTTTTTCAGGCAAAAAAATAGTCTTTCTGTCTGGAAATGATCTGGCAGCTCAGCCATTATTCTGGATCGGTAGCTTAACCGTTTGCACGATCACTGCGGTTTTAGCAGGTCTCTATCCTGCATTTTACCTATCTGCTTTCAAACCTGTGAAAGTGCTCCAATCGGGTTCGGCTTTCTCTAAACATTCAAATGGTTTTCCACGCAGGGCGCTGGTAGTCATTCAATTTTCATTATCTATTATTCTGATCACCGGTACCTGGATAGTGCTGAGGCAAATTCAGTTTGGCAGGGACCGCCATGTTGGTTATGACCGGGAACGACTGGTCAATATCCGCATGTCCAATTTTCATGGATCACTGGAAGCGCTCACGAACGAATTGTTAGGTTCTCCTGACATTGTGCACATAGCACAATCTTCCGGAATGGTTACGGATGTTCGTTCCAATGCTGGTGGTTTCTCATGGTCTGGCAAAGATCCCGGCCTCCACGAAAGTTTCGCAGTCATCGCAGCATCACATGACTACGGAAAGACAGTCGGCTGGCAGGTTCGCGAAGGCAGAGACTTTGAAAGATCTTTTTCATCTGATTCCAATGCCGTTATCCTGAATGAGGCTGCTGTCAAATACATGGGCATCAAGGACCCGGTAGGCAAAACGATCAGATGGAAGGACGATACTTTTAATGATGATGCCTATCACATTGTCGGAGTAGTGAAAGACATGGTGATGGAATCGCCCTTCGCACCCGTGAAGCAGACGATCTATTTCATGACCTATGCCCCGAATTTTTTGTTTTTAAAAATGAATCCGAAGGCAGATTTTACCCAGACGATTACCGAGGTGGAGGCTGCTTTTAGAAAATATGCGCCAGACGCCACATTAGACTACAAACTGGCGGATCAAGAATTTCAGGCAAAATTTCAGAGCGAAGAACGCATCGCAAGTTTGGCCCGACTGTCTGCCTTTTTGGCGATTTTTATCAGCTGTCTCGGTCTTTTCGGGATGGTATCCTTCCTGATTGAACAACGAACCAGGGAAATCGGCATTCGCAAAGTGCTCGGTGCATCTGCCCTCAGACTCTGGGGCTTATTGACCAGCGATTTTGCTGGTTCCGTACTGATATCCAGTCTGATTGCCACGCCGGTAACCTGGTACCTGATGGATACGTGGCTAGATCAATACGAGTACCGGTCATCGATGCCCTGGTGGGTATTTATGGTTTCCTGTGCGGGTTCATTGCTGATCGCATTAGCAACCGTCAGTTTCCAGGCCATCAAAGCTGCATTAATGAACCCCGTGAAGAGTTTGAAGAGTGAGTAGGAAGTCATAGCTAATAGCCAGAAAATCCATGTTCAAAAACTATCTCAAAATCGCTGTTCGTAATCTGACGAGAAACAAGGTTTTCTCGCTGATCAACATTGCAGGCCTGTCGCTGGGCCTCACTTGCTGCATGCTTATCGTGCTTTATACCAAGGATGAGGCCAGTTTTGACCGTTTTCAGGAAAATAAGGATCAGTTGTACAGGATGAAAGTAACCATGTCCGATCCACGGGAAACGCGTACCATCGGCAGTACCAATGCAATTCACGGGCCGACATTCAAAGAAGAAATACCGGAGATCAAGGAAATTGTCAGGGCGCAGACCAATGCATTTGTGACCAAAAAAGGCAATGAGCTTTTGTACGAAGATGTTCTTTTTGCGGATGATAATTTCTTCACCGTTTTCTCCATGCCCCTGCTTTCGGGTGACCCAAAAACGGTTCTGTCGGATCTTCGCTCCATTGTTTTGTCAGAAAAACTGGCTCAAAAGTATTTTAATACGACCAATGCCGTCGGCAGGAGCATTGAGTTGAAAATCGATACTACTTTCGAGTCGTTCATTGTTTCGGGCGTGGCCAAGCAATGTCCCGAAAATTCGTCGGTTCAGTTTGACGCTGTGCTGCCATTTAAATTTCAGGAAGCACGGGGCTGGACGGATAAGGAATGGTTGGGATTTTATATGAACACATTTGTTCTGTTGAATGATAAGGCGGATTACCGTGCCGTTGTCCCCAAGATCAATGCGGTTTTTGCCAACAAATCGGCGGATGAAATCGGGCGGATCAAGGACTTTAACCAAAAAATCAAGTTTGATCTTCAACCATTCCTGAATGTACACCTCGACAGTGAGCTGAATGACATGCGCAATGGCCTCGGCAAAGGCAGCAGCCCCATTTATTCCTATATTCTCTCAGGTATCGCCATTTTTATACTGCTCATCGCCTGCATTAATTTTGTAAACCTGACAGTAGCGAGGTCGCTGAAAAGGGCGAAAGAAATCGGTGTGCGGAAGGTGATCGGCAGCCAGCGGAAACAGCTGGTAGCCCAGTTTTTGGGAGAGTCTTTCTTGCTATCTTTTATTGCGTTTTCGCTGGCTGTTTTACTCACTCAGCTGGTGTTGCCGACATTCAATGAGCTGGCCAATAAGCAGCTGGCACTTCCGTACTTACTCGATAGCGGGCTCATTTCGGGATACATTGCCTTGTTTTTTGTGACGGGTTTCGTGGCTGGTTTTTATCCTGCATTGGTATTGTCGGGTTTCAGTCCGGTAGAAACTTTATATAATCGCACGCGCCTTGCGGGCAAAAACTATCTGACCAAAGGTCTGGTGGTGTTTCAGTTTGCATTGTCCGTTTGCCTTGTGATCGGTACCATTGTGATCTACTCGCAGTTCAAGTATCTGACTGATAAGGATTTAGGGTACAATGACAAAAACCTGTTCAGTTTCGGCCTGGGTCGCGGCCGGGCGGGTGAACAAAAGCTTGACGTGATTAAAAATGAATTGAGTACTGTGCCTGGAATTGCTTCCGTGGCTGCCTGGAATGGTAACTACAATGGCACGGTTGCCAAAGTGGATGGTAACGAGATCGGTTTCGGATACATCGGCGTGGACGATAATTTTCTTTCAACACTTCAAATTCCGATCGCGAAAGGGCGCAATTTCTCGAAGGACTTTCCTTCCGATCCTACGCAGTCCGTGGTCGTGAATGAAGCATTTGTCAGGGAAGCAGGCTGGAAAGATCCGGTTGGAAAAGTCATTGATTTTGAATGGAAAAAGACGAAAATGAATGTGGTAGGCGTCATCAAAGACTATCATTACGCCTCTCTGAAGGATACCATCAAGCCATTGATCATGACGCAGGACCCGAATTACAGCCGGGGGACAATTTATGCCAAGCTGGATACGAAGGACATTCCTGCGACGATCAAAGCGATAGAAACGATTTTTAGGAGACACATTAAATTCCTTCCTTTTGAATACAAATTTGAAGAGGCTACCAACCTGAAAAGATATGAAAGGGAAGCTAAGTGGAAGGAAATGATCACATTAGCCGCCATTCTTTCCATTTTTGTTTCCTGTATCGGCTTGTTCGGATTGGCCACTTTCAATGCGGAAACGCGGGTGAAGGAAATCGGCATACGGAAGGTACTCGGTGCGTCGGTAGCCAGCATTACCGCGCTACTATCCACAGATTTTATCAAACTGGTTTTGATAGCCATCGTCATAGCGATGCCGCTGGCTTATTATGCCGTTCACATCTGGCTGGAAAACTTCCCTTACCGGATCGAAATTTCGTGGTGGTACTTTGCATTCGCCGGATTCTTAGCCATTTGCGTTGCCATGCTGACGGTCGGTTATCAGAGCATCAAAACTGCAATGCTGAATCCGGTTCGGTCGCTAAAAACGGACTAGTATAGGCCGTCGGCTGTCAGACTTCGGCTGTCGGCTTTTGTTATTTGGGTATTTGTATAAATTATTAAAAAAGGCCAAAAGCTAACTGCTAAAAGCCAATCGCCGAAAGCCGAAGTCTCCAAAACTATGCTCAAAAACCACATTAAGATCGCATTCCGAAACCTTTTGTCTTCCCGGCTTTTTACAACGATCAATGTGATCGGATTGACCGGAGGAATGGTTACGGCAGTTTTTATTTTATTATGGGTTAAAAATGAACTGAGCTTCGACGCCTATCATGAGAAAACAGACCGGATCAGCCGGGTAGTGACGCATTTGAAGGTGAGTAAGGAAGAAACCTGGCATTGGTCGGTTACTCCGATGCTACTCGCACCGTACACTAAATCGATCCCTGAAATTGAAACCGTTACCCGGAAAAATGATGCCGGTGGTTTGTCCATCAGGATCGGTGACCGGAAGATCATTGGCGACAATGCCATTTACGTTGATTCCAATTGGTTTGCTGTGTTTGACTATCAGTTTATTGACGGTTCGGCAGCCCAATTTGCGTCGGGCATAAGAAATATCGCGATGACGGAAGGCAGGGCGGAACAGCTTTTCGGGACGCCAAATGCAGTCGGCAAAATTTTAAAAATCGACACGCTGGATTACACAGTTGCAGGAGTGTTCAAAAACAATCCGGCCAATTCAAGTTTCCAAGATGACCTGATACTGCCGCTGGCAGCCTATTGGACCAATCCCAAGAACCTTGAAAATGACAAGAGCTGGAACCAGTTTAACTATGAGACGTTCATTGTAACGAACAAAGACGCGGATCGTCGTAAGGTTTCCGAAAAGCTTTCAGCGATGATTGCCAATTTCAAAAGGGACGAAAAAGGCAAGCCCGACACGGATACCAAGTTGGAAGCCGAGGCGATTACTGATATGCATTTTAATGCTGAGATCCAGAATGCCGGGCAGAATAAGGGCGACAAACGTACCATTTATATTTTCTTCGGACTGGCGCTGGTTATCCTGTTGGTGGCCTGCATTAATTATATCAACCTCACAACCGCGCGGGCAAGTATCCGGCTGAAAGAGGTAGGCGTCAAAAAGCTTTTGGGAGCTAAGCATTCGCATCTTTTCAGCCAGTTTATGGTTGAGTCCATGATGACCTGTCTCAGCGCGTTCACATTGGCTCTGATGCTCGTTTACCTGCTGTTACCGGCATTCAATGAGCTGACTGGCAAAATGTTCACGTTTTCGCTCACCAGTGCATCGCTATGGTACGTGCTGATTGGTACTACCGCGTCGGCCATCGTGCTGACGGGCGTTTACCCGTCGTTGTTACTGTCTTCATTCAAGCCTTTTGAGGCATTGAGGGGGAATAATGTGCTGGGTTCTACCAATGCAGCGTTCAGGAAAGGGCTGGTCGTTTTGCAGTTTACTGTGACCGTTGTGTTCCTGATAGCTACGCTGGTTGTTTTTCAGCAAATGAAATTCATTCGGGAGAAAGAACTGGGTTTCGATAAGGGGCATACATTTACTTTCCGTCTTCCGTGGGGTATGGTACCCAAGGTCGAGGCTTCGGTTTTCAAAGAAAGACTGTTAAGTGAGTCCAATATTGCGGATGTTACTGTCGCGAGCCAGAGCATTGTCCAGATCAACAGTAGTACCACAGGTTCCTATGACTGGAATGGTCGCCCAAAGGATTTCAATCCGACTGTGTCACAAATAGCGGTTGAGGACAATTTTCAAAAGATGTTCGACCTCAAAATGGCGTCAGGCCATTGGTTCAGGTCGCACAGCATTGCGGACAATAGCAATGTGATATTAAATGAAACTGCTGTTAAAAAGCTCAATCTGCCCAAACCGATATTAGGGCAACGGTTTGATTTTCAGGGTAAAAAAGGTGTGGTGATTGGTGTTGTGAAGGACTTTCATTTCAACAGTCTTCGCGAGAAAATTGCACCGCTCGTATTGTTTACGGATAGTAAATGGAGTTCCGGCATTTATGTAAAAACGTTACCAGGGAAAGAGGCGCAGGCTATCAGGGCGGTTGAAAAAGTTTGGAATGAAATGATCCCCAACTACGCGCTGGATTATAAATTTCTCGACGAAACTTACGACCGGCTTTACAGCAGCGAAGAGCGAACGGCTTCTTTGTTCAATACATTTACATTGGTTGCGATATTGATTTCTTGCCTGGGGTTGTTCGGGCTGGCCACATTCACAGCAGAGCGACGCATTAAAGAGATCGGTATCCGCAAAGTGCTGGGAGCCTCGGTGTCCACCATTGTTTCATTGCTGACAAAGGACTTTATCGTCCTGGTCGTAATCTCGATCATTGTGGCGTCGCCGGTTGGGTATTATTTTATGGATAAATGGCTGCAAGGTTTCCAATATCGGATCGACCTGAGCTGGTACCTTTTCGCATGGGCAGGCATTGTGGCCATCGTTATCGCCGTTTTCACGATCAGCTATCAGAGTATCAGGGCAGCATTAGCGAATCCGGTCAACTCATTGAAAACCGACTAACCTATCCCATCATGTTCAGAAATTACTTCAAAATCGCGTTTCGTACTTTGTGGAAAAATCGCCTGTTTACGGCAATCAATGTGATAGGGCTTTCGCTCGGGTTGGGCAGTGCTGGTGTGCTGATCCTGTTCATTCAGCGCGGGATCACGTTTGATACTTTTCATCAGGACAACGACCAGATCTATTACTTGCAGACAGAAGCCAAGGACGGGCGTTACAATAAAACCGTTTACCCGATCCTGGACCAGCTTTTAAAAACTTATCCTGAAATAGAGGCCGGTACCCACGTTCAGGGCTGGAATAATGCCTGGATGAATTACAAAGGAAAGGATCTGCAAAAGGACACGAAATATGTCGAAAGCAGCTTTTTCGATATTTTTTCTTTCAAACTCAAATACGGCGACAGGAAAACCGCATTTAAAAGGAAAGAGTCTATCGTACTCACCCAGGAGGTTTCGGAAGCACTTTTCGGTGCCAGAAATCCGGTCGGCGAAACGATCACTATTAATGATACCACTGCTGTGACTGTCACAGGTGTTTTGGAACCCATACCTGCCAATTCTTCCATTCAGTTTGATGTTTTGATGCCCATTGCCAATCTGGAAGCGAACAAGGGTTTTATGGAGAATGCAGATTGGTTCAACACATTTGCATCGGTTTATGTGAAAGTAAGGAAAGGCGCGGACATGCAAAAGCTGGAAAAGCAGTTCCCGGCATTTGTGAAAACCCATTTTGCAGCGGAGGTTAAAGACCGTAAAATACATCTCATTCCTTTCAAAGATTTTATCCATTACGAAAATCCGGGTTTCAAAGGAATGATCTATGGCGCCGGGACCATTGTCGTGTTTATTTTATTGATTATCAGCATTAACCTGCTCAATCTCAACACTGCGATATCATTCACACGTGCCAAGGAAGTGGCGGTTCGTAAAGTGACGGGTTCTACGCTGCGGCAGCTTCTGATCCAGTTCTGGACCGAATCGGGTATTGTGCTGGTAGCATCGCTGGCTCTTTCGGTGGTGCTGGCGATATGGTACCTGGTACCGCAGTTCAATGAGTTCAGGAAAGGCAGAATGCAGCTGGTAGTCGATTGGGCGCAGGATTATCCGACGGTATTGACGCTGTTATCGATCATTTTAGTGATTGCATTTATAGCTGGAACATACCCGGCCATGTACCTGAACAAACTGGATTTGCGGGACACGATCAATGGGAAGCTGTCCAGTAAACCTAAATCCAGCACCTGGACCAGGAGCGGACTGATCGTTGTCCAATTTGCAGTTTCATTCATACTCATGATCGGCGCGATCAGCGTCCACAAGCAGATCGCTTTCATGCGATATTCCAATCCTGGTTTTGAGAAGGAGAATGTGGTAGTCGTGCAGTCGGACTTGCAATATAAGGACGAGGAAGGTGCTGTGAGCCAGTTCAAAGGGATATTGAATGACCTGCAACAAAATTCCAATGTAAAAAGTATGGCAACTTCCGGTGTGGTACCAACGAAGTATTGGATCAATTACAACATCTATCAGCCCGAGGGCCAGAGTGATCAGGAAGTGCGGTTCCGGCATGTAGGTGCGGGTTCAAGGTACGCCGAAACTTTTGGAATAAAATTGGTGGAAGGGAGAGATTTTTCAGACGAGCTGGACAAGGATGGCGAAAACAAGCCGGTCATTATCAATGAGGCGGCGATGAAAGCGATGGGATGGAAATCGGCTGTGGGCAAACGATTGAGACAGAAGAACAATCCTGAAATGTACACGGTGATCGGCGTGATGAAGGATTTTCACTATCAGGAAATGCGGGAAAAAATAGAGCCACTGCTGCATTGGTACGAAGGAAAAACGTCACTGAACTCCTATTTGAGCATTAAATTCAATGATATGGAGCAGGCAAAGGTGATCCTGGCTGATCTCGAAGCGAAGACCAAGACGATCCCTGCTAAAAAACCTTTCAGCTACTTCTATTTGTCGGAAGAGGTGAGCCGGCAGTATAACCACCTTGACGGCCTTCTGAAAATGGCTGATTTTGTGACAGTCCTATCCATTATCATCGCTTTTGCAGGGATTTTCGGACTGATCAGTCTGGCCGCTAACCAACGTACCAAAGAAGTAGGTATCCGCAAAGTGCTGGGTGCGAGCGTTTATGCTATCACGGTTTTATTGTCCAGAGAATTCGTAGTGCTCGTGCTGATCTCCATTGTGATCGGTACGCCCATTGCTTACATGCTGGTCAGCAAGTATCTGAACGCTTTTCAGTATCACATTGCAATATCATGGTACATCTACGCGATCGTAGGTCTCTCGGGATTGATCCTCACTGCATTGACAGTCGGCGTACAAAGCATTAAAGCTGCGCTGATGGATCCGGTGAAGAGTTTGAGGAATGAGTAGGGGCGGCTGTCGGCTTTCGGCTGTCGGCTTTTTGTAAATGAGTTTATTAGCATGATTTTGGAATTATCGCTAATTTTGGATAGAACAAAAATGCTTTGCTATGAATTTAGACCGTATTACGTTTGATCCGCAGGTGATGGGAGGAAAGCCATGTATCAGAGGGATGAGGGTTACCGTGGGAACGATTGTAGGTCTTGTTGCATCTGGCAGAGACTTTGATGAGATTTTACAAGTATATCCCTATCTTGAAACAGAGGACATAAAGCAGGCTCTGGCCTACGCGGCCTGGCGATCGGAGGAAATTGAAGTTCCGTTCCAAGCCGCATGAAGATATTGATTGATATGAATCTGTCACCTACATGGGCAGTATTTTTAAAAGAAAATCATATTGAAGCCATACATTGGTCAGTGGTAGGTCGGGCGACCGATCAAGATTTTGTAATTTTTGAATATGCCAGACTGAATAGTTATATAGTTTTTACAAATGATCTGGATTTCGGCTCAATTCTCGCTGCGACGAACGCCAATGCTCCCAGTGTTTTTCAGATTAGAGGCCAGAATCTATTACCGGATGTCATTGGCGACAAGGTTGTGGAATGCTTAAAACAGTACGAACACTACCTTAAAGAGGGCAGTCTTGTAACACTATTTGATCAAAAATCAAAAGTGAGAATACTTCCTTTACATTAATCCTAACGCAAGTCCAATACCGAACAAAAGTGTCCGAAACCGGACACTTTTTTGATTGTATAGTGATTGTAAATACTTGATTATCAGATTGTTATTAGTGATTGTGTTGGGTTGGTATAATTATTCCTCTGTGGCCTTTTGGAGCCTTTGCACAGAATGTTGCCAATCTGTTAGCCATGATCAAAAATTACCTAAAAATCGCCTGGCGGAATATGCTGAAAAGCAAGCTGTTTTCCGCTATTAATGTGTTTGGACTGTCGGTAGGAATGACCTGCTGCATGCTGCTGCTGCTTTATATTTTAAGCGAAATGTCGTTTGACAAACACCAGGAGCATGTGAATGAACTGTATCTGGTGAGGAGTGAAAATGTTCGGTTCAGTGGCGAGAAAATGGACAATCCCAGGGCCCCGTCGCCGTACGCTCAGGCCCTGAAACAGGAGTTCCCGGAAGTGGTCCAGGTTACCCGGGCATGGATTAACTTCCTTGAAAACAAGACATTACTCAAAGTTGAAAAATCCGGTAAGACAGTAAAGTCGATTTTTGAGACCAAGGGTTGTCATGTCGATTCCACGTTTTTCGATATGTTTTCCTACCATTTCGTGGAAGGTGACCCGAAAACCGCCCTCGATGATCCGCATTCGGTGGTATTGTCGGAAGATGTTGCCAGCAAATTGTTTGGCAATGTTTCGCCCATCAATAAGGTCATCAATATTGGCGGCACTGAGGGGAATGCTGAAAATTTCAAGGTGACAGGTGTTTATCGCGACGAAAGTGCCCGTTCACATTTTGATGCACGCTACTTTCTGCCAATGAAGTCGGGATGGGTTGGGAATTATTTACGCCAACCCAATCAGGACTTTACGAACAACAACATGTTTTACACCTACATCAGGGTAAAGCCAGGGACTGATCCCGAAAAGTTTAATAAAAAACTCCCTGCATTTGTCGACAAGTACGCAGGAAAAGATATAAAAGCAGCCGGTTACGCCAAACACATGACGTTGCTGCCTGTCAAAGATATCCACTTGTTTAACAAGATTACGGACATTATCACACCCACCACGAGTACCACTTATTTGTACGTGTTGGCCTCCATTGCCCTGTTTACTTTGCTGATCGCTTGTATCAACTTCATGAACCTGGCCACAGCTAGGTCCGCGAAACGGGCGGCAGAGGTCGGGATCAGGAAGGTGATGGGAGCCGGAAAAGGTGGGTTAATAGGCCAGTTTTTGGGGGAATCGATGGTTCTTACCTTTTTGGCTTTGATTTTTGCATTGGTGATCGTGGTAGTGTCCCTGCCGTTATTTAATCAGATTTCGGATAAAAAGTTGCTAATCTCTGATTTATTCGAACCTGAAATAGTGGCCTCTTTTGTTGTTCTGGCATTAATAACTGGTTTGCTTTCTGGTAGCTATCCTGCATTTTATTTATCGGTTTTCAACCCGCTGGACGTCATCAAAGGCAAGTTTGTGAATTCCGTTTCAGCAACCGCGTTGAGAAGGGGGCTCGTGGTATTTCAGTTTGTGATTTCCATTGGACTGGTGGTGGCAACGATGGTCATCCAGGGACAAATCAGTTTCATGCGGGATCAGCCGCTTGGTTTTACAAAGAATCAGCAGATTGTAATCCCTTTGCGCAGCGATCAGGCGCGCAAATCTTATGCTTCGCTGCGAAATGAGATTTTACAAAATAATCAGATAACCGCCGCTTCCGGAACTTCCTATTATCCCGGAATCAAAAATCCAAGTGACATGTCGGTGTACAGACCGGATCAGACGATGGATGAAGGGGCTAATGTGAAGACAAACTGGGTTGCACCGGATTTTATGAAAACGATGGGATTCGAAATGGCAGCAGGCCGAATGCTGTCGGCGGAATTTCCGGGAGATACCAATTCTAAAATGGTCGTTAACGAGGCTACGTTACGGAAATTTGGCATACCACTTGACAAAGCTGTCGGTTCTAAACTCAATGTCAACAGGGAAGAGGGCAAAGCACATGGTTTAGAAATCGTAGGTGTGGTAAAAGATTTTCACTTTGAAGGCTTGCACAAGGTCATTGAGCCGTACGCACTTTTTCCATATTTTGGAGACGATTTCAACTACATCATCGCCCACGTCAATACTTCCGACGTAAGCAAAGCCCTACCGTTTTTGGAAGAAAAATGGAAATCCATGGTGCCGGACGAACCGTTCTCGTATAGCTTTCTGGACGAGGATTTTCAACGAAACTACACGGCAGAAGCCCGTACTTCCCGCATTGTCAATTCATTTACAGTGATTTCTATCCTGATTTCCTGCCTCGGTTTGTTTGGGCTGGCGGCCTTCGCTGCGCAACAACGGATTAAAGAGATTGGTGTAAGAAAGGTTCTTGGCGCATCTGTAGGCAGCATTGTCAGGTTGCTATCCGGTGATTTTATCAAACTGGTGATCGTGTCCATTGTGCTCGCGACCCCGCTGACCTGGTACCTGGTGGACAAGTGGCTGGCCGACTTTGCGTATAAGATCAGCATTCAATGGTGGATGTTTGTACTGGCCGGTGGATTGGCTGTGGTCATTGCCATGATTACCGTCAGTTCCCAGGCAATCAAAGCAGCGATTACCAATCCGGTCAAATCTTTAAAAAGCGAATAAAATTAGCCATATACCAAATTTGAAGCCATGTTCAGAAACTACATTAAAATAGCGCTCCGAAACATCTGGAAGAGCAAGGGGTACGCTCTTATTAACATTGTCGGCTTGTCAGTCGCATTCAGTATCAGCGTTTTTTTGTTCCTGACAGCCTATTTTGCGCTGTCATTCGATAATTTTCACGCAGATAAGAAGCGTATTTACCAGGTTTATTTTGCTTCCAATGATCCTGAAAAAGCAAACAAAGCAGGATCTATGCCTTTCCCGATCACGCCCGCACTGAAAGCCGAATTCCCGGAGATTGAAGAAATCGCCAGGGTCGTGAATGGTAGCAATGTGCTGGAATACAAAGGCAAATATTTTGACAAGAATATCAAGTTCACCGATCCGGGATTTTTGAAAATATTCTCTTTTCCACTTGTAAAAGGCAGCAGGGAAGCGGCCTTGCAGGATTTGAGCAGTATTGTCATTACTGAAAATATGGCCAAAGCCGTTTTTGGCAGTGAGGATCCGATGGGGAAGCAGGTGCAAATAGGGCTGGATGCTGACAAGATGCAATATGTAGTGACGGGCGTAATGGCAGATTTTCCTGATAATTCATCGCTCAGATTTGATGCCGTTGTGAGGAGCGAGAATGCGGGAGGTTATCAGAGTCAGAAAGATCAGTGGGATGCGCATTCACACAACGTTTTTGTAAAATTAAAACCGTCCACAGACCAGCTTGCATTTGAAAAGCGTCTTAAACCATTTACAAAAAAATATTTCAGTGAAAGCATTGCCTCCCTCAAGAGGCAGGGTGCAGTGCCTGACGAGCGAGGGGATATTTTCGCTATCCGACTGCAAAATCTAGAAAAATTGCATTTTGACACGGCACTCGCTGGCGGAGGCGGTGCACCCATTGCGTTGGTTTATGCATTAATGGGTATCGGTTTTTTCATATTGCTGATCGCCTGTATCAATTTTATCAATCTCAATGTCGCTCGATCATTCATCCGTGCACGGGAAGTGGGTGTCCGTAAATCGCTGGGCGCATTAAAAAACCAACTGTTTTTGCAGATTTGGGGAGAGGCGGGAGTCATTTGTTTTCTGGGCTTTTTGAGTGGAATTGTACTGGCTATCCTGCTGCTTCCGACGTTCAATGCCACGTTCCAGGGGAAATTGAGTTTGGATTACATGCTTGAACCGGACAAACTGGCGCTTCTGGTGGGTCTTTTCTTATTGGTAACAACGATCGCCGGCGGCTATCCGGCCTGGCAAATGTCGAAGTTCAATGCCGTTGAAGTGCTGAAAGGGAAAGTATCGTTGAAGAAACCCGGCTTGCTTCGTAATTCGCTCATCATTGCGCAGTTTACATTGTCCAGTCTGCTGATTTGCTGTACGGTCATTGCTGTCCAGCAGGTAGACCATTTACGGAAAGAGCCACTTGGTTTTCAAAAAGAGCAGGTGATCAGTATTCCGGTGGGAAGCAAGGTCAATAGCCAGCAGGTGTTACAAAGGTTGCGCGGTAAACTGGAAGGTGATCCTCAGATTCTGGGTATTACGGGCAGCGGCGTAAACCTGGGCATGGGGCTGGACAGAAGTTCGTCAAGAAGTGTGATCGGGTTTACTTATAAAGAAAAAGAAATATCCTCCGACTGGCTTCATATTGATTATGATTATTTAAAAACGCTCAATATCAAATTATTAGCGGGCCGTGAATTCAATCCGGCGTACCAGAGCGATACTTTGGACAGGGTGATCATCACAGAAAGTATGGCCAAAATGATCGGCGAGAAAGAGCCCGTTGGCAAATATTTCCAAACCGACACTGCCGGTGTAAAGTATCAGATCATCGGCCTGATTCCTGATTTTAACCTCTATTCCTCTAAAAACGGGAAGAAACCGATCACCATGTATCTTTCCCGCTCCCAGTCGCTTTCGTACATATTCGTACGGGTGACGCCACAGAGCCTGGCCGTTTCAATGGATAAGCTGAAACGTGTCTGGAAAGAAATTGCGCCGGAATCTGAATTCATCGGTTCCTATGTAGATGAAAATACCAATGCATGGTACCGGGAAGAGGAGCGGTTGTCGCAGGTTTTCAGCCTTGCCTCGGGAGTGGCCATTGTGTTATCCTGTCTGGGTTTGTTCGCCGTTGCATTGATCGTGATGGAACAGCGTACCAAGGAAATAGGCGTACGCAAAGTGCTAGGCGCGAGCATTTCCAACCTGGTATATGTATTATCGAGGGATTTTGTCAAACTCGTGCTTATTGCAATTGTCATTTCCACGCCGCTAGCCTGGTTCGCGATGCAAAAATGGCTCGATAACTATCCCTACCGCATCGAAATCAGTCCAATGGTATTTATTATCGTAGGTCTCGCCGCCGTCGTGATAGCCGTAGTCACGGTAAGTTTCCAAAGCATCAAGGCTGCGCTGATGAATCCAGTGAAGTCGTTAAAGAGCGAGTAGTGGTCAGTTAACGCGTTGAAATTATATTTGAATGCCTGCAATTTCGGTTGCGGGCATTTTTTATTTATGACTGAAAGTGATCGAAGTACGTTCATCTAGGAATTTCATGTCTACAAGATTATATTTGTCAAAGGGCTGTTGAGTCAAGGAATTCGATAAATGCTACTTTTTGCATAACCATATGGATAGTGTCGTAAGTAAAACCGGAATTATGGTCAAAAGTCCCGGCAAAATGAATGCTTCTGAGCTTAAAGAGTGGAAAAGGAAATCATACGAGAGAGCTAAGGAATATTTATTTTCGATAGGGCAGCCATTGGTCTATTTTGGAAAAGACGGAACACCGGTAGCGGAGTACTCTGATGGGAGAATAGAAGCAGTTCAATGATCATACATTTAATTGCCGGGCCGCCTGGAATTGGTAAAAGTACCTACGGCAGAGAGCTGATTCCAACAGATATCCCCATTGTGGATCATGACCTCGCTGCTCAACAATACAAAAAAGAAGGCTTAGTAGATTACTCTCAGTTAGCTTCACAAAAGGCCAATCAGTTCATTAGTAGTTGTATTAAAGACCAAACAGACTTTGCTCTGGAACTGAATCTGGGATATGAATCTCACTACGAATATTTACGCTCGCTAGCCATTTCCAGCAAAAATGTGAAGATACATCTGATCTTATTTTTTACAGAGAATGTGAATCTTTGCTTGCTGCGAGCCAAGGCCAGGTTCGAGAATGGGGGGCATTTGGTATCTCCCAAGATCATTGAAGAAATGTATAAAAATACCCTTCCACTTTTGAAACAAAATATTTCCATATTCTCCCTTTATACTTTTGTAAGCGTTACAAGCACGGAAATCGAAGTCGTTACGGAAACTGACATTCCTGCTTGGGTCGAAAAATCCGATCTGCGCAAATACATTAAATCTTAGACCGAAATCCAAAAAAATAACGGCCTGCCCGGTTATGACCAACCAATTCTCCAAATCACCGCAAAGCAATGCGATCGATAATACTGGTTTCAGCCCTAATAGTAGCGCGGAGGGGGGCAGGCTGACGAATAAGGACGGGCGGATAAACCTGCGGAAAAGTGGGGTGCCTTTATACGAGCGGATCAGCATCTATCACTCGTTGCTTAATATGAATCCTGTGGCATTTACGCTGACCGTGTTCGCGGTATATACCTGCCTGAATTTGTCTTTTGCAGCACTTTATTACTCCATCGGGATCGTTCACCTGAATGGTACCCATCCGGAAGGAAACTTTGTTGGAGATTTTTTGCAGGCTTTTTTCTTCAGTTCTCAAACACTCACGACAGTCGGCTATGGCCACATCAGTCCTTCAAACTTTGTGACCAACGTGGTGGCCTCGCTGGAATCATTCATTGGGATCATGTCTTTCGCATTGGTGACGGGTATGTTTTATGCCCGTTTTTCGAGGCCGAAGGCTTACATCCGATTCAGTCCCAGTCTACTAGTGGCACCGTTCAAAGGAGGGAGGGCGCTGATGTTCCGACTTGCTACTTACAAAAATAACCATCTCACTGATGCGGATGCGCAGGTTACCATTGCCGTACATGTGGAGGAGGACGGAAAAACCGTGACGAAATTTTATCCATTGCCATTGGAGATCAATCACATCAATTCGCTGGCGCTGAGCTGGACGATCGTTCATCCGCTGGACGACAATAGCCCGCTCCGTGACTATACCAAGCAGGATTTTATGGATTGTAAAATCGAAATGATGATTACGATCAAGGCATTTGATGATCATTTTTCGAATACGGTCCAGCAACGTACGTCCTACACGCAGGACGAGCTGGTATACGGCGCGAAGTTCCTCCCGATGTACGCCCGCTCGGAGGATGGTCATTATACAAACCTGATGCTGGAAAAGATCAATTTATACGAAAAGGTGACTTTGATAGCCTAACCTTCGCACATCTATTGGACGCCTCCTGTTCAAAGCCGTACAAACGTGTCCGAAAGCGGACATTAGATGACGTGTTTAGTTTTGTAAATAACTGAAATTCAATGTAATGTCTTGTTGGTATGAGTTTTAAGTAGTGGTTTTCGAATACCACAACCAATTTGACCAGCCATGATAAAAAACTATCTTATTACCTCTTTCAGAAATCTAAGGCGCAATTGGAATTTTACTGTTATCAATATCACCGGGCTCACCCTGGGCCTGGCTTGCTGCATACTCATTTTCTTCACGGTCAGGTATGAATTGAGTTTTGATGCGCATCATCAGCATAGTAACAAGATTTATCGTATCCTCAAACACAATAAAGGGGAAGGTGGCGGCTACAACATGGGCATGCCGCTGCCGATCCTCGCAGCGCTGCGGAACGATTATCCGGAAATGAAAAACCAGGTTACCTGTACCTATTCCATGCGGGAAATTTTGGTGACGATCGGTGAGGGGCCTGCCAAGAAAAAACACTCGGAGCCTTCTTATTATGTATCATTTGTGGGCCCGGAATATTTTCGAATGCTTGATTATACATGGATTAAAGGCTCTCCCGCCACTTCTCTTACCAACCCAGGATCGGTTGTCCTGACCGAAACCCAGTCGGAAAAGTATTTTGGAAAGGGTAATTCGATGGGTAAAACCATACGCGTCAACAACAACATGAACTTTGTTGTGACCGGAATTGTGAAAGATCCTCCTGCGACTACCAATTTCCCATTTTCAACCATGTTGTCCTTTTCTTCATTAAAACAATATGGCGCATTCACGCAATGGGACGACTGGGTTAGCTCTTATGGCGGCGGGCAAATGTATATGATGTTGCCAGAGTCAGTGACGGAAGAGCGAATGGAGCAGCAGCTGGCATCTTTTACCAAAAAATACTGGGAGCCAAAACAGGCCGCCGAAGAGGAATTGGTGCTGCAACCTTTGAAGGAAATTCATTTTGATACGAAAACAAGTAACTATGCCGGTCGCTCGATCAGCAAAGGAATGATATGGTCGATGGTATTGGTCGGGATTTTCATCCTGATCACCGCCTGTGTGAACTTTGTGAATCTCGCGACCGCACAGGCATTGCGCCGCGCGCGAGAAGTGGGTGTACGGAAAGTGCTGGGCAGCACCAGGGGACAGTTGCTGCGCCAGTATTTCTCTGAAACTGCATTGATTACGATTTTATCCGTCGTACTGGCACTTATCGTAGCGCAAAGTGTGCTACCGTATGTGAGTAATGTCCTTAATATCAAGACGGAAGGCGTCATTTTCTTTACAGATCTGTCCGTGATCTCGTTCCTGGTGGTACTGACTGCTGTAACTACTTTGCTGGCAGGTTTTTATCCTGCATTGGTGGTGTCGGGCTATCAACCGATACTGGCTCTAAAAGGTAAGATGAGGACTGCGGGTAGCGGTCAAAATAATCTGAGATCGGGCCTTATTGTACTTCAATTTACGATTTCACAGATCGTGCTGATCGGTACGCTTATCGCTTACAGTCAGATGAAATATTTCCGTACGCTGGATCTGGGGTTTGACAAAGATGAGATCATCAGCATGCCCATTCCGGACCGGCAACCTGGGCAACTGGAAGCATTTTATGCCAAGTTGGCGTCGGAACCCGGTATTAAGTCAATGAGTTACAGTGCGTTCACACCGATGTCACGCAGCAATTGGCAAACTGGCTTTGTTTTCGAAAATGACGCTGATGCGCTTCCATTTGAGATAGTCATGCGCCCGGCGGATACCTCTTATGTTAAAACTTATGGGCTCACTATGGCTGCGGGCAGAATGTACCTGCCGGCTGATACTATGCGAGAATATGTTGTCAACGAGGCGTTTGTGCAAAAGCTAGGTTATAAAAATCCGCAAGATATCATCGGAAAAAGGATGGCGATTGGTGGTTCTGATTACAAGTTGCCGATTGTGGGCGTGGTGAAAAACTTCAATACATATAGCCTCCACCGTGAAATCATTCCTTGCGTGTTGACAACTGACCGCAACAACTATTTAACGCTTAGTGTGAAGCTGGCGGCGAATTCGGATGCCCGCCAGATCGAGCGGATTGAAAAAGCCTGGTCAGCCACTTTCCCTGATTATCTTTTTAAATACTCTTTCTTTGACCAAACACTTAGCAGCTTTTACGAAAAAGAGGAAAAACTGTTCTCCCTGTTCCGAATCCTGACGGGTATCGCCATTTTTATCGGCTGCCTGGGGCTATACGGTGTAGTCGCATTTATGGCCGAATCACGGACCAAGGAAATGGGGATCCGCAAGGCGATCGGTGCATCGGCGATGAATATTTTCGGGCTGTTCTCCATTGATTTTGTAAAACTGGTTGTAATTGCCCTGGTCATTGCATCCCCCATTGCCTGGTATGTCATGAATGAATGGCAGCAGGATTTTACCTATAAAGTGGAGATTAGCTGGTGGCTGTATGTGGTTGCCGGTATCTCAGCGGTCATTATTGCATTGATTACCGTTAGTTTCCAAAGCGCAAAAGCTGCATTGATGAATCCAGTGAAGGCGTTGAGGAGTGAGTAGGTACCAGCTAAAAGCTATTAGCCGTTAGCTTTTAGCCGATTTCATGGTAAAAGTAATTTCAAAACCAAACAGTCAGTATAAAAAAGCAAAAAGCTAATCGCAAAAAGCTAGTAGCTAACAGCTAAAAGCTAACACCCAACCCCGCCATGATTAAGAACTATTTCCTGATTGCGCTGCGCAATCTTTCGAAGAACAAAGTCTATTCATTTATCAACATCGCCGGGCTTGCCGTAGGTATTGCCGTGGCCATGCTGATCGGCCTTTGGGTGTGGGATGAGCTTTCTTTTAATAAATACCATAAAAACTACGACCGGCTCACGCAGGCTTACATTAGCCAGACATTCAATAAGCAAACCGGTAGTGGGAGGGCCGTATCGCTTCCGTCGGTGATGGAAATGCAGACTAAGTATGCTGCGGATTTCAAAAATACCTCCATGGCTTCGTGGAATTTTGGGCATTTGCTGGCCAATGGCGATAAAAAGATCAGCAAGCAGGGAATGTTTGCCCAGCCTGCTTTTCCTGAAATGTTGTCATTGAGAATGATCAGCGGGGACTTAAAAACAGCATTGAAAGAAACCGGCTCGGTGGTGATTTCAGAATCTGTCGCAAAAGCATTGTTTGGTAATGGAGAGGCGCTGAATAAAACGCTTAAACTCGATATCAAAAAGGATGTGAAAGTGACGGGGGTATATGAGGATATTCCATTTAATTCCGAGTTTCATGACCTCAACATGCTCCTCACCTGGAATGATTACCTGCTCGCTGAAAACTGGGTGAAGGATGCACAGACGCAATGGGGTAACCACTCTTTTCAATTTTATGCGCAGGTAGCCGACCGTGTGGATATTGAGAAAGTATCATTGAAAATCCGGGATGTGGAAATGCCACACGCATTTTCGAAAACCGACAACCCCCGATATTTTCTGCATCCAATGAGCCGCTGGCATTTGTACTCCGATTTCAAAGACGGGAAGAATGTAGGCGGAGGGATACAGTTTGTGTGGTTATTTAGCATTATCGGTGTATTTGTTTTGCTTTTGGCTTGTATCAACTTCATGAACCTCAGCACCGCGCGTTCCGAAAAGCGTGCGAAAGAAGTGGGTATCCGTAAAGCGATTGGTTCGCTGCGGACCCAGCTGGTATTTCAGTTTTTGAGTGAATCATTTCTGGTAGTCGGGTTCGCATTGATTTTGGCGATACTACTGGTGGCACTTACATTGCCTGCATTCAATGAGCTTTCGGGGAAAAAAGTAGGGTTTCCGTATGCCTACCCGATGTTCTGGCTTGCGCTGATCGTCTTCTCCGTGTTCACTGGCTTGATTTCGGGAAGCTATCCTGCCTTTTATCTGTCATCTTTCAATCCGCTGGCGGTTTTGAAAGGGACTTTCAAGTTGGGTAAATGGGCTGCTACGCCAAGAAAAGTCATGGTGGTGATGCAGTTTACGGTCTCCATTACGCTCATTATTGGTACCATTATTGTCTTTCAGCAGATTCAGCATGCTAAAAACCGGCCGGTAGGTTACGACCGGCAAGGTTTGTTGCAGATTAATATTTCCCCAAACCTTTACGGTAAGTACTATCCCCTGCGGGATGATCTTTTGAAATCCGGTGTGGTGTATGAAATGAGCGAATCGTCGAGTCCTACTACCGGCATTTATTCCAATCAGATCGGTTTTGAATGGGAAGGAATGGAGGCAGGATCGTTACCATTATTTGGCACGATCGCGGTTACGCATGATTTTGGAAAAACGATTGGCTGGAAAATTATCCAGGGACGTGATTTTTCAAGGGCTTATTCGACAGATACTGCCGGTTTTGTATTAAATGAAGCAGCAGTCAAACTGACGGGAATCAAGGACATTGTGGGTAAAACGATCCGTTTCAACGGGAAGCCGCGTCAGGTGATAGGAGTAATCAAAGATATGGTCATGCAGTCTCCCTACGAGCCCGCGGTTCCGACCGTCTTTTTAATGGATTATGAATGGGCGAGCCTGATTAATATAAAATTGGCGCCTGGTAATGAGGTAGATAAGGCATTGAAAAAAGTAGAAGCCATATTCCGGAAGCATGATCCGGACTCGCCTTTTGAATTCAAATTTGCAGATGAAGAGTATGAAGCCAAGTTCCGGGCGGAGGAAAGAATTGGTAAGCTGGCGCGGGTATTTGCAGTTCTGGCGATCTTTATTTCGTGTTTGGGCTTGTTCGGATTGGCGGCTTATACGGCCGAGCAGCGGACGAAGGAAATAGGTATCCGCAAAGCGCTGGGGGCAAGTGTGGCGCAGATGTGGGCCATGTTATCCAAAGAATTCGTGTATCTGGTGATCCTGTCCTGCGCAATCGCCTCACCCATTGCATTATATTTCCTCCATGACTGGCTGAAAAAATATGAATATCATATTGAATTGAGCTGGGTTGTATTCGCAGTGTCGGCGGTGACTGCGATTGTGATTACGCTGCTTACCGTAAGTTTCCAGGCGATTAAAGCTGCATTGATGAACCCAGTGAAATCGCTCAGGAGCGAATAGTGTTCTTCCTGATATCATAGAATTAAAAAATCATCCGGCATTCAATTAGATTATCATTGAATGCCGGATGATTTTTATTGTAATACTCCTACCAGGCTATGTTGATTTGATCTTGGTACAAGCCAAACTTAGGATCTGAGGTAATGATCGTATGATCTTCGGAGATGGCCGTCGCGATAATCAATCTGTCAAACGGATCGCGATGCTGATCCAGAAGGAGCAGCTTTTGATAGGCGATAATATGTGATTCTTTTATCGAGACTGTCGTGATTTCATCCCGGGAAGACCTAGCCATAGTTTCAGCCAGTGAATCAGGCAATTCAAGTTTGCCAATCGTGACTTTAATGGAAATCTCAAACCAACTGGCAGTACTTACAAAAATTTCGTTTTCAAGATTCTCAATGAGTAATTTGGCTTTTCGGGAAAGTCGCGGGTTGTCTTCAAGAAACCAAATCAATGAGTGTGTGTCCAGCAAATATTTCATTTAAATATAATCTTTAAGATCGTCCAGCGGTTCGTCGAAATCGTCAGACATTTTAACTTTTCCGCTTAAAATTCCAGCCTTTCGCTTTTTTAATGGAGCAGGGTTTTCCTCAATGAACGTGACGATCACTTCCATACGCTTATCAACCGGTGGTTTTTCCATCAGCGTGATCTGCCCATTTTCAAAAATTCCTTTTACCGCGGTCAACATGTCGAGAGTGTTTTCGGTTGCTACTCAAATATAACTGTTTATGATTGTTTTTATTAATGTGATGCCATTAAGGAATTCTCACATTAAAGTAAAATATCAAATAGTAACCACTCGTCGATAAAAAACAGCATACTGTCTGGTAAATGACCTGGTTCGCAGATTGGCTTTAAAGTGAATTAAACGTTTGTCAAAAAAGGCCCTCTAACCTACATAAACAAACAATTTAAACATTTTAGAAACCATGAGAAAGACCATTTTAGCCATCGCAACCATAGTTACATTGACAGTAGGCAACAGCTTCGCACAACGTAACAACCGCCACGAAATACCGGCTGTAAACAACTCCCGCGTTGATAATGCTTTTGAGGAGTTCAAGATCAACAAGCTGGATGAAATTGTAAAACTGTCGCGCAAGCAGGAAAACAAGATCAAGAAGATCGAAAACCATTATGACCGTCTGAAATCATCCAACAGAAGATACAACACGTATCAGGGTGCTCAGCGTCTGGAACAGGAAAAACAAAAAGAAATCCTGTCCGTGTTAACCCCGGCGCAACGTCAGCGTTTGTTTGCCTACCAACATGGAAGCCACTTCGACAACCGTCGTTACAACCGTAAAGGATAATTTTTGCGAAACTTGCCAAGTCTTCAAGACTTGGTAAGTTTTTATTATTCAAGACTTGCCAAGTTTTATTGCTTTTAGCCGTAGAAAATAATCGAAAAGCATCAATGCTGCCAGCCCGATAATGATGAGCGAATAATGCTGTGGCACATTGTTCATTTTGTCGGAAATAATGTAAGTTGATCGGGTAGCCTGCTCAATTACGCTGATGACTTTTGGAGTTTGTTCGGAGGTATTTCCAGGAAAATAAAAACATGCTGCAATGACCAGTACCGCAGCTGCAGCTATCCAGTACCATGTTCTTTTGGAAATAATAGGCTGATACCTGATCGCCGGAGCGGCAACAGGCAATGCACGCAAAACCTGGTTCGTGAAAGCAACTGACGGTTTTTCAAGACTGGTACCTTGGATCAGCATTTTCAGCGCAGCCTCCTCAGTAGTCGCGATGTGTTGCCATTCCACACTGACCTTTTTCATTACATTTTCAGTAAAATCTGTGCGGGGCTTATCTATTGCAGCTTTTTGCAGCAGTTTTCTGAAATTTTCTTCGTTAGGATTCTCCGTTTCCATGCTCGGCGTTATAACAAGAATTGTAGTTCTTTCCCCAAAATCTTCCTGGCCCTGAACAGCTTTATTTTGATATTAGCAGCAGAAAGGCCCGTAATTTCTCCGATTTCTTCAACCGAATTTTCGTTCATATAGTACAACGTAATCAGCAGCGACTCTATTTTCGGCAGCCTCTGGATTGCGGCTTTTACAAATTTATCTCTTTCAGCGGTTTGTAGTTGCTCAATCTGAGGAGTTGAATGGTCGTAATTGTAATTTTCACTCAATTCCTCGTCAATGGACAGGAACTGAAACTTATCCTGCTGTAATTTAGAAATTGCAGTCCGGTAAACGATGGTATAAAGCCAGGTCGAAAATTTCGATTTTCCCTGAAATGCATTGATCTGAAGATAAACCTTCACAAAACTTTCCTGCGCCACATCTTCGGCGTCTTCCGCATTACCCAGGATATTGAAAGCAATGGTGTAAGCCATATTTTTGTACTTATCTACAAGAAAAGTGAAGGAACCCAGGTCTCCTTTTTTTACATTGTCAATATGGATCTGATCTCCCGGGTTCTTCATGCATTCAAGTTACTCATCTTCTGATAAGACATGAATGATGACTGGTCGGTTACAGTTTGGGAGATATATTTTTTATTAAATATTTTTTCAAAAATCTGTAACCAGACAGAGGTGTCACCTGTCAAATGGGTACAAAACAATTAATAGAAAGATCATGAACGGAGTAGTAATATCATTGGGAGCATTTGCCGGGCTTTTTGGAATTTTTTACGTTTTCCTTATGACGCGCCACCGGGAACGTATAGCCCTCATCGAAAAAGGCGCCGACGCCTCTATTTTCACGGATAAGAACTTTTCCAGCTATCCTACCTTGAAATTCGGAATGCTGTTCGTTGGTATCGCTCTGGGCATATTGCTGGGCGATATTCTGGAAAGACAATATGATTTTAATAAAGGGGTTGCCTATTTATCAATGACTTTTCTGTTCGGCGGGATAAGCCTCATTTTAAATTTCCTGATTGAAAGAAAAATGAATGGCTAACTGCCTCATAACCTGCTGGGATTATATTTGCTTACCGATTAAATCAAATATTTGCCGTTCGTCATTTAGCGAAAATATTATCGCATAGTACCTTGCATCGCAAAGTACCTTAGAATACATTTGTATATCAGTTTGATTTTTAACTGTGATACTATGGCCATTAATTAAGAAAAGTAGCCCCAAATTTTAACGATGTTTTTAAAAGAGCCACAATCTCTTACAGGAATTACTATGCCTTTTGCATCTATTAGCCAGCTCAAAATGTTCACCATGAAAACATTACTCCTAGTTTTAGTCTCTTTTCTTTTCTCCGGACTCGTGTGCGTGAGCCACGCATCTTTTGGGCAAACGATCAATACCGGAAGCCGGATATCCGGGTTTGTCGCCGACTCTTCCAATAACAAAGCGCTGGATTATATCACGGTTAGTTTAATGACAGATAAAACCACGGCGATCAAGGCGGACTTTACCAAAACTGACGGGTCATTTGTATTTAAAAACCTTAAACCATTGAAATATTCGATTGTGATTGTCGGGGTAGGTTACAAGACAAAAACAGTGGTTGCGGACCTATCGGACAGTACCAAACAAAGCATGGAGCTTGGCTCCATTTCGATTAGTCCTAGCATTACCGGCCTTAAAGAAGTTACAGTCACGACGATTAAACCCATTGTCCAACAGGAAGTGGACCGTATCATTTATGATTTACAGGCAGACCCCGAAAGCAAGGTTTATAGTGTGCTGGAGATGATGCGCAAAGTGCCTTTTCTCTCTGTGGATGCGGACGACAACATTTATCTGAAAGGCAATGCGGATTTCAAGATCCTGATCAATGGCAAACCTTCGAGTATGGTCGAAAGAAGTTATAAAGAGGTGTTGAGAAGCATGCCGGCCTCGTCCATTGAGCGCATTGAAGTGATCACCACGCCGCCAGCCAAGTACGATGCCGAAGGATTGGCCGGAATTATCAACATTATCACCAACAAAAAAATGGATAACGGCTATAATGGTACAATTAATGTAAACGAACGCTTTCCAATTGGAGGACCTGGATTTGGCGGAACCGTGTCTGCTAAGTTGGGAAAAATAGGGATGACGGCTATGGCTGGTGGAAGCCAGTACAATACGCCATCAACGCTGAATAGAGTGAGTAGAAGTACTTTCGGTGAATCTCTGACAAATACGAATCAGAGTGGATTTGCGAAATCAGCCAACAAAAACGGTTATATCGGATATGAAATCAGCTACGAAATTGATACGCTGAACCTGTTGAGTGCGCAGTTCAATATCAACGGCAGTAAATCGGAAGGCTCAGGTTATCAGACTTCCCGATTGAACCGGAGCAGTGAAATCCTGGAAGCATATCGGGTTGACAATAATAACTGGGGGGATGGAAACGGAATGGATGCAGCACTCAACTTTCAACGGACTTCAAAAGCAGATAAAAATAGGCTCCTGACATTCTCGTATCGCTATTTTGGGTATAACAATAAGCAAAACAGTAACCTCTCGATTTCGGAGCAGGTCAACTTCGAGCTGCCTGATTACCGCCAGATCAATTCACAAAGTTTTTCGGAACAGACTTTTCAGGTGGATATCGTGTACCCAGTCAAAAAACTGACGATTGAGGCCGGCTTAAAAGGCATTATGCGAGATAATCGCAGTGATTTTCGATATGATGTTTTTAATCCTGATACAAATGAGTATCAAATCAGTCCCGGGATGAGCAACAAGTACAACAATACTCAAAACGTCTTCGGTGTTTACAATACCTATCAATATAACCTAAAAAATTGGTCTTTTAAAGGAGGTGTACGCATTGAACAAACGGTCGTCGACGCGGACTTTATTTCTACCGATTCAAAGGTAAAGCAAAACTATTTCAACGTGATCCCGTCGGTGTCTGTCAACCGTAAATTCAAAAATAACAATGCATTGAACCTGGGTTACTCGCAGCGTATCCAGCGCCCTGGAATCTGGCAGCTAAATCCATTTATCGACCGCTCCAACCCAAATTTCGAAAGAACCGGGAATCCAAACCTGCGACCTGCATTTGTTAACGACGTTCAATTGACTTACAGCCTGAATAAAAAAGCATCTATTAATATTGGGACTGGCGTTACAGCTTTTCGTGACCTCATCTTCCAAGTAGCAGTTTATGATCCGGAAACGAACATCACACGGAATTCTTTTGAGAACACCGGAACGGCACGTCTCATTATGCTCATGCTGAATGTCAATTATCCAATCACGAAAAAATGGAATTTCAGCCTGAATGCCAGAGCAGCTCATGGAAAAGTAAAAGGAATTGTAAACAACATTCCAGTGACGAATCAAGGCATTATGTCGCAAGTTTCTGTATCCACGGGTTACCGGCTTGTTAAAGACTGGAAAGTGAGTGCGAATTTGAACCTGAACGGGCCTGGTGTTAATTTACAGGGAAGCAGTAATGCCATGACCAGCTGTGCCTTCAGTGTCAGCAAAGACGTGATCAAGGATAAATTAACATTCTCGGCCGCAGCCAATAACCCATTTACCAAATTCAGAAGCTTCCGGCGGGAGACATCAGGGCCCGATTTCGGCCAGACCGATTATCGCAGGGATTACTTCCGATCATTCAACCTGAGCCTGAACTACAAATTTGGCCGCTTGAAGGCTGCTATCAAGAAAAATCAGAGGGGTATACGGAATGACGATGTGCAGAGCGGTAACTAATCTAGCGAGACTTGGCAAGTCTGAAAAGGCTTACCAAGTCTTTCTTTTAATTTTCGCGTACAAGGCTGAACAGCATTGTCCGTTTTCGGACGATCATAAAGGAGTTAAATTATTGATTATTAGCATTTTGAGTAAATGGCACAAATTTGTTAGCCATAACCCTGAACAACTCAATTTTTATGCTGAGAAACTATCTGAAAATCGCGCTGCGGAACTTGTTGAAACACAAGTCGTTCAGTTTCATTAATATAGCAGGCGTAGCCATTGGGCTTGCCTGCTTTCTGATGTTGTCGCTTTATGTAAAAGACGAGCTCAGTTATGACCGCCATCATGCGAATGCGGATAGGATTTATAGATTAGCCAGAACATTTCTTTCCAAAGACGGCACCGAATCATTGCGTCTCGGCCACGCGGCGCCACCTTTTGGCCCGTTGGTGAAGCAGGATTTTCCGGAAGTGGAGCAGGTAGTGAGGCTTTTGGAAGTGGATGCCCTGGTGAAGTATGGCGAGAAAACATTCAATGAAGAGAACATGTTCGCGGCCGAAGCCAATGTATTCAAGGTGTTTACTTTTGATGTTACGCAGGGTAACCCGGACAAGGCTCTGGAAAATCCCTTTTCGATCATGTTCTCGCGGCCGATGGCTGAAAAATATTTTGGAAATGAAAATCCGATCGGTAAAATCGTGCGGCTGGACAATCAGTTTGACTATACCATTACGGGCATTTTCGAACCGCTGCCTAATCAGTCTCATTTTCACCCCAATTTCCTTGTCTCATTTTCCACATTGAACGATAACCGAGTTTACGGTGCGGAAGGATTAAGGACCAATTGGGGAAACAACTCTTTTTCAACTTTCCTGCTGCTCCCTAAAAATTACGATCCTCAAAAGCTGATTAAAGCATTTCCTGCTTTCCAGAACCGCCGTATTGATCCAAAAGCATCCACCTACTCGGTACTGAACCTGATGAAGCTGACGGACATTCACTTGTACTCGCATTTGGATTCTGAAATTGAAGCGAATGGTGATATCCAGTATGTGTATCTTTTTTCAGCCATTGCTATTTTCATTCTGGTCATTGCCTGCATCAATTATATGAACCTGGCCACTGCGCGATCAGCTATGAGGGCCAAAGAAGTGGGGATGAGGAAAGTGATCGGTGCGGTGCGTCACCAGCTGATCAGGCAGTTCCTGAGCGAATCCATTTTGTTGGTTGCAGTTTCCCTTCTTTTTGCCATCGTTCTGGTCATGGTATGTCTGCCTTTTATGAATGATTTTACGCAAAAGCAGCTTTCTTTCCAATCACTTATGGATCCTGTTTTCCTTTCCATCGTGGTAGGCATTACGCTTTTTACTGGTTTGGCGGCAGGAAGCTACCCGGCTTTTTTCATGACATCATTTCAGCCGCTGAGTGTTTTCAAAGGCAAGATCGCTTCTGCATTGAAGAATGGAAACCTGCGCCAGGTGCTTGTAGTGACGCAATTTGCCATTGCCGTCGCGCTGATCATCAGTACTGCGGTGGTGTATAATCAAATGCGTTACATTAGAAATTACAAACTGGGTTATTCCAAAGACCAGGTTTTGCTGCTGCGTGCGGGAAGCGATTCAGCGACCAATTATGAGAGCATGAAGCAACAACTGAAAGCCAATAGTAACATTACGGAAGTGGGCCGCTCCTCGCGTATTCCTTCGGGCAGGCTGCTGGATTCGTGGGATGCTTATGTCATGAAAGGAGATTCCATGGCGCCAACCGATGTCACTATCAAGTCATTGTCAGTAGATGAAGATTTTATCCCTGCCTATGAAATCGAAATGGCTGCCGGCAGGAATTTTTCACGTGCTTTTTCAACAGATAAAACGAATGGTTTTATACTCAATGAGACTGCGGTAAAGCTTTTGGGCTGGAAAACCCCTGCTGATGCGGTTGGTAACAGGTTTGGTTATGGAAATATCCGCGGGCAGATCATCGGCGTTACCAAAGATTACCATTTCGAATCCCTGCACCAGAAAGTAGCGCCTATTGCTATGTTCGCGCAGCAGGACCGCATGGGTTGGATGTCCGTACACGTTTCGGGCGGCAACATTAAGGCAGCGCTGGCACACATTGAATCTGTTTGGCAGACTCAATTCCCCGACCGACCATTCGCCTACGAGTTCCTGGATCAGAAATTTGGACAGCTGTACGCACGGGAACAGACCCAGCAGTTGCTGTTCGGAATATTCGCAGGGATAGCGATTTTTATATCATGCCTCGGCTTACTGGGTCTGTCCATGTTCATGGCTGAGATCAGGACCAAGGAAATTGGTGTTCGCAAAGTATTGGGAGCGTCAGTGACCAGCCTGGTGATCCTGCTTTCCAATGATTTTCTCAAACTTGTCCTGATAGCCATCGTCATTGCATCGCCCATTGCCTGGTACGCCATGAATACCTGGTTACAGGATTTTGCATACCATACCGAGATCAATTGGTGGGTTTTTGCGTCCGCAGCATTGATATCGATCCTGATCGCATTGTTTACCGTGAGTTTTCAGAGTATCAAAGCAGCATTAATGAACCCGGTGAGGAGTTTGAAGAGTGAGTAGGGGGCAGATAAGCAATGAATAATTTTACCCATTTCAATAAATCTATATAACACATGCTTAAAAATTATTTCAAAATCGCTACCCGTACGCTCTGGAAGTACAAAACAAATTCATTCGTCAGTATTATCGGTCTTGCTCTCGGGATCGGATGCTTTCTGCTACTGGCCACTTATGTGCTCCACGAGCTTCGCTATGATCGTTTTCAGCCAAATGGAGATCATATTGTCAGAGTTAATCTATTTTATCAATCCGGTGACAGCGAGCCAGTTCATGTTGCAGTAACGCCAACTGCGGTGGCGCCCACTTTTTCTCGGGAATTTGCCGAAATTAAAGAAGCCGTCAGGCTTTATCCTTATGGCGGCGGAGGCTCTGTTGCCGTACAGTATAAGGATATGTTGTTTAATGAAAAGAAGATTCTTTTTGCAGACGCGTCATTTTTTAAAATTTTCCCATCCGTGTTTATTGAGGGTGACCCTTCAACCGCCCTGTCTCTTCCGAATTCGGTAGTTATAGATGAAACTACTGCCCAAAAATATTTTGGTAAGCAAAGTGCAATCGGGAAGTCGGTGACGATGAACGAAAAATTAACGATGCAAATAACCGGTGTCATTGCCGATGTTCCGTCCTATTCACATATTAAGTTCAATTGGCTGGGAAGCTACAGCACGTTGCCGCGATCGAAGGAAGAGGCTTTTGACTCCGCAAATGATTACACCTATTTGTTGCTCCAGCCGCATTCAACAGCAGAAACATTACAAGCAAAGGTCAATCAGTTTGTTGATAAAAAACTGAATAATCCCCAGGATCCTACTTCAAAAGTAAAGCTTATCCTGGAACCATTTAACCGAATTCACTTGTATTCCAGCGTTTCGGGTGGTTTGGAGGCCTCTGGAAATTATAAATACATTTATATACTTTCCGGTGTGGCCTTGCTTATCCTGATAATCGCATGCATCAATTTTATAAATCTGGTCACTGCTCGTTCGGCCATCAGAGCACGTGAAGTGGGCGTGCGAAAAGTAATGGGTGCTGCCCGGACGCAAGTTTTTCGTCAGTATCTATTTGAATGTGGTTTAATCACGATCGCAGCAATCTTTATAGGGTTGCTCATTTCTTTTTTAGGGTTTCCAGTACTCAGTAATATCGCTGGAAGTGAACTTGGGCTGAAAGTATGGCCAGCTTATTCTGTGATATTATTGCTGATTGTACTGGCAATTGGGGTAACATTATTGTCAGGTATTTACCCGGCGGCTGTGCTTTCAGGGTTTGAACCAATAAAAGTTTTAAAGGGTAAAGTGATTGCGGCGGATGGTGGAAGTGGTTTGCGTAGCGCACTGGTTGTGTTCCAGTTCACCATTTCAATCCTTTTTATTATTGGGACAATCGTCGCTAATCAGCAGCTTTATTTTATCCAAAATAAGAATCTAGGGCTTAATTCATCTCAAATTATTGTTTTGGATGTCGGCTCCGGCATATCCGCTGTAAAACTGGCATCCATGAAAAGTGAATTGCTGAATAATTCACTCATTAAATCCGTCACTGCTTCCTACGAGTCCCCTGTGAATGTGCAAGGTGGTTATACGATATCAGCCAGTGACAAACCACGGAATTTTCAAATGAATATCACCGCAATTCCGGTAGAAAAGGATTTTGTGCCAACACTTGGTATGAAGTTGGTTACAGGACAAAATTTCAATGACACCGACATTCTACGGGCAACTAACGATTCTGTGGAGCTACGGAAATATGCATTCATTTTAAACCAATCTGCGGTAAAAGCGCTGGGTTGGACGGCTGAAACTGCAATTGGCAAAAAGGTTAACATGAATGGACGCGAAGGAGAAGTTAAAGGAGTCACAAATGACTTCCATTTTAGATCGCTGCATGAAAAAATAGAACCCATTGCAATTATTCCTGAATACAATTATTTTGGAAAAATAATGGTGAAGGTTGCTGGTAACGAAACATCAAAAGTGGTGGAATTGCTGAAAAAGAATTGGAAGGCAAATTTTCCGTTACGACCATTCGAGTTCCATTTCCTGGATGAGGAATTTGATGAAATGTACAAGGCAGAAACGCGCGTTTCCGAGATCCTTGGAATATTTTCCGCAGTAACCATCTTTATTTCCTGCCTGGGATTATTCGCTTTAATCGCATTCATTTCAGAACAGAGAACAAAAGAAATCGGAGTTAGAAAAGTGCTGGGTGCTTCGGTTATGAGCATTGTGATGTTGCTTTCGAGAGATTTTGTGAGACTGATGCTTATTGCGATTACAATAGCTTTCCCACTGGCTTGGTATGGCATGGACAAATGGCTTTCGGACTTCGCTTATCAGATTAAAATAAATCCCTGGACATTTGTGTTTGTAGGGCTTTCGGCCGTCGCAATCGCCTTATTTACAATCAGTGTCCAAAGCATCAAAGCAGCATTGATGAACCCGGTGAAATCGTTACGGAGCGAGTGAGAGCTGTGTTGGCTTAATTCACAGTTAAAAAAAGTGAGCATTATTTAATTTAACTAACGTTGGCAGATCGCCAACATTCTAGGATCATGTACACAAACTATCTAAAAATCGCCTTCCGAACGCTAATTCGCTATCGCAACTACACTATTCTCAATGTCCTCGGTCTTTCCGTGGGCGTCGCTGCTTGTCTGCTTTTGTATGTTGTTTATACATATGAGTCAGGTTTTGATACATTTCATAAAAACTATGACCAGATATACCGGATTGCTAAAAAAACGGAATATCCGAATGGGCAGATCGATTATACGCCCGGCAGTCCGCTGCCGTACGAAGCTGCATTGAAAGTAGATATTCCGCAGCTTGGTACAATCGTACCGGTTTATGGCACCGTTGATCCCCAGGTGACAGTACTCGGAAAAGATGCTGATAGCCAGAGAACGGATAAGAAGTTCAAGGAAGAAGATGAAGGATTGCTGACGGTACCGGAGTTTTTCGACCTGTTTGACTTTGCGTGGCTAAGCGGTTCAAAATCAGTTTTGAAAGATCCGAACATAGTGGTGTTGTCTCAAAGAAAGGCTGAGAAATACTTTGGTAAATGGCAGGATGCAGTTGGCCAGTATTTGAAGATCAACAACAAGACGGTCATGAAGGTAGGAGGTATCCTCGAAAACCCACCGCTGAATACGGATTTGCCAGTTGATATTGTCATTTCGTACGAAACCAAGCGGAGACAACCGTTGTCGTTTGGCTGGGGTGATTTTAAAAACTGGGGCAGTACAAGCAGCAATGATCAGCTTTTTGTCTTTTTGCCCAAGAACCTATCTGTTAAAACCATTGAGAATCAGTTTCCGGGTTCATTAAAAAACACTATAAGGATGAGAGGAGCAATGCCAAAGTTTCGCACTTCCTGACTCCTTTATCCGAACAACATTACGACGCAAAGCTCAACAATTTCAAGGGTCATAGCATCAGCAGAAGTGTGCTTTGGACGCTGGTAGTGATCGGCATTCTGATCATTTCGATGGCGTGTATCAATTTTATCAACCTCGCAACGGTACAGTCGGCCCGTCGCTCCCGAGAAGTTGGTGTCAGAAAGGTTTTGGGCAGCAGTCGTCCTGATCTCATCAGCCAGTTTCTAAGCGAAACATTCCTGATCGTGGTTTGCTCCGTCTCAATTGGCGTGTTACTTGCTGCGTTAAGTATGCCTTTACTTGGCCTGATCTCTCATGTCCCGGCTGAGTTGCCGGTGTTAAGCAAGCCGGAATTATGGCTGTTTGTCCTGGCATTATCGCTTTTGGTCAGCTTGATTGCAGGATTCTATCCGGCCATTGTCATGTCGGGTTTCCAGCCGATCGAAGCCATTAAGAGCAGCGTAGCCAACCGTTCATTTGGCGGTGTTTCGTTGCAAAAGTTACTGATTGTCCTGCAATTTGGAGTTTCACAAATATTGGTTGTCGGAACCATTGTCACGATAACGCAAATGAATTTTGTGAGTAAACTCGATCTGGGCTTTACAAAGGAAGGCGTTTATTCGGTCAATCTCGATGAGGCTTACACCAGCAGGTTCCAGTCATTCAAAAATGAATTGCTGCAAAATCCGGACATTCAGTCTGTCAGTTTCTCCTCGGATGTGCCGTCTTCGGATAATAACTGGTCGGGTAACTTCGCATTTGGCAACAGGGGCAAGGATGAGGATTTTCAGATATTTGAAAAGTTTGCCGACCAGGACTATTTCAAAACCTTCGGCTTGCAGTTTATCGCGGGTAAGGCTTACGAAATGGGCGATTCTACCGGTGCTTGCGTAGTAAATGAGACACTACTCGCGAAAGTGGGCATCAAAGATCCACAGCAGGCGGTTGGAATGAACATCAGGCTGGGCGGCGGTAAATGGCAGCCTATTGTGGGCGTGGTAAAGGATTTCAAAGCGAACTCTGCCCGTGAGGCTAGTAAACCGATCATGATCGCTCCGCTGCCACAATATTACTGGCAGGGTGGCATTAAAATACGTACCGGTAACATTTCAAGAGCGGTGGAGAGCATTGAAAAAGCCTATGCAAATGTGTTTCCCGAAGTGGCGATCCAAGGCAAATTCTTCGACGAAAGCATTGAGGATTTTTACAAACAAGAGCGGCAGATCACCTTGTTATATCAAATATTTGCAGGTCTTTCCATCTTTATAGCCTGCCTGGGATTGTTCGGTCTTGCTACTTTTATGGCGCAGCAGCGGATGAAGGAGATCGGGGTGAGAAAAGTACTCGGTGCGTCAGTCGCCGGTATCGTGGGGCTGCTATCCAAGGATTTTCTGGTATTGGTATTCGTAGCCATTGTGCTGGCTTCGCCCGTTGCCTGGTACGTGATGGATAAATGGCTGCAGGACTTTGAGTATAAGATCGCGATCAGCTGGTGGATGTTCGCCAGCGGTGCCGGTATGGCAATCATCATTGCATTCGCCACCGTCAGTTTCCAGAGCATTAAGGCTGCGCTGATGAATCCGGTGAAGGCACTAAGGAGCGAGTAGTAGCTTTGGTCATTGCGTTGTAAGCAATCATCATTTATGGAAAAATAGTTTAATAGCAATATTGCATCACCAAAATAGGCTAACAGCTAAATGCTAATAGCTAAAAAAGCTAAGAGACATGCTCCTGAACTATCTCAAAGTCGCCACTAGAAATCTAGTCAAGAACAAAACCTATTCCGTGATCAATATTTGCGGTCTGGCTTTGGGAATGGCAGTCTCGGTACTGATTCTGATGTTTGTCATGCATGAGTCCAGCTATGACAAATTCCACGCTAATCACAAGCGGATTTACAGGGTATTGGCCAAAGTGAAAATGGGCGATAATGAGTTTCAAATGCAGGGGTTTTCGTCTGATAAGGCACCCGCTCTTAAAAATGCAGACGCGAGGATCAAGGATTTTGTGAGGATACTGCCGAGCTATGACAAGATCGTGATTAAAAGCCCTGAAAAAGGCATGTTTTTCGAGGAGAATTTTATGTTCACTGATCCGTCATTTTTGAAGATTTTTTCATTCAAATTAAAAGAAGGAAACCCTGCTACGGTATTAGAAAAGCCTTTTACAATGGTGATTTCCGAGCGGGCGGCGCGTAAATACTTTGGGGACGCCGATCCGATTGGTAAAACCTTGTCCTATCAAGGGAAGCACCCTTTGCAGATTACAGGCATCATGAAAACTGCGCCTTCCAATTCGTCTTTCAACCCGGACTTTCTGGCATCGATTTCCACCTATCCGCAACTGAGTGAAAAAAACAAGAATGACTGGATATCGGGTGGAATTTTTAACATCTATCTGTTGCTCGATTCCGAAAAATCTGCTGCAATGGCTGAGCGGAATCTCAATAAAAAGGAGGGTGGGAAACTGGATGCATTTGGCAGCAAGTCCAGGTACATTCTGGAAGGACTGAGCGAAATTCACTTGGGCAATAATGTTGTGGATGGAGGAAACAACAAGCTCATCACGATATTCACCGGTGTCGCCGCATTGATCCTTTTTCTGGCATTGTTCAACTACATGAGCCTCACCACCGCCCGCGCTACCTTACGTGCGAAGGAGGTAGGCGTCCGTAAGGTGATAGGTGCGGGCCGTGGCGGGTTGGTGAAGCAGTTTTACGCAGAATCCATATTGCTTTGCACACTAGCATTTGCGCTGGCGTTTATTTTAGTGCGCTTTTTGCATCAGCCGTTTTACGACTTGCTGGATCTGCATATTGATGCCTCCTTTCTGGTTTCGCCCAATTTCCTTGCATTCTTAATTGCATTGCTCGTTTTGACCGCGCTCATTGCCGGAAGTTACCCCGCATTGGTACTGTCAGGATTTGCTCCGCTGGATGTGTTAAAGGGACGGTTGGGAGGAAAACGGAGTGGCGCGGGTGTGAGAAAGCTTTTTATGGTATTTCAATTCACTGTTTCCATCGCATTGATTATCAGTAGTCTGGTCGTGAAAGACCAGCTGGCTTTTATGCAAAACAAAAAACTTGGCCTTTACAAAGACCAGATACTGACCGTACCATTGACAGAATCAATTTCGAGCAACTATTTCCCATTGCGGGAAGAGATAGGCCAGCAGGCAGGCGTGGAGAATTACACTTTCTGCGATGTGGGCCTTTTCAAAGATTACAACATGTTCTTTTTGAAAAACAAGGTCAGTAAAAAGGATGTTGGCGTTGTTAGTATGCTGGTTGACAGCCGTTTTGTGAAGACATTGGGCCTCAAATACAAATCAATGCCCGTACCAGAGTCATTCAAAAAGCAAAATTACTGGCTGCTGAATGAAATGGCTGTGAAGGAACTGGGCATCAAAGGTGATCCCGTCGGGCAGGATATGCAGATCGCAGGGAAAATTGGCGGTGTTCTGAAAGACTTTCACTTTACCGCGGTGCAAGGTGGAATGAAGTCGATGGGTATCCAGGTTGTGAATGATACCACCAATATTTTAAAGCGGCCCGGCGGATCAAAAGCCACCATGTATGTGAGACTGGATCCGAAGACCAATATCCATGAGAAAGTAGCGACGATTGGAAAAATCTTTAAAAAATATGACAAGGAGAAACCATTCGAGTACTATTTCCTTGATGATGCATTCAATGAAACATTCAAAACGGAGATGCGGATGTCGCAAATGTTTTCGGTTTTCACAGGATTGGCAATTTTCATCGCCTGCATGGGACTTTTTGGTCTGGTAACGTTTACTGCCGAAGCCCGTACCAAGGAAATCGGCATACGCAAAGTACTGGGTTCATCCGTGGCCGGGATCGTTACATTGCTTTCAAAAGACTTCATCAGGCTGGTTCTGGTGGCCATTGTGCTGGCCATTCCTGTTGCCTATTTTTTGATGGATAAATGGTTACAGGACTTCGCTTATCGCATTGCTATACCGGTTACTATTTATCTGTATGCGAGTTTATTAGCAATTGTAATCGCATTGCTGACCATCAGTTTTCAAAGCATCAAGGCTGCATTAATGAATCCTGTGGAGTCTCTGAAAAACGAATAATGATCCCTGTACAAGGCGTGAAGTAGATTGTTGAAATTATATTTGATTATTGATAGATTTATTTGTAAGATTTGTGGATATGTGTTTCAGCCTCAACTAAATCTGCGCCCCATGCAAAAACGTTTCACCACTCTTGCACTTGTTGTGCTGTCCCTGTTCCTTTTTAGTTATTCATGTCAGGATCACGTCGTTCCGGGCATTCCTCCGCAGTTGAAAACCCTGCCATTTGGAGGCGGTCAAAATGCAAAATGCAGTTTGACCTACACGGTGGAAGTTACTGATGTTGGCACCATCCCTGTGAAAGAATACGGTGTGGTATTCAGCGCGGTAAACGATGGTCGTACTTTCGTCGATAATCCGACTGTGGCCGACAATATCAAAGTAATCGTTGCCCTGCCATTTGTGGCCGGACCAAAGAGTAATGCAGGTCCGCAGATATGCACGAGCCGAATTAGTTACCGCGCGTACGCTATTCTGCAAGACGACAGTGTAGTGTATGGTAATACGCTCAATTATAACGACGACTAGTCAAAGGTTGATCACTTCCAAGTTTTCCTGCAAGTCATTACGTTAGCTGTTCGATTTCGGACAGCTAATTTTTTTTTGCGGCCTTAACTATCTTATAATCAGCGATGTAAATTTCTGGTATGCATTTAATACTGTGATCGTACAAAGCAGACAGCTCCCACGATCATGCTCAAAAATTACTTTAAAATTGCCTGGCGCACCCTTTGGAACAAGAAGGCGTTTGCAGCCATTAATATTTTTGGCCTTGCTATTGGCCTCGCCACGTGCATGCTGATTTTGCTGTACGTGCAGCATGAGCTCAATTACGATCGCTATAATGTGAATGCTGATCGTATTTTCCGCATCACGATGCACGGGAAGATCGGAGGTAATGATATCAATATTGCCATCGCCCCGGCACCGGCCGGTCCTTCGGTTGCCAGAGATTATCCGGGTGTTGAGGCATTTACGCGCACCACTACCGAGGGTACATTCCTGGTGAAAAATGATCACGAGCATTTTAAAGAGGAGCATGTCGCCTTTGCGGATTCCAATTTTTTTCAGGTTTTTTCAATTCCGGTTATAAAAGGAAACCCAGCCACGATACTGAAAGAGCCTAATACTTTGGTGATTTCAGAATCCGTTGCTCAAAAGTATTTCGGGAAAGCCGACCCGATCGGTAAAAGCCTGACGCTGGGTAGCCGGGGCCTGTTCCGCATTACTGGAATTTGCGAAAATGTCCCTTCCAGCTCCCATTTTCATTACGATTTTTTTGGTTCAATGAGCTCGATCAAGCTGGGGGATAAATGGCTGTCGAGCGGCGCGCAAACTTACCTGCTGCTTCGGAAAGATTATCCAGTGGAAAAACTGACCGCTCAGGGGCCGGCCATTGTAAAGAAATACATTGGGCCTGAAATAATGGAGTTTCTGGGAATGACCTATGAAGAATATTTGAAAAAAGGCGACCGCTTCGGCTTGCAATTTCAGCCGCTCACCGACATTCACCTCAAATCCAACCTGGAAGGCGAGCTAGAACCCAATGGCTCGGTTAAGTACGTTTACATATTTTCGGCTATTGCTGCATTCATTCTGCTTATCGCCTGTATTAATTTTATGAACCTGTCAACGGCCGGTTCTGCCAGCCGGGCTAAGGAAGTAGGTATTCGCAAAGTGTTGGGTTCAGTCCAGCAACAGCTTATCCGTCAATTTCTTACAGAATCTATTTTGCTTACATTACTGGCACTTTTAGTAGCATTTGCGCTGGTAGTCATTGTGCTACCGAGCTTCAATGAGCTGGCCGGAAAGCAGTTTGACCTGCAATCGATTCTAAATGTAAAAATGATCTCGCTCGCACTGGCCGGGTGTTTAGTCGTCGGGTTATTAACAGGCAGCTACCCCGCTTTTTTCCTGTCATCATTTAAACCGATACTGGTTTTAAAAGGGAGAATTCAATCTGGCATGCGTAGCGGCTGGTTGCGTAATTCGCTGGTAACCATTCAGTTTGTGGTGTCGATTGGAATGATCATCGGTACCATTGTGGTATTTCAACAACTGCGTTTTATTCAGAATAAAAAGCTGGGTTTCCATAAAGAACAGGTACTGATCCTGCAAGACACCCATCTTTTAGGAGATAAATCAAAGACATTCAAGGAGCAGCTAACCAAGCTTTCGCAGGTTGTGAATGTGTCGCTGGCGGGCTATTTACCAGCTGGAAATTCCAACAGCTCTACGGACGGCTATTTACCCGAGAGTGCCGATAACACCGTTTCACCTTATCGATTCAGTACCTACTACATTGACGATAACTATCTGCCGACATTAGGCATCAAAATTGCGGCAGGACGTAATTTCTCCAAATCATTCGCCTCGGATAGCGCCGCAGTGCTTGTCAATGAAGCTACCGTCAAACAATTTGGCTGGAAAAACGCGATCGGCCAGCGCATACGCACGATTGGCAACGGGAGCCCGGAAAGCAAGCGCACGTATACGGTAGTAGGTGTGACGCGAAATTTCCATTTCAAATCCTTGCACGAGCACATTGCCCCGCTCGTGATGATGTACGGCGGCGACCATTACCAAATGGCACTCAGGATCCGTACAGATAACTTTCCCGGACTGATCAAAAGCATTGAAAAAACATGGAAGTCAGAAACGGACAGCCCGTTCTCGTATTCATTTTTGAACGAGCGGTTTGATAAAATGTATCAGTCCGAGCAGCGGGTAGGAAAGCTCTTCGGCATTTTCGCCAGTCTGGCCGTAGTGATCGCATGCCTCGGATTATTTGGCCTCGCAGCATTCACTACCATCCAGCGCACCAAAGAAATCGGCGTGCGGAAGGTATTGGGAGCCTCTGTGATGAGCATTGTCGCTCTGCTATCAGGCGACTTTTTGCGCATTGTAGTCGTAGCCATCGTCATCGCAACGCCGCTAGCCTGGTATGGAATGAATCAGTGGCTGGCGGATTTTGCCTATAAAATTGACATTCAATGGTGGGTTTTTGTGCTCGCGGGCGTGCTGGCAGTTGGTATTGCTTTGCTAACCGTCAGCTTTCAAAGTGTTAAGGCTGCATTAGTCAATCCTGTGAAAAGTTTGAAAAGCGAATAATCTCAACAGCCATGATCAAAAACTATTTCAAAATCGCCTGGCGGAATCTTGTGAAGGAACGCCAATTTACGCTTCTGAACCTTGTGGGCCTATCCACGGGGTTGGCGTGTACATTACTCATTTACCTGTGGGTGAACGATGAGCTGCATATTGACCATTACAACGCAAAGGAAGGGCAGCTTTATCAGGTAATGGCCAATCATCCGAGTGAGGATGGTATGGAGACCATTAACCATACCGCCGGGCTCCTGGCCAATGCGCTGGTCGCGGAAATGCCGGAGGTGGAGCACGCGGCGACGGTAGTACCTGCTTCCTGGTTTGGCAATAAGGGATTGGTTTCTTTCGGCGATACGCACATCAAAGCGGGCGGTCAGTTTATCAGTAAGGATTATTTCAATGTTTTCACCTGCCCGGTTTTGGATGGCGATGTGAGTGTGTTGTTTCGTGACAATCAAACAGTTGGCATTTCGAAGGAACTGGCTTTAAAACTGTTTCATACAACGGACAACATCATCGGCAAAACCATCGCCTGGGATCACGGCGAATTCAGCGGTAATTACAATGTAGGCGCAGTTTTTCAAGGAAACCCAACCCATGCGATAGAGCAATTTGAAGTCCTATTCAATTTTGCTCTTTTCGTGGAGAAGCGCCCTAGCATGAAATCCTGGGGCAATAGCGACCCCAGCACTTTTGTGATCCTGAAAAAGGAGGTGGATGTAGACCAGTTCAATGGCAAGATCAAAAACTTTCTCGCTACCAAAGACAAAGGACTGAAAGCGCAGTTACTGGCGATCAAATATTCAGACAAATACCTGCATGGGCAGTTTGAAAATGGCGTGCAGGCAGGTGGGCGGATCACCTATGTACGGCTTTTTTCAATCATCGCCTTGTTTATTCTGGTGATTGCGTGTATTAATTTTATGAATTTGTCCACTGCCAAAGCCTCTGGCAGAATGAAGGAAGTGGGGATCAAGAAGGCCATTGGTGCATACCGCCGGTCGCTGGTGATCCAGTATCTGGGCGAGTCGGTCATGATGGCCTTTCTGTCACTTTTCTTCGCTATTTTGCTGCTGATCATTCTCTTACCGCAATTCAATCAAATTACCGGGAAGCAGATCAGCCTCGCATTTGACAGTCAGATTATCCTCTCAATTTTAGGAATTACATTGCTGACCGGACTCATTGCAGGCAGCTATCCTGCGCTTTATTTGTCCGGATTTAACACCATTGCAGTACTGAAAGGCTCACTTAAAACATCGGCAGGCGAGTTGCTTTTCAGAAAGGGATTAGTAGTATTCCAATTTGCAGTTTCAGTGATTTTCATCGTTTCCGTGCTGGTAGTTTACCGACAGATCGAATACATTCAGAACAAGAATCTCGGATACAGCCGCGACAATATCATTCAATTTGAAATTCCGTTCAAGATGGATTCGCTGAGCCTGGCATCTTCCGAATCATTTCTTAGTGAAGTGAAAAACCTGCCTGGTGTCATGAATGCATCCAGTTTCAGTCATAACCTGACCGGCGGCCACGGTGGAATTTCGGGTTTTGAGTGGCCAGGCCGCCCGCCGGGCAAAGACATTGATTTCGCAAATTTGGAAGTAGGATTCAATTTTATTGAGACCGTTGGAATCAAAATCAAGGAAGGAAGGGGTTTTTCACAAAACCAGAATGCCAGTAATGAGATCATTTTCAATGAATCGGCCATTAAAAGCATGGGGTTGAAAGATCCGGTTGGAAAAATCGTCAGGTTCTGGGGAATGGACCGGCAGATCGTCGGGGTGGTCAAGGATTTTAACTTTGAGTCGCTTTATGAACGTGTAAAACCCTGCTTTTTTCAGGTATATCCTGTTATGCCGAATATTATGGTGAAAATCCAGGCAGGTGCTGAGCCTCAAACCATTGCACAAATTGAAAAAACATTTCAGTCCTATCACCAAGGCAATGCGTTCGAATACAAGTTTTTAGATGAGAACTATAATGCCATGTACGCCTCCGAGCGACGGATCAGTTTACTATCCAGGTATTTCGCCGGACTGACAATTCTCATATCCTGCCTCGGCCTGTTTGGTCTAGCCGCATTTACGGCGCAGCGCAGACAAAAGGAAATAGGGATCCGAAAAGTAGTCGGCGCCACAGTTGGTAATGTCGCGGTGCTGCTATCGACTGATTTTCTTAAACTGGTACTGATCGCCATGATGATCGCCTTCCCGCTCATTGCCTGGGCCATGAACCAGTGGCTCAATGAATTTTCATATCACATTACTTTGGGTTTGAATGTGTTCATTTTTTCCGGCATATCGATTATCGCCCTTGCCGTCGCCACAGTAGGGTATCAAGCCATCAAAGCGGCATTGAGTGATCCGGTTAAAATTCTAAAAAGCGAATAGCACTAAATCTTATGCTCAAAAACTATTTCAAAATTGCATTCCGGCGGTTAATGTCCGACAAAACCCACACCGCGATCAATGTGCTTGGTCTGGCGCTGGGAATGACTAGCTGTTTGGTTATTTACATTTTTGTGCGTTATGAGGTTAGTTTTGACAGTTTTCATACGCAAAGCGAAAATACTTACCGGGTCGTTGAACACAGTCGTCAGGCAGACGGCGTGCAGCATTGGCCTACTACGGCCTATCCTTTGGCGGAGGCGATCAGGAATGATATGCCGGGTGTGCAGGTCACGCAGACTGCCGGCCCCGTAACCCGCATTATCAGTTCCGTGAATAGCAAAGGCAATGTGAGCCGCTTCGAAGAAAACCGCCTAATGTTCGCCGATCAGTACTATTTGCAAACTTTCGACTTCGGGAAGGTTGTTCCCGGTGGAATCTGGCTCGCCGGAAATGCCAAAACGGCTTTTGAGCAAACCAATGCTGTAGTACTAACCACGAAGCTCGCCGACCGTTACTTTGCAGAATTTGCAGGACATTATGACAAGCTGATCGGTAAGACTTTAAAGCTCAATAATACAGATCCGCTGGTGGTATCCGGTATCATCAAAAACCCGCCGCATAATACCAATCTGTTGTTTGAAATGCTGGTAAATTATCAGTTTTTCAAAAATAACAACCGGTACCAGGCTGGTAACTGGTCGGGAAATTATGAGGGAACTACCTATCTCACATTACCTGCTGGCTTGGACCCGAAAGCGATAGAGCGCGGGTTGGCAGCATTGAAGAAAAAATACATGAATGCGGAGGACAACCAGCGCGTCAGTTATTTTTTGCAGCCGCTTGCCGATATCCATACCAATACGATTTATGAAGACTTTTTAGGAGGCTATCACGTGAGCCGCCAAATGCTGTGGGTGCTCGGAAGCCTCGCCATTTTTCTAATCCTCATCGCCTCATTCAATTTTATCAATCTTACTACCGCTCAGGCGAGTCGTCGTAACAAAGAGGTAGGTGTTCGAAAGGCTGTTGGTAGCACGCAAACGCAGCTTTTCGGTCAGTTTATTGGGGAAACGCTCTTTGTTGCAATGTTGGCTGGCGGTATTTCGGCTGTGGCGTTGGGTTTCCTGCTACATTGGGTCAATGCATCGCTGAGCATCATTAACCTGGATCTTCGGCCGGATGTTACTGTCTGGATTTTTTGTGCGGTATTGGTTGTGGCGGTTGCGTTGTTTGCAGGCTTTTACCCGGCGGCAATACTGGCCAGATTTCAGCCGGTCAATGCATTGAAAAGTGCTGGTATGGCACAGCGTCAGCGATTTTCGCTTCGCCAGGGACTGATCGTATTTCAGTTTTGCATTACTTATGGTTTGCTGGCCGGGACGTTCGTTGCTTCCCGTCAAATGAATTTCTTCATGAATAAAGATCTGGGTTTTGCGAGAGATGCGGTGATTACCCTCAACGGTCCGCGAAACCAGGTACAAGGCAAACAGGAGGTTTTCAAACAGCAGTTATTACGTGACCCAGCCATTGAGGAGGTAAGTTTTTCCTCCGGCGCGCCGATCACGGAGAATTACTTTGGCACCGATTTTCGATTGAAATCTGAATCCAGCCAAATGAACCGGCAGGCCGAAATGAAGGTCGTTGATTTGAAATATAACTCCCTATTCGGTCTCCAAACCATCGCCGGTCGCTGGTTTTCCACTTCGAACATTGTACCTGACGGGTCTGCATTCAATGGTTTCGTGGTCAACGAAACCATGGTGAAGAATCTGGGCTTAACTCCTGAAACTGCGATCGGGAAGGTCGTGACGATCAGTGAGGGAGAGGCACCGATTTTGGGAGTGGTGAAAGACTTTCACAATGTATCGCTGCAGCAACCGATTGTACCATGCGTGCTGATGTGCTGGAATACTGGTTTTTTCGAACAAATCCACATTAGGTTGCAGGCTATTCCGGGTGAGCACGTTCTCGATTTACCGAAAGCACTACAAACGATCGAAGGCACCTGGAAGCAACATTTTCCTCAGGATGTATATCAATATGCATTCTTGAATGAGTCTTTGGCGAAGGGCTACATTGTTGAAAAACTGGTTTTTGACGCATTCAGGATTTTTGCGGCGATCTCAATATTTATAGCCTGCTTGGGATTATTTGGCCTCATTACCTTCACTGCCCACCAGCGAACCAAAGAAATTGGCGTTCGCAAAGTACTGGGCGCGTCGGTAGCCGGTATTGTAGCGCTCCTTTCAAAAGATTTCTTGAAACTAGTGATGATCGCAATCGTAATCGGCATCCCCATTACCTGGTATGGATTAAATCAATGGCTACGGAATTTCGAATACAGGATCGGTATTGAATGGTGGGTTTTTGTCCTGGCAGGGCTGCTGGCCATCGGGATTGCCTTATTGACGGTGAGTTACCAAAGTATAAAGTCCGCGCTGATGAATCCGGTAAAAAGTCTAAAAAGCGAATAACACATCCTACTTGCTATGTTCAAAAACTACATAAAAATCGCGTTCAGAAACCTTTACAAAAACAAAGGTTATTCTGCTATTAACATTGGTGGCCTTGCAATGGGAATGGCCGTCGCGATCATGATCGGCCTGTGGATCCAGGATGAATTTTCTTTTGATAAGTACCATCAGAACTACGGCCGCATTGCGAAAGTAATGCAGACGGTTGACTTCGAAGGAGAGGTTTTTCATGGCGGTTATATGCCTGCGCCCATGGGGAGCGAGCTGCGGAACCACTACAAGGATGATTTCAAATATGTGGTCATGTCGTCTTTTAATAGCGAGCATATCCTGGCCAACGGAAACAATAAATTCACCCGGAAAGGTAACTATCTGAGTGCTGAGGCACCTGAAATGTTTTCATTAAAAATGTTGAAAGGCACTCGGGCAGGGTTAAAAGACCAGGCTTCGGTGATGTTGTCGGCCTCGGTTGCCAAAGCATTGTTCGGTGCCGCCGATCCGATGGACAAGATCATCAAACTGGACAATAGACACGACGTCCGCGTTACAGGCGTCTACGAAGATCTTCCATATAATACAGAATTCCGGGACCTTACCTTTATAGTTCCCTGGGACCTGTACGTGAGTACGCAGGATTGGGTGAAAAATGCGATCAATAATGCGGAGTGGAACAATAATTCCTGGCAGGTACTCACGCAGATCAGCGACCATGCGGATTTTGAAACAGTTTCCAGCAAAATCAAAGACATTAAACTAAAACATGCGCCGGAAATAGCTTTCGCCAAGCCTCGGATATATCTGTTACCGATGAGCCAATGGCATTTATTTTCAGGATGGGATAAACACGGGTTACCAGACGGCCGCATTCAGTATGTCTGGCTTTTTGGGATCATTGGCATTTTCGTATTGCTGCTGGCGTCGATCAACTTCATGAACCTGAGTACCGCAAGATCTGAAAAGCGGGCGAAAGAAGTAGGAATTCGCAAGGCGATCGGTTCTATGCGCAGCCAGTTGATCAACCAGTTTCTGAGCGAATCCATGATGGTGGTCGCGCTCGCATTTGTATTGTCGCTCCTGCTGGTCGTGGTACTGCTACCGGTTTTCAATGAAGTGGCTGACAAGCAAATGAATGTTTTGTGGACAAGTCCATGGTTCTGGGTGGCCGGGATCGCTTTTTCCCTGGTCACGGGCCTTATTTCAGGAAGTTACCCCGCGTTTTACTTGTCATCATTTCAACCGGTAAAAGTCTTGAAAGGTGCAGCCCGTGTGGGCCGGTACGCCGCTATCCCCAGAAAAGTGCTGGTGGTTTTACAGTTTACGGTGTCTGTGACCTTGATTATCGGTACGATCATTGTCTTTAAACAAATCCAGCACGCCAAGAACAGGCCGATCGGATACGACCGCACGGGGCTTGTGACGGTAAACATCAATACTCCTGAACTATCCAGCCATTACAATGTGCTACGGGAAAATTTGCTGAGAACAGGTGCGGTGATGGAAATGTCCACATCTTCGGCTCCGGCCACGGAAATGAACTCATCCAACAGCGGATTTGAATGGGAAGGTAAGGACCCGAACTTTAAGGAAAACTTCGGTACCATTGCCGTAACGCATGATTTTGGAAAAACGGTTGGTTGGCAGTTTGTGGAAGGGCGCGATTTTTCAAGACAATTCTCTACGGATTCTTCTGGTATGGTGCTGAACGAGACGGCCCTCAAATACATGAAAATGAAACGTCCGTCTGACATTATAGGCAAGACGGTGAAATGGCAGAACACTTCTTATACGGTGGTGGGTGTAATCAGGGATATGGTCATGGATTCTCCATTCAAGCCTGTTGAGCCGACTCTTTTTATGGTGAATTATGGCTGGGCCAATGTGATCAATATCAAATTGAACCCGACATTACCTGCGAGAGAATCTTTACGGAAAATCGAGTCGGTTTTCAAAGTGATCAATCCGGGCAGTCCTTTCGACTACAAATTTTCGGATGAACAGTACGCTGCCAAATTCGCCACCGAGGAACGAATCGCTACGCTGGCATCCACATTCGCGATCCTGGCCATCGTAATCAGTTGCCTGGGCTTGTTCGGATTGGCTTCTTTCACGGCTGAGCAGCGCACCAAGGAAATCGGCGTGAGGAAGGTGCTGGGGGCTTCGGTAGCTAATTTGTGGGCATTGTTGTCAGGCGACTTTGTGGTGCTGGTGGTGATATCCTGTGTTATTTCTGCGCCCATTGCTTATTATTTTCTCAACGGCTGGCTGCTCAAATACGAGTACCGTACTAATATTTCATGGTGGATTTTCGCCTCTGCTGCGGTCGGGGCGATAGTGATCACATTGTTGACGGTCAGCTATCAGGCGATCAGGGCTGCGTTAATGAACCCGGTTAAAAGTTTGAGAAGCGAATAAATAAAACACTATGCTCCGAAACTCTTTTAAAATTGCTTTCAGAAATCTTGTTAAAAACAGGATCTATTCAGGTATCAACATTGCGGGGCTCGCTATCGGGATGGCGGGGGCCATTATTATTTTCCAGCTGGTTTCCTATCACCTCGAAGTAGATCATTATCACCGGAATGCGGCCCGGACTTATCGCGTGGTGGTGGATTTGCACCTGGAAGATGGATCTGTGGAGAAAGAAAAAGGATCGGCATATTTGCTGCATGAAACGCTTAAAAAAGAATATGGTGATGTAGAGAGTGCCAGTTACCTCGCCCAAAAAGAGCTGACAATAGCAGTCGGAAATACAAATCCGAAGAAATTCCTCGAAAAGGAAACTGCGGCTTTCACCAATCCTGATTTTTTCAAAATATTCGATTACGAATGGCTGAGCGGGAATGCAGCTGTTTTGAATGCGCCCAATACAGTCGTGCTCACGGAGCGATATGCGCGAAAATACTTTGGGAAAACCAATGTCATAGGTCAGTACATCAGGATCAATAACCAGGAAAACGCGGTAGTAGCAGGAATTATAAAGGACTACCCGGAGCTGACGGATTTCAAAAGAGACATTTTCGTCTCACTTCCGACATTGAAAAAACTGATGCCCGAATACGGTTACCAGGATTGGGGCTGGATAGATAGCGGTCGCGAAACATACATTACCTTGCGTTCCGTAGAGGATAAGGCCGCCTTCGAAAAGCAAATGCCGGCCTTTTCAAAAAGGTACTATGGCGCCGATAGTAAGGTTTTTCACTACCATTTGCAGGAGCTGGCGGATGTACATTTCAATGTAGACTACGGCGGAAAGATCAAGTACTCGACAATCATTATGCTGGGCTCGGTCGGTTTATTGCTCGTTTTGATCGCCTGCTTCAATTTTATCAATCTATCTACCGCACAAGCATTTAAAAGGGGAAAAGAAGTAGGCGTGCGAAAGGTGCTGGGTGTGTCACGGGCTCAGGTTTTTTGGCTGTTTATTCAGGAAACCGCTCTTTTTACCATTATATCGTTCGTGTTGGCCATTGCCCTGTCGGGTATGATGGCCATGTTGCTGACAGACTGGCTCGGAATACACATTCAAAACAGCGGCCTCACTGACTTTGGTTTTGTGACATTCATTCTCCTTTTGCTGGTTTTTGTAGTTGCGATGGCCGGGTTTTATCCTGCGGTGATGATATCGAATTTTAATCCGCTGCTAGCGATCAAAGGTTTGGCAGGCCAGCAGGTGAACGGACATTTTTCGGTCAGAAAAGGACTTGTTGTGGTTCAGTTCGCGATCTCGTTTGTCATGATCGCGGTTTCTATGGTCATTATCCTTCAAGCCAGATACCTCAAAAATAAAGACTTAGGCGTGGATAAGGACCTTGTTTTACACATTAACCTCCCCGAAACCGAATCAGGCAAGGTTAGCACATTCCGAAATGAGGTCACACGGTTAAAAGACGTTGCTAGTGTCTCTTTTTTCAGGACGCCGCCTTCCGCCCAGCTGGGAAGCGGAGGTAGCATTAAATTCGAAAACAGGGACTGGGAAAAATTCGTAGCGAGATCCCGGGTTGCCGATCATAACTATGTTAAAACGTACGGGTTGAAATTGGTCGCAGGACGAAATGTGGTTGCGTCAGATACATTACGAGAACTGCTGATTAATCAAAAACTGGTCAAAGCGCTTGGACTGAAATCGCCGGATGAGGCATTGAATCGACGTCTGCTGGTAGGGGATGCGGATAAGACCGGCGTGATTGTAGGAGTACTGTCCGATTTCAATAACTCGGATCTTTATACTGCCATAGAGCCGACCGTTGTTTATTCAACATTGAAATATTACAGGCAGGCCGGCGTCAAACTGGCACATTTGAGTTCCGGTACCATTCAGGACATTGAAAGGGTGTGGTCGAAACAGTTTCCCGACAATGTATTTCAGCACAGTTTTTACGACGATGAGATCGCCCGTTTTTATCAGCGAGAGGAGCTGACTTCCCATTTGACTTCCCTTTTCGCATTGTTATCGGTGTTTTTGTCCTGTCTAGGATTGTTTGGCCTGGCGGTTTTTTCCATTGAGCAGCGTACCAAAGAGATCGGTGTACGCAAAGTGCTGGGTGCTTCGGTCATGAGCATCACGGGTTTGTTGTCCAAAGATTTCCTGCGGCTGGTCCTCATCGCCATCGTGATCGCCAGTCCGGCGGCTTATTATTTTATGGATAAATGGTTGCAGGACTTCGCATTCCGCATCGACATTGAATGGTGGATTTTTGTCGTTTCTGCGCTGGTAGCTGCTGGTATAGCTCTGGCCACCGTGAGTTTTCATAGTGTCAAAGCAGCATTGATGAATCCGGTGGAAAGCTTAAAAAGCGAGTAATTGTCCTTTTTTATAAATATTAATTCATAGCCATGCTCCGAAACTATTTCAAAATCGCTTTCCGGATCCTTTTGAAAAATAAAGGTTATTCCGCCATTAACATAGGAGGTTTGTCAGTCGGGATGGCCGTCGCGACGTTGATCGGACTATGGGTCTACGATGAGTTGTCATTTGATAAAAATCACAAAAACTATGACAGGGTCGCCCAGGTAAGGCAGTTTGTCAAGTTTGATGTTGAAAAAGCGATGTACGATGTGATGCCGATCCCGCTGGCGGAGGAGCTTCGCAGCAAGTATGCGGAATTTGAATCGGTCAGTTTGTCGAAAGGACAATCTTACATTCTCACATCAGGCGAGAAGAAATTTTCGAAAACCGGTAGTGCGGTAGAACCTGCTTTTACGGATATCATGTCGGTGAAAATGCTGGCTGGAACACGAGCTGGCCTCGCTGAGGTTAATTCCATTCTGTTGTCTAAATCACTGGCCGGGGCCTTTTTTGGAAATGATAATCCGATCAATAAACTGATCAGTATCGACAACAAACAGACCGTCAGGGTTACAGGTGTATATGACGATTTTCCTGAAAACAGCTCGTTTAAAGAAGTCTATTTCCTAACTCCCTGGCGCTTACTAATCGCGATGGATGCCGGCGCAAAACGTTCGCAGGATCAATGGGACGAGAATTCTTACCAGATTTACGCGCAACTCAAAAGTGGCGCCGACTTCGGAGTCGTGTCTGGCAAGATCAAAGATATCCGCGTCAACCGCGCAGATCCGCCGGGGTACAAGCCCGAGTTTTTCCTGCACCCGATGCACGACTGGCATTTACGTTCTGATTTCAAAGACGGAAAGCAGGTTGGCGGGCTGATCGAATTTGTATGGCTGTTTGGCACGATAGGTTTCTTTGTATTGCTGCTGGCCTGTATCAATTTCATGAACCTGAGCACTGCGCGCTCCGAAAAGCGGGCCAAGGAAGTGGGTATCAGAAAAGCGATAGGCTCTATGCGGAGCCAGCTCATCAATCAGTTTTTCAGTGAATCGATGCTGGTCGCAGTGCTTTCATTCGTCCTTTCATTATTGCTTTCGTTCCTTGCATTATCATTTTTCAATGAAGTTGCTGAGAAAAAGATCTCCATACCGTGGACGAATCCATTGTTTTGGGCCATTGGAATAGGATTTAGTCTGATGACGGGCGTCATTGCCGGAAGTTATCCGGCACTTTACCTTTCGTCTTTCCAGCCTTTGAAAGTACTGAAAGGAACCATGCGTGCCGGCCGTTTCGCAGCCATTCCAAGACAGGTACTGGTGGTTTTGCAGTTCACAGTTTCTGTTACCTTGATCATCGGTACCATTGTGGTGTTCCGGCAGATCCAGTTTGCCAAGAACCGTCCGGTGGGCTACACTCGCAACGGACTCATTGAAGTGAGCATGAACACACCGGAGCTTTACGGGCATTACGATGCCATGCGGAATGATCTGCTGAATACTGGTGCTGTGCGAGAAATGTCGCAGTCGTCGGGTTCCGTAACGGTCCAGTATGGCGGTACTACCAATGTTTCGTGGGAAGGAAAAGCGCACGGCACGCAGCCATTGGTGATGAGTAATTTTGTGACGCATGATTACGGGAAGGCGATCGGCTGGACAATGGTGCAAGGGCGGGATTTTTCGAGGGCGTTCTCCGCGGATTCGGCCGCTATCATCATCAATGAATCTGCTGTAAAGCTCATGGGCTTCAAAAATCCATTGGAATCTTTTGTTACCTGGGACAGTAGACCCTATAAAGTGATCGGCGTGACGCGCAATATGATCAAGGAAAATCCATTCTCGCCTACCAATCCGTCCTTTTTCCTGCTGAATTATAGGAATGTGAGCGTCATTAATATCAGCCTGGCACCCGATCAAAGCACCAGCGAATCATTAGCCAAAGTGCAGGGTGTTTTTGCAAAGTATAATCCGACGAGTCCATTTGTTTACAACTTTGTGGATCAGGAATATGCCAAAAAATTCGGTGAAGAAGAGCGTATCGGCAAACTGACGGTATTTTTTGCGGTACTCGCTGTTTTCATTTCCTGCCTGGGTTTGTTTGGTCTGGCCTCATTTGTTGCTGAACAGCGCGTGAAGGAAATCGGCATTCGCAAAGTACTCGGTGCGTCCGTTGCAAACTTATGGCAAATGCTATCCACTGATTTTGTGGTGCTGATCATCATATCCTGCGTCATCGCCGGGCCTATCGCCTGGTACTTCATGAGTGGCTGGTTGCAAAACTACGCCTATCACGATGAGCTTTCATGGTGGATATTTGCGGCAACAGGATTAGGAGCATTGGTAGTGACGTTGCTGACGGTCAGCTACCAGGCGATCAGGGCGGCTTTGCTGGATCCTGTGAAAAGCCTGCGGAGCGAGTAAGTGGCTTTGCACATGAAGGTTAGCAAAATGTGATTAATGTTTTATTAAATCAGACGTGTCGGGAAAATATTTCTCAAAGGCTCTTTATCTTGCAGGATATTCCTCATCAATGAATTATGCCTTTGCCCAGACTATTTACTCACACTACGATTTACCTGCTGTTGTTTTTTTCAGGACAACTCTATGCACAAAAAAAAGCGCTGGTTTCGAGCCTGGAAGCAGGTCTCGAAGCCGGAGCGTATGTGTCTACCAATGACGATACCCCATTCTGGCTGCGTACCAACCGTTTCGGAATCGTTTCGAACCAGTCTCCCTCCGGTGTTTTGCAGGGTTATCTTCGCAAAAATTACCAATTCTTCGACAGCCTTTCCAATCGTTCCAGGAAACTGGACTGGCGAGTGGCCGTCAATCCGGTACTGACTTACAACAAGACGAATAAATACAACCTGGTTTTGCCGGAAGCGAATGCGAGTGTGCGGTTTAAAATGACCGAGATTTACATTGGCAGGAGGAAAGAGGTGATGGGCCTGGGTGACACTACCTTGTCGTCGGGCTTTTATTCGGGCTCTGGCAATGCATTACCCATGCCCAAGATCCAGATCGGTACCATTGGTTTCACGCCATTGAAATTCACCCGGAATTTTCTGGCAATACATGCCGGTTTTGCCCACGCATGGTTTCATACCGATTACCTGGACGGTGTAAGACTGCATCAGAAATTCCTGTATTTCAGGTTGGGGAAGCCAGCTTCGGTCAGCAAATTCTACCTCGGGCTTAACCACAATGTGATGTGGGCCGGCCATGGCGAGTACCTGAAAGAAAATCCGGATTTAGCCCTGGACGGCGAATTACCTTCTTCCTGGAAATTTTTTCCTAATGTGGTCCTGGCCTATACCTCCAAAAATTGGTATAAAAAAAATGGTTATAGCTCCTTTGACAGCTACCGGCTGGGCAATCATTTGGGGAGCTATGATTTTGGTTTTGAAACGAAGGCGGGCGCCTATAAGCTGTTCATTTACCATCAGCATCCCTTTGAAGACGTGTCCAGTATGGTGTTCAAAAACGTTCCTGACGGGCTTTATGGTGTTAATTTCAAATTGAAAAGTGCCAGCCAGCGCACAGGCGTCCTGCTGACCAACATTACCGTCGAATTCTTGACAACAAAGGACCAGTCGGGCTCTCAATTTTTTATTACCGGCAGTAAATTCCAGGGAGCAGACAATTATTTCAACCATTCACAATACAAAGAGGGCTGGTCGTACAGGGGGCGGCCCATCGGTACGCCGTTTATTATCCCAGGTAAAGATATGGACCCGGCCAAGCAGGGTAATGGTCGATATTATCCCAATAACCGGGTAAATATGTGGTACCTGGGCGCACAGGGAAGGCTTGGGAAGGCATTATCGTTGACTTTGAGAACCTCATACAGCCGTAATTTCGGAACGCCGGGCGCGGACTATAATCCTGTGCGCGGGCAATTTTCTTCATTATTGGGTGCCGAATACAGGCTGGCGTTTCTGGGTAACACCATTCTCACAGCGCAATGGGCCATGGACAGGGGGGATATCTTCACCAAAAACAATGGCGGCTTTATCGGTTTGAAAAAGGCCTGGTAAGCGTGCTATGTAACCCAACATGCACAATGTTCATCCGTGAACAAAATTGTTCGATTTCGGACAATTTTATGTGTTTTGTTGAAGCTAACAAATTGACATAGAATAGGTTGGTGAACTTGGCATAACTTTATTGCAGTGAGTTTTTTAATCTTTGCTATGCTCAAAAATTACCTTAAAATTGCTTTCCGCAATATCTGGAAGAACAAAGTTTTTTCAGCCATCAATATTGTTGGTCTTGCTATCGGCATGGCTTCCTGTATTATGATCATGCTCTTCGTATTTTTCGAAAAGAGCTTTGATCAAATGCATACCAAGAACCTTTACAGGCTCGATGAAGTACAGAAATTCGAAGGCATGGTCGCCCCTCAGAAAGTAGCATTGTCTATGTTTCCAATGGGCCCTACCTTAAAAGAAGAATTCCCTCAGATCCGCGACTATACCCGTCTTACCTCATTTGACAAGGCCTTACTCACTTATCAGGAAAAGAAAATAGAATTGCCGAAAGTGCTTTGGGTAGATCCTAATTTTTTTCAAATGTTTGATTATAAGCTGATTGAAGGCGAAAAGGCGAATGTGCTGAAAGAACCCAACACAGCTGTACTCTCCAAAAGCAGTGCTGCCAGTATGTTCGGTAATGTCGATCCGATCGGCAAATCTGTCATTCACTATGGTAATGATACCCTCACTTTCAAGGTGACAGGGATCATGGAAGATGTACCTGCCAATTCGCATTTGCAATTCGATGGCCTATTTTCGTTCAGTACCATCACCGGTCCTGATAATATGAAAAATTGGGGCGGAAACTGGCTCATTACCTACCTTGATCTGGCCAAAGATACCGATGTACCAGCACTAGAAAAGAAGTTTCCTGCTTACCTGAAACGGCATATGAAAGAAGGCGGCTGGAAGTTCTATGAGCTGTTTCTGCAACCGCTGGCAGATGTTCACGCGCAGTCAGCCGACATTACGCACGATTATATCAATTTTCAAAAGTTCGACAGGAGCTATACCTACATATTTTCGGTGATAGGGATCATTGTCCTGATCATTGCCTGCGTCAATTTTATGAACCTTTCCACCGCGCGTTCGACGGGAAGGGCGAAAGAGGTGGGTATCCGCAAATCCATTGGTGCACAGCGGTTTCAGCTGGCCGGACAGTTTATCGGAGAATCGGTTCTGTTGTCGGTCATTGCGTTGGTACTGGCGGTATTGTTGGTCAAACTGCTGCTGCCGGGTGTGAATCAGCTGAGTCAGAGGGAGCTGAACTTTGCGTTCTTTACCAACCCTGCATTGTTGCTGGGTATTTTGGGAGGAACGGTCGTGATCGGTATTTTTTCTGGACTTTATCCTGCTGCGTTCCTGTCTGCTTTTCAGCCCATTACCGTATTGAAAGGTACATTGCAGCATAGCAAGAGCAATTTCAGGAATGCATTGGTGATCGCCCAGTTTTCGAGCGCGGTATTCCTGATCATCGCGACTGCTTTCGCGGTTAAACAGCTGCGTTACATGCAGAAAAAGGATCCTGGTTTTGTCAAGGAGCAGGTGATAATTATTCCGCTGGATTCCAAATCGGGGCCTAAGTATCAGGCGATCAAACAAGAGTTGCTTTCCAGTTCATTTGTGGAAGCGGTGACGGGCTCACAACAGCGGTTAGGAAACAATTTCCACCAGACCGGCGTCACATTTCACGGCGACGGACCTGCCAAAGAGATCGCTTCGTCGCAGGTGGTCGTGGATCCGGATTATCTTACATTGTATAAAATCAAACTTGTCGCCGGGCGGAATTTTACGTCCGACGGCTCGGATAATGCCAAAACGTATATCATTAACGAGTCGCTTGCGAAAGAACTCCTGAGAGATCAGCCCAAACTCACTTTGGAAACGCTGGTAGGAAAGCATTTCGGATTTTCCGGAATGGATTCATCGGGAACAATTGTAGGGATAGCGAGAGATTTCAATTTCAACTCGCTGCATCATAAGATCGAAACATTATGCCTGTTTAACCAAAAAGACTGGGGTTATCAGGAAATGTCTGTGCGGATTAAGGGAAAAGATGCAAAACAGTCGATTGCAGCCATTCAAGCGATGTGGGCTAACTTGGTACCTGACCAAACTTTCACTTATTCTTTCCTGGATGAACATTTTGCCGATCTATACCGCGCCGATAGCCAGGTGAGCGAAATTGTAGGTATTCTCGCCGCGCTGGCCATTTTCGTGTCATGCCTGGGTCTGTTTGGCCTGGCTTCGTATTCCGCCGAAAGGAGGATCAAGGAGATTGGGGTTCGCAAGGTCATGGGTGCTTCAGTGGCAGGCATCGTCGCGCTACTCTCGAAAGACTTCGTAAGGCTGGTGCTGGTATCGATCATCATTGCAACGCCCGTCGCGTGGTGGGCAGTGAATGCCTGGCTGACCGATTTCGCTTACCGGATTGACATAGAATGGTGGGTTTTTGTAACAGCAGGATTAATGGCCATTGCCGTAGCATTGCTCACGATCAGTTTTCAAAGTATCAAAGCAGCAATGACGAATCCAGTGAAGTCGTTGAGGTCGGAATAATAGCCAATTAGCCCTTTAACCTATGTTCAAAAACTACTTAAAAATCGCCCGGCGTAACCTCTTTCGTCATAAGACTTTTTCGTTGATCAATATTCTTGGGCTGACGATCGGGTTGACCTGCTGTTTTTTGATCATGGTTTTTGTTCGGCATGAGTTGAGTTATGATCAGTTTCATGCGAAGTACGATCGGATTTACAGGCTCAATTACATGCCTAAGTTTGCAGGTTTTACCCAGTATATCGGTCTCACTCCGGCGGTTGCTTCGCCTTTGCTGCCAGACTTTTTTTCAGAAATAGAAAAGTCCGCGCGCGTGTACAGGAGCAACGCGACCATTGAAATACCCAATAGCACCAATCCGCGGCCAGTCAAATTTGATGAGGAGCGTTTCTTTTTTGCAGATTCAACATTACCTCAGATCTTTTCTTTTCAATTTATCGAAGGTGACGTCAGGACGGCATTGAAGCAGAAATTTTCGGTTGTTATTACCGATAAGATCGCGCAAAAATATTTTGGGACAAAAAATGCACTCGGAAAGACGCTGCTTTACGAAGGAAAACACCCGCTGAAAGTTACCGGCGTTATCAAGGAACTGCCTGACAATTCGCACATTAAAATTGATTTGCTGTCGGATTACCAAACCATGTATGCGACCGAAAGCGAGCTGGTGAGGAGCAATATTCCGAAGAACTGGGTGATCACACATTCCGCAACCTATGTTTTGCTTCGGCCCGGGAAAACGGCAGAGAGTGTGAATGCGAGGCTGCCGAAGTTTTTGGCTACCTATGCCGACCCTAATGTGAGCAAGGGAATTGAATATAAGCTGCAACCGCTGGCCGACATTCACCTTAATTCTGAAATTGAAAATAACCCCGAACCCACCGGCAGTCGTACCTATATATATGTATTTCTCGGTATCGGGTTAATGACATTGCTCATTGCCTGCATTAACTTCATCAATTTGTCAACCGCCAGGTCGCTGAAAAGGGCGCGGGAAGTTGGGATACGCAAAACATTGGGTAGCGAAAAAGCGCAGATTGTCTTTCAGTTTCTGGGCGAATCCATGTTATTGAGCAGCATTGCGTTGGTACTAGCCATTGTTTTGATCGCGCTGCTGTTTCCGGTACTGAATGATCTCACGGATAAAAATCTGACATTATCCTACCTTTTGGAAAACCCGGGGTTAGTGATTGTATTTGTCGCTGTCGCATTGATTGCCGGGCTTTTGTCGGGAAGCTATCCAGCCTTTTTTGTCGCCCGTTTTCAGCCCATTACTACGTTAAAAGGAAGCTTTGTAAGTGGTAAGGCAAGAGGCGGAGCGCTACGGCAGGTATTGCTAGGATTTCAGTTTATTGCTTCCATCATGCTCATCATCGGTGCTATGGTGGCGTTTCGGCAGTTGCAATTCCTGATGGAGAAGCCCATGGGTTTTGACAAAGACCATATTCTCACAGCAAGTCTTCGAAGCGAGAAAATTACAAACCTGTTCGCTACACCCAGCGACAGTTCCTATCTGAAACTCAAAACTTTCAGAAATATCCTGCTCAAAAACCCGAATGTGAAAGAAGTCACATTTTCAACCCGGCAAATGGGCGCCGGAGCCGTTCAGCGCAATGTGGCTCCGGAAGGAAAAACCCGGGATGCTAATCTTTTCATTGGTACAGTAGGCGTGGATTTCAATTTTGTGAAAACCTATGGTCTCAAACTGGCCGCAGGCAGAGATTTTTCAGAAAGCCATTCTACGGATAAAACAGCGGCATTTTTGATCAACGAAACCGGTGTGAAGCAGCTGGAATGGAAATCCGCTCAGGACGCAATCGGGAAATCCATTAATCTGGAAGGGAAGCAGGGGCGAATCATTGGTGTGTTAAAGGATTTTCATAATCTGTCATTACAAAACCCGATTCAGGGCATGGTGATGGATATCGACCAGCCCATGTTCACACAGGTGTCGATCAAACTTTCACCCCGTGAAATGGATAAAACGCTGGGATATGTGAGGGAGGAATGGGACAAGTATTTTCCTGAAAAAGGTTTTGATTACGAATTTCTGAATCAGAGCATTGCGGCTTCCTACGCTACCGAGCAGCGACTGAGTAAACTAATCGGCTATTTCGCAGGTATGGCGGTACTGATCTCTTGCCTGGGATTGTATGGTCTGGTTTCTATTGTAACGCAGCAGCGTACGAAGGAAATCGGGGTTAGGAAAGTACTGGGGGCTTCGGTGAGCAGCATTGTGCAATTATTGTCCAGGGATTTTGTGGTACTGGTCGCAGTGTCGCTGGTGATCGCCAGCCCGTTGGCCTGGTACGCGATGAATAAATGGTTGCAGGATTTTGCATTTAAGACAGATATTGCCTGGTGGATATTCGCCTTGGCAGGGCTGCTGACCATTACCGTTACGATTTTGACAGTCGGTTTTCAGAGTATTAAGTCAGCATTGATTAATCCGGTAAAGTCGTTGAGGAGCGAGTAGGGGCGGCTTTCAGCTTTTAGCTGTTAGCTCTTAGCTAATGGCTAACAGCTAACAGCTAAAAGCCAAAAACCAAAAGCCCAAAAAAATTAAATCAATTTAAAAAACACCAATCACCATGAGCCACATTGCGATCCCGATCCCGCCGCTTCAAGGTAAGCAGGAGATTAAAGTTGAAGTAACGATCAATGGAATTAAACAGAACTTGTTCTATCGTGTTGAGCTTTTTTATTGGGAAGATTGCACCAATCCTGTGGCTCATCGTGCCGATTGTATCAGCGAGATGTTGTCTCATCACGATCCGGATTGGACCGTTTACTACATTGGTGCGCCTACGGACGAGTTTGTACCGATCACATTTGTAAAGAAAGAGAGCAGGAACCTTCTCCGGGAAGCGATTGCATAAACTCTACTTTTTGCTCAAAACCAAAATTTATCCGAACCTTCGGCAGGTTTCCACTTGCTTTTCGGCTCGAAATGGTTCCAGATTATGGCAGAGACTTTCCGGATGAGGACATAACCTTCATTTTGTTTTTGCCAGGTCTGGTCCTGTTGGTTTTTAGTCGCAATGCACAAAACATAATCGCCATGCGGCGCGTGAATGACCAGTGCCTCTGACTTGGCCTGGTTGACGGCGCCGCTTTTTGCGGCTGTTTTAATGTAAGGAGGTATCTGCGATATAGCCTCGCCGTCCCAGAACTGCATGCCCATATACCGGTACATCCGCTCGCTGACCGCCGGACTGATGGCCTTACCATTGCGGATCATGGCAACCAGTTCGGCCATTTCACGGGGTGTGGTCTGGCCCCAGCCATATTTGGCCTGCCCGTCTTTTCTACCCGGCGTTCTCGAATTCACTCTCGTATTGGCAAATCCGTTACTGTCCAGCCATTGGTTGATCGTCGCACCGCCGCCTGCCATGGCCTGCAACCACAGGCTGCCGGTATTGTCGCTCAGCGAGATCATGAGATGGACGACTTTGGGCAATGCAATTTTAGTACTGTCTTTCAAAGAGCCTACTATGCCATTATCGTATTTCAACGAGTCGCGGTAAACGAGTTCCTGGTCAAATTTTATTTCTCCCTGATTGATTTTGTTAAAAAGCCCGCACAAGATCGGCACTTTCACCATACTGGCAGTCGGAAAAATGGTATCCGCATTGACTGCGGCGACACGGTTTGTTTTGAGATTCCGAACATATACGCCTACCTCGCCATGAAATCCCGCCAAGGCTTCTTCGAGCTGCGCAGTCAGCCTCTTATCAACAGAAGTTTTTTCAATGGTAAGCGGTTGGGCACACAAAAATCCGGCAGCCAGCAAAAACAGAATGGTGTAATAATACTTTTTCATGTGGCCCGGTTTCAATTGTTTTGAACAGTATCGTCAGTCTTTATCCTGCCTGGTTTTTTGGTACTGAAATGCAGGTAGCCCCAGTATTCGGGATAATGCATGTTGATCATGCCTTGCGGAGACCATACCCAGTTGTACTCCGGGATGAGCTTGTGTGTCTCTGGATTTCTTTTCCGGCTGTATTTCCCATCATCACCGATGGCATGCTGCCAGTTTACCCGCGAAAAATTGATTCTCCATTCCGCACTATTTTCAGGGATAATGGCTTTGACCTGATCGGTCGAGAGAGACTCGAACGGAATGGCGATTTCCAGCGTCCACCGCTTATCCTTGTCTTTGCTATCATTAAGGGTACCGTCAATGGTAACTGCTGATTTCAGGTTTTGAATATCCCATTTGAGCTGTGCTTTGCCGCCGCGCCGGTAAGTTTTGGGCAGGAAAAGATCGAATGTATTATTGATGGCATTGATTTCCAGTTCGTAGTAATTTTCGGTATCGCCGTCAGGGTCGATGAAAACTTCAAAATCGTTTTCGAGGTAAACGATCTGGTCCTTCTTATCCTGATATGCCCAGATATGCTCCTCCTCAATGACAGTCGCAATGTAGAGAAACTCTTTATCCCAGAGCATTTTTACCCTCGTTTCCTGTAATGGCGAAGGTTTTTTGTCTCCCTCAATATCCACGAAAGCACTCGTCCATTCCGCCTTTTTCCAGGCGCCTTCATTGAGCTTCCCGTCAATGTTGATTTTTTTGTCAATCTGGTAGCAGGTGTAGCTTTTTGGGGGAGCTGCCGGCTGTGCAATGCTAATAGTAAAATCTGCAATACAGCAAGCAAGTGGCATAAAGACGCTCAGAGCTGATTTGGACAGGTATTTGTGTTGAAATCTGCTTTTTTTCAGGAGTAAGTTAAAATTTTTCAAGATCAGTAAAGGAAGAGATTTAGGAATCTCAATATAGCCTGAACTGACGGGAATTTTGCACAATTAATGCCTTTTTCTGTCTACTATCCTGACTACTTTTCTCCTTTCACTACAAGGTCACTTGCCTTGACCTGAGTGGTTAATAATTCTTCAAATAATTTCCAACGCAGTGCCGGATTGGCTTCTGCACCGCCTTTTGAATGGATATAATTTTTGATCAGATCCTGACCATAGTTGTAATTGATGACATAGCTTCGGTATTTTTTGATAAAATTGAAATAAACGATTGCCCCTTTTTCAGTGAGCAGGCAGTAATCCGTAAGCCATCTGATCACTTCCGGCTCACTCATTTTTTTGCTCAACAGGCCTCTCGCGACTTCATTTCTGGCATAATTTAATTCAGACTTGATCTCCAAAGCTTCGAAATAGGCGTCGGTTCCTGCGGTATCCAAGCCTGCCAAAGGAATGAGGACATTCTTGCAGAATTGTTTCTGTTCGTCGCCAGGGAAAGCTAGGGATATGCCAAAATTAGCGCTGCCTTCCGCAATGAGGGATTGCGGACTGAATAGCGGATACAATGATATCTCTGTCCAACCTTTATCGTGAAAGAAATTCTTTTCCAGCAAAGCATTGTAAACGTGATGCCCGGGATATCCTTCGTGGCAGGCCAGGTCAATGGCTCTTTCAATGAAAATCGGCTGGCTGACATTGATCTGTATCAGGCTTTTATAATTGCCTTTGTACCAGTTATAGCCCGACCAGGGCTTGTCAGTCACGTATTCGAGCTGAAAATTCTCCTGGGAAGGTAATTTATAATGTTGTAATGTTCTTTTTCTCGCTTCTGCGATCGCAGTTTTGAAAATGGTATCAATTTTGGTTTTAGGGATAAGAAATCGCGACGCCATCTTTTGGAACCGGTCTGGTAATGACCCTTTTCCCGGAAGAATGCTGTCGAGCCGTGCGATCAGCGACTGAAAATGACGTTCGGTGTAAGCCGGTGCTACCGCGTCAAACAGCTCCTTTGACTCGACGTCAAACGGCGCATACTCACCCGAAAATATGCGAACCCTTCGTTCAAATGCAATAAGCTGCGACGTCATCCAGCCCGCTCTATGTTTGAGTGAATCATTTGCCGTTTTTCCGGCCAGATCCGCCAATGCCGTTCTCAGTTTAGTAATGCGAAGGATCAGGCTGTCTTTAGGAAAGACCGGGCCGGGCTTTTGAGCAGGTTTCAATGAATCCGGGCCGTAGTAAGCATCCACAAAGTCGCCATCGTACTGGCCGATAGTCAGTCCAATTTTTACATAATCCACCGATATCTGATCAAATGCCGCTTTTTCACTGGATTCTCCCGTTTTTGAAGTACACGCATTCAGTAAAACAATCATCAGGAATGCGACAAAATTTTTTGAAGACATAAGCATGGAATTTACAATAAGCTGTCCCGATTTGATGCCTAAAATACACATATTGATTGTAAAATCGGGGTGGAACGGAATTAATATATAGTGGGCTTGTAGTTTGTTAACCCTGATCGTAATGCTTAAAAAGTCTACTTACACGCAGCCGGAATTGATCCTGCTTCTCCAAAGCAACAGTCGCGAGGGTTTTGAATACTTGTATGACAATTATTCTCCGGCTTTATATGGCATCATTCTCAAAATAGTAAAGGACGAGGAGCGGGCTGCGGACGTATTACAAGATACTTTCCTGAAAATTTGGAAAAATATGACTGCATACAATGTCGAAAAGGGGACATTATTCACCTGGATCCTGAACATTGCCCGCAATACTGCCATTGATAGGCTTAGAACAGAGGTGAAAACGAGCAATGTGGTCAACCTGGAAAACATCACAGATTCTCAACTTACTAATGTGAGCATTTTCAACCCCTCCCCGGGATTGATGGACATTAGAGAGATTGTTGAGCTGTTGATGCCGGAGAGAAAATTACTTGTTGATATGGTTTATTTTCAGGGTTATACCCACGAAGAGGCATCTGAAAAACTGAATTTGCCACTTGGTACCGTCAAATCAAGAATACGTAAGGCATTACAGGAGTTGAGACATATATTTTCTATGCAAAATTCAACACTTCAATTAGCCTGAGACCTCTTCCGGGCAATCTTAGTTGTACAAGTATATCGGCATATCTTCTGCTCTTCTACGCGATCTCCAAGTCATCAGGCCGCTATTTACCTAAATCCTTATTTTTTATTCCGTTTTTGAACCTTGTAACCAAATGGCGGTAGGTGATAACGCTTGCCTATTCCAAATACTATGTGGCTAAAAGCCTGTGATACAGTTACGAACTTACTGTTACAAGTTTTAAGTCAGCATAAATCTTGTAGTAGTCACCATTTTCGCAAAAAATAATTTTGTCGAAATTCTTCAGTGGCTTTTCACACATGTCCACAAAAAACAGCCTCTGTTAAGTCGGCCTGCCAGTTGTATATCTTTCCTCTCACAGCCCCGCCGGAGCTTCCGATTTGTAGAATCGCTTCTATAACCTTTTTGGTATTTTATAAATAAAATTTTTTAATAAATCAAGTGTCGAGAAGTGACAAACGAAATCTGTAAGGCAGAAAAATGTGCCAATGCAAGTTTTAGAATAACACCTTTCGCTATGTTGGTACAACAAGCAATTAACAGGGTGCCCTGACACTATGTTGAAAAAATTATATTATTATTTTCAAATGTTACTGCTTATTACTTAGGGGTAACATTCGAACTGATTACATCAATCTGCTCAAATTTGAGGCATTTTTGTATTTTTTGATATAGAAATACTTCTAATAAAACCAATAGAAATACTTTTTAAATTCTAATAAACCTAATTTAAATGCATATGTAATATAAAAAAAGTTATATTTTTAAACAATCCAAAACATAACTTTGCAAGTACATTATACTACTTTCTCATTAAAGCTAATTAGTTCCAAATCAATCAAGTTATGAAAAATTTTACTTTACTCATTTCCTTACTCTTACTTAACCTTGCCGTCAGCCGGCATGCGTTCAGCGCTGTTACAGATTGCGGGTGCGCAGATGCTACGAATGCATTAAAGAATGGCAGCTTCGAATCCGGTACAGACAACTGGAGCAAAACGGATGGCACGAATTTCGGTACCGACAATGCTTACGATGTTTGTGGTGAAAAAAATGGTTTGATCACAGGCGCAGGAGCAATTTATCAGGATGTTGCACTGGTTGCAGGAAGCATTGTTGACCTTACCGTATATGGGGGTACGCATGATCTGAGCAAAACGCATTTGTTCAAGCTTACCTTCTATAACAGCTCCGGACAAAAGATCGATGGTGATCATAATATATCCAGAGATATGGATTACAAGGTGACCGACAACCACGACCTGAAGCAGTTCAGTTTGTCGAGCACGGCACCGGCGGGCGCTACGAAAGTTCGCTTTTCTGTCACTTCAAGTGGAGACTATTTCAAAATAGATGTAGCTTGTATGAGTGTTACACCGCCAGCCCCGACAGACTGCGGCTGTCCTGATGCTACAAATGCACTTAAAAACGGAAGTTTTGAATCTGGAACGGGCGATTGGGCTAAATCCAGCAACACTAACTTTTACACAGATACAAAATACAGCCAATGTGGTGCTAAGAATGGTTTGATCGATGGATCAGGTTCTATCTATCAGGAAATTAACCTGATACCAGGCAGCAAAGTTGACCTGACTGTTTACGGTGGAACACACGATACAAATTTCACCCATAAATTCAAGCTTGATTTTTACAACAGTTCAGGTCAGGTCATTACAAGTCCGAACAATAACAAGTCGGTGGACATGAACTACCAAGTTACTCAGTATCACAAGTTGCAGCAGTATACACTGTCTGCTACTGCTCCGGCAGGTGCTGTGAAGGTTCGTTTCTCTGCTACTTCAAATGGCAACTTTTTCAAAATCGATGTGGCCTGTATGACCATTACTACGCCTCCTCCGGTAGACTGCGGTTGCAAGGATGCTGATAATGCACTTAAAAATGGCAGTTTCGAATCAGGTACAGACAACTGGACAAAAGCCGATGGTACGAACTTCGGTCCTGATGAAGCGTATAGCATATGCGGTACCAAAAATGGTTTGATCACTGGTGCAGGATCTATTTACCAGGAAGTAAATCTGGTTCAGGGAAGCAAAGTGAACCTGACTGTTTACGGTGGTACCCACGACATTTCCAAAACGCATAAGTTTAAACTTGAATTCTATAATGCATCCGGTGTACTGGTCCCAATTCCTGAGGATATCACCAATACCGTTGAAATGGATTACAAAGTTACTCAGACGCACAAATTGCAGCAGTATACCCTGTCGGGGACTGCGCCATTGGGTGCTACTAAGGTCCGCATTACGGCCTCGTCTTCTGGTGACTATTTCAAAATTGACGTGGTATGTATGAGCATTACGTCTCCTCCTCCGGTGACTTGCGACGAATGTACTGGTAATAAGATGGTTAACGGAAGTTTCGAAAGCGGAACAGACAATTGGAGTACAACCGGAAATGTTTTCGCTGACCCTATCATTGCTAACTGTGGTTTGAAAAGCTTGATCCTGGCCGGAGCGGGTTCTTTCTCACAGGACATCACGATACTTTCTACTTTCGGAAGCACTATCAACCTGAGTTTCTGGGGAGCTGTAAAGACAAATAGAGATCAGAAACTGGAAATTATATTCCTGGACGGTTCTAACAAAGTGTTGGGTACCCTGACTCAGCAGATCGATAAATTGGTAGAGGCTGATACATGGGGCTTAATGAAATATTCATTGGCAGGTGTTATGCCTTCCGGTACAACCATCGCACGTATCAAAGGTTCAGGAACAGAGGATTACCTGGCTGTGGATGGGTTCTGTCTGACATTCTCAGGCTCTGCTCTTCCGGTAACACTGGTGTCATTCGATGCTAAGAAAGAAGGCTCAACAGCCACACTGACATGGGCTACATCCTTTGAAACCAATTCCGATCATTTTGATGTTCAGCACAGCCAGGATGGAAAGGCTTGGGCTAACCTGGCCACTATCCAGGCGGAGGGTGAAAGCAAAGTTGTGGTTCCTTATCACTATACGCACACTAGTCCTTTTAACACCAACCTGTACAGGCTTAAAATGGTTGATCTCGACGGAACATTCGCGTATAGCAGCATTAAGAGCCTGAATTTCAACGGCGAGGAGCAGATGAACATTTATCCTAACCCGACTGCCGACAGGATCAAGCTGAGTAGCAACATGCAGATCGCCAATGTCAAAATTTATAGCCAGAACGGTGTAATGGTCATGAATACGCGGCCTGATTCAGGTAACGAAGTGGACCTGACGAAGCTGGCGCAGGGAACGTACTTTGTGAAAATCAATGATGGTACGCTTACCCGCAAAATCCTGATCGTAAGATAGGTTTACAAGAGTAATTTGTAGAGAAAGTATTTTGAAACCCTTCGTCCGTATAATTGCGGACGAAGGGTTTTTCTTTGCTAATATGTTCCTAACTTTCTGCGGAAAAGACCAAATAGAGCGTTTTGACAAAGATAGATTGTATTTCAAAGGCAGACTTCGGTACTGATTTTTTGTGGGGAGTTGCCACTGCTGCATACCAGATAGAGGGAGCCGTTAACGAGGACGGGAGAGGGGATTGTAACTGGGATGTTTTTGCCAAAAAGAATGGTAAGATCAAAAATGGCGACCGCGCTACCTTCGCCTGCGATTTTTATCACCGGTACGACGAGGATCTTGAACTCGTACAGGCAATGGGGTTCAAGGAGTTCCGTTTTTCGATTTCCTGGTCGCGCATGATACCCGGCGGTTTTGGGGATGTGAATCAAAAAGGCATTGATTTTTATAACAGACTGATTAACAAGTGTCTGTCGCTGGGTATTGAGCCGTGGATCACACTGTATCACTGGGACCTGCCACAAGCCCTGGAAGTGCTGGGCGGATGGAAAAACAGAAAGATCGTTGAATGGTTTGCTGATTATACCAAAGTATGCGTAGCTGCATTTGGTGACCGCGTCCGCTCGTGGATCGTGCTTAATGAACCCATGGCAGTCGCCGGACTTGGCTATACGACCGGGCTGCATGCGCCTGGAAAGAAAGGTGTCTGGAATTTTTTACCGGTCGTTCACCACCTCGCACTTTGCCAGGCCGAGGGCGGCAGGGTTATTCGCGACCATGTGGCCAACGCATACATTGGTACCGCGATTTCCTGCTCCTATGTGCATGCATATAGCACGAACCCGCGGGATGTGCGGGCTGCGAAACGCGCCGATGCGCTCATGAACAGGCTTTTTATTGAACCCGCACTGGGGCTGGGATACCCGACAGATGCGTTTCCTTTTTTGAAACAAATCAATCAATATATGCTGGCCGGTGACGCAGAAAAACTAGCATTCGACTTTGATTTTATCGGTCTGCAGAATTATTTCAGCGTGGTCGTGAAGCATTCATACCTCGCGCCGGTAGTGTGGCTGAAAGAAGTCCCGGCGACATTACGCAATGTGCCTACCACGGCCATGGGCTGGGAAGTTAACCCGGATGGAATGTATCAGATACTCAAACAATTTGAAAAATATAAGGAAATCAAAGAGATCATTGTCTCCGAAAATGGAGCGGCTTTTGATGATGATTTTTCTGAAAATGAGGTTTCGGACAAGCAGAGAGTACTTTTTTTTCAGCAATATCTCGCAGCTATCCTGAAAGCGAAACAAGAAGGAGTGAATGTAAAGGGTTACCTCGCGTGGACGCTGATGGATAATTTTGAATGGGCGGAAGGCTATTCGGCACGCTTTGGCCTGGTGTTTGTGGATTTTGAAAGTCAGCAGAGGACCGTGAAAGACTCGGGAAAATGGCTCACAGGATTTCTAAACGAGACAAAAACATCTTAAAGGTTCCAACCAATTTACGGCTTAATGCATCTCTGGAATAACCTAAAAGAAGTTGAAATATGAAAATTTTGATTGTTTTATTCGGTTTGCTCGCCTGGATAGGCTGTCATGACGAAAGTAAAGTTTTGAATGAAGAGATACTTGAAACCGATGCTACCTGGACGAATATGTTGGCAGCAGACGGATGTGCCTGGCATTTCGCGGTAGTTAGTAAGGATACTTCCTATTATTTTATACCAAACGAGGCATCAAAAGCAAAAATCGATGCCGTGTTGGGCAAACTGGAAAGTAGTTACAGTTTTACCGATGTGCATTTGAAATATGCCTACACCGGTAATAAAGGAACTGTTCAATGTGGCTGGGGTACCAAAGCGACGTACAACGAAGTCAAAATCATTGAAATACATAAAAAATAACACTTACAGATTAAGAATGTCCTTTGCTTCTTTTTCTGAATAATAAGGCGACAATTCTGCTTCATCAATAATCTCTTGCACCTGCTCATCTGTGGCAGGTGTACTTTTTTTGGGGATAGCGCCCTCATAATCCTCCTCAAATACGATCATTCCCTTTCTTTCCAGCGTTTGAAGGATTTTTAATACCAATTCCTGATCGGACTCTTTTACGGCTTTTACCTGAAATGTTTTCATAATTGTGTTGGGTTTAATAACCTAGGACATACCTAAAAAACCATTCCCGGGATAATCCGCGAAATTCCGTGCAACCTCTTCCCGGGTTTTTACATCATTACTCAAACAAATCAACGAATCATGAAAAAGAAACAACTACTTCTGATAGTGCTTACCCTTTTTGGCAGTGTGGCCTGCAGCGCACAGTCAAACGAAGACAAGCCTTACGTAACCAAAAATTTCACGTCAGCCTCTTTGAAAGAACTAACAGTTGAAACTTCCGGCGGCTCGATTTCCGTAACGGGCGGTCAAAGTGGTGGTTTCAAAGTGGAAATGTATGTGAGGCCTAACAATTGGAACAATAGAAAGGAACTTTCCAAAGAAGAGATAGAGGACAGGCTGGAAGACTACGACATTCTGATCGGTACTGAGGGAGGCCGGGTTGTGGCGACTGCGAAGAGAAAAGACAACGTCAAATGGAACAACGACAAGAATGTTTCCATTGGATTCAAAGTATTTACACCAAGAAATGTGGCTACCAATCTGAAAACGAGTGGCGGTAGCATCAAAATCGCATCGCTGACAGGCGAGCAAAATTTCACGACCAGCGGTGGAAGCCTGAAAATCAATGATCTGGACGGCATGATCCAGGGCCGTACTTCTGGCGGTAGCATTGATGTGGCCAATTGCAGGAAGGATATCAACCTTCACACCAGCGGAGGCAGCATTAAGGCAGAGGCGTTGAAAGGAAAAATTGAATTGAAAACTTCCGGTGGCAGCATTGAATTGAATAGTCTCGACGGCGAAATTGAAGCACATACCAGTGGTGGCAGTGTAAGAGGTGATAACATTATGGGCGCTTTGAATGCGGGTACATCTGGCGGATCCATTCGTCTGGCGAATGTTTCAGGAAGTCTGAAAGCCAATACCAGCGCCGGAAGCATTGAAGTGGAACTGAAAAGCCTGGGCAAATATGTGGATCTGTCGAGTTCGGCAGGCAGCGTGCGTATTTCGATGCCGCTAGACAAAGGCGTGGACCTGAACCTGAAAGGAAACAAGGTTTCTATCCCGCTTAAAAACTTCGACGGTGAGGCTGAAAAAGATTTTGTACGTGGTAAAATGAATGGCGGCGGAATTCCAGTAACACTATCAGCAAGCAGCGGAAGTGTGTATGTGAATCAATAAGTAACTTGAATGTCTGCGAGGGCGGGGAACGGAGCATGGCTCTATTTCCCGCCCTCTTTTTTTTATTTTGTCCAAAACCGAAACCAAACGACAATACCTGCGTCAAAAGGAAGCATATTTTTCAATTGACGCATGTATAAAGGACTCGTTCAGTATTTGCAGGACTACTTTGGAATTTCCAGAAAAGAGGCGAGGGGAGCCCTGGTGCTTATTTTGCTTTGTTTTTTGATGATCTGGATGCCTTTTGTGTTCAGAAGATGGGTACTGCCATTGATGCCGTTGCGATCAGCACCTCCTCCGAGGGACATGCTGGATAGTCTTGCCAATCTCCTGGAAAAGGAAAATCAGCAGAAGTTTAGGAAACCAAAATTTTATCCTAAAAAATACAAGGAGAAGATCACGCGATCTGGCAGGCTTTTCGATTTCGATCCCAATCAGGTTTCGATTGCCCAGATGGAGGAACTGGGGATCCCGTCGTTTCTGGCAAAAAGGATTAACAAATTTCGGAGCAAAGGAGGGAAGTTTCGTAAAAAAGAAGATTTGCTCAACATCTACGATTTCCCCTCCACCATGTATCAACGACTTGAACCACACATCGTTTTGGCGGGTACTGCTGTTGCAAAACGCCCGGAAAGTGCAGAAAATACAACGTTAGTTGATCCTAAGAAGCGCTATCCCGATAAATCAAGTTATTCCAAACCGTCGAAACCTGCTCTCGCGGCATTTGATATCAATACTGCGGATACTGCCCAGCTGGTAAGGCTTCGGGGCATTGGTACCAAGCTTTCGCTTCGCATCCTGAAATTTCGTGACGCATTGGGAGGCTTTCATTCAACGGCACAGTATACCGAGATTTTTGGCCTGGATTCCCTCGCATTGGCCGAGTTGAACCGTTACGCCAAAGTGACGAGCGAAGTAAAAAAGTTGAATGTAAACATTGCCACTGTGGAGGAACTGACTGCACATAGCTATCTGAGAAATAAAAAGATAGCGACGATCATTGTCAATTACCGTACGCAGCATGGAGCCTTTCAAACCATTGATGATTTGAAAAAGGTAAAAGTGATCGATGAGGCTACGATCAAAAAGATAGAGCCATACTTGTCGTTTTGACCGGCATGGCTTTACTTTTGACTAGAAGTTTGGTTTCAGCAAGTATTTGGAATAGAAGTTGTCAATCACCCTGACGGCCTCGTCCGGCGTATCTACCACGCTGATCAGTTTGAGATCTTCCGGGTTAATGTTCCGCTCCGTCAGCATGGTACTCTTAATCCAGTCCAGTAAGCCCGTCCAATAGCTGCTACCAACCAGTACGATCGGGAAACGGCCTATTTTTTTAGTCTGGATCAATGTCATCGCCTCAAAAAGCTCATCCAATGTGCCAAAGCCGCCGGGCATGACGACGAAGCCCTGTGAGTATTTTACAAACATGACCTTTCTGACAAAGAAAAAATCAAAGTTGATGCTCTTGTCGTGATCAATGTAAATGTTGCTGTGCTGCTCAAATGGCAGCTTAATGTTCAGTCCCACGGACTTGCCACCCTGCTCAAATGCTCCCTTGTTACCAGCCTCCATGATACCGGGGCCACCACCTGTGATGACGCCATATCCGTGTCTCACGAGTTTGGCGGCAATTTCTTCCGCCGTTTTATAATGTGGATTGTCAGGCGTAGTACGGGCGGAGCCGAACAAGGAAACGCAGGGGCCTATCTTGGCCAGTTTATCGAATCCCTCCACGAATTCGGCCATTACTTTAAATATGACCCAGGAGTCGGCACTTTTTATTTCATTCCAGTTTCTGTCTTCAAATGCTTCTTTGATCCGCATTTCGTCCTCGGGAACCGCCGGATTCAGTAGGGAAACGTCTATCAGCTCTGCATTGGTTGGTTTTACTTCTTCACTCATATTTAAAGATTCAATTTAGTTGTTGAATTAGATAATAGTAACTTTGTGCCAGTATCATTAAAAATAGAAACTTTTAACTTTATCTGCTGCTGTTTCAAAGAGCAGCGGGTTACAATTAACAAAAAAGTAATGAGAAAAATTGCTATTGGCTCTGACCACGCAGGGTTTCCCTACAAAGAACCGGTTATCAACTGGCTTACAGCTAACGGGTTTGAAGTGAAGGATTTCGGAACATACAGCGCCGATTCAGCTGACTATGCAGACTTTGCGCACCCGGTAGCGAGCGGCGTTGAAAACAAGGAGTTTGAAAAAGGGGTTTTGCTGTGTGGAAGTGGCCAGGGAGTGTGCATTACGGCAAACAAACATCAGGGAATCCGAGCTGCATTGGTTTGGGACCTGCCTCTGGCATCTCTTGCGCGGCAGCATAATGATGCGAATGTGATCTGCTTGCCAGTACGATTTATCGAGTTGGAAACTGCGCTGGCAGCCGTGGGAGCATTCCTCAGTACTGAATTTGAAGGCGGCCGGCATCAGACGCGTGTCGACAAAATCTCCTGCTAATCAATCCGCTGGTAGATACCTTTCCAGGGGCTTAGCTCATATTGTTTTTTCAATGCCGGGACCCTGTTGAGGAGTTTCGGCATGATGTTTACCTTATCTACCACATATTCAGGCGGATCTTTTCTGAAATTGTCATACACGTGGATAATGCTGTCGAAGTTGTCAAGGTTGCGTAAATCGTAGCTCGCCAGTTCCCAGTTCAGGTAAGGTGTGGCAGTGAAATTGTTAATGTATTCCCCTGAATGCTGGCCTAGTACGAGTATCCGTTTATTCCGGATCTGTTCGGGAAGTTCAGCTGGCTTAGCCCTCAGGTTTTCCAGTTTCCCCATGGATATTCCCGGAATAATGCCTCTTAATCCTTGGTATTGAATCAATAAAATCACCGCGCCCATTAATGTAAATTGCAGCTCGTCGGCCCAGCTGTTCTTTTTGAAACTTTGAAAATAATGCGTGGCGAAGAAGGCGGCAGGAGGGACGAAAATGACAAATTGCATCGGCGCCAGAAACTGCATGAGCGGAATGGTAAATACTGCTACAATGAACCACAGTGCCATTACCTGCTGAATCCTGGTCTGATAATTCACAAACCGTAGCGTCGTGAAAATACGCATAAAACCCATAATCCCGAATCCGAGCGGCAGCAGCAATGAAGCCAGCAGAGAGGAGAAATCATTGAGATTATACTGCTTCACCTGAAAAACGGAGGTGAGCAGGTTCCTGTTCAGGCTTTCGATACCATTATTAAGGTAAAAGAAAAGCACGACCATTAAAAGGGGAAAGATGGAACCGAACAAGCCCAGCAAATGGTGGCGGATGGTGGAACCGGTGTAAAATAGCAAGGCCAGAAATGCCCAGATTACAAACAAGGAGGCTGGCAGATAAAAAAGCGTGGCAATACCAATGTAAAGGCCCATTTCAAATACCTGCGTTGTAACCTCCCGCCTGACCAGTATTTTGACAATGGAGCCAAATGCGAACAGCAGAAATGTGGTGGCCAGCAACATAGGCGATAATGTGCCCATGTCGAATGAAATGTTCAGGAACAGCGCATATAGTGCACCCGGTAGAAAGGTTCTTTCAGGAAAAACCTCCCGGGAATGGATAACATAGTTGAAATAAAGAAGCTGAATGATGGACACAGCCATCGCGGCAAGCTGGTATACCCATTGTGTACGACCAAAAACGCTGTCGATGAGCCAGTAGGTAAGTCCTGAAAACGGGCTGACATTATCCCACACATCGCGGTACAACATAAAGCCCCGACCCATCTGCTCACCTACCAGCATCCAGCTCAGTTCGGGAATAAGCAGCGGCGCACCACCGAGGAAAAACGGCAGCCGCAGCAGCAGGAAAAATACTACTAAACTGATGGTCTGATACCGTGCGTTGACGCGAAAAAAACTAAGCAAGAAGTATGTGGATTATGTATCTTGTCGGAATAACTTTCACGAAATTACAACTCCGAATTCTACAAAAACAAAATAAGTATGGATATTTGTACTTATTTAAAGAAGCGGGAGAATGACTTAGGAAATGTAAGTTTACATAATCCTAACTTGTGGGGTGGACAGGCCGAAACAAGATAGCAACGGGTCCCTCCGGATAATGATCAATAATATGGAATCGAAAAGACAACAAAAAGTAGGACGGCAGATACAAAAGGACCTCGGAGAGATTTTTCAGAAAGATGCACAGCATTTGACCAGCGGATCCTTTGTTACCATCACCGCCGTTCGCGTGACACCAGACCTCAGCATTGCGAGAGCGTACCTGAGTTTTTTACCAGATAAGAATAAAGGTTTTTTACTGGAAACCATCAAGGAAAACACACGTTTCATACGTCAAAAGTTAGCAGAAAGAGTGCGTCATCAGTTGCGCATTGTACCCCATCTGCAATTTTATATCGATGATACCGCTGAGTATGCGGCTAAAATGGATCTGCTTTTTTCAGATATTGTAATTCCGCCAGCTCAGCCGGACGAAGACGAGGAAACAAACTGATTTCAAGCACGTTTCGCTCATGAACCTCTCTTACCGGATCGCCGTACGCTACTTCTTTTCACGTAATAAACGTAGTTTCATCAGCCTTATAGCCCGTATTGCCATGGCAGGCGTGGCCGTAGGGACGATGTCAATGGTAGTGGTACTGTCGGTTTTTAACGGTATGGAGGACCTGAACCGCAAGATTTTCAAGACATTCGATGCGGATGTGAAAATATCACCCAGCGAAGGCAAAAGATTTAAGGTTACGGACGAACTTCTCGGACAGATCAGGTCTACCGAAGGGGTACGGCTGGTGACGCAGGTTATCGAGGATAATGCTTTGGCAAGGTACGGAAGCCAGCAGACGATCGTACGGCTCAAAGGTGTCGACAACACATTCGAACAGCAGGGGCAATTGGATACGGCGCTCATTGAAGGTTCGTTGAAACTGCATGGCAATGTGGGCACGCCTTATGCAGTCATTGCGGAAGGTGTGAGAAATGCATTATCCATATCATTGGAAGACATTATCACGCCACTGGAACTGCTGTATCCCAAAACGGGCAGCAAAACATTGAACCTGACGTCCTCGGAGGCATTTAATCAGGTTTCTCTCAGACCGGGAGGGATATTTTTTATTGAGCCCCGTTACGATGATTATGTGATAGCGCCGCTGGCACAGGTAGCTTCACTGATGCAATACCAGGGAGATCGGTCGGCTGTGGAAATCAGGATTAGTCCTGGTTTTGAAGAGCAGCAGGTGAGCAGGGCATTGGCGAAGAAACTGGGTGAGAAATTTGTGGTAAAAGACAGGGATTCACTCAATTCAGATCTGTTACGCGCCATTCGACTCGAAAAATTGTTTGTCGCAGTAACCTTGTCTTTGATTATTTTAGTAGCCGCAATCAATATTTTCTTTTCGCTGAGCATGCTGGCGATTGAAAAGAAGAAGGATGTTTCGATGCTGTACGCGTTGGGTGCCACGCCTGTACTGATACGAAAGATATTTTTGGCAGAAGGTGCGATCGTTGCGCTTTCAGGGGCCGTTGTCGGATTGGGCGGGGGTATCCTGATTTGCTGGCTGCAAATGACATATGATCTTGTTTCAATGGGTATGGCAACTTCTCTGGTGGACGCTTATCCCGTTAAATTAATATGGGGGGACATACTCTTTACAGGCATTATTGTCGTTATCATTACTATGGTTGTATCGTACGTGCCGGCCAGACGAGCAGCACAGGCAGGGCGGATGGTACGTGTTTAACATGATTATAGAGACGAAAATAACGCTATACAAACTCAATTACTTTGACTTACTTCCTAGCATTCAATCTGAAAGCAGATATGACCGGTGACCCGAAAAAACGTTTTTTGAGCCGATTGATCTTTACATTTTTTGGAGTTATATTACTTTTACCCTTCCAGTCCGCTGCATCTGTGAATGGTGCCAAGGCAGATACATTGTTCCGAAGAACTCCCGGGACCGTCACTCCAAAAGGTCCTTACAGACCTGAGAGAACTAAGAAAAGTGATATTCTTTACACCCGTCTCGATGTGCAGTTTGACTGGGTAAAGCAACAGGTACCAGCTTCGGCGATCCTGAAATTCAAGTCTCATTTTTATCCGCAGAATACACTGGAACTCGACGCGAAAGGCTTCGATATCAAAGGTATTGCATTGCTTGACACGGTAGGGGATTATGGCTCTTTAACCACAGAAGAGATTGCGGGAAAAGTTAAGAAAAAGCTTGAATACACCTACGACAAACGCAAGATCATTGTAAAGCTGGGGCAGAACTATTCTAGAAAAGACACGCTCTTTATCAAAATAGACTACGTTGCCCGGCCTAATAATGTGCCTCGCGACAAACCGGATGATAGTCCTTCTGATAAAGGCTTGTACTTTATCAATGCCGACGGAATGGATGAAGGAAAACCGCGGCAGATTTGGACCCAGGGAGAAACGGAGGGCAGCTCGTGCTGGTTTCCAACCATTGACGCTCCTAATCAAAAATTCACACAGGACTTTTATATTACCGTAGACAGCACCTACAAAACATTGTCGAATGGGCTGCTGATAGGGCAGGAGGAAGGCAAAAAAGGAACCCGTACCGATCACTGGAAACAAACGCTTCCGCATGCACCGTACCTGGCAATGCTGGCGGTCGGTGATTTTGCAGTGGCGAAGGATATGATGCCTAATGGTCTGGAATTGAGCTACTATGTTGAGCCCAAGTACGGTGCAGATGCGCACGCGATCTTTGGAAGGACCCCGGAAATGATGGGATTCTTTTCTAATATTTTTGGCATGGAATTCCCCTGGGAAAAGTACGCTCAGATCGCGGTGCGGGACTTTGTGGCGGGGGCCATGGAAAACACCACTGCCACCGTGCACGAAGAAGGCGTGCAAAACGACGCACGGTCGCTGGTCGACGGCAACTCGGATGCGGTGATTGCCCACGAGCTGGCGCACCACTGGTTTGGTGACTATGTCACTGCCGAGGAATGGGGGCAACTGCCATTAAATGAGTCATTTGCCAATTATTCAGAATACTTGTGGAGTGAATATAATGATGGTAAGTACGAGGCCGACTGGGGCAATTTGCAGGAAATGAAACAATACCTGGCAGAGTCCGAAACCAAGCAGGTCCCGATGATCCGTTATTTTTATAAGGATCGGGAGAATATGTTCGACAGCCATTCCTACGCAAAAGGCGGCCGGATTCTGCACATGCTGCGCTCTTACGTGGGCGACGATGCCTTTTTCGCGGCTTTACAGTACTACCTCAAAACACACGCTTTCGGCACAGCTGAAATCGATGACCTCAGAATGTCTTTTGAGAAAATCACAGGACAGGATCTCAATTGGTTTTTTGATCAATGGTTTCACAGACCTGGTCATCCTTTACTGAAAATTCAGCAGGAGTATGTTGCTGCCACAGGAAAAGTGCTTTTGAAAATCAAGCAGACGCAGGATACTACTGCAACCACCGTATATCGTTTGCCATTGAAAGTGGACGTATGGGTTAGCGGTAAAAAGAGCCAGTATAACGTGTTGCTGGAGAAAGCAAACCAGACATTGGAATTCCCTGCTGCCAAAAAGCCCGATCTCGTGCTTTTTGACTCGGACGCGCAATTGCTCGGTGTGGTCGAGCACGAAAAGACAAAAGTTGAAATGGAGTTTCAGTACCTGAACGCTGACCGGTTTTTACATCAATACGAAGCACTTTCACAGCTTGAAGGGAGCCTGGCCGACAGTACGGTCAAGAATATACTGGTGAAGGCGATGGATGATCCCTTCTGGAAATTGAGGCAAATGGCGATCAGTAATTTTGGTGAATATGATGGTACAGGCTTTGCCGATATCGAGAAAGTCATCCAAAGTCGCGCACGCCTGGACCCGCATCCGCAGGTACGATCGGAGGCGATCATTACACTAGCTTCGTTTGGCGACAATAACAGTGATTCTATTTACAGGGAGGCTTTGACCGACAGCTCGTACCAGGTTGTGTCTGTGGCCATTGAGAAGTACCTTATGGGGCAGCCCAATGACGCCAATGAGATCGCGGCGGAGTTTGAAAATTCACCCAACGACGCCATCGTAACTTCCGTGGGTAACTATTACGCCGGACTAGCGCAGCCGGAGCGTTTTGACTGGTTTTTGGACAAGATGAAATCCATGAAGCCAACAGAGAAATACAACTTCTTACAGGTTTTCGGGAAATATCTGATCAAGTCAAAGCAGGACATTCAGCGCAAAAGTATACCGGTACTGGAAGGTTTGGCAAGAGAAAATCCGTCTTATTTCGTAAGGTTCGGCGCATTTCAAGCCCTGGGGCTGCTAACCGACATTCAGGGAGTTTCAGCATTGCGCAAAGATATCCGCGCCAAAGAAACAGAACCCAAGCTGAAAGAAATGTACAGTCAGTTTGGGGATTTGTAGGTTGCTGGGGAAGTCATTTCTAGTCAGGAATTGTCACCTATTGTCATTCGTTGTATCAAAAACAATAAATGACCATCATGACAACAAATGACTAAACCTGACCACACCTGACTAGTAATTGAACGCTACTTTTGCGGATCCAAATAGTAGTCCAGGTTTTCTCGGGTAATGATGTCCAGCGGGAGGAATTTGATCGGTGGGATCTCTTTTTTGAAAACAAGGTGATTGGCGAGCTGATGAATGCCCCAGTATCCCTGTCCGAGCGGATTCTGATTGATTAAGAAACTAATGATCTCTTTATTCAGATAATTAAGGTTAGGCTCCAAAAGATCATAGCCGACCAGCTTGATGTTGGTAATGTTCTTTCTTTCGAGGTAGGAAGCTACTTCAAACGCCCGGGAATTGGTTACATACACCGCGCTAAGGTCACTGAATTCAGCCAATATCTGATCCAGCTGATCATCAATAGCCTCACCCTCTGGATAGTTAATTTCCTTGCTGATGATGTTGAATGTCGTGTCGCGCTTGCTATTTTCGAAATAATCCCTGAACCCGTTTTCTTTGGTGATCAAATGCGCGGAGTTCGAAATGTCTTCGTTGATGTGCGCAACCAGGACACTACCCGGCGATTGCAATCCAAAACTAAGTATCTTGGCCGCAAGTGAGCCGCTCCGGTACGAATCCTGTCCAATGTAACATAACGGCGCTACGTGCTCTATTTGGGTGTTAAAAAGGACATACGGGATATTCAGTTCGGCCCATTCTTTGAAAAAAGGAAGTGCCTGCTTATAAAACACAGGGGCTATGAGGAGCCCATCGGGATGTTCGCGGGTTACCTCCTGCGCCTTTGTGATAAATGAATGCTCTTCATGCGGGTCGAATATAAACGGAGTAATGTATATCCCATACTGACGCAACTCTTTTTCGGCTTTTTCAAAACCTGTTTTCGGTGCTACCCAGTAGGAATCCAGGCTTGGATCGGGCATGAGGACCGCCAGGTTAAATGTGCGTTGTGATTTTAACGACTGGGCAATGAAATTGGGCTCATAGTTCAACTCCTTGATGATGGCCAGTATCCTCTCACGCACATCATCCGCTACTCTTCCACGATTATGCAAAACACGGTCAACGGTCCCTTTTGAAGTCTGGGCTTTTTCCGCAATATCTTTAATTCTGACTATTTTCTTTTTCACACCTAACTTAAATACAGAGAACTTTTGATTAAAAGTCAGCAAAGCTAATAACTAATCATGAACAAGGGGCATATAACCTCGTCTAGTTAAACCAGACCATACTGAACAATATTTTTCAAATTATTTTTATAATAAATTTGAGATTGTCCATTGAACAGCTTAATTTTACCTGATCAAAAATGACTATTGATGACAAAAACGTGTACGGACACGATGCGTAAAATGTGCTGTGTGCTCGAACACTTTTTCAAATTTTAATAGGATTATCGGATTTTACAATTAATTTTGTAATTAAGATCTGAAAGAAAATATTATTTGCCTTTCGGAGTAAAGACATCAGTAAACTTTTACAAATCCCTGGTTGGATTTTAAGAAACTACCTATCCCTTAACCTTTTCTAAAATTCTTAGCGGAATTTTTCTAATCCTAAATCCCGTCCGGCGTACGAAATCTCATTTTCGTACGCTTTTTTTATCATCCAATACGCACCTTCACATGATCACTGTCGGGATAGGCGGAGCAGGTCAGGATCCATCCTTCTTGTAAATCACGGTCCGTCAGTACCTCGTTCACGCTCATGTGTATGGATCCGCCCGTGCAAACACCCGCGCAGGTAGCGCAGCGTCCGCCCTTGCAACTGTACGGTAGCTGTATGCCTGCGGCCAGCGCAGCGTCAAGTATGGTGGTGTGGGCGGGTACCAGCAGCTCATGAAGTTTTCCACGGTAATGGAGTGCAATTACATGCGGATACGACACCGGTGGAGGTGGAGGCGGAGCGGGGATCACAAAGTTTTCCTTCCGGATCTGAGCGTCCGAAAAGCCCATAAAATGTAATGTAATCTCAACTGACCGCATCAAATCGGATGGGCCACAAATAAAAAAACGGGCATCTGGCCGATCGTAGTGTAACGATTTGTTTATCAATTGTTCCAGCCGCGTATTGTTGATCCTGCCCCGAATACCATTCCATTCATCAGAGGGCTGGCTGTGAATGTGTATCACATGTAGTCTTTCCGGGAATTGCTGTTGCCATGCGAGGATTTGGTCATAGAACAATGTGTTCCTGATGTTTCTGCTCGCATAGATCAGCGTTACGCGACTTTCTGTTTCCTGGCTAAGGGTTTGCTTTAAAATCGAAAAAAGGGGCGTAATACCGCTGCCTGCGCCGATGAGTACAATGTCCCGGGGTTGTCCTGCATACTCTTCCAAAACGAAACGGCCAGATGGTGGTAATGCGGTAAAAGTATCCCCCTCACGCACGGTATCGATCCAGAAACGAGAGATTTCGCCATTGGAAACACGCTTGATAGTGATCGCCGGATAAGCGTCCACGCCAGGAGCTGAGCTCATTGAATAGGAGCGCCGCACCTCATGCCCGTGCATTGGGATAATAAACGTCAGAAACTGCCCGGCTTTATATATAAAATGGTTTTCATCGGTTCTTTCAAAAACAAAAGTCTTGCTATCATCGCTTTCCCTGATAATTTCTCTTAGACGCAATGATAGGTTCGAGTCAGACATTTGATCTGCGGTGGTTTGAATGGTCCATAAAAGATTACCTGCTCAGTGAGGATTGCCATAAAACCTCATATTCTGCCAGCAGGGCCCAGCAATGTGCTTCACAGATCCAATGCATGTGAAACAGCGGATGAGCGGACATTCGGTAAACTAGCGGATTTTCATAGGCGGTCAGCAATCCGGCTATAAAAAAATAGAAGCCTTTAAACTCCCGGGTGGTGAAATTTTCAACCGGGACCCGTTCCGTTTTGACTCCAAGTCTGATCAGAGATCCAGCAAGGATCACGCGATCCATCGGGCTCGCGGTCTGGCTCAGGAGCTGAACAGTATCTGCGATCAGCTTATCGCGAACTGATTTCAATTCCTCAGGATCGAAACCAGCTATCAACCTCGAAACATGGTAAATGATCAGCGGCGTTCGGGGGTATTGATGTGCGCAACGGAACGGTGCGTCTATATATCTATTTGTTTCAATAACGGATCGGATGTAGGTGAGGCTTGCGCTATCATGCTCACTCAACGGTAGTTCGTAATGAAGTATGCAATACATGAGATTGCTCAGCACGCTTACATCAAATTCAATGTACATATGCTTACCAAACCACGTGGAGTATGCTTTGAGCGACTGATATTCGGGGAAGGTGTTTCTGATCCATTTTTTCGAACCATTGGCGTGTATTGAGAGCTTGTCTTTCAGCCATCGTAATTCGTCGTGGGTGGGATTGGAGGTCAGGTATACAAATGCTGTGTCGTCCACATCGTCGGGAATGCGGAAATGCTCGAAATGACGAAACAAATGTCCGTTTGGAAAATGTAAGGAAGGGCGTGTTTTCCAGAAATTGTATGTTTTCAGGCCGTCTTTATTCTGAAACGCGGGATAGTTGCCGACGACACCGGCACAAATCCTGTCAATCTGCTCCCAAAGGTCCTGCTGTGTATTTTTTTTTATGGATAGAAGCGTGAAACAAGTAATCGCGGAAAAAAAGAGCGTAGTGTCCTGCCTTTTATAGCCGATCAAAGGATTGATTCTTTGTGCCGGAAAAATACCTTTCGGGAAATACTGGTCGCCTTCTGATTGGAGGGCTTCGATCCGGTCTAAAAATTGATGCAGAACTTGCTTCATGCTCCGAAACTAACAAAACACATTAAAAAAAGAAACCCTGCCGATCAGACAGGGTTCCCATTGGATATGATTGGAAAAATCAAACTCCCTCCGCTACCACCTCTTTTACATCAGGTACCATGCGGGTCAGAAGATTTTCAATGCCCGCTTTCAATGTCAATGTAGAGGAAGGGCAGCCGCTGCAAGAGCCTTGCAACAACACTTTTACCACGCCGGACTCTTCATTGAAAGAATGGAAATTGATAGCGCCACCATCTGATTCAACCGCCGGCCGAACGTACTGATCAAGCGCGGCTTTAATTTTTTGAACTGTGTCAGAATCTCTTGAATCAACGATCAATGTATTTTTTTCAATCGTGGTTTCCTCAAAAACCGGGTGATTTTCTTCAAAATAGATCTTGATAAATTGCTTGGTATCACGAAGTACCTCTTCCCAGGCAATGGCATCATCCTTGGTGATGGTAATAAAATTGCTGGCGATGAATACTCGTTTGACGTGCGGAAACTGGAAAAGGTCCGATGCAAGCGGAGACGCACTGCCTTCCTGCAAAGCCGCTTCCAGCGACGGATAGTCAAATGAAAGACCGTCAGGTACCAATTCGAAGTTTAACACAAACTTCATTGAGTTGGGATTGGGACTTAATTCTGTATATACGAAAACGGGACGTGATAGCATCTTAATGGAAAATCAGTTTGATCGTTTGAAACTTACTCTTTTCGGAAACAAGTAAAGTTAACTTTTGGTTTGAACAACCCTCATTTATGGTACAATAAAAAACCCGTCGGACGATTCGTCTGACGGGTTCCTGAAATCTCTGTTACGAAAATTTCAATTACTTACTATGCTTCTGCCGTAGCAGCAGCTACAACCGCGATAGGCTCAATGTGTACAAAAGACTTGTTCTCACGAGTCTTACGGAATACGACATGACCTTCAACCAATGCAAACAAAGTATGGTCACGACCGATACCTACATTTTTGCCAGGATTGTGTTTTGTTCCGCGTTGACGAACCAAAATATTACCTGCTTTGGCATGCTGACCGCCGAATAATTTTACTCCAAGACGCTTGCTTTCTGATTCACGTCCGTTTCTTGAGCTACCTACACCTTTCTTATGTGCCATGATATCTTAACTATTAATTATAATTTCTTGATTAAACTGACATTGACTTTCCTGACGGATCGTCAAAAGGGAAAATGGTTAGGCAACGATTTCGTCGATGCTGATCTTAGTCAAATACTGGCGGTGGCCATTCTTGACCTTATAACCTTTACGTCTTTTCTTTTTGAAGACGATTACTTTTTCACCTTTAAGGTGTTCAAGGACAGTTGCTTTAACAGAAGCTCCTGCCACTGTTGGAAGACCTACCTGTACTGTGCCTGCGGTGTCAACCAGAAGGACTTTGTCAAACACAAGAGCAGCGTTCACGTCACCTTCAAGCCTATGCGTGAAGATTTCGAGACCCTTTTCAACCTTAAATTGCTGACCTGCGATTTCTACGATTGCGTACATGTTAATAAATTATGATAAACTGAATTCGAAAATGAGGTGCAAAGATAGAGACATAAATGCAGAATAACAATGCTTTAACTGCTAATATTCCGTCCAAACGAACAAGATTTTTTTACTTTTTTAGAAATAATGATACTGTTAAAGGGTAAGGTCACGTATAGTTGTCTTTCATGCGCGGTCCGGCAGTCCGGCGTTCCGCATTCCGATATTTTTGTGTCTGCTATAATTATTTGCCCTCAGATAGTTAAAGCAGGTCAAAATATTACCTTTATATATTATGTAGCCGTCATAACGTTTAGTCACTAATGGTTTATTGATTGTCTTAACAAACTTTAACAGTCTGGTTTGTTACTTTTATCCTTAGATCACGTCTAACCATAGAATGAGTACTAAAAACGAAAAAATGAAAATTTGTCTGTGGGTTTCGATGGTTTTGTGCGTGTTAATGGCTAGCCAAACATCCGTTAGCGGACAAAATTCGGGAGGTTATCAGATCGGCGATGCAGTCGCGAACTTCCGGTTGAAAAATACCGACGGAAATATGGTTTCCCTGGCTGATTTAAACAATGTGAAGGGTGTGATCGTGATCTTTACCAGCAATCATTGTCCTTTTGCAAAAGCCTATGAAGACAGGATCATTGCCCTGAACGGCAAGTTTGCCTCGCAGGGATTTCCCGTGATTGCCATCAACCCGAGTGACCCCGGAACGCATCAGGACGATACATTTGAAAAAATGAAAGAACGTGCTTCTGCCAAGAATTACGGCTACCCTTACCTGGTGGACGATTCCCAGCAAACAGCCAAAGCTTTTGGTGCAGCGCGCACGCCCCAGGCTTACGTACTTCAAAAAAGCGGTGCCAAATTTACTGTGCGGTACATTGGTATGATCGACGATAATCCACAGGACCCGGCAGGTGTGACCAAGCTTTATGCCGAGGAAGCCGTTGCGAACCTGATAGGGGGCAAGCCGGTCGTGACGACCATTACCAAGCCGGTGGGTTGCGCTATTAAATGGAAAAATTAGTAATTAATTGATTAAGAAATATTTATGACTAAACTTCTTACGCTCCTCGTTTTCGTTTCTTTTATATTGACCCAGGTTGCTTTCGCCCAGACCAAGAGTAAGAAATTCTCGAGTGAGGGTGAATTTACAAGTAACTGTGAAGGGCCGGCGGTGGATAGTGATGGGAATGTGTACGCTGTGAACTTTGCCCGGGATGGTACCATTGCCATTATGAACGGCAAAGGGAATGCCAGTTTTTTTATAACCCTTCCCAAAGGCAGTACGGGAAATGGTATTCGTTTTGCTGATAAAAACACTTTTTACGTAGCCGATTTTACAGGACATAATATTCTGAAAGTCAATTTGATCACAAAGGACGTCAGTGTTTTTGCGAATGAACCGAAGATGAACCAGCCCAATGACCTGGCTATTACTGCTACCGGTCATATTTTCTGTTCAGATCCTAACTGGAAAGATGGAACGGGTCGGATCTGGCATGTTTCTCCCGATGGCAGAACTCGCCTGGCAGCTGAAAATTTGGGTACTACCAATGGAATTGAAGTAAGCCCGGACGAGAAAAAGCTGTACGTTAATGAAAGCGTCCAGCGGAATGTATGGGTTTTTGACCTTGCTGCGGATGGAACATTGTCCAATAAAAAGCTTTTACATCAATTCGAAGACGGCGGAATGGATGGTATGCGCGTCGACATTCACGGCAATTTGTACATCGCCAGGCATGGAAAGGGAGAAGTCGCCGTACTTTCACCAGAAGGCAAAGTAATTCAGACTATTCAAACCATCGGCAAAAAAGTGTCCAACATCTGTTTTGGAGGACGCAACGGTAAGACGTGCTACATTACCCTGCAAGACAGAGGTTGTCTCGAAACTTTCAAAGCGAAAACAGCAGGGCGCGAATGGGCCATGATGAAGGCTTTTGAAGAAAACAGCAAAAAATAATTCCCCGCACATTTACTGAACCATTCAATTTTGATTTGAAGAAATGGTTTTGATTTAGTTACTTTGCAATTCAAAGTACTTTATCAAAACTGATAAGACATTGGAAAAATTAGTGCGTTATCTTCAAAACAATCAAAAAGTAGGGCTTCTCGCTTTTGTTTCCGGAGCTGCAATGATTTTGCTCGCACTCAGGATCGGTCTCCGGGATTGGAGTTTTATTTTTCTCGCCTGGAACTTGTTTCTGGCCTGGGTACCGTTGCTTTTTATCAAATGGGTCTGGGAACAGGAGGCAAGGCGTCAGGTCCCTTTCTGGCTACTCATGATTTATCTGGTGATCTGGCTGCTGTTTTTTCCTAATGCACCCTACATCATCACCGATCTCAAACATTTGAGGGGAGTACCGGAAAATATGATCTGGTTCGACTCGGTCATGATCTTTACATTCTCCGTGGCCGGCTTTCTGACAGGTCTTTACAGCATCCGCATTGTACACAGGATCATTACGCATCGGTGGAACCAAAGATTAGCCTGGGCTACCATCATCATTGCGATGTTTATGAGTGGCTTTGGGGTGTTCCTAGGACGTTACGGACGGTGGAATAGCTGGGACATCATCACACAGCCCGGGGCATTGGCGCGTGGTATTTTTGCCAGTCTGAGAGATCCATTGGCTATAAAACACACACTCACGTTTTCGTTCGTGCTGATGTTGTTGTACTTTGCGTTCCATATTTTCGCTGAACTGAAACAAAATGAACGGACCCATAAATATTCCTAAGGCGCTGCGCAGTTTCCGCTATGCCGGAGTGGGTATTTACAATTTGTTCCGCTTTGAGAACAACGCCCGCATTCACCTGATAGCCTGCATTGTGGTGGTCTTTGCAGGAATTTTTTTTCAAATATCCCCGGTTGAATGGTTATTGATCGTGATCCAGATCGCACTCGTACTGTCAGCAGAAGCATTCAACACGGCCATTGAGAAGCTTGCGGACCTGGTTTCGGCGGATTATCACCCGGTGATCAAAATCGTGAAGGATACTGCCGCGGCGGGTGTTTTGATACTGGCCGTTTCGGCTGTCATAGTAGGTGCGGTTATTTTTATTCCAAAGGTGCTGCTGCTCTTTTAACAATCTGGTAAGGACTTATTCCAAAACTGATTTATGAATTCTAATCAGGACTCTCTACATACATTGAATGAAATCCGCAACCTCATGGAGCGGTCTTCAAAATTTTTATCGCTCAGTGGGTTGAGCGGCGTTTTCGCAGGCATATTTGCACTCATAGGTGCGAGCGTTGCCTACGTGAGGTTTAAAACAGACTGGCTGGCTGATATTCTTATCCCTTTTGGCACCTACACAGGACATTCCAAGGATGGTATCATTCAATTTTTGCTAATCGATGGCCTGTGTGTCCTGGTTTTTTCCCTGGCCATCGGAATCGTCATGACCGTGCGCAAGGGAAAAAAACGTGATCTGACACTTTGGAATGGAAGCTCCAAGAGGCTTTTGGTGAGCATGCTGATCCCGCTGGCTACCGGTGGGATTTTTTGTATCGCCATGCTTTATTACGGCGTAATTTGGCTTGTTTTTCCGGTTACCCTCATTTTCTATGGACTTGCACTGGTGAATGCGAGCCGGTTTACGTATCCGGAAGTGTTTTTTCTGGGGCTATCTGAAATCGGCATTGGATGTATTGCATTGTTTCTGACAGGTTATTCGCTTCTTTTCTGGGCGTTGGGGTTTGGTGTGCTGCACATCATTTACGGGTTGACGATGTATAACCGTTACGATCGGGAGAAGCTTTCTGAGGGGAAAGCGGGTGCTAAAAGTATACTTGGTTTGATTTTTTTGATGGTATCAATTAACGGTTACGCGCAGATTCCGGGTGATACTACACTAAGCAAGGCGAAAAGATGGTACGATAAAGAAACTATCTATATGCGGGGCGGCAGTAGTTTCGTGAAAAACAATGTTATTTATACAGGGCAAAAGGCACTGCGCCGCGAGTTTATAATCTCGGAAGGTGGGTTGCAGCTTTATCTGAAGTCCAGGCGGACGAGAAGTATCGGCCTGGTTATTTCAGTGGCTGGTTCTGCGGGATCGGTCATTTCGCTGGTTTCAGGGAACCGGGATAATCTTAAAAAATTCTTTTGGGTGTCGGTAGGCACCGGTATCGTGTCATCCGTGCTGACAATGAAGGCGAATAACATGCGGGATCAGGCGGTGTGGTTGCGGAACCGCGATGCGATGCTCCTATTGGATGCCGATCTATAAATTTGGATTAAAGACCTGGCAACGGGGCTGGAATAATGGAATGGTTAGAAAAGTTTAATAAAGTTTTTGAAAGTAAGATCAGGCTCGGGTTAATGTCCGTGTTGGTGGTAAACGATTCCCTCAGTTTTAATGAATTGAAAGATCTTTTACAACTCACAGATGGTAACCTGGCTTCGCATTTAAAGGCACTCGAAGAAATAAAATACGTAGAATTTCAGAAGCAATTCCTGGGCAGAAAGCCCCTTACCATCTACAAAGCCACCGACGAAGGGCATAAGGCATTTACGGAGCATTTGCAGGTTCTCGAAAATATGATCCGGCAGAATCTGTAGCCAAGCTTGTTATCCTGAGCGAAATAGCTTGTCACAAAGGAGCGGACCGGGCCGCCGCGCAGTCGAAATGCAGTACGCACTTACATTTCGACCGCCCGGCGGCCCGGTCCGCTCAATGTGACAAAGCAGCCAATGTGACAAAGCGTCTAGTATGACCAGACGCTCATTTGATAATGTTAAAACTTAACTGGTACTGAGAAGCCAACTTTATCCCATTGGAAATCCAGGGAAGCATCGTTGGCTGTGAAGGTAAGTTTCTCCTGCGAAGTAGGATAAGTCTTGTTCGGAACGGTTACTTCCAGAACATTTTTGCTTTTATGTTCTTCGTACTTGTAAGCGCCCCATTGGCCTAGTTGGCTGTTCAGGATAATAGTCCATTCCTTTTCATTAGGAGTAGCAACCAGCGTATAAGTACCTGCTTTGATGGCCTTTCCACCAAATGTTGCGTCCTTTTTGAAGGTAATCTGAGTCGCGCTGTCCGCGCCGATACGCCATGGTTTGCCATAAGGTTCAAGGCTGCCGCTTCCCGCTTTTCCAAATAATACACGCCCTTTTTTCGATGGCTGTCCGTAACGGATGCTCATATCTTTACCTTTTGCAGTAACGTGAGGACTGTCTTGTGCGGATGCGAAAGTAAACGCGATAAGGGTCAGGAAAAGCGATAAAAATGTTGTTTTCATAAAAAGTAAGAATTTAGTAACTGGTTTTGGTGGTTAGAGAACTTAAATTTTAACGAAATACGCAAATCAAAAGTTGTGAACCAAGACCTAAACTTCCTGTTAACTTAGATTAACATAAGTAATGCTTGCAATCGTTGTTTTAGTGATTTCAAGCTATATTTGAGCGATGACTTCAGAAACAAACCCATCTGTACGGACCCGTTTTTTTGACACCAAAATTGAATTCCTGAAAGGAGTAGGGCCTCAAAAAGCCGCTTTACTGAATCAGGAACTAGGGATATTTACATTTGGAGACCTCATTCAGCATTATCCTTTCCGGCACGAGGACCGTACCGTTTTTCATAAGATCAATAGTCTCAATGAACAAATGCCTGCCGCCCAGATCCGGGGAAGGCTCAGGGAATGGACTACCGTTGGTGAGGGCCACAAAAAAAGACTGGTAGGCTATTTTACCGACGGTACCGGGTTGATCGAACTCGTGTGGTTCCAGAGCGTGGCCTGGTACGAAAAGAACCTGCGGGCCAATACGGAGTACATTGTATACGGTAAGCCGATTGCTTTTGGAGGGAGATGGAGTATTACGCATCCCGACATTGATCTGGTTACCGCTGAAAATGAGCACGCCGGATTCTGGAATCCCATTTACCCACTGACTGAAAAACTGCGTAAAAAATTTCTGGACAGCCGTGCGCTGAGCAAGATCATGAAGAGCCTGCTGGAAATTTCGCGGCCGTATATCAAAGAAACACTTCCTGAAAATCTGGTTCAGAAATACCGGCTGATTTCGAAAGCAGATGCCCTCTGGCACTTCCATTTACCCCAAAATCAGCAGGGGCTTCACCAATCGCAGCGTAGACTGAAATTTGAGGAGCTGTTTTATAACCAGTTCCGGCTGATTAAGAACAAGCTGCTGCATAAGACTGAATTTCCGGGGTTAGTGTTCACTAATGCGGCCCTGGTGAAAGAGTTTTATGACAAACACTTGCCATTTACGCTTACCAATGCGCAAATAAAAGTGCTGCACGAAATTCACGAAGACCTCAAAACCGGCAAGCAAATGAACCGGCTGCTGCAAGGCGACGTAGGTTCGGGAAAGACCATTGTAGCATTCATAGCAACACTTTTTGCGCTGGATAACGATGCGCAGGCCTGTTTAATGGCGCCCACCGAGATATTGACCGATCAGCATTACCAGGGATTAAAAAAGTTTGCTGATCTGCTCGGGGTTACCATTGGGAAACTCACAGGTTCTACCAAAAAGAAAGAGCGTGAGGTAATTCATAAACAACTGTTGGACGGTACATTAAACATCATTGTCGGCACGCATGCATTGATTGAAGACATTGTCCAGTTCAAGAATCTGGGACTTTGTATCATTGATGAACAACACAGGTTTGGGGTTGCTCAGCGTGCCAAATTATGGGCCAAAAACCCGCGAATCAGCCCGCATATGCTCGTGATGACCGCTACGCCCATTCCGCGAACGCTGGCCATGACATTGTATGGCGACCTGGATATTTCAGCGATCAATGAACTGCCCGCTGGACGAAAACCCATTAAAACAGTGCACCGCTATGACGCGCACCGGCTATCTGTTTTCGGTTTTTTGAGAGATGAAATTACCAAAGGACGACAGATTTACATGGTATACCCACTGATCGAAGAATCCGAAAAAATGGATCTCAAAGACCTTATGGACGGTTACGAAAGCGTTTCGCGCTCTTTTCCCGACGTTCCATTGAGCATTCTGCATGGTAAAATGAAGTCGGCAGACAAGGAGTATGAAATGGGGCGTTTTGTACGGGGAGAAACCAAAATTATGGTCGCTACCACGGTGATAGAAGTTGGTGTGAACGTGCCCAATGCTTCTGTAATGGTCATTGAAAATGCCGAACGATTCGGATTGTCGCAATTACACCAGTTGCGGGGCAGGGTAGGACGGGGAGCGGAGCAGTCTTACTGTATCCTCATCACCGATTACAAGATCAGCAAGGATACCAAATTGCGCATTGAAACCATGTGCCGGACCAATGATGGTTTCGAAATAGCAGAAGTAGATTTACAATTGAGGGGGCCGGGAGATATATCAGGAACGCAGCAAAGCGGTCTGGTCGATCTTTTGGTGGCGAACCTTGCGCTCGATGGTGAAATATTAAAAGCGGCAAGACAATCGGCGGAAGCCATTTTGACGGAAGACCCCGATTTGCTCCAGTCTGTCAATCAGCCCATACTCGCTCATTTGGAGAATTTACGCAAGGAAGAAACAAACTGGAGCAGGATCAGCTAGGGTTAGGGAGCGATCTCTCTGATCTCACCCGAAAAATCAAATGTCTGCGGGCGCGTTACATGTAGGGCTGCACCCAGGGATGTTGCGTACGGGAGATCTGTCGCATACACTTTGTGATTAGGATATCTGCGGGCGATGAGCCTGGTGAAAATCTCATTTCTGGCAAACCCACCGTCAATGTAAATCGCCTGAACATCATTCACACCTACCAGATCAAGCGAAACGAAAAGTAACTCTGTCAAACCTTTGATAAGGTGGTGATATGCCGCTTCGGCTGAGCTGAAAGCACTGATCTGCCATTCCTGTGTGTTGGCTTCCGGGAAAGGCCCGTTGCCGGTCATGCAGGCTGTGTAAAATGGTGGTGTATCCGCTGTCAGAAAAGCATCATTGAATGCTACTCCCTTGTAAAATTCACTGTCAACGCGGAAGTACTCAGCAATGCGCGCTAGCTGAAAATCGTGCTCACGGCCCAGGAACAAACGCGACGCAGTAACCCCGCTTCCTTCCGGCGTCAGGTAGTTCATGCAGTCACGTTCCAGCTGATAAGAAGTGAGCGGCTTGGAGGCGAATGAGTTGAAATTGATACACCAGGTACCGGTTGATAGCAGCACAAAAGGTTTCTTGACGGCCATTCGATATGGAATGAGCGCGGAAGAACTGTCATGCAGCCCGAATCCTGATTGAATGCCTTTGTCTTCGTGACGATAAATGAATGAAGACGATGCCAGTACCGGCGCCAGTTTTTTATGAATTCCTTCCGCTTTTACCCACTCGTGGTAATCCCACATTTCGAAGCTCCATAATGCGGTATGGCAGCCCAGGGATGTATAATCGCTTACTTTTCTGCCGGTAAGCAGGTAAAGGATGTATTGGGGTAAATGCAGGGTAGTAACGATCTGCTTGTAAATATCCGGCCTGGTATATTTCAGCCAGTACAGCTGCATGCCGGAGTTCAGCATACCCATGTTTGGCGAGCCTGTTTGAAGCGAAATTCGGGTAGGATCTCCGTAGGTGCTGTAAAACTGTTTGGATAAGTCCTCAGGAAATGGTTTCAGGTAAGAATAAAGGGGCGTGAGTGGCTTGTTGGCAGCATCCAGGTGAACCAGACTTGCACCATACCCTGCTACATTGACGGCCTTAATGTCATATTTCGGATTCTTAAGCAATGCATGCCACCGGTCCTGGACCCAATTGGTCAACAGTTCGCAATCTTCGCTCGGAAAACCATCCTCGTCCGTGGTCTCAGGAAGTGCTTCGGAGAATTCTTCCAAGATCTGATACTTTTCGTCAAAAAGTACATACTTTTTATTGGTCCTGCCAATGTCAAAAACCGCTGTTACTTTCATTATTTGAATGCGATATCACTTTTTTACCCGGAAATGTATTTTTGCGGTCAATATAGTGACTTTACGTTAAAACCTATACCCTTATTCGTTCTTTTAAAATGTTTGTAAAAGCAGTGCAGAGCAGGATAGCTTTACACCGTTTTTTCCAGTATCGGTTTCAAAACCTTTACCCAGCGCTTGTACCCTTCACCATTCATATGAAGGCTGTCGCCGAGGAAAATGCTACCATCCGGACGACCGTTTTTGAGCATCACAGGCCACACATCAATGTACCCATGTTTCTTGTCGGTTTTGATATAATCCTGAATCAATTTATTCGCTTTAATGACCTCATCTTTTCTCGCCCAGCGCGAAGGTGAGGGTTTTAGAGACATGCCGTATAACTGTACATCGGGTTGTTTCTGGCGGATCTGCTTCACCAATGTTACATATGCGTCCCTTACCTGCTCAGGAGTTTTGGGTTTGGAGCCGAACATATCGTTTTCACAATAGATGACGACCGTTTTGGGCTTATATTTAGTAACGGTGCGATCGGCGTAATAAATCACTTCGGGTAATGTGGAGCCGCCGAAGCCGCGGTTAATGATCGGCAGCGGCGCAAGGTCTTCGGCAGCTGACTGCCATTTGGTGAAAGAAGAACTTCCCGTAAAAACGATACCGCCCGGCGCAGGCATTTTTTCGGCATCCTGTTTTTCATAAGCTACAATGGTGCCCTCGGACCGGTCGAGCTTGTAATCCGGCTCCCACGGAGCTGCCACGTTGTTATTAGTAGGTTTGTGGCAGGCATGAAGCCCAACGATGCAGAGAACCAGGAAATATTTTTTCATTCTAACAAAAAAGTGGATATGCCATAAGAAGGTATATCCACTCTATTTTTAATGTAAAAACCGCAATTATTTCACCAAAACAACATTTAATCAATCCTTAAAAAAATACCTCAGGCCCAGTCCCACACTAGGAAAAGTAATGGACGGATTAAATCCGTAAGTGAAGCTATTCTTAATCAGATCATCTGAATCGGGTAATTTGACTGTGTTTTCCAAGGTGTATTTTGCCGAGAAAGGCTGCGAAAATCCAAGGCTGCCAAGCAGCCACCATCTCTCGTTCAATTTGTAGTATGCGCCTGCGTCAAGCCCGAGTGACAAGAAAATTGAGTTCTGTTTTACCTCATATATTTCCGCTACTGTTCCATCCGATTGAACATTGGTGGTTTTGCCGTAGGTGTAATTCAGGTTTACCTGGGGGCCTCCATAAATGCCAAACTTATCACTGAAATGCTTATAGTATTGCCAGAAATGACCCACTCCCACGCCTATTCCATTGATACCCTCAACGATTAGCGGGGCGCGGGTAGGGTTGACAGACCTCTTGCCACCAGTTAAAGAAGTGCTCAAATTCCAACCGGAAGCGCGGGTATTCGTTTTGAATTTTCCTAAACCGATATCAATGTTATATCCGTAACTGTTTGAAGATGGATTGTCCTTGGGATTAGTGCTGCCTAATCCGACAGATAAGGAACCGGAAATAAATCGTTTGCCATCCATCTGGGCAAAAACAGCGCTATTTGAGATTACGAGTATAAGAAGAGTAAATAAAAATATCTTTTTCATGACCAGGTTCATTTAGGTTGTAGGTACCACGACGCGCGAATCCCAAAATATTGAGAAATACTGGATGTGATGCCCGTATTAAAATTGAAGGTGTTATCGTCATTAAAATGTGTGTAACTGAGATTTAGAGAGAGTACATTGATATCCGACTCCAAAGAAAAGCGTGGCGTCACCCAGAAAGACACGCCAGGATTCACGTAGATCCCTCCCGAATAGCCATTCTCGAAAATTTTATTGTCAGCATCGAAATTCTTAGATCTCAAATAAGCAAGATTGACCGCTGAATGAAGATAAATAGCCCACTTTGGACTCAGCGATTTATAATGCCGTAGATATGGCGCGAGGTTAATTGCCATCATATTGTAACCTGAATTAAAATCCCCGCTCGGATTATTGTTTTTATTTCGGGCCCGGGTCAGCGAAGGGCTTAGCCTAAACCCGAACATTTTATTGTCGCCGATAAACCACCCGGCCTGTACAGAAGGTGTAACATTCAGCACATTTCCTTTCCACTCCGCACCTTGCGGATATTCATACTTATTATGATCGCCGTTCCCGGTAATAGTGGCTCCCCAGTATCGGGTACCTTTTTGAAGTTGGGCATTAACTGAGCCTGCCAGGCAGATTCCTCCCAGCAAGACCAATAGAAAAAGTTTTTTCATGACCGTTGTTTTTTGTTATGAAAAGCAAGATAATGATGTTTATGTAACCGTAGAATTATTTAGCTTTATTTAACAAAAAGTATAAAAAAAGAGGCAGCCCGAATAGGACTGCCTCTAAGAATTACCGATACCAAATTTAACCTAACAATCTTGACGGCTGTCAGCCGATATATCTTAAAATACCCCCTGCCAGTTCCCCTGGCGATAGTATTGTAAAAGTCTTTGTTGCATCAAGAAATCGTATTTCGCCTGGATCGCATTACCCTGGGCTTTGGCGAGATTAGCCTTAGCTAGTGAATATTCATAAGAGTTTGCGATCCCTGCATTCATTTTGCTTTCTATGACTGCGAATGCAGCGGTGAGCGATTCTACCTGGCCTGTTGCAGAAGCATATCTGTCCGCCATGGTCTGCAAGTTGAGGACAGCCAGCTCGATGCCTTGTCTTAAAATCTGATTGGTCACATCGAGTGTATTCTGCGCCTGACGTTCCTGTACTTTGGCCAGTTCCACCCTCGGCTTGGTTAGCCAGCGGCCCATGATGGGGATATTCAGGTTCAATTGTAATGAGCCGTTACGGGTCGCATTCAATTGGTTGAAATAATCCAGGTTCTTGTTACTGGTAGCGTAAAAAGCACCCATTCCGCCACTCAGGTTTAAGGAAGGATAATTGAGTGCTTTAATGGATTTGACCTGATAAGAGAAACTTTGGCGGTATAATTCAGCACTGCGTATCTCCGGAAAACTCTTTTGTGCGTCTTCGTATATATCAATAGCGTTAGCAGCAGTGAGAGTGGAATCTCTCGGAGCAAGTGCTTCGAACTCCACCTGATCGTCGGGTGTAATATTCATCCTTTGAAAAAGTGCCAGACGGGCAGTACGGTAATTATTCAGGGCTGTTACCTGGCTGAATTTATCATTGGCCAGCTGCGCTTTGATTTCATAAAGCAAGTTGGCTCCCACTGTTCCGGCATTCACTTGTTTGGAGATCCTGTCGACCTGAGTGAGCGACGATTCTACCTGGTCTGTCCAGGATTCGTACAGTGCTTTTGTAGCCAATACATTCACGTACCCCTGCATCAGCAATACCGTTTGTGCATTTAATACTGCAGTACGATTTTCCTCGGCAGATTCTTTCAATAGTACTCCCTGTCTGATCTGGTTCTGTACTCTGAAACCTTGAAAAATGGGCGTCTGAAGGTTAAGCCCAATAGAGTTATTGCCGTAAACCTGGTCTATATACGCATTGGTGTATTGGTCGATACTCCGGCCAATGTTAACGCTCTGGCTTGCCCCAAGTGAGATCTGCGGAAGCATCTGGGATCTGGTTTGCCTCAATTGCGCCTGTGCAGCTTCCGCTTGCAGGTTACTCTGCTGATAAATGAGGTTGTTCTTGGCAAGAAGGCTCACACATTCTGAAAGGCTCAGGGTTGCCTGTGCTTTGGCGAGAAATGGTGAAAGGCAAAAAAGTAATAAAAAACGTTTCATGGCTAATAGATCATTATGATTATGTTAGGCTAACCATCCGTCCTTTAACCGAACCACCCGGTTTCCATAACCGGCGTTTAGTTCTGAATGGGTTACCTGGACTATGGTGACTTTGTCTTCCTGGTTCAATTTTTGGAACAGTTCCATGATTTCAATGGCTTGTTCCGAATGCAGGTTACCTGTTGGTTCATCTGCGAAAATTACTTTTGGATTGTGAACGATCGCTCTGGCAACCCCTACTAACTGCTGCTGGCCTCCGGAAAGCTGGTGCGGGAAGAGATCCTTTTTCGCTACCATGTTGAATCGGTCCAGAAGCTCCGCTACCCTGCTTTTACGCTCCGATCCCGAAGTACCTTTGTAAAGCAATGGTGTTTCAATGTTTTCATAAACCGTTAGTTCGTCGATCAGATGATAGGCCTGGAACACGAAACCAATGTGGTGACGGTGCAACTCGGTCCTTTTTTTCTCGGTTAATTTCTGAACCGGCTCATCCAGGAAAAGATATTCTCCTTCCGATGGTTCTTCGAGTAATCCGAGGATATGCAAGAGGGTGGATTTGCCAGAACCCGATGGCCCCATGATCGATACAAACTCACCTTCTTTAATATGTAAATCAATGTGGCGCAAAACGTAAGTCTTGCCAAAACCTGCCGGGTAATACTTTGATATCTTTTCTAACTTAATCATAAAAATTTTTGGGTTTGAGATTTCAGGTATAATTACAGACAAGCTATTTCAAAAGCAAATGCCTATACCGGCGTCTCTTATGCCAATCCTATTTTAAAAAGCCTTGCCAGAACATTAAGTCATTGATATACAAATTTTTAAGTTTTATTCTAAAAGTTCAATCGTCCGAAATCGTACAAAATGTGTACGGTATCGAACGATGGGAAATGGCCATATTTCGAGTACTTTTAAAGGCCTATTCGGATCGTAGCGAGCGCACCGGATCGAGCATTGCGGCTCTTATTCCCTGGGATGAAACCGTTGCCAGTGCGATCAAAATCGACAGTAAACCGGGAATGATCAGGAGCGTCGGAGCGACGGTGATGCGGTAAGCAAAACCTTCCAGCCAGAGGTTGGCCAGGTAGTAGCCAGCCGGACAAGCTAATACAATGGCGAGGAAGATCAGTTTGATAAAATCTTTTGAAAACAGGGCTGCTATATGAAATACTGTGGCGCCCAGCACCACGCGTATGCCGGTTTCACGCTTGCGTTGCGCCGTTGCGAGGTGAGCCAAACCAAATAATCCCATGCAGCAGATCAGTACTGAAAGTGCTGTGGCATAATTGATTATTTTTTGCCAGCGCCGCTCCTGTCCGTACTCCTTCGCATTGTAGTCGTCAAGGAACTCATAAGCAAATGCAGCGTCGGGGAGGATCTTTTTAAATGCTTTTTCCAGAAGTGTCAATGCCTTTTTTTGGTTTTTTGAATTGATTTTAACCCACATTTCACCTCCGCCATGCTGCTCGCTCATGACCATGATCATCGGCCTGATGCGCTCTTTTAATGAGCTGTAATGGAAGTCTTCCATGACGCCGACAATGGTGAATTTACCATTTCCAAAATAGGACTCAGGTGTCAATTCTTTTCCAATCGGGTTGCCCAGGTTAGCAGCTTTGACAAATGCTTCATTGACAAGGACCGAATGTGCCTTATCAGAAGGATAGTTTGTCGAAAAATTCCTGCCTTCCTTTATGCCGATTTCAAGCATGGAAAGGTAATGCTGATCAATGCTCCGGTAGTTGCTGAGGATGTTGAGGTGGTTAACATTCGTTTCACGAAAGCCGAATTCGCCGATCAATGACATTTGGCTGATGAGGGAATGATTACTGAGCTCACTCCTGAATTGCGAATTGATCTGATGGGTGTCTCTCACACCCGAAATGTTGATTTTGACGATCATTTCAGGGTTATATCCCAAATCCTTCGACTGAATGAAGTGCATTTGTTTGTAAAAAACCAATGTCGCGATCCCGAGCAAAATGGCAATCACAAATTGAAACACTACCAGCCCGCGACCAAGGATGTTTTGTCCGGAAAGTCTCGCTTTTTGATACAAAACCTGCACCGGACTCAAACCTGAAAGCAGATAGGCCGGATAAAGGCCGGATGCTAATGTATTGAAAATCAATATGCCGAATATCCACATTAACACTTGCGGATAGATCAGCTGATGCCAGGTTATCTGTTTGCCTGCCAATTGGTTAAAGACTGGTAGCAACGCCAAAGTAAGTGCTGTCGCCAGAATCAATGTGAAAAAACAAAGTATGGCCGATTCTCCCAAAAATTGGAACAGTATCTGAATCTGGCTGCTTCCGGTCGATTTTCGAATGCCTACTTCCTTCGCTCTTTTCAGTGAACCTCCTATGTTGATATTGATAAAATTGACGCTGGCCATTAACAAAATGAAGGTGGCAATCCCCAGAAAAATATAGGAGTACACTGGTTTGCTTCCATTGATCACGCCGGATTCGCGGTTTTGGTTTGATACTTCCTGTGGGTTAAGATGAATGTCGGTAACTTTTTGCAACCCATAAGCAACTTTCCGCTCGGTGCCGGTCGCTTTCAGGTGCGCCGCCAGTTGATCTTTTGCATGGATCTGATGGATCTGATTGAATTTTTTAACAACGGCCGCTGGATCGGCTTTTGGATCTAAAACTACAAATGTGCCCAGGTAGGCATTCAGCCAGCTCGTGTCGTCAAATGACAACTGCATAAAGCTGAACGGAAACAGCACGTCGAATTGAATGGAAGAGTTGGCCGGCGGATCCCGTACCACTGCGCTGATCACCAATGGTTTCCCCAGCCGCATTGCCGAAGGATCAGCGTCCATTTGCAAAATCCTGCCTACGACATCCGTACGGTTAAAGAATTTGAGCGCCGTCTTTTCCGTCACCACTACGGAATTGTCGTTTTTAAGAGCCGAATGCTTGTCGCCGGTTTGTATTTTGAAACTAAATACATCGAAGAACGAATCATCCACAAAAAGCAGTCTGAGTTTAAACGCTTTGTCCCCAGCCCGCACGTCCCCGTGAATGTCACCGCCCATGATGCGGGTATAGGCGCGTATTTCGGGGACCTGCGCGTGAAATGCAGGCCCTTGTACCTGGCCGGTTCCACCCGTCGTGACGATTTTGCCCTCGTTCAGAAAAGTCGTTGTGATGCGATAGAGATTGGGGCTCTGGCTGTGAAAATTGTCAAAACCCAGCTCGTCTGTGATGAAAAGAGCAGCCAGCAAAACGCAGATCGTACCCAGCGCAAGACTGATCACATTCATGCACGAATACAGCCTGGTCTGCCACAAATGGCGACCGGCAATTTTCAGAAAAGTTTTGAACATAGGGATCAGGAATGGACTTCCATTTTGTAGCCAACGCCGTGAATGGCGGTAATTTTTACATAAGGGTCATTCGCAAGCATTTTTCTGAGTCGTGAGACAAACACGTCAATGCTTCTGCCCACGGTCACCCCTTCATCCTCCCAGACCGATTTCAGGATCGTATCGCGTTCGAGAATTTGGTTGGTATGCCGTGCAAAAAGACTAAGCAGCTTTGTTTCACGGAAAGTCAGCTGCTGAACAAAGTCGCCGGAAACCAATGTCTGATTTTGAATGTCAAGGTAAGATTTGCTGAATTCCAGCTTCGGTGAAATTAAGGCGTCAGGCACTTGTTCGGCGATTTTCTTTGGCCGCGACTTATTCCATGCGATCAGGCCGAGCCCTGCAAGTGCGCCTCCGAGTGACAGCATGAACCAGTTCTGTCCACCGGTTTTTGCTTCCTGTTTTTGTGGAATGAAAGATACCTGTAACTGGTAACATTGTCCTTCGTGCGCACGGTCCTGGCAGGCAACGCCACCTTTCTGATTGAGTTCCAGAAAATTATAGCCAAGCTGTAATTCGCCCTTGTCACAATCCAGTACCGTTACATTGTACCCGGAGATAATATCTTGCATTTGAAGAGATTCCTGTAAAAGGCCGGGCAGTTTGGCATAGTCAAGCACATGTTCCATACGAATTGAAAAGGTATTGGCATCCAATTGTTTCACCGGCGGAATGGTAGATACCGTATCTCCGTTGGCGATCAGCAAATGATGGGCAGTACGCCTCAATGCCAGATTTGCTTTCTCTGCGAAACGTACCGATTCATTATTAGCAACCGACGGGGCGATCCAAAAATGCGCCGCCGCAAACAGAAAACACAAATTTCTGAGGATAGTATTGAAACCGCGTGTTTCTGATTGGATCATTTGAAACAATGTAAATGTAGATGCTGCCAAACAAATTTATCGAAATGGTGAGTGCTTTTCAGCAACCGTCGCCTTTTTTATTCCCGGTAAAGAACCAATTGAACTGCGGTACCAGCTGCAAACGGGAAACCGGGATCACCCTGCGTCCGACCGGGTCGTTTTTGTCGGCCGGCTCAATAATAATTTCGTCTCCGGCTCTTGCGAATTTCAGAATGTCAGCGAATTGGTATTGGAGCATCGCGTAGTGAGAGGCGTATGTGTCGGCGTCTACTATTTTACCGGCTCTTTGCAGGTACACCTTGAAAGGGACATTGGTCTTGACCATTGCCTGCGGGTTACCTCTTACCAGGGAAACAACACCTCTGTTAACAAGAGAAAGCTGCGAAAACTCGACTGCCACGCCGTTCAAAAGGACAGAATGGTAAGGATACTTTTCAGTAACCTCCCGGGGTAGTGCCTCGGATGCTGACAACGAAAGAACCAGGGCTAGGGCCGGGAAAATCCTCCTGAGTTTGTTTTGTATCATGACATTGATTTTTGGGGAAATGATGAACTATTCCAAAAGTATGAATACTACCCAAAACGCCGGTAAAAGGCCTGTAAAACATTGTAAATGAAATGTAAAAGATTGATTTTGATTGGTTAAGGTCTTCAAATGTTACAGTAGCAACAATTTGTATTAATTTTTAATTAAAGCAGAACATAATGGCACATCAATCGTGTTACCCTTCTGAACACCACAATTACTGATTTGAAAACAGTATCCTCCAAAGATCCCTACGCTGCACTCCGCTACTCAGATTTCAGGTTTTTTATATCCAATACATTTCTTTTTTCGGCCACGATCCTCATTCAGGAGGTGATTGTTGGCTACGAATTGTATAAAATGACGCACGATCCGCTCGCGCTTGGGCTGATCGGTCTGGCGGAGGTGATACCATTCATTATTACGTCCATTTTCGGAGGCTACATTGCTGACCAGAAGAATAAGATTTCCATTATGCACATTAGTCTGGTGGTCATTTTATTAGGCTCAGTAATCCTTTACACCGCATTTCAGCCGGTGATTTACAATGCGCTCACCCAATCACAGCACCTGCTCGTGATCTATTCGGTTTTTGCATTGATCGGTTTTGCCAAAGGGTTTTATTCTCCGGCTTCCAGTTCTTTAAAACCTTTTCTGGTACCACGAGCGATTTATCATAATTCCTCGACGTGGAGCAGTTCATTCTGGCAGGCCGGATCGATCACCGGGCCAGCATTAGCCGGGTTTTTATATGCTTTTTTTGGGTTGAGAAACACATTACTGGTGGTTATTGTCAGTTTTGCCATCTGCTGGATATTGCTGGGAATGATCAAAACACAGCCTGAATTCCCCAAGATTTCTACGCCGATATTGGAAAGTTTGAAGGAAGGTTTCCGGTTTGTATTCAAAACCCGGATTGTACTCTACGCCATTTCACTGGACCTTTTTTCTGTGCTTTTTGGCGGGGTAGTGGCGCTTTTACCGGTTTTTGCAGAGGATATTTTGAAGGTAGGACCGGAAGGATTGGGTTTATTGCGGGCCGCGCCCTCGATCGGTTCATTACTGACGATGTTCGCGATGGCATATTATCCGCCGACCCATAATGCGTGGCGTAATATGCTGATCGCGGTGGCTGGTTTTGGAGTTTTTACGATAATTTTTGCTGTTTCAACCAGTTTTCTGCTATCCTGCGGAGCATTGTTTGCGACGGGCGTTTTCGATAGCGTGAGTGTCATTGTTCGGCAGACTATCCTCCAAATTTACCCTCCCGACGAGATGCGCGGACGTGTTGCCGCTGTGAACGGAATGTTCGTCAGTTCTTCCAACGAGCTTGGCGCTTTTGAATCGGGTGTAATGGCAAAAGCTTTTGGTACTGTGCCTTCTGTGATTATGGGAGGCATTTTTACGATCGTGGTTGTCAGTGTTATTTATCTGAGATCGAAGGATTTGTTTTCAGTGCGACTGAGTTGATAGCGTAATCTTGATAGATTGATTAAATTTGAGCAATTGGTTATTTTTGTCTCCTTAAATACCTGATCATGTATATCTATAAAAATATCATAAGCATTGATGAAGGCAAGCGGAGCGGCAAACCCTGCATCCGTGAAATGCGGATAACTGTTGAAGATGTTTTACTATGGTTGGCATCCGGAATGTCTTTTGATGAAATCATTCTGGATTTCCCAGAATTCACACAAGAAGACATTATGACCGCGCTGGAATTTTCTGCGAACCAGCAGAAACGGATTTTTTATGATGTAGCTGCATGAAGCTATTGATTGATATTTTCAGGATTAAGAGTTAATTAGTTATTTTCGTTTTAAGTCACTTACACATTCACTTCTCTAAAAATGATATCTGTTCAAAAAAAATCAGCCGATTCGCAAAAACTGAGCGAGATTCAGATCAGTTTACTGCGCCTCTTTGATCAGGGAATTAGCGAAAGTGAAACGATTGAGGTCAGAAAGATGCTGATGGATTATTTCGATCAGGGACTTAGGAATGAATTAGATGAGGTATTAAGTAAAAAGAAATACACCGATCAGGATTATCGTAAAATGCTTACAGACGATAATTTCATGAGTAAATGATGCGTGTTGTAATAGACACAAATTGTCTTAGAGCTTCAATTCCACCAAAAAGTCCGTTTTATCAATTATATCTCGATTTCATATCGGGAAAGTTTCAATGGTACGTCAGCAATGAAATCTTGTTGGAATACGATGAAATTTTGGCTTCAACCTACTCTTCAAAAACTGCACAATTCATCCTGCATCAACTCGCCGTTGCTCCTAATGTAGTATTTTCAGAACCTGCTTTTAAGTGGAATCTGGTACTCAATGATCCTGACGACAATAAATTTTCTGATCTGGCGCTAAGCTCAAATGCCGATTACCTTGTCACTAATGATAAGGATTTCGATGTTTTCAAGACCCTACCATTTCCTAAACTGTTAATAATTGATCTCGAATCATTTCTGAGGAAATTAAGTGAGGTCGAATAAAAACTACCTCAATCACTCTTCAAACTCGTCACCGGATTCATCAAAGCAGCCTTATAAGTTTGAAGACATACCAGCGCTGTGATCAGGATGGCGAATGCAATAATGATTTCTGCGAAGGTTGTCCAGCCGATATCAATTCGATATGCGTAGGTTTGGAGCCATTTTTTCATGGTGAAACAGGCCAGCGGAAAAGCTACTGCGACGGCGAAAACCATCACCAGCATGAATTCTTTCAGGAAAAGGGCAACTACGCTAATACCCGAAGCTCCCAATACTTTCCGAATCCCTACTTCCCGCGTCCTGCGCGCGACATTCAGGGACACCATTCCGAGAATCCCCAAAAGCACGATCACGATTGAAAGTGCAGTCGCTGCCTGAGAGGCCTTTTTCAGCAGCATTTCGGATTGGTAAAGCTTTTGAAGCGTTTCATCCATAAACGAGAATTCAAATGGCGCATCCGGCATCAGCTCTCTCCATTTACTTTCAATTGCTGCCATAGACTCCCCCAGATTGGACGACTCGACTCGAAATGACAGATAGCGGTAAGAATTCGTCTCATGAATGTGTACGAATGCCAAAGGTTTGATCGCCTGATGCATGGATTCGAAATGAAAATTTCCGGCAACACCTGCAATGGTCAGCGCATTGGGGGAATTGTGAACCCGGACTTGCTGGCCGACTGCTTCCGAAGCATTCGCATATCCCAACGCTTTGATCGCGGCCTCATTCAAAACGATCCTGTCAGATTGATATGTGCTATTTTCCTTTTGAAGAAAATCACCAGCCAGCATCTTGATTCTATAGGTATCTGCATAGTTTTCGTCCGTTCCCAAAAACAGCGTGTGGATGGCCTGGGCAGAATCCTGGCCTGGCTTATATACACCAAAATGCCCACCATTGTTACCATTCGGGATCTCGTAGGAGAGGCTCGTCTCGCTTATTTCTTTCATTCCCGATAATTCATCCCTGATCGATTCCATTTTCGCCAGCCCCGTCGGAGTCCAGTCGCGGGGAACGCCTACTGAAATGAGCGATTCTTTTTGATAACCCAGGTCTTTATTGAAAAAATAATTCACCTGTCTGGTCACGATGGCCGCACCTGCAAAAACGAATAGGGCAATGCTGAACTGCGAACTGATTAGCAATCTCCGGAAGTAAACATTCTCACGAACCGATTTCAATTTTCCTTTCATGGAATCGATGGACGGAATGGAAGATAACACAAAAGCCGGATAGATTCCCGCTAGTAACCCGGTTAGTAGTGCGCAGATCAACGGGATCAGGAGGGAGTAGGGGAATAATGTTAGTACGGAATCAATGGGTTTGCCGAGCAGATCTGCGAAAAATGGCCTGAACAACTCGTAAAAGCCAATTGACAGAAACATGGCGAGTAATGCTAGAAGAAAAGACTCTGCCAGAAATTGTCCGATCAACTGCCTTTTCAGACTCCCCAGCACCTTCCTTACCCCGATTTCCTTTAATCTGGATGACGAATTTCCGATGGAGATATTAATAAAATTGACAATCGCCATTAGCAGGATAAATGCAGTAATGCCCGAAAGCGTCAGGATCATTTTATTAACCAAACCATTATTCGCTTCCCGGTAGTAGATTTTTAATGGCGTGAGGTAAACCTGCAAATTGGCCCGCATTGCCTCGCTGGCATTCGTGCGCATGATCTGCTCAATTGGTTTTTCCAGATCTTGAACGGCCACGCCATCGCGGAGTTCCAGAAAAGTAACCATATAAGGAAATCCCCAGCTATCCTCGAACCCTTTCCGACCTTCCAGGCTGCTGAATGGGATGAAGATCTCCGCCTGATTAGGTAGCAAATGCGTGACAGAATTATTGGATAAATCCTTCAAAACGGCCGTAATCTGGTATTCCTGCTTGCCGCCCATGAAGTTATTCAATGTCAATGTCTGGCCAATGACGTCTGTTTTACCAAAATATTTAATGGCTTTGTTTTCTGTGATCGCAATGGTATTGGGCGCGTTCATGGCAGTACGAGCGTCGCCGTGCAGCAGCGGAAATCCGTACATGCTTAGGAATGTGGAATCACCTGTTTGCACATCTTCGCGAAAATGTTTGTCGCCTTTGGAAACTGCAACGGTAATGCCGTCGTAGCGATAATAATTGGCGACAAGATTGGGATAATCCTGTTTCAACGTCTTGCCGAGCGGTCCCAGCGTAGCAATGTCGACACCCATATCGGGGTTTTTCCACTTGCTGCGAATGATCACCTGGTTACCTGCATTACGCAGATCCCGGTTTACATTCAGCTCACCAGAAACATAGCTCACCATCAGGAAAGTGAAAGTCATTCCGACGGAAAGCCCGAAAATAGTGACCAGCGCATAAAATTTACGTTTCAGCAAATTCCGCGAGGCGATTTTGAAGTAGTTTTTCAGCATGCCATAAAACTAGCCAAAAATCGCAATGCTAATTTGGCCAGGCATGCTGTTTAACTATTTTTAACTTATTGCAAATGAGTGGAGTTAGTCGGTTTTGAGTGTTTCGGCGGGGTTGGTCATCGCCGTTTTGTAAGTCTGGATACCGATCGTGAATAACCCAATGAGCGACAATGATCCGAGGCAAGTGAGGAACACGCCGGGGCCAAGCTTGGCGTGGTAAGTGAAAATGTTCAGAAACAATGTGCCCAATGCGTAACCGATCGGTAAGGCGATAATGGCGGCGATCAAGATCAGTTTTACAAATGAACCGGACAAAAGGCGCATGATCTGAGCAACACTGGCGCCCATTACCTTCCTTATGCCGACTTCTTTGGTGCGTTTTTCGGTACTATAAGTTACCATTCCAAGTAAACCCATGGCAGCAATAACGAATACAATGAGTACCATCAGACTTGTGATCTGCTTGTCCCCATTTTCGGCATAGTTGTCATACATTTGCTTTTCATACCACGAATAAACAAACGATTCGCGAGGGAAATATCGCTTCCATACTGCTGAAAGTGAAGCCGTTACTTTGTCCTGGTCAGAGCCTTCCGCGATTTTCAATGACATGACTTTAATCTCCCTCGGATCAAATGCAAGTACCAATGAGGAAACCGGCAATTCGTAGCGCATGATGCAAAAATCCTTCACCACACCGGAAACAATGACTTTGGTCGCGTTCAGTAGGATAGTTTGTCCGACAATATCCTGCGGATTTGCCCAGCCGAGTGATTTTACAGCTTTTTGATTTAAAACAACAAAATGAACGGAGGTATCAGCAGTGGCGGGCATGTTTTCGCCAGCCAGAAAAACCAGGTTCATATTCTCAATGAAATGGGCATCTACGGCATAGATATAGGCATCTTTGGCGGTTAGGTCTTTATTCTTAGAGTCAATTTTATCCAGTTTAACCTGCCCGGTAAATTCGTTGAAAGGAGCTGAGGCGAGTCCTACACGCTCTACGCCTGCTTGTTTGGCCATTTCATTCGTGAGCAGTTTGTAATCACTGCCCGGAGCAAGCGGTATATTCAGGATATTTTTTCGGTTAAAATTCTGATTGTCAGTAGCCATGTATTCGAACTGACTGTTCATAATCCCGATTCCGGTCATAAAAACCAGCGCCACTACGAACTGAACAATGGTCAGCACTTTTCTGAAACCGAACTTTCCGACACCCACCGGTACAAGTTCCCCTTTGAGGATCTGTACGGGTTCATAGGATGATAAAATCCGGGCGGGAAGAATACCTGCCAGAAAGCCTGTGAAAAGTGTAAAACCAATGAAAATGATCCATAGCAAGCGGGTGTCATTTACCTCCCAGGTAAGCCAGCGCACATGCACGTAGGATTTCATCAGCAATAGCCCGAGGTATCCAATGAACAACGCCAGCGTAGCGATCACGGTTGTTTCCGTTAAAAACTGACCAATCAGCTGCCAGCGTTTGGCGCCTGCAACCTTACGTACGCCTACCTCACGCGCGCGGCTCAGCGAACGGGTGAGCGTGAGATTGACATAATTGAATCCGGCAAGCAAGATGATAATGAGCGGGATCAGCAGGCTGACACCAATTTTCCAGATCGGTTCAACATACGGATTGTTGCGCAGGTTTTCGAAGTCGGGGGAGATGTCGCTCAGTTTTTGGCTACGGAACGAATGTCCTTTAATGTCTTTGAAACTGACGGTCTTTTTATTCTCTTTTGTAATCGTCGTCAGCGCCCTGTCCAGGTCAGCTTGCTGGTTTCCTTTGGCTAACAATACGAAGGTGTAGGAGTTATAATCCAGCCAGTTCTGTTTGTCCAAACCTACATTCAGCAAAGGGAATGTGGCCATAGATAGCACCATATCCGACTTCAAATGTGTCTGGAATTTGCCCAGCGGCTTAAAAACACCGGTGATGGTAAATGGGCCAAACTCGTCGTGGGTCAATATTTTTCCGACCGGATCGGCATTACCAAAAAAACGTTCGGCAGCGTCATGGGTCAGTACTACAGTTCTGGGTTCAATGGCCGGCTTCCCTTTTTCAAGTGTGAATCCAAAAACATCGAAATAGGACGCATCTGCGTATAAGCCATCCATCCTCAGGGACTTAATGCCATTGCTCAACTTGCCGCTGAAATTCCTGTTGACCCGTACCGATTTTTCGATCACACTTTGCTCATTACCCAGTTTTTCACCCAGTGGCAAAGGCGTGGAGGCTAATGAAAAAACTTCACCATCATTGCTCGTCGCATCTGTCAGAACGCGGTAAGTCCTGTCTGGATAGGGATGGAAAGAGTCTTTTTCAAAACTACTTTGAACCTGAATAAGCTGCATCAGGCAAAACGCCATGGCCAGACCCAGACCTAAAACATTGATCAATGAAAACATTTTATGCTTCCAAAGGCTGCGAATAGCGATTTTGAAGTAGTTTTTGAGCATCGGCGTTCGGCTGTCGGCCGTCGGATTAAGGTTATTTGGCTATTAGTGGTTAGGAATTAGCGGTTAGCTATTAGCGTTTAGCCAAAGAATAAAAAGCTAGCAGCTAAAAGCAAGCAGCAAGCAGCTAAAAGCTAACAGCTATTCCGTCCTCAACGACTTCACTGGATTCATAATAGCTGCTTTCAATGCCTGGAAACTGACAGTCGCTACTGCGATGACGATCGCGATCAGCCCGGCCAATGCAAATATCCACCATGAGAGGTCGGCACGATATTCGAAGTTCTGCAACCATTGGTTCATAGCGTAGGCTGCAACCGGGACACCGATGAAGATGGCGATCAGTACCAGTTTTACAAAATCTCCTGATAGCAGCACGACCACATTCTGCACGCTGGCACCCAGTACCTTTCTCACGCCGATTTCCTTGGTACGGGCTTCTGCTGCGAATGCGGCCAGGCCGAATAATCCAAGGCAGGCGATCAATACGGCCAGTATCGCAAACGAAAGCAGGACGCGTCCCTGTCTTTCTTCTGATTGATATTGTTTTGAAAAGTTTTCGTCCAAAAAGTGGAAATCAAGCTTTGCTTCGGGATCAAATTGCTTGTAGGCGGCGCTAATGTAGGCCAATGCCTCCTTCGTTTTCTCAGGCTGGATCCGCACGTAAACATTATCTTTGTCGGAAGCTTCCGGCATCTGGATCACCAATGGTTCAATTTTATGCTGAAGAGAGTAAGTATGGAAATCTGTAACGACTCCGATCACTTTTACCTCTTTGGTAGTACCCTTATCATCGATGAAATATTGAACTCTTTTGCCAATCGGGTTTTTCCATCCCTGTTTTTTGACCAATGCCTCGTTCACGAGTACCGCGCCGAACAAGTCAGCGGGGGAATCATCCTTAAAATCCCTTCCCTGCACTAATTTGATTTCCAGTGTTTTCAAATAATCACCATCGGCTGAAAACTTCTGAATGATCTGCGTTGAGCCAGGCATTTCACCAGTTTCTGTTTCAATAATCAGCCCGCGTGCCCCCATACTGTTGTTACCTAGTGGATTACTGGCAGCGGCAACACTTTCGATCAATGTACTTTGTGTCAACTTTTCTTTGATAGCCTGGATCTGGGTTCTGGGTTCGTCTTTGTCGATATGGAATGTCAGCACCTGGTCCTTGTTAAAACCGAGGTTTTTGTGGCTAACGTAATCCAACTGGCGGTACACAATGCCCGAGCAGGCGATCATGACGACGGTAGCGGCGAATTGAAAAACCACCAGCGACTGCCGGAATCGGGTACCACCCGCCTGGCTGCCCATTTGTCCTTTGAGAGCGGACACCGGACGATATCCCGACAACATCAATGCCGGATACAGGCCGCTCACCAGCCCGATCAATATAATAAAGCCCGAGGCCACCAAGGCTGTCGACCAGCCGCTGTAATTGATGGTCAACGTTTTTTCAGCCAGTTCGTTAAAGAATGGTAATGCGATTTTAACCATCAAAGCCCCTATACATCCTGCAATAAGGGTCATCAAGAAAGATTCAGTCAAAAACTGTCCGACCAACTGAAAACGTTGAGAACCGATCGCTTTCCTCACACCGACTTCACGAATGCGTTTCATGGAGCGCGCAGTGTAAAGATTAATGTAGTTGATGCAGGCAATAATGAGGATCAATGCGGCTACTACCGAGAAAATGTAAATTGTATTGATGTTCCCGTTCGCACCGATTTCGTAGTCAAGATGCGAATAGAGGTGGATAGAGGTCAGTGGCTGCAAAACCAGTTTATAATCCACGTTACCTATTTCTTTTTTGAGATATTTTGGGAAAAAGCTGGTCAGTTTTTTCTCAAACTTTTGATAATCCACGCCTTTTTTTAGCAAAACATAAGTGTAAAGCTCTGATTGCTGCCAGCCAGCCGTGTAATCCTCAGGTAACGAACGTAATGCGCTGAAATGCAGGTGAGAGTTCTCGGGAGTGTCTGCAATAACACCTGAAACGGTATTTGGAAAGTTATTAGAGAACATTACGGTCTTTCCCAGTGCTTTGGACGCATTTCCAAACAGCTTTTCAGCCAGTGTTTTGGTCAGCACTATCTTCTGAGAACCTTTTAAAGCGGATTTTGGATCACCATATAAGAACGGATAAGAGAAAATGTCGAAAATCCCTGGATCTGAAAAGTAAATGTCATTGGCGTCGATCGTCTTTTCTTTGAAAGCGATTTTGCCGCCGCCTTCCGGGTGTATCCGCACTGTTTTTTCAATTTCCGGATAATCATTTTGTAATGCTGGTGCGTACGGAGCCGAAGTTGGTGCCAGTTTAAAACTTCCGGTCGGCCATTTGGCTTCGTGCACTACCCGGAAAATCCGGTCCGACTTGTCATGAAAACGATCATAACTCAATTCGTCGGCGACATACAGTACCATCAGCCACACTGCGGCCATTCCGATCGCGAGTCCAACGATATTTAACCCGCTGAACAGTCTATGGTTCAGGAAATTCCGAAGCGATATTTTCAGGTAGTTAAGAAGCATAGTCAGGTTATTTAAACGTAAGTCTGATTTAACTGATAAAAATGATGTGCCATTGTATTTTATATATTGTTAATCAGATAGTTATATAATTTTTTTATTGGCAAAGTGTTCGCTTTTGGACATTCCTGTTCAGTGTTGGACGGGTTATTTAAGGAATTGCCTGATCATTTCGATGTAAAGAAAATACGCATTGCCGTCAAAATCCCTAATTTTGCCAAATTCATGATTTTGATGGATTTAATAGTCATTTTTCTTATTGATTTTAAACGAATAGAATGAACCAAGCACCTGCTACTTCTTTACAAGACATTGTTGGGCATGCCAAGGAATACGGTTTTGTGTTCCCCTCTTCTGAAATATATGATGGATTGCAAGCTGTTTACGACTATGGTCAGAACGGTGTAGAGTTAAAAAATAACCTGAAATCAGCCTGGTGGAAGGCCATGACGCAGCTGCACGACAACATTGTCGGCATCGATGCTTCGATTTTCATGCATCCGCTAACCTGGAAAGCATCCGGCCACGTGGACGGGTTTAATGATCCGATGATTGATAACAAAGATTCGAAAAAACGGTATCGTGCCGATCAGTTGCTGGAAGGTAAGGCAGAACAATACGAAGCGGATGGTCAGCCGGAAAAAGCACAGGCATTGCTAGCCGAAATGGGACGGCTGCTCAGCGCGGAGGACCTGGCTGGTGTGCGTGAACTGATCATTACTGAAAATATTAAATGTGCGGTTTCAGGCACGACTAACTGGACGGATGTACGCCAGTTTAACCTGATGTTTAGCACGCAGGTGGGGTCTGTTGCGGAGGAGTCAAACCTTATTTACCTGCGTCCGGAAACGGCACAGGGTATATTCGTGAATTTCCTGAATGTGCAGAAAAGCGGAAGAATGAAGATTCCTTTTGGTATTGCGCAAATTGGCAAGGCGTTCCGTAATGAGATCGTAGCACGCCAGTTTACGTTCCGTATGCGGGAATTTGAACAAATGGAAATGCAATTTTTCATTCGCCCTGGTACTGAAATGGCCTGGTACGAATCGTGGAAAGAGGCGCGTATGAAGTTTCACAAAGCGATCGGTTTACCAGCTGAAAAACTGAAATTCCATGATCACGAAAAACTGGCACATTACGCCAATGCGGCCGTGGACATTGAATATCAGTTCCCTTTTGGTTTCCGCGAAATGGAAGGTATCCATTCAAGAACCGATTTTGACCTTCGGAATCACCAGGAATTGTCCAAGAAAAAGCAGCAATACTTTGACTCGGACCTGGATGAAAACGGCAAGCCTTATGGTAACTACATTCCTTATGTAGTCGAAACTTCGGTGGGTGCCGACAGGCTTTTCCTCGCCGTTTTCTGCAATGCATATACTGTTGAAACGGTGGGAGAGGGTGACAATACCAAAGAGCGTACCTATTTGAAATTGCACCCTGCATTGGCTCCATTTAAAGTAGCCGTGTTGCCATTGGTGAAGAAAGATGGTCTGGCTGAAAAGGCACAAACCGTTGCCAACTCGCTAAAATCGTCGTTCCGTACAACTTATGACGATGGCGCGGCGATTGGAAAGCGTTACACCCGCCAGGATTTGATCGGGACACCATTCTGCGTGGTGGTGGATTATCAGACTATGGAAGACGATACCGTCACCATCCGTCACCGCGATACAATGGAACAGGAACGTGTGTCGATCAGCGAATTGAAAGAGAAAATCGGTTACCAGGTGGCTATCGAGCGAATTCTGGAAGCTATTTAATATTGATTGCAGATAGTGAAATGGCTGTTTCGAGAGAAGCAGTCATTTTTTGTTTTCGACCATTCCCACCTAGCAATAGTCGGGAATTTTTGATTAATTAGGTACCTCATTACATTCCATACACACGGATGATCAACAAACTATACGACACTTCGCTAAGCCTTTTGACTGACCTGTACCAGCTTACGATGGCTTATGGCTATTGGAAAGCGGGAAAAGCAGAACAAGAGGCGGTCTTCAATCTATATTTCAGGAAGCATCCTTTTCAGGGCGGGTTTACCGTTACCTGTGGCCTGAACAGCGTGATCGATTATTTAAACGACTATCGTTTCAGTGAAGAAGACCTTGATTATATCAGCACGCTGACAGGGAATGACGGGCAAAAATTATTTGAACCCGGGTTTTTGGAATATCTCCGCACGATGGAGTTACAGTGCAGCATTGATGCGATTCCGGAAGGTACCGTGGTGTTTCCTAACGAGCCGCTTTTGCGGGTTCAGGGGCCTATTTTACAATGTCAATTGCTCGAAACCCCACTTTTGAACCTCATTAATTTTCAATCGCTGGTAGCGACCAAGGCGGCGAGAATGCGGTTGATAGCCAGGGATGACGCATTGCTGGAATTTGGTTTGCGACGTGCACAAGGGCCTGACGGAGGCGTTACGGCCAGTCGCGCAGCATACATAGGAGGGTTTGATGCTACTTCCAATGTGCTGGCGGGAAAGTTGTACGGTATTCCGGTGAAAGGAACGCACGCGCACAGCTGGGTAATGTCGTTTGATAGCGAGCTGGAAGCGTTTGAAACCTATGCACGGTTCATGCCCAATAATGTGACGCTTCTTGTCGATACCTACGATTCTTTGAACGGAGTAAGGCATGCCATCAAAGCTGGCCAGCAACTGCGTGAGCGAGGTTACGAACTTGGTGGAATCCGGCTGGACTCAGGTGACCTGGCTTATCTGAGCATTGAGGCACGTAAGCTGCTTGACGAAGCTGGGCTTGAAGAGACGAAAATTGTGGCCAGCAATGATCTCGACGAATACATTATGGATAGTTTGAAGATCCAGGGTTCCAAAATTGATATCTGGGGAATTGGTACAAAACTGGTTACGGCGTTCGACCAGCCTGCATTGGGTGGGGTTTTTAAGCTGGCAGCTATCAAAAACGACTTAGGTGAATGGGACTATAAGCTCAAATTATCCGAACAGGCCATCAAGGTTTCCACGCCGGGAATTCAGCAGGTGCGCCGGTTTAAGGATTCCAAAGGTTTTGTTTCGGATATGATTTTCAACATTGAAACACCGCTTATTGGCAGAGCTACGATGGTCGATCCTTATGATTTTACCAAAAACAGATCATTTGGAGAGTCAAGTCATTTCGAAGATTTATTGGTTCCTGTTTTTGTAAAAGGCCGGCTGATCTACACATTGCCTTCCATTCATGAAACGAGGAAGCGGGTTCAGGAGCAGTTGTCTCATTTTTATAAAGGTATCAAGCGCTTTGTGAATCCACACACTTATCCTGTGGGCTTGGAAAAGGGACTGTTTGACATGAAAACTGACCTGATCATGAAGTTACGGGCCGGAAACGAAGATTAACCATTAAAAATCATGCAAGAAATTCAACAACCGGATTCAGAGATGCTCAAAGAATTGATCCGGTACAAAATGCCATTTGGCAAATACAAAGACTGGATCATAGCCGATTTGCCAGTCTCGTACCTGGAATGGTTTCAAACCCAGGGCTTTCCAGCAGGGAAACTCGGTATGTTGCTCAGCACCATGTACGAGATCAGGTTGAATGGTCTCGAATTTTTGGTGCAGGGGCTTCGGAAGTTGGGGTGAGGGGACCGGTTTTCGCCACCCGTGATCACATCCCGTCAACCCGTGATAACATCCCGCCTTCCCGCCCATCCCCCGCCAACCCAGGGCTTAAACCCTGGGCTATGGGCCGGGCGCCGCTCTCTTGGACGGCTTTAGCCGAAGCTCTTGCACCATGCTACTACACATGCGATACTTTTTACAACTCGCAACGTCTAAGGCATTGATAGTTTATAGATTCACTGTAATGCTAATTCATATGTCTTACGTAAAAATTTGGATTCACGCTGTATGGAGTACAAAATACAGGCAACCAATCCTGAAAGAACCAATTCTCCGAGAGGTTTGCGCACACATCAAAATGAATGCCAGGTCAAAGGGTATTTTCATTGATCGAATAAATGATCATGAAGACCATATTCATGTACTTATGATGCTCAAAAATGATAACAGTATTTCGAAGCAAATGCAGCTACTAAAAGGAGAGAGCGCTTTTTGGGCCAATCAAGTCGGGTTGGTGAACGGTGGTTTAGAGTGGTCTGTCAAATATTTTGCGTCATCCGTTTGCGACGATAGGCTTGATGTTGTTCGGAGGTATATTGACAATCAGGCTGCTCATCATCGGAAGCAGACTTTCCAGGATGAATACAAGGTCTTTTTGGAAAGGTTGGGATATACGGAAGAGGATTTTGGCTAAGGACCCAGGGCTTAAGCCCTGGGTTGGCACGGCAGACCGCGATGTCATACTTCCAGCCCAAGGCTTTAGGGTGCATGGTGCATGGTGCATGGCCTCCAGCCCAGGGCTGAAGTCCTGGGTTATTTTTCGGGCATTAGCACGACTTTGATGTAGTTTTCGTCTTTGAAGTACTTCTGCGCGGCTGCTTTCGTGCTTTCTACTGTTACTGATTTTAGCAATTTTTCTTGCAGGAAAACTTCGTCGAGGTCGTCGCCGAGGAATGTATTATCGTCGAGGTAGTCGAGCCAGAAGTTGTTGGTTTTCAATGCAGTTTCCGTTTTTCGCTGGGTTTCGGCCACAAATTTTTCAATGTCTTTCGGATCTGCACCATTTTGCTTGATCTTCGTAACCTCTTCCTGCGTGCGTTTGACCAGCTTATCCACATTTTCGGGCGCACAGCCAAAACCGACGCTAAACCGGTAATGTCCGGTTGGGAATTTGTCAGTACTTTCCGAAACCCCCACACCATAAACGCCGCTCTCTTCTTCACGCAGGGATTCAATCAACTTGATCTGCAATACCTCCTGCAATGCCTCAATCTGAATGTTGTTTTCAGGATTGTAGTCATATTCGCCACTTGAAACGAGCGTAACACGGCTTTTTGGTTCAAGTCCTTTATAGATCGTTTTTTCTATGCGTCCTTTCGGAGGGAAAATCGATGGATGCTTAAATGTATCATCGCGGTCCGTCGAAGGTAATCCGCCCAGGTATTTTTCAAGTAGAGGTTTAATGTCTTCTATTTTAAATGCTCCGACAATGGTAAAAACAAAGTCAGACGCATCTGAAAAACGGTCTTTGTAAATCGCCACAGCGCGATCCAGACTAACCTTATCCACACTTTCCGGTTTCAAAGGCTTACGCATCGGGTTATAACTGGTCAATACACCATTCAGCGAGTCAGAATATACTTTTTCGGGAGTTAATGTCTTCTGCATATTTTCCAGATATGCTTTCTGATTGGCCAAAATGCCTGTCACCACATCCGCATCTTTTCTAGGCTCGGTAAAATAAGCGTAGATCAGCTGTAAAGTAGTTTCCAGGTCTTTCGGATTCGTATTTCCACCGATACCTTCCGTCAGTTCACTTACATAGGGCCCGGCATTTGCTGTTTTTCCTGCAAGGAATTTTTGCAATTGAGTCTGATTATAAGGCCCCACACCGCCAGATTGAATCAGATAACTTGCGAAAATTCCGGTTTCCCTCTCGTCCGGAAATAGTGAGTATCCGCCTTTGGCAGTAGCCTTGATCAGGATTTCGTCGTTTTTGAAATCAGTCGGTTTAAGCAGTACTTTCACGCCATTCGACAATATGAGCTCTGTAGTACCCAGTTTTTCTAGCTTCTTTTCACTAGTTACTTTCCCGGCTTTGGGTTCGGAAGGAAGCAATGGTGTGTCCACTACGTCATCCACATAAGCTATCACGTCTTTTCCAGCCTCGGCGAGGAGTTTGCGTATGTCAGCTTCTGTTGGAAGCGTGTCTTTGCTTTTTTCAGGGCCCATTACTACTACAGCACGGTTTTTGTCGGTAATGTACTTTTTGGCCAATGCATTGATTTCCGCCAATGTGACACCATCCAGGTGTTTTTTTACAAACTCAAAATAGGCCGTTGCGCCCATGTACGGCTTGTCATGCAAAAAGTGGTTCAAGTATTCCTGCACATGATTACCGGATTTTGTTTTATCTCGTTCTTTATAGTACTGCTCAATAGCATTAAAAAAATCTTTCTTCGCACGGTCCAGTTCAGGCTGCGTAAAACCGAACTTCTGCACCCGGGCGTTTTCTTCCAGCAGCGCTGTTAATGCAGTTTTCATTGAGCCGGCATCTTTCGCCAAGGCAACCGACGTGTAAGAATCCAGGTTGCCGAGGAAGTCGCCGTACTCACTTCCGCCGTAAAGGAACGGTGGATTCGCCTTTTGCGTCAACTCTTGCATGCGCTGGCCCATCATAGAATTATACAGCTCTTGTGCAAAGTTGTTTCTGACATCCTGCAAGGTTTTCTCCTTGCTATTAGGTTGTTTGTAAATAAGTTGAATTAAATTCTGCGGGTATTCGGGATCCGTTACAATGGCTACCTGTGTAGAACCATCCAAAGGAATGTCATATTTGGTCCTTTTCTTAGGACTGGCAGGCGGCTTAATAGAGCTGAACTTTTGAATGATGGTAGCTTCCACTTTGGCAACATCAAAATCCCCCACTGCAATCACCGCCATTAAGTCCGGGCGATACCAATCTCTGTAAAAAGAAGCGATCGTTTCCGGCTTGAAAGATTTCAAAATACTGTCTTTCCCGATCGGCAGACGCTCGGCATACCTTGAATTATTGAGGATCACTTTCAGAAATTTGTCACGCATCCGTTGCTGCGCCCCGCGGCCCATGCGCGATTCTTCCAATACGACGCCTCTTTCCTTGTCTATTTCGGATGGATCCAGTAATGCGCCATGCGCCCAGTCTTCCAGCACCTGAATGCCTTTGTCCAGCAAACCAGCTGAATCTGTCGGAATGGGTAGCATATATACCGTCTCGTCGAAACCGGTATACGCATTCAGGTCAGCGCCGAACCTTACACCAATCTTTTGAAGGAAGTTAACCAGTTCATTTTTAGGGAAATTAGTGGTCCCGTTGAAATTCATGTGTTCCATGAAATGGGCCAATCCCTGCTGATTGTCGTTTTCCAGCACCGAGCCGGCCTTTACGGCCAATCGTAATTCCGCGCGGTTTTTGGGCTCAGCGTTCTTTTTTATATAGTAGGTAATTCCGTTTTTGAGTCTTCCCGTTTTTACATCAGGATCAAGAGGGACTTTTTGAGTACTTAGGTTTTGTGCTGAAAGAGGGGTTGCAAAACATATTCCCAATCCTGCAAAGCATATGGCTATAAATGCCTTTTTCATTTTTCTTATTTTAAATTTGATAAATTCAGGAGGGACGAAATATATAGTTAAAGATTGCGATTGCAAAGAAGATGGCGAAATGTTTTAAAGCGCTACGCCATCTATTCTATCATTTCAGGACATTTTATTCCTTTGAAATAGAGTCCTTTCCTGAAATTTAACTTGGATCGGTTTTTAAAAACAACTCCATCTTTCTGATCCACGACCTCTCCAAAGCCTTCCAGCCAGCCAGTACCTTTTTTCAGAAACACAACTTCCCTCGTGGATTCGGTACCTTCCGCAACAAATGTGTAATTGGCCAGCAATGTATCTCCCCGCATTGTCCCGTTGATTTTCCCCCTATTTTTATCTTTTTCAAAAAAAGCATAAACCAGTTCGCCTGTGACAATGCTGTCGGCGACATTGATATGCAGGAACGCAGAATCCTTTTTCACCTTATAGACAAAGCATTCATAAATTTCGAAATCCGTGACCAGCTTTTCCGGCTTAACAGTTTTCGAGTAGGAAAATTTCTGTCCGTTTTTTTCAAGGACCAATGTACTGTCTTCAACTGAAATGATTTTTAGTGTATCAATCATGTCCTTTTGACCCTCGGTATTACGCTTACCGGATATGATCAGTAGGTCACCTTGTTTTTCCCACTTCTCATAAGTCATTGTACCGAGATTGATGGCCACAGCTTTTCCATCGTCTTTGAGTGTAAAACCTTGTTTATGTTGCGGTTGATCCTGCATATCGGTCACCCAGCTACCTGTTATTGAGCCGGATTCTTTGGTACAGGAGATTGCGAAGATTATTACTAGAAGGAAAAAAGCGTACTTTTTCATTGTTTGGAACAATTAATGAATGATTTGACTCGGCGCAAACCAACAAAACTGATTAAGAACGAAAAAGTACTTTTGGAATTATTTTCAGTATCAGGAATTCCTCAGCTATTGTTCTTTTCATGGTCGAGAAGCCATTGTTTTCTCCACAATCCACCTCCATAACCCGTCAGCATGCCGTTCTCACCGATAACCCGGTGGCAGGGGATCAGGATGGAAATCTTGTTCATTCCGTTGGCATTAGCCACTGCCCTCACTGCTGCCGGTTTGTTCATGGCAATGGATTGTTGCTTGTAAGACCGGGTGGCACCGAAAGGAATGGTCTGTAATTGCTGCCATACCATTTGCTGAAAAGCGGTACCAGGCGTGAATAGCGGGACCGTGAAATCTTGGCGTTTACCCTCAAAGTATTCTTCAAGTTGCGCATTCAATGTGTCAAAATGCCTGTTTGCGCCCTGAATGATGACAGAGTTGAGGTTTTTGGACAAGTACTTAAATTCTGTTTCCAGCATTTTCCGGTCCGTAAATTCGAGCAGGCAAATTCCTTCCTCCACCGCGCAGGCGTACATAGTTCCCAGCGGAGTTTCCAGGCGAATAATGTTGATGATCCGTTTGGTTTTACTATTCACCGGTGACACACCAAATATGGATTTGAATGAATCATTGAAGCCGCTGAGTGACTCATAACCGGCATCGAAGGCGGCGGAAGTGATTGTTTCGCCGTTTTGTATTTTCTTGAATGCTGAATTGATCCTGAACATGCGCTGGTAAGCATGAAATGTTATCCCATGATTTTTTAGGAACCATCGCCGAATTTTGCTCGGCTCAATTCCTCTCTGCACCAGATTCCAGTCCTTAAATTTCAGCGAAGGATCAGCATTAATCTCTTTCAGTATATCCGAAATGTAATGCGGTGTTTCACCCATTTTTTCCAGCGGGTTGCAAACTTTGCATGGCCGGTATCCGTGCAGGATGGCTTCCTTAGTCGTTTTGAAAAACTCAACATTTTCGGCCTTTGGCTTGCGGGCTGTGCAGGTAGGACGGCAGAAAATTCCGGTTGTTTTTACGGCCGCGATAAATGTTCCCTCATATGAAACATCCTTTTCAACCAGGGCCTGATACATCATTTCAGTAGTAAGCATATTATTTTTTAAACAAAAATACTTGCTGATAACAGGACTGGGCAACCGGAAATTGAACAACTATTTTTTGAATATCATTTTTTGGGTAAAATACCGGAGGTAGGGTAGTTTGATGGTCTATTTATCGTAAATTTTGCAAAAATAATTCAGCTTAACCCACTCATAAAGTTTCTGATTACCAGTTTGTTACCTTTTTAATTTTGGAATGCGAAATCTAACAATGGTTAAATGGTTTTTGTAAGTGGTCTTTTCCGGGATATTATTTCCGTCCGTCTTTCGCGGCAAAACAGTGCATTAATCTTATGCATTGTCGCATATATGGTGGCAGAAAGCTACTACCTGTACGGACGTTTTGCCAGCCATGAATCCGATCTTACACTCTATTACAGCACGGCCGTTCATTTGTTGGAAGGTCAAGTGCCTTTCAGGGATTTCAAACTGGAATATCCGTTTTTTGCATTAATCCCCATTGTCATTCCTCAGCTTTTCAATGGTCTAACGGGAGGTGGTTTTTACACTTACTCTTTTTGGTTGGTGCTTCAAAATATGTTGCTGGGCCTGGCAATAGGCGTACTTATTTACAAAACCGCCAAGCTGAACAAGAAGATCGCCGTGTATAAATACTTGGTGATCCTCATCTTTTCCCTACCCGTTTTTCTCTACCGGCTTGATCCATTCCCTGCTTTTCTGACGATTTTTGCCATTTACGCGCTCGTATCGAAGCCTTTTACTTCCGGTGCTTCTCTCATGGTTTCAATTGGAGCGAAGCTTTATACCATTATTTTTTTGCCGGTAATCGGGCTGTTTTATTTGATCAATCAACGTCATAAAGCCGCGATAATGAGCTTTATGGGTGGGTTATTGGTCCTGCTGCTAGCATTTGCAGCCTTTTTTCTGATGGAAGAAAATGGTCTTCGTGATTTTTTAACGTACCACCAGTCCAGGGGAATTCATCTGGAAAGTTTTCTGGGAGGTTTGCTATTGTTGCTTTATCAATTTGGTATAGCCTCTGTGGAAGTCAAACATAGTTATGGAGCAATGCATTTGGTGACTCCGTGGACTGATGAACTGTTGTTCATAGTCAAAGTCATTACGCCAATTTGTTTCGCCGCCCTGGTCATTTTTATCGGCTGGACTTTCCGGCAGCAAAGGTTGGTTGAAAAGGAAGTGTCAATTTTGAGTCTTATTCATGCATGTACCGCCCAGCTTTTACTCTTTTTACTTCTTAATAAGGTTTTATCGCCTCAATATATGGTCTGGCTTTTGCCGGTCATTCCATTTTGCAACAGCCGGATCTTTCTGATTTTTACAGCGGCGCTGATGCTGACGGTGTTTATTTTCCCAGGCGAATATCATTACCTGATAGCCCGCCATATTTCAATGGTACTGGTCCTGAATTTGCGTAATATGTTACTAATTTGGCTACTGTTTGAGGTTCTGTACGCATTTCGAAGAATGAAACGGGCGCAGTGACATTATCTTACCGCAGAATCCATTCGGGTCATTTCAATCACTTCAATACTCAGGAACCCGAATTCATCCATGACTTTACCATGGATTTTATAGACTCCCTTTCCGGAAAATTTGAATTTTGCAGCCACAGGCGGAAAATGAACGGTATCAATAAACTGCCCTTCCTGGTCCAGAAATGTACCGAAATACATCACTTCCCCTCTTGCAGTCCTGGTATTTTTGATCGCGACGAGATAGCCATATTGTACAACTTCGCAGTCAATATAGTTGTGTAAGTCATTTGACATTACACTTTTAGGCAGCTCATGTTTCAAAAGATAAAAAGGACTGCAAAGCGCAAATCCCAGTAACTCGATCTGGTCATAAGCATCGTCGATTGCAGACGAATGAAAAACAGGCAGTTCAAAATCTTTTATTTCGGTGTGAAACAACTGCTTCTGCGGTACTTTCGGCGTCTTGTTGATCCAGAAATGTGCTTTCCATAGTAACGTTTTTTTATCAATACCGGTAAATCGGAATGCATTAATGCGGATCAGGATCGTAAGTTGTTCAATGGAAATAGAGACACGGTCCAGGAAGTTAACCAGGGACGTAAAAAGGCCGTCTTGCTGCCTGGCCAGCAGGATTTTATGAATGGTTTTTTCTTCAATTTCATTCAAAAACTGCATGCCCAGGTAAATGTCTTTCCCTTCTATGACGGTTTCTCCGGCGCTATGGTTAACGCAGGGCGCGAGTATATTCGCTCCCAACATCCGCGCCTCATGCACATATAGTTCAGGTCCGTAAAACCCGCCGCCATTGTTCAAAACAGCCACCATATATTCCAATGGGTAGTACGCTTTGAGGAAAAGCGTCTGGTAACTTTCAACAGCATAGGAGGCAGAATGGCCTTTTGCAAACGCATAACCGGCAAAACTCGCAATCTGATTCCATATATCCTGGGTCATTTGCTTGTCATAACCCATCTCTTCACAGTTCCTGAAGTATTTTTTCTTAACCCTGTCAAATTCATCGCGCCCACGGAATTTTCCGCTCATCCCGCGTCGGATCACGTCCGCTTCTCCTAATGTAAGCTTGGCGAAGTAATGCGCCACTTTGATCACGTCTTCCTGGTACACCATAATGCCGTAGGTTTCAGGCATTAGCTCCATTAATTTGGGGTGCGCATCTTCCCTTTTTTCAATATTCTGATGTCGCAAGATGTATTCCCGCATCATACCGCTTTTGGCGACACCCGGCCTGATAATGGAGCTGGCCGCGACCAGACCAAGATAATTGTCTACTTCCAGCTTTTTGAGCAACATCCGCATCGCAGGCGACTCCACATAAAAGCAGCCGATACATTGAGCCTGCTTGATCAGGTTGTTGATTTTGGGATCGGTCTTGAATTTTTTAACATTATCAATGTCAAATGCCGGAGCGTCCGGGCGGTTATAGCGGATCACGTCCAATGTTTCCTTGATCTTCGCCAATCCTCTCTGACCCAGAATATCATATTTGTTGAGGCCTACGTCTTCCGCAATCACCATGTCGAACTGCGTGGTGGGGAAGCCTTTTGGCGGAAGATCCGTCGCGGTAAAATGGTGAATGGGTTTCTGGGAGATCAGTATCCCGCCGGCATGAATGCTCAAATGGTTGGGTTGATTGTTATCCTGCAAGTATTTGGCATATTTTATAACCAGCGTGGCAAACTGATCCAGCTTATTCGGGTCGTACTTTCCGTCGCTCAATGCATCGATCTCGTAGGCAGGTAAGCCAAATACTTTCCCCAACTCCCGCACCGCCGCGCTGTGCTGGAATGTGCTGTAAGTAGCCAATAACGATGCCTGCCCGTTTTTCCCAAATGTGTCAAAAATGTACTGCGTCACATCTTCGCGGTCGCGCCAGGAAAAATCAATATCAAAATCCGGCGGATTTTTGCGGTACAGGTTCATGAACCGCTCAAAATACAGGTCGAGCTCGATCGGATCCACATTGGTAATATTGAGCAGATAGGCGATGATACTGTTCGCGCCGCTTCCACGGCCCACATAATAGTAGCCTTTATGACGGGCATAACTGGTAATGCTGTGGTTGACTAGAAAAAAAGGGATGAAGTTTTGCTTTTCGATCAGGTCCAGTTCCATGGATATCCTGTCGAAAATAATGTCGTTCACACTATCTCCGTACCTGTTCCCGATCCCCTCGTAGGCTAATTTACGAATAAGCTGGTAGTCGTCTGCTTTGGTTTCGCCAAACACCTGCAAGTTTTGATGTTCCTTATCATCCCCAAAAGTGAAATGAATGTGACATTGAGCCATTAACTTTTCTGTATTGTAAGTGATAGGATCAAAGTCTTTGAAATGATACTGTAGAACTTTTGATGGTAGTACCACCTCCGAGTCTTGCGCTGTTTGAGAGGTAGTTAGCTTGCTCAGTAACGTATTTTCATCAACAGCCCTCAAAAGTCGGTGCGCATTGAAGTCTTTTTTATTGCGAAAGCTGACAGGCTGCAAAATAACCAGCCTGTCCTGATGCTTGAAAAATGGAGAAAACTGGACTCTGTTCAGATCTCTGGTAGAAACGCCAATGTATTCATTGGGGAGAAATGTTTGTTTCCGGGTTCTAACGAGTTTTTCAAAAGGATAGATGAAAAAGACATTTTCCAGATGCGGGGCCTGGTCAGGGAAGTTTTGTTTGGAATGTAAGTGGCTGGACAGGAATGCATTCAACTCCTGGAACCCCGCGTTGTTTTTCGCGATGCCGACAAATTGCTGCTCAATGCCATTTCGGAAATCAATGCCGACTATTGGCTTAATATCATGCTTTGGAGCCATTCTGATAAAATTCAGGCAGCCCGATGTGTTATTAATGTCGGTGAGTGCGATGCAGCCATAGCCGCTTTCCTTGCCCATTTTAAGCAACTCCTCCTCGGGAATCATCCCATATCGCAGACTAAAAAAAGAGTGACAGTTGAGTAGCATGGTGAGAAAATAAACTTTATACTTACTTTTGGCGTTACTAACGCAATTCGTTATGATTATAGGTTTTTCATCAAAAGACACTGAAAAAATATGGCTTGGTGAAAGAGTAAGTGGGCTGCCCTCTGAAATTCAGGAGATCGGGCGGAGAAAGCTCAGGATGCTGAATAACTCTCAAAATCTGGCAGATCTTCGTATTCCTCCTTCAAACCGGCTTGAAAAACTTTCGGGAAACCTGAAAGATTTTTATAGTATCCGCATTAACGATCAGTGGCGGATTGTTTTCAAATGGTCTGACGGAAATGCTTCGGAGGTAAGTATCATGGACTATCATAAATAATACTCAATGGAAAAATTAAAGAACATTCATCCTGGCGAGGTCCTTTTGGAGGAATTTTTAAATCCAATGGGGATCTCAGCATATAAATTGGCAAAAGAGACTGCTATTCCTCAAACAAGAATAAGCGAAATCGTAAAAGGTCGAAGGAGGATCACCGCGGATACTGCTTTGCGATTCAGTAAGTATTTCGGAACAACTCCCAAATTCTGGCTTGGCTTACAGGACGATTTCGATCTGGAAGAAGAGCAGCATCTGATTTTTGGCGAACTAAGCAATATCAAGACTTTACAATATGATGCAGCATAGTTGCCATGTTACGCATTCCGATGTGCCGGGATAATGGGAGGCTCTCCATTGAATGGGTTTCCCATACTGGCGATATTCGGGATGCCTAATGTTGTTCCCCAGCTCAGAATTGAGTTGCCGCGATTATCTGTTCCGTACCTGTTTCGTATGTAATCCATTGCCATATATAGGTTAAGTCTTTCCTCGGAGTCATCAAACAGGTTAATCTGGTAGTTACCCGTCACCAGGTCACTGAAATTGACCCCAACCAGCCGCACCATCATCCGCCGGTTATGAAGCTGGTCAAATAGCCGCTCAATCTGAGGGATCAGAATGTGATCCGCTGATGTGTAAGCGATTTTTATCTGCTTTGAAACCGTATTAAAATCGGAATAACGTATCTTGACAGAGACACAAGAAGTCAGTTTATTGCCGGTACGCAGTTGATAAGCAAGGTTTTCACCCATGGCCCTGATCATTTCGCGCATTCTCTGCACATCACCGGTGTCCTTACCAAATGTCCTTTCATTGGAAATAGATTTTCTTTCGTGAAATGGAACAATAGGCGAATTGTCCAGACCATTGGCCCTGTTCCAAAGCAATGTGCCGTTTTTACCCAGAATTTGTGTCATCATTTCAACCGGCATTTCCTGTATAGTCTTGACGTACTTCACGCCCATATCATACAGGACTTTGTTCGTTTTGTCACCCACCATCGGGATTTTCTGAACCAGCATCGGGGCGAGAAAGGTCTTTTCCATTCCTGCATCTATCTTTTTCTGGTTATCGGGTTTGGCCTCACCCGTAGCTACTTTTGACACTACCTTACTCGTAGACAAGCCAAAGGAAATCGGTAGGCCACTTTCTTTTTTAATGCGCTCCCTGAGTTCTTTCGCCAATTGGTAGCTGTTATGAAATTTATCCATTCCCGACATGTCGGCATAAAATTCATCGATACTCGCTTTCTCAAAAACCGGAACCGTTTCCTTAATGATCTCGGACACTATTTTTGATTCTTTTGAATAGATACCGGCCTCTCCGCGTATGACCGTTGCCTGCGGGCATAGCATTCTGGCCATTTTCATGGGCATACCTGAATGTATCCCGTATGGCCTGGTCTCGTAGCTGCAAGCTGCCACAACCCCGCGGTCCCCCGTGCCGCCTACCAGCACTGGTATGCCCCTGAGACGGTCATCGTGCTTTCGCTCGACGGATACAAAAAATGTATCAAGGTCCATATGCAATATCGTGCGCTCCACTTGATGTTCCACTTGGTTTGGAATTTTTACAAATTTATGGATTTGTTCCAAATATATGGATCATGTCCATTATATAAAAGGAAATATTCCAAAATATTTTGTATGTTTGACTGCATTAAGAAGTAATGTGATTTTTTGACTTGACCAGCCAACTATGCCAATCGACGAGGAATTCAGACGTTTTAAGCAGATAAGAGAGGAATTGAATTTGACCCAGTCAGCGTTTGCAGATGAGCTGGGCATTAGTGCTACGACTGCTGACATTGAAAGAGGTCGTACGCGCATTCCCGGGCAGGTGGTGAAAGAACTTTTGAAAAAATACCATATTAACCCGCTTTGGCTTTTTGGCGACAGTACCCAGAAGTACCTGCACGCTGAGAAGCTTTCGATCAATCCTAAAATTGTTACCGTTGATAATACCGGCAATGAGAATATTGTCCTGGTCAGTGCGAAAGCGGCAGCGGGATATCCTAATAATATTGGCGATGCGCAATGGTTTGAAAGCCAGCCTGCTTTCAGTATTCCCTTGCCAGAGTACCGCAATGCTACTTTTCGGGGATTTCAGGTAGAAGGCGACAGTATGTTACCCGTACTTCATTCGGGTGAATGGATCGTGGGCAAGGCCGTCGATGATTGGGAGAATCTCAGCGACAAACGTATGTATGTGATAGTTACAGTCGACAGCATTCTGGTTAAACGAGTGCAAAAGGAAACCCAATCGGCGTTTATCAATCTCATTTCAATCAATCCCGAGTACGCGCCCATTCGTATTGATCGCAATGAAATCCGCGAAGTGTGGCTGGTCAATAGTAAGTTGACGTTTGATCTGGAAGCGGATACGCAGCAGGTTAGCTTGCATAGTCTGCATCAGGAAATGAGGGAGCTGAGAGCGGAAGTGAAGAAACTGGTGAAATAATAAACTTAACAGAGGGGCGATAAGTCGAAGAAGTGAAGGCGGAAAATTACCTGTAATGTCGACTTATATATTCTCAGGATCTAGTAGTTGAAGATTCTTGATTTTCTTAAAATCCTTGGTGTTGGACGTGATGAGTGTCAGGTCATAACCAGGGAAGTTGCGGCGATGATGATGATCCTGTAGTCTTCAACAATTTTATCCGACACTAGTACCTCAGCTTTTTTTGAAAACTGTTGTTGCAAATAATAAATAGCCGTGTTGGTATCCCAGAGGCATTTTATTCCCATTCGTTTCGTAGATCCCCCAATTGTCTTTCAATGTCACTGACTGATTGCTTCGACATTGCGCCTTTATATTTGCTTTTGACATTTTGGATTTTTGAAGCAGGCTCTGAAACCTCTCTTCTCAAACGGATAAGCTTCAAGCGCTCTAAATCCATTAAAAGATTTATTGCCTTGTCGTTAATAATGTCAACGGTTACAGTCTGCAACATGAGTCTATTAGCCTGGTTTTGAAATGAATTTACGCAATAGTCTAAATTTACATCAACTTTAACAATTAAACCTACACCTCCTCAGTAACCAACTGTTTCTCATAAAGCTCTTTATAAGCCCCATTAGCTGCCATCAGTTCGGTATGTGTGCCTTGCTCCACAATTCTTCCTTCGTCCAGGACGACAATTTTATCGGCCAGCTTGGCGGAAGAGACGCGATGGGAGATGATCACCGAGGTACGCTGATCCATGATCCGCTTCATGTTGTTGAGGATAATGTTCTCCGTATTGGTGTCAACCGCCGATAAGCAGTCGTCGAGTACGAGGATTTTAGGGTCGCGGGCAATCGCTCTGGCAATGGAAAGTCGCTGTTTCTGTCCTCCCGATAATGTAATGCCCCTTTCTCCCAGCATGGTTTCGTAGCCCTGAGGGAAATCAATGATGTTGTTATAAAGGTCGGCGTCTTTTACTGCCTGTTCAATTCTCTCAAAAGGCATATCGACGGTTCCGAAACGGACATTGTTTTGGATCGAATCTGAAAAAAGGAACACATCCTGGGGCACATACCCGATCTGGCGACGATATGCGTGCACATCGTAATCCTTCATCGGGATGTTGTCGATCAGGATCTGGCCCTCGGTAGGGTCATATAAGCGGCACAGTAAATGCGCCAATGTGCTTTTCCCCGAGCCGGTTGTCCCTAATATCGCTACGGATTCTCCTGGATTTACTTTGAGATCAAAATGCTGTAAAGCCTGAATTCCTGAATCCGGATAGATAAAACCAACATTTTGGAAAGTGATTGCCCCTTCCAATGGTTTGACCAGGTTTTTCTCGGAAACCAATGTCGTTTTTTCATTCAAAAATTCATTGATCCTTGTTTGCGATGAAGCGGCACGCTGGATCTGGCTGGTAGTCCAGCCCAATGCCATCACCGGCCACGTCAGGATATTGACATATAGGATGAACTCAGTAATGTTGCCGGGCGTTAATCTGCCGTTGATAATTTCCTGGCCGCCTACGTATATGATGAGAATGTTGCTCAAACCAATGAGCAGCAATATCACCGGATAAAAGAAGGAGTCAACTTTGGTGAGGCCGAGCGATTTGGTCTTGAAACTTTCTGCCTCTTTTTG
>NZ_JBDSFX010000107.1:0-14569 GCF_039919315.1 Dyadobacter sp. | reverse complement strand
CCGTGATCCAGCGGTTAAAAAGGTTTCCCGGCGCGGACATACCCGCGGCGTTGCTGGAATATTTTTTCCAGTTTTCAATGCGTTTTTCAGGAGAATCAGTCCATTGCCATTGTGGCGCGTCCAGGTTATTGGTTCCAAAATTAGGATCTTCCACGATGTAGGCATTGGCACGGGCATCGTCCAGGTATTTTAGGAAGTCGTCACCGTGCAGTACATCTATTTTATTGATCATCCTGTCAAATCCTCTGCTGACGTTGATGCTCAATGTAGGTTTTCCCTTTTTTCCTTTTTTGGTAGTGATCAAAATAACACCATTTGCTGCCTGCGTTCCATAGATCGCACTGGAAGAAGCGTCTTTCAATACTTCTATTGATTCAATATCAGCGACATTGATACCATTCAGCGGATTTTCGTCCTTGCTGAACCCATCTTTCAGCGGAAACCCGTCAATCACGATCAGCGGATTGTTGCTCGCATTGATCGAGCTCACACCACGTATACGGATGCTCGTTCCGCCGCCCGGGGCGGTGTTGGAGTTTGCAATTTTCACGCCCGCCATTTTACCGGCCATTGCCGCAGCGAAGTTGGCCATCGGTTTGTCTTTCAAATCCCTGCTGGATACCGAAGATATGGCCGTAGAAACGTCCCGCTTTTTCTGCGTTCCATAACCAACCACCACCACCTCTTCCAGCGCTTTGGTATCGACTTTCAATGAAACATCCAGTACAGTTTGGTTGGATATCACGATTTCCTGGTTCAGATAACCGACAAATGAGTACACCAGGGACACATTTCCGTCGGGCAGCGAAATGGAATATTTCCCGTCCGTATCCGTAATGGTTCCGCGCTGGCTTCCTTTAACGATAATGCTCACGCCGGGAAGCGGCTCGGCCTTATCATCCGTGACGGCCCCGGTTAGCGTTCTTTCGGCCGCAACCTGGCTTGGTTCCAATGCATCCGGCGACTGGTTCGTCTTTCTCAGTACAATGTGTTCACCTGTAACTTCATACCTGATTTCCAATGGATTAAGAAACCGGTCCAACAGGTCGGACAGTTGCTCTCCGGAAGATTCGAGGGTGAAATTGTTGTCGGGTTTGGTTAGGGTAGAGCGGTAGGCAAACTTCACATTGGCCTTTTTCTCAATCGCAAGCAGGGTTTTGTCGAACGACTGGTTCCTGACGTGGATCTTTACCGGCCGTGTGAGCACGTTTTGCGCCTTCATCGTATGCGCGAGTGAAATTCCCGTACATATCACTGCTATTGTTAGCTGTAATAAGGACCTTTTCATAAGCTGGTATAGAAAGGCTTGATTTAGTAGTTTTTTGTTCATTAATTTAAACAGGTTTTGTGATTGGGAAATGCAAAACAACGGTCGCTGGTTGCTGCCAGTTACCACGAAAATCCGGACCGGTAATGTTGCTGCATTACCGGTTCAATTCTTTGAAAATGTGAAGATTAAGGTCCTTGCTTTGTCATGATGGTTAGGGGTTTAGGTTTGAGTATTAATTATTCGCCGCAGCCATCTCCGATGAAAATGACCTGCCCGTCGATGATGTTATACCTGGCTTCGACCACTTTTCCGATCAATTCCAGCTTTTCAAAAAGCGATTCATCCGAAAGCGACATATTCAGGCGGCAGTTTTTAAACTTCTCCTGATCATACACCACCTTGATTCCATAAATATCCTCCAACCCCTCAAAAATCTTCGAAATCGGGGTGTCCGTGTAAGTATACGTTTTGAGTTGTTCAACGGTGACCAGCACTTTGGGCTTCTCTACGACCATGCGGGTCAGCTGCAAATCCTTTTTCCGGTACACAGCCTGTTGGTTGGGGGTTAATGTTAAACCGTGTGATTCGGGATCGTTTTTGCCGGTTTCAGTACTGTACACACGCACGCGGCCCGAACTAACCTCTACTTTTACTTCCTCACCATTGGGATAGGCCGATACTTTGAATCGGGTGCCCAGTACCTTGGTGATCAGGCCATTAGCATAAACAAAAAACGGTTTTTGCGCATTCTTGGTCACGCTGAAAAACGCTTCTCCTTGGAGGTGCACAACCCGGCGGTCGCTGCCATTCATTTCATAAGTGACGCTGCTTTTCGGGGATAATGTGATGGTACTGCCGTCGGACAGGGTGATTACTTTCGTGGTTTCTCCTTCGTTGGCTGCATGTATCTCCGTTTTGCTGCCTGTCAGCGGTTTTTGTGAAAATGGAATAGTGATCACGTCGGACCTGAACCACAATGCGAAACCGAGCAACAGAATGACAGACGCCGCAACTGACAGGTATAAACGTTGCCGGCTGATCGGTAATATTCTGCCGCGTGGATATTGGTCCATAATGGCCTGGCGGGCTTTTTCAATTTCTGAATCGGGAACCTCGGGATAGAATGTCGCAAAACCATTGACCAGACCCGTGGCCTGATCCATCACAGCAGACTGACCTGGATATGTTTTTCTGACAGACTCCCAGAATCCATTACTTTCAGCATCGGGATACTTCACCCAATCGATGAAATGCTCGTCCTGTATAAAATCGCGAAGGGTGTAATTAGCGTATTGATCCATTGTTTCATAAGACTATATATTGACAGATACGAAGTCTTAAAAAACGTACTCAGTAAAATCACAAAAAATATCAAAATAATTCGATTGATGATTTTTTAATGTGACTTAATGCAGATTTTTTGATGCTAATCTGGAAAATCAGGCCGAAAAATAAAACATTGCGGAAAGTAACGATACCGGGAAGAAAGGCAGTTCCGAGCGCAATTGCTGCATCGCCCTGTTTTGCAGATTGCGTACAGATTGCTGATTTATATTCATGATACGGCCAATTTCTTCGGCTGAAAAATCATGGTAATACCGCAGCTGAATGGCTTCCTGCTGGCGTACGGGGAGTTTTTGCAGCGCATCGTGCAGCATAGCAAGCTGAATGCGGTTGCTTTCATCGGAAATCCAGCTGGTTTCAATGTCCTTTTCACTCGGAAACCATTGATCCGAAAGATCGCCATCGTCACTCAGCACAAACCGGTTGGTTTCCGAAGAGCGGATCAGCTTATTTCGCAGAGATCGGTAAAGGTAAAATCGGGGAGAGATTACCTGTTCCAGATCGTGACGTTTGTTCCAAAGATGGAGAAAAAGGTCCTGCACACTGTCCTGAACCAGTGCATGATCGGTAGAAATCCGGTAGCCATATCGGAATAAATCACGGGCAAAGTAGCTGTACAGCTTTTCAAAAGCGTCAGCATTCCCTTTGCACATTTCATTCCAATGTTCCTGTTCTTCTAACCTCATTATGGGTTCAGCCTGTTATTTTTAAGGAAATGATAAATCCTTCAAACAATAAATGTAATAATTTAAAGACTGGAATACGAGTAAGGTCAATTTTATTCGTCAATACTATTAAAGTTATTTTTTGAGCGAATTTCCTGTCAACACCGATCTCCAAAACAATAAAAGTAGGGATATGACAGCATCGGCTTTTACTCAATGATTAATCAATCAGCCATGTCAGAAGCGAAAAACGAAGGAATATCACGAAGAGGTTTTATTGGCCGTGCGGGTGCAGGAGCCGTATTGGCGATGAACTGGCCGGATGTTACCGGGGACATTATCCATACTCAAAAAGCAATGAAAAAGATCACGATCAGCCAGGTAAACTCCAACTTTGAAAGAGAGCCACTTAATCCATACCGGTTCAAAGGAAGTGCCATTACCGATAGCTGGCAGGCTGTTTCAATGCTGGAATCCGAGTCCGGCATACGCAAAGTAGGGCTGGCGACGCAGGGTGTGTTATGGTCTGATTCAAAGGTTTTTGCAGCACATTCGGAAAGCGCGGGCAATGCGCTGATGTACGCGATGAGCGAGCGGGCGCTGCAAATGATCAAAGGCACTTCGTTTACAAGCCCGGTGCAGTTACTCGATGACATTCTGCCAGAGGTACTGGCCTATGGCAAGAAAATTACATCCAACCCCGACCTGAGAAAAACCTTCGCGCTCAATGCATTGGTATCGGTCGATAATGCGGCCTGGCTGCTGTTTGCACAAGAAAATAACATCACAAAATTCGACGACCTGATCCCGGAAGCATACCGGCCGGGCTTGTCATACAGGCACGAGAAAGTAGCGAGCATTCCCTCATTTAGTGTGGGAACGTCTGCCGAGCGGATCAAGCAGGCGGCTGATGAAGGTTATTTTATCATGAAATTAAAGACCGGTTCTGCGGGAACACAGCAGGAAATGATCGAAAAAGACATTGCATTTCTGACGGCCGTACACAAGGCGATCGGGCATTACGAAACACCTTATACCAAAAACGGCAAGATACCTTACTACTTTGACGCGAATGGCCGGTATGAAAAAAAGGAGACATTACTGCGGTTTTTGGACCATGCCAAAAAGATCGGCGCATTGGACCAGATCGCCGTGATTGAAGAACCATTTGATGAAAGCAACGAAACATTTGTCGGTGATTTGGGCATATGCATCGCTGCCGACGAAAGTGCGCATACGGTGGAGGACGCCGCGCACCGCATTGAGCTCGGCTACTCCGCGATCGTAGTCAAAGCGATTGCCAAAACACTGAGTATGACCATGAAAATTACCCAGATGGCCTACGAAAAGAAGATCCCATGCTTCTGCGCCGACCTGACCGTTAACCCGATACTGGTGGACTGGAACAAAAACGTAGCCGCACGTTTGCAGCCTTTCCCGGGCGTGAGCATAGGGTTGCAGGAGACAAACGGGCATCAGTACTACAAAAACTGGGAGCGCCTGATGAGCTACCACCCCAAAGCATCAGGCTCATGGATTCGCACGCAAAAAGGCGTTTATGCTACCGACGCGTCGTTTTATGCCGAAAGCGGCGGGATACTGATGCCTTCGCAGCATTATATGGATATGTTTAAGGGGTAGGGGCACCCACTTTTCTTTGGCCCAAGGCTGAAGCCTTGGGTTAGTAGAACCATGTTGGGCATAGTTTCTGGCCGTCCGGCGTCCCGGTATGTCCGAGTGTTGTCGGTCTCAGACCGAAATTCAGAAAAGACCAACTAACAAAACTAAAAACCATTTCAAAGAAGACTTTGCTTTATGCCAATGCGGTCGGAGACCGCTTAACGCCGAGACGTAGTCTGGAGACTACGCCTAACGGGGGCTGTTTCGGTACAATTTGGAACACAGTCGGGAGATTACACCTGAACGAGATCGGGTGATGTTACTGGTTGGCACTCTTAACCTTTCATATATTTATTCCTTCTGTTTTTGGAAAGTTTTGTTTGAAGAAGTTGATAATCGTTTCTTTAATTCTCTTTTCTCGTTCTTCGATGTCTCCCATAACCCAATCATCCTTTGCGTACTTACCAAGCGCTAGAACTATCGCTATTTTAGATTTATTATATTTTTGCATTTTTATTCCAAAATACCCATTACCCGCCTGAATATTCAGCTTCTTTTCGAAAACAATTTTGTTGCCAAGCCTGTCCAGGTACGCTTCTGCATCTTCTAAATGCCAACCATTATAGTTTGTATTTTGCCACTTTTTTGGGAAAATATGTTCAATATCAAACGTATCTGAAATCAAGTCTCTCTGCTCATCGTGAAGATAAGCTTCAAGGAGTAAAAGTGCTCTTGATAAAGCTTTTGATGTAGGCCCACCGATTTGTTGGTTTAGAGATTCTTCGTTTAAATGGGTTTTGGAGAACCAGTTTTTGTTTTGCGCCAGTAAAATACAAGTCGAGTAAATGTCATCTTTGATAGCATTAACACTTGGAATTTCTATAAATTTCACAAAAAGATATGATACTGACTTTTTAAGAATGCCAATAAAGTCCTTGTCAAAGGTTTCACTGTCTTTGTTGGTCACAAAGAAAACACTTGTTGCGTACTTCCAAAATTCGTTGGGGTAGCAAGTAAGACAATGCAAATATTTTCTAGCTTCAACAGATATAGTATATTTTGTTTCATCATCAGGCTTAACATCAACATTTGTATATCGCCAAAACTCAGCTAATGACATTATTTCAGACATAATATGTGGATCTTTTAGCCTATAATACTTGCCGTCTGCGTAGAACTTTCTAAGCGCAACTTCCTTTGATTTATCACTGTTTCGAGCTCTTAATATATGGGTATAGTACCTAAATACATCATCTATTGATAATTTACCTTGTTTGCATATTTGAGTTAGATCTTTCCATTGGGTTGTAAATTCTTTCTTTTGTTGATCAGAAACACAATTGCGGTAAATTTGGGCTTTAAAAATATCAGAATCTGCGAGTGGCATTCCCCGGTCATTTAATGTAGAAAAAATTGTCAGGGCGGTATCTTGGGCTTCACATTCGATGGGAAGTATAATGCATTTTTGTAAAATAGTTATGCATAATTCTTTCCACTGCATTGGATTTTTTGATGCGTAAGTGTCACAATTATTCTTAAAATAGATGAAATTTTTTGAGTAATTGTCGTTTGCGGCCTGTGCCGCAACGCCATTTTCGAGTATCTTATGGAAAGTTTCATTGTCTTCCTCGGTTGCAACAAGAGATTCAATGTGGATTTTTGTTTTATCCGAAATCTTCTGAGAAATAGGATTTATATCCCAAATGCAGGGCGCAAGTTGGTTTTTTAGACCAATTACATCGTCATCTTCTAGCATATCTTCTAATTTCTTGTAAAAGGCCCTGAGCATTAACAAGATAGAAGTAATTCTTTGCTGACCGTCGATTATTTCCTGATCTTTCTTTTCGTTGGTGTAGGACACGATTGTTCCCAAGAAATAGTCCGCTCCAATTTGGGCATCTGTTTGAGCAAAATTTTCGATATCAACCCAAAGTGTTTCGCATTTTTCTATATTCCATTTATAAGGTCGCTGATAATCAGGAATAACGAATTTTTTATTCTGCATTTCGCTAAATAATTTTCCAATTGTTTTTTTGCTTACGTGTAATTCCGCCATTTATAGGTTCGAGTTTTACTCCAGTTTAGTATTTTCTTAAAAAGTACCCAATAACTTTAAATTAAGCAACTTTCTTCTTGCGGTGACTATCAACACTCGCGACACAAACTTTCTTCAAAGACACCATTTTTCCTCACCCCATTGCAGTTTACAATAAACCCCTATATTTGCCACGCGAAACTTCATAAAAATAATATGCTACTATCATCACAAATCGGGTGTAAGAAATGGTCTTGGAGAGGCATACGGGTGCAAGTCCCGAGACCTGACAAAGTAGCACTTTGGTGAAGTTCGCGGTGACCTCTCCTTTTTTATCCACCTTAATCTATTTCAAAAATGCGAACTTTGGATGGGCAGAATGTTGACTTGAATGTACCTTCAGTCAACACAACGGTTGATACACGTCACGTATCGAACGTTAGCATACCGCTAACATCTTCCCAAGCGGAATTTCTGAATCTGTTCAGGGTCAGGGCTATCTGGAACTATCCAGATCTCTGAAAATGATACACGACCTGGCACTTTACCACTCGGATATCTCGTTCAATGAAGTCGAGAAATCTGCTCTTTTTGATTTAAAGCTACTTTGGGAGGGTTTTGAACGAATGGAGGAAAATGCTTAGCATTGTATGGAGGACTGTCACCAGACAGTCTTCTTTTTTGTTGTCATGATGCTGAGAATTTACTCGATGCCAATGCGGTCGGAGACCAAACGTACCGGGATGCCAGGCGGTCAGAGGACTACGCCTAACGCTGGACTCAGCCAAAAGAAATCAAACACCAACCTAAGGCTTCAGCCTTAGGAAAACAAAACAAACATGAACAACATCCTAATGACCGGCGGCACGGGTAACCTGGGCAAAACCGTGGTAGAAACGCTACTGACGGCAGGCTACCATCTTCATCTTTCTGTGCGGGAAGTAAGTAGCGAGATAACAGAAAGCATTTCCTACTACAAAACCGACCTGACGAGTCAGCAGGATTCGGAAACGCTGGTAAGGTCAATATTGGATAAAGAAAATAATATTCTGGCTGGTGTATTCCTGGCAGGAGGTTTTGTTCCGGGTGGATTGGAAAAGACCAAATGGGACGACATTTCCAAAATGGTATCGCTCAATTTCGCAACCGCATTCAATACCGCGCAATCTCTGCTAGCCCATTTTCGGGAAAAAGGAAGTGGAAAACTGATTTTTATCGGGGCCAAAGCTGCGATGAACAATAGCAGCGCGATTGGTAACTTCGCTTACTCATTATCGAAACAGATGCTTTTTAATTTTTCTACATTGGTCAATGAAAGTGAAAATAAAAGCGGCATTACTTCCCATATTTTGCTGCCTGGAACATTGGATACCACGCTGAACAGGGAATATATGCCCGATGCAGACTTTTCAAAATGGACCAGTACTACGGCAATGGCGAACACGATCAGCGATATTATCAATGGGCAGGAAAAGCGTTCTGTGATTTCTTTTTAGAGTGAGATATTTTGGACACTCCAATTTTAGGTATCTCTTTCGGAAAGTATTCACGTTCCAAACTGAACAAATACTGTCCGTTACTGAACAACTATTGAATGTTTTTGATGGTTAACTAATTGATTTTTAGGTTAATAATTCACTGGCAAGTTATTTGAGCTGACTGCTGTGAATTTTCACCAATAAGTCATGGCGGGCTATGTTAGAAAACTATCTCAAAATCGCATTCAGAAATCTGCTGAGAAATAAGGGTTTCTCGATCATTAATATTTCGGGGCTCGCCGTAGGTATGGCGAGTGCCCTGCTCATTTTGCTGTGGATCTATAATGAGGTAGGTTACGACAGATTTCATACCAACGAGGAGTACCTGTACCACGCCTGGAACCGAGGTACTTTCGACGGGAAGCTACAATGCTGGGACAACACGCCGAAAATCCTGGGGCCGACATTGAAGGAAGAATATCCAGAAGTGGCTAACGTTTCCCGCCAATATTCACGCTGGTTCGTAACCAAAGTGGGAGAGAAGAAATTATCGAACGAAGCGCTCATTACCGACGCTTCTTTTTTGCAAATGTTCGATTTTCCAATGCTGCAGGGCGATCCAAAAACTGCGCTGAACAGCCTCTATTCCATCGTAGTTACTGAAAAGATGGCAAAAAAAATGTTTGATACGGAGAATGCTTTGAACAAGGTAATCACGATTGATAAGGATAATTTTACGGTCACCGGAATATTGAAAGACCTTCCAACCAACACCGTTTTCCATTTCGACTACATTCTTCCTTGGCAGTACCTGAAAAAAACAGGCGATGATGACGATAGCTGGGGTAATAACTCGGTCAAAACATTTGTGCAGCTGAAACCAAATGTCAATCCGGCGATATTGGCAGAAAAAATCAAGGGGATTACCATGAAGCATTCTGCCGGACGGGAAGACCATGAAGTTTTTCTGCACCCGATCAGCAAATGGCATTTGTATTCCAATTTTACGAATGGAGAAATCTCGGGCGGAAGGATCGCAATCGTTCGTCTGTTTGGCATCATTGCGGCCTTTATTTTACTGATCGCCTGCATTAACTTCATGAATCTCAGCACCGCCCGGAGCGAAAAACGTGCGAAGGAAGTGGGTATCAGAAAAACTGCCGGGGCAAACAAAGGGTTACTCATGGGGCAGTTTATCGGCGAGTCCATTCTGATCGCTATGATCGCTGGAATCATTGCCTTGTTGCTGGTCGCAATTGCATTACCGGCTTTCAATACGCTGATTAGTAAGGAGTTAGAATTTCCGTATAATAGTGTATATTTTTGGATTGCTACTTTACTGTTTGTGATATTTACGGGCATCATTGCGGGCAGTTATCCCGCGTTCTTCTTGTCTTCATTTCAGCCCATAGCCATTTTGAAAGGTACATTCAAGCGGACAAATGCAGTCCTGAGCCCGAGAAAAGTACTGGTGGTTTTACAGTTCAGTTTCGCCATTACACTCATCATTTCCACGCTGATAGTCGTGCAGCAAATACGTTACGCGCAAAACCGCGATGCGGGATACGACCGCGGACAGGTGGTTTATCACTGGCTCACGGGCGACATTGACAAGAATTACCGGCAAATCAGAAGCGAGCTAATCAGTTCCGGTATAGCGTCGTCCGTTACGAAAACGGCTTCACCCCTCAGCTTTGGTAACAGCGACACTTGGGGCGTAGACTGGCAGGGCAAGAACAAGGGGGAAAAACTGGATTTCGACCGATTTACAGAAGATGAAGGACTCGTAAAAACTGCGGGACTTCAATTGATTGCCGGCCGCGACATGGATCTCACCAAATATCCCTCAGACTCCGGCGCGATGATCCTTAATGAGTCGGCTGCCAGGGTCATGGGTTTCAAAGAGCCGATCGGACAGATCGTCAAGGACGGCGATGTGCCTTACCAGGTTGTCGGTGTGATCAAGGATTTCTTGATCGGGTCACCTTACGATCACGCCCGGCCTATGATCATTGAAGGCGCGAAGAGCTATTTCAATGTCATTCATATGAAATTTAATGCAGCGAAATCAACAGAAGCAAACCTGAAAGCCACGGAATCAATTTTTAGAAAATATAATCCTGACTATCCTTTTGAGTATCATTTTGTAGACGCAGATTACACGCTGAAATTTGAGGATACGCAGCAGGTCGCTACGCTAACGGGCTTATTTGCAGGTCTTACCATATTCATTTCATGTCTGGGATTATTTGGCCTGGCCGCTTATATGGCGGAAAACCGGATCAAAGAAATAGGAGTGAGGAAAGTACTCGGAGCATCTGTGATGAGCATTACTACATTACTGTCCAGGGAATTTCTGATACTTGTGCTGGTGGCGATCGTGATCGCAACGCCGATCGCCTGGCTGGCCATGGATACGTGGCTGAACGACTTTTCCTACCGCATCAGCATGCAATGGTGGGTATTCGCGCTTGCAGGTGCGCTGGCAGTGGTAGTATCTTTGCTCACAGTCAGTTACCAGGCCGTGCGGGCAGCATTGCTTGATCCCGTGAAGAGCTTACGTAGCGAGTAGAATGGCTCCCCCCCTCACTAGCCCAGGGTTTAAACCCTGGGTTGGAGGGGGGAGATTTCTTGGACGATTGTCTTTTCTTGATGTCAAGAAATATCATCACCAAGCAAAAAATAGTAACGCCATGAGAAAAGTTATTTTGAATTTGGCTGTATCATTAGATGGTTTCATCGAAGGCCCGAATGGTGAGACAGACTGGTGCAGAATTGAGGATGACCCCACTGCTGAATCAACTTTCGAATCCCATTTTGACGAGTTTCTTGCGAGAATTGACACCATTTTTTACGGGCGATTGAGTTATGATCTCTGGGGCAACTACGATCCAGGCGAGAGTGCATCGCCGCCGGAAAAGAAGCTGTGGAGCGGCGTTCACAGTAAAGAGAAATACGTGTTCTCAAAGAGCCCGAATGTGACGGATGAACGGGCAACCTATATTAGTGAGAATATTGCAGAGCATGTGTGGGAAATTAAAAATCGGCCTGGCAAAGACATTTGGCTTTACGGCGGAGCAAGTTTGATTACCAGCTTCATTAACCTCGGCCTTGTCGACAATTATTTGATCGCAATGTACCCGATCATTCTCGGCGGAGGCAAACCATTGTTTTCCGATATTAAAGACAGAACACAATTATCTTTGAATAAAGTAGTGACCTCGAAATCGGGTGTTATTTTGTTGGATTATGATGGGGTGTTTTTGTAACTCATAAGAAAGCAAGAAAATGGATGAGAACCGTAAATTGGAAAAGGCCGTCATAATGATTAGTGGTATTCTGTTTTTGTCTTCATTGACTCAGAAAAGCTATTGCACTACATCTCAATGTGGAGATTCGGTTATGGTATTTTTGTTGGGTTGGTTTGCGATGCTTACTGGCGGTGCAGGAATTTCCTGGATTGCAAACCCATTGTTATTTGCTTCATGGGCTATGCTTAAGAGGAATAACAAAATTTCAGTATTTCTAAGCTTATTGGCGACACTTTTTGCCATTTCTTTTTTGCTATTTGATAGTATCCTTGCTAACGAAGCGGGAGATTATCAGCAAGTAATATCGTATAAGTCGGGTTATTGGCTTTGGGTTTGTAGTTGTATGTCTATGCTTGTCGGGGTTTCTATACTCTTTATAAAAAATAAGGATGCCCGTGTAAGCTAACATTGTAAGCGGGCTTTTTTTTATTGTATGGTCGCTGTCGAGCTGTACCGACGAAAGGACCTCGGCTAAGTGGGGGATGCCCACATAGATTCAAATACTTTTAACAAGTAAAGACTAACAACAAGAAAAGACGTACGCTCTCACTACTTCTCTCCTTTCTCCCCGAAAACCTCAAATTTCTCAATTATTTATACGGATAATGAAAAAATTAATGGCTTTTGCGTAGCTGTTAATCATTTATTAACCATTTCTTAATACGCCCGTCCTTTCTTTGACCCCATGGTTCGGCCGACCAAAATATAACACATCAGCTTAATAATGTAATGATGGTAAGAATGAAAAGCCCCGAAAAGGCTCACGGGAACTGCCATGCCCTGACCTTTAAAAAGCTACAAAAAGGAGCCGCGGACAGCAGTATTGATCATTAAAAAGGGAAACTAACATGGACTTAATCAGATGATATGGAAAATCAAATTTTATTAAAACAGGGAGTTTTTTCGGGCTCCCGGAAATTTTTAATGTTACTATGCTGGACATTTTGTCTGCTGATCGTAGGCCGGGTAACCAGTACTGCCCAGGTGAATGCGGACGAAGTGCACGTATCCGGGGAAATCCGAGATGAAAAAAATGGCATTGTGCCAGGTGCCAGCGTGGTGTTGCAGGGTACCACCAAAGGCACGACTACCGATGCCAATGGTAAGTTTTCGCTGGCCGTTCCTAAATCCGGTTCAGTGTTGATCGTCAGTTTTCTGGGTTATAAAAGACAGGAAATTACAGTCGGAAACCGTACATCGTTTGACGTTAAACTGGAATCCAGCTCGGATGATTTGCAAGAAGTGGTGGTGGTAGGTTATGGTACCCAGCGAAAGCAAACGCTGACGGGCGCTATCTCCAACATTGTTTCTGATCAGATCAAAACCACCACGCATACCAGTCTTGCACAGAGCCTGCAGGGTAAAGTGGCGGGTGTGCAGATCCGGCAGAACTCGGGTGAGCCTGGTTCATTCAGTACCAACATCAACATCCGTGGCTTTGGCGAGCCGCTATATGTGGTCGACGGTGTCGCCCGTGATGGTGGTTACGAATTCCAGAAGATCAATCCAGATGATATCGAAAGCATTTCGGTCTTGAAGGATGCTTCTGCTGCGATTTTCGGGATCCGCGCCGGGAATGGTGTGGTGATCGTGACAACGAAAAAGGGCAAGCAAGGAAAACCGCAGTTCAGTTACAACGCAGTGTACGGTCGCCAAAGTCCTACCGATGTTCCAACCATGACCAGCGCATTACAATGGGCTGAAATGCGGAACGATGCAGCGAAAAACCTGGGCGAAAATCCGGTATACTCCTCCGACGAAATTGAAAAATTCCGGTCCGGAGCACCTGGCTACGAAAGTACAGATTGGTACAAGGAAACACTGAATAAATCGGCCTCTCAACAGCAGCATTTTATCTCCGCTTCTGGCGGTGAGGGTGCGGCGACTTATTTTACAAGTTTTGGTTATCAAAAAGAAAACGGTCTGCTGAAAACCGGCGATATGGGTTATCAGAAGTATACTTTCCGTACCAATGTGGGGATCGATCTGACGAAAAACCTGAAAGCTGACCTGATCCTTTCCGGGCTTTTTGACAAAAGAAACCAACCTGGCGATAACTTTTTTAACATTTATAAAGGTACGCGCATCGCACTGGCTACCGAGCGTCCCTATGCGAACGACAATCCGAAATATCCTGCCCTGCTGAGCGGTGGCTACAATCCGGTGGCGCTGGCGAATGGTGCGCTGACAGGTTACAGCGATGAGGTCAACAAGTTTTTTCAATCCACTTTTGCGCTGACTTACTCGGTACCATTTGTTCCAGGCCTGAAAGTGAAGGGATTAGTGGCTTACGATAGCAATAACTACCGGAACAAGTCGCTTTCTAAAAGCTACAACCTGTATACCTACGACGCCACGACCGACAAATACACGGCCCACGCGCAACGTAACCCATCCAGGATCGGTAACAATTTCTCGGATAATAACCGCGTCACATTCCAGGGACAGGTGTTTTACAATACCGTCATTGCCAAGAATCATAATCTTGGCGCAACATTGGTTTACGAGCAGCAGGAGTCTAAAAACCGTTGGGCGGGATTGGGAAGAGAATATGCTTTTTATACCAATGACCAGATCGATCAGGCGGGTTTGAATAATCAGACCACCAGTGGTTCTGAGAGCGAATATGCCAGCCAGTCACTGGTAGGACGTTTAAATTATGATTTTCGTGAAAAATACCTGCTCGAAGTAGCCGCCCGTTACGACGGTTCGTACCGCTACCATCCTGACCGTCGCTGGGGACTTTTTCCCGTGGTATCGGCTGGGTGGAGAGTTTCTGAGGAGGAATTCATGAAACGCATTCCATTTATTTCAACGCTAAAACTGAGAGGGTCATACGGTCTCGT
>NZ_JBDSFX010000106.1:0-3041 GCF_039919315.1 Dyadobacter sp. | reverse complement strand
GCTCATTTACAACTTTTGTAAATTTGGCTCCTTGCAAATTTTGATTTTGTAAAAATTCTTTCAAAATACTTTTGTCTCCATTAATTTTAATTGCACTCGCTACATCAACCCCAATATGATATGCGGTATCAGAGACAATAATGTATCCTTTCGAATTCAAAACTGCGGCAAGCCTTGGGTCATCTACAATCTTTTCCAGTATTTTATTCTCACCAGTTCCTCTGAAAACTAAAAGGTCAGATAGTTTGCCAAATTCTCCAGTTTTAGCAATTTCATCGTATTGAGCGCCGGTAATAGAATTTTGACGTTCTAATAAAGAAGTAAAACCGGGTTTTGAATACCATTTATACATCTCCTTGAAATCAGTTATTTCCTTCACCACATTATTTAGATGAGCTCTTGACGAAAATTTTAAAACTCCGTCAGCTAACTCAACGTCTTTAATTGAGGCCTTACTCTCGGCAGAAATAGAGGGTGCAACTTTACTTTGGTTGTCGTCACATGACAAGAAAAATAGGCCACCAGCGACCAATAGCAATAATTTCTTCATACTTTTGTTAAGGTTTGAATTGTGAAAAATGGTTTAAACTGTCTTTATCTCACCCCGCGACCGCGAAATCTGGGGTGAGTTTTTTTTAACCCAATGTTAGGCCTTTATCGATGGACCAGCAATTATTTTCGACCAGTGGTATATATTCTTCGATGAATAAGGTTGTTTATGTAGACGTGTGATGACCAGATAGAATCTTCGGCCTTGCTTAGTCTGTATGCACTAGGATATTTATCTCCCGAAGAATTTAGCTACCTCAAATATCCTTTAACCTCTCCCGCAGCCCCGTCAAATCCTCGCTAATCTTCACATCCGAAATCTTGGCAAATATTCCCCTATATTTGCCCCGCAAACTTTAATAAATTTCTATGAAACCATTTTTAAATGTCAGGCCAAAATGGCCTTGGAGAGGCATACGGGTGCGAGTCCCGAAACCTGACCGATGTGTTTCATTCGTTAAAGTTTGCGGTGACCTCTCCATTTTTCTCACTCTTTTCATGGTCATATGCAAACTTTAACGAATGAAGGAGGAATCGACTCGAATGCAAATTAAGTCAGCGCAACGAATGATGCGCGTCACGCATTAGATGTCGGCGCCCCGCTGACGCAATCCCAAGCCGAGTTTTGGTATCTCGTAGAATGTCAGGGCTGCAAGGAGTTGGCGCATTCACTCAAAATGATCCACGATCTGGCTCTTTATCACTCGGATGTTCCGTTTGATATGGCTGAAAAAACTGCCCTTTTTGACCTGAAGTACTTTGGGAAGGGCTCGAAAAAAGTATGCGTCCGATAAAACCATATTTCAACAGACTTGCATAGTTCGTAATCTTGTTTCATGAAAAATGAGACAGAAAAAATGCGCGAACTGTACGATCAGTGGCAGGCACAAGGGATAAGCAAACAGGCTTTTTGCAATCGGAATGGTATAGGGTACCATAAATCCAATTACTGGGTTAAAAAATTCCGCGGCAAGAATGTGGCCACTGTGGCACCGGCCCGTGGGTTCAGTCAGATATCAGTTCCGCAACCAGATTTAATTGCACAAGATCAACAAGCGCTGGCAGCGATCACTTTTCCATCCGGAGCACGTATAGAGCTATTCGGTTCTTTAGACGCATCTTTTGTCAGGAAGCTCATTCTTTAAAATGCTGGCCTTATCTAATAGTTGCCGGTACTTCCTATACCGGAGCCCAACAGACATGCGCTATGGTATATACAGTTTGGCCGGCCTGGTCCGGAATGAATTGGGTTTTGATCCATCGAGCGGCGATGTCTTCGTTTTTCTAGGCAAACGGCTTAATCAAATACGCCTTTTGCAGTGGGATAGGGATGGGTTTGCGATGTACGTCAAAAAGCTGGAACAGGGTACTTTTGAATGGCCAAAGTCAGAAAATATAGCCATCACCAGCCATCAGTTGACACTTCTTTTACAGGGCGTAATGCTGGATTCCGTCCGCCTCAGAAAACGTTGTCAGCACACAATTTAGATCATCAAAATCAGTATGAAAAGCTGCTAAAAAGTGCCTCATAAGGTTGTTTAGGCCGATTTTGCACCGTATCTTCGGGTTATGGAAGATACAGCGATAGACTATAAATTACTCTATGAGAAGTCGCTGGAATTGATATCCGAAAAGGATGGACAGATCCAGGCCCTGAACTTTGAGCTTGATAAATACAAGCGGTATATATTCGGCAAAAAGAATGAAAAGCTAGCGAGTGTATACACGGATGCAAATCAGATCGATCTCTTCGAGCTGGGAACAGATAAACACCAGCAAGAAGAACTATCTCAGCAAGCAGTTGAAGTTGTAAAGGAAAAAGCACCTGCTAAAAAACGTGAAAAGGGAACGGGGAGAATGCTGCTTCCTGAGAACTTACGCCGTGAGATCATCATCATTGAACCTACCGAAGACGTTACCTAGATATTCCTGCGAAAGTACTCCAGTGTTCCTGGGCAAAAGACGCCATTAATTCCTGAGCAAAGTACGCCACCAAAAATTGGCTTAATGGCACTGAGCGAGAGTGATAATTTAAACTTACTGATTTTTTCTTTTTCTCAGTGATTTTCCGGTTAAAGCAATTCTATGGGCGGAGGCTGAGAGCCGGTCCATAATAGCGTCTGCAAGCGTTGGTTCGTCTATGAAGTTGTACCAATTGTCCACTGGGAGCTGGGAAGTAATGATTGTAGAACCATTGCCGTAGCGGTCTTCCAGTATATCCAGCAGCGCGATTCTAGCATCATTGGTCAATTGCTTTAACCCAAAGTCGTCCAAGATCAACAGTTTGTTTGCTGATATCGCCCTGATCCATTTCAGATAGGTGCCGTCAAGCCGGGCTTGTGCCAGGGCGTCCAGGAATTTGTTCATCCCGAAGTACTGGGTGCGTATTCCCAGCAGACACGCGCTACGGCCCAAGGCGCAGGCCAAGAAGCTCTTGCCGCATCCGGTAGCGCCCGTTATCAAGATATTCTCTCCCTTTTCGATGAACATTC
>NZ_JBDSFX010000105.1:0-17952 GCF_039919315.1 Dyadobacter sp. | reverse complement strand
GTAGGTCCGAACGTAGCTCTTCTTAATAGATGTGAGGCAGTTGAGGCGGTTAACGGTGCTGTGTAAGTGTCTAAATAGGCCATATAAAGTGGCTAAATTGTTTGTAAATTTTGACGGTTATCATTTGATTCTGGAATTCAAAATGTAGGTACAGCGTGGCGGGCCGAAATACCCGAGAATCCTATTTTTAAATTTTTAGGAATAGTGAAGATTTCACATGAGGTGTAACTGGTTTGGATTAGAAGAGAGCTCATTGTTTGGTATTGACTTTTAGGGCAACTTGTTCTCTTATTACCCCTATAAATCTGATAGTCTTTACATATCACTTCATTCAGTTGTAGTATCTATCATTTCTTAACTATTTCGAAATTAATAGATTTCGAGCACATCTACAAAGTAATTCTACAAAATAATTTTAATAGTTTTTATTTTATTGAAATTTACAGCTACAATATAAATTTGTATTTCGATAAATTATCGAAATAGGTTGATAAAAAAATAAAAGTATTTGTACGGAATTTAATGAGCAGGATTACTCAAACCCCACAATTTGGAGAAGCTGCTGAAAATCTGAGTGATATGGAGCGCTTATAGACAAATTGCACCCGGAAGTAGGGTGAACAAATTCTACACTCACCGCATGCAGCATCATACTGGTCATATTCAGGTTTTCCTTGAAGTACTTATTCTGCTTGTTGCAACCGTGAGGCCGGTCGCCGAGGATGGGATGGAAGATGTGGGCCATATGCTTGCGTAGCTGATGCATGCGGCCAGTCGTTGGCGTGAGTTCAACCAAAGAATAGCGTGAAGTGGAATGTTTTCCGATTGAGAATGGCACCTCGGTTCTTTGCAGGGTTTTGTAGGAGGTAAATGCATCCTGTACCGCTCCGTCCTCTCGCTTTAAAGCATAGTCTATCTCTCCGCTATCTGGCGTAAAACCTCTGACAATGGCGTGGTAGATCTTTTTTACCTGACCACTTTGAAACTGCTGCTGCATCAAGCTATTTACTTCATCATTTAATGCAAATAAGAGCACACCAGCAGTCTTGCGGTCAAGACGGTGAACGGGGTTGACTTTTTGTCCTAACTGATCACGAAGCAATTGAACCGCAAAAATATCTGTATCCGCAGCAATGGACGACCTGTGTACCAGTAGCCCGTGCGGCTTATTAATTGCTACCAGATCGTTGTCTTGGTAAATGATGGAGAGTGGAGAGAATGGATTTGAAAGCACCTAAAAAATTGATAAGTCCTTTTCCGTTTTGGAAGTCAGTACCGCGTAGGAGCTTGGTTTTATTCCAAGCAAATAGGGAAAAAGTCGAAGGACTGCGTACTTAAATTTAGTAACATACAATCCGGTAGGATTATTCTTAAATAGCGGCTTGATCACTTCGTCATCATACAAATGACAAATGTCTTTTCTGACCTCGAAATTTTCTGATTTGAGCAAAAACCGAAATAAGGAAGGTGTATAAATATTGATATGACCATAAGACAGAAAATGCTTCAACTTTTGGTCCACATAAAACGAGAAGTCAATGGGTACCTCGAAGATCTGATTTTTGGAAACTCTTTTAATCTCTCTTAAAAGCAATCTTTCATGCTCTACATGCTCCATTACGTGGGAGCAGATTACCAGATCAAAATGATTGTCGGGATATGGGATCTTGTATCCGTCAAATAATAGAATGTCGTTGAGACCACTGATCTTTTTTGCTTTGATCAACTCAATGCCGCTTTCAGAAATCTCAACGCAGTTCATGTCCTGGCAAAAACCCCATTGCGAAAGCCAGCTGAGTATACTTCCCTCTCCTGCGCCTACTTCCAGTACATTTTTGAATGTAATATTTTTGGCTAACTCTACGATATTGAGCGCTTTGAACTTCGCTCCGGTATTACGCCAGTTAACGGAACTTTCATCGTACTGCGAGGAGTATGAATCTTTTACATTATCAGATATTTGCATACAACAAAATGATAGCGCTTAGTTAGTCTTTTTACTATGCCTGATACGGAACCTGATGATCGCCCACAGTACCAGGTACAAAATCCCGAGCAGCATTCCGATCTCCATGCTGAACACCCATGCGGTGCGGTCGAGGATACTTTCAAGAAGGTTGTTGAGGATTGCCCTTGGCTCGTGAATAACATCCCAGCTATTCATCCGTCTGACCCTACCCAAATATACGCCAAAGCCCGCGAGGGGAAGACTGATGACCAACAAGATATTAGCAGTTCGTTTTTCGAAAACACGTCTCCATGAACGGTGGATCCAATAGAGGGATACCAATCCGTTGAAAAGACTCACTTCGGCATAAGAGAAAAGCATAATGATGTCATGCCAGGTCAGATCACGCTGATAATCGACCGTCAAATGCGCCAGATCGGTGATCATGTAGGGCGCATTGGGCAGAAACGCGATCCAGGCCAGACTGAGTATGGTCAACAAAAAAACATTGCTTTCAAAACGCTTGGATAAACTATCAGCCGAAAAAGCGATTATCAGCGGTATCCAGCTCAGGAATAAATTCCAGTCCAGTGAAAAATCAACAGGGGAATTAAAAAGAATGCGGATCAGGTGAAATGTTAAAGCGGCAATGCTCAGCAGCAACAGCAACAAGAGCGAGAACAAACCCTCCATTGTAATAATGGGAGGATCAGAAACGCTGAACTTATAATTCCTTATCCAATCTATCAAACGGTCCAATAGTACTCAATTTAAGTTCATTCATGACGATTTAAATGCAAGGCAAATGAAAAGGAAAAATGGCACACTATGCGCATATCATTGATTTCATCAAATTAAACATTGATATAATCATAATATCCAACATTCCTTTCGCTGCTTACGTCCGACAAACTCTGAATTCAGGCTAGGCCTGAGTAGGATTCTTTTGTTCTTTTCTAGGTTTACGTCTATTCTGTTTGCCTGCGGGTTTGCCAGCAGGGCGGGCTCCCGGGCCTTTTCTTGGTCCCGTGGTGGCACGGAAACGCTTGGGTTCAAACAACGGTGCATCGCCAAGTCCAAGTTCCTGGGTAATGGACCTCTTTTCTACTTCCTTTTCAAAAAGCCGCTCAATCTTAAGAACGTATTTTTGATCCTGTTCATTAATAAAAGTAATGGCGGTGCCTTTTGACTCTGCCCTCGCTGTACGACCGATGCGATGGACATAGTCCTCCGGGTCGCGCGGAACATCGTAGTTGACCACATGGCTCAAATTGTCTATATCTATACCACGGGACAATACATCTGTCGCTACCAGTACGGGAAATTTTCTGTTCTTAAAGTCTCGTAACACAATTTCACGATCTGCCTGCTCGGAATCCGAAGAGATTCCATGCGCGACCATTCCCAATTTGCGCAATGAGCGCACAATGGGTTCAACCGTCGACTTGCGGGAAGTAAACAATACCATACTGGTGCTTTGCTCCTGGCTGAGTAAATGCAGCAGCAAAGGCAATTTCTGCTCGTCTTTGGCCATATAAAACTGCTGATCGATACGATCAACAGGTCTGGAAACAGCCAGTCTGATTTCTTCGGGATTTTGAAGAATTCGTTTGGCGAGCTCTCCTATTTTGGATGGCATCGTAGCCGAAAACATCAATGTCTGCCTCTGAGTGGGTAGAAAACTCATTATTTTGAGAATATCCGCCAAAAAGCCCATATCCAGCATTCTGTCGGCTTCATCGAGAACCAAATGTTTCAGGTCCCGGAAATTGACATAGCCAAGCTGTAAATGCGCGATTAAACGGCCAGGTGTGGCAATTATAATATCTGCACCCTGCGTCAAGGCTTTTTTCTGCTGGTCCCATTCCGGCCCCTTGTTTCCGCCATAAACTGCGATACTGGTAGCTCCCACAAAATAGCCTAGCCCCTGGATTTGCTGATCGATTTGCACCGCCAGTTCACGGGTAGGTACCAGGATCAATGCACCCGTATGGACATTGGTCTCGTGAGCAACCTTATCAAGAATGGGGATCAGGTAAGCGGCGGTTTTACCAGTACCGGTTTGGGCACAGGCTAAAAGATCTTTGCCACTTAGAATGTAGGGAATGGCTTGCTCCTGGATAGGAGTCGCCTGCTGGTAGTTCATAGAGTCCACGGCGCTAAGTACGTCTTCGTGGAGTTCAAATTCATTAAAATTCAAAATTCAGCCTATAAAGCCCGTCAATCCGCTGATTAACAGACGTGTTAAAAAATGAGCTGACTTAAATTTTCCCAGTCAGCAAACCGCTTGATTTGAACAAATATAACAAAAATCGTCCAAAATGAAAAGCGGGGTGGAAAACATGCGGGCAAGATTCTGCCCTACATGCTCGCCACCCCGAAAATTTAATGTGTCAGTCTACGGGTGAAAGCGCTCCGGCCTCCTCGGCAGTGTAAAGTCTGGATTTGGTTATAAAACGAATCCCCAATGGAATTTCCAGCGAAAAACTAGACCCGCGCCCAGGTGTTATGTCGATCGTCAATTGAGTGTGTTTCCAGTATTCAAATTGATCCCGGCTCATGTAAAACCCGCAGCCCGCGATTTCCCCCAACAACACATCACTATCCGATGTACGGAACTCTCCTTTTGGAAAACACATGGGCTGCGAGCCGTCACAACAACCGCCACTTTGATGAAACATCAACTCTCCATTTTCCTGTCGTAGTTTCTCTACTATTTTCTCAGCTTCCGCCGTGATCAATACCCTGCTTGTCATAAGATCAAAAGAAGCCCAGCTTATTCTTGTCGTAAGAAATCAGCATGTTTTTGGTCTGGCGATAATGGCCTAGCATCATTTTATGGTTTTCACGTCCGAAACCAGATTTTTTATAACCTCCAAATGGCGCATGTGCCGGGTAGGCGTGATAGTTGTTAACCCAAACCCTACCCGCCTGAATGGCGCGCGGCACCTGGTAAATCTCATGCGCATCACGCGTCCACACGCCCGCGCCCAGCCCGTACAAGGTATCATTGGCAATAGCGATGGCTTCCTCCGTCGTTTTGAAAGTAGTCACACACACTACCGGCCCGAAGATCTCTTCCTGAAACACCCTCATTTTATTATGCCCTTTGAAAATGGTGGGTTTAATATAGTACCCACCTGAAATCCCATTCTCAAACTTCTGCGCGTCCCCGCCGGCCAGCACCTCTGCCCCTTCTTCCTTACCAATTTTCAGGTATGAAAGGATTTTTTCATACTGGTCATTGGAAGCCTGAGCGCCCATCATGGTCGTACTATCGAGCGGATGGCCCATTTTGATTGCATTGGTACGCTCGATGACCCGGCTGATAAATTTGTCATAAATGCTTTCATGCACTAAAATCCGTGACGGACAAGTACAAACCTCTCCCTGGTTTAATGCAAACAGTACGGCGCCCTCGATCGCCTTGTCAAAGAATGCATCATCTTCATCGGCGATTGACGGGAAGAAAATATTGGGAGACTTACCGCCTAGTTCCATGGTGACAGGAATAAGGTTATCGGAAGCGTACTGCATAATCAGACGGCCCGTAGTGGTCTCTCCGGTGAATGCTACTTTGGCCACTCGCGGCGAGGAGGCAAGCGGCTTACCTGCCTCCACTCCAAAACCGGTCACAATGTTCAAAACACCAGCAGGCAAAATACCACCAATCAGCTCCATTAGCACCATAATAGAAGTTGGCGTCTGCTCAGCAGGTTTGACCACCACGCAGCAACCAGCAGCCAGTGCCGGGGCAATTTTCCAGGTAGCCATCAGCAGCGGGAAATTCCACGGGATGATCTGCGCTACCACGCCCAGCGGCTCATGCAAATTGATACAAACCGTATTTTCGTCATGCTCGGACACACTCCCCTCTTCTGCGCGGATCACCCCCGCGAAATACCGGAAATGGTCCACACAAAGCGGAAGATCCGCCGCGCGGGTTTCACGGATAGCCTTACCATTGTCAATGGTTTCCACAATGGCCAGATATTCCAGATTATCCTCAATGACCTGAGCGATTTTTAAAAGTAGGTTGCTTCTGTACGTAGCGGCGGACTTGCTCCATGCTGGGAATGCGTTGTGCGCTGCGTCGAGCGCGTTTTCAATATCTTCTTTGGTGGACCTTGCAGCGCTGGTGAAAACCTGGCCATCAATGGGTGAGACGTTTTCAAAATACTCACCTTTAACCGGCTCTACAAACTTGCCGCCAATAAAATTACCGTACCTCTCCTTAAATTCAGGCCTTTTTGCCAGCGTTTCGTTGACCTTAGGTTTGCTTTCGATTGTTGGGTTTTCGGTGGTCGTATCCATACTTTAAAGGTTAATTTTAAATGAATAATGAATACAAACCTAACTTGATAGCACGTTAATCAATGGTACGATTGTTCCAGATTGTAGGATAAATATCTCATTTTATCAAAAAAGATTTATATTTATTTATAAGGCGTTAAGTTGCGAACCGAAACGTTTAACTTGGGCTTTACCAGACATTTCAAAGCTATGGCAGCAGGTTATAGATTAAATCAGGTGGCAGTTTCAGGTGAAAAGTCCCTTAAAACGCTGGTCGAAAACCGCCGGGCTTTCACGTTGGACAATTGTGAGCTGAATTTGTTTGAAACATTGCAGCCTTCCCTGCTGGTACCGCTTACTTTTTCGGATTTCGTGATTACCAGTATGCTCCGGGGCAAAAAGGTGATGCATTTATTCGACAAGCCAGGCTTTGACTATCTACCTGGCGAAACTGTGTTGGTACCGGCCAATGTGACGATGAAAATTGATTTTCCAGATGCGAACCTGGACAATCCAACGCAATGCATTGCGCTGGCATTGGACCAAAATAAAATTCAGCATATCGTAGACCGCCTCAACGAGACCTATCCACGAGAAGGTAAACATCAGTTTTGGAACCTGCATCATAACCAGTACCATTTTCTCAATAACCTGGAACTGGCCCAGACACTCAATAAGCTCATCCGTATTTGCTCGGGATCTGCACTGGGGAAGGATATTTTGGCCGATCTGACATTACAAGAACTGATTGTTCATATTATTCAGACCCAAAACCTGGCGGCTGTGGAAGAGGGCGCATACTCCAATGAAGATAGTCCGCTGGCGTTTGTGGTCAACTATATCCGTGCTAATATCAGTGAGAAGATCCATGTGGAAGAGCTCAGCGAAAAGGCATGCATGAGCAGGACATCATTTTACCGGGCCTTCAAAAGGGAATTCAGCATCAGCCCGCTGGATTTTATTTTAAATGAGAAGATCAAAAAAGCAAAAAATTTATTGTCAGCGACTAAGGCCAGCATTTCCGATATATGCTATCAGCTAGGCTTTTCAGATCTGAATTACTTTGGCAGGCAGTTCAGAAAATCGGAAGGAATCTCCCCTACCCAATATCGCTCCATGTCACAGGGAAATGAAGCCGGCACCAGCATCTAACTCTTCACTTTCAACCTGTTAATAAGCATGATTGCGCGATCTATGCGAACCTGCACAGATTTGGCTCCGGCAACATAATGGATAATCCCACGCTTGTGACTGGGTAAAAGCTGATCGAATAACTGATTGCCCTCTTCATCCATTGCTAGCAGTTCCTGTAATTCTTCGGGCATGTCTCTTCCAAATTCACTGTCATCCTTCCAGATCCGGACTGAAAGTTTTTGACCTAAAACAAACTTCCCCTGTTGCCTGAGTGGTGTACCGACATTGATGTAAAAGCCACCATCACCTTTCGGCCGGATCGCGCATTGAAACTCTACCATATCATTCAGTATGCAACGCACTCTTGCAGGGCGTCTTCCTTCCACAAATTGCCGGGCGATTGAGTCGGGTACCATGATATAAAACACGCCTCCCTTTGCAGGAAGGCGGTCGAGTACAGATTCGAAATGAATATTGTTTTCCATAACCAAAAATGGAAATGCATCGCGAGTTACGGCATTACTCAGTTAACGGCCTTACTTTAATGTCTTTATACAAAACGACGCTCTTCGGATCATGCGCTTGCAGAGCAAATGTGCCGGATTTCAGGAACTTGTTTTTCATATCCCCTTCTCTTTTGTCCACATCTTTCTCCTCATAGTCCACCACTACTTTATCATTGATTTTAATGGTAATGTGTTTTCCTTCCACTTTGATATATTCTGTATACCACTCATTGTCTTTGACATAAGTTTCCTTTACATCGACAACATTATACAGGCTACCGGTTCTCTTATAATCAGTATGCGACTGGTTAACCTGCACTTCGTAACCCTGTGAAGGCCAGCCATCTTCCTGATAGGTAGTATGGATAAAGATCCCTGAATTAGCACCTGGTTTGGTCATAACGGTCGCTTGAAATTCAAAGTTTTTGAACATATGGTTTTTAACAGGCCCGTCATAAAACAAATGCGCGCGCGGGCCCGCAACCTGAATATTGCCATCCACAATGGTAAAGGACGTTGCATTGGCGCCGATCTTCCAGCCGTCAAAGTTCTTACCGTTATAAATGGATATCCAGCCGTCCTGAGCGCTCGCCGGGGTCAATGTCATCAGGCTTAACAAAAAAATAATACTTAGTAACCCAATTCCTTTTTTCATATGATGTTCGGTCTTGTTAGTGAAAAATGATGATCATTTATTGCGATTTTCAGAAAGTAAATCCTCAATACCGCAAAAACTACTGCTTATTAACAAACTATTATGTACTTGATCCGATCATTCTGTTGCCGTCTAAACTAGCCGGGATTACATATTAGGGTATCTTTGCAGTCCGAAATGCTGCGTCATGAATAATCCTTACATATCCCTTTTAGCCACGGCCTGGCGCTATGCGCGTCAACAACGCAAACGATACCTGCTTATTTACGGCATGTTTGTGATGGCCAACATTGTGCTGGCCATGAATCCATTGTTGTACGGCTGGTTTATCCAATCATTCCAAAAAGATCCCGATGCCGCATTGGATAATGTGTGGCTATACGCCGGTGGTTATTTTGCATTAATGCTTCTTGAATGGGCTTTTCATGGCCCGGCCAGAGTGATGGAGCGCAAACTAGCCTTTGATCTGAGCAGGAATTTTCTGGACGAAATGTACCATCAGGCGCTGCATCTTCCCATCAAATGGCACCAGGACCACCACAGCGGGGCGACCATTAACCGGATTCGCAAGGCGTATGAGGCGCTTCGTGATTTCTTTCAGAATGGATTCATGTTCCTGCACGCATTTGCCAAATTCGTCTTTTCGTTTATTGCAATATTATGGTTCTCGCCTGTATTCGGGGCGATTGGCGTGCTGATCGGGCTGATCAACATCTGGGTTATATTCAAATTCGATAAGCCCTTCATCAAGGCGCTGGACGAAACTAATGAAAAGGAACACGTTGTTTCCTCCACCTTGTTCGACAGCCTTTCCAATATTATTACCGTGATCACACTGCGTCTGGAAAAACGGATGAAGATTAGTTTGATGGGCAAAGTCGGCGAGGTGTTTCCACCTTTTCAAAGATCTGTTGTGATTAATGAATGGAAATGGTTTGTCGCCAGTCTGTTCATCGCCGTCATTTACATTGTGGTCACCGCTGGCTATGTTTATCAGAACTATATTCCCGGTCAGTTATTTCTGGTCGGAGGTCTTGTGACACTTCTGAGCTATGTGAATCAATTTACCAGTGTATTTCAAGACATTGCCTGGCAATATACCGAGATCATCCGATACAATACCGAAGTCCAAACAGCCCGGCACATTGGTCAAACATACGAGCAGCAACACCGCCCGGAGGCCTCAGAGGATTTGCCCAAAGCTTGGCAAGAAATTCATATCTCCAACCTGAACTTCTCACATGGTGAGGTCTATGATAGCGAAAAAGGCGCCCATAGTCTTCATGGGTTAGATATTCGGATTCGCCGCGGGCAGCGAATTGCTTTCATCGGTGAAAGCGGCAGCGGAAAGAGCACATTGCTGGCATTGCTGCGGGGCTTGTACCAGCCAGAGGAAGGCACAAATGTCAGTATTGATGGCACTACCGCTGGCATTGAGTTGCTGGCAGATCATGTAACATTATTTCCGCAGGACCCCGAGATATTTGAAAATACCATCTATTATAACATCACCCTTGGCTTGCCATTTGAGCAGCACGACATCTTCCAGGTTTGTGAAACTGCGCATTTCGCAGACGTTATTCATAAACTCCCAAATGGTCTGGAATCTAATATTCAGGAAAAGGGCGTGAACCTATCAGGAGGCCAGAAGCAGAGGCTGGCACTAGCCCGCGGAATCCTTGCGGCCCGAAGTAGTGCTATTGTACTTCTCGACGAACCCACCAGCAGTGTAGATCCCAAAACCGAGGCATTGATTTACGACAACATGTTTGCCGAATTTGCAGGAAAAGCGGTTATCTCCACGCTTCACCGGTTGCATTTACTAACCAAATTCGACTACATATATATACTCCGTGACGGCTACATTGTAGACGAAGGTACATTCTCAGATCTTCGCAGGAATAGTGCATTTTTTCAGGAGTTGTGGAGGCATCAGGAGGCGTTGTCGGGGGAGTGAAAACTGGCTGGGTTTGTATCTACAAGTTCACTTAAAAGTGCTGGTCTCATAGAATAATTCAAATCAAGACAACGTTTTCGACAACCTGCGGCATAAAGATCAATCGGCTTCTATTTGTATAGCAGGTTCAATTGTAACCAAAATGAGAGTATTTAGATATTAATTTTATCTTGGACTAAGGAAAAGAAGGGATTCTGGCACTATGTGGCGCAAGGGATAGGCAGTGGAAAGATGCAAAAGAATAATACAATTTTACCTTTTTATGTAACCGACAAAAATTTCAACATAATATTCTGTCAAGAGTTATTTTTTTTATCTTAAATTTGTCCAACTTTAACAAACTCAAAATTCCGGTCGAAAGGTTGTAATACTGTTATCACGTTTTAACCCCGTCAGACCGAAATTCGTATGCTCAACTGGTTATTCGATACTAAAAAAAATAAGGATGTAAGTTTAGACCGGATAGGAATAGACATTCATTCGCACCTCATCCCGGGAATTGATGATGGCGTTGAAACAGTGGAAGAAGCCGTTGCGATGGCCTCAAAAATGCAGGCGCTAGGCTTTTCACATATTGTTACTACCCCTCACATAATGTGGGATTGTTATAAGAACACACCTGAAATTATTCTATCAGGACTACAAAATGTTCGACAGGGCGCAGCAGAGGCTGGTCTTACAATCAAAATAGATGCCGCGGCAGAATACTTTATTGACGAACACTTTAACGAGCTGCTGGTTACCGGACAGCAATTTCTGACACTTCCCGGCAATCGCCTACTTGTGGAACTTCCGTATTCCACTCCTCTGATGAATACCGCTGAAACACTGTTTTCAATTATTAAAAATGGTTACCAACCTGTTTTAGCCCATCCTGAACGATATACCTACTTCTATTCTGATCCGTCGGTATATAAGAAGCTTGCTGACCAGGGCTGCGAATTGCAGGTCAATATTTTGTCATTAACAGGATATTACGGAGAAAACATTACGAAAATGGCTGAATGGCTTCTGCGTAACAATTTGATTACTTTTTTAGGCACTGATGCGCACAAAATCCAGCATTTAGACATGATTCAGAAGAGTAACAAGAATAACTGGATTTCGAAATATCCATTCCAAAACGAAAAACTTATAAATATTTAATGACAGTAATTGAATTTATTCTATATTTGTCATAGATTTCGTCAACTCGTATACTTGTACATTCCCAAGAATCTACCTGATTACCTTTGTTCTGATTGTTTTCACACTTAATTCCTAACAGAAGTATTTTCCAAGGACTACGATTAGCAAATAGGAAGAAGAGGAACATAATCGACTGAATTACAATCATTTAAAATAAAGTAAATTTTACTCATCGCTTATTTATGAAATTGCATCCCAGGCATTTGACAAAATTTGTTTCTTTATTCATTATCGCATCCATGGCGATAATTGGAGGAACAACATCCTGCGTTTCACCCAAAACGATTGTATATTTCCAAGGAGATTCTACACGATACTCATCTCAGGAAATAACTCAGAAATACATTCCCAAACTTCAACCAAGCGACATTTTATCCATTATTGTGGGAAGTTTGAATACCGAGGCAAATGAAGTTTTTAACACGCCAAACCTCTTCACCACCGCAAGTACTAACTACTCAAGTGTTGGAGGCGCAAGGGTGCAGCCATTAGGATACTTGGTCGACATTGAAGGAAATATAGAAATTCCCCTGGTAGGCAAAATGAAAGTAGCCGGACTGACAACCTCTGATGCAGCCGATTCAATACGTATTCGTCTTCAAAACTTTCTTAAAGAACCCTCGGTAATTGTCCGCAACTTAAACTTTAAAATATCAGTATTAGGAGAGGTTAAGCTCCCTGCTGTCTATGTAATTCCTGACGAGAAAATAACGCTTCCCGAAGTGCTCAGTCTCGCGGGAGACCTTACAATATATGGGAACCGTGCTAATGTGATGATCATTCGCGAAGAAAACGGGAAAAGAGAATATGCACGCATTGACCTTACTTCAAGAGATGTTTTTAACTCTCCGTATTATTACCTCCATAAAAATGATGTGATCTATGTTGAACCGGTAAAGGCGAGAATGCTGGATACGGACAGCAGGATAAGGACTGTACCGCTTCTCGTGACAATCGTTGGGGGATTAAGTACACTTGGTATTCTTATCTTGAATCTAACCAAGTAAACAAGCAGTTAATTTAGAAGCTTATCAGACTCAACTTATGAAAGATAACAATTCAAATGGCCTTACAAGAGATTTTCTCGAAGAAGAAGAAGATCAAGATTTCAACTTGAATGAATATATCAGACGGTATTTCAGGTATTGGTATTTGTTTCCTATATTCTTGTTTCTTGCTCTAACGGTGGCTTTCTTTTATCTACAGATCACCCAACCTATCTATAGTACAAGAACAAGTATACTTATTAAGGATGAAAATAAGGGATTGAGTGGTGCACAAGGTGATATTTTATCAGAATTAAGTAGCCAGTTTGGTGGTAACAAGTTAGTAGAAAATGAGCTTGAGATAATAAGATCTCAGACTTTGATGGAGCAAGTGATCAAGGAATTGAATCTGGATGTTTCTTACACTTCGAAGAGCGGTTTAAGAACTGTGAACCTTTATAAAACCAGCCCAATCATTGTCAAGGCTGAGGTGATCAATCCTTTTGGCTATCAAGAGCCTTTGATTATTCATATGGAGGACAGTACCCATTTTCGATTTAACGACGAAGACAAGCTTTTCACTTTCAATCAACGGTTTAACAACGCTTGGGGAGCATTTGTGGTTACAAAGGGCACTGACTCGGAATTCGAAGACGTTGAAGTTCATTTTACCGAAGTCAAAAACCTTGCCGAAGGAATGTTAAATCGACTATCAGTAGAACAACCAAATATAAAGAGCACGGTACTAGAATTGATTTTTGAAGATTCTGACGTTCAGCGTTCAAAAGATGTCCTTAACAAGCTCCTGGACGTATATGTACAGTCGTCTTTGAGTGACAAAAATAGCGAGGCGAGTAACACCCTGAAATTTATTGAGAACCGTCTCGGCCTTATCACAGGAGAATTGGGCGATGTTGAAAAAGATGTCGAGTCCTATAAGACTAATCAGGGTATCACAGATATTAGTGCAGAGTCGCAGCTTTTCCTGGAAAACATTAAGGAAAATGATTCTAAACTTAATGAGGTGAATACCAAAATAAGCATTCTTGAAAGTGTCGACAACTATATTCAGAATGCCGGCGAAGGAGCCGTAGCTCCCGCAACCTACATGATCGATGATCCCGTTTTGGTTTCTCTTTTGACCAAATTTAATGAGCTCGAACTTCAGAGAGAACGCTATGCAAGAACGACTTCACCAAACAATCCATTGCTTCAGACCATCAATACCCAGTTGTCAGGTACTCGCCAGTCAATTCGGGAAAATGTTCAAAATTTAAAGCGCGGAATGGCTGTTACCAAACGAAACCTTGAGGGAATTAACACCAGATTTTCTGCAGGACTTCGTAGCATTCCGAAAAAAGAAAGGGAGTTTGTCGGAATTAAGCGCCAGCAATCCATTAAAGAAGAACTATATCTTTATTTGCTTCAAAAACGAGAAGAAACGGCACTGGCATACGCGTCCACTGTTACTGATAGCAGGCTTATTGACGCTCCGATTTCAACTTTCCATCCCATTAAACCAAAGAGGTCTTTAATCTGGTTGGGCTCTGGAGTTGCTGGATTGGTTATACCTTTATTGATCATCAATCTCTTGTTCATGCTCAAAAATACTGTGCAAAGAAGAGAGGAAATTGAAAAGGTCACCCATGCTTCTATCCTTGGAGAGATCGGACAAATGAAAAACACTATAAACGGTGTCCCAGGTGAAGAGTCTATCATAAAAATGACGAGCCGAAGCGCTGTTGCTGAACAGTTCCGAGCGTTAAGAACCAACCTTCAGTATCTTGGAGACGGTAGCTGTCGGGTTATTATGTTTACCTCCTCAATTGGTGGTGAAGGAAAAAGTTTTATCAGTATCAACCTGGCAGCAAGTTTAGCTTATTCAGATAAACGAGTGCTTTTAATAGGCCTTGATTTGCGTAAACCAACATTGCACGAACGCCTTGGAGTCCCCAACAGGGTTGGTGCTTCTAACTGTCTGATTGGTCAGGGGCATTACGAGGATTTCGTTCAGTCTACCGGCGTTCACCCGAAATTTGATGTTCTTACCAGCGGGCCTATCCCTCCTAACCCATCCGAGCTTTTAAGTAATGGAAAACTCCCGTTGCTTTTGGCCGAAATGCGTGAGCAATATGACTACATCTTAATCGACTCTCCACCATACGGGCTTGTTACCGACTCTGCTTTAATAGCAGAACATGTGGATGCTACCCTATACATTGTACGATTTAATTATACAATTATAGATCACCTTAAACGTATCGGTGACTTACAGAGAGCAAGAAGATTTTCTAACTTATCTGTAATTTTCAATGGAGTAAATTATGGCGCTGGCTATGGCTATGGCTACGGATACGGCGGATATGGTTATGGATACTATTCCGAAGAGTCCGAAAGTAAAGCGAAAAATGTTGGATCAAAGCTTAAAAAATTAGTCGGATTAGGCTAACATTTGAGAACGTATCATCCAGTTATGATTATTCTTATTTCGCAATAATGACATTTTTTCAATAATCACGATAAATGTCGATTTTTGGCCCAAAATTCATTCTGTGCTAAAAATTGGAATTACTGACAAATTGAATTATTTTTAGTAATTCCAATTTATACTAGTGAGCTAGTTTAACAACTCAACGTGATATGAAAAAAGAGAAACTATCCAAAGGCTACTTATCCGCTTTTCCTAAGCAACTACTCGTGACCTTATCTGGAAACCACAAACTGATATCATTAACGGTTTAGGTGTCCTTTTGCGAGTGTTGAAGTCTAATCGTCACTTATTTTTGTAGTCATTATTAAGCAACCCTTTCAAATTGCATTGCTTAATAATGATTTTCCTGGCAACCAACTATTTAAATGTCTTGCAATAAATAGAAATGGCAAGTTCGATCTATAACTGTATTCTCAGGAAGCTTATTTAGAAAACTGGTTTATTAATCTCAACGTTAATTAAAAAAATGTCAAGTCTGATCCATGTCATCTTGTCCGGAGGTGTTGGAAGCCGCTTATGGCCCGTTTCCAGAAAATCAATGCCCAAACAGTATATTCCCATGTTTGGTGACAAATCCCTATTTCAATTGACGGCCGAACGAAACAAACATCTCGTAGGCAGAGCACTCGTCGTTGGTAATAAAGACAACTTTTTGTTGTCGCAAGCCGACATGTTAAGAGCGAGCATTGAATCCTTTGATGAAGTTATTGAAGCAGCCCCTAGAAATACAGCAGCTGCCATCGTTTTTGCTGCATTGTCAGCAAATCCAGATGACATTTTGCTTGTTACTCCGTCCGATCACATTATTACTGATGCGGAGGCATACGCCTTAGCTATCCAAGAGGCCGTTTCGCTGGCCCGGAGTGGATCACTGGTAACATTTGGAATAACACCCACTAAACCAGAAACAGGCTATGGCTACATTGAATTTGAGGCCAACAGCGTAATCTCTTTCAGAGAAAAACCAGATCTAAGCACAGCCAAGGTATTTTTGGAAGCAGGAAATTTCTTATGGAATAGCGGTATGTTTTGTTTTCAGGCAGGCACCTACCTCAGCGAATTGGCAAAATTTGAACCTGAAATCTTATCTACATCTACTGATGCATTTGACCTAAGGGCGGATGGATTTCTACCGGAATTTGAGACTATGCTCATTCCATCCAAAAGCATTGACTATGCGGTAATGGAAAGATCGGACAAGATAAAGGTGGTCAAAGCTAACTTTGGCTGGTCGGATCTGGGTTCTTTCGAATCTATTTGGGAGCACTGGGAGGGACAGGGTGAAAAGCACAGGTTCATTCAAAACAACTGTGTTGTTGGCTCCACCAAGCACGTTGAGTTCCTTGGTGTCGATAATATTGTACTGGTAGAAACTAGCGACGCTATTTTAGTCTTAGCGAAGAATAGTTCACAGGACGTTAAAAAAATCTATGAAAAGTTAGAAAGGGAGAAACCGGAACTTGTTCAATAACACAACTTCATTCATCCCATTCAGTTTTTCAACCGATCCAAAACATCAGAGGCAAATAGACATGGAAAAAAACGCTAAAATATATATTGCTGGACACCGTGGAATGGTAGGATCAGCAATCTTCAGGGCTTTAAAACAACAAGGTTTTGAAAACATTGTAACCAGAACTTCATCTGAATTAGACCTAAGGAATCAGCAAGCCGTAATAGATTTCTTTGACGAAGAAAAGCCTGCTTACGTATTTCTCGCCGCCGCCAAAGTGGGAGGAATTGTAGCTAACAATACATACAGGGCCGATTTTATATATGAAAATTTGATGATTGAGTCCAACATCATCCATCAGTCTCACGTCAATGGTGTAAAAAAACTGATGTTCCTGGGCTCATCATGTATTTATCCAAAACTCGCTCCACAGCCACTAAGAGAAGATTATCTATTGACAGGTTTATTGGAAGAAACCAACGAACCCTACGCAATAGCTAAAATTGCAGGGATAAAATTGTGTGAATCCTATCGTGACCAGTACGGTTGCAATTTCATTAGCGCAATGCCGACTAACCTGTATGGTTACGGCGATAACTACAATTTGCATAATTCGCACGTTCTTCCAGCGCTTATCCGTAAATTCCATGAGGCAAAGCAGGAAAATAAGCCGTTCGTGGAAGCTTGGGGAACGGGTTCTCCAAAACGAGAATTTCTATTTGCTGACGATCTGGCCGAAGCCTGTCTTTATCTAATGGAAAACTACGATGGTCGCGAACTAGTGAACATCGGTACAGGTGAGGACCTTTCCATCAAAGAATTGACTGAACTTGTCGCGCAAATAACCGGCTATCAAGGGGAAATTAAATGGGACACATCTAAGCCCGATGGCACTCCCCGAAAACTGATGGATGTATCGAAACTACACGCTCAAGGCTGGAAACATACTGTTGAGCTTCCTGAGGGTGTTGCTCTCGCTTATGAAGACTTCTTGAAAAATCAGGAAATCTACGCTGTATAAATTTTCTATGGGCTAACAGCTTTGGCCTGTTGGCTCTTTAACCAATCAAACTCAACAAAATATGTCAAAAGTTGCATTAGTCACAGGGGTGACAGGACAGGACGGAGCTTATCTGACTGAACTTCTATTGGAAAAAGGATATACTGTTCATGGGGTAAAGCGTCGTAGCTCTTTATTCAATACTGATCGTATTGACCACCTTTATGAGGATCCTCACGTTACCAATCCCAGATTCGTTCTGCACTATGGCGATTTGACGGATTCAATGAATTTGACACGCCTGATTCAGGATGTTCAACCTGACGAAATCTACAACCTGG
>NZ_JBDSFX010000104.1:0-51410 GCF_039919315.1 Dyadobacter sp. | reverse complement strand
AATAATATTTTTTCCTGATCTGCCTTGGAATCAGCATTTTCTAGCGGTTCATAGGTCCCAAAGTCCCACACCATCACAGTACCTGCCCCGTAATTTCCCTCGGGAATTATACCTTCGAAATCTTTATAATCATAAGGATGGTCCTCCACCATCATCGCAAGCCGCTTTACAGCCGGATCAGTCGACGGACCTTTCGGTACCGCCCAACTTTTGAGCACACCATCCATTTCCAGACGAAAATCATAATGCAGCCTGGACGCATCGTGCTTTTGGATGACAAATATCAATGCTTTCGCTTTCGCCTCGCCACCTTTGGGTTCAGGTGTTTTATCAAACTTGCGCTTTTCGTTGTATTTAACCAGGCTCATGATTTCTTTGGATTTAAGATGGATGCCGCTTAGGAAACATAGTTGGAAGAATAAAATAATCATACCGTCGCCTCTGAAACGCAATGATTTGGAATGGTTTTTGAGCCCGTCCAGCAAAAGACATGGAAACTAAACTTTGAAAAAATGAGTGTTATTGATATTCTGGGAGAACAGGAAGAAACTTTGGGGACGGAAGAAGACCTGCGCGAAGAGATTGTGGTAGAGGTCATGCAACAGGAAATGTCTGGAAGTCTGGTCAAAATAGAATTTGAAACTTCCGCCGGATTTTGCCGGGGACATTACTTTTCCAGTGAGCTCGGTCATGAGGAAATTAATCTTGAAGCGGATTCATTGGAAATTTTAAAGTCTTTATTTCCAGGTGTTAATGGTGCTTTCGTTCACCAAATGAACCGTGACTGGGTCGAAGTTAGCTTGGCGGAATCGACGATTGGGTTTCCCGAGTATAAGATGTATAGTCGAATTGTTACGGGTGGGGCGGTTTGAAATTCAACCTTAATTTCGTCAGCTTAACGTAAAATTTTGCCCTGAAAATCCTTAATTATGTCGAAATTAGAGCTCGTACTTAACGACAAACTTTTCTTTCATGAAGGATATCAGTGCAAAAGATTTGAAATCCATTGCGGTTTTTAAGGATGTTCCGGAAGACCAGTTGCAATGGATGGTTGATCAGAGTGAACATTACGAATTGGCGGAAGGTGCTTTCATGACCTCGCCGGGCGAACCGTTGAAAGGAACGCACATCATCATCAGCGGGCGCATTGAGCTTTACCGGATCCAGAACAATACCAAACTGACCATTGCAGAAATGCTCCCCGGTACCGTAACGGGTGTTTTACCCTTTTCAAGAGGGAAAGTCGGCGTTGCCTACGGTCAATGCACAGAGGTGACCCAGCTGATGACATTCCCCCAGGAAAGACTGCGTGAGCTTATCATTTCGCATTACGAACTTACCCAGGCACTCGTCATCGTGATGACATCCCGGGTGAGGGAATTTACGGAGCTTGAACAGCAGAATGAGAAAATGATGGCATTAGGCAAATTGTCGGCAGGATTGGCGCACGAGCTTAATAACCCCGCTGCCGCTATTGTACGCGGGTCTGATTCATTAAAAAAGCATTTGCTATTGCAGCCAGGGGCTTTTAAAAAGCTGATCTCCATTCATTTGTCTCCTGCTGAAATCGACATTATCAATGAGAAAATGATGGCATTGCAGGCTAATACCGACCGGCCCGTGCTGTCGATGATGAAAAGATCTGAAAAGGAAGACGAAATCCTTGATTGGCTGGACCTCAATAATGTAGGAGAATGTGACGACATGGCCGAAAACCTTGTTGAGTTTGGTATTAGCGAATCGGATTTGGATGATTTGAAGGGTAAAATCAATAAGGACGACTTTTCTCCGATACTGCTCTGGATTAACAACAGCCTCACAACCGAACGAATGGTAGCCGACATTCAGGAAGCTTCCAAGCGGATTGCAGACCTGGTGGGTTCGGTCAAAACATTCACGCACATGGACAGGGGCGGGGAGAAAGAGGTGATCGATATTCATACCGGCATTAAAAATACCCTGACTATGCTTAATTATAAACTGAAAAAGGGTAATATCAGGGTAATCGAGGAGTTTGACCTGACCTTGCCGCATTTAAAGGCAATGGTAGGAGAGCTGAACCAGGTATGGACGAACCTAATCGATAACGCGATTGACGCCCTTGAAAATCAACCTGATCCGGAACTTAAAATCATCACGCACCGCGATAAGGAGTTCATCAAAGTGTCGATCTGTGACAATGGCCCGGGTATTCCCAAAGAGATTCGTACCAAAGTTTTTGATCCGTTCTTTACGACGAAATCGATTGGAAAGGGAACGGGATTGGGGTTGGATGTGGTTATGCGCATTGTAAAGCAGCATCACGGCTCAGTTACACTTCACACAGAAAGCGGGAAAACAGAATTTCTGGTTTGTTTTCCCATTAATGGATAATTTAGGTCTCATTTTATAAAAATTCTCAACTATGGGTTTGCCCATTATATTCTCTATTGACGATGATCCGCAAGTGCTGCGGGCTATCAGCCGCGATCTCAAATCTCATTACCGCGATAAATACAAGGTTCTTAGCACCACTTCCGTGGCCGAAGCGATGGAAAGTCTGCTTGAACTTCAAAATAAAGGAGAGGAAGTAGCCATTTTTGTTTCCGACCAGCGCATGCCGGAAATGCAGGGTGTGGATTTTCTTGAAAAAGCGATGGTGCTGTTTCCATTCGCAAAAAGAGTATTACTTACGGCTTATTCGGATACTGACGCGGCCATTAAGGCGATTAATGATGTGCAGCTGGATTATTACCTGATGAAACCCTGGGACCCCCCGGAAGAAAAGCTATACCCGGCGATAGATGAGTTGCTGCGCGACTGGCAGGCAAACTACCGCCCGGATTTTAAAGGCATCAAAGTGATAGGTTACCAATTCTCGCCTAAGGCGCACGAGATCAAGGACTTTCTAGCGGGAAATTTGATACCTTATGCGTGGATGGACGTAGAATCCAATGAGTCAGGAAAGCAGATCGCCGCTACTAATAGTTTGTGCCCGGTCGATTTTCCGGTGGTCATATTTGACGACGGTATTTTACTGAAAACACCTTCATTAATAGACATTGCAGAGCGTATCGGGCTGAATGCGAAAACGAAGCAGCAGATCTACGACGTGGTGATCATCGGAGCAGGGCCCGCTGGGCTTGCGGCATCGGTTTACGGTGCTTCCGAGGGATTAAGTACCTTATTAATAGAAAGAAAGGCACCTGGCGGGCAGGCCGGAACCAGTTCAAGGATAGAGAATTACCTCGGCTTTCCTATGGGCCTAAGCGGGGCTGACCTCACACGCCGGGCGATTACGCAGGCGACGCGGTTTGGTACCGAATTTCTTTCCCCACAGTTTGTCAAAGAGATCAAATTAAAAGATAAATATAAGACCATCGTACTCGGGGACGACAGCGAGGTTAATGCCAAAGCAGTGGTGATTACCACCGGGGTGGATTACAGGAAGCTGGAAACCAAGGGTATCAGTGATTTTACAGGCAAAGGAATCTACTATGGGGCCGCCAGTACAGAGGCGAGTTCCTGCGGTAACAAGGATGCGTATGTGCTGGGAGGCGGCAATTCTGCTGGCCAGGCTGCGATGTATTTGTCCAAATTTGCAAGGAATGTCTACATTCTGGTCCGTAAGAATGATCTCACATCTTCGATGTCGTCTTACCTGATCGACCAGATCAAAGGCACTAACAATATCACCATTCTGGGTTGCACCGAGATCGTGGAGGCGCAGGGGAATGATCATCTCGAGGGGTTGAAACTAGTGGATCTCAATACCAGCGAGGAGCGCACAGTGCCTGCCGATGCGCTTTTTATCTTTATTGGTGCCAAGCCTTACACGGATTGGGTTGGCCTCGAAATTATTAAGAATAGCAAAGGTTTTATTGAAACCGGGCGCGATATGAAGGGTTATAGCAATTTCCGTCAGGTATGGAAAGCGGAGCGTGATCCCTACTTACTGGAAACCAGTTCTCCGGGTATTTTTGCCGCGGGCGACGTGCGGGCAGGAGCTATGAACCGGGTGACGTCCGCGGTAGGCGAAGGCTCCATGTCCATCAGTTTTGTTCATCAATATTTAAGCGAGGTATAAATGGATCAGGTTTGTAACCACATCAATGAAATAACAGATATTAAAACTGCTGCTGAGCGGGTTTGCGAAGAATGTAAGAAAGTGGATGGTTGGTGGGTTCATTTAAGGACCTGCCAGACTTGCGGCGCAACACTTTGCTGCGACAGCTCTCCTGCCCAGCACATGACCAAGCATTTTCATCAGACAGGCCATCCGGTGGCATCTTCTGCCGAGCCGGGAGAGAAATGGCTGTGGTGTTATGCCGATGAATCTTTTGTGACTTATGAGTAGGAGCTCGCGGCGACTGGATTGAATTTTGTAAGTTTGTGTATGTCAAAAGCAACTACTGTTTCCGAGTTTTACAAAGAGATCGACCAACTCATTCCCGAGCCGGTCCAGAAAGAGATCGGTCACTTTAATCTGTTCAAGACTGCGGAGTTGTACCGTTCCAAGAGCGGTTCAATGCCTTACAACAGACGGTCGTATTACAAAATTAGCCTGATTCTTGGTAAAAACAGGGCTGAATACGCCGATCAAGTCATTGACATTGAGCATAATGCCTTGCTTTTTGCGACGCCCCTGATCCCCTACAACTATGAGCCGCTGGATGAAAATCAAGCCGGCTTTTTTTGCATTTTCTCAGAGGATTTCCTGACGCAGGACAACAGCGGTATCAGGCTGAAAGAGCTTCCGGTCTTCAAACCGGGCGGCAGTCCCATATTTTTCCTGACCGATGCACAGATCGCAGAAGTGAAAGTTTTATTTGACAAGATGTTCCGGGAAATTGAATCTGACTATGCTTATAAGTACGATTTGCTGCGCAATTACGTCATTGAATTGATCCATTTCGGACAGAAACTCCAACCGGCTACCTCGCTCTTCACCGAGACTAATGCTTATAACAGGGTTTCTTCCTTATTTATAGAACTGCTTGAAAGACAGTTTCCTATCGAGCCTCCCCATCAGAAGCTGGCTTTCCGGTCAGCCAAGGATTATGCCGATCAGCTGTCTATTCACGTCAATTATCTCAATAAAGTCTTAAAAGAAATCACGGGCAAAACCACCACAGAACTCATTAGCGACCGAATCGTGAAGGAGTCGAAGATCCTTTTGAAACACACCGATTGGAATGTTTCCGAGATCGCATACAGTCTGGGATTTGAAGAGCCTTCTCATTTTAATAATCTTTTCAAAAAACATACTTCGCTCAGTCCGCGCGCATTTCGGGTGTGAGATTTGAATTTCGTAAGTTTTGATTTGAAACCGACAGTTTTCAGGATTGGGTTGCCTATACCTTTGTTCCATCAATTTTAAACAAACAAAATGATGGAATCAGGGAATAAAATAGCATTGGTAACAGGCGGCAGTCGTGGATTAGGTAAAAATATGGCACTCGCTCTGGCCAAAAAAGGAACAGATGTCATTGTAGTCTACCGCAGCAAAGCTGAGGAGGCCGAAGAGGTGGTAGCAACCATTGAAGCATTGGGACGGAAGTCAGTGGCAGTTCAGCTGGATACTGCCAATGTGCACACATTTGATGCATTTTTCAAATCGCTTTCAGTGATTTTACAGGAGAAATGGGGTAGGAACAGCTTCGATTTTTTAATCAATAATGCCGGAATCGACCGCCGTTCCGCATTCGCCGATACGAGCGAGGAAGCATTTGACGAACTGATGAATGTTCATTTCAAAGGCGTTTACTTTTTAACCCAAAAAGCATTGGGATACATGGCCGACAATGGACGGATTGTCAATCTTTCCACTGGTTTGGCTCGCTTCTCAACGCCCGGTTATGCTGCCTATGCATCGATGAAGGGCGCTGTTGAAACATTGACGAAGTATTTGGCGAAGGAATTGGGACACCGCGGTATCACCGTGAATGTGGTCGCGCCAGGTATCATTCACACTGATTTCACCAAAAATGCATTCGATGCGCATCCCGGATTGGAGGACTATATGAAAACCATCACGGCTTTAGGCAGGGTAGGTATGCCCGATGACATTGGTGGCGTGGTTGCTTTTCTCTGTTCGGATGAGGCACGCTGGATCACGGCGCAGCGCATTGAGGCTTCGGGCGGAATGAACTTGTGATATTGCCGGCGGAAGTATTATTGGAATTGCTTTCTGTTATTTGGTATAATAAATGCGATATTTACAGCAAGATTTACTTCATAACATTTCAATGTAATGTCAATAAAAGGACCGATCATTTCGATTGAGGATGATGCCGACGATCAGTTTTTAATAAAGAGCGTCGTGGCCGAACTGGACATTCCTAATAAAATTCTTTTTTTTGGAAATGGTCTGGAAGCATTGTTATACCTCGAAACAACTCAGGAACAGCCTTTTCTTATTATTTGTGATATCAATATGCCTGTCATGAATGGTCTGGAATTGCGGGAACGAATCGATCAGAATGAGTACCTGAGGAAAAAAGCAATTCCATTCGTTTTTTTAAGCACGGCCGACAATCCACAGGTGATCGAAGCCGCGTACGAATCAACAATACAAGGGTTTTTTAAAAAGGAAAATAGTTTTGACGAACTCCGAAACCGTTTTAGAGTCATTTTTGAATACTGGAAATGTTGTTTGCACCCTAATCTAAACGGGTGATCCCGTCCGGTCGTGGTAATCATCATGTAACAGCACCAAATCGGGCAATGAAGAAAGTACTGATCATCGACGATGAAGAAAAATTACGCGGGCTGATCGGTCGTGTCGTTAAACTGGAAGGTTTTGATGTGACCGAAGCAGGCGACATCAAAACTGCATTAAGAAAACTGGATCAGGCAGAAATTGACATTGTGCTGTGTGATGTGAAACTGCCGGATGGCAATGGCGTAGAGTTCCTGAAAACAATCCGCGAGAAATACCCGCTTATCGAAACGATCCTGCTTACCGCTTACGGAAACATTCCCGACGGCGTGCAGGCGATCAAAAACGGCGCTTTCGACTACATTACCAAAGGCGACGACAACAACAGGATCATTCCGCTGCTATACCGCGCGGTTGAAAAAGCCGAACTCAACAAACGTGTCGCAAGCCTCGAAAAGCAGCTTGGTGAAAAGCATTCATTTGATGCCATCATTGGTAAGTCAAAAAACTTAATGGCTAGCATTGATCTTGCCACAAGAGTAGCGCCAACGGATACTACGGTGCTACTTCTCGGAGAAACGGGTACTGGAAAAGAGGTTTTTGCACAATCCATTCATCAGGCAAGCACAAGAGCTAAAAAACCATTTGTTGCGATCAATTGCTCAGCTTTTGGAAAAGATCTGTTGGAAAGTGAAATGTTCGGGCATAAGGCAGGGGCATTTACGGGAGCGATCAGGGAAAAGAAAGGACTGTTTGAAGAAGCCAGTACCGGCACTATTTTTCTAGACGAAGTGGGTGAAATGGCATTGGAATTGCAGGCTAAATTATTGCGTGTGCTGGAAGCGGGAGAGTTTATCAAAATAGGAGATACACATCCGACCAAGGTCAATGTCAGGGTTATTGCTGCAACTAACCGTGATCTCGAAAAGGAAATCGCTGCTGGCGAGTTCAGAAGTGACTTGTTTTACAGGCTTTCCGTTTTTCAAATTACCATTCCGGCACTGCGCGAAAGGGTGTCGGACATTGAAGCATTAGCTAACGTATTCGCTGCTAGGTTCGCTTTAAAAGCCAATAAGAAAATTAAATCCCTGTCCCCGGCGTTCATTCACGCATTGGAACAAAATACCTGGAATGGCAATATCCGAGAGCTTAAAAATGTGATTGAAAGAAGCGTAATCCTGACCGACGGCCCGGTTCTGGATATCGAAAGCCTTCCGATGGAGCTTAGCCAGACAAGAAACAACGGTGATAAAAGCATGTCCGCATTTTCAATGGCCAGCGCTGAAAAAATACATCTTCAAAAAGTACTCAACTATACCAACGGAAACAAAGCCGAAGCCGCCCGTCTGTTAGAGATCGGAATCGCCACGCTTTACCGCAAAATAGAGGAGTACAAACTATAATCCATCCTTCCATTCTGATAACGAGCCTATCATTTTGATAGGCTTTTTTTGTTGGTATAACATCGAAAATTAATTTAATGTTCTGTAAATCAACTTATTAAATAGTTGTATGGCAATGTGGTACGTGGTTGGTATGAACAGGTGAAAACTTAAAATACGCAATCATGACAACAATCCTTCTTCTGGCCGCTGGTGCACTGTGCTTCCTGCTGTTTTACAAATCAATCAACTACTTCGAAAAAATCTGAAACCATGGCCGCGCTATTCATCGTCTCGATCCTGGTTTTCGCATACATGTGTTATGTGCTCGTAAAACCTGAAAAATTTTAAACTGTTAAACCAATGAATACTGAATTATCAGGTATAATCTTCGTCTTTGTCGCCACAGTGGCACTTTCCATTCCGCTGGGCAAATACATCTCAAAAGTGTACGGAGGAGAAAAGACACTTCTTGACCCCGTTTTCGGTCCGCTCGAAAAGCTGTTTTTCAAATTAGGCGGTATTAAACCCAATATTGAAATGAGTTGGAAGCAACATCTGGTTGCGTTACTGACCATCAACATGGTTTGGTTTTTCCTGGGTATGCTGATACTGATGAACCAGGGCTGGTTGCCGCTCAACCCGGATGGAAATCCTTCGCAGTCCGCTGAGCTGGCATTCAATACATCCATATCGTTTGTCGTCAACTGTAATCTGCAGCATTATTCGGGAGAAACGGGCATGAGCTATCTCGGTCAGTTGTTTCTGATGTTTTTACAATTTGTGAGTGCGGGTACCGGTATGGCTGCTGCTGCAGTGGTGATCATTGCATTGAAAGAAAGGACTACCGACAAGCTGGGTAACTTTTACAATCTGCTGGTCAAATCCTGTGTACGCATTCTATTGCCGCTATCGGTTATCCTAGCCATTTTGCTGATTGCCAATGGCACACCTATGACTTTTGAGGGAAAAGACTCGATCATATCCATGCAGGGCGATACCGTTCAGGTTTCAACCGGGCCGGTGGCTGCTTTCGTAGCCATTAAGCACATTGGAACCAATGGTGGCGGTTTTTACGGAACCAACTCAGCGCATCCGCTGGAAAATCCTAACTACTTTACCAATATGGTTGAAATGTTTGCTCAAATGATCATTCCGATGGCTATGGTCTTTGCGCTCGGTTTTTACCTCAAAAAACGCCGGTTGGCCTGGATGATTTTTGGTGTGATGACATTGGGTTTCATGCTGTTAACCATTCCGACCATCATTACAGAATTGAATGGAAACCCGAAACTTGCTCAAATGGGCATTGACATTTCTTCCGGGGCCATGGAAGGAAAGGAAGTGCGCTTCGGTACCACAGCCTCCGCATTTTGGAGTATAGCCACCACCGTTATATCCACAGGCTCCATTAATTCCATGCACGACAGTTTTATGCCCACCTCGGGACTGACCCAGATGCTGGCCATGATGACCAATGCATTTTATGGCGGAGTGGGAGTGGGAATTCTTAATTTCTACATTTTTATCATTCTGGCAGTGTTTATCAGTGGGTTAATGGTCGGCAGGACACCCGAATTTATGGGTAAAAAAATAGAAGCGCGAGAAATGAAAATCGCCATGATGGTAGCACTGCTGCACCCGCTGCTCATATTGGCCAGTACCGCTTTGGCAGTTGCATTACCGCAGTTCACAGCCGGTACATTAAACAATCCGGGTTTCCACGGATTTAGTGAAATGCTTTACGAATACACCTCTTCCTCGGCCAACAATGGCAGCGGTTTTGAAGGGCTGGGCGACAATACGCCATGGTGGAACATCAGCTGCGGCATCGTACTGATCCTTTCCCGGTTCCTGCCGATTATTGGTCCGGTCGCGATTGCAGGTATTTTGGCCTCCAAAAAGCACATCCCGGAAAGTGCGGGAACGCTCAAAACAGACACCAGTACATTTGGTATCATGGTATTTGCGGTCATCGTGATCATCACGGCATTATCCTTCTTCCCGGCACTTACCCTGGGCCCGATCGCAGAATATTTTTCAATGAATCATTAACAGAAAATCAGAATGAAATCTCAAAATACATCCCTTTTTCAGGGAGATCTGGTGAGGGAAGCAATGACCCAGTCATTCGTTAAGCTGAACCCCAAAGTCATGTTCCGTAACCCTGTTATGTTTACCGTATGGATAGGAACATTCGTCATGCTGATCGTGAATATATGGATCCTGTCAGGCGAAAAAAGTCAGGGTAGTCTTACTTACAACATCATCGTTTTCATTGTACTGCTGCTCACATTGCTTTTTGCCAATTTTGCCGAAGCCATCGCTGAGGCCCGTGGAAAAGCACAGGCGAACAGTTTGCGCAAAACCCGTGAGGAAACCCCTGCCAAATGGATACAGACGATCGGGGATATGTATGTGGATGAAATCAAGATCGTCCCTTCTTCGCAACTTCGAAAAGGACATGTTTTCCTCTGCGAAACCGGCGACATCATTCCTACCGACGGAGAGATCATTGAAGGTCTTGCGACGATCGACGAAAGTGCCATCACCGGAGAATCTGCACCAGTTATCCGCGAGGCTGGTGGCGATAAGAGCAGCGTTACCGGCGGTACCAAAGTCCTTTCCGACCGCATTAAAGTGAAAGTAACGACCGAACCCGGAGAAAGTTTTCTTGATAAAATGATTGCACTGGTAGAAGGTGCCAGTCGTCAGAAAACGCCCAATGAGATCGCACTGACCATTTTACTGGCAGGATTTACCCTGGTGTTTATCATTGTATGTATTACATTAAAACCTTTCGGGGATTTCGCAAATACGCCCATCACCATTGCGGCATTCATTTCCTTATTTGTGTGTCTCATTCCTACTACGATCGGTGGGTTGCTCTCGGCAATCGGGATCGCGGGGATGGATCGGGCGCTGCGGGCCAATGTGATTACTAAAAGCGGAAAGGCTGTTGAAACGGCTGGCGACATTGACACATTGCTGCTGGACAAAACCGGCACTATCACCATCGGTAACCGGAAAGCGACGCACTTCTGGCCGACAAACGGTATTGAAAAGAGTCACTTCATTACAAGCGCGGCGTTAAGCTCTATTGCAGACGAAACGCCGGAAGGAAAATCCATTATCGAACTGGCATCAATGGTACCGGACAAGTTACGTGTCGAGAATCCAACATTCATCCAGTTTACAGCAGAAACCCGGAGTTCAGGGATCAATTTCTTGGATACACGCATCCGCAAAGGTGCGTCGGATGCGATCAGGCAGCTGAGCGAGAAGGCTGGGAACCAGTTTCCTGCCGATACCGCCGAGAAAGTGCGGGAGATTTCCAGTAACGGAGGTACGCCGCTGGTGGTTTCGGAAAATGAAAAGGTGATCGGCGTGATCGAGTTACAGGACATCATCAAACCCGGCATTCAGGAACGTTTTGAAAGGCTGCGCAGAATGGGAGTGAAAACGGTGATGGTAACCGGTGATAATCCATTGACTGCCAAATTTATAGCGGAGAAAGCAGGCGTAGACGACTATATAGCCGAGGCAAAACCAGAAGATAAAATGAACTACATCAAAGCTGAGCAGCAAAAAGGTAAGCTGGTGGCGATGATGGGTGACGGTACCAATGATGCACCCGCGCTGGCGCAGGCAGATGTAGGCGTGGCGATGAACAGCGGAACGCAAGCTGCGAAGGAAGCAGGCAACATGGTGGATCTGGATAACGACCCCACCAAGCTGATTGAGATCGTGGAAATCGGTAAACAGCTGTTAATGACCCGCGGAACGCTCACGACATTCAGTATTGCCAATGATGTCGCCAAGTATTTCGCCATTGTCCCGGCATTGTTTATTGCGTCGATCCCGGCGTTGCAAGGTTTGAATGTCATGGGGTTGCATAGTCCCGAGAGCGCCATTCTGTCGGCAGTGATTTTCAATGCGATCATCATTCCGCTTTTGATCCCGCTTGCCTTGAAAGGTGTAGCATACAAGCCCATCGGCGCGAGTGCATTGCTGCGGAGAAACCTGCTAATCTACGGGCTGGGTGGCGTTTTGGTGCCTTTTGCAGGGATTAAGGTGATTGATTTGGTTGTGAGTGTCTGGTTTTGAAACTATAAAAAAGGATTAACGATGGTAAGCCTATCTTCAATGACAAGTCCATGTTGCATGTCTTCTGAGTATAAGATGTTGCAATCAGCTTCAAGAGCGGATGCGATTATTTTGGAATCAAAAGGTTGTAGGAGATATCTACTGAATATGCGTAGTGCGGAGTTAACGACCTGCTCGGTTTCATCTTGCATGAATGTACTAGCAACCAACTCATGGACAAAACGGAGGGAACCCGGACGATCCATTTTCCATTTTTTAAGGCAAACATTCAGGCACTCGAAAACTACCTGCGGACTAATGAAAGGTAAGTCCAAAAGTAAAGAAGAAGCGATTTCTTTCTTGTTGCTTCCATTCAAATCTAAAAGATACAGCACGACATTGCTGTCAACGAAAGGCCTATCTTTCATTGGCTTCATCTCTATTGAAACGGAATCCTCCAAGATCTATTTGAACAGTCTTGAAGTATTGATGAGCCTTTTTAGCCGCCTCTTTTTTTGCAGCAAGAATCTCATTTCTAGTCTCTTTGATCTCGAAAGCGATTAATTCAATCCCTTTATGCAAATAGTCATCAGGTAGCTTCACATTCAGATCATCGGCACTTTCAGCGACAAAAACTTTCCTATACATAAGAATTAAGTTATTATCAAATATAAAAAATATAAATCCAAATGAAACAACATATTTTTCCAGCGGTCAGGTTGACAATTTTGACGCTGGTATTTTTCTCAGGCATCTATACATTGGTGGTCCTCGGTATTGCAAAAGTGTTTCCAAATCAAGGAAAAGGGGAGATCATTGAGCAGAACGGGAAACGGTATTATGCCAATGTCGGCCAATCTTTTACAGATGATAAGTATTTCAATTCCCGCCCGTCGGCGGTCGGATATAATGCTGCCGGTAGTGGCGGTAGCAACAAAGGTGCTTCGAACGAGGAATATCTGGGCGTGGTACAGGCACGGGTAGATACATTTTTGTTACATAATCCGGGTATACAAAAGTCACAGATTCCCGTCGAGCTGGTCACTGCCAGCGGTAGCGGTCTCGATCCTGATATTTCTTCCAAAGCTGCTTTGGTACAGGTGAACCGGATCGCCAGAATTCGCCAGATACCCGCGCAAAAGCTCGAAGCATTAGTCAATGAAAGTACTCAGCAACCACTACTGGGACTTTTTGGGCCAGAGAAAATCAATGTACTGGCTTTGAACATGGCGCTGGACAATTTGAAATAAAAAAAACGCCGGTGCATTGCACATGCGGCGCATTGAACCGGCCTTTAAACAGTACACGCCGCTTTGATTACCAGATTGAAAGTTAATGAAAACAGTATTTTTAGGCGCTTGGATTATTGCTGCGGCAATGCCAGCCTACTCACAGGACTCCACTGAAACCCAAAATCATTTTACCGTCAGCGGCTATGTTGAGTCGTATTACGTGCAGGATTTTCACAAAACAGAAAACCACACATTACCCGGATTTATTTACAATCACAATCGCACCAACGAAGTAAACCTGAACCTGGCCATGCTGCGGGGAAACTACAATACTGACCGCTTGCGTGCCAATATTTCGCTGGCAGCGGGTACATACATGAACGCCAATTACGCCGCGGAACCAGGTGTGCTCAAAAATATATACGAGGCAAATGCAGGGATTAAAATTGCAAAAAACCATAACCTTTGGCTCGATGCGGGGATTATGCCTTCCCACATTGGATTTGAAAGCGCGATTGGCAAAGATAACTGGGCCCTCACCAGAAGCCTGGTCGCCGAAAACACACCCTATTTTGAATCAGGGGCAAAACTGGGCTACACGAGCAGCAATGACAAATGGTACGTCTCGGCCATGTATCTCAATGGCTGGCAACGAATTCAGCGCTTCGACGGGAATTCCACTCCGGCATTCGGGACGCAGATTACATTTAAGCCAACGTCTGCTGTGACATTGAATTACAGCACTTTTATTGGAAGTGATAAACCCGATAGTTTGCGGCAGATGAGGTACTACCACAACATATACGGAATTTTTCAGGTCTCTGAAAAATGGGGGATAACGGCCGGTTTCGACATCGGAAGTGAGCAAAAACAAAAGGGTAGCAGCAGTTACAATACCTGGTATGTCCCTGTGCTCATTGCTAGATTTTCTGTATCGCCGAAAGTTAATATAGCGGCAAGAGGCGAGTACTACCATGATCAAAAAGGTGTGATCATTACCAGCGGTACTGAAAACGGTTTTCAGACTTACGGCTTCTCAATGAATTGTGATTACGCCATTAGCTCACGGGTCATGTGGCGGATAGAGGCGCGAAACCTGACTAGTAAGGACGCGATTTTTAATGGTGCCAGCGACAAGCTTTCCCGCAACAAAACCTACCTCACCACTGCCATCACCTTTACATTGAATTGAAAATGATACTGCTTGTTGTTGCAATTTGAAAACGACAGGCGGTTTTAACTTTGAAAAACCAGAACACAATGCCCTAAAAGCAACATTCAATGGAAAACAACAGCGCGGAGCATTTTTTGGACCTGATCAAAAAATCAAGGAAAGGTAAATTCAAGATCTATATCGGGATGAGTGCGGGAGTAGGCAAAACTTACCGCATGTTACAGGAGGCGCACGCGCTGTTGCGGACGGGTATTGATGTCAAGATCGGGTATATTGAAACGCATAACCGGAAAGAAACGCATGATTTGCTGGATGGATTGCCGGTCATTCCGCGGCGCAAATTGTTTTATAAAGGAAAGGAGCTTGAAGAGCTCGACGTGCAGGCCGTCATTAGTTTAAGGCCGGAAGTGGTGGTGGTGGATGAGCTGGCGCATACCAACATCGAAGGCAGCAAGAATGCGAAGCGCTGGCAGGATGTGCTGGATATTCTGGACGCGGGGATTAATGTGATTTCGGCTGTGAACATTCAGCATATTGAAAGCCTGAACCAGGAAGTGAAGGAAATAACCGGCGTGGAGGTCGCTGAGCGCATTCCGGATAAGGTACTGGGCATGGCGGATGAGGTGGTCAACATTGACCTCACTGCCGACGAGCTGATCACCAGATTGAAGGAAGGTAAAATTTACACGCCGGATAAAGTGCAGACGGCTTTACAGAATTTTTTCAAGCCACAGCATATTCTGCAACTTCGGGAGCTGGCTTTGAAAGAAGTGGCTTCGCAGGTAGAAAGAAAGGTGGAAAACGAGATCCAGCCCAATCTGACACTGAAACATGAGCGATTTCTGGCGTGTATCAGCAGTAATGAAAAGACGGCCCGAAATGTGATCCGAAAAACTGCCAGACTTGCGAATTACTATCACAGCAACTGGTACCTGCTGTACGTGCAGACACCCAAAGAGTCGGCAAGCCGGATCGGGCTGGCCAAGCAGCGGCATTTGATCAATAACTTCAAACTGGCGACGGAATTGGGCGGAAATGTGATCAAAATCCAGAATCCAAGCATTGCCAAAGTCATCGTGGAGGTAGCCGAGCAGAACAAAATAACCACGATCTGTATCGGTAAGCCTCATTTTAACCTGCTGAAAGTGATACTGGCCACGAATGTTTTCAATGAACTTTTAAATAAGATGTCTTCTTCCGACATTGACCTCGTTATACTTTCCTGATCATGAAAATAAAGACCAAATTAAGGCTGGGAACGGGGATTTTGTTCGCTATGGTCACCCTACTCGCCGTGCTGGGGGTACGTCAGGTGAATGTCCTTTCAGCCGATTCGCGCAGTATCCTCAAAGCCAATTATAACTCACTGGAATATGGCAGGCTCATGCTCAGGGCATTGGAAAAACCTTCCACAGGAAAACCTGACTTCGCTGATTTTGAAAAAAACTTACTGAATCAGCAAAAGAATGTCACAGAAAACGGCGAGCATGAGTTTACCGAACAATTGACGGAACATTTTAAACAGTTGAAAATCAATCCGTCGGACACTGTTTTAATGGGCCAGGTCAGGAGTGATATCAATGAGATCATGAGCCTGAACCTGAATGCGATCAGTCGTAAAAGTGTGTACGCCGAGCAAACCGCTGGGAAATCGACGGTTTGGATTGCTATTACCGGAACCATTTGCTTTCTGATCGCCCTCACATTGTTCGTAAACCTGCCCGGCAACATTGCCAACCCGATCCGGGAACTGACTGAAAGTATCAGGCAGATCGCCAATGAAAACTACACGGAAAGGGTGCATTTCGGCAGTAAAGATGAATATGCCCAGCTCGCGCAGTCATTTAATACCATGGCTGAGAAGCTGGAAGAGTATAATAGCAGCAATCTGGCCAAACTCATGACCGAAAAAAAGCGGGTGGAGACATTGATCAACAACATGCATGATCCGGTTATCGGGCTGGATGAAAATAAGATCATAATCTTTGCTAATGAAGAAGCTCAGAAGGTGACCGGCCTGAAAGCCAGCGAACTGATAGGAGGAAAGGCGGCGGAAATTGCATTGAAAAATGACCTGGTGCGCTCATTGGTGAAGGATACATTCGATACCGGCACAACGCACGCTGACAAGGCGCCTATGAAAATTTATGCCGACGGGAAGGAAAGCTATTTTGAAAAAGAGAACATTAACATATCCATTACCCCGACCGGAGAAAAGGAAAGCCGCTCGATCGGGCACGTAATCGTGCTGAGGAATGTGACGCCATACAAAGAATTGGATTTTGCCAAAACGAATTTTATCGCCAACGTTTCCCACGAGTTGAAAACACCGATTTCTGCAATAAAAATTACATTGGACCTGCTTCAAAATGAGCGGATTGGCGATACCAATGAAGAACAGCGAAACCTGCTCGATAGCATCCGAGAAGATGCGGACAGGCTGCTGAAAATCACCGGCGAGCTGCTGAACATCACGCAGGTAGAGAGCGGAAGGATCCAGCTGAACATTGAAAATGCATCGCCCAGGGAGATCATCGGCTATGCGGTCGCATCCAATGAAACCATGGCGGAGAACAGGGATATTAGATTACTAATACAGGAAAATAGGGGACAAGCCAACGTTCAGGCGGATACTGAGAAGACAGCCTGGGTGCTTACCAACCTGATTTCCAATGCGATCCGGTATTCTTACGATCATTCGGTGATCACGGTCGCCGTGGAAGAGCATGAGGAATACATTCAAATTTCGGTCAAGGACAATGGCCAGGGGATTTCACAGGAATACCAAGACAAGATTTTTGACCGGTATTTTCGCGTCCCAGGCTCTACCCGCGAAGGTACCGGCCTTGGGCTGGCGATCAGCAGGGAATTTATGGAAGCGCAACAAGGCAAGCTCACTGTGGAAAGCGAACTGGGTGCAGGCAGTACATTCACAATTGGACTGAAAAAGAGTGTATAAAGTGTATATAGAGAACTGTTTTATACTATTCCAAAACCCTCACACCCACATACGAGGAAGCATTACCGGAATTAAAAATTCGATGTTTGGCTGCCTGAAAATCCGCTTCTGAGGCTTTGTAAATATTCACGAACTTTTGCGGATTGCGGTCAACGAGCGGAAACCAGGAGCTTTGAACCTGTACCATGATTTTATGCCCTTTTTTGAAACGGTGTGCCGCATCCTGCATATCAAAACGCACGTTTTCAATTTTCCCAGGCACCATTGGTTCTGGTTTTGAGAAGCTTTTTCTGAATTTGGCGCGCATTACTTCGCCGCGAACCAGCAGCTGAAAACCGCCCATTTTCATATTAGCATTAATGGGGCTGTTGTTAGGAGCGTCGCCGGGGTACACGTCGATTAATTTCACTACAAAATCAGCGTCGGTTCCGGTTGTGGACACGAACAGATCGGCAAATACATTGCCAGAAATTGTCACATCCTCTTGCAATACTTCTGTTTGATACACCAGTACATCAGGCCGGGTGGAGGCAAAGCGCTGGTCTTCATACATATAATCACTACCTCTGAGTATGCGGATTTCGGAAGTGTAAGGAACCGGCTTGGCGGGATCGCTCGTGTATTCATCGAAAGAAGGTTTGACGCCGACTTGCATAATGGTCATTGTAGGTGAAAACGACAGCGTGCCGTCCGGGTGAAAATAGAGCTTTTTCTCCACGGTATTTTTCGGCGGCCATTGGTCATATTTTCGCCATTCGTTTGATCCCGTTTCAAAAATATAAGCTTTGGGCAGCGCAGGATCAGCCGTTTCTTTGAGGTAATGATTGAAAAACGGCAGCTCGACATCTTTTTGGTAAAAAGCACTTGTTTTGGACCCGAAACGAATGTTACCCAACGACTCACCCGTTCCGCGTGACCAGCCTCCATGTATCCAGGGGCCCATAATGAGCAGGTTAGGGGACTTTGGTTTGTTATTTTCAATGGCCTGGTATGTTTTCAGCGGGCCGTACAAATCCTCCTGATCAAACCAGCCACCTACTACCATCACGGCCGGTTTCACGTTTTTTAAATGTGGTACGGGCGTGCGGGCTTTCCAGAAATCATTGTAGGTTTCATTGTCCATCATCTGGTTCCAGATGCGGTTTTGGTTCTTGAAAATCTTCTCATTCACATTTTTCAATGGGCCCAGATTTTTATAAAACTCATAGGAATCAGGTGTTCCGTAAGCTGAAAATGCGGGAGCACCTTTCGGAGTAGGTGCCGGTCTCGTTGCGCCGTAGGAAGACAGGAATGCAAATGTTCCCATCAGAAAAAACGCACCGTTATGGTGCCGGTCGTCGCCCATAAACCAGTCGGTAACAGGTGCCTGCGGCGATGCAACTTTTAATGCCGGATGTGCGTCCACGGCTGTCATGGTGGCATAATACCCAGGCGCGGATATGCCCCAGCTGCCTACTTTGCCATTATTTCCCTCAATATTTTTGAGGAGCCATTCAATCGTATCGTAAGTGTCAGAACTTTCGTCGACATCGGTTTTGTTCTTTTTTTGAGCAATAAAAGGCCGGTAAGCCTCGAAGTCACCCTCCGACATATATTTTCCCCTTACATCTTGATACACGACTATGTAGCCATCTCTTGCAAAATGAGGACTAGGGCCAACGCTGTTTTTGAAAAGCGTCTCACCATACGGTGCCACACTGTAAGGTGTACGATTGAGCAGGATAGGGTAGGTTTTATCGGCGGAAATGTCCTTGGGAATGTAAATAGAAGTGAAAAGTTTGACACCATCGCGCACGGGCACCATTCTTTCGATTTTGGTATAATGTTCACGGACATAAATCGAGTCCTCATTGGTTTTCGTTTGTGCAAAAACCGTCGTACCGACGTGCAGAACGAATGCCAGCAAAAGCGTAATACGGAGTGACAGCGAGCTATAATGTTGTTTCACGGGCGAAGTGTAGTAGAATGTTTCAAGAAATGGTGGTTGTGCCAATTTAAGTATATGTAGCCAAATAAAGTCTGCGACTCCAAAAAATTTATATTTTTGACACTATGAGTAACATTTAAGCCAAATCTCCAAATGACCAGCGGCTTTTTCAGCAAACACAGGCCGACCATACTTTATGGCATTTCTCTGGCTTTGCTTCTGTTCCTTTTGAAGTGGCTCGAATTGCGTTTCCTGATCATTAACCATGTTATTGAAATATATGTCGGTGCCATTGCCGTCATCTTTACCGGACTGGGAATATGGCTGGCCATGAAACTGATGAAGCCGAAAGTGGAGACGGTGATCGTGGAGAAGGAAGTTCATGTATTTTCCGACGGCAGCTTTACATTCAATGCTCAGGAAGCACACATACTCGGGCTCAGCAAGCGTGAATTGGAGGTACTGCAGCTGATCGCGGAGGGAATGAGCAATCAGGAAATCGCGACGAGGCTTTTTGTTTCACTCAATACCATTAAAACACATTCTTCCAGGCTGTTTGAAAAAATGGAGGTGAAAAGCCGGATGCAGGCCATGGAAAAAGGAAAAAGACTAGGTCTGATTCCATAATGTGCTCATACTTTGGAGTGAAAAACGGCTATTGATGCCAAAATCACCCGAAAGTATGAATAGGATTGAGGGGCAGTTGTCCAATTTTGCCATCTCATTTGATCAAAAACTTAACTGGTATGAAAAGGATTGTTACAATTTGTGGATTAATTGCCGGCGTTATCGTGTCGACATTTATGGTGTCGTCTATCGCTGTTTGTTACAATAAGGAAAGCTTCGAAGGTAACATGTTGCTGGGATATGCTTCCATGCTCCTGGCTTTTTCTCTGGTTTTTGTGGGTATTAAAAACTACCGCGACAAACATAATGGCGGTTTTGTAACATTCGGGAAAGCTTTCACCATTGGTTTATACATCAGCCTCATCGCCTCAACCGTTTATGTGATCGTCTGGCTTTTCGACTACTACTTATTCATTCCCGATTTCATGGAAAAATTCACCGCCAGCACGATCAAGAAGTTGCAGGAGGACGGCGTTTCAGGGGCTGAATTGGAGAGTCAGATAGCCGAAATGGGCACTTATAAGGAACTCTACAAGAATCCGTTTGGAGTAGTGCTGCTTACTTACGTGGAAATCCTGCCGGTTGGATTGGTTGTGTCTTTGATTTCGGCGTTAATTTTGAAGAGGAATGGGGCTGTGAGAAATACCTAGATAAATAAACTTTACCGAAGGAAAAGCAGTTGTTAGTGGCGAGGTAGCTGGTTTATAAAGACTTACCAAGTTTTCAAAACTTGGCAAGTCTAATTACTAACAAAATCCTTCCGAAAAGCCGCTGGCGTGAGTCCGGTTTTGCTTTTGAAGAGCCGGTTGAAGTATTGCGGATACTCGAATCCCAGGTTGTAAGCCGTTTCGTTGATGGACAGATTGGTAGTCAGCAGGATCTCTTTGGCCTTTTCAATTAGCTCGTTATGAATGTGTTGTTGGGCGCTCATGCCTGTCAGAGAGCGTAGCATGTCGCTCAGGTAATGTGCGGAAACATTCAGCTGCTCTGCGATTTCATTGACTGTAGGCAGGTGGCGGATCTGGTCTTGTTTGAAAATCTGTTTGATCAGTTCTTCGAATTTCACCAGCGGCTCCTGCTCTGAATTTCGTCGGGTAATGAACTGCCTGTTGTAGAACCGATTACAGTAATTGAGCAGCACTTCGATGTGCGACACGATCACGTCCTGGCTGAATCCGTCAATGGACTGCTGGTATTCGTTTCGGATATCTTCCATAATACGGTCGATCATCGCTTCCTCTTTTTTCGAAAGATGCAATGCCTCGCTCATGTTGTAGGAGAAAAAGCCAAAATGGTCAATGCGTTTGGCAAGGGCATATTTTCGGATAAAATCCGGGTGGATCAATAGCATCCACCCGGTTATTTGAGAATAATCGCCGTCCCTGTTTAATGTAAAAACCTGCTTAGGCAATGAAAAACCCATCACACCATTACTGAAATCGTAGTATTTACGTCCATAGCCGATCTCGGCATTGATGTTCTTTTTTAGAAAAATGCTGTAAAAATTATGGATCAGCTTGGCATCGGGCAAGTCCGGCAATTCTACCGCGCATTTCAACCCGATCACACTGATCAGCGGATGCTCAGGCTGCGGCAAACCCATTATTTTGTGGTAATCCGATATGGAATCGATGATCAGCGGCGCTGTATTTTTCATTATCCTGACAGTTTTACAAATTTACACCGGCCATTGAAACCTCGTCGTAACGCTCTCCGGCGATGCTGCCCAGTGGCAAAATGGATTCCAGATGCGCCAGCTCAGCTTCGGTAAAGGTAACATCCGCCGCTGCGATATTGTCTTCAAGATACTTTACTCTCTTGGTTCCGGGAATGGGCACAGTACCTTTTGACAGCGTCCAAGCAATAGCCAGCTGCGAAGGGGTGATTTCTTTTTCTGTCGCAAGCTTTTGAATTTCAGCCACTAATTCAAGGTTTTTGTAAAAATTAGCACCTTGAAAACGTGGAATGGACCTGCGGAAATCGTCAGCGGGAAAATCGTCCGGGCTTTTCAGGTCTCCGGTTAAAAAGCCTCTTCCCAGTGGCGAATAGGAAACAAAACCTACTCCCAGTTCTTTCAGCGCATCAAATAAACCGTTCTCTTCCGGTGCTCTTTCAAAAAGCGAATATTCAGTCTGAACTGCGCTAATCGGGTGAATAGCGTGCGCCTTTCTCAATGTCTCCGCCGATACTTCCGACAAGCCGATGTACTTCACCTTGCCCGATTGCACCAGCTCTGCCATCGCGCCTACTGTATCTTCAATAGGTGTTTCCGGGTCGACGCGATGTAGGTAGTAAAGGTCAATGTAATCCGTTCCCAGGTTCTTTAGCGAACGTTCCACTGATTTTTTTACATAATCAGGCCGACCATTGATTCGCCAGGTAAGTTGTTCATTATCATCGACTTCATAGCCGAATTTGGTGGCAATGATGTATTTGTCTCGAATACCTTTGATCGCTTTACTGATTAATCTTTCGTTCAGCAAAGGGCCGTAAAGATCCGCTGTGTCCAGAAAATTAACGCCTAGTTCGAGGGCTCGGTGAATGGTAGCTATCGATTCGGTTTCGTCGGCAACGCCGTAAATATTCATGCCTGCGAGGGAGGTCATGCCCATGCAACCCAGGCCTTCCGCGGGTACTAGGAGCCCCTGGCTTCCTAATTTTGTTGTTTGAATGCTGCTCATTATTCAGTTTGAAAATTGAAGTAATTATTACAGCACAAAGGTGGCACATTCAAACTCCCCGGAATTATACGAAACGGCCGGATTTGTATACGAATTGCAGCAGGTTACAAAACGGCGGTATCGTCTTTGATATAAAGTAAATACCTGGGTTCCAAAGTCAGATTTCGTTTTTTCTGGTTCAGAAACCCCATTTTTAACCGTGTAACCTGAAAATGCTGTGGCATGGCACGAACTTCGGCGTTCAGTCCTGACTTTAACAGACTATCAGCAATGGATTGGGTCGTATACAAATAACACGGAGCTGCATCAATAAAATCCTGCAAATATTCACCGTTTCGGAGCAGACTGACATCTCCCGGTGAGTAAAATTCAAAAGTGTAGGAAAATGAACCGTATGCCGCAACAGGAATACCTTCGCTGATGTCAGTTATTTCCCTGGCAGCTTGCCTGCCCGACTGGTATTGCAGTAAAAACGGATAAAAGAACTGAAAAAGGAAGATGTAAAGCATTGCCGCCATCGCATAACCTTTAAAAAGCAGCTGCTGCAGATTGTTTTTGTAGCTGATCACACTAGCCGCCAACACTATGGCCAGGGCAATCAAGGCTGCAAAAATACCATTCTGAATGCCGGTAATGTACACCAAACCAGCGATGCAGGCCAGCGCAGCAAACATGAGCACGGTCTGCGCTGTTACCAGATGATCCATTTTGGGAGATTTGGACAGCTGATAGAAGAAATACGCCGTGATCATCGAGAAATACGGAAATTCGATCACCAGGTAATGTGGCAACTGAAATCTTGACAGGGAAAAGAGCAGGAAAGTGATCAATGTACTGCCGTAAACAACCCAGCGAATCGTGTCTCTGTTTTTATCAAACCTGAGCAGATAAAATATCCCTGCGACCAGCCCCACAGACCACGGCAGAAACGCCCATAATGTAGTGTGTAAAAAGAATGTCACGTCGCCTTTTCCTTTGATGGGGCCAGTATTGAAAAACCTTCCGAACTGGCTATCCCAAAAGAAAAACCGCAGACCGGATACCTGTGTTTTTCCAAAAACGACCTTTTCGGGATGCAGATCAAACTGAGCGTAGAGGCTGTACAGCTCCGGGAGAATGAAGATAACGCACAAGCCGAGAAACAGCCACCAGCGGTAATTCAGGAATTGTTTGAATTGTTTTGTCAACATCCAGAAAATGACCCAACCGCCTCCAATGGTGATGAGAACGAAAATTCCTTTGGTCATCATTGCGCAGGCGGTGAAAAGTGCGGCAGCGACAATGTGTACCCAATGCCCGTTCTTGTGAATGCGCAGCATGTGCCAGGTAGCTCCCGTGATGCAAGCGGTGAGGTAAGGCTCGGCGCGCACGTCAAAGTTGGCGAGCGTGCTGTGCAGCGCGACCGTGTAGATCAGAACTGCGATTTTGGCGACGTCAGCATTGAACAATTCTTTTGCAATTAGGAAAGTATAACGCAGACTGACGAGCCAGAAAATGAATGCGGGAAGTTTGTAGGCAAAGCCGGTAATGCCAAAAATCTTGTAGCTGATCGCCGCCATCCAGAAAGGGAAATGGGGCTTGTCGAGCCAGTCGTGACCGTCGCCGTAGAGGTTAATCCAATCATTATGTTGCACAATGTGCTTGGCGATAGTCGCGTACAAAGCGCCGTCGGGTTCCATGATGTCCAGCCAGAGCCCCGGGAGGTTTAGGAGAATGCCCAGCAACAGCAGCCAGGGAAAGTAACGCTGCAAAAAAGGATCATGGTTATTCATAACGTTGCGTTGATCAATTTTCGGGGATATCCGGCAAGAGATAATAGTGTGCCGGTCGAAAATATATACGCAACGAATTTTGACTTTGTGAACGTGATTGCCTTGAAAACGGTGTTATTTTATTGTTAACTCATTCAATTCGGGCTTATTGAGTGTGGCAGGACGGTTTTCCTCTCCCCATTCAGTGAGTACCGCCAATACCGCGTCCAGGCTCTGTCCGAGCGGCGTAAGCAGGTATTCGACCCGTGGCGGTACTTCCGGATAGACAATTCTTTTGATCAGTCCGTCGCTTTCCATTTCCCTTAATTGCAGGATCAGGATTCGCTCAGAAACATTGGGCATGCTCCGGCGCAGTTCGCTGTAACGTTTGCTTCCGGTAAATAATCTCCACAATATAGAAGGCTTCCACCGCCCGCCGATGAGGTCAAGTGTATAAGCCATTCCACAGTTACCATTGATCAGCAATTCATTTTCAAGGTTCACAGAGCTCTGTTTTCGCATAACTTACATTTTTGTTAGTACTTGATAAATATGTTAGTACCTGTAAAAATATGAGTTTGAAGGTAGCTTTGCAAAAGTATTTAACAGAAAAAAACCATGTTTGATTTAAAGAACAAAGTAGCATTCGTGACTGGCGGCAGCAGAGGAATTGGCGCGGCCATTGTAGGGAAATTAGCGGCTCACGGAGCCGCAGTAGCATTTACCTTTGTTAACGGAAAAGAAAAAGCGGATGATTTGGTCGCTGAATTAACATCCAAAGGTTTGCAGGTCGTCGCAATGCAGTCTGACAATGCGAAGGAGGGAGCGGTTACTTCGGCTATTGAGGCAACCATCAGCCGGTTTGGAAGGCTCGACATTCTGGTGAACAGTGCCGGTATTTATGTGGGCAAACCATTTGAGGAGCATACTTTTGAAGATTATGACCTGATTATGAATGTCAATGTGAAATCTGTATTCGAAGCATGCCTGGCGGCGTCTCGGAAAATGGAAGATTCAGGAAGGATCATTACCATTGGAAGCAATATGGCCGAGCGGAGCGGTACTCAGCAGGCGACGCTTTATTCAACCAGCAAAGCGGCGCTGACGGGCTTTACAAGAGGACTTTCCAGGGATTTAGGAAGTCGCGGTATCACGGTAAACCTGATTCAACCTGGCTCCGTCGATACCGATATGAACCCGGCTGATTCGGATTCGGCAGATTTTCAGCGCAGTATGATGGCTATTCCGAAGTACGGCAGGCCTGAGCACATTGCGGACACGGTGGCGTTTCTTGTGAATCCCGACAATGGCTACACAACGGGTTCGGTGCTAACGATAGACGGCGGCACATTGAGTTAATGGATTTTGATTCATTTTTTTAACGTTCACAAATTTCCAATCTTTACCGTGTACCCGAAAGTTCACGATTTTGGAAAAAGACTCAGACCTTTATCCGCTGATTATCAGCCATGTTCTCAAACGCATTGACCTGACCGAAGAAGAGCAGCGTCATTTTTGCTCTTTGCTGACTGTCCGCAGGGTGTTACCGAGGCAATACCTTGTGCAGCAGGGAGACGTTTGTCGTCATGAAAGTTATGTCTGCAAAGGATTTTTGCGCTCTTTTTATGTGGATGAAAAAGGCAACGATTATACCCTGCATTTTGCGATGGAAGACTGGTGGATCTCGGATTCCACCAGTTTCCATTTGGAGGCTCCGGCAGTGCGAAATATCGTTGCATTGGAAGCAGCCACATTATTACAAATTGAAAAGAGCGATCTGGAACAACTTTATCGAGAGATTCCGGCCTTTGAAAGGTTTTGGCGGATTATGGAGCAAAAGGGAAGTATCTCCCAAGATCAGCGGATCATGAACAGCATCAGCATGACCGGCGCAGAACGCTACACGGCCCTCATTCAAAAATATCCTACCCTGGAACAGCGCATGCCCCAGCGGCATATTGCCTCTTACCTGGGCATCACGCCAGTGTTTCTGAGCCAGATTCGCAAGACCAATGCCCGGCAGGACCTTAAATAAGTTTAACGGACTTTATTAAAATAGTTTAACCTCCCACAGCGCTGACTGACCATACATTTGTATCAAAAAAAGCAGTGTATGGAAACATTGAAGAGTAGTTTATTCGACAAATCATTATTGAATGGCCGAAAGCTGAATAACCGGCTTGCAGTTGCGCCGATGACGCGGCATAGCGCCACCGCCGAAGGCATACCCACGGAAGAAATGGCGCAATACTATGCGAATTTTGCCAAAGGAGGGTTTGGCCTGATCATTACAGAAGGCACTTATACCGACGATTTTTTCAGTCGCACTGATCAGTACCAACCCGGAATTGTGAACGACATGCAGGTAAATGCGTGGGCCAATGTCGTGGATCAGGTTCACGCACACGATGCGCTCATTATAGCCCAGCTGATGCACGGGGGCGCCTTTTCCCAATATATCGAAAATACCATTGCACCTTCCGCAGTACAGCCGATCGGTGATTTCTTTTTTCCGAGAAAAATGAATGCGGATGATTTTTACCGTGTCAAAGAGGGTTACATCAAAGCAGCAATTCAAGCTCAGATCGCTGGTTTTGACGGGATTGAGATCCATGCGGCGAATGGTTACCTTTTCGATCAGTTTATTACGGAGCATGCCAATCAGCGGACCGATCAGTATGGTGGCCATGTCAGAAACCGGCTTCGGTTTTTAATGGAGGTTTTTCAGGCGGTTAAGGAAGTTTCGCCGTCTAAGTTTATCGTTGGCATCCGCATGTCGGAGAGCAAAGTGAATGATCTTACTTACCGCTGGCCGGGAGGATCTGAGACTGCTACTGAAATATTTGAGGTTTTGAGTGAAATCGAACCGGGGTACCTGCACATTGCGGCGGAAGGTGGCCGCTGGGACCGGGAATGCTTGTATCCGGATGGGCTTTCGTCGACCGGTATTGCTAAAAAACTGACGGGTGTACCCATTATTGCCAATGGCGGAATGCATGATGTACAATTAGCTGAGTCGCTGATCAGCAGCAATCAGGCTGATTTAGTATCCATTGGCCGTGCAGCCATCGCTAATCCTGATTGGCCCAAATTGACCGAGGCAGGGGAGCCTGTCATTCCTTTTTTCAAAGAACTGATCAAACCCAGTCTGACCCTTTCGCACACCGGTAAGGTGCTTGAAAGTTACAAACTGGGCTTGGAGATGAATGCTTCGTTATGATTGCAGCTTGCGAATTCGATTGGCGAATTGCGAGTTTTAGAATTGGAAATAAATAAATGAGCTCGTGCTTTTTTGTGTCAAAATGATCAAAATTAGCATCATTGCCCAGGCTGTACCGGAAAACCACCAGGGCAATCTCATAAACAAACCTTTGACTGACTTGTCGCGCATCGACCAATGGAAACCTAATAGTCCAATGGTTACGAGCGCGATTTTCAGCATATCAGGTGTGGAAAGCATTTTTGGGCCCTGGCTGATCACACCGAACATGCATAGCAGCATTTTCATGGCCTGACTAAAGTCGGGAGCTCGGAAAAATACCCAGGTAATGTTGACGAGCAAAAAAGTAAGGAGAGCGAGCAGGAAGTTGCCCAGGTTTTTATTGCGAACGGGTATGAGCGTAGCCTGAATGATAATCTCCTCGGCGACCATCGGCTTTGACTTTTTTTTCCAGCCTCTGAATAATCTTTCAACGCAGAGGAAAATACCGTGAAGTCCGCCCCAGATCACAAAATTCCACGACGCCCCATGCCATAAGCCTCCCAGCAGCATGGTGATCATCAGGTTCACGTAAGTACGGAAACTCCCTGACTTGTTACCACCCAATGGAATATACAGGTAATCCCTTAGCCAGGTTGACAATGTAATGTGCCAACGGCGCCAAAAATCGGAGAAACCGATTGCTGCGTAAGGGTAGCGGAAGTTTTCGGGCAATGTAAAACCCAGGCATAATGATACGCCGATCGCGCAAGTCGAATATCCGCCAAAATCGCAGAAGATCTGCGCGGAAAAAGCCAGCACCGCCGACCAGGCATCCAAGGGATTGACCGGAAAAGGAAGCCCAAAGATAAAATTGGCAGGCTCCGACATCCAGCCGTCGGCGATAACTACTTTGAGAAATAAACCGAGTGTCAACAGAAACAATCCCCAGACCATCTGCTCCGAGGTGGCTTTGCGTGGCGTTTTGAATTGCGGTATCAGATCTTCCGGACGAACGATCGGGCCGGCGACCAGGTGAGGAAAATAAGTGACGAACAATGCAAAGTTCAGAAAGGACGGCTCGGGTGCGAACTTACGACGATATACGTCAATCGTGTAAGACAATGTCACAAACGTGTAGAACGATATCCCAACCGGTAATACAATGTCTGGTTTTGCTGCTTGATATGCAATGCCCATGCCGTTGAGCATCGCAGTGAAATTTTCGAGTAAGAAGCCGCCGTATTTAAAGTAGCTAAGCATTCCGAGGTTTAGTATTAAGCTGATAGCCAGCCATAATTTACGCCGAAGTTTGTCCTCCGACTCTGCTATCTTTCTGGCCATGAGGTAATCAACAACGGTTGACAGCCAGAGTAACAGAATAAACGGCGGGTTCCAAAGCGCATAAAAAAGATAGCTGGCAAGCAGCAAATTGATTTTTTTTGTTTTCCAGGAGAAAGGCAGGTTGTGCAATACCAGCAGCAGCACGAAAAACAATACGAAAGTGTATGAGTTGAATACCATGTCTCTATTGTTTGGGGTGATTTGAAGTTGGAGATTTCTGTAAAGTCCAATGTGTTTTTTCCTCAATAATCCTGATCAGATCGGCCGTAAATGGCTTCGTATCGGCAGGAGCAAGGTGAGACCAGTCAGGACATACATACTTTGATAATTCGGGATAATCGGCGAAATGGATGCCCTGAGAGCCTGTTTCGCTGAGCAGCCGATCCCAATATTCTTTTCGGGGGAAGGACACCTGCTCGGCTGCCAGTGCCGGGTCGGACACAGGCATTTTGAGGAACAGTACATTACCGCCCCGGGCCCTGATTTTATCGACATTCACCTTAACCGACTGGATTATACCGCTAAGGGTATCACCCCCGACACCCTTTTTGTTACTGAGCATGCCGAGGTACGACCAAACATACTGCACACCATGCTGCACAGCGGTATCGGCCACGAAAGCCTTGCTGAAAATCGTCTGCCGGTTTGGTTTGGTATAACCCATTCGAATCGGGAAATTCGGAAAGACGAAAACCCCGGCGCGGCTCTCGATCGGCAATCTTTTTAGTAACGAATTGAGCGAAAACCGTTCTTCGTCGAGAAAGAGTAAATTGGATTCCAGATGCTGGTTTAAGTAAAAACTGGCCTGCTGCGATAGCGACCATTTGGGATAAACGTCGATCCGTTTTTTTGCTTCGATTTCCATGGGTGACCCGTCGCCAGAGAAGAAAAGTCCCTCTACAACACCAACCAGCAGTGTTCCTTTAAAATCAGGATCATTGGCCAGGTCGGTGAGAACGGGACGGGGTGAAGTACCTACCAGTGCGAGCTGCACAGGCGTCTGGCCAGTTTGCTGCTCCCATTGGGTCTGATCAATATCGAATTTGACTCTGGAAGAACCAATGATCACCGGCCGGGCCGGTGTGGTATTGTAGATCCTTTTTCGGGTAAAGGCCCAGAGACTTTCGTCGTCATTGTAGGATAGTTCAAATCCCTGGCTTCGCCAGTAAAGTTCCCAGCCGATCACAAACGCCAGGACAAGGGCAAATGCCAGCCAACCGGCTTTCAGGTAGTCAGAAGTTTTCATACTGTAGATAGAAGAACGGATATTGATTTGGATAAACTGATAAGTAACTTACTAAGTACTTGTTTTTCAGTTACTTAAAATAAATATAATCAATATGCACCCGATTGATACAGTATTTGGCTTCGATGTCTGTTATTTTTTATTTACCGGTATTTTAATGCCACGAATGCACCGGGCAGCCGCCGCCGCCCGGTGCATTCGTGGCATTAATACCTACCAGTCTGGGTTCCGAAGTTGTCGTTGATTTCTAGTTTTCCCGAACGGATTTTGCTTTCGGTTCTAAAACAGAATAACCAAGCTTTTTCAAGGTCATTCCGGACACAGATTTAATAGACAATTTTGACATTTTTGAATCGGGGAAAAAGATGTCCGTCATCGGGGTAAGTCCGCCGTCTGCAAAGAGCTCGACTGAGGCGGCATCGGCAATCAGGGTTAGCTCAATGTTGGGATCTTTGGATAGCCTTGGTGCCGTGTGCTTTTGTCCAAATCCTTTTTCAAAGTCAATCTTCCCGGATTTGGATCGATCAATGTAGTACTGATTTTCGGCTTTGTTATATCCGACAACAAGTTCGTTGCCTTCGTTATTGGCTAAAACAATTGAAAAGTCAGCAGTATTTTTTGTTTCCAGTTCCAGACGGAAAAGCCCGGTACTGTTCTTTGTCTTTTCTGTCAGATCAAGCTGGCCCTGTACTTTTACGTTTTGCTCGGTAAAACCTGTCGAGCGCAATACTTCCAGCTCTTTTACAGGCGTGGAGGTAAGATAAATCTCTTTACCGACCGTTTTCAAGTCAAGCTGCCTGGCAATGGTACAGGCACTCCGCCAGGGGGCGGTGGGTACCACGTTTGCATACTGCCAGTTGCTCATCCAGCCCATCATTACCACGCGGCTGCCGGTATTTGAAAATGTCACGGATGCATAGTTATCGGTTCCAAAGTCTAGCCATTTTGTTTCTTTGGAGTAAGCTTTGAAAGTCTTTCCGTCAAAGTCCCCCAAAAAATACTGTCCCGCTGATCCTTTATTCGGCCCGCCCGGATTGATGTTGACGATCAAAACCCACACCTGCTTTCCGTTGTGCTGGATTGGAAACAGATCAGGACATTCCCAGACACCGCCATGTGCGCCAGCATCAACGCCAAAATCGCTTTCCCGAACCCAGGATTTAAGATCTGGGGACGAATAAAATGTGACCCTATCTTTGGTTGCCAACGTCATAATCCATTTTTTTTTGGGCTCGAACCAGCTTACTTTCGGGTCACGAAAATCGCTGATACCTGGATTTTGTAAAACGGGATTGCCGCTGTATTTGGTCCAGGTTTTTCCGTCGTCCAGGCTATAAGCGATGCTCTGATACTCATGTTTACCAGTTTCCAGCTTTTCAAGGACTGGGTTATGATGGGTGAAAATGGCAACCAGGGGAAACTTCCCGTCCTTGCCGAATCCAGAGGTATTGTTCACGTCAGCCACGGCACTTCCCGAAAAAATGTAGCCCAGGCTATCTGGAAACAGGGCAACGGGTTGCTCTTCCCAGCTCACCATATCTTTGCTTGTTGCATGTCCCCAATGCATGGGCCCCCAGATTTTATCGTTGGGATAATATTGAAAAAACAAATGAAAAGTCCCGTTATGGTAAACCATCCCGTTAGGATCATTCATCCAGTTTGCTTTCGGCGAAAAATGAAACTCGGGGCGGTATTTTTCTTTCACATCCTGCGCTTTTAAGCCGGAAGTTAAGATAGCGCAAAATAAAAGTGCTATGATGATGGATTTCTTCATTACTAAGGATAGTTAACGAAAATGTTAAATAAGATTACAATCAAAGATATGTTTAATTGCTAAAAACCAGGGTTTTGAATGTAAAGACCTTTTGTAAAACTGATCTCTCTTTGCGGGATGGGCAAATATTCGTCCCTGCCTGCGGTGAATTTGGCGGTCGCCAGAAATGGCCGTCTCACTTTTTCTTTTTCAAGATAAGCATTGAGCGTTTTTTCGGCAATGCCCCAGCGTACCAGGTCAAAGAAGCGGGGACTCTCTGTCGCGAATTCCAGTCTGCGTTCCCATTGCAGTGCCTTCCGCGCGTAGTCCTGCGTCCAGCCAGCGGAGCTGTACTCTTTCACATTGTATTTGGAGGCAAATGTTCCGTCAGCTTTTTTCAATCTTCCTGTGCTGGCTGCGGCCCTTTTACGAATTTGGTTGATCAGTGGCAATGCCATCGCCTGCTGCCCGAGTTCAATGTAAGCTTCTGCCTGCATAAGCAAAACATCGTCATAGCGAATGATATCGATGTTTTTGGATGACCCAATGAATGGTCCTTCTTTGTGATAAGACGCGCTGGTTGCCAGTTGCTGCTCTTTCATGGTGTGGAAAAAACCGTATACCCCCGGATCGCGTATCCAGCTGTTGCTCAATGGTTTGGTGTTGTCATACTTGTAAGGGTGACCATCAATTCCAACAGTGTGGTCCACGCGCGGATCGACGGTATCGGTATTGAAATCTACATTCTTATCGTTGAAGCTATCCATTTGGGGCAACCCGTTTGCATCTGTTTTGTAGGAATTGGCCAGGTTCTGGCTGGGCTGGTGAAATCCGCAGCAGCCATATTGTGGCGCACCGTGCGGGTAATTGAGGCCAGTCACATAACTGATCCGGCCCACAGCGGTACCATCATTGATACTATATTGAATGGCAAAAATCGATTCCGGGCCATTCTCAGTTTCGGCGATAAAGTTCTCGGCAAAGTCCGGCTGCAAACTGTACTGGCCTGAGCTGATCACCTGCTGCGTTAATGTCACTACCTCCTGCAACCTGGTCTTGTTAATGCTGGTAACCTTATGATTTGCGTCCTGTTCGTAGGCCTGGAATAGTCTCAATTTGGCCAGGTAAGCAGCTGCGGACATTTTATTTGCCCTACCAATCTGGGTTTGTTTCGCTGGCAAATTATCCACTGCAAACTGAAAATCCTCGCCGATTTTATTCCAGAGCTCATCATTGGTATACTTCACATTGGATTCCAGCAGGATCTGGTCGCTGTTCAGGTCCTCGGTGATGAAGGGAATATTTTTGAAAAGCATTTTGAGCATAAAATGAGAATGCCCGCGCAGAAAACGCATTTCGGCCTGCCGCTCTTTTTTAAGAGGAAACTCAGCGTCGGTCAATGTGCTGAGGCTGTTCAGTGCAGCATTCGCTCGTGAAATCGCTTTATAGAAATTTTCCCAGGTATACGGGTGCATCAGGCCCAGATCGGGGCGGGTAAGGTTATAATGTTCGTAAAAATCCACCTCGGCTACATCGGAAACCCCGCCTCCGCCCTTGTAGGCGTCATCCGAACGCACGCTCCCGTACACCCACATGCTGGTCATCGGGCCTACCATGTCATCATTACCTACACCTGCGTATGCGGCTGTGACGAGCGATTCAGCGCCGGAAGCTGACTTAATGTTGTCGGAGGAAAGTAAGCCCTTCGGTTCGTAGTCCAGGAAATCTTTGCAGGAAGTGGCCGTCAGCAGCGCACTGGCGGCAATCAGGCTGTATATCAGTTTGGTTTTCATGTTCTTTTGCTTAAATATTTTAGAAAGAAATGTTAATACCTGCCGTAATCGTCCGCGGGATCGGGATCGCATTGATATCCGTACGCTCAGGATCGGGTCCGGTAAAGCTCTTTGATTTGATCAAAAACAGGTTTTCTGCCATCACATACACGCGAATCCTTTGCAACTTGATCTTCTGCACCAAGTCGCTGCTCAGCGCATAACCCAGCTGCACATTCCTCAGCTTGAAATAGGAAGTATTGACATTGAAATAATCCGAAGAGCGGGTCTCATTATTGGGGTCAGACAGCGACAATGCAGGAATGCGGGAGCCGGTATTGGAGGGCGACCAGGCATCAAACACGCCCGGGCCCACATTTTCACGGCCGCGGATAAAGTTGTTGTAAAAAGTATATGAGTCAAAACCTTTTCTTCCAGCTATACCCGATCCAAAAATGGAAAGATCGAAGTTCTTATAAAAAGCCTCCACTTTCACATTGTATTCGAAGGCAGGCAATGTTGTTCCGAAAAACACGCGGTCCAGATCGTCGATCTTACCATCACCATTCGTATCCACATAGCGAATGCGGCCAGGGCCTGCGCCTACCTGGGCAGGAGCGGCATCTACTTCCTGCTGGCTTTGGAACAGGCCTGCTGTTTTGTAGCCAAACAGATCGAATTGAGAATGTCCTAAAATAGTCTGCGTCGCATTACCGGCATAGGCGGCCCTCACTTCTTCAGGTAACTGGGTGATTTTATCACGGAAACGGCTCACTCCGGCCATCACATTGTATGTGAAATCACCTTTTGGACGGGCATAGTAGCCTGCCGAAAATTCAAAACCATTGTTGCTTTTGGATGCACCATTGAGTACTCTCAGCTGGCCTTCGCCCACAGCCGACGCAATCGGCGGCGTGATCAGAATGTCGCTGGTTTTGCGTGTAAAATAGTCGAATGATCCCTGTATCATGCCGTCGAAGAATCCGAAATCAAGACCGAAGTTAGCTTCATCTGTGGTTTCCCATTTCAAATTAGGGTTCGCACCCTGGATGGAAACAAAGCCCGACGGCAGGTTGCCGGTATTGGCGCCATTCAGGTCATAGGCGGTTCCAATGTTGTAAAACTGGTCAAAAAAGCCGTTATGGCCGTTAGGAAATTGGGATTGCCTTGCACCATATCGCGTATCGTACAGACCAAATCGTGCCAAATCGCCGATTTCCTGGTTACCAACACGCCCCACGCCAGCCCGTAATTTCAGATTACTAATGTGTTTGACACTTTGAAAAAATTGCTCTTTATCAATGCGCCAGCCCACAGATGCCGCAGGGAAAATACCATAGGCATTTGCCGAACCAAACCGCGAGGAGCCGTCGCGCCGGATGGTGACCGCCGCCAGGTACCGGTCTGAAAAGCCGTAATCTACACGTGCAAATTGGGATAGTAACCTGCTTCCCGAGCCGCTGCCGGTCACATTTACATTGCCAGTGCCTGCGTTCAACACAAAGTAATCTTCCGTCTGAACTGCGAAACCCTCTTTTCTGGCAATTTCATAATCGGAGTCGTTTTTAATGGCTTCAATACCTGCCAAAAATTTGAAATGGTTTTTACCAAGATCCAGGTTATAGCGGATCGTGTTGGACCAGGTAATGCTCAAATAACGGTTCTGGTCAATGGTAAGGCTGTTATTGGCTCGCCCAAATGAACCTTCCTCGAAGGCTTGCTCAATGTTTTTGGCATAAAAACTGGCATTATCCGCTCCCAGACTGGATTTGATAAACAGATTTTTAAGCGGTTCAAATTCCGCAAACACATTACCGAACAACGTCAGGCGGTGTGCATTATCCCATTTATTGATCTCCTGCATGTGCAGCGGGTTGTTTCTGTCGGAATAACCAGACCCGATTGCGCCACCCCAGGAGCCGTCCTTGGCATAAACCGGAATGGTCGGAGCGAGGGTAACAGCCAAACCCGGTGTAAGCGCGCCGCCAATGTCAGTGGAAGCCAACGTTTCATTGGAGGAAGTCACCTGCATATTCGCACCGATTTTCAGCTTTCCGTCAAAAGCACTGGTCAACGCATTGATACGCCCGCTGAGCTTGCCATAATCGGTGTAGCGGAGCATACCTGTGTTTTTGTAATATCCCAAATTGACTTGCAATGAGGAGGTTTTGGTGCCACCCGAAATGGTCAGCTCGTTGTTGGTGACGATACCGGTTTTGTACATTTCGGCTTGCCAGTCCGTATCTCCGGCGGGCATATTCTGGTTTCCGCCTACCAATGGCTGCACTTTGACGCTGTTGAGTACCGGTTTGTTAAAATCTTTATTCCAATCAAATGCATAGAGCGCGCCATAGCCGTCTTCGGGATTTACACGGTCATTCACAGACGCCTGCCAGAGCGCACGGCCTCGGTCTGCAGCATTGAGCATTTTAAAGCGCGCGTATTTCTCAGACTGGGCCGAAACGCTGCTGTTGAAGTCAATGTTGATTTTTCCATTCGTATTGGCGCCATTCTTTGTGGTCACAATAATGACACCATTGGATGCTCTTGAACCATAAATGGAGGACGCTGACGCATCTTTTAACACCTGAATCGATTCAATGGAATTGGGATTGAGACCCTGAAAAACTTCCGGTCTTTTGGTCGGTACACCATCGATGATATACAAGGGGTCGGTATTTCCAAGGGTATTGGCACCACGGATCAGGATGCGGGAATTGGTACCGTTGGGCGAACCTGTTTTTTCAATATATAAACCAGGAACACGTCCCTGCAATGCCTGCATGGGGTTACCGGAACTGATATTTTTCAATGGTGCCATATCTACAACAGCTATGGCACCAGTTAGATCTTCTTTTTTGGAAGAAGTATAGCCGACTACTACCACCTCGGAGAGATTTTTGGAATCGGCCTGCATCGTCACGTCAATCACAGATTTTGTTCCAATAGCAACTTCCACTGCCTGCATACCTACATAAGAAAAGACTAAGGTAGCCCCGGAATTAACACCGATTGCGTACTTTCCCGAAACGTCGCTGACAGCTCCATTATTAGTGCCTTTTTCAAGTACACTCACGCCGGGTAATGCTTCACCGTCAGTGGCTTTTACGGTCCCGGAAGCGGTAATTTTTTGTGCCCACGCAGCTTGCCATGAGCCGATGATGACGAGTGTCATCCATAGTAATCTTTTGAACATAGTATTAATGGTTAATGGTGAGGAAATGATCCAATTCGGACTCTGAAACAGAAGGAGTTGCGCCCTGATAGGTGGCCACAATGGCGCCTACCGCACAGGCTTTCCGGAGCGCTTCCGAAATGTTGGTACCGGATAAATATTCTTTGAGAAACATGGCCAGGAATGAGTCACCGCTGCCAATGGTGTCCTGAACTTCCACCTCGTATCCTTCTTGGATGGTTATTTCGTCTTGGTAAAGTACTTTGGCACCTTCTGCTCCCAGGGTTACGATCACCATTTGTAGAGAAAATTTCTCAGAAAGAAACTTCATACGCGTCTCATTATCAGGTGATATGCCGTACCAATCGGCGACCGTGGCCAGTTCATGCTCATTCATTTTGACTATGTTGGCTTCGCGCAGCAGCAGCTCGGTAGTTGCCCTGTCGAAATGAGGTGGGCGGATATTGACGTCAAATACTTTCAATTTCGCTTCATGCAACAATTCAAACAATGTTTCTTTTGACTGCTGACTGCGTACGGCCAATGTTCCGTACACAAATACATCGGCCTCCTGAACCTGCTTTTTGTTAGCCGGCGTAACCTGAATGTAGTCCCAGGCTACGGGCTGGACGATTTTGTAGGTTACCTCGGTTTTGTCGGTCAGGTTGACTTTGACAATACCGGTCAAATGCGTTTGTCCTGTTTGGATCCATTGTGTGGACAGTCCCTGGCCCGTCAGGTAGTCCAGCAGTTCAACACCCAGGTCGTCATTACCCACGCGACTGATGAATGCGGGATCGAGGCCGAAGTTTTTGAGGTGGATGGCTACGTTCATCGGAGCGCCGCCGGGCTGCTTGCCGCTGGGGAGCATATCCCAGAGCATTTCACCAAAAATTACAATTTCAGTACACATATAAGTGATCGGTTAGTGAAGGATCATTGTTTTTTCAGTGCGTTCCAGGGAGGTACCCTTGGTTTCCGGCATGAACCGCCAGACGAAAATGAGCTGCAACACCATCATCAGCGCGAAAAATGAAAACGTGATGCCGCCGCCAAAGTATTCCGCAATGATGGGGAAGGAGAAGGCGATCAGCGCGGCCATAAACCAATGGGTAAAACTGCCCAGCGCCTGCCCGCTTGCTCTGACTTCATTTGGGAATATTTCGGAGATGAAAACCCAGATAACGGCTCCCTGAGAGAAGGCGAAGAAGGCAATGTAGACAAAAAGAAAGACAGGTACGCCTGTGAAATCCTGTATGAAAAATGCCCTGGCAACCAATGCAAGCGTAATAATGACGCCAACGGAACCAGTAAACATCAACGTGCGACGACCGAATTTGTCGATGAAATTGATAGCAAGCAGTGTAAAGGCAAAATTGACAAAACCGATCCCGGCCGAGGAAAGAAATGCTGCCTTGGTCCCTAATCCGGTCATTTCGAAAATCCGCGGACTGTAATAAATGATCGCGTTGATGCCAGAGACCTGATTGAAAACAGCGAAGAGGATGGCCAAGGTTACCGGAGATTTGTATCGGGCTGAAAAAAGCCGTGACTGTTTGCTGCCGGATGCCTCTTCATGTGCATTAATAATAGCAGAAAGGGTCTCTTCGCTTGTGTTGGCATCGATCAGTTCAAGGATTTCACGCGCTTCCTGCACCTTGTTTTTTTTGATCACCAGCCAGCGTGGACTTTCCGGTACGTAAAGAATGGCCAGCAGAAACACCAGTGACGGCAATGCTTGTACGCCGAGCATCCAGCGCCAGGCGTGATCGCCCATATCCTGCATGAAATAATTGGAGAAGTAGGCGATCAGAATACCGAATACCACATTGAACTGAAACAGCCCGACCATTTTACCGCGCGACTTGGCGGGCGAGATCTCGGATATGTACATAGGGGCGGCCACGGATGATGCGCCTACGCCGAGGCCACCTAGAAACCGGAAGAAAAGGAAAATGTTCCAGTCAGTGGCAAATGCGGAACCCAGGGAAGATACCAGGTAGAGGACCGCGATCCAGAACAGGGTGGTTTTGCGTCCGAGCCTGTCTGTGGGTATGCCGCCGAGCATTGCGCCGAGCACCGTGCCGATGAGTGCGATGGAGACTGTGAACCCGTGTTCTACGGGCGAGAGGTCCCACAATAATTGAATGGCTTTTTCCGCTCCCGAGATCACCGCCGTGTCGAACCCGAAGAGGAATCCCCCCAACGCTACTACGACCGACCACACTAGTACTTTACTGTTTTTCATTTCTAGTTCTGATTTTTGATCAAAACTAGCGCAGTAACATACTTTGAATAACTAAAAAATATCTCAAAAAAGTTAAACTTTGATACGGAGTGCTATTGAAGGCGTATTGTAATGATTATCAACGTTTTAGGTTGGTAGGGTGACACAATATTGAAAGTGCGGGTTTAAAATTTGATACATAGTCTTTCAAAAATGTAACATGGTTCAGGATTTTTTATATTCCATCGGCGTTTGGTTATATTTTGTTTTGAAGGCCGTGGAGAAATAAGTAGGAGAGGAGAAGCCCACTTTGTAGGCAATGTCTGAAACGGTCAGGTCGTCGCGTCTCAGTAAAAATTTAGCTTTATTCAATCTAAGCTGCTGAATGTACTCATTAACGCTCATGCCGAGGAGCGCTTTCACTTTCCTGTACAGCTGCACGCGCGACATGCCCAGGTCCCGGCCAATGTCTTCCACGCTGAGCTCGGAGTTGCCGTAATTTTCTTCAATGTAAGCCGTGAATTGGGTAATGAACTTCTTATCCAGCTTATTGGGATTGTTCACTGTCGATGACTCAATGGGCAGCTCACTGGTGTAATGTTCGCGTAGGATCGCACGGTTTTTCAGCAGCGCCCTGATCAATTCTGCAACATATTGGAGGTTGAATGGCTTGGTAATGTAAGCATCCACGCCGGTCTGGATACCTTCGATCTGTTGCTCGGTAGTGGTTTTTGCAGTGAGCATGATCACCGGGATATGTGATGTCCTGAAATCGGTTTTAAGCATGACCGAAACGCTGAGCCCGTCTTTGCCCGGCAGCATCACATCGCAAATGATCAGGTCCGGAATGTGTTCAAAAGCCATTCTGAGACCTTCTTCGCCGTCGGCAGCTTTATAGATCTGGTAGCTATTTTGCAGTTTTTGTTCCATTAACCGCACCAGGTCGGCATTGTCCTCAATGAGCAGCACAGACTGTTCTTTCGGCTGACCAGTGATGGGGACTGGAATAAGCTCCGCATTGGTATCTTCTGAAAGTTCAAAATTGCGGGCGATCGAAATGTCTTCAATGGGTTCATCTTGAAGTTCATCCTGCTGCAAATGCGTACTACCTAATGGTAGTTCAATGGTAAAACAGGTTTCCCGGCCCGGCTCGCTGCGTACCGAAATACGGCCTTGGTGCAGGGTGATGAGTTCTTTGGATAATGCCAGTCCCAGGCCAGTACCAAGGGTTTTATAACTGTTTTCTCCCTGATAAAAGACTTCAAATGCGTGCGCGATCTCGGAAGGCGTCATCCCGATCCCATTATCTTCCACCCTGATCTGTGTATTGTCCGCTGAGGTGTTGATATACAAATAGATACGTCCTTTGTCGGGGGTGAATTTAAATGCATTGGAAAGCAGATTGAAGATCACTTTATCGAGCATTGTAGCATCAAACCAGACGCGTATTTCGGGATCGGAGGAAATGAGCTGGAAGTCAATTTTACGACGGGAAGCTATTTTTTCAAAAGAAACCATGATATCCCTGACAAATGCGACCAGATTCTGTTCTCCGGCCCGGAGCTTCATTTTATTGCTGCCCAGTTTCCGAAAATCCATCAGCTGATTCACTAGCCGGAGTAGCCTTAATGTGTTTTTACGGATCAGCGAAAGTTCCTGCCGGATCAGCGGATCGCGGATTTTGTCATTGGAAAGAATGTCCTCCACCGGGGCGAGTATCAGCGTGAGTGGCGTGCGGAACTCGTGGGAAATGTTGGTGAAAAATTTCAATTTGGCCTCATTCTCAATGCCAGCACGCTGGGCCAGCTGCTCGATCTGATTTTTCTGGTCCGATATCTCGTGATTTTGAGATTCCAGTCGTTTGTTAATCTTGCGGTTTTCCCGAAGTGAATAAAAGGACAATGCACCGAAGAGTAAAGCGAGCGCCAGCGTCACCGAAACAGCGTAAATAATGATGGTCTGATTTTCCGAAATCGCCCTCTGTTCTTCGATTTTTTCCTGCCGTCTTTCAATGTCCTGCTCCTGAGCGACTAGCTTTTCACTCTGTAACTTCATGATCCTCACGTTTGTAGAGTCGATCATGGTGATCTGCAATCTGTTTTCCCTTTTAAATGCTTCTTTTTGTAAAATGGAAATGGCGGTGCGGATAGCCTCTTCGCCGCCGGTAGGGTAAAGCACCGTAGCATTCAAAATGCCCCTGTCCACCAGGTCTATGCCTCCGTCGCGGCCGGTAAGTCCGTCAACACCGATAAGCTTGATCTCTTTTTCCAGACCCAAACTTTGGCATACCCTGAATGCTGTCAATGCACGGCGGTCGTTTTGACAAAAAATAACGTCAATGTTGGAATTGTCCCTTAACGTGGCTGTAAGCGGTTTTTGAAAGGAATATTTGTCCCAGTCACCGTCGAGCTTGGTTACCAGGCGAATGCCCGGGAAGTGACTGATACTCTCCGCAAAACCTTGATGGCGATCAATGTCCGCAGAAGAACCGGGCTTCTCGCTAATCTCGATCACATTGCCTTTGCCTTTCAAAAGGGTGTTCGCATAAGCGCCGGCCACTTGCCCTACTTCCACATTATTGGCTCCAACATAGGCAGTATACTGATCTGAGTTGGTTTTTCGGTCCAATATAATGACGGGAATGCCATTTTGGTAGGCTTTTTCAACGATAGGTGTAATGGGCTTTGCTTCATTGGGCGACACGATGAGCAGATCAATATCCTGACTTATGAACTCCGATATCTGCTGAATTTGCTTGGCTGAGTTGCCGCCCGCATCCTTCATGATGAAATTAATCTCCGGATGAAACGAAAGTTCCCGGTACATACTTTCCTGCATGGTTTTACGCCAGTTATCCGCACCGGTACATTGGGAAAAACCGATCGTAAACTGCTTTGGCTCTTGCTTTGTGCAGGCCGCTAACAGTAAAATAAGCACGAAAAGAGCTGCGGCAGATTTCAAAGTTTTCAGGTATATATTCGGTAATTTGAGTCGGTCAAAAGTATCATTAATTGCACAATTACTTACCTTGCGCCGCATTCATATTTACTAAAATTTCATGAAAAAATTATTTTTATTAGGCTTGATGTGCATTTCCTGCTCCATGGTTTCTGCACAGGTATCGTCAGGCGGTTTGGGTTTTGCCCGAATTAATCACCTTGCGTTACAAGTGAAGGATATCCCCGCTAGCCGGGATTTTTACAGGGACATTGTGGGTATGAAACCGGTGGAAGTGCCTGATACCCTCAAAGCAATCCGGGCGTGGTTTGATGCCGGAGACGGGCAAATGATCCATTTGCTGGCAGGCCGCACGACGCCAGTCGTTAATGATAAAAACGGCGGTCATTTTGCATTGTTCGTGGTTTCAATTGCAGGAGCTGAAAAGTTTTTGACAGAAAAGAAAATCGCGTTTCATAAGCAAGTGAGATTCGATGGAGTTACGCAAATTTATTTTGCCGATCCGGATGGCTATCTGATCGAGCTCAATGAGAAGAAGAAATAGGTTCAGTACCCGGTTCAGGCGCCGGGGTTCTGGCTTTTGAAGAACTGCACTTTTTTAAACATGTCAATCAGGGTACTTACTTTCAGTTTTTCGAAAATTCTGGCTTTGTAGGTACTTACTGAACTTTCCGTCAGGCTGAGCCGGATTGCAATTTCTTTGGTCCAATATCCTTCAATAAGCATATCCATTACTTCAAGCTCCCGCTGCGAGAGCCCCTCTAATGGATTTTCTCCATAGGATTTGTTGTCCAGCGTGTTGCGCAGTAGCTGTTGCTGCACGGCCACGCTGATGTAGTTACCAGCTTCTAGCATGGATAATATCGCTTTCTTGATCTCGGCCTGCGATCCGTTTTTGGACAGAAAACCGTTGGCGCCCGCTTTAATGTAGTGCAGCGCGTAAACTTCTTCTTCCAGGCTTGAAAAAATAAGTATCAGTACTTTGGGACTGATCTCGCGGATCTTTGGGATCATATTGAAACCCTCTCCATCGGGAATATTAATGTCAAGCAAAATCAAGTCAATGGAGTTCGAGGCTAATTTGACCATCGTTTCTGCCAAACTGGCGGCTTCATGCACAGTTACCGGATCCAGCAAATCGAGAATGAGGAACCTGGTTGCAAGTCGAACAATTGCATGGTCTTCAACCAGTAGTATATGTTTCATTAAGTTGGAAGTCTGTGGATGCTTGGTCGGACTATTGTGCGTTATCAAATTCAGTCGGAAATTGATGTTGAATCAAACATAAAAAGTAATTAAAGTAATAATTACCAGACCGATTTGCAATATTTAGCGACAGTGTCGTACAAGTTTACAATATATTATTTTGTTCCTCAAAATAATTTCTATTTATTAATTTAGTGCTACTTGCAAGCCAGAATTATTTCTATTTTTCAAATAAAAAAATAGAGAGCTTTCCATCGGAAACGCTCTCTATTTTAGTACATAGCATTGCTTAAAAACTATTTGACGGGTCTTTTAAAGATCGACTCGTCGACTTTGCTGTTTACAACTACTTTGCTGGTAATAAACGACATAGCGCCCATTTGCGGATTGCTGATCTCCATGGTGTTCGGGAATTTCACACCTTCAATTTCTTTGTAATCCGAAAGGTCTATTTCGCCATCCTGGCCATTCATTGAAATCTTCACCTTACTTACCAGATAAGTCTCAGCATCCAGGAATTGGTCCATGACCTGCCCGTCCTTGGTAGTTACTTTCAGGTGGTAAACGTCCTTCTTGTCGAGTTTTTCTTTACCAACCAATTCGATGGCGTTGCCTTTTTCTTTGTAGTTAACCAATCCGCCGAAAGGATCCAGCGAGCTGAGTTGTTGTTTCAGCTGATCGGCCGGCATATCCTCGGGTTCACCTGTTCCTCCCATCATCGTCGGGCGGATCATCCATCCCGTACCACCGTCTACGACCTGCACCATCGAATTGCCCATTACGGTAGACTCGGTACGAACCGATTTGCCCACGACAAGCGTCGTTTTGTTCGGTATTTCCATTCCCTGCACTGCCAGAGAGCGATCTGTGATGATTGTATTCACAGCTTTAATCTTATCTAATCCGCCGAGGGCGGCCACATGCTTATCCACGATTTCGTCAACACTCTGGCCGTAGGATGCGACTGAAATCAAGGTCGCTAAGGTTGCGACGAATAGTTTGTTTGTTTTCATATCTAAGTTTTATTATTGATAAACAGTTTGTGAACCCAAAAGCAATATACGTGTCATAACTACCTTGGAGCGCTTCCGCCACTAGCCGGTGCTCCGCCGCCAGACTGTTGTCCACCGCTTCCGTCGCTTTTCACGTCGTCATTGTTAACTGATTTCGCCTTCTTTTTCGGAGCATCCATGGTCATTTTACCAATTTTGTAGGTAAATGTCAACCGGATACCACGGTTATAAAGGTATACATCATTAACCTGGTTGAACTGGATCGAAGTCAGCTCGGTGTGAATGTTGTAACGCTTGCTTAGGAAGTTCTCGGCAGCAAGTCCAACACTTCCCTTTTTGTTGCCAAATTCTTTTTTGACACCCAGGGTGTAGAAACCGAAGCCTCCCTGATTTCCCTGCAACTGAACCTGGTTACCCTGCATGAAACCAAAAGCCTGCGCCCCCCATCCGTTTTTAAAGGTAGCCTGGGAGAAAATACCGCCGCTTACATTGAAGCCGTTATTGTTGATTTCCTGTGCAAGACCGTTCTGTCCAATGGTTTGGCCGGTTAATGTAGTGTAAAACACGTTAGCAAATAGCCCGACATTGATTTTGGAGGTGGCGGCAACGTTGGCAAAAAGGTTGGTACCATATGCGTGCTGCTTACCGATGTTCTCAAAAGTGGTCACAATCGCACCTGCCAATGTATCGGATGGCTGGCGTACCTGGCTGATCGCATTGTTGGTTACCCGGCCAAAGAAAGTAGCATTTATAAACGTTTTCTTGATGTTCTTGCTCAATCCCAGTTCAAAGTTGTTGGTAAGCTCCGGACGCAGCTCGGGGTTACCTATTGTAATGTTCTGCGGGTTAGCTGAGTTGAAGTTAGGGTTAAGCTGCTGTAAGCCCGGACGCTGTATACGGCGGTTGTAAGCCAGCTTCACCGTAGTTCCTTTAAAAGTTTTGGAAGCATTGACACTCGGTACCAGCACGCCGTAGTTACCCACGCCCACAGTTCCCTCATTAGTACTGGCATCGATGAAAGTATGCTCGTAACGTAAGCCTCCTTTGATGGTATATCGTTTTTTGGTGGTATAAGTATAAGAAGTATAACCTGCAGCTATATTCTGATGATAGGTAAGGTCTCCGGCAGGCTGGTCTGTTTCAGGACGGAAGTCGCCGGTCGGCTCAGCGGTCAGGAAGCTGTATGCACTTGTTACCTCACGGAAAATTCCTTTTCCACCAAATTCCAGCAATTGGTTTTTCTTGATAGGCGTTTGATAATCACTCTGGAATGTAAACTCCTGATTGATGTTTTTGTTCAGATTGCGCTGGCGGCTGGTCAATTCCTTGCTACCATTGAGCAGGTTCGCGTCAAAGTCGTTGGTCAGATCATTGCGGCTGTAAAGTGTAGACATGCTCCATTCCTGCTGCGGCTTGAATGTGTGCAGGTAGTCCAGGTTCACATCCACTGTACCCGAAAGGTTTTTGGCATCCACATTCCGGCTGGTAACAACATCCGAAGACCCTGTTTTCATGAGGCGTGTGATCAGGTCCTGCTGGTTACTGAAATTCCGGACGCCGTATTTTACCCCCGCAGTAATGCTCTGGTTCTTCGCAAGATCATAGTCAAAACCTAGGTTGTAATTCCCAAAAAGCCCGTGGCTGGAACCGTCACCCGTCTGGCGGGTTGTAGTGGCTATATTTTCCACTGTACTGCTTTGTTCCAATGACGTTTTGGTTACGGTATTGTAAATTCCGCGACCGAATCCACCGATGGTAAATCCTGCCTTCCCTTTGCGGTAGCCACCATTCAGCGAAAGCATCGAGCCCCTGTTACCGACACCGGTATCTATATTGAGGTTGAGCCCTTGCAAGCTGTTCTTTTTGGTAATGATATTAATGATACCACCCGAGCCTTCCGCATCGTATTTAGCAGAAGGGCTGGTAATCACCTCCACAGACTTGATCTGATCAGCAGGAATTTGTTTCAATGCATCGGCCACACTGTTGGCAATAATGGTACTCGGCTTGTTGTTGATCAGCACGCGGATATTCTGGCTTCCTCTCAATGACACATTACCGTCCAGGTCCACGGTCAGCAAGGGTACTTTTCGCAAAATGTCGGTTGCGTCACCACCTTTGGCTGTAATGTCTTTTTCAGCATTATAAACCAGCCTGTCCACTTTTTCTTCAATAAGTGCAGCCTGGCCGGTCACAGTTACTTCGTTCAGCGTTTTGGTATTGGAGCTGAGTGAGATCACGCCAAGGTCCAGTTCCTGGCCTTTTTCGAGTTTGATGTTGTCCAGTGTTTTGTTACCGTATCCAATGAATGATACCAGTACTTTATAGTCTCCGGCTACAATTTTGGTAAGGGCAAATTTTCCTTTTTCATCCGCCACGGTTCCATCCACCGCTTGTCCGTTTGCCTTATTGTAAAGCGCAATGCTGACAAATTCAATGCCTTTGGAGGAGGCTGAGTCAGTTACGGTACCTGTAATTTTGGAGTTTCCTTTTGGGCTTTGGTCGCCCGCGGTACCGGGTAGGGCCTTCGGTTTCGCTGCTCCACCGGTGATGGGAAATTGGGCAAATGCCGGGGAGAGGAGAGAAGTAAGAACGATAGTAAGAGTGAGAAGAAGTTTTGTCATTTTCATGGTTTTTCAAATTAACGCTATAAAAATGCGACAGAAAGAACCTACCGGAAAGTAAATTATGACAAAGGATGGAATTAGCGGGATGGACGACCGCAATGCAGCGATGGGTGATCCGTCTATTTTCCCATCCACTTTTTAAACGATGCAACTTTCTCACGACTCACAATGGTCTCTTTGTTTAAATGCGGCTTCAAACGCAGGGATAGGCGGTTGCCAAAATAGTCGCCGATGAGCTCCACCGACCTGATCGAAATGATAAATGCACGGCTGATACGGAAAAATTCATTCGGGTCCAGCAGCTCTTCCAGCTCGTCCATATTGTAGTCCACAATGAACTGCTTATCCTCGCTGGTCTTGAAAAAACTAAAACGCTCTTCGCTGTAAAAATACGCGATCGTCTCTACTTCGACCGATACCAGCTTCTGAACATGTTTAACCAAAAACCGCTTCCGGTATTCCCTGGGTACGAATTGGTTTTGCAGCTCTCTTACCAGCTTTTCAATGTTAGTGGTCTGGCTGTCGGGCATCTGGCTGAAAGTCTGTTTGAATTCTTTAAACTTTTCCAGCGCGGCTTCCAGGTCTTCTGTTTGCACAGGTTTGAGCAGATAATCAATGCTGTTTACCTTGAAGGCGCGCAATGCATATTCGTCATAGGAAGTGATAAAAATGACCGGGCTTTTCACTTTGATCTGGTCAAATATCTCAAAACTCTGTCCGTCTGCGAGCTCGATATCCATCAGTATCAGATCAGGAGCGGGGTTTTGGCTTAGCCAGGCAACCGAGGAATGAATGCTGCCGGTCACGCCAATCACCCGGGCGTCTCCGTCGACCTTTTCCAATGTCTTTTTCAGCTTGTCAACTGCCAGCTCTTCGTCTTCAACTATTAAAATATTCATTGCTGCGCTTAATTAAATTATTGGGTGCTTACAGTGGTGTTATTTGAAATTTCTGATCAGCGGGATAATGACGGTAAAGTCGGTTTTACTTTCATGAATGATAATATCGGGCTGGTTGAGTAGCCGGTATTTGGCCGAAATATTGGCCAGCCCGATCTTGCTGGACTGTACTTTCAGCCGCTTTTTATACAATGTGTTGCTAACAGTCAGGTTATCATTTGCATCCGTACCGATCGTGATCACAAGCGGCTCTTCTTTGAGAATGATGTTATGTTTGACCGCATTTTCAATAAGCATTTGCAGTGTTAGCGGCGGTAGCAGGTAATCTTCATGGGTTTTCTCCACTGACATTTGCAGCACGATACCGTCGCCATAACGAGTCTTCAACATATGAAAATAGGAATTTAAAAACCTGATTTCCGCTGCCAGGGAGGTCAGCTCCTGCTCATTGGTCCTCAACAAATAGCGGTACACCTTACTCATCTCATCCAGGAACATCTCCGCTTTATCGGGGTTTTTACTAATCAATGCCGATAATGAGTTCAGGCTATTGAACAAAAAATGCGGGTTAACCTGACTTTTTAGCCCGTCGAGCTGACTTTGCAGGTTTTCTCTTTTCAGCTTCTCCGCTTCCAGTTTCAGCGTTTCCGCTTCCAGTAATGTGCTCCGCCATTTTTCGAACACATATAATCCTTCATAGAAACTGGTCGCCACGAGATTGATCAGTAAGCCTGACAATAAAGCCAGAATGAAGCTTTTAAGATCAAATCGATAACCCAAAAAACCGGTCATGTGAAATGCGTAAAAAAGAATGCAGGTAATGAGGCCGGTGAGTGGTACATATATACAGCCTGAAATGAGTAATCGTCGTGTGGTTTGCGTCACATCCTGCAACGCGATGCGCATGTAATGTCCCGCCAGGATGTGCAGCCGCCAGGAAATGATCCAGGTAATGCACACGATCAGGGTCGCCCATGTCAAAACGCGCTGCTCTTCAAAATATCTTTTGCCAAAAAGCAGGTATGCCAGATTGATGAAAAATGGAAGGCAGATCAGCATTACCCAGATATCATTTTTGGTGATAGGGCTTTTCAGGATGGACTTAAACGAGGGTATATAAGGCATTCTATGGCTCAGGCTGGCTTGTTAAACGACTTCAAAATTCCGTTTCCGTCCGAAAAGAAACAACCAGAACCTTGCTGTAGTGTCATTATAGCTATCTGAACTGGAATCAACCAAAATACTGATTTCACCTTTCATTTCCTCGATACACAATTTTCTACAATTCAGTGGCCATAAATCGCAGTTCAGAGATGATCGAATTTTCCTGCCCTTTCAAAAAACTCAGTTTTGCCAAAAAGAAACACAAAACCATTTTAACATTTATTAGCAATGAAAACAATCATTTTATCAGCCATCGCAGCCACCATTCTCTGGACGGGCTGTACTACCGACCATGTGACACAAAAATCTCAGTATGTACTGGATCAGACTTCTGTGGCCGAGTGGAAAGGTTCTATGCCCGGTACGTTCAATATCGGGTCTTTTGATGTAGAAAGTGAGGACTTGCAAGCGGAGAATGGCCGGATCAACAGTGGTACATTCATCATTCCGATCGCTTCGATTAAGAATTTTAATTTGCCCGACGACTTGAAACCACAGCTGCTGGGACACCTGCAAAGCGCAGATTTCTTCAATGTAGTATTGTTTCCGGAAGCAACTTTCAAGATCACTGGCATTGCACCGTACGCTGGAACGGACACCGCAGCAGTAGTTGGCGCTAACTACCTGGTAACGGGCGACTTTACGATGATCGGCAAAACAAACACTATCAACTTTCCGGCCAAAATTGATGTAAGCAATGATAAGTTATTAACGGAAGCTAAGTTCAAAATAAACCGTACACTGTGGGGTATGAACTACGCTACTGACCCGAAAGCTGAGGGACATTACATTTATTCGGACGTCGATATTCACCTGAAAATTTCAGGTACAAAGAAATAATCGCTATACCGCACTCAAATTCCGTTCAGCTCCACTTCTGTAAATGCCTTCTCCCTGCCAGTCAATTTCTGGCGGGTTTTGGCTACTTCTTCGGTCGTGATCTTGTCAGCATTGTTGCGCCAAGACTTGCGAATGTAGCTCAGCAGCTGGGCAATGTCTTCGCTGGGCATATCTTTATCGTAGCCGATACCAGGCATATCACCGCTCACTTCGGGAGTTTGGTACACGTGACCATTCACTTTGACGGGGCCTGTCAAGCCGAAAAGAACGATAGAGATCAGCTTGTCTTTACTGCCCGTCACCCATTCTGACTGGTTCAATGGCGGGGCCAGTGATTTCACGCCTCCACCATCAGCGCCGTGACAGGTTTGGCATACGGAAGTGAACAATGCTTCCCCTTTTGGAAATTCCTTTTTCAGCATTTCCGGGTTGCGGTTGCCCTGAGCACTTTTAACGGCGGTTACTACTCTTTGCAATTGTTTGTTGAAAACCAGGTTAGGGTCGGAAAGTGACGCACTCACTTCGCCTTGGAACACTTCCTCCTGGTCTTGCAGGTTGCTGATCACGGCATCGGAAACAAAGCGGTTGTTAGGATATTTGGCAGCTAGCTTCGTTAGCAGTCCGCGTGATGCAATCGGATCAAATTTTTCAATGCTTTTGCAAATAAAAGCAACATAAGGAGCTGACAGTGTATCATTTTCATTCACCATTCCGTCTAATGCGGAGGCAATTTGCTTGTAAGATGTCGGCGTCATAATGGAAGAAGAAACGGACAATGCTTGCATCTTATAGGTCCAGGATTGGCTCAGCCATGCCAGTACCTCTTCGGTTTTGAGTGCATGAAGACCTTCCAATGTCCACAATGCATGGATCGCCAGTAATGGATTGGCAGTCTGTTTAATGGCCTCGCGCAATGCTGGTACGGTTTGGTTGTACTTGCCGTCGATCAGTTTTTGCTGCGCGCGATCGCGTACCCAGCCATTGGTGTGACCCAATAACTTCACCAATTCCCCTGCCTCATCCGAGATAAGTACCGGGCGAGGTTTAGTGTTTTTGGGGACAATTTTATAAATGCGTCCAGCCGAAAGTGGTTGCGTCAGGTCTCTTTTCCCGATCTGATCTTTCAAATATGGGGTCAGATAGGTTTTATGCTGGATAATGCCGCGGTACATATCGAGTACGAACATAGAACCGTCCGGTGCATTGTACAGGCTGACGGGGCGGAAACGCTCATCGGTGCTGGCGAGAAATTCTTTGCCTTTATAGGCCTGCTCACCTTTTACTATATATCCCTTTTCATTGAGAATATTCCGTTTGATCAGGTTAGCGGAAGGTTCGGGTACGAATGCATTGAAATCATAAGCCTTGCTGAACAGATCACCACGGTACACGACAGGACCGGCTGCGGCCGTAAAATCATTCAAACGCAGGCTGTCGTCCAGCACATTTTTCATGTAGCCGCGGTTCACGCCGGGGGTGGAGTGCAAAGGATATACTTTGTTATTGGCGACTGATTTCTCATTATAAC
>NZ_JBDSFX010000103.1:0-27508 GCF_039919315.1 Dyadobacter sp. | reverse complement strand
TTCAACGATAAAGCTACCTTTCATTAATGCATAATGTCCAGGGAAGCTGCAGATGAAAGTATAAGTTCCTTTCGCAGGAGCTGTAAATTCGACTGTGTCGCTTTCACCACCACCAACAAGTTTGGTATGTGCGATGATGTTCGCTTCTTCTGATTTAGGAATGTACTCAGTTTCTCTGGCAGCAGCAGCTTTTGAACCAAACGCAGCCACATCAACACCTGGCTTCAAAAGAACCCAGTTATGTCCCATCGCAGCTTTTGCAAGCTTACCTGAGTGAGTAAGCGTAAGTTTCACTTTTTGTCCTGCCTTTACTTTAATTTCTTTCAGGTCGAACTGCATTGCATCACTACCTTTTATAACGATGGTCTTAACTTGTTTCACATCGTTTGCCACTGTGCTGGCAGGAGATACTTTTGCCTCAACAGGGGTCATTGTAACCGCTCCGAAAGCCAAAACTGAGGCAAGAAGCATTACGCCATACTTAGTCGTTTTCATATTCCGAGTATTAGTAAACTTGTTTGTTTTAAATTAACCGATGCAATTTACGACACGGGTTTTTAAAAATATAATCCATTAACAATTGTTTGGAAACTAAAACGTCAGAACAGGATCTTATATTGGTCCCTGACCGCCCTACCCACACAAATCAGCGAAAGTACCATCATGTAATGGTTAATATCCACCGGGTCCATGGGAATGGGCAGCCTGCCCGACTTGGTCGAAAGCGCGAGGAGCATCATTGAAAAAACAACCCAGAGCGCACTTTTCTGACGGCTCGCTAAGCCCACGCAGGAAATGAGCAATGTAATGAGAATACAAAGGGATTTGATGATAAGCCCAACGTATTCCACGCCGAACCAGGTAATGCAGTAAAACAGCAATAGTCCCAGGCCAAGGGTCGAGAAAAACAGGTAGTGACCGCCTTTGTATCTCATAATGAGGCACCATGAGCCGGATACCAGGCAAAAAGCACCCAGGGTCATCTCCCCCGCGACCACTATTTCGCGAAGCTTTTCAAGACTTTGTACACCCGCATAAACGAGCAGATCTGTGAGCGCGACGAGTGAAATGCTGAACAGGAATATTCCCCAGAGCCGTTTCGTAATGGCAGGCTGCTGATTAAAATACCTAAAAAAAATAAACAGACTGGTGAAGCTCAAAACAAGATTGGAAAATATATGAGGATTGCTAAGTATATCCATAAAGTGGCGTCCTATTATCAAAAAAGCAATTTACAAATTCTGGCTACATTTTGCTACTTCGTGCTTTTCGTTCTACTTTTACCAAAAAAACTGATTTACCAACATGAGCGTTTTAGTTAATAAAAATTCTAAGATTATAGTTCAGGGATTTACGGGTTCGGAAGGGTCTTTTCATGCCCAGCAGATGATCGAATACGGTACTAATGTTGTAGGCGGGGTAACCCCTGGCAAAGGCGGGCTATCTCATTTGGAAAGACCTGTTTTTAACACGGTTGACCTCGCGGTTCGCGCTACCGGTGCTGACGTATCTATCATTTTCGTTCCACCGGCATTTGCTGCTGACGCAATCATGGAAGCCGCGGATGCTGGTATCGGCGTAATCGTTTGTATCACAGAGGGTATCCCTACCAAAGACATGATGCAAGCGAAAGAATATATCAAAAATAAGAATTGCCGTTTGATAGGCCCTAACTGCCCCGGGGTCATTACTGCAGAAGAATGCAAGGTTGGTATCATGCCAGGCTTTATCTTCAAAAAAGGAACAATCGGAATCGTTTCAAAATCAGGTACCTTGACTTATGAGGCGGTTGATCAGTTGACACGTGCCGGATTGGGACAAACTACTGCAATCGGTATCGGCGGTGACCCTATCATTGGAACAACTACCAAAGAAGCGGTTGAATTGTTGATGAATGATCCTGAAACAGAAGCGATCGTAATGATCGGTGAGATTGGCGGTAGTATGGAAGCTGAGGCTGCACATTACGTAAAATCAACAGGCAACAGAAAACCGGTTGTAGGATTTATCGCTGGACAAACTGCTCCAAAAGGTCGTCGTATGGGCCATGCTGGTGCTATTATCGGCGGCGCTGACGATACAGCAGAAGCTAAAATCAGGATCATGAAGGAATCAGGTATTTTTGTAGCTGAATCACCTGCCCTGATCGGTGAAACGATGTTGATCGCTCTTGGAAAGAAATAGTTACCTGCTTACATATAACTTGATAAGAGGGCTGGGGTAACCCCGCCCTTTTTTATAAAAATGAAGTCCATATTTTCACCTATTTATTGGGCTTTTTTTACCGCACTTTCGCTAGTCGGAACGTTTGCTCAAAGCGCCGACAAGGCCACACCTCCTGAGCGATTTTTCCCAATTTACAATTATCAGAACGACTGGCTGGTTTACAACAGTCAATACAAAAACTATGTCCCTTTCTCACAGGGAGTCAACGAAGGCGCCCGCTTTGTAAGTCTTTACATTGATCTGGTCAAAAACAGAAGGTACTCCCTGCTCCTGAATGCCGACAATGAAAGTTACCTGTTTCTGGAAGGTGCACTGCAAAACAAGATCAGCGCTGGCCAATGGCAGCAGCTGAACATCGACAGCCTCCACAAGATTTATAAAAAGGACGAATTACTTCTAACAATCTATGGAAGCCCGGGGATAGGCGACAAAAGTGTACTCCTCTGCAATGAAAAAAAACTGAACGAGAAAGGTATTACGGCTAATACCAGTTCTAATTTCATCAACATAAAACCGATCTCTTTTTCACCGTTCGGAAACTTCGCGGCCATTGCGCTGGTCATCATGCTGATCCTGAATGCGTGGATTTTCAACCTGAACCCGCTGTCTTTTATCCGTTTGATAAATCCAATTGAATTCTTCAATAATGATCCGCGGGATCAGCTTTCAAAAATCAATAAACCATATAGCAATACGGTTATTTTCTTTGTCATTATCAGTTCGATGATGATGAGTTTCCTGGTGTTGTTTTTCACAGCCAACAAGCTTAACCTGTTTTCAGTAAGCACTATTTTATCAGAGAAATCCAATACCATTCAGGTTTTGGGCGACTTCTCCATGCTGACCTTGATCTTTTTCCTGCTTATTTACGCAAAATATATATGTATGGTACTGGCAGGGAATATGCTCAATCTTGACAAACAGGTCGATATTATTTTTATTAAAATAGTCCAATCGTCCTATCTGTTTTACGCAGCCGTATTTTTGCTGGTTTTCACATTGGGTTTCAATCATATCAATTGGCTGGATGGGATAAGATCGTATATACTTTTGCCCTTTATGTTTTTCTATATTGCGCGCTTCTTAGCACTATACGTTGTAACCAAGCCCCCCGGTGCGTTGATTAATCTGTATTTATTTTCTTACCTTTGCGTCATTGAAATAATCCCGCTAATTGTTAGTATAAAATTCGCATTATAGCCAACAATGATGTTTCGGGAATAAACTAATGAGGATTATACATGAGTGATACCATCAATTTTGATCAGGAGCGGCTTAAAAAAGTAACCAGTCTATTAGTTAGTCAATCCAGACCAGTCGACGAGAATTCACCTTACTATGAATTAGCCAAAAAGTATAATATTAAAGTTGATTTTCGGCCATTCATACAAGTCGACGGCGTTTCTTATAAAGACTTTCGCAAGCAAAAAATTAACATTCTGGATCATACGGCGGTAATCTTCACAAGCCGTAATGCCATTGATCACTTTTTCCGGATCTGTAATGAAGGCAGGATCGAGGTGCCGGCTACTATGAAATATTTCTGTATTTCAGAACAGACCGCCAACTACCTGCAAAAATATATTGTGATCCGTAAAAGAAAGATTTTCACAGGTACCAAGACGGCTACTGAACTGATTGAGCTGATGCGTAAGCACAAAAAGGAGAAGTTTTTGTATCCCTGCTCAGATGTAAGAAAGAATGATATTCCTGAATTTGCTGACACAGAGGAGTTTCATTTCGTTGAGGCAACCATGTATCAGACGGGTTCAGCGGATCTGTCGGATCTGGAAGACGTTTATTACGATATCATTGCTTTTTTCAGTCCGTCGGGCATCAAATCGCTTTTCGACAACTTCCCTGATTTCAAACAGAATGTTACACGGATTGCAGCTTTCGGCCCCACGACGGCGAAGGCCGTTGAAGATGCAGGGTTAATTCTTGATATTCAGGCGCCATTACCCAATGCACCTTCCATGACAGGAGCACTTGATCTTTACATTCGAAAGGCCAATAATATTTGAGTTTGGCCCCATTAAAAAGCCCTGGAAAATTTCCAGGGCTTTTTAATGTTTATATCAATTTTTTTAAGCAATATGCGTTATGAATTAAATCCCAAAAATACCCGCGTGTTCCTTAAACAACCCAACAGGCATGACTTTGACGTTTACTATTCGAAGTACTAAATATATCCGGCTGATCGCCATTTTGTTCCTCATACCGTTTTGTGCAGTTGGCCAGAAAGATGCTCAGTTTAGTTTATTTTCCTTAAACCAGCTTTACCTTAATCCGGCCGCAGCGGGAGCAGACGGACTTACCAAATTCCAGATCACCCACAGAACACAATATTCAGGCTATCAGGGTACCAACACGGACGATACTGGCGGTGCGCTTTCCACGCAACTGGTTTCATTCAGCATGCCTTTCAAGAATTTTGGCGTCGGCTTTTACGCGTTGAATGATAAAAGCGGGCCACGCACCGATCAGGATTTCAAAATTTCTGCGGCCTATCATATTCCTTTTGCCGGTGGCCAGTTTCAGGTAGGTGCCAGTGCCGGGCTTTTTCGCCAGGCTATCGACTACGGTAAATTAAGAGCTCGTGATCCCGACGACCCATTGATCCAAACCGGCGTTATTTCAGAGATTAATCCCGATTTCGCGGTGGGCGCGCGATATGAAAATGAGACATTCTATGCAGGTGTTTCATTAAATCACTTTTTGAAACCTAAATACCAGCTAGGCTCCGAAACAGCCACCAATCCACTTCCAAGAACATTATATTTCAATGCGGGTGTTAATATCGAATTAGGATACTTGCTTGACATTCAACCTATTGTATTGGTAAAATCAGATATCAGCACCATTTCTGTTGAAGGCGGGGCAACTGTAACCTATAACAAGCGCTACTGGATCGGAGGTACTTACCGGCAGCAGGATACCTATTTTATTATCATGGGAGGAATTTATCTTTTATCAGACCAATCACTCAGGCTATCAGGAGCTTACGACATGGTGATCGGCGGGGATAATTCCAAGTCACCTTCTTCATTTGAAGTAATGCTGTCATATGCACTGCCGTCTCCCAAGTTTGGCAAGAAGACAATTATCAGAACGCCGAGATTCCGGTTTTAAGTATTCAGGCGTTTAACCTCGATTTATATTAATATTTTATCTGGAAATTATTAAAAAATCAAGAATTAACGGTTTAATCACTGTTTTTTGTAATCCAGTTGGTAGCTGGTGTGAACCAGTTTGCAAAACTTTAATTTATATTTGTAAAACAATCGTGACTTATACCATTTATCATTTTCCTACGTTAACTCGATAAATGCTTGATTTAGTAATGGATTCAGATATCTTCGTTACAGATCCGTTACATGATTATCACCCGTTTTGATTGATATTTTTGTTTTATTTCAAGTATACTATATAGCATTGGTCGACGTTTTTAGGCTAACATTTTATTATTCAAATTTTACAAAACCACTATGAATGTGAAAGTGTTCTATCGGGATGGAGTCAAAAGCCTGCTTTTGGTAGCCGCTCTTATGCTCATGCAGAGTTGCGGATTTATCAAAAGTAAGTTTGGCAAGGGAGGAAAAGAGGAAAGCGGTATTTCAAATGGAGAAATTACAGCAACTGCCCGTAAAGGCTTTAAGCAGACTACACCTGCCGGTATGGTTGTAATTCCTTCCGGATCTTTTGTAATGGGTCAGGCAGATGAAGATATTGCGTCGTCTATGAACAATATGAACAGGCGCGTGACGATCAGTTCTTTCTTTATGGATGACACTGAGATTACAAACAATGAATATCGCCAGTTCGTGAATGCTCTTCTTGTTGACTCTGTATCTGTTTTGGGCGAAGAAGAAATTATGTCCAAATACTATCCCGATACAACAGTCTGGAAAAAAGATTTCGCCTATTCTAACGGAGATCCATTTGTAGAATACTACTATCAACACCCTGGATTTGATACTTATCCTGTGGTAGGAGTAAGCTGGATAGGAGCCGAATATTTTGCAAAATGGCGCACCAATCTGCTTCACGATTTTCAAAACAAAGAGGGCCAATTCAATTCAACCGGTTTCCGTCTTCCTACCGAAGCGGAATGGGAATGGGCAGCAAGAGGTGGCCGCGCAGTGGCCAAGTATCCATGGGGAAATCCATATACGATGAATGCCAAAGGATGTTTTCTTGCTAACTTCAAACCACAACGTGGAAACTACGACGCTGATGGTTACCCATATACCGGTCCTGCAAATGCTTACAATCCCAACGATTTCGGCCTTTACAATATGGCTGGTAACGTAGCAGAATGGACATCAGACGCATACACCGACAATGCTACGGCCATTGTTTGGGATATGAACCCGGAATATAACAATCCTGACGAACCACGGAAAGTAATTAAAGGAGGTTCCTGGAAAGACATTGCTTACTACCTGCAAACCGGTACCCGTACTTTCGAATTCGAAACCGAACGCCGTGCCTTCATTGGTTTCCGCTGCGTAATGGATAACGTCAACGACCGCGGTGGATCCCGTGCCCGTCGTCGCTAAATATAATCACAGATAAAAAGAAGCAGCGTTTCATACTCTGCTTCTTTTTTACGATCTCCTCAAATCAAATAATACTTTCTAACTTTTAATTTTTCACTGTAACCGATTTCAATTCGTATGGCTAAGAATAGCGGACCTAATTTTTTTTGGGATAAACTAGTACCAACAATATATAGCGCGGGTGCTGCCGTTGTAATTTTAGGAGCGTTGGCAAAGATTCAACACTGGGATTTTGGTGGGCCTTTGCTTACTGCCGGTCTGGGTACTGAGGTACTTATATTTTTACTTTATGCTTTGCAGACTTTAACTCAGTCCGATGGTAAAGATCCGGATTGGACACGTGTTTATCCTGAACTTGCTGATGATTACAGTGGCCCGGCGATTACCCGTGGCAGCACGCAAAGCAGCAACATTACTGCCAAGCTTGACAACATGCTTGATAATGCCAAGATATCTCCAGAGATTTTCGACAGCCTTGGAAAAGGATTCAGAAATCTATCAGATACAGTAGGCAAAATCACGGACCTTACTGATGCAACAGTTGCTACAAACGATTACGCAAGAAATGTGAAAAGTGCGTCAACTGCGATCAATGATATGAACAAATCATACGGAGTGGCAATCAATGCAATGTCTTCCATGGCGGAAGCCACCAAAGATGCTCAATCGTACCGCGAGCAATTCCAGCAGATCACCAAAAATATGGGTGCCTTGAATGCAGTTTACGAACTGGAACTTCAGGATACAACCAAACATCTGAAAGCAATGAACGCATTCTACGGTAACCTTACGGCTGCTATGGAAAATATGGCTGATGCTACTAAAGAATCTCAGGTATTCAAAAATGAAATGTCTAAGCTGACAACTAATATTTCATCATTGAATGGTATTTATGGTAACATGCTCACAGCTATGCGTGGCGGAAATGCCTAGTACACCCCTAACAAGCACCTAGTAAATCCTCTTAGCGAGTTATTAATTGTTTGTTATCACTAAAATTATTCAATCACTGATAACTGATTACTGAACAATATGGCAGGTGGAAAAGAAACACCCCGTCAAAAGATGATTGGAATGATGTATCTGGTACTTACCGCCATGCTCGCATTGCAGGTAAGTTCAGCCATTATAGAAAAATTCATTCTTCTGAACAATTCTTTGGAACTATCCTCCGGAGCAGCGAATAAAATCAACCAGGAAACTGTACTTAAGATTCAAAAAGCCGTTGAGAAATCAGGTAACCGTGCAGCTGACGTGGCCGTAATCAAACAGGCTGAGGAGGTGCGCAAGTTTTCTGCTGATATAACTAATGAGATCAATGCATTAAAACAAGAAATCATTAACAAAGCAGGTGGCGGATTTAATGAGGAAGGAGCAATCAAGAATCCTCAGGAAGAAGCCAAAGTCGCTGAATTGATGATCGCTACCGGAAAAAAAGGTAAGGCGTACGGCTTGAAAGAAACGCTGAACGGCTACACTGCTAAGTTAAATGAGTTGTCTCCAAATAAATTCCAGAAACTTGCTCTGGATGGCAGAGAAGATCAGGTAATTAAAGGCAACAAAGAGCAACGTAACAAGGATTTTGCTGAGCTTAACTTCGAATCAACTCCGGTTGCAGCTGCATTAGCAGTTTTGAGTCAGAAACAAACAGATATTCGCCGTATGGAAGGTGAGGTCTTGAACTATCTGGCAAGTAAAGTAGGAGCTGCTGACGTGAAGTTTGACCGTATTCTGGCCATGGTAAGTGCTGACGCTAAAACAGTTGTGGCTGGCACCAAATTCAAAGGTCAGATGTTTATTGCTGCTTCTGCAACGGGTATAACGCCTCGCATGAGCCTGAACGGGTCCCCTGTGAAGGTTGAAAACGGTGTCGGGCTGATTGAATTCACGGCACAAGGTGGTGGTTACGACAAAGAAGGTTTAGCAAAGAGACAATTGCAGGCCCGCATTACCATCCCTACCCCATCTGGTCGTGATACTACCTATACGATGAACCAGGACTACTTCGTGGTAAAGCCTTCGTATCAGATTGAAACCGGAACACTTCCTCCATTGTATTTGGGATGTGCAAATAAATTAAGCATCCAAAGCCCCGCATTGGGACCACTTTGGGCTCCAAGCTTCTCGACTGACGGCGGAGAAATTATCAACAGCGGCCAAAAAGGGAAATTCACCATTGTACCGAGCAAAGCTCAGCTTAATATTACAGTAAGCAATGCCGGTAGTGTTCTTGGATCAGAACCTTTCCGTGTGAACAAAGTGCCTAAACCATCACTTGAAGTAAGAGTGAATGGAGCCGTATTCGATGAAAGAAGAGGTGCTCCAGCAAGCGGAACACGTAGTATTCAGGTGGTTGCAGTACCGGACGAAAGCTTCAAGAATTTTTCTCCGGAAGATGCCAAATTCAGGGTTGCTCAGGTTGAGGTTTCATTGGCAAGAGGTAACAGACGTATTAACGGTGTAACGTTGAATGGCGGTGGCGGATCTATCTCTTCCCTGGCACAACAAGCACAACCTGGCGATCGTTATGTGATAACAATTTTAAAAGTAGAACGTCAGAATTTTAAAGGTGCTGTGAATGACGTGGAGATGGGTAATCAATTCAGACAAGTTACACTATACTAATCCTTATATTCAGGTCGTTGATTGGACAATACAACCTTATGTATGATATGAGAAGAATGAACGGAAAAACGATTGCATGGTCATTATTATCTTTGTCTCTGGGCAGCAGTGCTGCTTTTGCTCAGGAGAAAGAAGATTCTACTGCTAATCAATTCTCGTCAAGGCCTATCGGCGAAGGCGACGTAATGATGAAAAGGACGCTGTGGAGAAGGGTAGATCTGAAAGAAAAGCAGAACATTTCTATGTTCTCTAAAAATAATGAGATAACCCGTTACCTTCTGGAAGCTGCAAAAGCTGGCTTGATCGATGCCTACACCAATGATTCCTGTGCTACTAAGATTACTTCGGAAGAGCTGCATAAGCGTATAGTTATCCCAAATCAGACAGCAGGGCTATCAGCAGAAGAGATTGCAGCTGGATTTGGAGAACCTGCCAAAGCAGATGATGGTTGGAACAAAAAACCCAAAGCAGATCCTTCGAAAACGGCCGCAGCGACCGATGACGGATGGAACAATACAGCTAAGAAAGATCCTAAAAAAGAGGAAGCACTAGTAGATGACGGATGGGGTCCTCCAAAGAAAAAAACTACCAAAAAAGGTAAAAACCAGGTTGCCAAAGAAGAACCGCCGGTTGTAGAGCAGCCAAAAGTTGATACCAGTAGTTTCGACAATCAAATAGCAGCTTCGGACGAGGAATACTTCCCGGATCAATTGAGCATTCTTGAAATAAAGGAAGATTGGACGTTTGACAAGAAAAGATCAAGGCTTTACAATGATATCCAGACGTTGTCTATCATTCTCCCATCTGAGCAAACCGCAACAGGACTAGAATTACCAGTTGCTTCTTTCAGATACAAAGACGTAGAAAGACTGTTCAGAAGCGATCCTAAGAAATATATCTGGTATAATACGCATAATACCGCTCAAAACAAAAACCTTGCAGACGCATTCGATTTACGTTTGTTCTACGGTAGGATCACGAAGTTTTCAAATGCCAATGACAGAGCATTTCTTGACATTTACAACGGTGAAAAAGAAGCGCTTATCAAATCTCTTAATTACGAACAAGAGTTGATGGAATTGGAACACGGACTTTGGGAGTACTAAGAAATCAAGTTTACAAAACAAAAGGGTGGAGGATCAAAAGATCCCCCACCCTTTTGTTTTGTAACGCTGTCTATTGCTGTTTGAAAGTTTTTCGAAGCTTCGAGTTCCTTACAACTTTCACATTCGATTCTGTCAGCCCCAATGCGGCGACCGCCTCTTCGTAGTTTTGCCAGTTCACATTCTGATTAAGCCTTGTGGCATTGACGGCAGGAATAACCAGTACTCGTATTTCTTCGAAAGTACGTTTTCTAACTTTTGCCGCAGAGGTTCTAAAGATCGGGAAATACAACCCTAAACCATCCACGACATAATAGTAGCCGTAACTGATCGCCTCGTCTTTAAATAAAACATACCCAGGAATTGGAAAATAGCCGCCATCATCTTTAATAAAGACTTGAAAAGATCCTTTTTCAACACTTGCAATTTCATCGGCTGTAAAGTCCTTGAAGAATGCAGTATCACCCACAATTGCGTTACCCGCCGTGTCCGTTTCCAGCTCTCCCATAAAGGCGATTACCGATCCCGATGAACCACCACCTGTACCATCTTCGCCATCTTTCCCGGCAGGACCCGCTGGACCGGCAGGGCCGGCTGCTCCTGAATCACCCTTTGGCCCAACTTCTCCCTGCTTCCCCTCGCAACTTACCAGGGCGATCATCAACGCGACGCAGGCAAATAGTAATAATCTTCTGAACATAACTGTCAAAGTTTAGAATGTGAATTAAAAAAATAGAAAGAAACTGTACGAGTCAATACGCAGGCCAATCCCAAAATGACGAGAGTACGGGCGTTGAAGCCATAAATTATACAAAAAAACTTAAAAGTGGTGCGACTGAATCTGTGATCTTTAATTTTGCACCAATTATATTCAGATAAAGTGCCTACAATGCCTAACAGCCAAAATAAATACCTCATTATTGTTGCAGGACCGACGGCCGTTGGCAAAACTTCCCTATCCATACAATTAGCAAAAGATCTGAGAACTGAAATCATCTCTGCTGATTCACGACAGTTCTTTCGCGAACTGAACATTGGCACTGCGAAACCTTCCGAAAGTGAATTGGCAGAAGTGCCTCATCATTTTATCAATTCTCATTCTATCACCGAAACTTACAGCGCCGGCGATTTTGAGCGGGATACATTGAAATTACTGGATGCTCTTTTTCAAAAATTCAATGTGGTGGTAATGACTGGTGGCTCTGGTTTTTATGTAAAAGCCGTTTCAGAAGGATTGGACAATTTGCCCGCCCCGGCACCAGGCCTGCGCGAATCTCTGACACAAAGACTGAATGACGAAGGGCTTGCTAAATTACAAGAGGAAATCAGTGAAATTGACCCGGCATTCGCGAAAACACCAGAGATCTCTAATCCGCAGCGCGTTTTGCGTGCGCTGGAAGTTTATCATACCACAGGCGAGCCCATTAGCAGTTACCATTTAAAAGACGTCCGGGAACGCCCTTTTCAGCAAATATGCATCGCATTGGATCGGGACAGGAAAGAATTATATGACCGGATCGATTCCCGCATGGACCTCATGCTACACGATGGCCTGGTAGCAGAAGCAAAAGACCTGATCGCTTTCAGGTCACATCATGCGCTTCAAACAGTGGGATACAAAGAAGTGTACGGATTTCTGGACGGCCAGTATGGCGAAAGCGAAATGATAAGGCTATTGAAGCAAAACTCCCGCCGGTATGCCAAACGCCAACTGACTTGGTTTCGTCATCAAGGGAGTTTTGAGTGGTTCCACCCGGATGACTATGCACGGATACTCAGTTACGCCCTTGAAAAATCCGGAGAGATTATGGACAAGAAATAATATTAATTATGACGTTCACAGCCTAGCAGAGCTGTGAACGCCCACTGTTGTTAGTCTTCCAATTCGCGATACGCCAGAATTCCTCCCAGTACGTTTCTCACGTTAGCATAGCCCTGTGATTCCAGGAACTTGGCTGCCTTGCCACTTCTCGCACCTGAGCGGCAATGAATGATGATCTCCTCATTTTTTAAAGGCTCCAATTCAGCAAGCCGATCAGGCAGCTCTCCCAATGGGATCAATATCGCTCCCAGGTTATCCTCTTCGTATTCATGCTCCTCGCGAACGTCATAAAAGTGCAGGTCCTCGCCTTTTTCCAAACGTTCTTTTAATTCTTCTACCGTAATATCCATTATACTTAATTTTTGTGACGATTAGATTTATTTGAAAATTAACATCTTTTGAACAAAAGATCGTTTCCCATCGGTCGCATTTAATATGTAAACACCGTCAGGCAACGGGTTGAGCGACGCAGATCTCTCTCCGGATTTAGGTAAAATAGTTTGCACAATCCTGCCTCCTATCGTCAAGACATCTATTTTCTTTAAAGACATATCTTCCCAGTTTATTACACCTTTGCTTGGGTTGGGATAAAATCTAGTTGTTGTTTCAATACCTGGTTCACTGCCTGTCACGATTCCCTGCGCCTTTTTACCAAGATAAGGCCGGATCATGATACTTCCTTTCAAAGTCACTTCCTTCGCCCATTCTGTACCGAGGTTGTAATAAACCTTATCCTTCCCGAGCATTGAATTCCGATCGAAACCCACCGTCACGGGCTGCTCGTTGATTTGTAGCCAGCCCACATAAAAAGTATCAGGTACTGCTACGGGAGCAGTGAAGGCATAGTCAATGAACCCGTTGCGCTTGCCCGGATACCGCGCACCCACGGAACGCTGAGCAATGAGTTGATCAGGTTTGTTATTTTTATTACCGAAAATCTGAATCGTAAAGGATTGACCGGAAATGTCTTTATTAAATGGTACCATCGCAATTCTCACACCTCCAATGGTGTCAGGTTTTGCTAGCGCGTACTGAACTGCCACACGTCCCAGCTTTTGATTGACCTGCACCCCATATTCCGCGCTACCGTCATCAAATGCATAATAATCACTCAATGCAACCTTCGACGTGATGGTATCATTCGTTTTGAGGTTCACATTCGGGATTGTATCCGTGGTGATCACAAAGAACTTCGCGATGAGATTCAGGCTGTCGGTCGTGTTGCTTACTACAACTGGTGTTGGCTTAACAGAAAGTCGCTTTGATTTGAGTGATTCCACGTAAACAGACCTTTGCACATTCCGAAAAAACTCCGTCCCTTTCGTCTCATCGGTAATTATAAAAGTGCTAGTCAGAATGTTGAAGTTATTGAAGTGATTCACAATGTCCGTACTGACCGAATCGGCAGTGGCGGATTTGGTGTCGAGATTGTACTGCCTGAGTGGCATTGCCGTGTATTTTTTGAGAAAAGGCGCAACCGGTTTTCGCATCGCCACATCAAAAATGTAAGGAGATTTAATCGACCGTTTCGCATTGAGATAGACATAGTCAAGATGCCAGGTATCGTAAGACCCCGAATTTCTCCCATAAGACCGGAACCTGAACTGAAATGCATCATGCAGATAACCCGCATCAGCTACCTTGATGAATTGATTGTGAAACAGCGTATCCAGTTCATAACCAACCTGATTCCAAACGGTAACCCATCCATTGGTTTTACTAAAAAACTCTAATCGTAGAAAATCACTGGAATCCGGTAATTCACCAAGCCCTTTTGCCATCCAGTAAAAACTCAGATAAACAGAATCAGCCCCGGTTTTACCAGCCAGGTTAATGGGCTGCGAAGTGAGCGTATCCGTAAAATTTTGCGCTAGGGGATTTACCAAATTATAAGGTGCCCCGGCCGCATTCAAGCCATCAAAAGTGGCGATGTTCAGTGATGGGTGAGAGGTAGTCAGCGTATTGTTAATGTATACCCCGCTTCCCGGCAACCAGTATTTATTGCTCGGCGAGGAAGTTTTGGTCGTAGCGAAGTCGTCAAAAAATGGAAGGTTTACCGACGCGTCTGTGCGGTTTTCAGTTCCGGTTTCAGCACTTATTTCATCCTCAAAAACATGTTCCCCGATTGGAACAACTGTCAGCTGCGCATAAAGAAATTGACACTGAAACAGTAAAAAGATCCAGGTTAACGATATACGTGTGTTGGTGATGAAAGAAACTTTACTGCTCCGGTTGAATATTTTCATTCTCAGTTGATTCCACAGCTTGCGGCGTTACCCAAAGATCAATTACGTCCCCTATTCTTACATTGTTACCTGCATCCGGGTTTTGCCTTACCACTGAGCCAGGCGCCTGACCTTCTTCCAAAGGCAGCTCCATTTGCTGCCCTACTTTCAGACCGGCTCCGATAATGGCTATTTTCGCTTCATCCAGCGGCATTCCAATCACAGAAGGTGCTTCAAACTGTGCTGTACCAAGGCCTTCACCCAGTTCAAGGTCAATTTTCGCTCCCTTGGAAACAGGTTGGCCCGGCAGGATTTCCTTACCATTATACATTTGTCTCAATACGGCATTTTGCGCCATATCCGGCACGTAGGAAATGTTACCCTCTTCCAGTCCGACACTTTTCAGCAGCATTTGAGCACTTCTGTGCGTCATATCAGTCAGTTTCGGCATTTTGATCAATGGTGCAGTGCGGGAAACGACCGTTACATATATTTTGCGTCCCTCCTTTACCTTGGAACCCGGCAAAGGATACTGGGATATAATGGTCAATGGAGGTGCATTGGTTACAAACGTGCAATCCACTTCGTATCTCAGGTCCCTGTCTCCGAGAAAATCTTCCAGCTCTTCCACATTCTTTTTCTTCAAATCAGGGACTGTGATCGCCTCTCCGTGATTGGTGGTAAAAGGCAGATAAACAAAAAAGAATCCCAGGAAAAGAACCAAAAGCAGTGAGACAATTATTCCAATGTGTATAAAAAGATCCGTTCTGGATTGTGTACTAATTTTGGCCATGAATGTACTTGATGCTCGAAAGTTTTATAGACGGGTAAAAATAAACGTAATATTCCAAGAAGCCAATATACTACGCTGTATATGAGCCAAGAATTCTTTTGATGTACTTCCCAAGAATATCGAATTCCAGATTCACGGAATCCCCTGCTTTTAACGAATGAAAATTGGTAAAAGAGTAAGTGTAAGGGATTATTGCTACCCGGAACGAATTCTCTTTTGAATTAAAAACGGTAAGACTCACACCATTGATACAAATGGAGCCCTTTTCCACTGTTAAATTTCCAGTGGATGGATCATATTCAAAATCAAAAAGCCAGCTACCGTCCCTTTCTTCGACACGCGTACAAACGCCCGTCTGATCCACGTGTCCCTGCACAATGTGCCCGTCGAAACGTCCATTTGCTGGCATACAACGTTCCAGATTCACCTTACTTTGAACTTCCAACGATCCTAAATTTGTCTTGATCAGCGTTTCTTCGATCGCGGTAACCTGATAAGTGTCTTCTTTTACAGCTACTACGGTCAGGCAAACACCATTGTGGTTGATACTCTGGTCAATTTTTAATTCTCCGGCGAGAGGTGATTCCAGCGTAAAAGTCCGGTTGGTACCCTCCATATCGATCTTTAATACTTTCCCGGTTGATTCAACTATTCCTGTAAACATCTTAATGACGAATTTTAAAACACAAAGTTACGATTTCCCGGGTACTCTAACTTTTCAATTCCACATAGTTTGCGAACTTTGCACAAAAATAAGGGAAACACCCACAAGCTACCCTTAGATGCTAATCCTAATAATCAGTTAATGAAAAAAGTCCTATTCATCGATCGTGACGGAACGATCATCGCTGAACCTCCCACAGATTTTCAGGTAGATTCACTGGAAAAACTGGAATTTTTGCCAAAAGCAATTTCAAATCTTCGCAAAATTGCCGAGGAAACTGATTATGAACTGGTCATGGTGACCAACCAAGACGGACTGGGAACAGATTCTTTTCCTGAACCGACTTTCTGGCCCGCCCAAAATAAAATGCTCGCTACCCTTGCCGGTGAAAATGTAAATTTCACCGAAATATATGTAGACAGAAGCTTTCCGGAAGACAATCAGCCTACACGTAAACCAGGCATCGGAATGCTGACTTCCTACTTCTCCGACGAATACGACCTGGCCAACAGCTACGTGATCGGCGACAGGCTCACTGATGTGCAACTGGCTGTTAACCTAGGGGCAAAGGCGATATTGGTTCTACCGTCATTACCTGAAACAGGTATTTCGGATGAAATGAATTCGGCCACCTCTTTTATTTCCAACGATTGGGATGCTATTTATGAGCATTTGAAACTTCCGTCGAGAAAAGCATCGGTAGAAAGAAATACAAAGGAAACGCAGATCAAAGTGGACCTTAACCTCGACGGTAGCGGTCGTTCTGACATTCATACCGGCCTAGGCTTTTTCGATCACATGCTGGACCAGCTTGCCAGACATTCCGGCGCCGATTTGTCCATTCGTGTGGAAGGCGACCTCCACATCGACGAGCATCACACCATCGAAGACACAGCGCTGGCACTAGGCGAAGCTTATCGTCAAGCGATCGGAGATAAAAGGGGTATTAGCCGTTATGGATTTTTACTTCCCATGGATGAAGCGCTCGCTCAGGTCGCCATTGATTTCTCAGGTCGCCCGTGGATCGTTTGGGATGCCGAATTTAAAAGAGAAAAAATCGGTGAAATGCCTACGGAAATGTTCTTTCACTTTTTCAAGTCCTTCTCTGATACCTCATTGTCGAACCTGAACATTAAGGTAGATGGTGATAATGAGCATCATAAAATCGAATCGATATTCAAAGCCTTTGCCAAAGCAATCAAAATGGCGGTGAGACGAGATTTAAAAGCATTGGATTTTATGCCATCTACCAAAGGAGTGCTTTAAAAAAATTTATTGAAAGCGCTGTCGTTGGCATTTTTTAGTTATTTTTGTTCAAGTCAAGTCAGGAATTAATTGAATATTTTATGGAAATGACCATTATAATGATCGTCTTTTATATTGTTCTGCTAGGTTCAGCGTTCTTTGTTGGGCGTTGGCTGGAGAACAATGAGAAGGCCTGGAAAACAAAATAATTGCAAGGGGTTGTGTAATAGCGACCCTTTTTTGTGCCTTCTTATTTCAGTGGTACTTAACACAAATTTACTGCGCCGGATAATAAATCATGCTAAACCGAACGTTTTAGACCAGTTGCATGTTCTCAAATCGTTTCGCAAATACCATTCACCTTGCTTAGAAGTCTCTGTCTCATATTGCTCACGGCCTTCCTCATCTGTAAAGCCACAGATGTTGCCAGCCTTTTGCTGGCCAAAGAAAAGTCTTCTGTGGTGTGTGATACCGGAACTTGCGATAATGAAAAAACAGAAGTTGAGAAAATAAACGACGATCAGTTGTTGATCTCAAATAGCGTACATTTCGATAAATTTTGTTTGTCGATCCCCCTTAAAAATTCGTTTTCCTATTCTATTAGTCTCCGTACCGAGATTTTCCACAATCTCCTCTCCCCCCCACCGGAACTGATCTGATTTCCCTTATTTAAATTATTTTTCTGTAAGAACTGCCGTTCTGCGGATGGATTTTTATTCATTCGAAGTTCCGCGTTTCCTTATATATCCTTTTTCTATATCTTATCGAAATCATGATCCAGTCATATAAACAATTGTTTGAAAATAATAAAAAATGGGTAGCTGAAACAACTCAGGCAGACCCCGATTTCTTCACAAACCTTGCTAACGGACAGAGTCCTAAGTTTCTTTGGATCGGCTGCTCAGATAGCCGTGTTCCTGCTAATGAGATCACTGGCACGCAACCAGGCGACATTTTTGTGCACCGCAACATCGCTAACATGGTGATTCACACCGACATCAGTATGCTGAGCGTTCTCGATTATTCAGTGAATGTTTTGGGAGTAAAACACATCATCGTTTGCGGACACTACGGTTGCGGCGGAGTCAATGCGGCAATGGGCAACAAACAGGTAGGCTTGATCGACAATTGGCTACGTCACATTAAGGACGTATACCGCTTCCACGAGCAGGAACTGAATGCAATCTCCGATCCGCATAAAAGAAGCGACCGCCTGGTGGAATTAAATGTTCAGGAGCAGGTTCGCGATCTGGCCAAAACATCTATTGTGCAGAATGCATGGTCGAATGGCCAATTTATTCAGGTACACGGCCTTGTATATGACATCAAAAATGGTATTCTCAATGATCTCAATGTCACCGTTGATGATAATACTGATGTCGAAGATGTGTACCGGTTGGAGGCGAATTTAGTCGCCTGATCCGCATACAAAGTAATAAAACCAAATCATGATCCTTTCGAATCAATCGTATGTCGTTGAATAAGAATAGTTTATTTTCAAATATCAAATACGATTTTCCTGCCGGACTTGTCGTGTATCTGGTGGCGCTGCCGCTGTGCCTCGGCGTAGCACTCGCTTCGACCGGCAGGTCAGACCTTCTTTTTTCAGGAATCATTGCCGGCATGATCGGCGGAATAGTTGTTGGCTCGCTCAGTGGATCTTCCCTGGGCGTTGCCGGCCCCGCTGCCGGTTTGGTGGTAATCGTTCTGAATGCATTGGATACGCTCGGCAGTTTCGAGGCATTCCTGCTTGCTGTGGTGATAGCCGGGATTTTACAGGTGATTGCCGGGCTTATGAAAGCAGGTATTATCGGGTATTATTTCCCTTCGTCCGTTATTAAAGGAATGCTGGCTGCCATTGGTATTACCCTCATTTTAAAGGAAATACCACACGCGTTCGGCTATGACGCTGATTTCATGGGCGATGAAGCATTTGATCAGAAAGATGGACAGAACACGTTTACTGAGCTCTTCAATTCTGTAAAATACAGCAGTATAGGCGCCATCATAATTTCCGCAGTTTCCCTGGGATTACTGATCCTGTTCGACAGGCCATTCATGAAGAAGATTCAGCTGTTCCGTTTTGTACCGGGAGCGCTGTTTGTGGTGGTGATCGGCATACTGCTTAACGTAGCGTTCGCCGGAATTTTCCCAGCCTGGACATTATCAGGAGATCATTTGGTACAATTGCCAGTGGCAACGAATGCCTCCGAATTTTTCGGTTTTTTCAAGACACCTGACTTTTCTGCATTTACCAAAGTAGAGGTATATACCGTTGGGCTCACATTAGCGATCGTAGCCAGTTTGGAGACATTGCTGTCGGTAGAAGCCACCGATAAGCTCGATCCTTTCAAACGTAGCACCCCTACGAACCGCGAATTGATCGCGCAGGGTATTGGTAACATCACTTCCGGCCTCATAGGCGGGCTACCCATTACCCAGGTGATCGTGCGAAGTTCCGCCAACATTGATTCGGGTGGCAGGACCAAGCTGGGTACCATTACCCATGGTACTATCCTCCTATTGTCGGCCGTCTTCATTCCAAGATTCTTGAATTTTATCCCACTAGCCTCGCTGGCAGCGATATTGCTCATGGTAGGTTACAAGCTATCTAAGTTTTCGTTGTATCAGGGCATGTTCCGGTTGGGTAAGGAGCAATTCATCCCGTTTATAGTTACTATTATTGCCATTCTCAGTACCGATCTGCTTAAAGGTATTGCAGTAGGGATGGTCGTAGCGATCTATTTCATCCTCCGTAAAAACTCTAAGCATTCTTACCATTATGTGAAGGAGGAACACCGAGATGGCGAAGTGATTACGCTTATCTTGTCAGAAGAAGTTACTTTTCTTAACAAAGGTAGCATCAGCGCCACGCTGGATCATTTACCGGACGGTGCTACCGTAATCATTGACGGAAGCAAGTCGCTGAACATTGATTACGACGTACTCGAAATCATTCAGGAATTTCAGAAACATTCGGCACCGCTGCGGAACATTACCGTAGAAACCAAAGGAATTGATACCGTCGAAACGGTTGGCGGCCATTAAAAAAATCCCACAATTGATTTGAATCGATTGTGGGATAAAACTCTATTTGTAATAAGTCGAATATAGGTGGGTTACTAACTCTTCAAGATCTCATCGCTGTTTTAGACGCTGGATCAGCATATCATTAAATGTACGTTCTGCTTTATATAGTTCGATGACCTGGCTCGCTGTGATGACTTTCAAAAATTTGTTCTGATATTCCTTTTCAAGATCCAGCTCCTGCTGTTTCAGGTCCTGCACTTCTTTCAGATTATTCAAAACCTGTTCGTCGGTTTTACCTTCGGCCTTTTTGTCGTTGATGATCTTTCGCTGCGAACGGTGGATATCCCTTCTTTTTTGCGAGTAATCATTGTATACAGGCCAAAACCCAGTCGATTGTTCCGGTGTAAGGTTCAGACGGTTGGTGATAATAGCCACTTTGGCATCCTGGATTTTCTTAATTTCTTCATCCGAGCGGTGTTGAGCCTGGGCTGAGGTCGCCGCGCACAATGAAATAAGTAGGATGGCAAAAATGTTACGATACTTTCGGGGTATTAATTGTAAGTTCATTTTATTTAGGATGTTAGGGTCAGATCGTCTCCGCAACGGAGACAGTTTCCTGTAATTGTTGACGAAGTACTTCATCGTCAAGCCCGTCCAGATAAAACAGCACTGTTGAATCAGTTTCAAAAGCCTTCTGGACGACTTTATGTTCACTCAAATCATAATAACTGACATTCTGTTCTTCCAGGTAATCGATAATGGAAGCATTGCTTACTCCGCTCAGTGGTTCTTTCCCCAATGATCCCTGACGTTCCGGAACAGTGACCCATACCAACACTAAAATCAACGCCATTGCCGAAACCAACGCTACCGAACGCTGCCACGACCAGCCTATAACAGGCTTACGCACAGGCTCCAAAGGAATTCTTGACTGGATTATTTGAGGTAATTTATCAAAATAGCCTTCGGGGACAGAAAAGGGCGTCTCCCTTTTAAGATCATCCAACCGTATCCGCTCTTTGTCCATGATTATTTATATTTCCTGACTTGTAAATGTTTGACCAACGTAATAGCAAATAGTTTAATCCGTATCGTTTAAAAAATCCTCAATTTTTTTTGTAGCCCAGTGATATGAAGCTTTTAGCGCTCCTACCGACGTTCCTGTTATCTCAGAAATTTCCTCATAAGGCAGTTCCTCGAAGTATTTCAGGTTAAAAACCAGCCTTTGCTTTTCTGGTAATTTTAATAATGCCTTCTGTAATTTGAGCTGTATGACATCACCGCTGAGCTCAGCATCGGCTTCCAGTTTTTCACTTAGTTCATTTTCAACATCATATATCGGGATAAAAAACTTCCTGCGCTTTTTGTTCAGAAAATTAATCGCCTCATTACTAGCAATCCTGTAAAGCCAGGTATATAGTTTCGCATCGCCACGGAAATTTTCAAGCGCGGTCCACGCTTTGATGAATACGTCCTGGGTAATGTCATTAGAATCGTCGTGATCGACGACCATCTTGCGGACGAGCCAATATACTTTTTGCTGATACTTGCGTACCAGCTGATTGAAAGCGTTCCGGCGCGTTTCGGGATTTGCAAAAAGGGATAATAATTCTTCGTCAGACATCTAATCAGTACTAACCTGATGGTTTAATTCGGAGGAAACTTCATGAGAACGATGGTGGCCTCTGATTTCCGAAATCAACGCAAGTCAATAATAGTTTATTTTTTGGTTCAGGGCAAATAAAATTTGAGTCCTGCGGAAGCAAAACCATGTTTCACTTCCACAGGACTCAATGTATTCTTATGTTCTTTGCAGAACAGTCTGTTCTTATTTTCTTGCGATGGCGCGTTTTGCTGCCTCTACAATGTGTTTCGCGGTCAAACCGTATTTTTCCATCAACTGAGCCGGTGTTCCGCTTTCGCCGAAACTGTCATTCACAGCTACATACTCCTGAGGAACCAGTTTGTTTTTCACCAACACCTGCGCAACGCTGTCTCCAAGGCCACCCAGACGGTTATGTTCTTCGGCAGTAACGGCACAACCCGTTTTTTCAACCGATTTCAAAATCGCCTCTTCGTCCAATGGCTTAATGGTATGGATATTAATGATCTCAGCATTGATACCTTCCGCTTCCAGAATTTCGCCGGCTTGAATCGCTTCCCAAACCATGTGGCCGGTTGCGAAGATGCTTACGTCAGTTCCTTCATTCACCATCCACGCCTTACCGATCTCGAATTTTTGATCCGCATCCGTAAACACAGGTATCACCGGACGTCCGAAACGAAGGTATACAGGTCCTTCGTAATCAGCGATAGCAATGGTAGCAGCCTTAGTCTGGTTGTAATCGCAAGGGTTGATCACTGTCATGCCTGGCAACATTTTCATCATACCAAGGTCTTCCAGGATCTGGTGTGTTGCACCGTCTTCACCCAATGTCAAACCTGCGTGTGATGCACAGATCTTCACGTTTTTATTGGAATAAGCAACACTCTGACGTATCTGGTCATAAACACGGCCAGTTGCAAAGTTCGCGAATGTAGTAGCAAAAGGAATTTTCCCGCCAATGGTCAATCCGGCTGAGACACCGATCATATTGGCCTCAGAAATACCGCATTGAATAAAACGGTCAGGATTTTCTTTGATAAAAGGTTCCAGTTTCAAAGAACCCACAAGGTCAGCGCAAAGTGCAACCACATTAGGGTTCTGCTGACCCAGAATATGCATTCCGGCACCGAAGCCAGAACGGGTATCTTTCTTCTCAGTGAAAGTGTATTTTTTCATTATCGTCTTAATTTCTGTTTTATGAAACCTGCAAGGTTATCAGCAACCTTGGGTTTTATTGATTAATAATCTCCCAAAGTTTCCTCCAACTGAGCCAATGCAGCAGCTAATTGCTCGTCATTTGGTGCAGTACCATGCCACTTGTGGGTTCCCATCATAAAATCAACGCCGAAGCCCATACCCGTATGCAGCAAAACCATGATCGGTCTGCCGTGACCCAGTCTGCTTTTCGCTTCGTAAAGACCTTTCACCACTGCCGCCATATCATTACCTTCTTCAATGGAGATCACTTCCCATCCGAAAGCTTCATATTTTTTACCCAGATCGAGGTTGTTCATTACCTTCACCGTGGGACCGTCGATCTGCTGTCCGTTCAGGTCAATGAATGCAACAAGGTTATCAACCTGATGGTGTGGCGCGAATGTCGCTGCCTCCCAAACCTGTCCTTCCTGCTGCTCACCATCGCCCATCAGGACGTATACCAATCCTTTATCATTATTCAATTTCTTGGCAAGAGCTGCTCCGATCGCCACTGACATGCCCTGGCCCAGAGAACCGGATGCAATGCGGATTCCTTCCAAATGCTCGTGCGTAGTAGGGTGTCCCTGCAAACGCGAGTTCAGCTTGCGGAAAGTAGCCATTTCTTCTTTTGGGAAATACCCGCGGTGTGCAAGAACACTATACCAAACCGGAGAAATGTGCCCGTTGGATAAAAAGAAAAGATCTTCATCCGTTCCATTCATATCAAATACCGGCTTACCATCCTGCTCCTTCAGTTTAAGACGTTCGAAGTATAAGGCCACCAACAATTCAGTGCAACCCAGGGAACCTCCCGGGTGTCCCGACTGACAACCATGTACCATCCGTACGATGTCTCTCCGAACTTGCGAAGCTACTTTTTCTAATTGTTCAATTTCCATTTTTATTGATTTTCTATTGGACTGTCCTTAATCTGGTTAGCAAGCGAACAGATCATTTTGCGCATGTAAATGTCCTGCTATTCAGTATTCTTAAATGACTATTTATTACTCAGTTTTACCAAGAATTTGATCAGAGTGGCGTTGAGATTCAACTTTTTGAATAATTTCCTCAATTACGCCTTTCTCATTGATGACGAATGTGGTGCGAAGTACCCCCATATAGTTCCGTCCAAACAATGTCTTTTCTCCCCAAACGCCGTAAGCCTCGATGATGGCGTGCTCCGTGTCAGCCAGCAAGGGAAATGGCAGATCGAATTTTTTAATGAATTTTAAGTGTGATTTTTCATTATCAGCACTCACGCCCAACACTTTGTAACCTTTCTTTAAGAGCAAATGATAATTGTCCCTCAGATTACAGGCCTGGGTAGTACAAGTAGGTGTGTTATCTTTTGGATAAAAGTACAGAATAACTTTTTCTCCTTTGAAATCTGACAATTTTACTTCGTTTCCATTCTGATCTTTTGCCTTGAAGGCAGGTGCTTTATCGCCGACTTGAAGTCCCATTAACTTATCTTTTTCGTTTTTTTGATTTCTTAGGGATAACAACCGGTTCCGCTATTTCTGTTCGCAAGATAGTACTATTTCCTGCCCTATCCGTCACTTCCAGCACGAGTTCTCCCTCAAAAAGCTGGTTTTCATCGAGCTTCTCAGACCAGATATAACCTTTCTTAAAATCGTAGTTCATGAGCACCCATTGCCCATTCACCAAAGCCTTAAACTGATCAATACCCGACATGGCATCCCCCACAAATCCCCTGATTCTGCTTTTGCTATGCTCCAAGAGGCGCGCCCTGGGCGGTACCGTATCCGCCTGGATCACGAATGTGCCTAGCTCCCGGGTGTCAAATCTAATGTAGTCATCTTCCCACTTTCCTCCCACGAACCGATAATCACCGTTCAGGTATCGGTACACACGCGTTCTCTCTTTGTTTTCCGGGATATTTTCGGGCGCAAACCCTACTGAAATATAATCGTTTAGCGCAGTGCCGCGGTTATTGATGTAGAGTGCATTAAAATGCCGTTCCCCAGTTAAGAACAAGGTGTCAAACAAACTGGTGTTCTTAAAATCGACCGACCATTTTTCAGCTTTATAACTCGACACAACTCCGGCAAACACCTGGCTTCGCAGGTAAGTTTTAACAATAGAATTACCGATTTTAACAGAATCAGGTCGGTACTCACGGAGATCCGTCACAAAAACAGCGGATTCATTGGCATAAAAATCAGGCGCTTTTTTAATTTCTTTCCCCTGAGAATAATAGGTAGCAAACGGCATGGAGCTGCGGTAATATTTTGCTTTGACGACCAATGTATTTTCCTGAACATCCGTCAATACTGATTCCGGGTTTACTTCCACATCATAAACCGGCAATGGCGGATTTTGGGGCTCGCCTTTAATTGTAAACAAAAGCTCAGAAATATTCTCGTAAGAGTCAGAAATCCTGATGCTTACCTCATGGCTTAATGTATCCGTAATGTTCAGCTTACCCTTGTAGGCGTCTGTTTTATACAGATTGAAATTATTACCGTCGGGGACATAGCATTTCAGGAAACGCTGTCCTGTTTCCTGTTCCGTTTCGTAGTCGATCAGGTTGTTGTAATCTCTGGTAGACGTACTGGGGAAAATTTCAATGTTGTAAGAAAACACTTCCCTTCCGTCGATTTTAATCTCAATGCATTGTAATCCGTAGCGAAACCCGGTACCCGTCATCTGGTCGTGTGCCACCAGGTCGAGACCAATGATCCCGGTCGCCGAAACCGGGGTAGCAAGCCTGTATGAGCCGTCTTTTTGCTTCACCGGTGTGTATACCTTTCTGTCAAACTGCCCATTGACACGCCCATTGATATCCAGCGGCCTTACTGCCAGGTTCACGAATTTGGGAGGAGTAACATCTTTGATCTCATTAAAACCAAAATACAAAGGATTCAGATAGTTGTCCTTCGAATCGCGGATCTCGAAATGCAAATGAGGACCCGCAGAACCGCCCGTGTTACCCGAAAGTGCAATGACTTCCCCTTTCCTGAAAGCGAATTTGCCTGACTCAGGAAAGATGTCTATTTCAAAACTTTGCTTTTTATACTGCTCCTCGCGAACATAGCTGGCCAGCGGATCGCTAAACTTCAACAAATGCCCGTAAACAGTAGTTTGCCCATTGGGATGGCGCAAATAAATGACATTACCATACCCGCTGCGCTGCACGGCCACTTTATAGACATAGCCTTCAGCAGCAGCATATACAGGCAATCCTTCTCTTTGTTCCGTACGAATGTCGAGGCCAGCGTGGAAGTGGTTGCTTCTCAGATCACCCAGGCCACCAGCCAGTGAGTTGGCCAGACCTGGCCTGATCGGAAACTGATAATAACCTTTGGTATAGGATTGCTTTTGGGCAAATGCGCCCTGCTCACAAACCATTAACCCCAAAACAAAAAAAGCAGAACGGACCAGCGCCCGGAAATAATATTGCATGAAAGAAGTGTATGAATGGGCTGGCCGTGCCCGGTGTGGGGCCTGACCGGCGAATGAGGCGTACGGTTTACCTAACGAATAATTCCAGCATCTTCTTGCCTTCAATGGACGCCGTCAGCTTATCCCCGATCTTCACAGAAGAAACACCCTTTGGAGTACCAGTGAATATCAGGTCGCCTTTTTTCAGCATGAAATACTTGGAAACAAATGAAATCAGGTAGTTAATGCGGTACAGCATCATCGAAGAATTTCCGTTCTGGCGCGTTTCATCATTCACATCCAGGCTGAAATTGATATTCTGAATGTCTTCAAAATCGGATACCGGGACAAATTCCGACACCGGAGCAGAGCCATTAAAAGCCTTCGCCAATTCCCATGGCAAGCCTTTACTCTTTAATTCCGATTGTAAATCGCGGGCAGTGAAGTCAATACCAACGCCAATTTCTGAATAGTACTTATGTGCAAATCGCTCCTCAATGTTCTTCCCTACCCTGTTGATCTTCACGACCAGCTCTACTTCGTGGTGAATGTCTTTGGAGAACTCCGGATAGAAAAACGGCTCCCCAGCACGGATCTGCGCCGTTTCAGGCTTTAAAAATATAACAGGCGCGTCTGGTTTTTCGTTGTTCAGTTCAGCAATGTGCTCAGTATAATTCCGGCCTACACAAATAATTTTCATTCGAAGCGAAATAAGATTTTAAACAGGATGAAAGTCAGGTACAAAACTACGGAGGATTTTCTTACTATTTTTGAAGCCACCATCGTTATCAACAGAAAGCTTACGCATGAAGAAGCAAATTTCCATTCACTTTTTACCAATCATTTGCGCTCTTACGTTATCTATTCTGACCAGTTCGTGCGAAGTATTCCGCAAATCACCAGAGAAATCTTCCTCATCCCGCTACCCGGGCAGAAGAAATTCAACAGTAACAAGACGTCCACCCGCAAAGCGTCCACCGGCCAGGACACCCGTCCGGAAACCTA
>NZ_JBDSFX010000102.1:0-396115 GCF_039919315.1 Dyadobacter sp. | reverse complement strand
AGGAATTTTAGTCAAACTCCTGAGCCGGAAGGCAGATCAAAATCATCCAAGTCAAAACTGGCATTTGTAATTCAGCGTCATAAAGCTTCTCATCTTCATTATGATTTTAGATTAGAAATGGATGGTGTTTTAAAAAGTTGGGCAGTGCCCAAAGGCCCGTCTTTAAATCCCAAAGACAAAAGACTGGCAATGAAGGTAGAGGATCATCCTTATGATTATAAAGATTTTGAAGGCATTATTCCCGAAGGAAATTATGGGGCAGGGACGGTGATGGTTTGGGACTTTGGCACTTACGAACCGCTGGAAAAGGCCGATTCCAAGGCAGATCAGGAAAAAACATTATTGAAAGAACTCAAATCGGGCTCAATAAAAATCAGGCTGCATGGTAAAAAGCTGAAAGGTGAATTTGCATTGGTGAAAACCGGAATGGCCGAAAATTCATGGCTGCTCATTAAGCACCGTGATCAATATGCCGATGAAGCGGACATTACTGAGAAGGACAGATCCGTGGTTTCTCGCAAAACATTGAAAGGAATCGAGGAGCATCCCGATAACATTTACGGCGAAGAAACCATTGAACCCGGCACAACCAAAAAGGATCATATTGAAAAGGTTAAGAAAGATACAAAAGGCAAAAAAAGTACTGCCGAGGCTAACGATGCATTAGAAGAAGCCAGCGAAAAAGATAAACCGGCTGAGGCTAAAAAAAAAACGAAAGCCCTCCTAAAAAACGCACCAAAAAGTAAGTTTCCGGAAGAACTGGCCCCCATGCTCGCAACGCTTGTGGATGCGCCATTTGACGATCCGGGGTGGGAATATGAGGTAAAATGGGACGGTTACCGGGCGGTATCTTTTCTCAATAAAGGCTCCGTGGAGATTAAGTCGAGAAACAACAAATCATTTAATGATAAGTTCTATCCCATTTACCAGGGGCTTTCTGAATGGAAGATCAACGCTGTACTCGATGGTGAGGTGGTAGTGATCAATGACAAAGGTCTCTCTGATTTTGGTGCTTTGCAGAACTGGCGCAGCGAGGCAGACGGTGATCTGGTCTATTACGTTTTTGACATTCTCTGGCTCGACGGTTTGGACATTACTAACCTGCCTTTGACGGAGCGAAAAGTTATTTTACAGAGCACTGTAACAGATGATAGTCCTGTAAAACTGGGTTACAGCATCGCGGCTGAGGGTAATGCATTTTTTGAGGCTGCACGCGATATGGGGCTCGAAGGTATTATTGCTAAAAAATCTAACAGTGTTTATTTTCCGGGTTCAAGAAGCAAAGATTGGCTAAAAATCAAGGTTAACAAGCGCCAGGAGGTCATTGTGGTGGGATATACTCAAAACGCAGGTTCGTCCAAACTTTTCAGTGCGTTGCTTCTCGGGGCTTACAGCAATGGCAGTTTGCAATATGTAGGCAAGGTAGGAACAGGATTTAAAGACAAACAGCAGAAGGAGATGCTGGCGACATTTAAGCCTTTAATCACCAAAGAAAGTCCTTTCGACGAAACGCCTGATTACAACAAACCGTCCCGTTTCCGTCCCAATCCGCCGAAAGCCAATGCGACCTGGCTAAAACCTGAATTGGTATGCGAAGTGAGTTTTACTGAAATTACCTCCGACGGCGTTTTCAGGCATCCGTCTTTTGAAGGCATGCGTGAAGACAAGGCTGCGAAAGACGTGGTGCGGGAATATGAAGAGCCGACCGAAGAAGTGCTAGCTGACGACGAAAAAGCAGTTAAAAAGAACGATGTCATCAAAAAACCTGCGAAAGCGGAGAGAAAAACTTTACTTAACCCAAAGGAAGATACGCAGGTCAAAAAGGTCAGCGGTAATGAGATCAAATTTTCAAACCTGAGTAAGATTTATTGGCCCAAAGACAAAATCACCAAACGTGAGCTGATCAATTACTACTACCAGGTTGCGCCTTACATGATGCCCTATCTCGAAGACCGGCCGATGTCTTTGAACAGGTTTCCAAACGGAATTGACGGCAAAAGTTTTTATCAAAAAGATGTTACCGGTAAAGTTCCGTCCTGGATTGACACATTCCCGTACACTGCCAATGATGAGGATCAGCAAAAGAATTTTATGCTCTGCAACGACGAATCGAGCTTGCTATATATGGCCAACCTGGGTTGCATTGATATGAATCCCTGGAATAGCCGCACGAAAACACCCGACAACCCCGACTGGTGCCTGCTGGATCTGGATCCTGACACCACTAACACTTTTGAGCAGGTGATCCTGACGGCGCAGACGATCAAAGAATTGCTGGATTCCATTCAGGTCGACAGCTACTGCAAAACTTCCGGATCCACTGGATTACACATTTATATTCCGCTTGAAGCACAATACAGCTATGATCAATGTCAGCTTTTTGCGCAATGGGTAGCCAGTCAGGTTCAACATGAACTGGCTGACTTCACCAGTATTGAACGGATGACAAAAAACAGAAAGGGAAAACTCTACATCGATTACCTACAAAATCGGCCCAAAGCAACATTGGCAGCCGCCTACTCGGTGAGGCCTAAGCCGGGCGCAACGGTTTCCATGCCACTGCATTGGGAAGAAGTCAAGAAAGGCTTACAGCTCAAAGACTTTACGATCTACAACGCATTGGAGCGGGTGCGCAGTGAAGGCGATCTGTTCAAGCCGGTACTTGGAAAGGGAATTGATCTGGAAAAGGTCATCAGCAGGATTGATCTCGTTGAACATTGAAAGGATGATTGCTTATTTGTAAATTCCGGGGAATTAGTTCGACTTGATCGATTTGCATTTGTCCTTAACCTATGACTATGAACCTTCCTGATTCTAAATCTAAAATCATTTTATTAGTCTGCCTACTGCTAACGCATTGGCTTTCCTATGGGCAAAGCGGGAAGGGCGGCATATCGTATTGGCTGACCAACAGCGATAAATCTGTATTATTTGAAAAACAAAAACCACTACCCCTTTCTCAGTCAAAGCCCGCGACCGGTACAATCATTGAAATCAATGAAAAGGAAACTTACCAAACCATGGACGGTTTTGGCTTCACCTTAACCGGGGGCAGCGCTTCGCATCTCATCCAAATGAGCAAGGCGTCTCGTGCTGCGTTGCTGAAAGAAATGTTTTCGACCGCTGGTACCAACATTGGAATGAGCTATTTAAGGGTAAGCATCGGCGCTTCCGATCTGAATGCGACGATATTTTCTTATGATGATCTGCCGCAAGGACAAACCGACCCCGAGCTGCAAAAATTCGACCTGGGTGCGGACCGAAAAGATGTGATTCCGATATTGAAAGAAATACTGGCCATTAACCCGAAGGTGAAAATACTGGGTTCGCCCTGGTCTCCACCTGTTTGGATGAAAGACAATAATGACACGCGCGGTGGCAGCCTGAAACCTGAATTTTATGATGCTTATGCCAAATATTTCGTCCGCTACATTCAGGAAATGAAGAAAGAAGGCATTCGGATCGATGCCATAACTGTTCAAAATGAGCCGCTGCATCCTGGCAACAACCCTAGTCTGCTGATGCTGGCCAAAGACCAAGCAATTTTCGTAAAAAATCATCTGGGCCCGGCCTTTAAATCAGCCAAACTGGATACCAAAATCATTATTTACGATCACAATGCCGACAAGCCTGAATATCCGATCTCGGTACTGAATGATCCGGATGCAAAAAAGTACATCGACGGGTCTGCATTTCATTTATATGGCGGCAAAATCGAAGCGCTATCAGAAGTACACAACGCCCATCCTGACAAAAACCTGTATTTCACAGAGCAATGGATGGGTGCGCCAGGTAAGTTCGAAGAGGATTTCCCTAATCATATCAGGGACCTGACCATTGGTGCTACGCGAAATTGGAGCAAAACGGTGCTGGAATGGAACCTGTCGAGTAACCCGGAAAACAAGCCCTTTACAGATCGCGGCGGCTGCGACAGATGCCTGGGTGGCGTTACGATCGATAAGGACAAAGTCACGCGCAATGCTGCGTATTATGTGGTGGCGCATGCGTCCAGCTTCGTCCGCGCCGGTTCTGTGCGGATCGCCTCGAATGTCGTTGACAAATTGCCGAATGTGGCATTTAAAACACCGGATGGAAAAAAGGTTTTAATTGTGTTGAATGATTCGGACGCCGCGCAGACATTTGCGATCCGGGATGGGAAGAACAATGCGTTAGCGACATTGAAGGCGGGTTCGGTGGCAACATTTGTTTGGTAATCCCGTAGGAATGCAACAAAAATCATACAACACGTTCTAAAACGCCACGTTCCTACTTTTACCTTGAAAATCGGTTGCGATCACTTTCACCAAACCTTTTGCGAGTAGCGACGCTTTTCGGCTGGATTGCGATAAGTAGCCCGATCCATAATGCAGTTCGAATTTCAATTTCCTACCATTTGAATAGGTAGCCTCCATCATTACATCATTCAACTTCGGTGCAATGACCTTAACATCCTTTGAAACCGGTAATGAGAATGTTTTCAACACCGAATTGTTTTGCGCTGCTAGCACTATAAAGCTGCCGTCGCCCAATCTCAAATCTGCCAAACCTTTACCATCACCCTCCACTAAGAAGCCACTTTTCGAAGCACTAACCGGCGCAAAATCGCCCTTGCCATTTCCCGTCAGCAACAGCCCATTGAATGCATCCAACCGGCCGCTGATCGATTCGGTAGCGTAGGAATTGCCTGTCAAAAGCAGATCCAGATGTCCGTCGCCGTTGTAGTCACCACTACATAGGCCGTATACCGGCCCCAGTTGTGCGCTGGCTGGCAGTGGTTTTGAAACAAATTGACCATTACCTTTATTTTCCAGCATAACCGAATGCATTGTTTCACAAACCAGCTTTTCAGCTCCTTCCAGCTCTTCCGGCTTGAATACATCGCTGATTTTGGCTTTGGAATAATCAGCATAATAGATGAACCGTTTTTTGAGAAAATTCATCTGACTGGTCATTTCGTCACGGGGATGCACGGGGTACAGGTCATTGCCTACGTACCTGGCAAGCACAGGATCCATCGTTCCGCTTTTGTCAAAATCCTTGGCCAGCAATGTCAGTGGTTTATCTTTGGACGGCTTGTCTTCTGTGTTCAGGCCTACATTTCCAACCATATAGTCAGTGTCCCCGTCCTCATCAAAATCACCCGATACAATGCTATTCCACCACCCATTCATATTTTTCAAACCCGTTGACGCAGTAACATCCGTCAGTTTTCCTTTTTTGTTTTTATAAAATAATACCTGCATCCATTCTCCGGTCACGATCAGATCCTGCCAGCCATCCTGATCAAAATCGGTCCATAGTGCAGATGTTACCATACCGGCATTTTTCAGATTGGGGCAAACTGCGATTGTGACGTCGGAGAATTTACCGCCATCATTTCTCAAAATGTAGCTTTCCCCGGTCATAGGGTACATTCCGGGTGAAAGACGCCCTCCTACAAACAAGTCCAGGTCGCCATCATGGTCAAAATCCGCAGCATTAACCGTTGATCCACTGCCCGTTGTTCGCGGCAACGCATTCAAATCTTGTTTGAAATTCCCTTTCCCGTCATTTTTATAAAGCCTGTCCTGGTAATACTGAGACCCGGATTCGAATTCATTACTGCCGCTCACCACATACAAATCCAGATCACCGTCGCCGTCCGCATCAAACAACAACGATCCCATATCCTCCTCATACTTACGATCCGAGGTCAGCGGTTTGGATGAAAATTTCTGTTGCTGATTTTGAATAAAAAAAGCGCCGGACTGGTTGAACGCACCGCCAACGTAAAAATCCTCCTTACCATCTCCATTGACATCCCCTACCGCAATCCCCGGGCCGTATTGTGACATTAAATGCGGCAAAAGCGGTTGGATCTTGAAATCAATGTACAGCTCGTCGCGATGTAAATAATTTGTTCCAAAATCTGTTACTTCCCTAAAAATAGACGGCAGTGCAATGCTTTTCACAGGCACATTGTTATTTGCTTTAGAATAATCGATTTGAAGAAGCTGATCTGCCTTAATATTTTTCAAAACCTGCGATTTCTGATCTGGCCAGCTGATTTTAATGGAGTCGATTGATGTGTTTTTCCCCAAACCAAAATGCAGCAAATTGGGCATCGTGGATTGGTAACCGCGGTAAGGCGACATTTCCGAGTACTGTATGGCCTTGCCATTATAAACCCAAACCTTTGCGCCCAGACCGGCGCGGTTTTCTTTGGTACCATTCAGTTTGACATTCAAAAAATGCCTGTCTGGTAATGTTTCAGAGTGGTTTTTGTAAATAAATGCTTCCTGATCAATATTGTTCATCACCAGATCAAGGTCGCCGTCATTGTCCAGATCGGCATAGGCCGATCCATTTGAAAAAGACGGAATGTCAAAGCCCCAATCGGCAGACTTGTTGGTAAATGTCAGGTCTTTATTGTTGCTAAAAAGATAATTTGGAATGTGCGCACCTTCTACCTGTTTCAATGCTTCGGTTAGCCGCCGACTGCCTTGGTTTCCAGTTTGCATTTGCTGCTCGTGCTCTGCCATTCTGTAAATGACAAAATCGCGGTTGGTAATGTCTTTGGGATAACCGTTGGTGATCATCAGGTCACGGAAACCATCATTATCATAGTCGGCCAGCAACGCTCCCCAGCTCCAATCCGTCGCCTGAACGCCAGAGTACCTGCCCGTTTCGCTGAAAAATGGCTTGTCGGTGCCTGGCCGGACGCCGTTGTTGTGCTGCAAGGTATTGCGCATAAACTGCGGCTCATAACCCATTTTCAGCTCTGACAAATGTCGGTCGTAATTCATGAGGCCGAACATATTTTTCCGGCGCACATTGCCTTCCGGAAGCATATCCACGGTGATAAAATCCACCAGACCATCGTTATCAATGTCGGCCGCGTCATTACCCATCGCCGAGTAGCTTTGGTGGCGGAAATAATCAGCTATTTCGTTTTTGAATGTACCGTCCTGCTGGTTAATGTACAGCAGATCATTGGAAACATAGTCATTGGAAATATACACATCCCGCCATCCGTCCTGATTCACATCCACTACCGAAATTCCCAACCCGTAGCCCTCATCCAGAATATTGGCATCTTTGGACACGTCAGAAAAAGTAGCATTGCCATTGTTCCTGTACAATTTGTCAGCATTCGCCGATGATCCGTCCGTTACTTTTTTTCTGATGTTGTTGGGTCCCTTCATGTTCATGACATTGGTAACCAGGTACACATCCAGGTCACCGTCATTGTCATAATCGAAAAAAGCAGCTTGTGTGGTATTACCGCTGTAATCCAGGCCGTAAGCCTTGGCTTGTTCGCTGAAAGTATTATTTTTCTGATTGATAAAAAGCAGATTAGAAAGTGCGCCAACATGACTTGGACCAGAACGGCACACATAAATATCCAAAAAGCCGTCTGCATTAATGTCCACCATGGCAATACCCCGCACCCAGCCTTCCGGAATTTCGATGCCGGACTTGGTGGTAATGTCTTCAAATTCAATGGACTTATCTTTACCCTGCGTCTTATTGAGATACAATCGGCTCGTGGTCATGTTACCACCGAAGAAAAGATCAGTTAGCCCATCATTGTTAATATCGCCTGCACCTACACCGCCGCCATTGTAGAAATATTCGTAGGTCAGGATATTGAGGTTATCGTCCTCATGGAGTGTATTGGCAAAATGAACGCCGGTTTCATCCGCGGGGAGCAATTCAAACAGTTTTTTTGGATCTTTTTTCCCGCAGCCTGCCAATGTAGTGAGGCTTAAAAAGAAGAGTATTTGGTACCAGTGGGAGATACTTTTCACTTGCTGTTCATTTTAGAAAAGAAGCGTACTTCAAACAATTCCTGGTTTTTACCCGGCAGATATGGTTTCTGGGCTTTTTTCAAAATCAATTGGTCACTTGTAAGTTTCAGGATTTGGAAACCGCTTAGCTTCTTGCCCAAAGAGTCTGCGTAAACGAGGGAGTCAGATGTAGGTAATGTGTAGCGGTATGTTTTGGCTTTGTCTTTTTTCCTTTCTATTAAAAATCCATCTTCGGTGTACTCAAATGTAGACCAATGTTCATCAAAAGTATTATTGGTAAAACTAAAACCATTCACAAAGTTATTGATCGAGTCGGTGCGCCAGACCCCTTCGAGATTCCGTTCCTTCATGTTGGTAGGAACGTTGCACCGGCACAGGCCTGCGATCAATAACAATGTGAATAGGTTTTTTTTCAATTGATAAGACTTAGTAATTAGAATTCTGTTTCAATATGCCATTGCTCAAATCCACTTCGCGTTGCGGCAATGGGAAGTAGTAATGTTTAGGTTTCACAAAGTTACGACTTGGCTTATATGGCCCTCTTGCAATTTTGTAATGCGCAGCAATGTCCAGCAAGCCCGCCTTGTCCCAGCGCAGCAAATCCTGGTGACGTTCGTTCTCTCCTGCGAGCTCCACGCGGCGCTCATGCATGATATCCGCCATTTTGGCGCCAGTTTTTGCAGGAAGTCCTGCACGTTTCCGAACTACATTCAACTCCGTATCGCCACTTGCACCGGAGCGGATTTTTGCCTCAGCTGCCAGGAGGTACACGTCCGACGAACGCAGAAAAGGAGCATTCAAACTTTGGCTCATGTCACCCGATTCCGTAAAATCCGTGTATTTTCTGAAAGCATAACCGGTCACACGCGTCATATCGGCCGTGAATGTGGTAGTACCCTGCGAGCCGCGCACGACCTTATCGCCCGGACTATAAATAGAATAGGAACGCCTAGGATCACCCTTTTCGAATTCTTTCACCAAATCATCAATAGGCTCGTGAAATCCCCAACCACCAAACGCCTGCGGAGTGTGATAGAATGTCGGAGAGTTATCAGTCGTCCAGCCAGTTTCGTATTGAAGCGAAAACAGGATCTCGGGATTGTTCTCGGTCGTCAACGCGAAATTCTCATTATAACTGTCGGCCAGCTTGTAAGCCGCATTACCGATCACTTTGGTGCTCGCTTCAATGGCTTTCGCCCAGTTTTCTTCGTAGACATACAATTTAGTCAGAAATCCGTAAGCCGATCCCTGCGTCACGCGTCCCGATTCCGCTGCATCGTAAGTTACCGGAAGTAATGTTGCCGCTTTCTGAAAATCGGCCTCAGCTTGTGCGCGAACCTCGGCCACGGTGGCTTTGGGTTTGTTATATGTTTGCGCTAATGCATCCGCATCCGTCAAAATGGGTACCTCGCCATAAATCAGTGAGAGGCGCCAGTAGATAAAACCCCTCAGAAAATACGCCTCTCCCATGCTGCGATTGCGCAATGTCTCGTCCATATTTACTTTCGGCGCATTGATCAACACTGCATTAGCCCGCGATATTACCTCATATTTGGTAGACCACGTTGCCAGAATGTGAGAGTTCGAAGCGTCAAAGGTGAACATTTCCAATGCCGTTTCGTCCGAGTGATCGCCTGCGCGGTTCATGTCGTCCGAGCAGTTGTCAAATGTGTACTCTGTGTGGGCGAAACCGTCCTCATTGAGCAATGGGGCATAAATAGCATTGGCTGCCGCGATCACATCGTCACCATTACGCCAATACTGCTGCGAGGTGACCTGGCCGTAAGGCGTGCTTTCCAGCAGGTCGTCGTTACAACTGGTAACAGTTACCAGAAAAATCCATCCTGCAAGTATATGTATCTTTTTCATGTTGTTATTTTGTATTTAAGAGGTCTGAACGTGGGTTTAGAAAGACAATGTGGCTCCTATTGTCCAGGTACGGGCCAATGGGTACTGTGCATAATCGACGTTCAACTGCTTCGGTTGGTTCTGATCTCCTACAAATCCAAGCTCAGGGTTCAAGCCCGTGTATTTGGTAAAAGTGAAGACATTCTGCCCGGTAATGTAAACTCTCGCATTGGTCAGTTTCACCTTCTCGATCACCGATTTCGGAACCGAATAGCCTAATGTGAAGTTTTTCAAGCGAAGAAAGTCGCCTTTTTCCACAAACAAATCAGACGGCCGGAAGTTACGATTAGGATTGTCAATGCTTAGCCTGGGAACGGTGTTGCTGGTTCCAGCTCCATGCCAGCGACCCTGCTCCTCAGCATATAGGTTGAAAGAATAGCTTGCATCCAGCCCCTGCATACGGTCCGCATTGAAGATTTTATTCCCACCCACACCGATGAAGAAGACGCTGAAATCAAATCCTTTGTAGTTCAGTCCTGCGTTGAAACCGTAGTTGATCTTCGGCTGCGGGCTACCAATGATCGTCCGGTCCTGATCGTTCACAATACCATCCTTGTTTAGGTCCAAAAACCGCACATCTCCTGGGTGTATCAGCCCGTCTGCCTTTCTCGAATCATTGCTAATGTTCGGATCGGAGTCAATTTCTCCCTGTGTCTGGTACAAACCATCTGCTTTGTAACCATAGAAAGTTCCATAAGACTGACCTTCATAGGTACGGACAATCTCCTGCTGGCCACGGCCATACAATTGAGTAGCCAAAAATCCGCCCGGAGTCGCCAATTTGGTGATTTTGTTCTGAATGAATGTCGCATTTCCACTTACATTAAAAGTAAGCGCGCCAAATGAATGACGGTAACTCGCCTCTATTTCCAATCCCTTATTACGAAGCTGGCCAATGTTCTGATCAGGTATGGTAGATGTTCCAATCGTTCCTACCGCAGGAGGTGCCAAAAGCATCTTTTTTGTATCCTTGATAAAGTAGTTGACCGAAAAATACAATGCGTTTTTCCAAAGTCCTGCTTCCAGTCCAAAGTTGCTCATTTCCGCAGTTTCCCACCCTATTTGCGTATTCGCCAGTCGGCTTTGTGCGGATCCTGAAACCTGGTTCTGAGTTCCCCCGCTTCCAAATGCGTACCGGTAAGAAGGATTGATCAGGGCAAGATATTGTAGTGAATTTATATTTTGGTTACCCAATTGGCCCCAGCCGCCAGTCAGCTTAAAATTGCTAAACACTGGTAATGCATCTTTGAAAAACGCTTCTTCCGAAATTCTCCAACCCAATGAGAATGCAGGAAAATAGCCCCAGCGATTGCCGGGAGCGAATTTTGAAGAACCATCAGACCGGAAAGTAGCTGTTAGCAAGTAGCGGTCCAGCAACGAGTAATTAGCCCGTCCAAACCAGGAAGCGAGTGCATCGTAACTCCGGTTGCCGTTTTCTCCCGCCACCGATACAATGGTACCTGCGTATTGCAAGTAACGGAGGGAAGGATCTTCGCTTGGAAATTCGCGCCCGCGTTGTTTCGATATAATGCTGTTGAATGTCTGCGAAGTATAACCTCCTACCAGACTCAGATTACTGGCACCGAATTTTTTGTCGTAGGAAAGAAAATACTCCTGCAAAAACGACCACGCCTTGCCATGAATCAGATTCAGTTCATTGTAAGAATTGGTACGAAACTGATCCGTCACTTTGACATCGAAAGTGTTGCTCTCAGAGAATGTAGCATCAGTCGCCAGGTTCGCGCGCAGTTTCAGGCCTTTCATGATCTCGAATTCTCCGGTCAAACTTCCCAGAAAACGGTTTCGGATATTGCTCTGATCTTGCGTATCAACCGTAAAAATTGGATTGTTAATGTCGCCGAATGCTCCGATCCCTTGCGTTGAGCTGTACGAGCCGTCATCATTGCGGATCGGGAGTCCCGGATGAAAACGTATCGCGCTCCAAAGCAAGCCTGTTTGAGAAGATGTGGTATTAGGTGAAGTATTATGAGTATTGGTAAATTGTAAATTCTGGCCGATTTTAAGTCGCGAACCTATCTTGTGATCCGAATTGACACGAAATGTTAAACGCTTGTAATAAGACTGCCCAATAATCCCTTTTTCATTATAGTAACCTCCTGAAATCGAAAAAGACGAATATTTTCCTCCGCCGCGAATGGCTGCGTCATAATTTTGGGTTACGCCTTGTTTCAAAAGTGCCTCCTGCCAGTTTGTTTTCTGCGTCTGGTATTGCTTGTCAAGCCAGATCGGCGGGATAGGCAAGCCATCATTGTTGTAAGCTTCTTGTTTCAATGATGAAAGCGAAGGAGCATCCAGTACGTCAAGGATTTTAATGCGATTTGTCACACCGACGTAACCGTTGACAGTGAGCCCGATCGGATTGTCGAATGAGCCGCGCTTTGTGGTAATGATGATCACACCGTTCGCAGCACGTGTTCCGTAAATCGCAGACGCAGAGGCGTCTTTCAAAATTTCAATAGACTCAATGTCGTTGGGATTCACGTCATTCATGGAACCGGCTGGCACACCGTCAATCACAACCAAAGGGTCAGCATTGTTAACTGTTCCAAACCCGCGGATTTGAATGGTACCTGCGTCACCAGGCGCGCCACCATTGCGTATGATATTAACGCCCGCTGCCCGGCCCTGCAATGCCTGCTGCGCCCCGCCCGACGGAAGATTCTGAAAATCAGCGCCTTTCACAGATGAAACTGCACCGGTCACATCCTTTTTTTCCTGCGTTCCGTAACCTACTACCACTACTTCCTTCAATGCGTTCACATCCGGCGCGAGACTGATGTTGATGACCGAACCAGTCCCAACTGCCGCATCCTGGCTCACAAAACCAATAAACGAGAAACGAAGGACTGCATTTCCGTCGGGTACATTCAGCTGGTACTGACCGTTTTGATCAGTGGATGTGCCTTGCTGGCTACCAACGATCAAAATATTCACCCCCGGCAGACCATCGCCTTTATCATCAATGACTTTTCCGGTGATCGTCCGGTCCATGTCAATGTGCATACCTGATGCGCCTACGGGAAAAAGACTTTGCGGCTCGCTCTTTTTTCGCAGCAATATCCGGGTATTACCTACCACTTCGTAGGACACATTCAACGGCGAGAGCAATTGATCGAGAACTTTGTCCAGCGAACCTTGCAACTGCTTCACCGAAACGGTGCTTTTCCCCTGAATACTATTGGTACTGTAAACAAACTTTACATCAGCCTGTTTTTCTATTTGTCTTAAAACCTGTTTGATTTCGAGGGACTCTACTTTCAGTGAAATTTCTTTACTAAGTAACTCCTGGCTATAAACGCCGTGGGCCAGGGACATCCCGCAGCATATCAAGGAAATAAAAAGTTGTTTAGCCGTAGCGCTCATGACTTTGTAAACAACCCTTTTGAAGGGTATTTTTTTATGCATAATTTTAAAAGGTTTTTGTGAACTGAACAACTCAAAAACAAACGGTATCCTGCCTTTCGGAAGGGTATTTAGCGGTGCCGGACATGTTACAGCATGGCCGGCACTTTGCATTGGTAAGCTTCTTTACATTACTTAGGGGCAACCCTCTCCGTAAACAAACAAGGAGGTCCCCCTGCGTTCGTACTCCATATTAACAGATTTACAAATCAGGTCGAGCTGCTCAAACATAGGCAGATCATTGAGGTCACCGGTAAAAAGACAGTTTTTTAAAACATCTCCTTCAATCACAATATCAATTCCATAAATGCCTTCCAGCATTGTTAGTGCCTCTGAAACAGGCATTTCCGAAAATTCAAAACGTTGGCGGGATTCAACCGGCTTTACCATCGTTGGATTTTTGACAATCCCAAGTTCCATTTTCCGCGATTCCTTATCAAACACAATTTTTTGGTTGGGCGTCAGGATAAAACCATTCCGACTGGCCTGCCTGCGCTCCGAAACTTCGTATACTGACACCCTACCGCTGGCAACCTGCACTTCAATCGACCCCGCCCCGTCGTAAGATTTCACATGAAAGCTGGTTCCTAATACCTGGGTAGCCAGATTTTCAGTAGATACGATGAATGGTTTTGCCGGGTCCCGTTTAACATTGAAAAATGCCTCTCCATGTAGGTATACCATTCTTTTGCGGTCGCCAAAGTGTTCGGGATAACTAATGCGGCTGTTGGGCTGTAAAATAACCACACTTCCGTCTTCCAATGTCAGTCGCTGCGGTTTTCTCGAAGTATTCTTCACTTCAAAACCTTCCTCCTTGTCGCTCAGCACCGAAGCAATGGCCGCAAAGTAACCCCTCTCTTTTGGAAAAAAGCTCCAAACCAGTCCCAAAACAAGCAGAACAGAGGCGGCAGCGGCTGGAAGCCACAGCCAAACCCTACCGGAATGCTTGCCGATCGTACTTTTGAAAAGCTTGCTTTTGATACGTTGACCTATCATTGCTTTCTCTGAAAGCATTACTTCACTTTCCTGCATTGGATTTTCTTGCAGGTATTTCCCCAAAAGCTCTTCCTCATCCGGGGTTACATTTCCCGACAAGTACTTTTCAATTAATATATCGTAGTTAGGTGTCATGTTCAATGGCTAATGCTAATTGTTGGAATGATACATCCAGAGGCTCTCTTTGAGGGCTTTAAGTGATTTGGTAATGTGGTATTCCACTGCTTTCTCCGACATGTGAAGCTCATCTGCAATTTCCTTGACAGATTGGTTCTCAAAACGGCTCAGCTGAAAGATCCTGCTGGTTTTTTCCGGCAGCTTGCCCATTACTTCATCCACAGCTCTGGACAGATCCGAGAATTGTACGATTTCATCCGTTGAGTAAGTTTCATGTATCTTGTTCAGAATCAGATATTCCTGATATTTCCGCCAGGTAATCTGAGACTTGATAAAATTGGTAATGCGGTATTTCATCGCAATCACCAGATAAGTACTGAGGTTCCTGATGATGGTTTCCTGACGTTTGTTCCAGAGACTTTCGAAAATATCATGAACCAGCTCCTCGGATTCTTCCCTGGAACCGACCTGATGGTAGGATATGCAAAATAACTTATACCAATAGCGGTCATAAATCTCCTCGAAAGCACGCTTGTTGCTTTCCTGAAGCTGAATAACCAGTTGCTCATCGGTTAAAAATTTATTCATCTGACACTCCTGTATCGGGTTACACTGTATAGTCAATCAACTCCCGAAAATCCCTAAACAATTTATAAGATTTTTTAATAAAACCGGTCGCTAACTGGATCCGACCTCTCACACAACAACTTTGGTAAGCAATTATTTTCCTTGTTTGTTTGTGACGGCTTAATAAAAAACGGGTCAGCACACACTATACTTTAAACTATACACACACTTTTTTTATTATTTGTTTTTGCGAGGCAGGTATTCGCTGCCATGTCTTCGTACTAATGCCTCCCAGAGGTAAATTTCTCAAATCGGTTAAATCACAAATTTACTTTCTATATTTGAAACAGACACCTCCTGGCCTAACATGGGCAGGAGGTGTTTTTATCAGCGTTAAGATTACAATTTTTGAATGGCGACCTCCCATAAGTTGTTTGTTAGCATTCTCTGGACCACATTATTTGCCATTATTGCTATATTCTGGCTTTCGGTTTATCATTTCTCTTACGACTTCCCTTTTTACGACGACTTCGAGAATATCGTTCAGTTCGTCTTTAATTACATTCAGGCAGATGGTTTTCAGAAAAAGCTAAGCCTTCTATTTGAACAGAACTTCGAACACAGGGTTATTTTTGCTAAACTATTAACTCTTTCTCAATACCTGCTCATAGGTAGTCTCAATATCAAGTGGCTGATTATGCTGGGAAATCTGAGCTTGCTGGGGGTGCTGTTTCTGTTGTATCAATACCTTTCAAAAAAACAACTTTCACTTCTTGCCTTTTTTGCATCAGGCTGTTTGCTTTTTCAGGTTCAGCACTATGAAGATACTATTTCCTGGGCCACCTGCAGTTTACAGCACGCGCCCTGTCTGTTTTTCTCTTTGTGGAGTTTTCACCTGGCGCTAAACCGTAAGAATTTATACGCCAGCGGGTCTTTGGCCCTACTCGCTTTGTTCACCAGCGCCAATGGGCTTTCGGCTATCGTTATCTGGCTGATCATTATATATGTTACCTCCCCCAAGCGCAAGGAAATCATTCTCCCGTCCCTCATTTTGGTTACCGTCACAGCTGTTCATCTGCTGACCATGACGATCCACTCAGGCTCCTTACGGGAACACATTACCAGTAACATCGGAACCAAGCTGATCCTGCTGCTTTCATTCGCTGGCCAGTTACTGGACTCCAATGTGACTGGACATATACTGCCCAGCGTGGTTTTAGGAGCCATTTTTCTTTTACCTATTGGCCTTGTGCTCATGAAATTGGCCACAAGGCGGTTTTCAGATATTAGTCAGCTGCAATGGTTTTGCGTAGCAGGTATCAGCACATTACTTTTTGTGGCTTTTCTGATCGTATTCGCAAGAGGCATAGATCCTGATTTTCACGGTTATAAAATGGATCGCTACAAGATATACGCAGCATTTTTTGCAATCCTGGCGATAGGCTTTTATGATGGATACTGGGCCGCGTTCCGGCTTGGTTGGATTGTCCGTACGGGTGTTACGGTGGTGGCCTTTTTGTTCTGTATCAGTACTTATTACATTTATTACGGCCCGATAGTGCAGTACAAAAGAGCCATTGAAGCGAATCAGTTGAATTTCTTGTGGAGCAAAACCATTTATTACCCACTTATTTACAATGACAGGAAAACGGCTGAATATCTGGCTTTCGCTCAAAACAATAACTTAGTTAATCTAACATCAAACGAGTTTCCAGTTAGCCAGGCGGCTTGGGAACTAAAAAAAGACAGTCTGCCCGTGCAAAAGTTGGAGGATAAGTCTACTATTTCACTTTTCAATAGTGAATGGATGCCAGAAGCGGGCTCCTATGATGCGCTATATGCAGTGGCGATTGATTCGCCATCCAGGCAACCGAGATACCTGATCACGATCGAAAACACCTATCAGCGCGCCTTTAAACGATTTTATACGAAATTTGAACGCCCGGTATCTCCCGGTTTTCACTGCACGATCTATAAGCCAAAAATGAAGAAAGGATCTTACGACATCCATCTCGTTTTGTCAAAAAATGGACGGATCGTAAAATCCTACGAACTTAGTAAAGTGGCGATTTAAGCCAGCGTTTCAGTCATTTGTAAAAATATCACCCTCTTGTAATACTCGGGATCATATTTAACAAGTACCTGACTGCCTTGCCTGATCGAATCGTATTTGGAATAAGACAGTATCTCTGTCATTTCCGCTATAAAATCCTCCCCTGCTTTGGGTTTGATCTGTACTTTCACCTGAAATTCAGGCAGATTGTTGAGATATTCTCCGGTGGGTTTGATATTCAACACGGTAGCCTTTGCCTCTACACCTTCTTTGAGTATTTTCTTCTTGCGCTCATCCCTCACCTTTTTACGAAGAGCGGAGGCGATTCAGAACCCAACCATGCAGAGTAGTATGATGGTAGCGAAAGTTTCTCTATTATTAATTTCCATGGACTTACATTTTTTAGGGTAGTAAATCAAAGTAAGCGTTTACTGCTTATATATAGGCTATGCGATTTATCAAACGGTAAGCCACTTAGTTTATGGCACATTGAGGCTTTTAAAAGGCCAAAAACCTAATCTATCCCTGGCACAAACTTTGTTTGTTATCGTTATCTTGTGGTACAATTCCGATCATTCATCCCAAAAACTATGTCAATGGATATCAAGTCAAACCAATCTACCGAGAACCGGCCTGAGGGTGACAGGATTCTCAATGCACCGTATGTTTTTACCGATATACCCATGTACTTAGAACAGCTGAGATCTGAAAAGTCATGGGTGAAAAATGACCGGAACGCAATTACTGTCTACAAGTCAGAAAAAATCACGATCGTGATTGCAGTTCTTAAATCCGGCGCAGTAGTGAACGATCATTCGATTGCGGGATGTCTTACTTTTCAGGTACTGGCCGGAGAACTAAAAGTAGAGACGGAAGGAAGGATTTTTTACGCGACGCCTGGCCAAATGATGACATTTCATGCCGGCATATCACATTCGATCAGGGCATTGGCCGATTCGGATATTGTCATTACCACTTACAAAGGTTAGCCATACGATGGGGCAGATCAGAACGCAATTGCAAACAGAACATCTGTGGTGGCAGCAAGGAGTGATATATCAAATTTATCCGCGTTCATTTCAGGATTCTGACGGCGACGGTATTGGAGATCTGACAGGCATCATCAGCCGCCTCGACTACTTGCACTGGCTTGGAATAGATTGTATCTGGCTATCTCCTATTTTCCCTTCTCCTATGGCGGATTTCGGATACGATATTTCCGATTACGAGGGTATCCATCCACTGTTTGGCAAAATGGAGGATTTTGATGAATTGCTCCGCGAGGTGCACAGCCGCGGTATGAAATTGCTCCTTGACCTTGTTCCCAACCATACCTCCGATCAACATCCCTGGTTTTTGGAAAGCCGCTCGTCCCGGGATAACGCTAAACGCGATTGGTATATATGGCACAACCGACGCCCCGATGGCTCTTTGCCCAACAACTGGCTCAGCGTTTTTGGCGGGCATGCATGGGAATGGGATGAAACAACACAACAATACTATTACCATGCTTTCCTGAAAGAGCAGCCAGATCTGAATTGGCGTAATCCAGAAGTGCAACAGGCCATGCTGGATGCCATGCGATTTTGGCTGGAAAAAGGAATTGATGGTTTCAGGGTCGATGTGATGTGGCATATGATTAAGGACGGACAATTTCGGGACAATCCGCCTTTTCCAGGCTCAACGTTCGATGCCGACGATCTGATTTATGATCATTATATACCTGTTTACTCCACGGACCAGCCGGAGGTGCACGATATCGTGCGAATGATGCGCAAATTAACGGATGAATATGATGAACGTGTTCTGATTGGTGAAATTTATCTGCCTGTCGATAAATTGGTTACTTACTACGGCCTGGATGGTAAGGAAGCGCATTTGCCATTTAACTTTCAGCTCCTGATGCTTCCCTGGGATCCTACGCAAATTGCGATGGCGATTGACGAATATGAGGGTGCATTACCAGATCAGGGCTGGCCTAACTGGGTATTGAGCAACCATGACAGGCCTCGCATTTCCAGCCGGATAGGAAGTTCTCAGGCCAAAATCGCAGCCATGCTCCTGCTCACTTTGAGGGGAACACCCACCATTTATTATGGTGACGAGATCGGTATGTGTGATGTACCGATCCCGATGGATGAAATCGTTGACCCGCAAGGTCTGCATGCGCCCGATCTCAACGTCAGCCGTGACCCAGCACGCACTCCCATGCAATGGGACGAGAAATTCAATGCGGGCTTTTCAACCCACAAACCCTGGCTGAGGCTGCCATATAATTCGGGTAGGGTCAATGTTAAAATGCAAAAAAAGGATCCATACTCAGCATTATCGTTTTATAGGACGCTAATAGCCCTTCGAAAAGAACATCCTGCCCTTCATGTCGGTAGCTATTCACTTGTGTATTCTGATAGCCAGCTAATTTCCTACATCAGGAAACATGAAGACATGCGCTTTCTGGTCATTTTGAATTTAAGTCACAGACCTGGTTATTTCAAGCCGAAAACAGAAGTTTATAAAGGTGTCGTGATATTCGGCACAGAGAACGAACGGGCCGGCATGCAAGTCGAAGGAATTATCACATTAGGTGGCGATGAAGGTCTTTTGATAAGATTGGAATAGTTACCAGCCTCACTACATCCTGGTGCAAAAAAAGAAGACCGGGTGGTCCGGCCTTCTTTTTCATTTAGTTTATTGATGAAATCTAGTGTAATACTTTTTCAGAGTCACGAAGACTTTTGATCGTATCGTGTCCTCTTCTCAATGTTGCTTTTTGCTGTGTGATCAGCGAACGAAGTTCGGGTGTCAAATCTTCCGATTCCAGCGCTGACTCATATGCTTTTTGTGCTGCATCCTCTCCAAACTCTGAGTTTTCCAAAGATGTTTTTCTGCCATCACTGCTGAATGCAGATTTAACATCCATCCAAACTCTATATAATTTCCCTGATACCATTGTTCCGGTTGCAGGCTCACCTCCTAATGTACTTACTTCGCTGGTCAATTCAGATACGTGTTGTCTGCTATGGTTTGCCAGATTATTGTAAAGCGACCGTAGATCTGTGTCCGACGTATCGGTTTCATCATAAGCCTTTTCATATCCTACTACACGATCGTTATTGATAAGGATCAAATCATTCAGTACTTCTATCATTTCTGAATTTTGTGACATGACTATTGTTGATTAGTGATGCTACCAATTCCAAAATTATTGTTCCAGCGCGGGAAACGGGTTTAACAAATCATGTACATGCGTATTTGTAGATCTTTTTGCCCCGTATATGGCAAATTCAATATATAATTGAAGTGCTAGCCCTACTTGGCGCTAAGCTTTTTTCGTACTTTACTCAGGAATTCGGGAGAAAAACCCAGATAAGAGGCGATATAATGCTGGGCAACACGTTGTGGAATCGCGGGGTAACGGTTAAGAAAGTCCAGGTACTTCTCCACAGCCGTACTGGAAATAGTGCGAAATAGCCTTTCCTGCGTCTGCGCCAGGTTTCGTTGCACCATCAGGCGGAACATGCGTTCAAACCCGGGTACCCGTGCGAGCAATTTTTCTTTATTTTCGGGGGATAAAAGCAGCAGCTCGCATTCTTCCAGCGTTTCGATGTACATATGACTGGGTGTTTGGTTCTGAAAGCTGGTAATGTCACTCACCCACCAGTCCTCAATGGCAAACTGCAATGTTACTTCCGCACCGGCACTATCTATATAATAAGTGCGGATACACCCCTTCAGGATAAATGCCTCGAATTGGCAAATTTCGCCTTCCAGCAGCAGGAAGGTCTTCTTGGCAACTGATTTATGTTGAAGCAATGAATCAAAGTATTCGAGGTCCTGCGCCTCGAATTTCATGCAGCGCAATGCGTAGTCGTTGATCTTTTCAAACATAAAGCAATTCAATTTAGCAATTTACAGTCCGAGCGCGTGGCAGATCTCTGAATGCAGAAGGCCACTTCCGCCGCCGTAGTGACGCATGCAAACAATGCGCTGATCAATGGATTTGCATAGTTCGAAAACCTGCTGTTCCACTGCATCATTCACGCCGACCCCTAAAAGTACTAAATCAAATTTATCCAGCTTAAATGCCGCAGCCGCATTTTCGTAAGAATTAACGCCAACTCCATTCCAGGATTCGTTTTTATTAATCAGTCTGATGATCGTTTCCAGAATTTCTGCATGATCTGCCAGTACCAGAATGTTTGTTTTTTCCATAATTTTTAGGCTATCGCCATTCGGCTTTTCCTCTCCTACCATTTTTCCGGAACTTCCATTACTAACACAAAAGCATCTTCAATGCTTTTAAAAGTGACCTCCGAATCCGGCCAGATGCCATATCCGTCCCTGGCTTGCATCAGCTGGCCATTGACCTCTATTTTCCCGCTGATCAGAAAGGTGTAAATTCCATTTTCCTGATCTTTTATAGAATAGGTTGTTTCAAAGTCCTTTTCCAGTTCAGCCAGATGAAACCAGGCATTTTGATGGATGGTCACACCTTCGTCGTCTGCATTCGGTGACAATATTTGTTGAAACTTATTGCGCCTGTCACCGCTGCTATAATCGATCTGATCGTATTGTGGTTTGACATTCAACTCATTAGGATACAGCCAGATCTGTAAAAACGATACGGCTTCCGCTTTGTCTTTGTTGTATTCTGTATGATAAATGCCAGTACCCGCACTCATCGCCTGAATTTCTCCCGGACTGATGACTGCCACATTGCCCATACTATCCTGATGTTCCAATGTGCCTTGCAGCGGAATGGATATAATTTCCATGTTATCATGTGGGTGCCGGCCGAAGCCCTGTCCACCGTGGACGATATCATCATTCAATACTCTTAACGCTCCGAACTGGATTCTTTTCGGATCGTAGTTGCCATGAAAGCTGAAAGTTTGCGCACTTTTCAGCCAGCCATGATCAGCAAAAAAACGGGAATCCGCGGGATGAAAGACTGAATTTTTCATAATGCAGGCAAGATAGTGTTATTGACCAGTTTTATTTCTTCTCCTGAAATCGTATGTGGCCGTCCGGGATAGATCGCATAAGTCACAGATGCATTCATTCGTTCCAGAATGGCAATGCTTTCCTTCACACGTGATACAGGAACGTGCGGATCAGGATCGCCCGTAGAGATAAAAACCGGAGTACCGGCAAAATCTCTGCTGTAATTTTCTTCGGCTAGTTCCTGCCCTACCAGACCGCCCGTTAATGCTATAATTCCTCCGTACCTTTTCGCATGCCGCGATGTATATTCCAGTGTAAGGCACGCTCCCTGAGAAAATCCTGCAAAGTAGATATTTTCAGAGGTAATCCCGCTGGCTTCTATTTCTTTAACAACCTCATTTACAAGCTGCAATGCAGAGTCGAGTGCGGGCTGATTCTGCGCGGCCGGTGCCATGAAACTGTAAGGGTACCAGCTATGGTTTGTTGCCTGCGGTGCATAAATAGCCATTTTATCGATATTCAAAACCTTTTTTAAGGAGATAATGTCCTCAGCGGACGCGCCCCTTCCGTGGAGCATGACAATGGCCTTTTTTGCTTCGTTGACCGGTTTTCCGCTGTGTATAATTTGCTTACTGTGCGTATACATGATAATAATTTTTAAATGAAAGACCGGGTCGCTGGTACGATGAAAGTTTCATTGCTCCGGCAACCCAGTCACCAATGAATTCTTAATCTGGTTTTAAACCAGTTTAGGAAGCACTTTTACGATTTGTTCCCGACGGGGTTCATATTGTGCAGGCAACATTAAACCTGAGCCTAATTGCTCCACTGTCTCGTCAGTTGCGAAACCGGGATTATCGCTCGCAATCTCAAACAATACGCCTCCTGGTTCACGGAAATACAAAGAATAAAAGTAATTCCTGTCAATTTTATCCGTGATCTGATGTCCTGCGTCCAATACTTTTTTCCGGAATTCCATCAAAATGTCATCATTTGCCACCCTGAATGCCACGTGGTGAACCGAGCCCCCAGCCACATGACCAGCTCTTTCGCCAGGTACTTCCACCAGGTCAACGATCGCTGCATTTTCAACCGCGTCGGTAATGAAGCGGAAACGGTTAACTTGTTGTTCGAGCAACCGGTATCCAAAAATATCAGTCAGGATTTTGGCGGTTTCTTCAATTTTATTGCTGGTAATGGTAATGTTGTGAAAGCCACGGGTTGCGTTTGCAGCGGTAACCTCGCTGGTTTCCCAAGGTTTACGATTATCAGCATTTTTAGGAACGGTGAGCTCAAATTTCAAACCGTCAGGATCGAGGAAAGTAAGATACTGTTCGCCGAATTTTTCGGACACTTTGTTGTAAGTCACATGGTTATCATCCAGCCTTTTCAACCAGAAATCCAGGCTGCCTTCCGGTACTGAATAACCTATCTCGGTTGCCTGCCTTGTACCCCTTCTGCCGGCTGGTATCTGACTGCCCCACGGGAAGAATGTCAGAATTGTTCCCGGTGTTCCGTTTTCGTCGCCGTAATAAAAGTGATATGTATTGGGATCGTCAAAATTGACGGTTTTTTTCACCATTCTTAAACCTAATATGCGGGTATAGAAATCGTAATTTCTTTTGGCGTCACCAGCTATGGCTGTAATGTGATGTATCCCGTTGATTGTATTTTCCATTTTCTTTTTCGTTAAGTGTTCTTGTTTTTAATGATACAAATGTACCACCTGCCAGAGGTCCCGGGCATTGAACTAGGACAAGAAAAAATGAAATTGGAAAAATACTTTGTTTCAATATTTATGACATAAATTAATTTGTTTCAGTATTTTTGACATAAATAACTTTATTTCACTTTTTCTGAAACAAAATCAGATGGAAAAGAAGTATCAGTATATCTTAATGGCGGACATTATCAGTAGCAGAAAAAGCGATCAGAAGATGCTTATGGAGCATTTTGCGCGATTAGTGAGCACTAGTAACAGTCGAAATAAACCTGCATTGGCATCTCCTTTGACAATAACGCTAGGTGACGAATTCCAAAGTATTGCCAAAAATTTAAAATCGGCTCTTCAAGTGATTATTAGCATAGAAGAGCTCATTATTCAAGAACAATATGGATTCAAATTGAGATATGTACTGCTGGAAGGTGAGATAGACACTCCGATCAATGAACAAATCGCGTATGGAATGTTGGGTGAAGGCCTTACCAGGGCTAGAAAGGCTTTAACAGAAGCGAAGGGTAATAAAGCGAGGTTTTCAGTGGATGTCAAAAATAAGAAGCTAACTAACGCGCTGAACAATAGTCTCGTGATATATCAAAGCCTGATTGATGGATGGAAAATAGCTAAAGACTACGCGCTTATTACTGAGTTTCTGATGTTTGGTGACTATAAGAAGGTTGCCAACGAAACGGGTAAGACGCGTTCGCAAATTTGGAAGCGTGAGAAAAGTCTAAAAATTAATGAATATATTGCCATTAAGGAAGTCATACACTATCTAATCTTATAAAAATGTCATCAACTCTCTTCATCATGGGCTCAGTGCTCACCAGCGAGATTGTACTGGGATTTCTCTTCTCCGCCATTGCTCAGATCTTTTACCAAAAAACAAAAATTGATTTTAAATCCGTTGCAAAGGGTTTTATAGAAAGAATGTTCCTCGTGCTGTTTCTTTTTAATGATCTCGCTCCTGCTCTGACCTTTTTTAGTGCTCTAAAACTTGCCACAAGGCTTAAACACGATGAAAGTAGCGGCAGCGATTCCAACAAATTCAATGACTACTACTTGGTAGGGAATTTATTGTCAGTCTCAGTGGCGTTGTTCTATGTTTACATACTGAACCATACTCACAAGATTGAAACTATACTCAGTCTTTTGTAAACTGATCAATCTTTAAATAGACTACACCTTTAAAAGCACCGCGTCATCTTCAACAACACGACCAGCGGCCTTGGCGGCTTTCAGGTAGATACTCATAGGATATTTCCCGTCGAAACCAGGATCAGCTTCTACCATTGGGACTTTTAGGCGGGCATGTTTGATACTTGCCAAGTCTGTAAGGGACACATAACTTAATTCGGGTTTGCCCTGGCCGAGGTCGCAAAGGCCAAATGCGATATTGTTAACAGGATCCAGCTCCGACAATAACCAGATCGCCCTACCATATTTCGAATGCAACTTTACAACAGGCGAGTGATCTTTACCCAGGTCATTTTGTACCTCCTGAGCATTATGGATCATTATTTCAATCAGATTTTGCGGGATCATTTGTGACATACCGCAAAGGTAGCCGTAAATAAGTTTTTGCAGAAAGCATTTTTACGCAAATACCATTCACGAGGCCAGCGCGAGCGCACCACGCCTGAATTCCGCCGGGCTTACTCCTTTATATTTTCTGAAAGTTTTGGTCAAATGACTGTCGTCAGTGAAACCGAGTTCATTGGCAATCTCATTGATTCTCATGTCACTATGCTTCAACCGGATCTCCACCAGCGAAAGTTTGTAGTTGATAATGTACTGTTGAAGGTTTTCCTTGGTGTGCTTTTTAAAATACTCACTGATGTAGTTCAGTGAAATATTGAAATACGAAGCTATGCTTTCCGCTTTTAATTTGTCCGGGTTGTAAATATTCTGGTGTATGTAGTGAATCATATCCAGCAAAATGTTCTGGCTGCTATTGGTTTTATCGGCAATGTGCAGCGAAATATTTCTGGCAACTACGGTGATCAATGTGTTGATCAGTTGCTGAACCAGTTCTTTATGCAGGCTCTGCTGGTTAACATATTCCTGAACAATAGCGTCCATGACAGCTCTCACAAGGGGTTTATCGTGCGCATTTCGCAGAATGCAACCCTGTAAATGGTTATTATTTTGAAATATGTATTCCAGTTTGTGTATCCATTCGCCCAGATTACTGTACTGGTCGCTTGACTTCTGGGCATTCAGATAAATGTTATTGAAACGAATAAACATAAAAGAAGTCGTTTCAAGCACCTTGGTGTAATGAGAGTCCATAGGCATTGCCAAAAACAGGTTTTCAGCATTGTAGTTGAACTGGTTCTGGTTGATATGGTAAGTTCCCTTGCCGCTGATGATATAGATCAATTCGATAAATGTGTTCTTATGCTCCCCCATCGGGCATTCATTGACCTTCACGAATCGAATCTCAAAAGGTTGGGATAAGTTTTGTAGCTGCATACCAGCAAATTTACGGAATTAACCCAAATTTATACAAGAAATGGATCCTGTCGATGTGTCAACTTTGTGTCGTTAAATTAAACTTTAAAAAAATGAAGGCGATAACAATTAGTGAGAATGGCGGGATAGAAAATCTGATTTTTTCGGAACTACCTACGCCTACCATTGGACCAAAGGAAGTATTAGTAGCTGTTAAAGCGATCGGAATCAATCCGGTAGATGCATTTGTGCGACTGTATCCCGACGCGCTGAGAAACTACGTAAAACCTGTTGAGGGCAAGCCGGTGATCCTTGGCTGGGACATTTCGGGAAATGTAGTTGCGGTAGGCAACGATGCTTCCCAGTTTAATATTGGAGATCAGGTCTTTGGAATGGTCAATTTTCCAGGACAAGGCAGCGCGTATGCAGAGTACGTAGCAGCCCCTGCCGCGCATTTGGCATTGAAACCGGCCAACATTAGCCACAAGGAGGCAGCCGCCGCATCGTTGGCAGCTATTACGGCCTGGCAAGCACTGGTAACATACGCCAAACTCCAAAAAGACGAAAAGATCCTCATTCACGCGGCGGCGGGCGGTGTGGGGCATTATGCCGTGCAGCTCGCGAAGCATTTGGGTGCATATGTCATAGGAACCGGCTCTGCCGGAAAGAAGGATTTTATTCTTGGACTAGGTGTAGATGAATTTATTGACTATCAGGCAGAAAAATTCGAGGATAAAGTTCAGGATGCCGATGTTGTTCTCGACTCATTGTTCGGTGACCACGTTTTTCGTTCGGTAGACGCTGCCAGGATTGGCGGACGGGTGATCTCGCTGCTTACGTATTTTACCGATGAAAAACTGATTCAAAAAGTAAAGGATAAAAACCTCTATGTCCACCGGGTTAGCGTTACTTCTGCTGGTGAAGATGTGGCTGAGCTGGCGAAGTTGCTGGCGGACGGAAGTATTCGCTCGCACATTTCTCAAACTTTCAGCTTTGCAGATCTTCCTAAAGCCCATGCCGAAATCGCGAAAGGGAGCACAGTTGGAAAAATAGTAGTAGCCGTTTAATCTAAGAAACGACTTCCGGTCTTTCAGGGCCGGAAGTCGTTTCTTAGATATTAAAATTTCTTCCAGTAATCCAGCGGGGGCCCTACTCTTTCGAAACCGTGCAGCTTACGAAAATCGTCTTGTTCCTTGTCACTTTTACCTTTCATTGCTCCATTGGATATAGCTGTAAAAAATTCTTCCATTTTGCCAGCTGGCTGAAAAGTAATGATCACCCTTGCGACGCCCTCACTTACTTTTGAAAACGTGTGCGGAACGCCTCTTGGCCCAAACACACTGTCGCCTGGCTTTGCATTAAAAATCTCCTCTCCCACTTTCACATTGAATTCTCCTTCTAACACATACCACCATTCGTCTTGACTTTCATGTGTATGCAGTGTAGGACCTCCTTTTTTCGATCTGGTAGATTCAAAAACATACAGGTCTCCGTTGGTGTCTTTGGACGAAATTTTCGTAAAAAAAGTATCGCCCTCCAGCAATGAGATACTTTTGTCGAACCTGTCCTTGCCGGTATCCACCTTTACACCTTTTTTCAGCCTGTCCGAAGGCCTGGCCTTTGATTTGAATGCAACGGATGGAATAGTGGCCATAGAAAGCATTAAAAATTTGCTTCGTTTCATAGGAGTATGCTTTTTGAGAATGAGATAAGTACTGCGAACCGATACTTTTCATGATCTATGAGGAGGCATAAGGAAATATAATGTTTACAGCTATCACATCAAAATAAACTGATTCTACGATATCATCCTTACTATGAATTGATTAGTGTTAAAATATGCCCTTTTGGCGCGCTTACTGAGATGAATCAAGACAGTTTGGCACATCCAATGCATTGGACAACTTTTTGATGGAATCTCGAAAAGAAAAAACAGCAGCTAAATGGATACCTTTTCGACCATGATTATCGGGGCAGTTGATCAGATCAAAAATGCCGTCGTCAAAATTGATATATATAAAACTACTAATGGTAAGCTCCGGCCAGCAGGTTCCGGCTCGGGCTTCATATTTTCCTCCGACGGATTTGTCTTCACAAATAGCCATGTAGTCGACGGCGCGGAGAAAATAATGGTCAGCCTGTTGAATGAAAACGAAATTGAAGCCACGCTGATCGGCAAAGATCCGGATACCGATCTGGCGATACTGAAAATTTACGCACAGGGATATTCAGTTGCTAAACTAGGCGATACCAGCGCATTGCAGATCGGGCAGTTTGTGATCGCGATCGGCAATCCTTACGGGTACCAGCACACGGTGACCACAGGTGTGGTGAGCGCATTGGGCAGAACGCTGCAAACTCAGTCGGGACGGATGGTCGATAATGTCATTCAATCTGATGCTGCATTAAACCCAGGAAATTCCGGCGGTCCGATGATCAATACCGACGGTGAGGTAGTGGGCGTCAATACGGCGGTCATTCAGGGGGCTCAAGGGCTTAGCTTTTCAGTGGATATTAATACCGCGAAGGAAATTGCCCGGCAAATAATCCGCGACGGCAAAGTTTTCAAGGCCTATCTGGGGTTACAGTTGCAGGATGTACCTGTCAATGAAAAGATCCGCCAACATTACAAGCTGCCAAATCACAGTGGCATCTTCGTCACCCACATTGAAGCCGATTCACCTGCGTCCAGATCGCAGTTATTAGAAGGCGATATCATCGTTTCATTCAACAACAAGCCCGTCGCTAACTCCAAAGAACTTTTCAAGGCACTAACCAACAAAAGCGTGCTGACTGTGACCGACATTTCAGTCATACGTCATACGGAGTTGCTGAATTTTATTGTTGTGCCTGTGGAGAAGAAGGGTTAGTCAGGAAGCTGGTTCGAGCGTAGTTGTCATGATTAACTTAATTTGAAGCGCCTGTTCTAATTTACAAATCGTTTCAAGTGTCAGATTTTCCGAGCCTTTCACAATTTTGTTAACATACTGCGGCGAGCAATTCAATGCTTGAGCAAGCTGCCTTTGAGTCATTTTTTGTTCCCGCAACGCCCGCAGCACATTCAGACCTATCATAAATGATATATTCAGCCAGGTTTCATTTTCTTGCCTGAATATCCCTTTGTCCAGCCAATTCATATCCAGAACCGCTTCCTTATTCAGTCTATTTTTTACTTTTTCAGTATCCATTTTTAAAATCCCGATAGTTCGTAAGTCTCAAAGTTGTTATCTTCATTCTTAATGAGGTAATCTCGTAGCAGATCGAGCTTTTTCAGCTCTTTGATTAGCACATGATCTTCATTCATGGTTCGAGTTAGCTTGATTCCCCCACCTGAAATCACAAAAAGATTTACATCAATTCTTATTGCATACATCCTAAGCCAGCTACGCGACTCCGATCCTTTTGCTTTATTTTTTTCATAATTATCGACGTAGGTAACATGATTATGAAGTGGTTTAAAAAGTCCGGAGAGGTTCTCATTTGAAACATTCAAGCCCCTTTTCGCTATCCTAATGATTTTGCTTTCAAGTCTATTTGCCGATGTACGGGTACGAATCACTGCGTCTTCCGTACTAATGCCATTCCAATAATTTATCAATTTTGGTCTATTGGTTTCGAAAAAATCCTCCAAGTACTCGGTATCATTCCACAGGTCGAATAATCTTATAAACTCATGATCAGTTTCGTTTTCAAACTTAACTGAATACAAACTGGCAGGAATCAGCTCAAATATAGCTCTAATTTTCATAAAATCAACTTATAGGTTAACTTTTTTTAACATTTCTTTCTTTGGACGTAGATTTGTAAAAAAGTAACTACACTCGCTAACATACAAAACGGACAGGCCTGAGGCTTGTCCGTTTTTACATTTCAATAAAATTCCCGAAGCTCCTTAACTGATCTCCTGCAACGCACTTACAAAGAGTTTCATTTCATCTTTGGTACCGATACTGACGCGGCACCAGGGCTTTTCCTGAATATCCATTGCTTTGATAATAATACCTTTATCAACCATTTTTTTCAGAAATTCTTTGCCGGGCATATTGATCGGAAAAATCACGAAATTGGTGTAAGATGGTACATACTTATAACCCATTGTTTTGAGGTTTTCATACAAATATGTTTTGGCTTCTGTATTCAGCTTTCTGGTCGAATTCTGGAATTCAACATCATCCATAGCCGCCGAGGCTGCATAAACCGACGTGCAGGCAATCCCTGAACCGCCGCCTTTTGCCTCTTTTTTGATCATATCAATTGTCGCCGGCTTAGCAGCAATGTAGCCAACGCGCAACCCAGCCATTCCCATGATCTTTGAAAAAGTCCGGGCAATGATCACGTTCTTATTGTCTTTCAAAAGCGATACCATACTCTTGTTGTCTGCCCCTTCTACCAGTTCAATGTAGGCCTCATCGATGAAAATGGGCACTTTTTCAGACACCCGACTGCAAAAATCAGTCAAAGCCTTCGTGGATGTGACTGCACCCACCGGGTTGTTAGGATTACAGATATAGACCAGTTTCGTGTCTTTATCAATCGCTTTTTCCATGGCGTCCAGGTCGTGTGACCAGTCCGATTTGCAGGGAACCGCCTTCCAGGTTGCACCGATGGATTCTGCAACGCGAATGAGGGACATATAGGTAGGGTCAGCCGAAACGATATTACCGCCATTCTTGAACATGGCCAGGGCCGTTTTTTCAAGCAGATCGCCGGATCCGTTACCCATCATAATATACTCGCCCGTTACCCCTTCCTTCATTGCTATTTTATCAGTCAGCGATTTCAATTCCGTGCGCGCGTAGCGGTTACCTTTTTCAATGGAATCGGAGATGGCTTTGCGTGCCATCGGTGGCGGGCCATATGGATTTTCGTTGGAGCCTATGCGGGCTACCATTTTGGTCAGGTCCGGTTCGCTATCCAGAAAATGTCCCCTTACCATCGGACTGTAAAAGATGCGATTGGATTTGTCCAGCCTTAATGGCGTACTGGCAAATGCGCCTTCGGCAATGAATGGCGCAACGGCCAATGCACCCAAAGATGCAAAACCCGATTTCAACAAGCTGCGACGGTTGACTTTCTGTACCATAGAAATGATAATTTAGTGGTTGGAATATTGTAAATGTGGTTACAGGATTTGATTACAGCTTGGAATAGTGATTTTCAAGCTGTGCAAAAGTCGGGCAGTGCGGCTACCGGGAAAATTTCTACTTGCGGCGTATTACACAAATCTTCATCTGAATTTTTGCGATATTTAAATATAATCATTTGCAAAACAGCGAAAAACAATATTTTAACTTAAAACCGATTGACTCACAAATCAATTGAAATAGTTCTATTTATCAGTCAAATTTTTCTATTAGTAACCTTAACTATACTTTTTTGCTCCTCCCGGGAATGAAAGATGCCTTACTTATTGTTATTCAGATAAGTCAGTACAACAGATTGCGATTTTTTGAAACAACAATATGAATTGGATAACCATTAATAGTGAAGAGGAAGTAAAAAGTATTTACAATTCCGACGAATACTCCATCATTTACAAACATAGCCCCAGGTGCATGACCAGCCTGATGGCATATCGCCAGCTCAAATCGGATGTAAACTCGGTACCTGATGTACAAGTGCCTGTTTATATCGTAGACGTGATTGCAAATCGCAAAGAATCGATGTCGATTGCCAGTACTTTTCAGGTTGAGCACCAATCTCCCCAACTACTGATTGTAAAAAACGGTGCATGCCTTTACGATTCCTCCCACGAAGATATTTCTCTTCATCAGACGTTAGAATACATTCGTTAAGCGCCGATGAGCACATTTTGAGGTGTTCAAATATTTTCACAAAATATTTATGGATTATTTCCAAATTAAAGGAATTATTCCATAAATTTGAGACACACTTCAACTCGACAAAATCATGAAAGACTTGCATTACACGATCGTCTCAGAGGATATGGTATGGATTTGGTATTACGACGAATGGAAGGGTAAGCATTTGAAAGAACTACTGGCCAAGGAAGCAAAGGAATTTATCGCACAGCAAGCTATTAACACTTCATCATAAATTAAATGCAAAAGAGCAGCCCAGGCTGCTCTTTTTGTTTTGTTATGTATCAAACTAGGTCGCCAGTGGCGGCCCGGAGGGAATGAAGATTTTCTCTCTCTTGTATTTGAACTTGTATTTCTTGGCCGTGAACTTCGCGGTCATGTATTCGCCCATATAAATGGAGCCCGTCATGACATCGTCTTTCACCGTTCCTGAAAACAGGAATGTGATCGCATCGCCAGGCTGGCGGTCAGTACTGCGCATTTTGAACTCATTTCCTTCGACGGTACCCAGCAATTCGCGTACACTAAATTCTCCTTTGTGAGAACCTTGCAACCAGTTGCCATCCTGTTCGATCATAAGCGTATGCGTACTTTTGCTAGAGAAAAATTCAATGGTCGCTTCCCAATGTCCTTTCAATGATACAGCAGCTGCGACCATTTCTGATTTCTGCGGCGTTCGTTTTTGAGATAACACCTCCACCAAACGATCCGCAACTACCTTATCGTCGCCCGGCTGCATCTGCCCCGTTGTGATCGAAATAAAGGTTTCACCGGCACGGCTTCCACCGCCCAATGCGATACGCGGTTTGGTACGACCAAACAATTCGGCAATATCCTCGCCTGTGATGTTCAATTTTGCGGGATCCCATGAGATACGAAGCTGTGGCGTCCTGTTGGACAGTTGCTCTTTGGGCTCCACAACAGTCGTTTTCACGGATTCAATTCCGGAAACTCGTTTAGAAATGTTATCCAGCCACGACAGCCATCTTTTCCATTCACCTGCATGATCTCTTTTCGTCCAGGCTTCCACTGCGGCCACCATTCCCATCGTTTCCTCGCGACCCACCTTATTGTCGCGTCCCGGCCCGTGGTGAGGTGCGCTCGCCTGCCACGCAGACATTACCAGGTCTTTTCTACCGAGTACCAGTCCTGCACATTGCGGCCCGCATAATGCTTTCCCGCCACTATAGATCACCACATCAGCCCCCATTTTCAAATGCACATTCGGGATAGTCAGATCCTCGGCTGCGGCGTCGATCATCACAGGAATGTTCTTCTTTTTTGCAATTTTCGAGATCGCTTCCAGCGACATAGGCCCGCTCATCGATTCGTCCCCGGCCATCAGGTAAATCATGGCTGTACGTGAACTGATCGCATTAGTAAGCTCTTCGATGGAATCGACCGTAATTAGGGTCACACCTACATTGCGCAGCGCATGATCGTACACATTGCGTGAGTAAGCAGGGATGATCACTTCTGTTTTTTCGAATCCCGAAAGATCAGGGATACGCACCAGTTTTTCGGGATTTCCTCCAGTTACGCAAGCTGCGGTAACATGCTTCATTCCCGCTGCGCAACCCGCTGATACCATCCCCCATTCGGCCCCTGTAAGCTCAGCAAGGCGTTTTCCTGCGCCAAATGCCAGCTCATCATACTGAACAAACACCTGGGCTGCTGCATCCATAGCAGCCCGCACTTCCGGCCTTTCAATGGACCCGCCGATGATGGTACAGGTACCTCTGCAGTTAATAATGGGCTCTACGCCAATAGCTTGGTAGATCTCTTTGCTGGCGGCCACATCGGTCTTTGCTGATGGTTTTTCGCCTGCCGGTTTTTTTGAAATCATCACACTCCCTGCAAGCGGAAGCAATGACAAATCTTTTATAACATCTCTACGTTTCATTTACTTTAATAAGGGTTAAGGAAATTTTGGTTGTAGGTATAAGTATAATATTTTGGATAAAACAACGATACCCGTGTTTTGTACCGCCGTTTGATCAAATAACGATTCGAGTTTAATACTAAAACGATTGTTTACCAAATTTGGGTATTATTACGCGCACCCGTTTCCACAGGGGCATCTAACTTCGCCCACCAATTTTCAAGGAGTATCATCAGCTCTTCCAAATTGACTGGTTTGCTTATATAATCGTCCATACCTGCCTCAAAACACTTATCCTTATCCTGTTGCAGGGCATTGGCGGTAAGCGCAATAATGTAAGGATGAACAGGATGGTGCTTTTTGATCAGTCGGGTCGCTTCAAGCCCGTCCATAACCGGCATCTGCATATCCATAAAAACGACATCATAAGAATTTTTGGTTACCCGATCCAGAGCCTCCAAACCATTCATGACCATTTCTGCGCGGTAACCGAGCTTACTAAGGGTGTTCATGATCACGATCTGGTTAACCTTGTTATCTTCCGCGACCAGGATAGCAAGCGGGTAATTGGATGCAAAATCCGATTGCAATTTCCTTTTAGGCAGGTCCGGTTCGACATCGATTTTAAGCGAGCCATTTTGGTTCCTCCCAAGTTCTGAGACGATTTGTTTGAGCAGAAGCTGCTGTTTAGGCGGTTTTGTTAAGACGGTGCGGCTGAACCCGGAACTGCTAACGATGCTGGCTCCCGGGGCGGTTAAAAGCACCACGGGCATGTGGGGATAAAAATCATGAATATGGTCGGCCAGCTGCATTCCGCTCATCCCAGGCATGTCCAGGTCGGTCATCACCAGGCTAATATTGCTGGTCTGCGCAAGTATCTCGCGTGCCTGCTTGCCGCTGTTCGCAGTAACTGTTTCAAATTTCCAGATTTCAAGCTGGTTTTTCATCAGGAGCAGACTTTTTTCATGGTCATCCACGATGAGTATCCGGGCCTTTTCAGGGACAATCCCCCCAAAATCATATCCCGCCGCCTGTACCTCGTCACTTTTTTTGACCATGATCGAAAAGCGGAAGCAACTGCCCTTTTCCGACTCGCTTTCGACACGGATCGAACCTCCCATTAATCCCACCAGTTTTTCACAAATGACCAATCCAAGCCCGGTTCCACCATATCGCCGTGTCGTGGAGGAATCTACCTGCGAGAATGGCTTGAATAATCTATCCAGCTTATCCGGTGCGATCCCTATCCCCGTATCTGTAATCTCAAATCCCAGTTGCAGCATTGTTTCGTCAGTATTTCCCAGATTTTTGATTTCAAGAAAAATCTCACCCTGTTGTGTGAACTTAACTGCATTGCCGATCAGATTATTAAGTATCTGTCCGAGTCGCAGCCTGTCGCCAATGATGATGGCCGGAATGGTTTCATCAATCTGGTAAAGCAACGCCACCGGGGCTTCCCCTACCCGCCCGGCAAAAAGGTCCATCACATCCTCAATGCAATTTCGAAGGCTAAATGCATTGGCTTCCAGCTCCATGTTACCTGATTCTATTTTGGAGAAATCCAGGATATCATTAATCACCCTCAGCAAGTCCTCTCCTGACGTCCGTATCGACTCCGTGAAATTGCGCTGCTCCTCGGTGAGTTCCGTCTCTGATAATAGCGACGCCAGACCAATCACCCCATTCATTGGTGTCCTGATCTCATGGCTGACCGTTGCCAGGAACGAGCTCTTGGCGCTATTGGCAAATTCAGCTTTCTGAACCGCTTTTTTCTCTTCCAAAATAGAATGTTCCAGCTGCGTAGTGCGTTCGTGGATCTGCCTTTCCAATTCTCTTTTTTGCTTCCTGATCGTGTAAGTACGTACATTATAAAACCCGGCAGTGAGGCCAATCACAGCTAGCGCTGATCCCAGCTTGAACCACCAACTCATCCAGAAAGGAGGCCTGATGATCAGGGTTACCGCTGTACCTTTATTATTCCAAAGCCCGTCGTTGTTAGATGCTCTTACAAGAAAAACATAAGTTGCCGGGTCGAGATTGGTGTAGGTAGCTGTACGTTTATTGCCAGAATAATTCCAGTCTTTATCGAAACCTTCCAGCTTATACGCATATTGGTTTTTCTCGGGAACGGTATAGCTCAATGCTGCAAACTCGAACGTGACAACCGACTGCGTGTAGTCCAGCGTAATTGTTTTAGCCTCACTGATCTGTTTTGGCAAGGGCGGCTTTCCACTGGTGATGGGTACCTGCCTGTTGAATATCAAAAGATCGGTGAGATACACCGGCGGCACAAAATCGTTGTATTTAATACTGTCAGGATAAAAGGTAATAAACCCATTGACCCCTCCAAAAAACAACTGTCCATCACTGGCTTGGAACCGCGAATTATCTCTGAACTCATTTCCCGGCAGGCCGTCGGCAATACCAAAGTTGCGAAAGGATTTGGTGGCTGGATTGAACCTTGAAATTCCTTTATTCGTACTAAGCCAGAGATGATTGTTTTTATCCATCTGAATTGCAAAAACGACATTACTGGCCAGTCCGTTTTTTTCAGTGTAGGAAGTAAATGTCTGCCTCGATTTATCAAAATAGCACAGTCCCCCGCCGACCGTCCCGATCCACAAATTACCGTTTTCTCCTTCTATAATCGACTGTACATTGTCATTTGCGAGACTCTTAGGATTGTCCGGGTCACGCTGGTAGTGCTTAAAACCGGTCCTCGCAGGATTCAGCAGGTTGAGCCCATTGAAAGTGCCGACCCATATATCCCCCTTTTTATCCTGAAAAACCGTCGTCACAATGTCCCCGCTTAGACTGCTTTTATCCGCAGCATTAGTACGGTAATGGCGGTAAATATCGTTTTTTACATCATAAAAATTCAATCCACCCTTCCAGGTGCCAATCCAGAGATTGCCGTCCCTATCGGTAAACAAATTATTGATATCCGATATCGACAAACTGTTCGGATCATTTTGCTTGGGCATATGATGGGTGCTTTTCCCTGTTTTAACATTAAACAGATCGAACCCACCATTGTGAAAACCTAGTGCTAACACATCTTTGGAGACTCGCACCACCGATAGCACGTAGTCGTTGCTGATCGAGGCCGGGTCGTTAGCATCATGTCTGAAAAAAGAAAAAGTCAGAGTTTTGCGATTAAACAGATTAAGCCCCCCACCGTCGGTACCTATCCAAATGTGATCGCCAGTGCTGTCACCGCAAATCGTCAAAACAGTATTGTTGCTCAAACTACTCGCACCGTTGACCTTTTGTGTGTATGACTGAAATTTCGGCCCGAACTTAGGAAGCATGTTAACGCCGCCTGAATAAGTACCAATCCAGATATTTCGGGCATTGTCCTGATAAAGGCTGTAAATAGAATTATTGCTCAGTGATGTGGCATCGTCTGCGTCATTTCGGTAGGTGGTAAATTTACCGGAGACTGCATCATAAACCGAGATCCCGCCATTTTCTGTCCCGATCCAAATACTTCCTGCCTTCTCTTCCATAATCGAAAGAACGTCGTTGTGCGCAATACTGGAAGGATCCTTCGGGTCATGCAGGAACGTATGGAAATCATTTTTGGAGAAATTGAACCGTGAAAGCCCGCCGTTGTGTGTCCCGATCCACAAATTTCCTTTACGGTCAACATGCAATGCTTTGATCCATTCTGAATTAATTGTGTCCTGCCCACCCGGCAAGCCGTTGTAACCGCTAAATTTCCCGCTCGACGGATCCAGCACAAACAGGCCGCCTTCTGTACCTACCCATAAAATACCCTTTTGATCCTCAGCAATACTAGTGATGAAATCGTATCTGCCAGCACTCTTTCTATATTGCTGCTGGTAAAGTTTAAAGGATGAATTTGCTGAATTAAATAGTAGTAACCCACGATTCGTGCCAAGCCAGAGCCTGTCTTTCGTATCAATGAAAAGCGTATTGACAGCAATCTTGACGCCACCGTAGCTGTAATGTACGAATTGGTCTTTTTCCCTGTCAAATCGATCCAGTCCTCTTTCAGTGCCTACCCAAAGGTTTCCTTTTTTATCTTCCACAACATCCAGCACAAAGCTGTCATTGATTGTGCTTTTACTTTCCGGATCGTGTTTGTAATGCGTGAATTTGTAGCCGTCATACTTGTTGAGACCGTCCTCACTGGCAAACCATAAAAAGCCCTTATGATCTTTCAGGATAGCTCCAATGTGGCTTTGTGAAAGTCCCTGATCTGTGGTCAGGCGCTTGAATTGAGGATTTTGCTGCTGGGCAAAACATGCGGTAAGCCTTATCACAAAAATGCAGACAACTATTCCGCAGACAACTGGTTTCATTCGTTTCCCTGTTCACTCAGGTATCTAAGACATGTTAAAAATAGAAAATTTTCTATCCATGCAACATTAAAACTAAATCTCGGTCATTGCGCGATACCGCCAATTAGCCATTTATGGAATATACGCTGCTTTCACTCCTTTTGAGCACATTATTCTGTTGTTGTTTCGTACAAAATTTCAATATCAGCGGGCTCGTTAAAAATCAGCAGAATGACTCTGTGCCGTTCGCGGCAGTGTCTGTCCATCTGGCAAAAGATTCCTCGCTTGTAAAACCCACCTGGCTGACGAAGGTGCCAATTTCAAATTCACCAGAATCTTACCGGAAAGTACTTCCTGGAAATCTCAGTAGTAGGGAGCAAGCCTTTCCCGTCTCACGAATTTGACATAATAGATAAAGACGGCAGCTTCCCGGTATTTACCCTGCTGGCCGACACCAAACAACTCAATGAGGCCAAAGTAACGACAGCAGAGCCTTTGATTGAGGTCCAAAGATGCTGCCGGTGATCTGGGTATTGTCAATATCCTTCTCTAAAAGAATGTGAAACTGGGGACCAATGGGAATGTCAGTCTCGGCGGTATCTTTGGGATTACCCCGAAGTACAATGCTTCCCTGAACCTATGGCAAAACACCGCTTATAACGACCAGGTGCTCAACGATGTAGCTTACAACAAGATCTGGCACGGGATATGGCCTGACACCACCCATAGTGCCCAGATTGGGGCCGACTATCTCATTAATTCAAAAAACACGGTAGGATTCAGTACCAATGCCCGTGTGAGCAATCGCAGATCAGTCTCAGAAGATGAACTGGATTAAGGAGGATAAAACGACCAGAATTATATTAATTCCATTACTGGTAATCGTTATCGACAGGCTTATATTTGCAATAACGAAAATTGATATACGAATTGCCTTCCAAGCCTGGACTCTTAAAATTTTGGATTAAACTTTCGGGTGACCCTTCGGAATTCCCTTTGAATGCCCGGATATTTCACTCGGTTTGTCTAATCTCGATTTTTGCGCTTAGTTATAATGTACCCTTCAATTACCTGATCGGGCTGCCGGATATTGCTTTGGCCAGCCTCGTCGTCCTGCTGATCACCGGGGCGCTATACTATGCGTCCAGAATCAAAAAACGCGTTTCAGAGAGCATACTGGTCATTAACGTCGTCGGCCTGTTACTTTTTATAGTTAATTATATGCTCAATTCAGGGCTGCGCGGCCCTACCGACCTGTTTTTTCTGTTGTTCCTGTTACTTAGCATTGGGATCAGCCCGGTCAACCAATATAAAATATGGATCCCTTGCAATATTGGGATTATGCTGACCCTTAACCTGGTCGAATACCTGTACCCGGAGGTAGCGCCGGTCACCTATGATAACCGTTTCAGCCAATTCGTCGATCATATGTCGGCTTACGCGGTCGTGGCAGCGATCACTTACTTTTGCACTGATTACATCCGGCGTAGTTATGAGGCGGAAAGGGTATCGGTAGCCGAAAAATCTAAGGCTATCGAATTGCAGAATGACCGGATCACTGTACAAAATCAGGAACTGGAAAGGCTCAGCGCAGAAAAGAGCAAATTGATGTCCATTGTAGCCCACGACCTGCGCTCCCCGCTTGCCAGCATTCAGAATTTTTTAGAATTGCTGACCCAGCACGAACTGGAAGAAAAGCAAAAGCTGGAAATTGAGAGTGACCTGCTCAATTCGACCAAAAATACGCTGTCAATGCTATCGAAATTGCTTGACTGGTCCAAATCACAGCTTTACGGAGTAAATCCGCAACCTGAATATCTCAACCTGAGCGAAGCATTTGAAACAACCCTGGAAATAGAAAAAAGTATTGCCTCCGTAAAAGGTATTACCCTGGACTACTACTTCGATCCGGCCATCACTATTTTCGCAGACAGTGAAATGATGCAACTGATCCTGCGTAACCTGATCGGAAATGCAATCAAATTCACAGCTGATAATGGCCAGATTACAGTCCGCGCCGAAACTGCACTTCCAAACTGTCTGATCAGCATTCTCGATAATGGTATCGGAATTTCCCTCGACAGGCAAGCAGGCATTTTTTCATTGAATGCCGACTCCACCTATGGTACCAAAAATGAAAAGGGTGTGGGACTAGGCCTATTGCTTTGCATGGAATTTATCAAAGCCCAGGGTGGCGATATATGGTTCCAAAGCCAACCCGAAAGCGGAACCTGCTTTTACATTTCAATCCCGATGAAAGATAGCAACTACATCTGACGGGCGCATTACCTAGTTACAACCCGGCACTTCGGATAATTTGTGAAATATCTGTAAACCTCTTTCCCTGCCAATGCGTACGTCTTCGTCGGCTCCTTTGGAAGCACCTTCGAGCCTGAGTATCGCATCACATTTGCGTAAAAGACGCTCGGCCACCGGATAGAGTATTTCTTCATAAGGCGCATCACCAGGCACTTTCGACCCAGCCAAACGCAACAGGGGCAATGCGAGCCATTCTCCGATCACGGGTAAATGTCCCGCCCTGAAAAGATCCAATGTGACTGCTTCGAGTCGTGACAGATTTTCATGCATTAATACCGGATCATCATTGGTACCTGAGCGGTACGGGCCTGCTACGAGGATTGTTAAACCATTCATAAGTGAAAATTGATTGAATTAGGATAATTTGCCGCCCACTTCTGCTTTTTACAGTCAGTTTGAGACTCAGACAATTATCATTTTTGATTTATTTTGATTATTTTTGATCAAATTTAGTTACTTCAAATGAATTTCCAAGAACGAAAGAAAAAAATTCTGGCAGCCGTTGTGGAAGCGGGGAGCCTGTCGGTTTTTGAATTATCTGAAAAACTATCCATGTCCCCAGCTACCATACGCCGGGATCTGCATGACATTTCGGAAGAAGGACTGCTGCTCAGAACGCATGGCGGTGCTATGAAAATAGATAATCCGGTACTTACAGGATTTTCAGACAAAGCAGGCGTACACAATCAAAACAAGGAAAAAATTGGAAAAGAGGCGGCCGGACTGGTTTGCGACGGTGATACCATTTTTCTTGATTGCGGAAGTACGGTTTTTCGGATGTGCAGGTATCTCAAAAAGAAAAACAATATCCGGGTCATTACCAACTCATTGCCTATTATGGCCGAGCTGATCGACATTCCATCCATCAGCATCAACCTCATTGGCGGAGAGCTCAACAAATCCAGAAAAGCGGTTCATGGTGATAAGGCAGTACAGCACATTGACAGCTACCATGCTCATAAAGCATTCATTGGAGTGGATGGAATTTCAGCTGAAAATGGCCTCACGGCTCATAGTGAGCATGAATCCACCATTACTGCTGCGTTTATCCGGAATGCCGAGGAGACATTTTTACTATGCGACTCCTCCAAAGTTGGAAAGGATAGTTACATCAAATTCAGCAGCCTTACCGACATCACCTGCCTTGTCACCGACCAGGAACTGGGTAGTGTCATTCAGGGTCAGCTAATGCAAAAAGGGTTGAATGTGATACTGGCCGATTAAGACGATCCAAAAGATAGTTTCGTAGGGGCTCGCGACAAGGTCCGACTAAATTTATTTTCAAAGCATACAACCATTTCCTTCCTTGCTGACCTCTTTAATCCGAAGACACTAAAAATCATTTATGACATCTGAGACGGAGCTGATATCGGGTTGCCTTTTACACAACCGGATCGCGCAACGGCAACTTTACGACCGGTATAAAAAAGCGATGTACACGCTCGCTTACCGCATTACCGGTGACTTCGACGATGCCAATGATGTCCTGCAGGACGCTTTTCTGGAAATATTCCGTCACCTCGATCAGTTCCGCGGAGAGGCAACCCTCGGTGCCTGGATCAAACAGATCGTAGTGCGCAAATCGACGAAAAAGAAAAAATTGGTGATCTGGCAGAATGTGGAGGATTACATGGATGAAAGCATTGACTGGGGGAATAGCGATATCAATGTGGCTCATCTCGAAACTGCGATATTATCCCTTGCCGATGGATTCAGAACAATATTCGTATTGGCAGAAGTGGAAGGTTATACGCACAGGGAAATCGCCGTAATGCTTAACATTTCTGAGGGAACCTCTAAATCTCAACTTTTTCACGCCAAAAGGAAACTTCGCAGCATGCTTTCCTCAAATGGATATTGATATGGAAAAGAATCACGATAATCTGAAAAAGGTAATCAGCAAATTGCCGGTTTATGAACCGGACGATCAGGTTTGGATGACTTTAAATGAAAAACTGAACGAGCTGCCGCTAAAAAAAGCGTTAAATACATTACCCGATTATGAGCCGGACGGTAAGCTCTGGAACCTGATCGCTGCGAATGCTTTTGTAAAAAAACCCACATTTCATTGGTGGCATTATGCCGCTGCGTCAGTGGCTGTCGGACTATCTCTCGGAATGCTGTTCTATGGAAAAAGTCAGCAGGTCTCCTACTCAGTTGAAAAAGTGGATTCCCGCCTGCAAAACGATGAAATAAAAATAATTGACGCTCAGTATCAACGATTAAAAGCATATTGTGAAACTGAAACGCTGGTTTGCAACAGCAAAGATTACAGACAGTTGCAGGAAGAATACGAAAAACTGAATGATGCATCGGTGCAATTGCAGCAGGCGATCGGCGAGTATAATACAGAAGCTGAACTCATTCGTCAGTTTACGATCTTGGAAGAACAAAAGGCCGATATTTTAAATGAAATGGCCAAATTGATTTAAAATAAAAAACATGAAACTGCTCAAAACTTTTCACAGATACATCTTGTCAACGCTTCCGGCCATTGCATTGATCGCAACGATCGGACCGGTACGTGCGCAGGGAGTTTTACAGGTTGCCACCAAGACGATCGAAAAAACCATCGGCAGTCCGACAATACGCACACTTTACATCACGGCTGAAAAGGCAGATATCGAAATGACGACCTGGAATAAGACTGAAATCACCATTGTACTGGAACTATCCGCGAGGCATCCCGATAAAAACACCGCCGCAGCAGATCTTTCCAAAGTACAGTATATAGCAGACCGTAACGGAAAAGATTACTTTCTAAGAAACTACATTGTGTTGAAAGATGGTGAAAACAAACCAGTTTCAAATGTAAAAGCACGTTATTTAATCCATTTGCCTGCTTCCTGTGCAGTCGACCTCAAAAATTCATTCGGTACCATTACCCTCAAAGGCCTCACGAACAGTATTCAGCTCAAAGCCGATTTCTGCACGACTAACCTGGTGGACCTGCGCGGAAAAGGTCAGGTCAATACATCGTTCGGAGAACTTAAAAGCACGGATCTGTCGGGTGTTTTCACTTTCACAAGCGATCACACCAGGCTGCATTTGAACCAGATTGCCGGGGTCATCAGGCTGGATGCAGACTATGGCAATGTGGACATTTACCCGACCACCGGTCTGACTAGTCTTGCTATAAAGTCAAAAAAGGCCGAAATCACGCTACTGACGAAGAACTGGCAGATTTTCGACTACACCATTCAGAGCGCATATGCGACGATGAAGCTGCCCAATGGCTTCAAATGGACACGCAATACGGCCGATTTTAAAGAAGCATTTTTTGAGAAAAATCAGCTAGCCACCGTGGATATCAATGCGGAGTTTGGTAATGTAACGATCAAATAAGGGGCATTTTAATCTTCCTTTTATGAAAAAATTTCTGCTGATGCTTTTCATTCAAAGCATTATCCAATCATCCTATGCCCAGGATAGTGTTAAAGTAGCATTCTCCCAGGAGGAGGATACGCTTATAAAACAGTACTTTATCGACCGTTACGAGAATGTTTTTATGACCAAAGTACCGACGCGGCAGATGCTGAAAATTGGATACTCAGGTTATACAGGATCAGGGTTTCGCTTGGGTTATGAGTTCAAAATTCAACCCCATCTTTCAGTTGAGGCGGCCGTCTATACCAAACTTGACCAGTATGATTTCAACACCGTCGCTTTCGGATCGGACCGGAGACTTTGGGCTTCATTGAAGACCCGCTGGTACTATAACATGGGACAGAGAGTTGATAAAGCATTGAGTGCCAATAATTTCAGTGGAAACTATTTCGGACTATCTTATGAGCAGTCGATCCAGGAGCATGGTGGATTGGCATTGAATGCCCGAGAAACAGGAAGATTTGGTTTATTCTACGGTTTTCAGAGCCGGTTCTTCAACCACGGATATGTTGATTTATCGGTTGGCCTTTTCAACAAAAGTGATTGGAAAAACAAGTTTCTTTTTGAGGCTGATAACAGCGGGTTTTTCAGTCCAAAAGATTTTGTGTTGACCACACAGTCTGCCTTTGGGATTGCATTGGGCGACTGGAAAAAATCAAAGCGCGCACCTGCGTGCGAGGTATTGTTTTGCGACGAACAGATCAACAGGCAATGGAAGGTGCAGCTTCCCGATATTACGGTTGGTTTACGGCTTCAAGCAGGAAACGCAAGCATTGCCTATGAGCGACGAATTGGCCGAAGCCCTTTTTCAGTTGAGGCAAATGTAAATGCCTGGCTAGCCCGACGTGTAAGGTCTGAATTGTCTCACGCCACCTATTATTTTACCGGCGGGCTTCAACTGAGATACTATTATCTGCAAAAAATGAAGATCCGAAAAGGCACCGGGGGCAATAATTTTTCGGGACTTTATGCAGCCATCGGTGCTAACACCCTGCTTTCAGGGTACAATGTGGGTGGAGAAAGGGGTACCGCCTGGTACGAAACGGCCACCGTTTCAATGGGCTATCAGCAAAGACTTTTCAAGTCCCTGTATATCGACGGGTCTCTTTACTACACCGATCTGTTTGGGAAATATCGAGGGGGTACTTATATCCCATTTAATAAACTGTACTTCAAAATTGGCTTCGGCTTTACCTTTTAACTAAATGAATATAGCATCCTTTGTAAATCGCTTCTTCGAAAGCTCCTTTGTCAAATCACTATCGGTAGTCCTATTTACAGTCGGAACTACCCTGGCTCAGGACAGCATCAAAGTTTCCTATTCTCAGGAAGCAGATACGCTTGTCAAGCAGCGGTTCATTGACAGGTATGAGAATGTGTTTATGACGAGGATCCCGACACGGCAGATGTTTAAGGTGTCAGCGGTCAATTCTGAAATGCATGGTACAGGGATCAATTGGGGCTACGAGTACAAATTGCTTCCGGCCCTTTCTCTGGAAGCCTCCCTTTACTCACAACTGGCCAGGTACAATGGGGGTTTGGCGGATCAGCTGTTACATTTTAATTTAAAACAGGTGAGTTTATGGGTCAATGCAAAAGCCCGCTGGTACTATAATATGGACAAAAGAATCCGGGAAGGATTGAATGCAAACAATTTTAGTGGACCCTATGTTGGGTTTTCGTACGAGCAATCTCTGGGACTTTCTCAAACCGGTGCGAGTGGCAGTACCAAAGTTGCCAGGCTGGGATTGCTCTACGGCTTCCAAAGCCGGTTCTTCAATGCCGGACATATTGATTTCGCTGTCGGTTTATTCCAAAAATCAGCAGGTCCGCTTTACATATACGAGCATTCTAGCTTCCTCGAACCCAAGGATTTTGTCATCGGAACGCAGGCACACATTGGATTGGCTTTTGGTGACTGGGAAAAAACCGCTTCGGCGCCCCTCTGCGATGTGCTTTTGTGTGATGAAAGGGTCATAGGGCAATGGAAAGTAGAAATCCCCAGCATTGCGGTAGGTTTGAAAAATCAGGATGTGCAAGTGGCGATCGGCTATGAAAGAAAATTAGGTGAAAGCCCAATTTCAGTCGGGGCCAATCTCAAAGGGATTATCTATAACCTGGAATTATCTTTCGAAAAGTCCAGAAACAAGGTCCTGACTGGTGAAATTGATTTACGATACTATTTTCTCCGGAATTTCCAGCTTCGTCGTGGAAAAGGCGCGAGCAATTTTTCAGGTCCCTATGCAGGTTTAAGAGCTGGATATACCTTTGGAGTCGGTAAACTGCAGTCTGTATTCTACGGGCAGAACGGAGTGTTTTCAACGATCAAATATGAAACTGCTACCTCGGCGGTCGCATTGGGCTACCAGCAAAGGCTGTTCAAAAGAATCTATTTTGACGGATCGCTTTTTTATCAAAAAAGATATAAAGCCAATGTACCCGGAGGAAACAAACCTTTTCTTTCATCTAAAATGGCCATTGGGTTTACATTCTAGAAAAATTGAAGAAGCCTGCTACTTCTTTCTGTTGAAGCGAGGAGGCTGAATATAAAACTCAACAGTAGCAGCCAGTCCCGATGCTTTAATCGGCATGGCGCCTGCGATCAGCTTACTGGATATGTTTTTGCGATAACCTCCAAATACCTCAAATCCGGCATAATGGCCTAGTTTACGGTTGTAAGAAATACCCATGTCAATATCCACTCTGCGGCAAACCTCTGGTGAGGCATCGACAAGCTTGTTAATATAATAGGTTCTTGTGACCGACTCAGCCTTCAAGTATAAAATGTCTGACGATGACAGGTTGTGTCTCCAGGCCACCTTTTTAGGAAGCATGATTTCTACCCCCTCGTTTTCTGAGAAATTATAATTGAATACAAAAACGGGCAGTACCGTTAATTTATAGCTTTTGTTTACGATCAATCCGGCCCCTATTTCCTTATTGGCAGACTTTCTCTTTAAAAAAGACGCTGAAAAAGTGTAATTCAGAGGAATTTGAGAAGACGATAAATCTGCAAAGTTTCCGCTTTTATTGATGTGAGAAGTAACGACCAGCCAGGAAGCGGTATCCAGTTTGATAATAGAATTAAGGTCGAGTGCGAATGTACGCAGGTTCCAGCCCTGCATGCTACTCACCGGATTTTCTCCAACACTCTTTAATTCAAGCTGTTCGGTTCGGTAGCTGGGTCCCAGCAAAATAGTAACTTTATCCTTGTGCAGCAGTGGCACCCATGCCCTTACATACATTTCTTCGTTGGTGTACGTCTTGGTTCCTGCGCCTGCAAACCGGTACACTTTCCCTGGCGCATGCGTGGTGCGAAATGTCAACCATTTGGATGGAGCCATTCCCGTCAGCCCCGGTTTCAGGGATTGGCAAACCGCAGTCATACTTAAAAGAGATAAAAACACAACGAATACCTCAGGCCTGCGAAAATGCATAAACTTGTCAAGGATGGGTTGAAAACTCTCTGATCGCAATAAATTGTTCGTAATGAGACGGTAACGCATTCTTATTTCCATAAAGTTCCCGATTAAAAGTCAGTCGGGCCGGTTTAATTTTTCGAGGTGGTTTTTTATCATATAATCAAACGAATTCTAATTCAAAAACTTGCATTCAAACCAACAGGCCTTAAATTTAAAGTAACACCAGACATCGAAATTCGAGAATATCATTTTTTCAGGAATGACACGATAGACTATATACGCTAAAAACTACGAATACGATCGCTGCCTGGTGCACAGAGCCTAACTGCCCTACTCTATATCCTCATACTTTCCCTGGCTCAGATCGCCTGTTTCAAAGCCCTTTTTAAACCAATACATACGTTGTTTGGAACTACCATGCGTGAATGCATCGGGCACAATGTAGCCCTGGGATTCCTTTTGCAGCTTATCATCACCAATGGCATTAGCAGCATTCAAGGCAGCTTCCAGATCACCCGGTTCCAGAATATTGCTCATTTGCTGCGCATGATTAGCCCACACTCCCGCTAGAAAATCCGCCTGCAATTCCAGCTTTACCGAAAGTTTATTGTACTCGGCATCACTAATCCGGCCGCGTTGCTGTTGTAATTGTTCCGAAATACCCATCAGATTTTGCACGTGATGGCCAACTTCGTGGGCAACTACATAGGCTACCGCAAAGTCCCCAGGTGCCTTAAATCTGTCGCGAAGCTCATCACAAAAGGAGAGGTCAATGTACACTTTCTGATCGGCAGGGCAGTAAAATGGGCCCATTGCTGACGATGCACCGCCGCAGCCGCTTTGCGTTGCGTTTTCAAAGATCTGCAATTTTGGCTTTTGATAAGCCGCATCATTCTGCGTGTAAATATCTGCCCACACATCCTCGGTGCTACCCAGTACAGCCGACACAAAGTCAGCCGTTTTATCATCGGGACGCGGACCGGGAGGACGGGATTCTACCGCTTCATTGGTTTGTGTCCCCTGCAAATTTGCCAGGATTTCACTGGGATCCTGGCCAGTAAGTAATCCGATCGCCAATACTATAATGACGCCGATACCACCGACTGCCACTTTGCCACCACCGGACATTCCCCGACGGTCTTCGACATTGCCACTTCTTCGTAAATCCTGCCAACGCATAGATGTATAGATTTTAGGTTAAAAACATGCTACAATACGTATGCTAATAGTATGCCACAAGCTCCACGGTTTAAATTAAAATAACAAGAAAATATTTAAATTATAATTCCTCATTCCCGGTCTTTAATCAATGATGATACAAGTTAAAGCAATTTTGTTTTGGATTTTTACGGCCTGCTTATTCGGTGCCTGTTCCCAAGAGCTTCCTGAGGATGTAGCTGTTGCGATGCAGGAGCTACCCGACAAGCTGGACTATAACCGGCACGTAAAGCCAGTACTGTCTGACAGGTGTTTTGCCTGCCACGGTCCCGACAAGGCAAAGCAAAAAGGAGGTCTGCGGCTTGATTTGCCCGATTCTGCCCTTAAAATGCATTCCAAGAGCTCAGGAAGGCCAGCGATTGATCCGGGAGACCTTTCCGGCAGTGAGTTTTTTCATCGCATCGTTTCGGTCGATCCGGAATATAGGATGCCTACTCCCGAGTCCCACCTTTCTCTTACTGCCCGAGAAAAAGCCATTTTGATCAAATGGATTGAAGATGGCGCTGAATATAAGCCTCATTGGGCATTTGTAAAACCTGAAAAAGCAGACATTCCGGAAGTACACAGCAACCTGGCCGTCAACCCTATCGATCATTTTATTTTTCAAAAACTCGAAGAAGAAAAATTGCAGCCTTCTGCCCAGGCCGAAAAATCGATACTGCTCCGAAGGGTATCACTTGATTTGACCGGCCTGCCCCCTACCTTGGAGGAATCGGACGCTTTTTTGAAAGATACCTCTCCCAATGCCTACGAAAAACAGGTAGACCGCTTGTTGACCTCACCACATTACGGGGAAAAAATGGCCGTCGATTGGCTGGACCTTGCCCGCTTTGCTGACTCACACGGCTATACGGTCGATAGGCTACGGGATATGTCGCCCTATCGCGACTGGGTGATCGGCGCTTTTAACAAGAACATGCATTATGATCAATTTATACACTGGCAGCTTGCCGGCGACCTAATGCCCCGCCCGACCCGCGAGATGCAGATTGCCACTGCATTTAACCGAAACCATCAACAAAATATGGAAGGCGGCGTAATTGAAGAAGAATTTCAGACAGAATATGTGGTAGACCGTACCAACACTTTCGGTGACGCTTTCATGGGACTTTCCGTGGGCTGTGCCAAATGCCATGACCACAAATACGATCCTATCACTCAAAAAAACTACTATGAGCTTTTCAGTTTTTTCAATAATGTAAAAGAAGCAGGACAGATCTCCTGGAATGATGCGCTACCCACCCCGACCTTGATGCTACCCACTGCCGACCAGGAAAAAATGCTCCGTTTTATTGATTCCAATATCAAAACCAAGGAGAAAAAACTGGTGGAAAGCGAGCAAAACGCGACTGCTGGCTTTCATGAATGGCTAAAAAAAGGAGATCACAAGCTTCTCGCCAAACAAATGATCCCGCAGTCCGGTTTGCAGGCGCAATACACATTCGAGAATGGTTCGCTGCAAAACAAAATCAATACCAAACAAACCGGCTTGATGAAACGTGAATCAGGGCAAGCCGGTGGCGATCCTGAATTTACAAAAACATCAAATGGCGAGGCACTTTCGCTGAATGGCGATGTATTCCTGGACCTGAACCAGGTAGGCGTTTTTCGTAAATCTGAACCTTTCAGCATTGGGATTTGGGTGAATGTACCCAAAGGTTTAAAAGAGGGCGTGATTTTGCATAAAAGCCAGGCAGAGCGGTTGTACAATTTCAGAGGTTATCATTTGTATTTAAAAAACGACCGGCTAGAACTGAATATGGCGCATACGGCTCCTTCCAACGCCATTACCCGCATGACCACCCAGCCAGTTCCGCGAAATCAATGGATCCAGCTCACCATCACCTATGATGGTTCTTCCAAAGCCAATGGTTTAAAGTTATATATGAATGGTAATGAGGCTGCTATGGAGACTACCATGGATCAACTCACGAAAGATATTTTGTTCAAATCACCAGTTGAGCCTGGTTTACAGATCGGTGCCTGGTGGCGCGGACTGGGATTTACAGGTGGCAAAGTGGATGACATTTTAGTTTATAATCGTGCATTAACTGCCTTTGAAGCCGGAATTTTGGCTCGAAAAAAGACCTGGTCAGCGATTGCAGCGAAACCATTTGTTCAACTATCGGCAGCAGAAACCGGCCCGATACGAGACTACTATTTGTCAGTAGTAAATCCGGAAACCAGTTTGGCACGCCGGGAGCTGCAAATCGCGCGCACCGTGCAAGCAGACTCTACCGAGCGCATTCCTGAGCTCATGGTGATGCAGGAAATGCCAAAACCTAAGCAGGCGCACGTTTTGCTTCGTGGAAATTATGATGCGTTGGGCGAGAAGGTGTTTCCCGCTACCCCTCAGTCGATTCTGCCATTTCCCAAAAATCTACCCAAAAACCGCTACGGCCTCGCACAGTGGCTTACAAATTCTGATAATCCGCTCACGGCACGCGTGGAAGTGAACCGTTTGTGGCAAAATTTCTTTGGTACCGGGCTTGTCAAAACCACAGAAGATTTTGGAAACCAGGGAGAAATGCCAAGCCACCCGGAATTACTGGACTGGTTGGCGGTAACATTCCGAGAATCGGGTTGGGACATTAAAAAAATGAATAAACTGATCGTCATGTCGGCAACCTACCGCCAGGATTCCCGGACCAGCAAGGATGTTCGCGAGAAAGATCCCGAAAACAGATGGTATGCTCGTGGGCCAGCCAACCGAATGTCTGCCGAAATGATCCGAGACAATGCATTGATGGCCAGTGGCTTGCTCAATAAAAAAATTGGCGGTAAAAGCGTAAAACCTTACCAGCCGGAAGGATTATGGTCAATCAATAGTACGAACTACGAACCGGATTCGGGAGAAGCCGTGTACAGAAGAAGCCTCTATGTCATTGTAAAGCGATCGGTACCCAATCCTACATTGGCCACATTTGATGCGACTACCAGAAGTTATTGCGTCGTGCGCAGGCAAAAAACCAATACGCCTTTGCAAGCCCTGGTTACATTGAACGACCCAACTTTTATTGAGGCGGCGAAAGTGCTGGGCGAGCAAATGACCAGATCAGGAGATGAGAAAACAGCAATTATCGATACCTACAGAAAATTGACCGGCAGGAAACCGCCAGTTAAAGAGTTAGAGTTACTGATGACCTTGAAGAAAATAGAGGAAAACAAATTCAGAAAAAATCCGGAAAAGACTGCGGGCTGGCTGGACTCGGGTCAGTACCGTGTTACTAAAAAACTTAACCCGGCCGCGGTTGCTGCGAACAGCGTGGTAGCCAGCACGATCCTTAATTCTGACGCGAGTTTAACCAAAAGATAGGCGATGCACCACCACGACGAGGAGTACAGATTACATACCCCCGAGTTTGACCAGCTGCATAAAAAGCTGGACAGGCGAAGCTTCCTGACCAAAACATCATTAGGATTGGGTGCGATGGCCATGGGATCACTATTCGGAATCGATAAGCTGTACGGATCTGGTTCACGCCAGTCTCCCGCACCGGGTAATATGGAAGAGGAGATCCTGAAAGCATTGCCACACATTGCGCCAAAGGCTAAAAAAGTGGTTTACCTTTTCATGGCCGGAGGACCCTCGCAGTTCGAAACATTCGACTACAAACCTGGGCTGGTCAAAATGGCCGGACAAAACTTGCCGGACTCAGTACGAAAAGGACAGCGACTGACAGGAATGAGCGCTAATCAGAGCACATTGCCCATGGTACCGTCCTTTTATCAGTTCAACCAGCACGGCAAAAACCAGACCTGGGTGAGCGAGCTCCTGCCTTACACAGCCAAGGTCGTCGATGACCTCTGCATTGTGAAATCCATTTACTCCGAAGCCATTAACCACGATCCGGCCCAAACTTTTTTCCAGACCGGTAACCAGCTTCCCGGCAGGCCGTCGATCGGCTCATGGGTGAGTTACGGCCTGGGTTCTGACAATAACAATCTGCCTACATTCATTGTCCTGATTTCCAAAAATGCGGCGAAGGATCAGCCGTTGTACGCGCGGCTTTGGGGAAATGGTTTTCTGGAATCACGGCACCAGGGCGTGCAGTTTCGCTCGGGTAAAGATCCCGTGCTTTTTTTGAACAATCCGGAAGGCTACGACGGCGCCGACAGAAAGGAAATGTTGCAATACCTTTCCCAACTGAATCAGCTGCAAAATGACTCCTATGGCGATCCTGAGATCAGTAACCGCATTGCCCAGTACGAAATGGCCTTCCGCATGCAAACATCAGTGCCCGAGGTAATGGACACCTCCGACGAGCCCGACGAGGTTTTTGAACTTTACGGACCCGACAGCCGCGACTCAGGTAGCTATGCCGCCAATTGTATCCTGGCCAGGAAGCTTCTGGAAAAAGACGTGAAATTTGTGCAGCTATACCATCAGGGCTGGGACCAGCACGGCGACTTGCCGAAAGGTATCGCCCGGCAATGTAAAGACGTGGATCAGGCGACAGGCGCACTCATTATGGATCTCAAACGGCGCGGTATGCTCGATGATACACTGGTAATCTGGGGAGGAGAATTCGGCAGGACGGTTTATTCACAAGGCAAATTGACCGCCAACGATTATGGCCGCGATCACCACCCGCGCTGCTTCACCATGTGGATGGCCGGGGCTGGCGTGAAGGCCAGTATCAGTTACGGTGAAACGGACGATTTTAGCTACAATATTATCAAAAATCCGGTGCACGTACATGACTTCCACGCCACGCTCATGCATCTCATGGGCGTTGATCATGAACGGCTTACTTATAAATTTCAGGGTCGACGTTTCCGTCTGACGGATGTGCATGGCAATGTGGTCAAAGATATTCTAACCTAACCATATTATTTTTTCAATCGCCATGGTAGGTATCCCTGCTATTCTTGCGTCTTTGTTATGGGTTGCGTTGCTCCATCGAAGCACTTTTAAGCAGCGTAGCTAAACTGATTCATAATGAAACATTTAAAATACAACTTTATAATTTCCGCCTTGATCTGGGCAGCTGCTCCATTTGCATTTGCGCAGCAGGCCAATGTGAACCTGGACTGGGATCCACAAAAAAATACTGAGAAGCTTGTTCCCTATGGCGGTAATGTGATTTCTCCCGAAGTGCATGATGACCATACCATTACATTTCGTCTCAAAGCCCCGGAAGCACAAAAAGTAGAACTGACCGGCGGGCCCATTCTGCTGGCATTAAAAAGCAAGACCAATATTCCCTTTGTGAAAGACGGCGAAGGTTTATGGTCACTCACAGTTGGCCCGGTAATGCCGAATATTTATGTGTACCGGCTGCTGCTCGACGGCGTGGCGATTGCCGATCCGAACAATACATTAGCCGGTACTTCCAACCAGCCAGCGTACAGCAATGTGGTGGTGCACGATAAAAAAGGAGCTTACTATGATGCATTGAATGTACCTCACGGCAATGTTACCAGGCATATTTATCATTCCAAAGTGTTGAATGGCGAGCGCGAAATGTTTGTCTACACGCCGCCAGGTTACCTGCCTGTAAAAAAGTACAAGGTGCTGTACCTGCTTGGAGGAAGCGGTGAACTGGCCTCCGGTTGGACGCTGGATGGCCGAGCCAACTTCATTGCTGACAATTTGTTGGCGGAGGGAAAAATGCTTCCGACGATCATCGTGATGCCTAATAACCAGGTTATCCATAGAAATGACCCCAAGCACCTTGAAAAAACTTACCAACTGTTCGAGCAGGAATTGAGAAAAGAGATTGTTCCTTTTGTTGACAGCCATTATAGTACGGTTAAAAATAGAGACGGACGGGCGATAGCGGGCCTCTCGATGGGCGGGCGTCACACGCAGGCAGTAGGTTTCAATGCGCTGGACTTGTTCAGCTCTTTTGGAATCCTGAGCGCAGGCGATCTTGAACCTGAAAAACTCAATCCCTCTTTTTTCAATGATCCTCAGGTCAAATCAAAAGTGAATTACCTGCTCATCGGTCTGGGCAGTGGAGAACTTGATTTTGTAGGTAAGAGATCCGAAGCGACGCATAAGGCGTTAGAGAAAATTGGGGTCAAACATGAGTATTTCATTGGAGGCGAGGGTGCACATGACTGGGGAACCTGGCGCATGCTACTGCATGACAAGCTGCTTCCGAATGTGTGGCACATAGAGCCTTCCAGTAAGTAAAGATTTAATTCAGATATGGCAAATTTCAATATAGATTCAGTAAAAGAACGCACTTTTGATGCGATCGTGGTGGGGACAGGCATCAGCGGCGGATGGGCAGCCAAGGAGCTGACGGAGAAGGGTTTAAAGACGCTGATCCTGGAACGTGGACGAAATGTAGAGCATATTAAAGACTACCCGACCACGAACATGCAGCCATGGGAATTTGAGCATCTTGGGCAACCTACGCTGGCCATTCGCGAGGCTAACCCGATCGCCAGCTCGCATTACATTTTCAGAGAAGATGCGATGCATTTCGTAGTCAAAGATGCGGAACATCCTTATGTGCAGGACAAACCATTCACCTGGATGCGGGGTTACCAGGTCGGCGGGCGGTCGCTGCTATGGGCGCGGCAGACCCAACGTTGGTCAGATTTCGATTTCGAAGGTCCCGCAAGAGACGGTTTTGCCGTTGACTGGCCGATCCGATACAAGGACATTGCACCCTGGTACAGCTACGTGGAGAAATTTGCGGGTATTTCGGGAAATAAAGACGGTCTTCCGCAGCTGCCCGACGGCGAGTTTCTGACGCCCCACGAAATGAGCTGCGTAGAAAAGCATTTCAGCCAGCAAACTGCCAAAAATTACAACAATACCCGCCCCGTGATCATCGGTCGCGCTGCGCATATCACTGACCCGCAACCCATACATACAGAGCAGGGGCGCGCCAAATGCCAGCACCGGAATATGTGCCAGCGTGGCTGTCCGTTTGGCGGCTATTTCAGTACGAATGCCTCGACCTTGCCCTGGGCTGAAAAAACAGGCAATCTGACATTGAGGCCTCATTCCGTGGTACATTCTGTGATTTATGACGAGAAAAAGAAACGGGCGACGGGCGTGCGGGTAGTGGATACTTTGACCAAAGAAATGACGGAGTACTATGCTAAAATCGTTTTCGTAAATGCCTCGGCCATTAATTCGAACCTGATATTACTGAACTCAAAGTCAAGTCGCTTTCCGAACGGTTTGGGTAACGACAATGGTTTACTGGGCAAATTCATCGGGTTTCATAATTACCGTGGCAGGGTCAGCGCTGAATATGATGGGTTTCATGACAGTACGGTGGATGGAAGACGGCCTAATGGCGCTTACATTCCTCGCTTCCGCAATGTTTTCAAGCAGGACACTGATTTTCTGCGTGGGTATGCGACATCCTTTTCCGCTTCTAAAATGGGCAATGCAACCTCGGGATTAGGTGAATCTTTAAAGGAGTCATTATTTGGCCCGGAAGAAAGCGGATGGAGCCTGGGCGCACAGATGATGGGCGAGACCTTGCCGAAAAAGACCAATTTTATAACACTCGATCAAGATAAGAAAGATGCCTGGGGCATTCCGCAGCTTCGCATGTCGGTGGATTTCGATGAGAATGATATGAAAATGGTAAAGGATTTTTACAATGAGCTGAGTGAAATGCTGCAAAAATCCGGTTTTACCAACATTAAGACATCCGATACCAAACGTAACCCTGGCAGCGAAAATCATGAAATGGGCGGCATACGCATGGGTAACGACCCTAAAACATCGCTGCTCAACAAATGGAACCAGATGCACCAGGTGCCTAATGTATTCGTAACCGACGGAGGCTGTATGACTTCCACCTCTACGCAAAATCCGTCACTAACCTACATGGCGCTTACGGCGCGCGCGGTGGACTACGCTGTGAAGGAAATGAAGAAAGGAAACATTTAGAGCATCACGTAATTGGCGGGAAAGCCCGCTTAGGGAGCGTACTTAGTTTTACTATCTTTGTCCCGGAAATTAAAAACAGGATGGCAGTACAGAAATTTTTTGACCGTACCAAGGTCACAATCAAAGGACAAAAGGGGATTTGGGTGATTTTAAACCACGAATCCATTCAAAAAGGTGCGACGACCAAAATTACCGGAAAGGTCAAATGTAGGAATGAGGAGACTGGCGAGGTTAAATTTTGCAACGAGAAAAACTGTGAGCTGGCTTAGGAACACTAGTCTTCCACTTTCTCAAATTCATAGTTATTTTTAATGTGTGTATTTAAAAAAATCCCCTTGGAACCCGAGCTTTTCATGGCTTCGTATACTTCCCAGGGGACTTTTTTATAGTCATACACCATCCCTGAAACATATACGATTCGCAATGTTTCTGTTTCCTCTTTGTAAATGATTTTGGAAACAACGGATGATGGCATAACTACTTTTTTTAGTTCAATGCATCCAGCTTATCTCTGAGCTCGTCGATGGCGCCGTTTGAAATTTTAGAATTTTCAAAAACATTGTTAGCATTGGTAAAATCACTATAAAACGTACTGTTTGCCTTGGTATCCACGGACAATGCAGCCCCATTCAATGTAATTCCGGCAAACAGTCCTTTGCTTCTTGAATAGGAATAAACTTCTGCCTCCAACTTATAATCGGTACTAGCCGAAGAGCTTCTGCCCATCGGACCGGCTGCTACCGAAAGATCACCGCCCAACGTAAAGCTGCCCTTCCCGATCTCTGTAAGTGTCTTGCTGCTTTTAAAAACCAATACCAGGTCTACTGCCTGCACACCAATCTGTGCACCGAAACTGCCACCGGTAATGCTGACAAAAACAGGATCGCTCCATTCGCCATTGTCTTTCTTAACCATTGCAATGCCTCTGCCATGCTTCCCTCCTACTACCAGGCCCGCATTGATCATTTTCGGAACGATGATAATGCCTTTTGAAATAGCCAGTAATTGTGAAGGGATATTTTCCTGCATTTCACTGAAATCGTTGATCACAGCCGCCGCAGCCTTGATCTTGTCAACCTCTTTGTCCTGGGCAAACGATGCGCCAGACAAACACATCCCTACAATAAACATGAACTGAAACGGGAGTAATCTTAACTTTTTAATAAACATAACTGGATTGATTAGTGGGATTAACATCAGCCTCAAAGTATCGTGCCTGAACGGTCTCATCATTGAAAATGGACAACAAAAACGTGCATTCCGACAACTTTTAAGCCTATTCGCAAGAATTAACGTATATATCAGGTAATTCTGATTTTGTGGTATAGTTTTGGTGAAAAAAGATCAGTATATCAACCCAATTCAATAATACTATGGATGCCAAAGCAATCAGCCTGAGTGAAAAGGAAGTAAAACCCGTTGTGGATCTTTTAAACGATTACCTTGCCAACTACCACATTCATTATCAGAAATTAAGAGGATGTCACTGGAATATCAAAGGCCAGAACTTCTTCACATTGCACGTAAAATTTGAAGAACTATACACCAATGCACAGCTCACCATCGATGAAATTGCCGAGCGTGTGCTCACATTAGGCAAGCCGCCGCACAGCCGTTTTGCAGATTATATCAACGAGTCGTCGATCAAGGAGATCGATACCATTGGTTTAAAAGACCTGGATATGGTAGATGCCATTCTGGATGATATGGCGAAACTCATCAGCCTGGAAAGAGAATTACTGGAAGCCAGTGACAAGGCGAGCGACGACGGTACCAATGATATGGTAAATCGTTTTATGCAATTCAAGGAAAAGAACACCTGGATGCTGCGCTCGTTTGCAGGAAAAAAATAGCGTTTTTCTAAAACCGGAGATTACTCGAAAGAAACCATTCCTAAACGGGGTGGTTTTTTTGTGTGTTATCACTTATTTGCATAAATTCTCTTAAAAACCGGAACAATGCGTCCTATTCCCGAGTTCAGGATCGGAAAATTCAGTTTGCTGGCAGCCTTCAAATTTGCAGGTGACCCTTTGCATTTCCTCCAACAAGGCTTTGATAACTGCGGCGATACATTCCGTCTGAGATTGTTCCGCGAGTTCGTGGTGAGTCGTGACCCGGCTTTTTTCAGGCACGTTTTGCAGCAAAATAACAAGTATTTCAAAAAAGGAAATTCGGCCAAAATGCTGCGCCCGGTGCTTGGCAACGGGCTCGTGACGAGCGACGGCGATTTCTGGCTACGCCAGCGCAGACTGGTACAGCCCGCTTTTCACCGCGAAAGGTTGCAGGATCTTTTTATAGAAATGGGCAAGCTCACGGCTTCGTTTCTGGACGAGATGGAAAGTTTTAGGGGCCAAGAGGCGGTTGATATTGACGCCAAAATGATGAGCATTACCTCTGATATCGCGCTCAAAACGCTTTTTGGAAATATGACCACAGAGGATAAGGCGCAGATATACAAGCAGGTAAGCAGGACACAGACGTATCTGGTTACCCGCGTAAGAAAACCTTACCGGCGTCCATGGATGGCTGTGAATGGGGAAGACAAACGCTTTCGCACCGACCTGGCCTACTTCAACCAGCTGGTATTTGAGTTCATCAAACAGCGCCGCATTTCCGGTGATAGGCCCAATGACCTTTTGCAGTTGCTTCTGGATAGTGTTGATGAGGAAACCGGAGAGCAGATGAATGACCAGCAGATCCGCGATGAAGCGATCACTATGTTCGCGGCGGGGCATGAAACTTCCGCTACGGGGCTGAGCTGGTTGCTTTGGGAACTGTCCAGGCAACCCGATATCGTTACTAAGATCAGACAGGAAGCGGCGATATTCGACAATGTCCCCACATTTCAGCAACTCATGCAAATGCCTTACACGCGCCAGGTCATAGAGGAAGGCCTGCGCCTGTACCCGCCTGCGTGGACGATGACGCGTGAGGCTATTGTCGATCATGAAGTGGAAGGTTACCAGTTGGTCAAAGGAAATTCAGTGTTCATGTCGGTGTTTGAACTGCACCGAAATCCCAATCTCTGGAAAGACCCCTTGACGTTTAACCCTGCTAATTTCAACCCGGAAAATGTTAAAAACCGGGCTAAATTCAATTACCTGCCTTTTGGTGCGGGGCCGCGGATCTGTATTGGTCAGCAGTTCGCCATGATGGAAATGCAGCTGATCCTGGCTGCATTGGTGAAAAGGTTTACATTCGAAACAGACCCTTCCCATTCGGTGGGAATGCACCCGCAGATCGTACTTAAATCGACAAATGGTATTAAATTATACATCCGGTAAAACCAGTCTCTACCTGAACATTCTTTATGCATAGCACCATTATCCTTTACATTTCGCTGATCGTCGCAATTCTTTTTCTTGTCATGTTGGCGCAGCGTATCAAAGTTTCATATCCCATTGTGCTGGTACTCGGCGGACTCGCATTGAGTTTTGTCCCCGGCCTTCCTACCGTCGCTATCAATCCCGAACTGATATTTCTAATCTTTCTGCCGCCCCTGCTCTATGAAGCAGCGTGGCAGACTTCCTGGAAAGATTTCTGGAAGTGGCGGCGCGTGATCGGCTCGTTCGCCTTCGGGATCGTCATTTTCACTTCCTGCGTCATAGCCTATGTGTCCAATTCCATTATCCCTGGCTTCACATTGCCGCTGGGCTTTTTGCTGGGCGGGATTATTTCACCTCCCGACGCGGTCGCTGCTACATCCATTCTAAAAGACATTAAGGTTACCAAGCGGCTGATTACCATTGTTGAAGGCGAAAGCCTGCTCAATGACGCATCGAGCTTGATCGTCTTCCGCTTTGCGCTGACGGCCATTGTTTCCGGCACATTCGTTTTTGCAGACGCAGTGTCCAGCTTCTTTGTTGTCATCATCATGGGGTTTGCGACCGGAATGATCATTGCGCTGGTCTTCTACGCCATTCATCGATGGCTGCCCACTACACCGAGTATGGACACGATATTGACTTTCGTAGCACCCTACACGATGTACATTACCGCAGAAGAGTTTCATTTTTCAGGAGTGATTGCGGTGGTGACGGGCGGGCTTTTCCTTTCTAAAAACAGCCACAGCATATTGAGCCACCTCAGCAGGATTCAGGGCGTGAATGTATGGGATACCATTGGTTTTGTCTTAAATGGAATCGTTTTCATGCTGATAGGGCTCGAACTTCCCGTGATCGTGAATGGACTGGGGGATACCTCGTTATATGCGGCTATTAAGTACGGGATGATCATTTCAGTGGTCGTGATCATTACCCGGCTCGTCAGCGCATTGGGCGCTTCTGTTTTCACGGTACTGATCAGTAATGTGATCAAAACTGCCGACAGCAGGCCTGGTTTTCGCATGCCCATTATTTTCGGATGGACGGGTATGCGGGGAGTGGTTTCGTTGGCATCCGCTTTATCCATTCCCTTGCTGATCAATGGTGGCCAGTCATTTCCTCAGCGGAATATGATCCTCTTTATTACATTCGTGGTGATCTTGGTTACGCTTGTATTTCAGGGCCTTACCCTTCCATTGGTGATTAAATGGATGAATGTGAACGAATTGGATTATGCTGTTTCTTCCCAGGAGCAAGATATGATGATCCGAAGAAAATTAGCCGAAGAATCGCTGAACATGATCAATGAAAAGTACGCAGAGGAAATTCCGAAAAACGAGCTCCTGCAAAGCCTTAAATACAAACTGGAAAGTGACCTTGGTTTCCTGAACCACGTCCGCGAATCCGATCCGCTTCATTCAGGCCACGAATATGTTGAGAAGTATCAGCTGATTACCAAAGAGTTATTGGAACGAAAAAGAACCCTTCTTCACAAATTCAATAAAAAGGAAGCATTTGAAGAGGAAGTCATCAAGCAGCATCTTGCTCAGCTGGATCTGGAAGAAGAAAAGATCCGGCAGCAATTTCTGCACATGGACAGATCGCTGCCGGAATATTAAACCAGGCCGTACTCGTGAACAGGATACACCGAAGCGACCATTTTCTGTTTGCCAGAATCCCGGTTGAAAAAATAATCAAGTCGTCCTAGATTGATGCCTGCAAAACCTACCTGGTTGACAGTGGTGATCTTACCGTCCAGGTTCATAATATCCTCGGGTACCTTCATAAATGTATGGGTATGGCCGCCGATGATGAGGTCAATGTTCCGGGTGGATTTCGCCAGGATCTGGTCTGAAACCTTCTCCTCCTTGTATTTATATCCCAAATGCGACAGGCAAATAACCAGGTCGCAATGATGTTCGTTTTTTAGTAATGAAGCCATTTCATTGGCCTTGGCGATCGGTTCCAGGTAAACCGTTTCGCCATAATTCTTCTTGTTCACGATTCCTGAAAGCTCAATTCCCAATCCAAAAACACCAATTTTGATCCCCTGTTTTTTGAATATTTTAAAAGGCTGAGTCTTTCCTTTCAGCTCGGTATTGTCAAAGTTGTAGTTGCTGACGAGGAACGGGAAATTGGCGTGTGGAAGCTGTTTGGCAAAACCGGCCAGTCCATTATCAAAATCATGATTACCCATGGTCGCAGCATCATAACCCATGTCCGACATGACCGTCATTTCCACTTCACCGCCATACAAATTAAAGTAAGGCGTTCCCTGAAAAATGTCGCCAGCGTCCAGCAACAGCACATTTTTCTGTTCTTCCCTGATTTTCTTTACCAATGCAGCCCGCCTAGCCACGCCTCCCAGGCCCTGGTTACGAGAGCCGTCCATCGGAAATGGTTCAATGCGGCTGTGCACATCATTGGTATGTAAAATCGTGAGCTGTACGGCTGAATCTTTCCCAAAAGAATCGAATGGTGCCGAGCCCAATGCCAGTAATGCGGCACCAGCAGCGCCTTTTTGAAGAAAGCCCCTTCGGTCAATCCTTGACGATAATAATTCTTTCATCGAGTTGAGCATTTATTTTTTTACCCTGACTGGTCAGGTCCTGAATGTTTTCTAAAATAGCTTCCCTTACTTTCTGGTTGATTTCCCTTCTTTCAATCGGATTTCGCAGACATTCCAGATCGTCGCCTCCGTCAGCCAGATAATCGTAGGTCAGTAAGTTATAGGTTTTGTTAATATCAAAAGGCTGGCCGCCAATGGTGATGTCAAAGGCTTTGTGATCCTTGATTTTCATGCGGATACCCGAAACCGGCTCACCGTCTTTTTTCACAATGAAGTCGATCACCTGCTGCACATTCTGCCCGGTGAGTTTGAGTACAACCATCTCATTTTCAAACGGCATAAGCTCAAAGACATTGGAAACCGTGATATTACCTTTTGGAAAAGTAGTACGTAACCCTCCCTTGGTCGACAATGTAAACTGAATGGTAGGATCTTTTTTCAAACCTTCTTTCAGCATAGCATCCGAAAAGAAATTTCCCATCAGAGTCTCCGGGGTCGAAGGCTTAGTCAGCTCCTGCTCGGTTTGCCCGATTACCTTGCCCATTTCGGCCTGCATTTTCTCTTTGTAAGGCAGGTAATACTTCACAACCGCCGAATCCACAGCGAGTTGCGTATCCATGTTATATTGCTTGTAGTCACTTTTGGCGACTGACAAATGGCGATGGCAGGAAGGAAAAGCAAGCGGCGCTATGCTGAAAATCAGCGGCAGCGTCCCTTGCCAGCGTTTGAAGGAAATTGTCATAATGGCTATTTTGTGATAAAAATAGCGATTTTTTGCTCCCAAAAAAGGTGCCTTGAAACATCAAAGCACCTTTTTAAGAACCATGAATTGATTTCTCCTACCAGCCATCATTCTGACGCAAGTTGGGATTAGCGTCGATCTGCGACTGGGGTATGGGATATATTTCAAGCCTTTCCGAGTAGGGAACCAGCACATTGTCAACGATCTGTCCATCGGACATCGCCGCAATTTCTTCCTTTAATGTACCCCATCTCCTTATGTCGAAAACCGTGTTGAATTCCCCCGAAAGTTCCAGCCGTCGCTCATTGCGTATCGCTGCACGGAGGGCTGCCACAGTCGTTGCTTTCGAAGGAGTGGCTTTGGCCCTCGCGCGCACCCGATTGAGCAACGGAAGCGCCTGGGCTGTTTTACCGGTCTCGGTTAACGCTTCTGCCAGACTTAAAAGGACGTCTGAAAAACGCATTTCGATCAGGTCGGCGCTGTAACCTTGCACCGCTGCACCGGCTGGTCTGGCCGCACGCGCCAATTTTCCGAAGGCTATTCCGTATTTGAAATCATCGTGAGCGAAGGGTGCATTAGTACGCTTTACAATGTAGTTGCTAATAGTCGGGTTGTAAATAATGCTATCGCCCGGCTCCGCTCCTGCCCTTGCACCACCCTGAAAAACATACCTGTACACGAGTGTGAAATCCCGTCGGGTGTCTGTTTTTTCAAATAGTTTGTAAAAATCGTAGGTCAGACCATAATTGGTTTGCTCATCACCATTGACCAGCCCGGAAGGGAAAAGATTGAATGGAAGAATGTTGCCATTCGGATTAGAAGAATTGATAAAGTAGCCAAATGATAGTACTACCTCACGGTTTCTTTCATTGGACAATGTGAAGATGTCCGGAAAGTTAGGTATCAGCTCGAAATCGTACTTTTCTTCATTTTCAGCTCCTACCAGTTCAGCCAGTTTATCCGCAGCCTTTTGGTAATTAGCCGTCACATTCAATGGTTTTCCTGCCATCGTCAGGTATACTTTTCCGAGCATCGCTTTGGCTGTACCTGCGGAAACGCGCCCTAGCTCAGCTCCGCCACGGGAATCCGGAAGATTGGCTTCCGCAAATGTCAAATCCTCCAAAATCGCGTCGTAAACCTGCGCATTGGTAGATCTGGGGGCAAAAATTAGATCCTCATCGTCGAGTGAGTTGATTTCTTCCAATATCAGCGGCACTCCACCAAAGTACCTCACCAGATTGAAATAAGCATATCCTCTTAAAAACCGCGCTTCCGCAATGTACGGATCCGCTTCCTCCTCTTCACCTGGTACTGCCAGTTTTGCATTGGCGATCACCGTATTGGCCCGGAAAATAATTTTGTAAAACCTGGACCAGACCGATTCGAATGCGCCGGAAGTAGAAACGTGCCCAAACCTGTAATAAGGATCGGAGCCTGAGCCGGAAAGTCCCGCAGTTGCATAGCGATGGCCGGATTCGGTGAGGATAAACCTGCTGGTAATGTCCGTAAAATCCGGCGCGGTCCATGCGTGGTAAACGCCGATCGTGGCCTGGTTCAGGCCGTTTTCGTCTTTAAACACTACATCTTTGCTCAATGAAGAAAATGGTGATTCTTCCAAATTGTCTTTGCAGGAGAAAATTCCAAGCAAAAGCAGTACGGTAATTTTTATGTGATATTTCATAGGAATAATGCGTTGAGTCATGACTAAAAATTGCAGGAGAAACCAATGGTATAGGAACGTTGCGAAGGATAGGCACCGTAATCAATGCCCTGTTGCAGAAGCGATTGGCCATAGGAACTTACCTCGGGATCAAAACCTGTGTACCTGGTAAGCGTCCACAAATTGGTACCTGTTACAAAAAGCCGCGGATTTTGAACCGGTCCTAATCTTGGGAATGTATAGGCAAGACTGAGCATTTTGAGCCTTACAAAACTACCGTCTTCTAACATGGTCGAGTTAATGTCGCCGGAGGCAATTCCGCGCTGGATTCCCGGGTACTTGGGATCATTATGCGGATTGGATTCGGTGTAACGTTTGTCATACCATTCTTGCGACTGGTTGAAACCCACACCTCCGTAATCCACTACCCCATTCATAATGTAAAAATTAGTCAGGTTAAGCACATCATTTCCGACGGAACCGGTAAATAATGCATTGACCGAAAATTTCTTCCAGGTAATGTCATTGCTCCACCCAAATGTAAAATCTGGCGTGGATTTGCCCAATACTACGCGGTCATCGGCATTGATGAGGTTATCCCCGTTCTCGTCCGCGTAGATCCAGGCTCCATAGAAGGGTGTACCTTTCGTTCCGGGAGGCTTGGGGCCTTCGAAAGTTGCAAAGGTTGGGTTGCCATTGGCGTCAAAGTCGGTGGTTTGAGTTAATCCTGCTACTCTAAATCCGAAAAACCTTCCGATATCTTCCCCTGGCGTTAGAATGCCTGACACGCCTCCCAACAAATTACCATTGATGCTCACATAATCAGACTGCGTGCGATCTCCTAGATCGATCAATGTATTTACGTTCTTGGAAATGTTGAATCGAGACGAGAACGTTACATTTTTCTTTTGAATGATATTGGCCTGAATGCTCAGCTCTACACCCCGGTTGCGCATCGTTCCATAATTATCGATAATCGTCCCAACACCGGACTGGGTCGGCACTTTTCGTGGTTGCAGCAGATCTGAGGTTACCTTATTGTAGTAATCAAAGCTAAACACGAGCCTGTCTTTGGCCGTATTGAAATCCGCTCCGACATTGAACTGGCGCGTGCGCTCCCAGGAAAGATTAGGATTGGCAATGGTATTGGGATAAATGCCGGTATTGATCACGGCGCCGTCACCACCAGGTCCCATTTCGTAAAATCCGCTGCTGTATTGCGAAAGCGAAGAATAGGGCCCAATAGCCTGGCTGCCAGTTTCACCATACGACGCTCTCAGTTTGGTATTGGATACGAACGAGACGCTTTTCATAAATTCTTCTTCTTCCAGGTTCCAGGCCAATGCTACAGATGGAAAAACGCCGTACTTTCTATTGGCTGCAAATGGCGATGCTCCATCAATGCGTACCGATGTATTGAGAACATATTTGCCTTTAAATGAATAATTTGCCCGCAGAAATCCGGATTGCAGAATCCTTTTTTCTTTGAATGAACCGATGGCTTGCGACTGGGCGCTTCCTATATTATCTATTCCAAAAAACGGAACCGCGTAACCAGATGAATTGGTGTTGACGAATTCAACAGTCTGGTCGTTATATTCCACACCCAATGTCGAATTCAGGTAATGATTTTTCCTGAATGTCTTTTCATATTGCAGGTACGCATTGACATTATAACTGTAAGTGTTGGACGTATTGTTGCTCCCTTTTCCCTGAACGCCATTCCCTTCTGCTGTGGATGGCGGCAAAAATACCTTCCTGCGCGTCAGGTTCTGATTACCTCCCAGGCTCACAACGAGTTGCAGACCATCCACCAGTTTGAAATAGTTTTCCAGGTTAAGAATGGAGTAATCATTCTGGGTCACATCGGTTTTGGCCGTCAGCTCATTGTAAGGATTTGAAAAGTAATAACCCTGATAATTCGGAATGCCGAGACTATTATTGCCCAGATAGTCGAGACTAAGTGTAGGTGCAGCGCGCAGTCCGTCCATTAACCCGCCCGAGTTGGGCCAGGCGCGGGACGCGGTGACTGCCCGGTTTGACTTCTGACGTGTAAATGAAATTTGCCCTTTGACCGTGTACCAATCATTGATCTCGTTGTTCAGATTGACCCTGAGACTACCTCTGTTGTTATCTGAATTAATGATCGTTCCTTTTTCTTTGAGATAATTCCCTGAGATATAATACGATGATTTTGGGCTACCACCTGAAAGGCTCAATGTAACATCCTGTCGAAAACTTGGCTGCGTTACAGCCGCTACCCAGTCAGTATTCGTGAATGCACTGTCCAGATTTTCGAAAGGTGGATTACGGTCAGTTGCGATGAAACTTTCATTGATCGTCTCCGCGTATTGCCTGGAATTCATCATTTTAATGGGATTTCTGATCGAACCAAATGAAGTTTTGCTCACCAGATCTACACGACCTTCGCCCCGTTTGCCAGCTTTGGTAGTGATCAGAACAACGCCATTTGCTCCTCTTGAACCATAGATAGCGGTTGCAGAGGCGTCTTTTAATATTTCCATGCTTTCGATATCATTAGGATTGATACCGTACAGGCCATTTTGCGAAGATGCACCTGAGAAATTAGCCCCAGCCTCGCGGTAAGGTGGCATCGGGAAGCCATCAACCACATATAAAGGCTCATTGTTGCCGCTCAGTGAATTATTACCTCTGATCCGAACCACCGCTGCTGCACCGGGCTCGCCGGATGTTTCCACCACCTGCACCCCGGAAGTTCTTCCTTGCAATGCCTGATCTATCGTGTTAATCACAGCAGATTTGTATTCGGTTGCAGATACCCGGGAAGTGGAACTGGCAAGATCACGCTTGCTTTGGGCACCATAACCTACTACAACGACCTCTTTCAATGCTTTGGCCTCGGGCTGCAACTGTACATTGAATTGCGTTTTGTTACCGACCGCAATTTCCTGGGCTGTAAAACCCACAAAACTAAAAACCAATGTTCCTGACTGTGCCGGTACTTTCATTACAAAAGAGCCGTCAACCTCGGTAATGGCCTGTATTTGGGTGCTTTTTACCAACACACTTACACCCGGCAACCCGACGCCTTTTTCATCGACAACCGTTCCTTTGATCGCTTTGGCACCCGGTCCGGGGTCGCTGAGACCAGCTGCATTGGATTTCAAACCCTCGCTGTCCGCAGGTTGGGCGGCTGGTTGCGTGGTTTGAGCAGGAGCATTGTTTACAGGTTGACTCTTAGGAAGATTAGCGCTATCCGGCTTGCTGGCTGGTGTTACCGAAGAATCTGTCGCAGCTTTCGATTTTAATGTGTCAGGTTGCAAAGCAGGCTTCACCAGCGGATCGAAGCTTTGCGTCGGCTTGGCCAAAATCCCGGTATTGGCGGGTTTGGCTGTTGTGTCTGTGGTATTTTTAGGTTTGGGGAGGGTGTCGGTAGCCGGCTTGGCCGGGGTAGCAGTCGGTGGAGTAACCGGTCTGGGAAGCGTGTCCTGCTTTACTTTCCGGATGGTATCAGGTGCTGTTTGCTGCGCATAGGTAAAGGTGTAATTGCAAACGGTGAACAGCATCAGAAAGAAACCAATCCTCAAAAAAGTGAGCTTATCCGAACAGGGACCGGGCTCACTGGCTCGTTGAGTTTTTCGCATACTAATTTCTGGCTAGGTGATAGGACATTGTCCTGACTGAATTCTAATGAGCCTAGCCAGACAAAAACCGTACCCTATGTTTCCAACGGTTATAAATCGGGCACTTTCACGATCCATCCGCTAACCTGACCGACTATATGACGGCAGTTTGATACAGACCAAAAAAAATATTGGCATCTATTTGTTTATTTTCTAAATATTGATGAAACAGAAGTAAGAATCTTTGGAAACAACCTGCTTCCGATTACATTTGTCAAAATGCCAGAATGTGCTGGTGTTGAATTTTGAATTGAAAAAAGGAGCGCAAGAAAATAACTATGACCATGAGCCAGGAACAACTGCTAACCGCCGACTATATTGATTCTCAGATTGGAAATGTAATTGAGTACTACACTCGTTGGGAATTTGAAGAAGATCCTTTCTTCGGAAAAGCTAGGATCAAAGGCCTGGTGGACGATGATTTCGGCAAACTGAAAATAATATGTGATGTGATTGAAGGAAGCGATCTGGAACTGGCCTACGAGCTGGAAGAGGTATTTATGCTCTCCGATAACCACCCCATTTATTCAGGCACATTGCCGGAAATTTATTCGGCTAACTGGGTCAGCACGGACGGAAAAAAGAAAAAACAGATCTTCATTTCTCCACCTAATGAAAACGCAAAAGAATTCGCTATTGCTCAAACCAACAGCAAAGTCGTTGTCAAAAGGATCTATTAAAAAGAAAAACAGTTTAACCAATCCGACGATCTGAATTGGTTAAACTGTTTTTTTATGCCCTATTCTTAATTTTTGATGATTTTCTTCGTCAAAACCCTATCCCTGAATGTTGCTTTCACAATGTATAATCCGGCCGAATAATTGGTCAGGTTAAAGTCGTATACATTGGATGCCACATCTCCTGTGATTACTTTTTCAGTTACTTTTTTCCCTGTCGCATTATAGATTTCAACGGATTGCAACCCTTCCGGATGCGGATAGAATTGTACGGATACCAGTTCGCTGGTCGGATTTGGCGATACCAGGAAGCCTGCTTCTTTCAGGTTCGGATTGATGGTGACCGTCCTGATGTTAATGTCATCCAGGAATATATCGTTTTCGTTTCCATTGGTATTCAGGAATGCCACCAGCACTTCGCCCTGGCCTATATAGTTACTAATATTGATTTCCTCCCTTCTCCACTCATTCACAGTCGGCGTGAAGGCCGTGCGGGTGGCTGTGCTGCGGGTGACAAGGTCAGAACCCCATTTTTTGTAAACACTCGTGTAAGTCTGCCCGCAATCGGTACTGATCAGCACCTGCAATGTATCCCACACATTCCCCTGCGCCGAAGGTGTTGTGTAAGTAGCGGCTGCCACCTGGAACGAGACAAAAGCCGAGTCGGTACCGGCAATGGTTACTGTGGGTGATCTGAGGTAGTCTTTCCGGCCTATTTCCTGATTACCAAAGTTGGCGATTCGAACAGAAGCACTACCAGTTTTTGCGGCTGAGGTCGTTTTCTCCCAGGTTGTGCTGGCATCCTCATTCACAATGTCCCAGCCCTGGGGCGGGAATAAGCCTTCGAAGCTCTCGGTAACAGGCGCATTGAACGGTTTATAATAAATGAAGTCAAGGTTTTGCGAGTCATTGGACGTATCCTCATCGGATGCACCGTTGGGATTGCTGGTATAGATGCTTAAAATATGATTTCCCTCTACGGTAGACAGCTGTGGCAATGTAACGGTCGTTTCTGCAAAAGTGGCCAATGAACCTGTCCAGGTGAAATTCTGAACAGTCCCATTATCGATGACCGCATGAATGATCACCGAAGTAAGTGTTTCCTTTCCTTTGTTGACCAGCGTGACCTGCGGTGTCAGCGTATTGGTACAGATCCGCTGATCAGGCTGCCTGATCGATTTCAAGGACGCATCCTTATTTTTGACATCGACCGGCGTACAGCCATTGGACATGCTCAGCAGCGACCGGTAGGTTGTAAAAGCTGCTTCCATCCGGGCCACCTGCATTTTTGTAAACATTGACAAGCATCCGTCCGAAGTGTAATCCATGTAGTTTTGATACATGATACCGGGAGCAGTAGTAGTACATCTGTCTGTTACAATGCCTGTTGGGCATGTACCGGTACTATTGCTTTGGTTCGGCGTGTCATCCACCTGATCGCTACCAGAGCAGGTTCCGTTGTCGTCCCCCCATATATGGAAGAGGTTAAAATAATGGCCGATCTCGTGCGTCAGCGTTTTACCCTCATTGTAATTGGTGACATTGCCGCCAGGCAAGCTGCCATAGTCGACAGCCACTCCTTGCTCATCTTTTACGCCGTCGTCCGGGAAGGTCGCATACCCCAATGTTCCACCGGAAAGGTCACAGATCCAGATATTCAAATATTTATCCGTATCCCAGGCATCCGCTCCACCCGATTCGGCGTGCTTCACCTGATTGGTGGTATAATCAAAGGAAGTGCGTGTGGTCGTGTACCGCACGATACCGGTTGACGGCGCGTCCTCAGGTGTGCGTTGGGCGAGGCAAAACTGAATTCCTGATTGGCCGAATAATGATTTGAAATGAGAAGGAACTCTACTGGAACTGCCATTAGAACCCGCATAGTCTTTGTTAATGGTATCAAGTTGCGCCATAATCTGGGCGTCTGTTACCTGGGTTTGCCTGCTTAATACAACATGAAAAACAACAGGGATCGTCACCTCGGCATTCGTTTTGAGCGTTTTTCCTGATGCTACCCGTTGGCGGATCACTTCTTTTAATCGAAGCTCGCGTTGATCAAACATGATTTTGAGCGCGGGCTGTTTGCTAAATCTCTGGTTCAGCAGTTCCATCGTACCGCAACGTTCCTGCGCATGGGCCGGATGGGCAATAAAAAAGGCAATTGCTGCAAAAAGAACTAATATAGATGCTTTAAAAGAAGGTATAGTATATCGCATTATAAACGTCAGAAAGCTGTGTAATAGAATGGTTTCTATGTAAAATCAGAGAATGAACCGTAATTATTAGAGAACTACGAAAAAAAACTACTAAGTGATGCGAATTGTAAATTATTTAATTTGTTTTTAATTGAAATAAACGTTCCCGCATACGCACATAAAACAGGATCGCATGTCTGAAACTCCGCCGGTAACATTACGAAAGATCATTCACATTGACATGGATGCATTCTATGCGTCGGTTGAACAACGTGATTTTCCTGAGTACCGGGGCAAACCATTGGCCGTAGGAGGCTCTCCAACGGGTAGAGGAGTAGTAGCGACCGCCAGTTATGAAGCAAGAAAATTCGGCGTGAGGTCGGCGATGTCGTCCCGGAAAGCAATCCAGCTTTGTCCGGATATTATTTTTGTCTATCCAAGATTTGAAGTGTATAAATCCGTTTCGCGCAGTATCCGGGAAATTTTTTCCCGATATACGGATCTGATCGAACCCTTATCACTGGACGAAGCATTCCTGGATGTGACCGAGGATAAGTTACAGATCGGTTCTGCCATGGAGATCGCTTCCCAAATCAAAAAAGCGATCAAAGATGAATTAAATCTCACTGCTTCTGCCGGGGTTTCGGTTAACAAGTTCGTGGCCAAAATCGCATCGGACATTAACAAACCCGACGGGCTGACATTTGTTGGACCTTCCAAGGTGGAAAGTTTTATCAATAACCTTCCGGTTGAAAAGTTCTTTGGCGTAGGAAAGGTTACCGCCGACAAAATGAAAAGCATGCAGCTGTTTACAGGTGCGGATCTTAAAAAACTTTCAGAAAATGAGTTAGTAAAGCATTTTGGCAAGACTGGGCATTTCTTTTACAAAATCGTCAGAGGTATTGACAACCGCGAGGTGCAGACACACCGGGAAACCAAGTCGCTGGGTGCCGAAGACACATTTACGTACGACCTGACCACCCGGGAAGAAATGCATAAGGAACTGGACCGAATCGGAATGATCGTCTATAACCGCCTTACCAAAAACCAGTTGAAAGGGCGGACCATTACATTGAAAATTAAATATAGCGATTTCACTCAGATCACCCGAAACCTCTCCTTTGCTACGCCGGTAGGCGACATGGATACAATCACGGAAACTGCCAAGTCCCTGCTCGATAAGGTTGATCTGGCCGACAAACCCGTCAGGCTCCTCGGTATTTCGCTTTCTAATTTTCTGGAACCTGAAATCAGGTCCAGAAAGTACCGTGACCCTGAGCAGCTGGAACTGTTCCCTTGAAGCTAGGAACTATAAAAGCAATGCGTCGACCCTGTGCGCCTGCACTTTATTCTCGCATGGCGCCCACGAAAAAATCGTAAACCTGCCATCCTGAGAAGCGACCAATGCGATGGCGTCGCGCTGATCATAAACAAATTGGGCTGCCGACAAATGCCTCGTACCACCGTTTTGAACGGGATGTACCACCACTCCTTCATTGCCTATAATCGGCTCCGTTACCAGCATCTCCTCCACTGGCTGCCCTCCGGCTGCACGTCCTATCTTGGCTCCGAACGCCAGCAACTCGTAACTGTCATTGATAATGGTCGCACCGTCCACCGCCGTAAGCCCTGCCAGATTATTGATCGCCGAACTCAACTGACTTTGCCAGCTAATCGGATGCAGTTCGTTGATAAATTTACTATGCAGGTCAGCCAGTTCTGAAAAAGCAGGCTCCACATGATAAGTAATGGGGTGAATGATCGATTTGCGCCAGTTTTCTTTACCCTTCGGTACTACCAGCAAAATGCCGCCCCGTTCATGGCTACGCATCGAGACGGCAAGCTGAACGAGCAGATTGAGTGAATCATTCCACAAAGTAGAGGAAGTGAAGCCAATCATGGAATTGATCAGCGAGGGGCAATCCCTTACCTTTCCGCTCGCTTCATTAACGATCTTGACTTGATCACCTTTCAAAACCGCTACATTGACAAATTTCCCAAAACCATCGACCCTCCGATGCTTGATCACCAGCATACCCGGCTCGATCACTTCCAGCACGAAGCACAAACCCGGTATCACGCGTGTTGTTCCCCAGATCCTGAGCTCTCCATCTTCCAGCCACACGCCCAAATGAATCCCGGAACGCTCGACGGCAGGCGCAAGCTTGGTGAGCGTATTGGCAGTAAGGGATAATTTCTCACTAAATATCAGCGGGTGCTCGGCGCTTTCAGGCGGCAGAAAAGCAATGGATACTTTGGGTGATCTCCCCTCCTCTCTTCGCAGGCTTGCCCAGAAAGTGGTATCTATAATGGTCTCAATGATACGCGCATCAGGTTTGGGAGCGAGTTCTTGTTCATAGTGAACCTTTACCGAGTTATGGTGGCGCTCAAAATGGCCGGCAACAAACCCAGCAACCGAACGAGCTGCTTTGTAGGTAGTTACAGGAACTGTGTCGTGGGTCTGAATGTTTAAACGGGTATTATCAATCATTACAATGTGGTTTTATGCGCAAAATGCCAGGCTAAACTGATCAACAAAGTCTTTCTTTAAAAAGTTGGTGGAACATTCCGCGCTTTTAGATTCATGGTGACTCTCGCCATAATTTGTATACTTACCTGCGTATTTTTTTTCACACAACGAACATTTATTTTTTAATTCTGCGTTCACATTAGAAATTGATACAGAGGTATTTCCGTTTAATAAATAAATGGTCAATTTAAATTAATTACAAATTTTCAAAATTTTTTTCCAACCATTTTCCCCTAAGCGCATCTTATTACATGAAGCCGGATATACGATAGCCATGGAGCCAGCTCGCGAAAATAAAAAGGACGATAGTAATGATTGAACTGATAAATAATATATCTTGCCTGCAACGAAACCAGCATTTTTCAGGTACTGGAACACAAAATGGTTATAATCAAATAAAGTGTTTGGATAGTACTGAAAACAGCTTACCCATAATCTCTGAGAAGACCTAGTAGTCTCCGGACCTATTCTATTCCCCCCTCATCACTAAGATAAAGTTTGTAAGACAGGATCTGAGATCCTGAAAAAATTTTAGTGCCTAAACCAAAAAAGTTAACGTTTACAGTGCCTGCGTACCGCTCGAAGTGCTTGTGCTGTGACCAGCTCGAAACTGGCTCAATTATTGATATAAAGGCGTGGTTTTGCGCCTAAAACAATGAAGTAGGATTAACACCGTTTGAAATGCGGCTTATTTTTCTGGTTCTGACATTCAAATAACTAAAATTAGCATTATAGGAACACTATATACTCTACACTAAATTGTATAATTAATGAGAAGCATCTCAGTTGTAATTCCGAATTATAACGGAAAGCACTTATTCGAAAAGTATTTTGAGAATAATTACAAGATAATCAACGAGTTAGGAACAAACGTTCAGATCATTGTGGTCGATGATGCTTCCACAGATGATTCGGTGGCTTACCTTGAAAAACAGTATGGTAGCAACCTTACCATCATCCGCAAAGAGCAAAATTCGGGTTTCGCCCACACCTGTAACCTGGGTATCCAGCATGCTTCCAACGATCTTATTTTCCTTCTCAACACTGACGTAACGCTCGAAGAAGGCTATTTTGAAAAGCTATACAAATATTTTGAGCTAGAAGATACCTTCGGTGTCATGGGCCGGATTATCGGCATGAAAGACGACAACATTCTGGATGCGGCCAGGTCTCCACGGATTCTGGGCCGGAAAATAAAGCCTAATAACTTCTTTTATTTAAAGGATTCCGACGACAGTCTGACACCTACTTTTTATCTCTCCGGCGCTATTGCTTTGATGGATACGAAAAAGTTGAAAGAGATTGATGGTTTTAACGAAATGTTCAATCCCTATTACGGGGAAGATCAGGAAATGTCAATCCGGGCATGGAGATTAGGCTGGAAATGCTACTACGAGCACAATGCCGTGTGCCGTCATGAGGTTTCGGCTACTACGAAAGGTCACAAAAACCACTACTCCATCAAAAGGATCTATTTCCGCAACCGCTATTACATGCATCATCTGCATTTACAGGGAGCCGATCTGAAATTCTATCATGCTCAGGTCATTTTGAGTGATGTACTGCCCAGTATCCTCACCCTTCAGTTCTACAAAGCACAGGCTTACGTAGATTTTCTTAAAAATATGAGTGAACTGAAAGTGAAGAAGACTGCGTTTAAGAAGCAAATGAGTACGTATAAATCCACCATTGGTATCACCGACATCATCGAGAATATTCGTATCATGCTCAAATACAAGCAAGTCATTAAATTATAACCTCAAACTACACACTTTCCACCGATAAGCATTAATTTGCGTCCCCAACCGGAAGTTCTTTAATTTCCGGCTATTTTACTTTTAGGCATATGCAGTTATGCCATTTTTGGAATAATGAAAACATACTTCAGATTATTATCTTTTGCCCAACCCATTGCCAGATTTGCGTTTCCCTACATCGTTTTCACAGTTCTGGGGGTCATATTTAACACATTAAATCTGGCATTGCTCGCTCCCCTGCTCAGCACGCTCTTTACAACCCAGGGAGCGGAACTCATCGAAAAACCTGAAAGTTGGGTTGATGTTACAGGTTCTCTGAATTACTACGCACAACAGGTAAATCTTACCTATGGCGCGCATGGAGCGCTACAACTGGTCTGCGGGGTGATCGTAGGCTCGGTTCTTCTCTCCAATATATTCAAGTATTTTTCGCAGCGGGTCATGGAAAACCTGCGGATTCATACACTACTGAATTTGAGAAAAACCGTTTTCAACAATGTAATGAATATGCACGTCGGCTATTTCAGCAGCCAGAGAAAAGGCGACATCATTGCCAAAATTGCCTCAGACGTACAGGTAGTACAGTTTTCTGTCACGGGTACATTACAGGTAGTTTTCAAAGAGCCGCTGCAATTGATCGCGTACATCTTCATGCTCTTTGCCACTTCGGTAAAGCTTACCCTTTTTGCGATTCTGGTGATACCGGTATCCGCATTCCTGATTTCAAAAATTGTAAAAAGACTAAAAGAGCAGGCCACTCAGGCGCAACATCTTTTTGGGCTTATGATCAGTTACCTTGATGAGGCATTGTCGGGTATCAAAGTGATCAAGGCATTTAATGCTACTGAGGAAATAAAGGACAAATTCCATCAGGAAAACATCCGCTACTCAGAGTTGGGTAGAAAAATGGCGCGCAGGCAGCAGCTTAGTTCACCCGTTTCGGAATTCCTGGGTGTTACAATGGTAGCGATCATTGTACTCTACGGTGGTTCTCTTATTCTTGACAACCAGTCCGAGCTTAGCGTGTCCAAATTTGTGGCATACATCGCATTATTTTCGCAGGTAATGAGGCCGGCCAAAGCATTGACGGACTCTTTCAGCACTATTCACGCAGGTATCGCTGCTGGTGAACGTGTACTCGAACTGATTGATGAGAAACCTGAGATCAAGGACGCGCCGGATGCCATTGACATTCATGAATTCAACGACGCTATCAGGCTCGAAAATCTTTCTTTCGCCTATCCTTCCCGGCCGGTATTGAAAAATATCAATTTGATCATTCCAAAAGGTAAAACCGTCGCACTAGTCGGCCCGTCGGGTGGTGGAAAATCAACATTAATGGACCTGATACCCCGCTTTATCGATGCGCAGGAAGGAAGCGTGACGATCGACGGGATCAATTTGAAAAAGATCAAACAGGAATCGCTTTGGTCCATGTTCGGTTTCGTGAACCAGGAATCGATGCTTTTCAATGATACGATTTATCAGAACATTGCATTTGGTAATCCTGAGGCCACGATGGAGCAAGTTGAGGCTGCAGCCAGGGTCGCCAACGCTCACGAGTTCATTATGGATACTGAAAATGGCTATGATAGCAATATCGGCGACCGTGGAATGAAACTGTCGGGAGGCCAAAAGCAGCGCATTTGTATCGCCAGGGCAGTTCTAAAAAACCCGCCCATCATGCTTTTGGACGAAGCGACTTCCGCCCTGGACACTGAATCGGAAAAACTGGTGCAGGAAGCGCTGAACAATCTAATGCAAAACAGGACGTCGCTAGTCATTGCTCACAGGTTGAGCACCATTCAAAAGGCGGATACGATACTGGTTTTGGAGGATGGAAAAATTGTTGAACAGGGAAATCATTTGGAACTGATCGCCCACGAGGGTTTGTATAAGCGATTGATTGACATGCAGCAATTTACGGAAGCTTAAATGGAAGGTAAGCCGCTCATTTCCATCGCCTTGTGCACCTACAATGGCAGTGATTTTATCAAGGAACAACTGGACTCCATTCTTGATCAAAGCATCAATAACTGGGAAATCATCATTGTCGATGATTGCTCGCAAGACGAGACCCAGGCTATACTGAAATCGTATGCATTGCGTGACACAAGATTTATCATCCATTACAACGACAGCAATTTAGGCTATAACAAGAACTTCGAAAAAGCGCTGAAACTCTGTCAGGGAGAATTCATTGCGATTTGCGACCAGGACGATATCTGGGACAAGGATAAGTTAAAAATGCAGCTTGACGCAGTGAAAGAAAATCTACTGATTTACCACGATTCTGTCTTCATAGATCGCTCGGGTAAATCGATGGAAACTAAAATATCTGACAAATTCAACTTTTACCGGGGAGGCCGTCCCGAAGTGTTTTTGTATCTGAATTGTGTTTCAGGTCATAGCATTTTCATGAGAAATTCGGTTCTTCCGCTGGCATTACCATTTCCTGAAAAATTTCATTACGATCAATGGCTGGCTTACATTGCCACAACGCACGGTACCATTGACTTTGTTGATCAGGCGCTTGTCAGATATCGGCAGCATGGCAAGAACAATACGGATATACTCGCTTTGAAGTCGGTTTCAAAAAACAAGGATCAGAAATTGGAGGAGTTGGAAAGAGAAAGCGAATGGCTGTGGTTATGTGCTCAAAAAGCGAGCGGAGCAACCAAGGCCCTCATCACAAGGCTCTACACATTGAGTATTAAAAGAAATAAGTCGGTTGCTGGCATTTCCTACGGTCTCGCCATTTGGGACAATAAAGAATTATTAACCAGCCTGCTAAGAAAGTCTAACAAAAGTAAATTCTTTTGGATATTGAGGAAAATCTGGGGAGGCAAGACAAAGCAATGGTTATGAGCAAGTTAGTCAGCATTATCATTCCGTCATACAATTATGGTTTCGTCATTGACCAAACCCTTGACAATCTTCTCGACCAAAGTTATGAGAATTGGGAGGCTATCATTGTAGACGATGGCTCATCTGATAATACGAGTGAGATTGTCGGAAAATTTACCGCCAGGGACGCACGCATCAGTTATTTAGTACAGAAGAACAGTGGTGTTTCGGTAGCACGTAATTTGGGTTTCAAACATTCAAAAGGCGAGTACATTCAGTTTTTGGACGCTGACGATTTATTAAGCAAAGAAAAGCTGGCAATACAGGTTGCATTTATGGAACAACATCCTGACTGTGACATTTCTTATACCAATCACCTGTATTTTGAAACGGACAAGCCGGATATCGTCTACCCCGACTATGAAATGAACAATCATCACTGGCTCCCGAAGATCAATGCAGCTGGTTATGAGGTGGTGAATACATTAATTTATTCAAACATTGCGGTTGTTAGCAGCCCGATGCTACGTCGAAATACTGTTGAGAAAGTAAAAGGTTTTCCCGAATTCAGCAACTACACGGAAGATTGGGAATTCTGGTTTCTTTGTGCCGTTGAGGGCGCGCGTTACAGCTTTTGCGATGATGATGCCGCTAAAACATTAATCCGCATTCACCAAAGAAACACCAGCCGCAATATCCAGATCATGCAAGCCGGTGAATTACAGTTCAGGAAGCGAATGATAAATCGGATCAATGAATCGACTGTTCTCAGCCCGGATGAAAAGGAAAAATTGCTGGAAAGGAATGCCGCCAGCACGCAGAAACTTTACAAGTACATGATGTACCATGCAAACCTGGTCAGTATTCGTCAGCTGAAAATCTTACATGCCCTTGTTAACACGAAGACGTTTATTTCTTATTATTTCAAAGCGCTGAACTACAAGAGAAAGGCACTTTTCAAAAAATCCAGGTGATATGGCACCCACAGAAATTGACATTATAATTTTGAGCTATGCACGGAATGAGGAGCTCAAAAAAATCACATTGGACGGTATTGATAGCCTTGCTAAGTCAGAAGACCCGGAAAAGATCAAGTTCAATATCATTGTGATAGAATCTAATAAAAGCTTAAAACGGTATCAATACCCTCACTCGAAAACAGTTTACCCGTGGAAGAGATTTGGTTACCATCGTTATATGAACATTGGTATCGGAATGACCAAAAGTAAATATGTTTGCATTTGTAACAACGATCTGATATTCCATCAAGGCTGGGCGACCGAAATTTTAAAGGCTTTTGACGCAGATACAGAACTTTACAGCGCAAGCCCTGCGTGCAGTATTCACCATCCTGAACAGCGCATTGCGCTGGATGGCCGCGTGCATTATGGCTATGAAGTTAGAAAAGAGTTGATCGGCTGGTGTTTATTCTTCAAACGTGACATGCTAAAAATTACCGGAAAGCTTGATCCCTCTTTTAAATTTTGGTTCGCCGACAATGATTACAGCAATACACTCCAAAAATATGGCCTCAAACACGCCCTGGTAACTTCGTCCATCGTAGATCATTTGGAAAGCCGGACTTTGAAAACAAAAACGACAACCGAACAACTGGAACTCACCAGTCGTGAGCGGTTTTATTATGAATACAAATGGGGAGGCAGAAGCTATTTTTCCTACCTGAACCGGGTCAGAAAGTTTTACAAAGAACTCAAAAAGAATAGGTAGCAGGCTTCTTTTTCATTTTAAACAACCTGATCATCAATTTATAAGGAAAAGAAAATGTGGCTACCCGGGAATGCCGTGTTGTCCAGATCAATTTGATTAGCTCCCATTTTGAGTAGCGTTCCTGGTCCATACTTTGTTGTAGAAAAACTTCAAATGCGTCGCGTTCGACACGTTTCAAATGCGACTCCGGCACATTATCTGCATTCACTGGCAGCACTGCCGCCCACTTTTTGTGGACCTTCAAAATCTCGTCCATCCATAATTTGTCAAAATTCCCCTCGGAGAAATGTTTAAGGAGCAGTTCAAATGTGACCGCAGCTTCATATTCCCGACTGATCGAAATGCCAAAATCCAGGTCATAGCCATGAAACTTGGTTAGCAATTTTTCATCGAACGGGTATTTTAACGCAATGTGCTTTCTGGTGCAAAACCAGCAGCCATCTACACAAGCGACCTTCGACAATGCCTCATTTTTAGGGTTGCGGTAATCGAGCATTTCGGCTTTCCCGCTATGCTTGTAACCCTGAATCAGGTTGCAGTAAAAACCACCGTTTTCTTGCAGATAGTAATTATACCAGCTGGAAGGCGCCAGGGACTTATAGCCACCACCGGCTATTCCTAGTAATCCTATTTCGTTATTTGCATCAAATATCTCCAAAACCTTCCCGCCCCACCCTTCCGTCTTCATTTCAATGTCCTCATGCATAAAGCACAGCACATCATATTGCGCTGCACGTGCGCCTTCGTTGTAAACTTCACAAATCCCCTTTTGTCCGTCGCTATTGTCAAAAGCGATGATTTCATGAGGCACACCGACGGTTCTGCTGATGTTGTCTTTAACTTGCAAAAGATCAGCCGCATTCGCAGAGCAGATTATAATGGATATCATTTAACTAGTAAAAAAGGAGCTTCGCAAAGTTAGAATTTTAAGTAGAAACGGCACCCTATCCGTATTTTATAACCATTAATTCACTTAGAGAAGCGTTTATGAACCGTTTGTTTTTTGTTCTGTTACTTGTCGTCCACACCAGCGTCTTTGGCCAGGTCAAACTAGCCCGTTTATTTTCAGATCATGTGGTGCTGCAACGTCAGAAACCCATTCCGGTTTGGGGCTGGGCTACCGCTGGCGAAAAAGTAACTGTAACCCTGGCAGGACAGACTGCCAATGCAAAAGCAGACGCTTCCGGTAAGTGGATCGTGAGGATCAACGCTTTGGAAGCCGGCGGGCCACATACGCTCAATGTCACTGCTAAATCCGGCAAGGCGACCGTCAATGATGTGTTGATAGGCGAGGTTTGGCTTTGCTCGGGGCAATCGAATATGGAATGGCCGGTATCGGCTGCCAAAAATTTCAGCACTGAAAAACAAAATGCAGACTACCCGCAAATTCGCCATTTCAAAGTGGATCATGAAGTAACATTGCAACCTGAAAAAGACCTTAAAACAGGGGAATGGAAAATCGCTTCCTCTGAAACTGTTGGTGGATTTACAGCCATCGGCTTCTTTTTTGCAAGAGAATTATATCAGAAACTAAAAATACCTGTCGGCATATTGCATTCTTCCTGGGGAGGCTCACAGGTAGAGGGCTGGATCAGCAAAGAGGCTATGCTTACCGACGAAGGCCTGAAATCCTACGCCGAGCATTTGCCGCAAACATGGCAGGATGCGGACCTGATTATGGATACCAAACTCAGAAAGCAATTATTTAAAAATGCCGCGTTCACACCGTCTGTCGATGATGAAAAAAAATATGTAAGTGGTGCCACTGACTTTTCTGCCTGGCAAAAAACCGCTGATCCGGTAGGACAGTGGGACTGGAAAGGATTGATGGGTTTCCGTGGAATTGGATTCATGGCCAAAGAAATTACATTGACAGCCGATGTCGCCGCCAAACAAACCATTCTGTCGCTTTCCGAAAATGACAGTCCGAATGAGATTTACATTAATGGTAAACTCGTAAGTCAGGGCGCGGTGAAAGGTGTAAAAAAGATTACCGTCCCTGCTAATACCTGGAAAGAGGGAAAAAACCAGCTCGTGATCAAGCTGGGCAATCAAGTAGCCACTTCCTGGTTTGGTCCCGGACTGATAGGCTCTGCCAATGATATCTACATAGAGGACGGCGGCACTAAAATCAGCCTGGCAAAAGATTGGATGCTGATGCCTTCCTTCGCTGAAAAACATGAATTCGCTCACCTGATGAACAATGTGGGCACCAGCATTTACAACGCTATGATCGTGCCATTGATCCCATTTGGCATCCGCGGGGCATTATGGTATCAGGGTGAAAGCAATGCAGGCCGTGCATACCAGTACCGCCAGTCTTTTCCTTTGATGATCAATGACTGGCGCAAATTATGGAATGACGAATTTTCGTTTTACTGGGTACAACTTTCCAGTTTCGGCCAAGAAAACGACAGTAACAAAGGCAGCAACTGGGGAGAACTTCGCGAAGCGCAAAACATGACCCTTAGCCTACCAAAAACAGGTATGGCTGTCTCAACGGATGTTGGAAACCCGAACGACATTCACCCTACTAATAAGCAGGATGTCGCCCACAGATTAGCCACCAACGCATTGAAACTGGATTATGGCCAGAACATTCCCTACGCATCGCCATTATACGACAAGGTTCAGTTCGAGGAAGGTAAGGCGATTGTTTCGTTCAAAAACGCAGAAAACGGACTGATCGTAAAAGATAAATATGGTTATCTCAAAGGTTTTGAAATCGCCGGGGACGACAAGGTCTTCTATTACGCCCAGGCCGTGATCAAAGGAAATACCGTTGTGGTTTCGCATCCGAAAGTTACCAAACCCGCCTCCGTAAGGTATGCATGGTCGGATGCTCCTGAGGATGCTAATCTTTACAGTACCGATGGTTTTCCGGCAAGTGGTTTCAGAAGTGATACCTGGCCTGGAATCACTGTTAGCAGTAAATTTGAATAAGAGATACGTTTTACATAATTAACCCCAAAGGGCTGAAAGTATTATAGCCTGAACAATAATTCCAATTTTCAAAAAGCCCGAGGGGCTGATATTACTATTACCGAGGGAATCTGATTACTTTAACATTACTTAACTTACACACACAATGTCAGGTACATTTTCACAAGTTTACATTCAAGTAGTATTCGCCGTTAAGGGTCGGGAGAATTTAATTGCCAAAACATGGAAAGATGATTTACACCAGTATATGGCAGGCATTGTTAGGGGTAAGGAGCAAAAGTCCATCATAGTTAACGGTGCAGCGGATCACGTACATTTATTCATTGGTCTGCGCCCTTCAATGGCTATTTCTGACTTGGTTCGTGACGTAAAGAACAATTCATCCAACTTTATCAATTCAAAAAAATTTGTTCCCAGTAAATTCTCCTGGCAAGAAGGTTACGGATCATTTTCCTACGGCCACTCGCAAATCGAATCCGTTTATAACTACATCCTAAATCAGGAGGCACACCATCAAAAGAAGACTTTTAAAGAAGAGTATCTAGGAATGTTAAAGAAATTTGAAATTGAATATAATGAGAAATATCTATTTGAATGGATCTAGTAGTAGTTGTATTGATTAATTCTGTCACCCGTCCCGGGTTCTAAATTGATCTGCCGATTTTTCTCTATAATACTTACAGCCCGTCGGGCTTTCGTCTTCATTCATATATCCTTATCAATGTTCAAACCCATAATTTGCTGCATCGCAGCTTCCGCATTGCTGCTATCGGGCGCACGGAATGTATCTGATGATAAAAAAGACGAATGGACCGAATACCTGGGTGGCCCAGATCGGAACCACTACTCCTCACTGACTCAGATTAATCCTGAAAATGTAAAAACCCTCAAAGTCGCATGGACTTACGCCATGCCCGATTCGGGACAGACTCAGGTGAATCCGATCATCGTGGACGGCGTTTTGTACGGCGTTACAGCAGCTGTTCAGGCATTTGCATTGGATGCCGCCACCGGTAAGCAGATCTGGCTTTTTGGTGATAAATCAAAAAACGGATCTAATACCAGCCGCGGCCTTACCTATTGGAGTGAAGGTAATGACAAGAGGATTCTGCATGCAATGGGAGCCTACTTGTATGCGCTGGACGCACGTACGGGGAAAGTCATTGACAGTTTTGGCGACCATGGTAAAATTGACCTGCATACCGGCTTACCCGAAATTGCCAAAACAAAATACATGGTTTCCAATACGCCCGGGACGATTTTTGAAGATCTGATCATTATGCCGCTGCGCCTTTCAGAAGATTCTGACGCTGCGCCTGGGGACCTCAGAGCATTTAACGTAAAAACAGGAAAATTGGAATGGACTTTTCACACCATTCCCTATCCGGGCGAATTCGGCTATGAAACCTTCCCGCCTGACGCTTATAAAAATACTTTCACAGGCGCTGCCAATAACTGGGCTGGAACTGCAATCGATCGCAAGCGCGGCATTCTATATGTACCCACGGGCTCGGCAGGATATGACTTCTATGGCGCAAAAAGAAAGGGTACCAACCTGTTTGCCAACTCGTTACTAGCACTCGACGCCCGTACCGGTAAGCGTATATGGCATTTTCAGACCATGCACCACGATATTTGGGACCGTGATTTGCCTGCACCTCCAAACCTGATCACTGTTACTCAAAAAGGCCCAGACGGTCGACCCAGAAAGATCGACGCCGTTGCACAGGTTAGTAAGCAGGGTTATGTCTTTGTTTTCGACCGTGTGACAGGAAAACCGCTTTTTCCAATCAAAGAGGTTACTGCGCCGAAAACAGCTTTGCCTGGAGAATTCCCATGGCCTAGCCAACCGATTCCTAGCAAGCCTGCGCCATACGCACGCCAGGCGTACACATTGACGGAGAAGGATATCAGCCCATATGCTCCTGATAAAGATTCATTGATGATTAAATTCAAAGGGTATAAAAAGGAGCTTTTTGCAGCGCCGAGTAAAGAAGGAACGGTGATCTTGCCCGGTTTTGATGGCGGTGCTGAGTGGGGAGGTGCGGCAGCAGATCCTGACGAGGGCATCCTGTATGTGAACAGCAATGAAATGGCCTGGATCCTGACCATGAAAGATACACCCAAAGAAAGTGAACTTTCGAATCTCAGTCCCGGGGAAAAAGTGTACACCACCTATTGCGTTACCTGTCACGGGCCACAACGCAGAGGCAATGCTAAAAGTGGCTATCCGTCGTTAGTTGACATAGGAACGCGGCGCGACAGGCCATTTGTAAGACAGCTGATCACTTCCGGAAAAGGTATGATGCCAGGCTTTACCATGCTTACGTCGGATGAAAAGCAGGCTTTGGTCTCATTTCTTTTTGGTGATGAAAAAGTGGAAGCTGTATCTGCTACCCCAGCTTCGAAAAAGGTATATCTGCCTTACCAAAGCACAGGTTATAATAAGTTTCTGGATGCGAATGGTCTTCCTGCCATTTCACCACCCTGGGGAACATTGAATGCCATTAATTTGAACACGGGAGAATATTTATGGAAAATACCTTTTGGAGAAGTGGAGTCGTTGAAATCAAAAGGAGTACCTACTACCGGAACAGAAAATTACGGAGGGCCTGTAGTAACAGCAAGCGGCCTGCTTTTCATTGCAGCTACCAAGGACGGCAAGTTCAGGGCTTTTGATAAAAAGACAGGTAAACTCTTATGGGAAACTACGCTTCCTGCTGCCGGATTTGCCACACCGTCAACCTATCAGGTCAATGGCAAGCAGTACGTGGTTATTGCCTGCGGAGGAACCAAACTGGGAACAAAAAAAGGAAATAAGTACGTGGCTTTCGCTTTGGAATAATCAGACTGTCTCAATCCATTCTAGCATCTTTTTGCGCCCTTGTTCATCAGGGATCTTCCCCAGTCCTGCGCCGATGTTATCCAGTAAATGTTTAACATCGGACGTCCCGGGTATCACACAGGTAACTGCCTGATGACCGATAATGTATTTTAGAAAGAACTGCGCCCAGGTTTTAATGTCATAGTCGCTAGCCCAGGCCGGCAATTCCTTTCCTTTGACTGCCCGAAATAATGCGCCTTGTTCGAACGGTTCGTTGATAATCACAGCAACGCCGTTATCTCTTGCCGCATCAAGAAGGCTTCTTTCTGCATTACGCGACCGGATCGAGTAGTTAAACTGAACAAAATCAACGGCTTTGGATTTCACAATCTGTTCCAGGCGCGAATGCGCCGAGTCTGTGTAATGGGTAATGCCTATGTATTTTACTTTCCCTTGTTGCTTCCAGTCGTTTAGCGTTTTCAAATGAGTTTGCCAGTCCTGTAAATTGTGAACTTGCATCAGATCCATTTTGCTGCGTCCCATTTTTTTAAACGAATCATTCATCTGCTCGATCCCTTGCTGCTTACCTGTGGTCCAGACTTTGGTAGCAAAGAAAAACTGATCATTCAACTTCACTTCTTTCGTCAGATCGCCAATTACTTCCTCCGCGCGTCCATACATAGGTGAGGCATCGATTACTTTTCCGCCAGCTTCCTGCATTTTGATCAGTACTTCCTTCAAAGGCGTCCGCTCCGCTGAGCTTGAACCAACATCGAACTGCTGCCAGGAGCCTAGTCCAACAACGGGCAATGTCTCTCCCGACACAGGTATTTTTCTCTGTAAAAGCATGGGTTGGTTATTTTCGGCAAGGGTCGACAACGGGTTGAGCAGCAAAGTGCCGCTTGCGGCAGCGAGGACTTGTAAAACTTCCCGTCTTGAAAAAAGATGCTCCATTGGTTCAGATTAGCTGTTTTTGCTCTGACAAGTTACACAACAAATCATTAAAACTAAGGATAAAACCGCACTAAAGAGAAAAGGAGCCAGGTCTGAGCCTGACTCCTTTTACTTAACCTTCACACCAAATCTAAATCTACTACTTTTTCTCAATGGTCACATTTACCTTATAATCTTCCAGTTTAGGTGACTGTGTTGTCTCCGGATAAGGAAGCACTTCGCTCACTTTGAGCAGGTAAGTCTGGCCGCTTAATGTAAATGTCTGATAGTCGGTTTTACGATCTCCCTTATAAGTGACATTAACATCTGTCTGACTGGAAGCATCAGACACATTGAACTTCATTACAGCACTGCCCATTTGGATACAAACTGCATTTTTCGGGCAACGGCTGTCGGTAATTTCCTGTAAATCAACTTTCAGATCCGAGCCTGATGCCGCCACGGTAGTCATCTGCCGATAAGGTACGCTTGTGGTTTTCAGTTCAACTTGAGGGGTAGCATCCTGTTTCTGGTCGCAGGCAACTGCCGCTACCCAGATTAGTGCAAATAGAATTGTTTTTTTCATGACATAGTGGTTGTTAAATTTAATATAAGGATACAAGCGGGTTAAAAAAGGTTGTAACCATTTTTGAAAATTTTGATTTTTTGCTTCTTTAATATCACTATTCCCCAGACCTCTATACGTAATTCAAAAAATACCCTGAAATTCTTAAACTGATGATCAAATCTTAACGGATAGTTAATGTTCGAGGACTATATTTGGTTCTATAAACCGTTTCTTGAAAGACAATGATTTGGTATGAAGAAGAAGTCGTCAGGGTAGAAAAGGAATTTTCTAAACTAACATATCAACCTGAAACTGTGTTTTATGGAAGTTCCAGCTTTACTTTATGGGCTACGCTCTACCAGGATTTTGCAGACTTAAAACCTGTCAACCTCGGTTTCGGTGGGTCTACCCTGGCCGCATGCTCCTGGTTTTTTGACAGACTGCTTGCCCCGGTTGTTTCGGCCAAGGCCATTATCATTTACGCAGGCGACAATGACCTGGGGGATGGACGTGAGCCAGCAGAAGTTTGCCTTTTCTATCGTCAATTAATTTCACAGATCAGGAACAGCTTCGGTAGCATTCCTGTGTATTTCATCTCGGTCAAACCCAGCTTGCAGCGATGGGAAATTATTGACCGTATCAAGCTGACCAACTCTTTGATCCGGGAAGAAGTTAGCAAAGACGATTTTCAGCATTATATAGATATTTTCCCGTCAATGGTCAACTATCAGGGCTACCCGCGAAAATCCCTGTTTGAAGCAGACGGACTGCACCTAAGCAGCGATGGGTACGCATTGTGGAGGAAATTAATACTTCAAACTATGAATATCCCGGTCGGCACCGAGGAACTATCAAAAGCACCATAACTCAACTGGTCATGGAAAGAGCATATCACAAATGGTTCAGTCCAATTTTAGAAAGGTTTATGGAAATATTGGTCTTCGGCCAGTCCGGTACACCAGTCATCTTTTTCCCGACCCGTTCCGCGCATTTTTATGATTTTGAGAACTGGAAGATCATCGATGCGTTGAAACCTAAGATCGAAGCAGGGGAAATCCAGGTTTATTGTGTTGATAGCATTGATTGTGAAAGCTTTTATTCCAAGTCAGCTCCCGTGCAACGTATCGCCCGACATTTGCAGTACGAAAAGTACATTCTGCGGGAGGTAGTTCCTTTTATCAGAAAACAGAATAAAAAAAAGGGATTGATCGCTGCCGGATGCAGCCTGGGTGGTTATCACGCGGTCAATATTGCATTGAAGCATCCGACTATTTTTACCAAGGTTGTCGGCATGAGTGCCCGCTACGATCTGACGCAGCCCCTACCCTTTTTCGCAGACCTGTTTGACGGATATTTCGATGAGGATATTTATTACAACATGCCTAATCATTTCATACCAAAAATTTCAGACCCCGGGCTACTCAGGCAACTCCGGAAGATGGACATTACACTGGTAATTGGCCGGGAGGATACCTTCCTGGATAACAACCAGCACCTGAGCCATTCTTTAAATCTGATCCAGGTACCACATCAGCTGTATGTGTGGGATGAAGAGGCGCATCGGCCACGTTATTGGCGTGAAATGGTCAAAATCTATCTTTGATCGCCGTACTACCCGGTCAGTTTCACAAAACCCAATGCGCCATGCGGGTTGCTTGTCAGCAGCAGCATTTGCTCAGATGGGTGCAAAACCATTCTGTCTATGGCAAATGGTACAACTAGTGAATCCATTTTTTCCGTTTTCTCTCCAAGCTTAAACAAGTCAATCCCGTGCATTCCTTTGTTAATGATCAGGTAGTCCCGCAAAACAGCGAAAGATTTAGCAGCGGTTTGAATGGTTGAAATTTCGGAATAGGCGCCTGCTTTCCATGCGTATATTTTCAGGTAACCCATCCCGCAGGCAAGCAAGGTGTTTCCATCGTGTGCAAAACCAACTTGGTAGAGAGGCTTTTGTAGATTATCAATTTTTAAGGTTTTGCCAAAACCATTCTCATCAAAATACTGGCCATAAATCTCACCATAATTGGTTCCATAAACGATCAGATTCAGGTTCGTATGCAGATGAGCGTGTGCTGGGGCTTTTCCTTTCGTTTTGACCGTTCCCACACTTTTTAATGTGTTACCATCCATTTTACCGATTGAAATGGATTTACTCCCGAATGTGACAATACTTCCGTTATGCGCAAGCAATGGTAAGTCGCGATCAATGGGGCCATAGCGATTAACCATTTCGAGCAGTGAAGCGGACCCTGCCGGTGAATCGATGCTGTCATAAGCTTCCTTACCCAGCAGGTTGAAACCAGAGATTCCCAGCGAGCTGATTTCGTCATAGAGATGGTCGGGCAGTCGCTTATCATAAATTCCTTTCATCTGATATGCCTCTTCCTGATCAGCGGTTTCAGCAATTGTTTGGATTGCCAAATCATTGTGAGCTTCAATGCAGACTACTTTCCACCGATCCGTGATGAAAAAACCCCGGTCTTTTTCAGAAATCCAGATTGCCTGGTCCTTGCCGTCATCAGTAGATTGAATGACTTTTATCCAATGAAGTTTCATATCTGATCTGTATTAGAATGCCCCGGAAGTGTACATATTGTCCTTTTTTAATCTTTTCACCTCTGATCTGAAAGTATCCGAATTCTTGGCAGCGTCAATGGTGATCGCGTACTCTTCTTTCTGAAATGCTTTTACAGACTGATTCCAAAACTGCATACAGGGCTGAATTTCTCTCATATAAACGAACTCCGGCCCATGGCCCAGAATGCATTCGTAGATAACAATGCTAACGTATTTGGATTTTCGGGAAAGCAGCGCTGTTTGGAACTGGGATAACTCATGCGGCGTGGATTCGAGTGGTTTGGAAGTAAAAACCAGTGTTTTATACAAAAAGGAAGTGTCTGAATTGGCACGTCCAAACCAGCATTCCAGCTTTACATGGATCAGCGCATCCGTAGTGTTGACAATGTGGAGCGTTAGCAGGGCCTGGTCTCTTGCCACGGGAATCCAGGCATAAAGGTCTGTTAATCTGCTCCTTAAAAACGGTAACGCCAGAAAAATCAGCGGTATACATAGAATGACTAATCCTGCGACCTTATTTTGCCAAAACAGCAACGCCAGCACGATAATCCCGAACAGTCCAGCCAGGTAAAAGATGCCCAGCGCCCAGCCAACAGAACTGTCTCCCGAAGGAGGAGGTTTCCGCAGATAATTGTAAACGGTGATGCAAATGAAGATACAGAATACCGAAAGTAAACCGTAATAAGTGTATGTGATCATGGTGAATTTTAAACAAACCTAATGCAGCTGCGAATTATTGCCCAGTTCGGTGCATCCTTCCACGGTTACATTGATAGAAGAATTATCTTCAAGGTCTTTTACAGACCATTGGTCTACTACTGTTTTAACGTTTGCCATTGCAAGCCTGGTTTAACTTTTTGTTGTACAAATTAACTTTAACAACTTGTCATTAAGACTTAGCAATTATTTAACGGCAACTAAAAATAGCTGATCGAGCATCACGGAATCTTGTCGAAATAGGCTTTGGTAATCTTCCTGATTTTGCCGTCGCTTTTGGTCATAATGTACATTTGCTTCGAAAACAGATCATATTCTATTCTTAGGTCAACCCGTTTCGATCCCGACATTTCTACCAGATTGGTCTCCTTTGAACCTTGCATAATCGAGAGCTCATGTACAGGGGCGGGAGACAAATATTTATCTACCGGAACATAGAAAATCCGCCCACTCACAATATCGCCGAAAACGTATTGATGCTTCAAAGCTTCCAGCGATCCTTCATACACCGCCCCGCCACTGATCGCATTTCCGTCGACATGATCGTAAAGCGCAAAAGGTTTAACAAATCTGGCCGTATCAGAGGCAGGTAATTTGTATACATTTTTAAGATCCTTGTAAGAAATCCCATAGTTACCTTCCTGCAAATTCCAGCCATAATCCCCTCCTTTTACGATCACATTGACTTCCTCAAAGTTAGATTCTCCCACCTCCGCGCTGAAAAGTGTTTTTCCATGGGTCATATCCCAGTAAAGCCTGTGCGGGTTTCTGAAACCGTAGGCATAAATTTCCTTATAAGTCGCCTGATCAGGATGATTGACAAAGGGATTATCGGCAGGAATGCCGTAGTTGCCATTTTTACTATTGGTCCCTGACGGATCGATACGAATGATGGTACCTAGCAAAGAACTCAATTTATGGCAAAGCTCAGGATGTTTAGCAATCGTGGATCCTCCGTCACCGGTACCTATATATAACATCCCATAATCCGGATCATTTTTACCAATACCGGGCACAAATCCAATGTCCTGGGTGCCATGCACCCCACCTGGCACATTGATTCGGATAAGCTCGCGCCTTTTCCCTTCAAATACGGTACTTTTTACGTCATTGATTTTCCATTCCGATACCACCCATTGCATTGCTACCTTAATAGAATCCGGAAATTCATAATCTGCGCGTTGACCTTTGAAAGCCTCTGTATGAGTGATGTAGATCAAACCATTATTCTGATAGTCGGGGTGGAAAGCGAAACTTCCTAGGCCTGTACCCAGACCTGGTTCATTGACGTAGTTCTCTACCAATAGCCTGATGTCCAGAAACACATTAGCCTGCTTGCTGTCAATCCTATAAATAATGCCTCGCTGGTCACTGACAAACAATGTACCGTCGGCCGAAGGATGCGGCCGCATATTGGCAATACGCGTCCTTGGCATTTTATCGCTGGAAGGCGGTATCGTGATAAAATCTTCGGTTTCAATTTTAAGTCCGGCTTTGGTGACGGGGGCGGCAAGTCTCTCGGCTGGCGCATTATTGGCTTCGACCTTAACAACCAGCGGCTGAATGTGATGCTCATCTGTTTCCTCTCTGATATAAGCCAAAATTGATTTGATTTCGTCGTCTTTCAAAAAATCAAAAGGCGGCATGATCATTTTGTAACGCCGCGTCAAAGCAACGGCTCGTTGATTACCCGCTTCGATCGCTTTATTTGGGTTTTTAACGAAGTCAATGAGCTCCTTTTGAGATAGTAAACTGGTTACTCCTCCAAGTCTGGGGCCGATCTCCTCTTGTTCCAGGGCGTGGCAGGATACACAGTTGGTAGTGAATAATTCTTTCCCCTGAGTGCTGGTTTTGCTGTCAATTGCGACAGTTTTTGTCTTCTTAATGCCTGTGCAATTGAACAAACCAAATACCAAAACTGAAATAATGAGTGGGTAACGTAAAATTTGGAACATGTAAAGAGAAAAGAGGCTGTTAAGAGTTTAGATTTAATATGCTTTAAAGTTATAAACTGCCGGGTAACAAAAAAAGCCGGAATCGATCCGGCTTTTTTTACTTCAAAATGAGATCTAACTAATTATCCCACATTGTTTCCATCTTTATCCAATTTGACACGGGCACTTTCACTGCCTTTTGCAACTTGTAATTCATAGTATTGCTTTTTGTTTGGATCCGTAACAAGGAAAGCCTTTTTCACTGTCCAGCCAGAAAATTCATCTCCCTGGATCGTTTTCTTAATTCCTGCCGGCAGATCTTCCGGTTTCACGGCTACCTTATCTTCTTTATCGGCTTTTTGAGTAGTTGCCGCGTCTTTCTGCGTCTCCTGCTGTGTTGCCTGTGTAGCTGGTTCTGTTGTTTGAGCCTGAACAGAGGCAAATGAGATTAGCGTTAAGGTCAATGCTGATACTATTAGCTTTTTCATAATCTGTGTTCGTTTTTAACAATTGTAATAGCGTTATGTGCATTTGCACTGCTGCCATAGTTACCAACATGATTATGCCAAAACATTCAACCAATTGATTATCAATAATATATCAAATTTTTGTAGTGTGGACTAGTGTTTATTGAAATCCACGTTTTGTGGGAATGTATCCCATTGGATACAAAAAAATCCCTACCGTAGCGGCAGGGATTTTTTTCAGAAATCAGATCAAGACTACTTATCGTAACCCGGATTTTGAACCAATTTGGCATTTCTGTTGATTTCGTCACGACTGAATGGACGGAAATACATTTTGTCAACCCACGTACGGTTTTCGTGCGATTTCTCTTCCACCGGAGTGTAAGTATAATCGTAAACGCTCGTATCGTAATGGTATGGCTCCTTCATCGATTTTCCAGCTTTGAATTTACCCAAAACTGTAATGTACTGAAGAGGTCTTCCCAAAGTTGTCGGGGCGATTAACCAGCGACGTGCATCGTGGTAACGTTGTTCCTCAAAAGCCATTTCAATGCGCCTTTCCTGGCTATATGCTTCTTTCAGGGCTGCACCCGTCGCTTTCACTGCTGGCATACCGGCACGGAAACGTATCTTGTTCAACCAGGCAAGTGCCTCAGCTTCCTGACCTAATTCGATACTTGCTTCGATGTAATTGAAAGCAGTTTCAGTCACACGGATAAATGGCCATGGAATGTTCTGACGGTCGGTGTTATCGTACAATGCAGGGTTCGGGTCAATGAATTTACGCATGTAGTAACCTGTGCGGCTTCCATTCCAGTCTTCAATAGAACTGCTGCGGGTATCCAATCCTTTGCGGTTGATCAATGCTCCTTTGTCGTCCAAAAGGTCGTAAGCACCTGTCTGGATCTGGTTAGCTGGATCTTTCGCATCAGAAGGACGCGGTTTCCAGTTAGCACCGTCAAACATTACTGTGGCGTAGAAACGTGGGTCACGGTTTACATACGGGCTCGCTTTGTGTGCCGGATTGGTCCATGCGAACGGAGTACCGTCCATCATTTGATAGTCATCAACTAATAAACCGATCGGTGTGTTTCCTGCCCAGTTGTGGTACCCGTTGGGACCATTGTTCAAACCTGTCTGGCGTGCACCTTCGCTAAGGCTCGGCACAAAGTAGCGACCGAAAATGATATCGCTGGAAGCCGATGCATCCAATGTTTTATCGGCGCTACCGCCACCCATTGAAAGGGAAATGTAATTGAGCCTACCTTGTTCCGCAGTTACGGGAGCAGTCAGGTTCAACTTATAACCCCCGTTACTTGCGTCCAGAGCAGCTTTTGCAGCCACCTGAGCCGCTTGCCAGCGCGCTTTACGGTCTCCTGATACATATCCTAGGAACTCAGGATTGGTATAAGCACCGATGACAGTCGACTTTGCTTTTAAAGTAGGAATGTCATGCAGATCGCTCGCTGCATACAGCAACACCCTTGATTTCAATGCCAAAGCGGCAACTTGGGTTGCACGGCCCTTCACCTCCGTTTTTCCTTTCAGCAACAATGCTGAACTATCAAGGTCACTCACGATGAATTTCACACATTCATCATAAGTATTACGAGCTACTGAGTAGTCCTCATTCAGATTGTACACCTTTGTAATAATGGGTGCTGATCCGTAATAGCGTAATAACTGCTGATAATAGTAAGCACGAAGAAAATATGCTTCTCCCTGCAAACGGCCTTTCAGCGTTTCGTCAGTAAAAGTGGCAGTTTTCAGATTTTGAATAGCCAGGTTAGTCGCACGGATCCTGGTATACATAGGTCCCCATCCGTAGGTATCATCCACCCATCCAAGGTTGGAAGGGCTCAAACTACCTTCGTTGACCGTATTGATGTTCCGCCCCGTGTGGGTAAACACAGCTTCATCGGTAAGGGAAGCCAACATTTGCTCGCTGAAACCTCCTTGCTGAAGTCCCGCATAAATGCCTGTTACAAAACCCTCGGCAAGGGCACCGTCCTTCCAAACCTCTTCGGAGGGAATTTCAGTTGGCGGGGTCACATCCAGAAAATCTGTATCACAGGACGCAAGTCCAGCTGATGCAACCGCCGCAAAAAATATCCAATTTTTATAACTCAGTTTCATGTTTTATTCTTAAAAAGTTACACGTACACCTGCATTAAGCACTCGCGACTGCGGATAGTATTGTCCGTTTGTAGAAGTCGCTTCAGGATCCCAGATCTTGATCTTATCAATGGTGATCAGGTTCAATCCATTGACATAAACCCTGAAATTACCCAGACCTATTTTCTTACCTATTTCAGAAGGAAGGTTGTAGCCCAATTCTATGTTCTTAAGACGCAGGTAGTTATTGCTTCTCAGGTAATAGGTATTGGCGCCGGCGTTGTCGAAATTAGTATAATAAGTATTATTTCTGTTGGCAAGACGTGGCTCTGTTGAACTTGGGTTATCGATGGTCCAGCGGTGATCGTAAGCATATTGGAGGTAATTACCAATGTCGCCGGATTCGGTCTGCCCAATGTACTGAAGACCTCCAAGTGTCCCCTGGAAGAGAACGGAAAGATCAAAAGCTTTATAGCCAAGGTTGATCGAAGCACCGCCGGTGAATTGCGGACGGTTTGTTTTCTCCGAACGAACTTTGTCATCAGCTGTAATTTTGCCGTCTCCGCTCACATCCTTGAACTTCATATCGCCAGGACGAATCGATCCGGTGATACCTTTGTAATCAATGGTGTTGGCATCAATTTCTGCCTGATCTTTGAAAACGCCGCCATATTGGTAAGCCAGGAATGCATTGTAAGGCTTGCCGGTTGTGCGCTGATAAGAAGGAGCACCAGGTGTTTCGTCCCAATACTTGATCTTGTTCTTAGCATAACCCCCATTGACGCTGAACGAATACGTGAAATCATCGTGGCTTCCATCATAGCTCAGTTTGAATTCCCATCCTTTGTTTTGCAGTTTACCCAGGTTTTGAGGAGGAAGTTTTCCGTCAATACCAGCAGATGATGGAGTTGAACCTATTTTCGGGATCAGGATATTAGAACGGTTGTTCACAAAGTAATCGAATTCGAATGCAACTTTGTCGTGGAACAACGTACCCTCAATACCAAAGTTACTGTTGTTGGCAACCTCCCAGGTGAAGTTACTGTTAGCAACACGCGTTTCCAGCAAAGTTTTAGCCACCTGATCGTTGATAACGTACGAACCAAAGCCCATAGTAGACAGGTATTGATATTCTGCAAGGGTTTCTGTTCCGAGTAAATAAGGTTCTGCACCCATTTGTCCCCATGAACCGCGGATTTTTACATTGTTCATAAAGTTGATGTTACCCTTCCAGAAATCTTCTTCCGAAATTCTCCATCCTGCTGATACCCCCGGGAAGAAACCGAAACGTCCTTGTTTGGGAAATACATACGAACCATCCACACGCCAAAGGAATTCAGCAAGGTATTTTTCTTTGTAATTGTAACCCGCACGTCCAAAATAGCTCAAACGGGCACGTTTGAACAAATCAAAATTATCAATGTTTTGTTCAGCGTTACCACCTGCAAACAGCTGGTCAACCACCGGCGATATAAAATAGCGGCGGTATGCAAAAAATCCGTCTGCATCCACTTTCTCACGCTGGATACCCGCCATTACATTAAAATTATGCGAGTTGATGGATTTTTCATAAGAAACCTGACCTGTCAGCTGAACAGATTGTTCCTGTGAAGCATTCTCAGTCAAACGAGGATCGCTGAATGTAGAACGTACGGTTCCGGTCAACAATGGCGTCACACCATCTGCTTCGAATGTCTTCTTATCCCAGAAATAAAGTGTCCATGGTTTCTGAAAAGACTTCTGACGGCGTAGTTGCTTATCGATAGCAGCCATTCCAGTTACTTTCAAACCTTCCACTCCCGGAATCAGAATTTCAATTGTTCCATTGGTTTGAATGTAATCTCTTTTGTCATGATTATAACCAGTCGTATTGGTAGTGATCACCGCCGGGTTCTGACCATTTTCGATATCGGGACCAGGACGGCCGTCAGGCCAGATCGCAATTTCAGTTGGCTTACCACGCATCAACATCCGGAAGATATCCCCTGCTCCTCCACCATTTGGAAAGCGACGGAATTCTTCACGCAATGTCAAACCCAGGTTCGCGCTTACATACTTATTGATCTTCGTGTCAAGATTGATACGCATATCATATTGTTTGTAACCCGTCGCAGAATTAACATAGTTACCATCCTGATTGATATGGCCTAATGAAGCCAGGTATCGGATGTTGTCGCTACCGCCCGTCAGCTGCAAATTGTGACGCTGTTGTGGAGACCAGTTTCTAATCACCGAACCGTACCAGTCCGTGTTAGGATGTAGCAAAGGATCCGAGCCATCACCAAATTTCTTGATATCATCCGGTGTAAATACTGCGCTCAGTACATTGCCATTGTCAGTCCTTGTGTAAGCACCGTTTGTATTAAAGCCTTGCAAAGCACCACCCCATTGTCCTACCGGAAGATTGTCGTAGATCTGCAATTCATTACGGATCGTCGCATACTCAGCAGCATTTGACATTTCCGGTGTACGCGTAGGCTGTGCCATACCGAAGTTCATGTCGTACGAAAGAGTAGGCTTACCCGTCTTTCCACGTTTCGTGGTGATCAGGATAACACCATTACCAGCCCGTGAACCATAAATAGCAGCAGCAGCATCTTTCAAAACTGAGATACTTTCAATGTCCGCAGGATTAATACGATCCAAACCACCACTACGGTTAGGTACACCATCCACAACGATCAGTGCATTGCTGTTACCCAAAGAGTTAGTACCACGGATACGAATAGCCGAACCATCATATCCCGGTTCGCCGCTTCCCTGTACCGCCGAAACACCCGGAAGGCGACCACCCAATGTATTAGAAAGGTTAGCAGCAGGAGCTTTTTGAAGTTCAGCACCTTTTACAGCTGTCACTGAACCAGTTAATGTAGCCTTTTTGGCAGTTCCGTAACCTACCACAACCACCTCTTCCAATGCCTTGGTATCCGAAAGCATTTTAACGTCCAGGCTTGTTTTGCTTCCCAGGGGAATTTCCTGGGTAATGTAACCGATAAATGAAAAAACCAGCGTTGTAGAACCCGGTACGCTTACAGAATAATTGCCTTCCAGGTCCGTGACAGTACCCACTGACGTTCCTTTGGCCACCACACTCACACCAGGCAAACCCTGCCCCTGCTCATCGTTAACCTTTCCCTTCACCGTTACATCCTGAGCGTATGCACCGGCCATGACGAGCATGGTCAGGAAAAGAGAATAGAAGTACCGTGTTAGGCTCCGGTCCTTACTTCGTTTAGAAATCCTCATAGATTAAAGTATAGATAGTAGATAGTTAAAAAAAAATTAAATGAAAACTCTTAAAACTCCTTGTGCGTGATGCCAATTATCTGGTCGTCAATATCTCGTGTCGTTATTACACAATTTATTCTATAAAAAATCAGATCCGTCCTATCGTCCGAAGACCATAAAAATCCCTTCCATTTAAGTTTAAAAATCTGAGGGGGTAAGTGTAAATCAGGAAAATTTTACACTTTATTCTCCGGTTAGTACAGCACCAGGGTTCTTAGTAACCGGATGTACAAAAAGATATGAAATTATTTACATAAACAAGCATTCCCGCTTTCTGACTATGTTTTCTTAGAAAATAACCATAGGTTACTTGACGTATAGTCACTGTTGTAACCGATCAAAATGGCACGGTATATTTCTCGAAAAAGTTCAATAATTCCTGATTATTTTTTTGGTGACACAACACGATTCCAACTTGCACAAAACGATCACCTGAGATTCCCTGTCCACAAATGAAACAGGTCCCGAGGAAGGGACATTGACTATAGAACTCAAAGGTTACTTAGATTATTATGTTTTAAAAGAAAATAATCCCATAATAATTAGCTGCTTAGTTTAAGACTTCGTTTTCGTCTTTCATTCACCACAGGATAATCAAACCTACCTTTTGGTAAAGCCTTTCAAGATTCTCGATCATACCACTTTACTTCCCTGACAGTTAGCTCGAAACTGCAATCGAAATATTCTCACACTTTACCTTCATTTAATATGTTCAAAAAATTACTGACAGTTTTGCTGATTGGTTTGTTTTCCAATGGACTAAAAGCACAAAATCCCTGGAACGGTAAACTCGTTCTCCAAGGCTTTTATTGGGACTACGAAAATTCAAACTATGTGAACTCATGGGCCAACTATCTTACTGAACTATCGCCCCGACTTCGCGAATTAGGTATCGACAATGTTTGGATTCCCCCTACTGTTAAAAATGCCGGTACCAATAAAGTGGGCTACTCTCCGTTCGACCACTACGATCTGGGAGATAAATTCCAAAAAGGCTCAGTCACTACCCGTGTCGGAACCAAAGATGATTTGCTAAGAATGGTAGCTGTTATGCATGCAAATGGATTAGGTGTGATCCAGGATGTGGTGCTTAATCACGCCAGCGATGCCGGCGCTCTGAATGGTGAAGGAGGCCAGGATCCGGAGCCTGTTTATTCCCTGGCCAATGAAAGCGGCTACAAAAATTTTCGATATGTGTCCTACATCACTCCGGCAACGAGTGAAACTGCGGCCAATTATCTGGCGCGCTCAGGCAGGTGGCCTAAGAACTATGAAAATTTCCATCCGAACCAATGGACCAATACCACCTCGGGTAACTGGGCTATGGGTGGATGGGGGCCTGACCTTAGTTATGAAGATGGAAAATCATACGGTCTGAGCACCAATGCAACCTACAATCCACCTCAATATTTGAACTATAACCTTACCGAAGCCCGCAAATGGATGATCTGGCTAAAAAAGCAGACTGGCGTTGACGGTTTCAGATGGGACGCTGTAAAGCATTTCCCGCATTGGGTAGTACAGGATTTAAGCTGGAATGTAAAGTATAATGCCGGTTGGGCCAATGGCGGCGCCAGTATGTTTAATGTGGGTGAATATGTAGGAAGTGCCGGGGAAATGGATCAATACATTAATGATGTGAAATTCAGCAATGGCGGTTCAGAGGATTTGGTTGGAACATTTGATTTTTCACTCAGAGGCGGATTATATGGTATCGTCACCAGCGATGGCAATTACAATCTGGGAGATATTCCAGGGATTCAGCAAGGAAACCGGTATCGTACTGTGCCTTTTGTTAATAACCATGATACATTCAGGCCAGCCACATTTGACGCCAACGGAGATTACGTAACCTGGAACACAGGAAACGAGCTGGCAGCACATATCAACCCCGATGATGGCCGGATACAGGTAGCTTACGCCATTGCGATGGCCGTGGATGGATCGCCCCAAATATTCTTCGAGGACTTATTTGATATGTCTACAACGACCAGAAACAATCACTTGCCCGCATCCCTAGCAGACTTGCCCGTACGTGATTATCTGGCCAATTTAATGTGGTGCCATCAAAAGTTGAGCTTTAAAGCGGGAGCTTATAAAGTAAGATGGCAGGCGCAGGATGCGTTGGTCATTGAGCGATCGACAAAGGCCATCATTGCAGTAAACGATAATTGGACGGTGGGACAAACCGTGACTATTCAGACAGATTTCGGTAATAACATACAATTACATGATTATTCTGGCGCGAATGCGAGTGATGTCTGGACGGATAATACAGGCAAGGTCACGCTTTGGATACCGCCTTGTAATGGCTCCAATGTGCGAAAGGGGTATTGCGTATGGGGACCTGCGGGAGTCTCAGGAGGCTTCTCCCCTGCGGTCATTCCAACTACCCAGGAATGGGAAATGGCTGATGACCTGGGTGATTCTAATCCAAAATCATTGAAACAGGGAGGCGCCATTCCGGATTATGGTGTTTGGTTTAATTCCAGAACCGTCGGGAAAATTTATTGTGAAGCGGGTAAAAACATTCATTTGGACCTCTATCCAACGAAAACGGGAAAACTGGCTTCCAAAGTTACATTGGCCCTTTATAATCAGGACGGAACTACCCTGTTAAAGTCCGTTACCGGCAATGGGAATTTGATTATTGATTATGTAGCCAACCAAAGTAATTACTACGTACTCAAAGTCTGGAATGAGCAATTTAACTCAAAAGGCCAGAATGTATTTGTGAAAGCTACTTACACCGCTCCGCAAATTGTACCCAATTTACAGGCTTCCACAAAAAGGATGATGGCAACTTTTGATGAAAGGCTTGAAGAAAAAGAATCAAGCTTAAAAGTATTCGCTCGCCCAAATCCTGCCAATTCACAGACCCAATTTGTGTTTTGCTTGCCCGAGGACATGCCAGTCAAACTGGAAGTATTGGATATGCAAGGAAGTTCTGTGGGAACAATAGCTGATGGTAATTATTCCAAGGGAGAATACAAAGTAGACTTTGATACAAGACAATTGCCCTCAGGAGTTTTTGTCTATCAACTGATTACTCCTGCAAAAACCGTAACGGGAAAGCTCGTCAAACAATAGCCCTTGTTTTTGATGCCGCATCATCATTTTTGACTCACAAAAACCGCTAATTCATTGCTCTCTACCGATCAATAATCGGTTTTGAATTCAGTCTGAGAGATGGTTTACTTTCAATTCGAAAAACACCATCTCTCAGTTTATGAAAAAGTTACTACTCGTTTCCTTTTTTTTGCTCTCCTTCCTAAGACTTGCAGCCCAGGCACCCCAACAATTCAGTTTCCAGGGCGTGGCCCGGGATGCGGCGGGGAAGGTGATTGCGAATACGAATGTGTCGCTCAGGCTTACCATTCACGAAAATTTACCCCTTGGACCTAATCTCTATCAAGAAACGCACAAACCGCTGACTTCAAATGGAGGCATTTTCACAGTGTCGGTCGGAGCAGGAAACGACAAAACCGGAAGTATGTCAGACATTAAATGGTCAGCAGGAAGTTTCTTTTTGCAAGTTGAACTTGATGCGGCGGGTAGTAGCAATTACATTGATCTTGGCGCTACGCAGCTTTTGAGTGTACCTTATGCATTGCATGCCGGGCAGGCGGATAAGTGGAAGGATGGAGATCCGGTGGTGCAGCGGGGGAAAACGGGGGAGGGAGCAATCCTGCCTTCACTTCCGGATGGAGACTTGCTTTTATGGTATCCAAGAAAAGCGGCCCTCAGAGTAGGTAAAAATGACTCCGGCTTTGGTGCCTGGGACGAGTCAAATATAGGCAAATACTCCGTTGGCTTTGGGAATAATCCAAAAGCTTCTGGACAATCTTCTTTTTCGATGGGTACTACGAGCGTTGCCAGCGGCATCGCATCAATCAGTGTTGGTTATAATAATCAAGCTACTAATAACTACACAGCTGCGTTTGGAGAAGAAACGATCGCTAGTGGATTTGCAGCCTTCGCGATCGGGAACAGTTCAGTCGCAAGTGGAGATTTAGCATTTGCTTCAGGCAATTTTTCCGAATCGTTGGGCTATTATTCCTTTTCAGCAGGTACACATTCAATATCGAAAGCACTTTCATCGGCAACGTTTGGGCTATTCAACAATGATGACGACTCTCCCAGCCCTTTTAGTCCCTCATTACAAGACAGAATATTCCAGATTGGTAATGGATATCATGTTAGTAACCGCTCCAATGCGTTCACCATATTACGCAACGGTAATATTGGAATTGGGAATAATACATTGACTCCACAATTTCTTCTGGATATAGGAGGACGAGTACGGATTAAATATGCGCAAGGCAAAACCGCAGGTATATACTTCAATGATTCTCAAAATAATGCCGAAGGCTTTGTGGGCATGAAAACCGACAACGAAATTGGTTTCTACAATGCAAATAAATGGCTATTCTGGATGGACAATATAGGCAATAGTCACATCATTGGCACCAACTACAACACGTCCGACCTCCGCCTGAAACGAGACTTCTCCTCACTAAGCAACAGCCTTACCAAACTTAGTAACTTGAATGGCTACCATTATTTCTGGAAAGACAGTACGCTGGATCAGACACTGCAAACCGGGCTTCTCGCTCAGGAGGTTGAAGCCATGTTTCCTGAACTGGTGAAAACGGATGACAAGGGTTTCAAATCAGTTAATTACACTGGTTTGATTCCACATTTGATTGAGGCGGTGAAGGAATTAAAAGCATCCGTAGATTATCTGCAAACATTAAATACCGCCATTAAAGTACAAAATGAGGAGTTTAAGGCTCGGGCAAGTGATATGGATGGTTTTCGCAAAGACCTGAATGATCTTAAAGCTGCTGCGCAACTCATATCGAATTCTACTGTCCAACCTGGTCAACTGAATACTACTTTATCCAATTCAAACCATTCAGAAAAATGAAAATACTATCTCTTACCATCGCCCTGGCAATAACGGCACAATGGTCATATGCACAGCAAATTGTACCCTCAGGAATTTACGGAGCAGCAAATAATACTACCGTAGGAAATTTAAGTGTGAACTGGGTAATCGGTACCCTCACTCCTACGAGTATATCCGCATTGCCGGTGAAGCTTATTAGTTTCAAAGGATATTTGACTAAGACCGGTGACGCAGAACTGAATTGGAAAACAGCGCAAGAAGTCAATAACGCGGGCTTTGAAATTCAGAAATCGACGGATGGAAAACAATATGACGCCATCGGCTGGGTCGATGGCGGAGGAAATCATGAAGGCGAAAAAACTTATAGGTTTGTTGATCAATCTCTCACCACCACGAGTTATTATCGTCTGAAACAACTTGATCTGGACGGAAAATTTACGCTCAGTCGTATCGTCGCAGTAATTCCGGAAGCGGAAAGTTTAGAGCGCCTGAGTAGTTATCCAAATCCATCAAGTAATGGAACTGTCCATGTCCAGGTACCACGAAATACAGCACTTCTAACTGTCACCGACAAGCAGGGAAGAACTTTAATAGAGCAGGAAAACCCTCCTTTTCAACAAGCAATTCAGCTCCCAAACACAGGTGTCTACATACTCCGTGTACAAACAAAAGCAGGTGCAGGTACATTGAAGCTTGTTAGAAATTAAAAAACAAACAGATAAACACACCATGAAATCAATCTACTCTATTGCCTTTGCCATGCTGTTGAGCTTTCAGACCTGGGCTCAGTCTCCTAACTTATTTAGTTTCCAGGGGGTTGCCCGAAATGCCAGCGGTCAGGTGCTCGCAAATTCTACAATTTCTTTAAGATTAAGTATCCACATACCAATCAGTCTGGTTTATATGGAAACGCATGTCACTCAAACTTCTGCAAATGGAATTTTTACCGTGAACGTAGGCGGTGGGCAAGTTGTATCCGGTGGTGCGTTTGCCGACATCAATTGGCATGTCTATGATCATTACCTGCAGGTGGAAATCGATCCTGCCGGAGACAATAATTATATAGATCTTGGTAAAACGCAGCTTGTAAGTGTTCCATATTCCCTTCAGGCAACAAACTCGGATCACGCATTCCAATCGGACCGTTGGAAATATGATGACGCTATTGTTCAGAAAGGTGAAACTAATGTGGGAAGTGCTTTAGGTGCTGTGGGTACTGGCTCAAGGTTGATTTGGTATCCCAGAAAAGCGGCTTTCCGAGCAGGAGGAGTCACTAATGCCGCTTGGGATGATGTTGTTACAGGGAGGCACTCGGCTTCATTTGGATTAAATACAATGTCATCCGGTGACTATTCTGTTGCCATGGGTCAGAATACATTTGCAACTGGTAACTCTTCTCTGGCAATGGGGATTCAAAGCAGTGCAACGGGTTTAGCATCATTGGCAATCGGCGACAATAGCGTTGCCAAAGAATCAAATTCTGTGGCGATGGGCGAGCAGGTGAAAGCGGATGGACAAAGCAGTTTCGCAACCGGATCAAAAACATGGGCTGTTGGAGAATCTTCCGTTTCGCTTGGTCAGAATACCATAGCGAAAACATTCGCGTCAACAACTTTTGGCGCTTTTAATAATATTCAGGATAATCCGAGCGGCCCCACAAAGTTTTTCGCAAACTCGACAGACCGTATATTTCAGATTGGCAACGGGCTAAGCGATGTGAGTCCATCAAATGCGCTGACAGTACTGAGAAATGGGAACGTGGGATTAGGTAATAATGCTCTTGTGCCTCAATTTATTCTGGACATCGGTTCGAGAGCAAGAATTCGTCACAATCTGAACCTCACTGCCGGACTCTGGTTTAACAATTCGAACCAGGTAGCAGAAGGGTTCGTCGGGATGAAAACGGATGATCAGGTTGGATTTTATAACGGGAGCAACTGGAATTTCTGGGTTACAACGGAAGGTTACTCTTACACGCGGCTGGGCATTATCCTTACCTCCGATCGTCGCCTAAAACGAGACTTTTCAACATTAAACAATAGCCTAAACAAAATCACGAACATCAAGGGCTACCACTATTTCATGAAAGATCAGAGGACCGATCAGTCATTGCAAACCGGAGTGATCGCCCAGGAAGTGGAAGCAATATTCCCGGAACTAGTGAAAACGGACGGGGAAGGAATGAAGTCTGTCAACTACATTGGTTTCATCCCGCACCTGATCGAATCCGTAAAAGAACTGAAAGCGGAAAATGAGGGGTTAAGAAAATCTGTGAAACGTATCGAAAGTTTAGAAGCGAGCCTAAATTCATTAATTGGGCCTAATAAAACAGTTTCGGTAAAGTTTGAACAATCAAAATGATAGTTCTTTCACGCGGACAGACTTGCCAAGTTTTGAAAACGTGGCAAGTCTGAAACGCCGGCAAGTCTTCCTCATCGCGCCGTCCACCCGCCATCGACCGCCAGTATCGACCCTACCATATAACTTGCGGCGTCGCTGGCCAAGAAAATGGCGGCTCCCTGGATTTCGCGCAGATGGCCCCAGCGTCGGAGTGCGGTTGCGCCGAGGATAATATTTTTGGCTTCTTCGCTGTCCGCAATCGGAATGTTCATTTCGGTTAAGAATGGGCCAGGGCATATCGCATTGACCATAATATTGAATGGAGCAAGTTCAAGAGCAAGTGCCCGGGTCATCTGAACAACCGCACCTTTGCTAGCCGTGTAGGGTGTTCTGTTCGCCAGCCCCACCAACCCTAGCGTACTGGCCAGATTGATGATCCGGCCACTTTTCTGCGCCTTCATATACGGTGTGACGGCACGTGACGAAAGCCATGTGCCGTTCACATTTACCTCCATTACTTTGCTGAAATCACTGGCTGAAAGCTCATCAATCGGACCGCGAATATTAATCCCCGCACTGTTGATCAGAATATCAATCTTACCCAGATTATCTTTCGTAAACCTGGCCATTGCCTCGGTTTGTTCCTGACTCGTGATATCGGCAGCATAAGACAAAACCCTGGTTCCAAACGAAATACAAAGTTCGGCTGCACTGTGCTCTCCGTCCACTGCATTTCTATTGACCAGCACAATGTCTGCACCGGCAGAGGCAAGTCCTGCCGCCATTGCCAGGCCAAGACCCTTAGAGCCACCGGTGACAATCGCCACCCTTCCCGTGAGGTCAAACTGCTTGATTCCTGGCAAAATATCCTGTACCATATCTGCTAATACTGATGAAAAGCCTGGGATACAAATTCCAATACCTTGGGGAGTGATTCTCTCCAATAAGTCCAGTTATGGGCTCCCTCCCGGATACGGAACTCGTGTGGTACCTCTTTCTTGCGCAATGCGATATGAACAAGACTGTTTCCCTCATACAGGAAATCGTCATCGCCGCAGTCAATATACCAGCGTACCGCTTTCTTATTTGCATCTGGCATATTACTGACCAGTGCCAGCGCGCTATGGCGATTATAGTAATTGGTTACCGTAGAATCCTGAATGTCAGGATTGTTTCTGATTAGATTTTTCTTGGCATCTTCAAATGTAATCGGGCCGGTGGAAGCGCTTAATGGACAAGCGGAAGAAAAAAGCTCCGGATGATGCAGCGCATACATAAACGTACCACCACCGCCCATTGATAAACCTGAAACAGCACGAAAACGCTTCTCAGCTTTGATACGGTACTTCTTCTCTACAAAAGGCATTAATTCCTGAAAAAAGAAGTCTTCATAAGGCCAATCCCCTTTGACATCATTGAAATACCCTCTCCTACCCGTATCAGCGTCCGGCATGACGATGATCATGGGTGTAGCCATTCCTTCCCGGATCGCTTTGTCTGCAATGTTCAGCACTTCGCCAAATTGTACCCAGCCCGTATGATTGTCTCCCGCTCCATGCAAGAGGTACAGAACCGGATAGCTCCGCTCGGAAGTAGCGTAGTCCGGCGGGAGATAGATAGCAAATTTTCTTTCTGATTTCAGAAGCTTGGAAGGCAGCGATAGATTATCGAGCACCTTCCCCGTCTGTGCGAAAGTCACAGCTGACATGAACACGAAAAGCAAAGTAATTTTTATTTTCATAGATCTACCCGAATGATATGTTGAAGATTAGAATCGGTTAGAAAAGTAACTTGTCGTCACGCTTTACCCGCAATGTTGTTAATCATTCCCTTAAAAATAAAAGCATGAAACGGTAAAACTGAATACCAATAAAGCCGACCCAGGATTCCGAGCGGTCGAAATGTGGCAGTTTGCTTAAGAACATTGTTTTCATCCAGACAGAATTCCAGCCAGGCCTCTCCCGGCAGCTTCATTTCGGCATACAGTAATAAACGTTTTTCCTCTTTGCTGGCAAGAAGGACACGCCAGAAATCGAGCGAATCGCCCGGGTAAATATTCTGAGGATGTTTCCGTCCTCTCCGCAATCCCACCCCGCCGGTGAGCTTGTCCAGAAAACCTCTGATTTCCCACAACCAGGTTCCATAGTACCAGCCTGTTTTCCCGCCAATGGCCCATATCCGCGTCAAAACGTAGTCGGGGTCTGTGATTTTCAATTCCCGCTTGTCTATAAAGCAGCCATTCACCGGTACCTGCATGTAATGTGAAATTCCCTTTGCCAGCGCAGAACTGGTCTGAGCGTCTTTCCAGCTAGATAACACCTGATTTTGCTCGATTTTATCGAAAGCCATTGCAATGGACTTTTCGTAGCCAATCAGTTCTATTTTCAAAGTATCTGCGAGGTTGTTGGGCCGGCAGATCACTTCGACCTTCATGCTGTTAACCAGATTTTTAGCAAGCGTGTAGGAAGTAGACGTTACAAAGTAAAGCCAGTAGGAAGAGAGCTTCGGGGTCATGACGGGTACGACCAATATCCTCCTTTTCAACCCGCGTACCGCTGCAAATCTCAAAAGCATTTGCTTGTATGTCAGCACGTCGGGGCCGCCGATGTCAAAACTCTTATCATAACTTTCTTGCAGCAGTAAAACACCCGTCAAAAATTCAACTACATTTCGAATGGCAATGGGCTGGCAGGCCGTATGAAGCCACTTTGGCGTGATCATGACCGGCAGTTTTTCCACGAGATCACGTATAATTTCAAAAGAGGCACTACCCGATCCGACAATAATTCCTGCCCGTAACGTAGTGAGCGCGTATGCTTTTGAACTCAATATTTCCTCCACATTCTTCCGCGAAAGCAAATGCTTGGAGAGTTCCGTTTCATTGATAATGCCGCTGAGGTAAATCACCTGCTTTGCATGGGTAGCTTCTATCCTTTCCTTAAAATTCAACGCGCTCGTTTCTTCCAGTTCGCCGAAGTCCTGGCCCTGGGAAGACATGGAATGAATGAGGTAGTAGGCGGCATCAATGTCGTCCGGAATACTCCCCAGCGTCTCTTTTCTGAGGAAATCCACCTCTATGATTTTTGCATCGGGGAAAAGCTGGCTATTGAACCTGCCTCTGTCCCGCACGCAGCAGTACACCTCATGACCGTTTTCTAAAAGCACCGGGAGCAGGCGCTGAGCAATATATCCCGTTGAACCCGTAAGTAAGATCTTCATTTCTTTTTAAGCTTCATTTCAACCGGGTCCCATTTGATAATTTTCTGGCTGAAATAACTCTCATTGCAAGCCAGCACAGGTGCTGCCGCACGGAAGGCAAAAATCGGGTCTTCCACGACGCCGAGGCTTCCTTTTTTGATATTGTCAAAGAAATCACGGAAATGATTGGCATGGGCATCATCGGCTTTGGGCGCCTCGAATTTCACTTCCTTAGCAGGCTCTGCTTTTCTGGTATCGTCCGGATATTGAGCGTCGTATTGTTTTTTAAATTCCTTCTGCTCGCTTTCCGCAAATGTATTGTAGCTATCATAACCACCAAATCCAGGCGCTTTTGGAAGTTTTTTCTTGGTCAGAATGAGGTTATTTTCCGTAAATTCGATTTGTCCTTCAGTACCTATTAGACGGGTATTGTTGGCGATTGCTCCCGCGTTCGCGAAGTTCACGCGCAGTACCATCTGAAAATTGGAATGAATGTCTGTTTTAGGGTAATCAAGGATTGAAACCAGTACATCCGGCACATCGCGTCCGTCTTTCCAGTAGCTCAACTCACCCGATGAGAGAATCCGCTCTGGCCCCATCGAACCAGTCACAAAATGAACGCCGGTAATAAGGTGGACAAACAAATCACCGGCCACACCGGTGCCATAATCACGATAATTCCTCCATCTGAAAAAGCGCTTCGCGTCGAAAGGTACCTTTGGCGCATCCCCCAGGAATGTGTCCCAATCCAGGGTGGTCAGGGAGGCATCGGTGGGTACGGAATAATTCCAGGCGCCAATTGAATTGAACCGGTCATTGTTGGATTCAACGTAATTGATATCTCCAATTTCACCCGCTTGAAAAAGTCTTTTCGCCTCTTTAAACGAAGCCGAACTGATCCGCTGGCTTCCTACCTGCATAATTTTACCTGATTTTTTCCAGGCGTCAATCACCGAATGGCCTTCATTGATATGATGTACCATTGGTTTTTCGCAGTACACATGCTTCCCGGCTTGCAGGGACGCTTTGGTAATATGATCATGCCAATGATCCGGCGTTACGATTAAAACAGCGTCAATGTCCTTTCTTTCAAGAATCTGACGGTAATCTCTTGTGGTAAAAACATCCTTCCCGAAAACCTCCTTCACTCTTGTCAGACGTCCGTCGTACAAGTCAGCAGCAGCAACAAATTCTGCATCAGGAGTGCTCCGTAATGCTGCTTTGGTGTCGCTGTGGCCCTGTATCCCCATCCCGATCGTCGCAAAACGGATCTTGTCATTGGGACTGATCTTTTTCAGGTCTTTGATAATGTTAAAAGGTTTGGCAATACTTTCCGTTGCTAACAGAGCTGAGGCTGCTGTGACGTTTCTAAGGAAGTTCCGGCGGTTAGGATTCATTGTTAAATATGACTTAAATGTTACATTGTGACAATTGCTCTAAAATAGCGAATAATATTAATGCAGCAGAATGATTTAAAGAACGATTTATGGAAAATGATCAACGAAGGAAATTGGTAAGCGAACTCATCACGCTCATTGAAAAAGGCAATGCGCATGTCACATTCGAAGAAGCGACCGAGGGCTTGCCGCCCGAACTACGCACAGCTACTATTGAAACCCTTCCTTACAGCATCTGGCAATTGGTCGAACACATTCGGATTGCTCAAAAAGACATTGTTGACTTTTCAATATCTGCTGAGCATGATTCGCTGGTGTGGCCGGACGACTACTGGCCTGACCCTGTGGATGCTGTCAGCGATGATGATTGGGAAGCTTCATTGAAAGACATTAAGAATGATCAAAAGCGCCTTTTCGATCTTTTAAATGATAATAAAAATGACCTTTTCAGCCCCCTTCCCTGGGGTAGCGGCCAAACTCTTTTACGAGAGACCATGCTCATAGCCGATCACAACGCTTATCATACCGCAGAAATCATCATAGCAAGGCGTTTACTAAAAAGTTGGCGATAAACATTTAATGATACCGTCAGTACATCCCAACCTACTGGCGGTTTACAATTCTTCAATCCACAGGTCCTTATAAAACACTTTTGCCTTGCCGCCGCCGTGGATTTGCAGGCCAATTACGCCTTTTTGAGGAATGCTTTTATCCGTCTCCGTATAATCGACTGTTTGCGTACCATTGAGGTAAATCCTGATCCTTCCGCCCTCACTTTGCACTTCATAATCATTCCACTGGCCGGGTTTCAATATTTTAGTGACCGTAACGGAATCTGGGCCGGTCAGGGTTTTATTTCTTCTGGATTCATCGTAGAGGCTTGCCCAGTATTTGTCTCCCAAATCAGCCTGATAGCCAATCATTTCATAATTCGGATTTTGAGATCTTACGCTATGAAACTGCACGCCGGTATTGATGAATCCCTCGTGACCTGTTAGCTTGAATTTTGCTTTGAGTATAAAATTGGAATAAACCTTGCGGGTACACAAAAAATTATTGTGCGGAACAGTTTCATCAAGTGAACCGCCAGCAATCGCTCCGTCTTCTATTTTCCAGGTTTTAATCGTATCACCTTCCCAGCCATTGAATGTTTTTCCGTCAAATAACGAAACGGCTTTTTTAAAAGGAACAGCAACATAACCCGTAAAGCTCAGTAAGACAGCTGACAAAAAGAGTAATGATATTTTTAGCATGGCACATTCAGTTTTAAGACATTTGACTGGATTTCAAATTTAAAAGCCGTCACGGCAACCGCTATACTTTGCGACCAGTACAAAACCGGGTTGTGATTTGAAGCGTTTCCCGTAATCCGGTAAATCAGGCACACTTTTTTGAATAAAGCGTCCGGAACCCAGGCATTGCTTTTTCATTAATATCTGTATTTTTACAAAACTATATTTTCCTTTTTTAGCCGTAGAATAGCCATTTTTTGGCAGCAAAATTGAATATGATCGATACTCAGAATGACCATAAGGACGACCTGCTTCTCGCTATCGAACGCTTTGAACTTGTTGCTAAGGCTACCCATGATGTAATCTGGGACTGGGACCTGGTGAAAAACACGATATGGTGGAACGAGGGTATGCAACAAATTTTCGGGCACATGCCTGCCGACGTTGTAGAAGGCCCTGATTCCTGGTATGATCTCATACACCCCGAGGATCAGGATAGAGTTTTGAAAAAAATCCATCTTGTCATTGATCAAGGCGGCAGTAACTGGTCGGACATCTACAGGTTCCGCCGCGGTGACGGATCTTATGCGTATGTAAACGATCGAGGATACACCATTCTAAGCGAAGGAAAACCAGTGCGTATGGTGGGTTCGATGATGGACATTAGTGCACAGCTCAAAGCCGAGCAAGCCCGCAAAGAAAGTGAGGAGAAAATAAACTGGGCCGATCAGCGCGCGGCGATGACCATTGAAGGCTCAGGAGCGGGATCGTTTCTGGTAACAGTCGAAACCGATGAAATCATTTACTCTCCCACCATGGCTAAAATCCTGACTGGCAAGGATGACCGCGCCATCACACGCGATATTTTCGTTCAGCACATTCATCCTGATGACATACCGATCCGGAAGGAGGCGTATGCAAACGCCAGTAAAACAGGCCAGCTTAGATTTGAGGCCCGATTCGTTTGGATTGACAGTTCCATTCACTGGGTAAGGGTGATAGGGCAATACCTCCACGACAGTTCCGGAAAAGCCATTTCATTGTCAGGCATAGTCATGGACGTTACGGATCGTGTCCAGTCAGAACATCAGATTAAGAGCAATGAACAACATTTACGGACATTGATTGAGCAGGCACCGGTCGCAACCTCATTGTTTGTAGGGAAAGACATGATTATTGAAATGCCCAACGAAGCCATGTTGAAAGTATGGGGAAAAGGAGATTCAGTGATTGGCAAACCATTGAAAGACGCGTTACCGGAACTTATTAACCAGCCGTTTCTATCCATTCTGGACCGGATATATGAAACGGGTGTGCCCTACGCCGAGCAGGCAGCACGTTGTGAGCTGGTCATGAACGGCGTTCCGGAAGTATTCTATTTCAATTTCACTTATAAGCCGCTACGGGATTCATCCGGCGAAATTTACGCCATCCTGGACATGGCGGTGGACGTGACAGATCAGGTAATTTCGCGGCAAGACCTTGAAAAGAGTGAGGAACGATACCGGCAACTGGCCAGCGAACTGGAAAGAAGGGTTCAGCAGCGGACAGAAGAACTGCACTCGGCCAATCAGGAATTGGTGAACTCCAACAACAACTTGCAGCAATTTGCATATGCGGCCAGCCACGATATGCAGGAACCGCTGCGAAAAATTCAGGCTTTCAGCTCCCGGCTACAAACCGTATACACCAAAGAGCTAGACGAAAATGGTGTATTTATGCTGAACAGGATTCAGGATGCATCAAAAAGAATGTCGATGATGATTGATGACCTGCTGGCCTACTCGCGCTTAACGACGCGGGAAACTGAGTTCAAACCCGTGGCACTCAGCGACATTGTGACTAATGTAGTGGCTGATCTGGAAATAGCCATTCAGGAGCAAAACACGGAAATTTCAGTGCAGCCGTTACCAGTCGTTTGGGGTAATCCATTGCAGCTCACGCAACTAATGCAAAATTTGTTGAGTAATGCTATCAAATATAAACACCAGGACAAGCTTTCAAAAATAAAAATTTCCGCCACAGACGCTGATGCAGAAGTGATCAGCACATTGCCCAAGCTTTTGCCTGATCATACCTATATATGCCTGGAAGTATTCGATAATGGCATTGGTTTTGATGAAATTTATCTGGACAGGATTTTCCAAATGTTTCAGAGATTGCATGGTCGTGGTGAATTTTCCGGATCGGGAATCGGTTTGGCTTTATGCAAAAAAGTGGTACAGAACCATCACGGTTACATTACTGCCAGAAGCAGCCCTGGCAAAGGATCTGTCTTTATCGTGTATCTACCCAAGCCACTTTGATTGAATGTGGCCAGCATTTTGCGGCGACGCCACTATTTTTTCCAGACATCAGCAAATTCGTCAGGATGCCGACGGAATTGTAGATGAACATATTCACACAAAGGCACAACCTGCAAATGCTCCTTTCTGGCATAACTCACCATGGCGTCCAGCATTTGCCTGGCAAGCCCCTTACCCTCCATTTCGGGATCCACCTCGGTGTGATACACGGTTAATGCCGTTTCACTAATGCCGACTACCATTTCGCCCACTTGCTTGCCTTCATTTTCCAGGTAAAACGCCCCTCTACGGCGATTATCCAGCTTTAATTTTACTTCACTCATATTTCAGTTCTATATTTGCAGCCCTTCAAGAACGGACAAATTCAACATTATCAGTTAAAAAACAAACTAAAAAGAGAACAATGGACCATTTTCCGGTGACAAACTCAAATTTGTCTGCAACGCATCTTGCCCAATTCTTAAAAGAAAAATACTTCTCTGGCACCGACGTTTCCTGTCGATTGCTCAAAGCAGGCATCAACGATACCTATCTGGTCACCTGCCCTTACGATCAATTTGTGTACCGGGTTTACAGTTTCAACTGGCGGACTACCGAAGCTATCACCGAAGAACTCAGGCTACTGCGCCATTTACACGAAAACGGCGTATCGGTATCGTATCCGATCCAAGACAAAAATGGTGCCGACATTCATTATTTCAACGCACCTGAGGGAACCCGGCCTGCCGTGTTATTTTCTTACGCTCCCGGAGATAAAGTGCTCAATTACAGCCCGGAAATGCACTATAATGTCGGCACTTTAATGGCCCGTATGCATGCTGCGACATTGAATTTCCCCCTGAACCGCGTTACCTATACTTCTCAGGAACTGCTGATTGATTCGCTGGAACAATTGAAAAGATTTCTGGCAAATGATACTGAAGAAATGGCTTACATGAAATCCACGCAAGCCTATCTGGTCAGTGAATTTCAAAAAGCAGACACTAGTCAGTTGCGAAAGGGAGCGGTTCATCTGGATCTTTGGTTCGATAATATCAACATTACAAAGGACGGTGAGGTGACACTCTTTGACTTCGATTTTTGTGGAAACGGCTGGTTGTGCCTGGATATGGCCTACTACATTCTACAAATTCACAGCACCGAGAAAGATGAAGCTGAACGTTCACTTAAACTCAGCCGTTTCATGGCAGGTTACGAGTCGGTAACCAAGGTACCAGACGAAGAAAAGCGGATCATTCCAATGTTGGGCGTGAGTCTGTATTTCTTCTACCTCGGCATTCAGTCGCAGCGGTATGAGAACTGGTCCAATGTGTTTTTCAATGACGTTTACCTCAAAAGGTTCATTAACCTTTTACTCAAAAAATATTTTGATTTCCATCAATTAGGGCAGGAGCAAACGCTTTAATTAGCTATATTTCAACACACTATCTTTTAAAACCTCATGCTTTTCAAATTTCTGTTTCCAGTTCTGTTCATCGCAGGGCTATACTTTTTAATTAAAAGCATTGGCAGGATTTTAGCGGTTTACTCAGGCAAAAAAATCGAGTTTTCCGCGAGTGACACATCCATTGTTTGTCAGCTTGATAAGCCCGGAGCCTACGAGGTCGCTTATAAAAGACCAGGCTTATTCGGGGTCATTCCAACTGACATTGCATTCAAAATGCATAGTCAACCGGACGGAAATGAAGTGATCGTTTCGCCGGCCTTGAATGTGCTGGGATCGAGAAAGGATATGTCCGGCAACCGCATTGTCCCGGTTGCCGAATTTAGTATTGAAGTTGCGGGAAGTTACGAACTGTTTATCTCGAACATCCCGGCCAGAAAAGAAGGCGACAGGCTTATCATCACTGAAAAAACCGACACCAAAGCTTTCCTGATGCTATTCGCCATTTTGCTTTCAGCCATTGCCACGATCGCCGGGCTGGTTTTAAGCATTCTCGCTTTTTTGAATAAATTATAAAGAAGCTGCTGTTAAATACCTTCCGTCACCTTTTTCATTTTAGCCAAACCGGTTTTTGCTACTAATAACGGATCTTGCGCGTAGTAGTCTTTATTAAATACCTCAAACGACAGAATTACAGGCTTTTCAGGGTTTTTGAGCGAGATCAATAAGTCTTTCAGTGGAGCCACACCGTCACCGGCGTACACTCTATCGGCATCGGTAATGGTTTCCTTCGGAGGAGTAGCGGGATAATCATTCACGTGAAATATCTCTACCAATGGTTTGCCTACATCTTTCACAGCGTCCATTCCCGAACCGCCTTTATGCAAATGGTAAACATCCATTAAAACGCGAGCAGAAGGATGTCCCGATTCCACGGCAACATATAATATCTCTCCTACCCGGCTCAGGTTTTTTGAAAAACCCCACAGTTCCAAATGTGGTACCACTCCCGTTTTGTCTCCCAATTCGAGAATGGTACGATAGCGCTCGGCTACTTTTGCCAGGTCCAGTGATGCACCGGTAGTAGCACCCATCGGTGGTGCTGCCACACGCGGGCAACCAATTTGAGCCAGTTGCTCCATCTCCATTTTCAGCTGATCCAGCGCTTTTGCCCGGGCTGTTTCATCGTCGACAATCCAGGTCGCGAACCCAATGGCGTCCTCCACTTTGATCCCCAGGTCACCAATAATCCGTTTTGCCTCGGCCAATGTACCGCCGGTTTTGAGGTAATCCTGCAAGGTATTGATCCATATTTCCACTGAACCGTAACCTGCTTTGGCAGCCACTTCCAGCTCCTTCCTGAACCCCAGTTTATGACCACGCAATGTGCTCATGTTCAACGAGTAAATGAAAGAAGGATTTTTGGTTTTAGACAAATCAACAGGCAGGAGTCCGGCTCCGCTGACAGCCAGAACAGAGGATAATGCTTTTCGGCGATTCATTAATGCGATAAATTAGGATTACTTATTTCTTTGTAAAGGCTTTTCAGGGAATTTTTTACCGCAAGTAAATGTAAATTGACTGACAAATTAAGGATAAAGAAACCTTCCTATGGAAATTGCAGACTATAAAGTACCTGCATTAACGCGCATTGGTCACGTACATTTGAAAGTCGCCGATCTGGAAAGAGCGCTTGATTTTTATTGCGGCTTGCTGGGTTTTGAAGTGATGGCCAGGTATGGCGCACAGGCTGCATTCATTTCGGCAGGCGGTTATCATCATCACATAGGCCTCAATACCTGGTACAGTGAAGGTGCGCCTGCTGCTTCTCAGCGCGGAGTCGGATTGTTTCACACCGCTATTTTATATCCTACCAGAAAGGACCTGGCGACGATTTTGAACAGGCTCCTCAAAGCGGAGTACCCATTGTCCGGTGCCAGCGACCACGGTGTTTCCGAAGCGTTATATCTTAATGATCCCGACAACAACGGCGTCGAACTCTACTGGGACCGCCCAAAAGAAAACTGGAACATGCTCCCGGACGGCACGGTTGAGATGTATACTAAAAGCTTGAATTTACCGGGATTGCTCTCGGAATTGCGGTCGTGATGGCGTTCGCTAATTTCAATTTTCTCGGATAAATTGGAATAAACTAGAATTAAAATATATCGAGATGAATCAGGATCGCTTGTTCTATTTCTCTCATTTTAATTTCACTCAACTGTCCTAGTTTAGCTCCAAGGCGCCTTTTATCAATTGTGCGTATCTGATTTGCTTTGGCCTTCGATTCATTTCTGAGGCCTCCGTCATTTTCCATAATTCGTACCTCAAAAGGATATACCTTGGCGGTACTTGAAGTAATAGGTAATATCGTAACCGTTGAACTATATTCGTTGTTCAGGTCGTTGGAAACAATCAATACAGGTCTGATTTTAGCAATTTCGCTGCCGATCACGGGATTGAGATCGGCCCAGTAGATTTCACCTCTCAGCATTACGAAAGTTGTGAGTCGGCGTATTGGAAGTCATTGGAAATTTCAAGATCCTCTTTCGAAGTCGCTTGATATCCTTCCTTTAATAAATCTTTGAGATTGCTTCTTTGCTCTCTTGCAATTTTCTCTTCCACAGCCTCTTTTGCAAAAATCTCTTCTTTTTTCCGGACAGATTTTATATATGCAATGGCTGGATCGGGCAGTATCAGTTTTATCGTTTTCATGTGTGTCTTTTTTTCAAATTTACACAATATCTCTTTCCGAACAAACCCGATTTGCCCTCGACGCTCCCGCAAGCTCGACATAACTTTCCTAGTACTTCATCAACAAAGTCAGCAGCTTCCTATCCAACTTATGCCCGTGCCAATCCTCATAGGTAACGTCCTCTCGGCGGGAATCCAAGACGCCAAAATCGCCTGAAAATTCCCATAGCGAGAACCCAATGCCATTCGAGGTCAAAATATCCAGCACGTCACCAAACCAGGCCAGGAAGACATCGTGGGGCGTTTTGTTCCAGCAGCCACATTCCCCGCAATGTACGCCTACTCCCTTACCAACCAGGTCAATCCAGGGTTTATAGAATTTTTCAAGCATAGCCCGACTCAGATATTGGTCCCCTACCTGGCCTGGCCACTTGGGTTCAGGCACATTTTCCGTGTCCTTCATCGCCCAGGGTGCTTTATAATGTGAAATGATTCCGGGATGATAGCCGCGGCAGCTTTGCCCGATATCCAGATCAGCCAGTTCGGGAATGACGGAACTACCCACATCGTTTCCATCGGCGATGATCAAATGCATAGGGTTTTCCTTACGAATTGCCTCCGAAGCAGCCAGGGCCAGTTTTCGGTACCTTTCGCCGGGTACGCTTGTTCTTTTTGAATGCTGGTCATTCATATCAGCCCGCATGCTTGGCTCATTCAGCAGGTCGAAACTGATATTTTTGGCAGAAACACCTGCATATCGTTTCGCCCACATATTCCAGTGGAAGCAAAAAGCATCCAGCGCCTTTTGATCAGTCCAAAGGTTATAAGGCTCGTGAAATCCCGCATTGACACAGTAACCCGGCGCCCGGTGCAGGTTCAGGCTCACATGCATGTTGTACTTGTGCGCCATCGTAACTAGCTTATCAATGCGGTCTACTTCGCGCTCATCAATCTGGTATACTTCTTCTGGCGTGATATTTCGGCTTCTGTCGAATTTCACATAGGCCGGGTAAGCCATTGGAATACGAACAAAATCAAAACCCCAGTCGCTCATCCATTTGAACTGTTCCTCCGTAGTAGCCTTTCTGGCAGATGCCGGGTCGGGCGAGAAAAAATCCAGCAGGTTAAATCCCTTCCATTTGGGCAATTTATTCTTGGCTTTGGGAGCCGAAAAGGCCAATTCTGGTAAAATAGCAGCGCTAGCGGCAGCTATGGTTCCTGTATTTTTGATGAAAGTCCTGCGATGCATGGGTTACATGTTTCATTGCTACTTTCTATAAAATACAGAGCCGCTGCCGTTTTACTTAGTATAAATTAAACCGGTAGAGGTATATCCCGAACCGCTGCGGAAATTATATACCATTTCAACCGCCGTTTCCTTAATGTATTTGCTTTTCAATTTTTTGTGTAAATCCGCAGATTGTTTTACACCATTGACGATCAGTTCTTCCGGGCTAAGCTTGTAGGAAAGGTTTGCCTTATCTTTGACCACACCGCCTTCGATCAGGTCATTGATCATGCCAGTCTGCATTTTCTCATAGTCCTGTCTATGCTTGTCTGCTTCTTTTCTGTGAACGTTCGCCTCAGTGCGGTGAACTTCTGCTTCGGCTCTGTGCTTGTCGGCCTCGGTCCGATGTGCGTCCGCTTCCGCCCGATGCTTATCTGCATCCCTTCTATGCTGTTCTGCCTCGTCACGCATTTTCTCTGCCTGCCCACGTGCAGCGTCGGCCTGCGCTCTTTGCTCATCCGCTTTCTTTCTTTGCAGGTCAGCCCGATCGCGCTGTACATCGGCCTCCGCCCTCATTTTGTCTGCTTTTCCGCGTTCAATCTCGGCTTTTTCATGCTCCACCTTAATTTCAGCAATTATTTTGCCTATTTCAGGCTGATAGGAAGCCATTTCACGCTCCGGAATTTGTTTCCCATCCACTTTCAACGAGGTCGTTTTACCATTTTTTTGAACCAATTCATACTCCTTATCATTGGAATGAACATGGTAGGTACTGACTCCCTCCTCATTGGAATAAATGTTGGCCGAATGAATTTCAGTGTTGCTGCTGCGCTCTTTCTTTTTAGGCAAAGTGTCAAGAGCTGCTACAACCACATTGCTTTTCTCAGGTGCTGGACTGATGATCTCCGGTTTTTCCTGCCGAAATACAGCTGTCATTTCTTTAACAGGGACAGCCTGAGATACAGCGGCTGATAATGCGACAGCCGTCACCAGGCTGAATGTTACAAATAATTTTTCCATGGCATTTAGAGGTTTATTGTTATTATAAATAATTCGTTTAATCCTGTCCAGCAAATGGTTACGCTTTTTGGAAAAAGCCATTTCAAATCCGGACCCAGCCATATTGTACTCCTGAAACGACACCAGTGCATCTACAAATGAAGTCTTGTCTCCCGTCACAGACATCGCCAGGTCGTCGCAGCAATGCTCTCTTTCATCCCTGATCAAATACGAAAGCCATAGGACCGCAGGATTGAAGAAAAACACATTCTCGCAGCAAACCTGCAGGAGATTCACCAGGTAATCCCGGCGCTTGATGTGAGCTAATTCGTGTAAAATGATCGCTTCTACCTGAGCAGAAGATAGATTGGCTACCATCCCCACTGGCAAAAGCACGACAGGTTTCAGGATACCGATCACAATTGGAACTGAGATCCTAGCTGACTCCATCAACCGTGCTGGCTGGCTGATCCTTAACCGCTTGCACAAGGTACTGAAACGCAGGCCCCAATGTTCTGCCACTTCATTTACTTTAGTATTTTTGACCTTTTGAATGTAGATGAGCCCCGCCGCCGCTTGCATCGATTTGATACTGAAAACAAGCAACCATACCGTAACGATTATAGAGGCATTAGCATTGCAAAATGCGGTAATTGATGTAATCCAGCTACTTTCTTCTGCTTTGGTCAACAAGTAATGATCGCCCGTCACCGTTGGTACCTCACTTTTATTTATGAGCCAGATCAAGCCTGATTCAGTTTTACCAAGCAAATTATGCGCATTGAACTCCCACGCAAAAGTGACGCCATTGACAATCACAAAGGCAAATAAAAGAAACGACAACAGATTGTATCTGAGGGCCGGAGACGATTTTTTGGTTAACAGTAAAATCAATCCTGCAAAAACTGCTACGAATAGCCCCTGCCACAATGAATGCATGAGTGTAAGGCAGATCGCGTGAATAAATTTCTGTACAAAAGATTGGCTAATGATGTCGAAAAGCATGGCTAACCGGTTTGTTGGTTGACTATTGATCCAGTTTTTTCAAAAAATCCTTGATCTCATTCAATTCTTCCGAAGATGTGTTCTTATTGCCAAAAAGCTGCATCACCAGGCTCGACGCTGAGCCCTTGTACATCGAATCCACGAAGCGCTCGAGCAATGCCGTTTTGGTCTTATGCTCCGCTTCCGCTGGACTATATACGTGCTTCATACTGCTCTCATCACGGATCAGGATTCCCTTTTCTGCCATGATCTGCATCAATTTCAATGTAGAGGAATATTGCACCGCCCGTTTCTGCTCATTCAATTTATCATTCACGACCCGGACAGTCGTCGGCCCCTGTTCCCAGAGTACCTGCAATATTTCCAGTTCCGATTTCGTAGGCTCCATTCTTGCTATTTGTATTTGAACGGATCAAAGGTAGGAAATATTTCGTACGAAATAATGTTTAGGTAAAAAATATTTAAATTTAATTAATGTTCTTAACTAGAAAGTATGTTTACCAAAACCATTGTTCCCGATAGCGCTTCCATTACGATTGACCTGCCTGCCAATTACGTAGGTGAGCATGTGAGAGTTATTGCCATTATTGAGAAGGATGAGAATGTATTTTCCGAAGAAAAGAGAAGGAATATTCATACCTCGAATTCACGTTACCTCACATTTTCAACAACCAAATATCCGAGATCTTGGAATTTTTGCGCCAGTTCAGGTCTGATTCTTCCGGGCCGTCGAAAGTAACCGAAATCTTCCCGTCCTGCGTGAGTGACAAAGGGACGATCCATTCCTTTACAGAATCTAGTTCCTTGTTATAAACTACTGGCGAAAGCCTCTTGCCATCGACACGCAGCAATGCCTCGCCATAGCCAACAACCCGGATCATATAGCGCGAACCAGGATCCAGATTGTCATAATCCAATGCAGGTTCACGCTGGAACAGCTGCGAAGACAGGCGTTTGCGACTCATGCCACTATCCCACCAGGCTACATCGGTTGCGTCCTCGGAAATCGTTTTTACCCGGGGCCCTTTACTAACACTCGAAATATCATCGTAATAACTGCCCGCACCCGGATTTTCCCACGAGCTGACCCTTTTCAGCATAGCAAGCTGCTCGCCTGCGTCTTTTATTTTTCTGATTTTCTCAAATTCATCTGCAAGCCACCACCTATTGTTTAGCGGGTAATCGACAAAATCCATGATCGCCCCGCGTTCAGGGTTTCTGGGTTTGTGTTTGGCGGTGCTGGTTTGCAATCCGATCGAAACATATAGCGCATCGGTCAGCTCTTCAATGTGTTTTCTAATTTCTATCGCAATAGGCTGTTTATCAGCCTTATTCACAACGACCAATGCGTCAGTCATGGACTTGTCGATCGTTTTGAGATCGGCTTTCGCCAGAATCGCATTGGCTTGTTTTTCAAGCTCCTGCTCGTTGATCAATCTCAGACGCGTGTATTCATCATAATAAGCTCTCATCACCAGCATTTGCCAGCGCCAGTTATTTTTCAATGTAGGATTGGTGGTTTCCAAGTTTTTCCAGAAAGCGAAAGTCGCTTCAACGCCGCCGTTTTCAGCCAAAGGACCCTTCCAATTTTGTTCCAATGCTTCAATTCCGCTGGCTACCTGCTGGTCTATATTTTTGCCAAAGAAGAAACTGGCATACTCTTTCAGGATCTGATGAATGTTTTTCTGAGGATCCCAGCCACGCATACTCCATATTACTTTATTCACATCGTCGTGACTTCCGTCAGAATACGAGACAAAACCGTCGGTGAAAGGCGCGTATTTCTCATGGATCTTGGCAAAAGCGTATGGTCGCGGATTGACGGATTCCCTGCCCAAAGTGAGCGCGTAGGCCTGGTCAAATTTTTCAACCGGAAATTCGCAGCGAATGGCGTGGGTAATATCCGGATATTCGCGGTGCTTGTATTGTTTCGGCAATCGGTAACGTGTTTCGGCGATCGGGGGACTTCCCGGGCCCGAAACGACACCTTCCAGCCACAGTGGCTTTTCTTTTGCCAGATATTGGTAAAAATAGTCGATCTGTTCAACGCTGAACCCTTGCAGGGAAATCCACATTTTCCCATTCGGGTGATACTTGACCAAACGGCTCTGCAATTCTTTGAGAAACGGCATTACGTCCGAGGGATGATTCTCTCCCGGGTCACCGCCAGGGAAGAAAATATGGTCCAGCCGAGGTGCTTTTTTATAGAATTCTTCATGCATTTCGATTTCTGCCTTTCGCTTCGCTTCATCTTTAAGATCAAAAGTCGCAGGCGTCCATACCCAATAATCCATGTCATATTTCTGACACATTTCACTCATCCTGATGCGCATTTCAGCTGACGGAATCTTAAAATGGGGACTGGGCGCTTCTCCTTCCTGAAATGGAATCCCTTCAATGGCATTGGTGCCAAAAATCGCCAGCTCACGAATGTATTGATCCATTTGCGCTGTACTCCACGCATCGTAGGTATTGGCAGTGGTTCGGTACCCAATCTGATGTCCACGGATCGGGTAAGCAGGCGCGGAAGCAAAGTCTGCTTTTTCATCCAGCTGAACGATTCCCGGAGCGATCCGCAGGTTCCTCAAAAGCCAACCTGCTCCGAAAATCACACCGCGCGAATCAGAACCTATGATCCAGGTGATGCTGCCCTTATCAGAAACTTCTGTGAGAATACGGTAGCCTTCTTTTTTGAATTCAGGATTGCTACTTTCTCTTTTTGCAGGAACTACCCTTCCGGCTAACTCTGTGTCGGAAGACAAAACAAGTGCGATGACAGGCGTTCCGATTTTTGGCCAAACAGTGTTTATTCCAAAAACCTGGCCGCTTCGCCTGGCTATTTCTTCGGAAAGAATCGTTGCGGCCGTTTCTTTCATGGGCGACGGAATACCAGATGAAACGATGACAACCGCATTTTTTAAATTGATACTTTGAGCAAAAAGCAAACTAAAACTTCCTGAAAGCACGAGTAGCAAGCAAGCTGCGGCAATCAACCGAACGAATGTAAATCTGGCAAAAATATTTTTTTGACTCATGAGAATGTAGGACACTTTGCATTTAAAAACAAAACTGCTTTGTATACTCCGATTCAAACAAATGAGGCCAATTTGTAATATAAAACAAAAAAAAACCGCCACTGATCAGATCAGCGGCGGCAACGTCATTTGAACTTATGTACTGTATCAGGCGCCTAGTGCTTTTCTGGCGTATTCTACACATTTAGCGGTTTCTTTGATTGGATCCGATCCGGCCGGGATTTCGTATTCCAGCTCGATCGTCGCAGGGAATTTGTATTTTCTAGCCCGCATGAGCTCCAATGCAGCAGTAATCGGCGTGTCGCCTTCTCCCCAAACCACATTGGCACCACCATTGGCCTTCGACTTACGGTCTTTCACGTGCATACTCACGATATGATCATGTTTTGCTTCGATCAAAGGAATCGGATCGAATCCGGCAGCCACATAATGTCCCATATCAAAGTTCATTGCATTGTATTTCGACTGGCCCAATGCAGTATCCCACCAGGTTGGCGTTTGCTGGGTATGGCCGTGGTAGCCTACATAAACCTTGTTTTTAGCAGCAATGTCGCCCAGGCGTTTGGTTTGAGCCGGGTCGTTAGGTAGTTCAATATTGGCCTGGTTTGCCCCCAACGCCTTGGCAGCACGGAATGCATAATCAACTTCTGCATCGGTATTTTTCTCTCCCAATGCAGACGGTTTGAATGCATAAATGCTCACGCCGGCGTCACTATACATCTTGCGTAGCTGCACAAACTTATCCATAGAAACCTTAGAACGCCATTCAGCCATTTTGGTACCGTACTCCGCCATAGCAGCTTTTTGTTCCGCTGTCATTTCCGGACGCTGTCCGTTGGCAGCCGGGGCCATATTGGGACGCGGCGGAGCCTCGGGCGCTCCGGCAAACTGCTCTCCTGTGGGGCCCATTAACTCTATCGCGCTGATATTACAATCGATACAATATTTCAGAATGTCTTCGGCAGTGCCTGGCATGCTGCGCCAGGAGTAAGTTATCGCCCCTACCTGTACTCCGTTGAAGAGAGAATTAGGTTTGCCCAGATTTTTGATATAGGCTGGCGCGCCGAAAACAGGAACACGCACGAGCGCAAAGCCTGCCGCTGCCAATGCCGATGCACCCAGGAACCGGCGTCTTGAAATTTCTTGATTTTCCATTAGGTCAGGTTAAAGTTTATAAACGCTTAATAATATCTGCCAACATACTTATTTTCCACAATGATCTTCTTCATTTTATGCGGGTTGATAGGCCCCTGCCCGGCGTATACGATTTTACCACCCGGCTCCACCAGCAATGTATAAGGCAAAGCGCCCTGCCATTTGGGATCTACTGCTTCGATCAGCTTATACTTATCGTCTACATTAAAAATAAAATTCTTGTTGGAAGCGTGCTTGCCTTGCAGGAATTTGAGTGCTTTATCCTTCTTGTCAGGACTGTCCGCGCTGATTGAAATAAATTCAAAATCCCGTCCACGGTACATATGGTGCATGGTCATAAAGTCCGGAAACTCCGTGACACACGGCCCGCACCAGGTCGCCCACACATTGATCAGCCTAAGCTTGTCCGATTTATTTTGTATCAATTCTCTGATTCCCGCTTCATCAATGGTTTCCAAACTCACTGCTTCCTTGGCCCAGCCAGCCTGCTCGTCCTGCACGCCATGTTCTTTTGAAATCCATTTCATGGAGCACCCAAAGGTTTTGGTAGTGGGAGCGGGTACCGGTTTCCCAGCCAGTAACGCTTCAATTGCATTTCTTGCGTCAATGTTTTTAGGAGTACCTGACGGTTTTTCGACATCATCAATGCGCCCGTTGTATTGTAGTTTTCGTTCTTTGTCAAAAATGAAAATGTGCGGCGTAGCAACCGGCCCGTAAGCATTGGCTATTTTCTGATCATTGCCGTCAAAAAGATATGGGAAGTTGTAGCTCATATCTTTCGCCCTCAGCTTCATTTCTTCATAAGTATCGCTGAGATCGGTGTAGCCGAGTTCGTCCAGCCGGATCGCTTTCGGATCGTTGGAGGATATGGCGACTACTGCTACTTTTTGGGCCTTGAAATCAGCGGTTAGCTTTTTGATCCGTTCCTCATAAGCCTGAGCGGTGGGGCAATGATTGCAGGTAAAAATAATGGCCAGTACGGGTGAGCCGACAAAACTTTTCAATGTATAACGTTTACCGTCAGTACCCAGCAGGTTAAAATCCGGAGCCGCAGCCCCGGTTTTCAAAGTAGCGGGCTGCTCGGCAAAGCAAACATTGATTAATGATGCGAAAACAAACAGAGCAATTAAAATCTTGTAAGATGCACGCATAAGAAACTCCTTTTTGGTTTGAGTAGTAATTTAAACCAAAAGTAGCTACGCTGCAATAAATTACTGTTTTTATCCCATATTCTTACTTCTTTGGCACCTCAACCTGGGCGGAAGTTTTCAAATATGCGACCAGCTCACTTACTTCTTTGTCGCTCAACGATTCCAGTAGTCCCGAAGGCATCATGGAAGCCGGCGTCACTTCGCGGGTTTGAATGTCGGATTTATTGATCGCCACCGCGTCCTGCCCCACGATCCTAAGCGTTACCTGGCGCTCCGTTTCCTTGGCAACATTTCCTACATAAGTACGACCGTCACGCGTTGTGACAACCACCATTTTATAGTCGTCCTGGATTTCTCCGCTGGGGTCAAGGATGTTACCTAACAAATAATCCAGGTTAGCACGATTGGAACCAGTCAGTTCCGGGCCGATGATGCCGCCTTCGCCGTATAGTTTGTGGCACGGCGCACAGGTTTTTTGGAAAACCATTCGTCCATGGCTTTTGCTAGCCTCCGCAACGGTTTTGTCTGTTAGCAGGCCTTTGTATTTTTTATATGCCTTTTCATCAAAAGCTACATGGTCAATCGGCCCCCAAACCTCCACAAAACCACTTCCTACCACCCGGCGCAATTGCCGTGCAACGTAGGTAGGGACGTCCTTTTTGGGAATTGTATTTTTCGAAATGGCCTGAGTAAGCAGCCAACCCGATTTGGATCGAGATGCCAAAGTTTGAATGATTTCTGATTTTTCAGCCGCATTGAATTTGGGATAATTCTCGATCAGTAATTTGGCAAGTGGCTCATTATCGTAGCCCGCCGCCGCCCGGATCGCATCCAGCCGCAAATCATTGTCATTCAAAAGCTTCGGCAATTCAGCCAATAGTTCAGGCCGCTGACGACTGGCAAGTGAGCGCAATGCTTTGGTACGCTGGTCAACCGGCGCATTTTTGTTAACCAGAGCAGCCAGATCACTTTTTGCAGCCTCGGTATCGCCGAATTGTCGCGACAATTCCAATGCCAGCGCCGCCGATTTTTTATCTGATTGTTTCAATTTGGTATAAACCGCATTCCAACTCGCCGGGGTTTTAATGTCCGTCCTGCCCTCCAAACCATCGCGCATTCCTTCCAGCAAATTCATTCTGTTGACAGACGCTTTTCCAATGGCTGCCACCAATGTCGGAAGCTGGTCCGCATCCACGGCGCGTCTGGCGATGAACTGTGTAAGCATTGGGATTTTAGTTTTCGAAGCCAGTTCCAATGCTTTCGACGGGTTTTCTTTTACTAATGGCTCAATTCCATACCAAATCATTTTGGGAATGTTATGATCTTCCGTGTCTTCCGAATGGGCTACCAAACCGGCAGCAACATTCCATTTCGAAGCAGCATTCATTCTTTGCAGTGCCGATGCCAGGTACAGCCGCACAACAGGGGACGCATCTTTGATAGCCATTTCTGTGAATTTCGAAACTGTTTCTTGTGACGGTTTCTCGTCCTCGCACAAAAACTGAACTGCCCAGGCGCGAACATAATCGTCCTTATCATTCAGTGCAGCTAACAATGTTTTCTGATCCAGATTTTGAGTCACCTGCAATGCCCACATCGCCCGTAGCCGATAGTCAGCGTTTGCATTTGATTTGTAAATACTGGTTAGCTTATCCAATGCTGCCCGATCGGTTTTTCCTTTTGCAATCCGGTTTTGCAAGATAAGCCTAGCTCGTCGGGCGTGCCATTCGCTTTTGCTGGTCTGCAGGTCTGCCAGTTGCATATCAGTCATTTTGTTCAGGTCGTCATAGCGTCCCTTCCAGTTTTCTGCCAATGAACTTTTAGGCGTAATCCTGAATATCCGCCCCGTTTCTGAATTCAATACATCCGAGCCGCAAATGTCCGCATCGTGCCAGTCGAGTACATATAATGCCCCTTCCGGCCCCACTTCCATACTAAATCCTACCCATTGCGCATTGTTGGCCATCATAAAATCATCGCCATGCTTGCCGCTGAAACCCGATCCTTTCGGAACCAAAATGTCCGACAGAATACCATGCTCATGAATGTTAGCCATGAAAATCTTTCCTTTTTCCGACTCCGGAAATGCGTCGGACAGGTACACCCTCGCCCCGCCATGCGCCGACCGGTGAGTATGGTCGGCAATGGTTTTGATATCATTGTAAACATAAGGATTGAAATGCTGGCCGCCCTGCCGGTGGTAAATCCCGCCCGGAATCACATGCCACAAATGGGGAATAACGCAGGCCGTGATCAGCAACTGCCCTTTCGCATCATAGTCGATCCCCCAAGGATTGCTGAAACCATGCGCTACTACTTCAAACTTGTTTTTGGTAGGATGGTACCGCCAAACGCCGCCATTGATATCCACGCCATCCTCTACTTTCATGTCTTCTGGAAAAGCATCGTTGTGCTTATAAATCTTGCCCTTACCGATCGGTTTGCCAACTTTTGATGGTGTCGCAAAACCCTGTAATCCATACAGCCAGCCGTCAGGCCCCCAGTGAAAGCTGTTCAATGTCTCGTGCCGGTCGCGGATTCCCCAGCCAGTCAGGCGCACTTCAATTTGGTCCGTATCGGCTTTATCGTCACCATTTTTATCGGGTACAAAAAGCAGGTTAGGCGGCGCGCCTATGAACACACCATCAAACCCCACCGCCAGCGCGGAGGGAAACGCGATACCTTCCATAAAAACCTTTTTATTATCAGCCACACCGTCATGGTCAGTGTCTTCCAGGATCAGGATCCGACTTTCACCCGAGTTGGAAAAACCTTTTCCGCGCGATTCATAATCCTTGTTTTCAGCGATCCACATCCGCCCGCGGTCGTCCCAGCAAAACGCCATGGGCTGGGTCATCATAGGTTCCGAAGCCCAGGCATTTACCTGAAAACCGTCTTTGATGGTCATCGCAGCCACTGCTTCCTGTGCACTCAGAAACTTGGCTTCCCTACCCTCTTTTTGCGCAATCGCCCAGAGTGCAGCGGTGTTATAAGTACCATTATTACCTATAAATTCTCCAAAAGTTTTATTCAGCTTCACATCACTGAACTCGCCGCTGTAAATCACCAGTTCGTGCTTAATGACTTCGGTTTCGCCTTTTTTAATGTGCCAATCAGCCTTGCGCGCCCGCGCCGGGCCTGCCCCGAGCTGACCGTCCACACGCCAGGTTTGCGGATAACCTTTATTTTCGGGATGGTCTAGGATTGCAATGTGCGCCAGGTCATCTCTGCCTTCCACCTGCATGCCAATGTCCACCCACATGGCTGCTTGTCCTTCCGCTTTTTCATTTTTTTGCCGGGCGGCATTCACTACCTCCCCCTTGATACCTTCTTTCCAGGGCATTCTCACAAACAGCCCACCATAGTCGTATTTTCCGATAGTTACCTCCGCTTTTGCCTCCCCGTTCCATTCCAGATCCAGTAAATATTTGCCGTCTTTTTGTCGCATGGACCAGTTTTGAGTCTCGGTCAATACAGCAGCGCCAGTCGAGTCCAGCAGGTCGTAAACCGTCTGCCACTTCACTTCCGTACCTTTTGCTTCAATCACTTTGGCCGATACACGGCGCCAGTAATCTCCCTCGGGGTGGTGAAAATAATCTCTTCCATTCACCCTGGTATATCCCCAGTAAATGCCGGTTTGATGTTTATGATGCCCCGGGCTGTACTCGGTTAGTACACCTTTTCCGTCCGGCGCGACAATGGGATGCAGGTAAGGCCGAAAATTTGCTTTCGCATTTTGTGTCAAAATAGGCTTATTTTCACTACCCCGAAAGATGCTGATTGTTTCCTCTTTTTCGTTTTGAACAATGCGCAGCGGCACTTCCTCAGCGACAGGCAATGAGGCTTTCTTTCCGGATGGCCGGAAATCATAACCGAAATAAAGTAGAAGGAAAATAGCAAAAAGCGGGGCGGACCTGACAATATTCATACGCTGTCTGATAATGGGTTGATCAGATTTATCTTGATTTCAAAGGATATTATTATGGTTAGGATAAGTAGGAACAGCTACGGAAATACTCACAAATAGTAAATGTGCCCGGCCGTAGCGTCAGATTAGGACTTTTAGGAAAGATTTTTTTAAATTTATAAGGAAGCAGCCCGGTCAAAAATTCTGAAAAATGACTTCTGTTAAACTCATTATACTCTTCATCATCATTACCATGATGCAACATCATGGAATAATTTACCGCACCGGAAAAAGGGATGCGATCAGGCTTGGCAGGGATGCTTTGAAAGATGCTGTTTTGCCCAGAAGCAGCAATTTGAATGGTTCCTGGCGACTTACCGAAGTAAATGATTCTGATCCGGCGATGACAGGGCAAGCGCACGTGGAGTTTCAAAGGCCTCCCAAAAATCAGGACCTGATGATGTCCTTTTTCCAGGATGGGACATTTACGCAGATTAAGGACAATGGCGAGTATAGTTTTGGCACATGGTCATACGATAGCCTTACCGAATCGGTATTTTTAACTTCCAATAAGAAAACAGAAGAGATCAGGACCGCATTTGGAGTAGGTGTAAATGGACTACGAATGCTCACTTTCGAATTTTCGCAGGACAATTCCATCTCGCTCATTGAAAATGCACGACGATCCGACCAGTTTAAGGAAGATCCGTTTTATGCTGAAAATAATAAATGGCGCCTCAAACCCACCGAGAATGAGAACGAGCGCCAGATCCGGGACCGGTTGAAAAATTACATTCTACATAACATTCGTATCCTCAAAGCGGCGGGTGCAAGGGAACAGGTGTATGTTTCAAAAGAATTTTCGGAAGGCATCATTAAGTTTTACAATGTCGGTATTGGCGTTGTAGAGAGGAAAAAGATACCGCAGACGTGGATAAACAGCTTTTATTCGAGAGAAAACGCATTGCAAGCATACGGTATGTTTGAGGATTATCTCCGGTACAGCGACCATAAAAAGCACGCTACCGGAAACTGGGTAAGGGATGATTCCAACATCCTGACAGACATTCACAATGGTCTGAAATAGCAGTTGCCGCGGACTTTTACATCCACGGCATCCGTTTTGAACCTTACTACAGAATATAAAATTTGTCGGCCTGAAAAGCCATAGGTACCTGCTGATCCTGCATCATTTGTTTCAAATCACGCTCGATATTACGCGAAATGGAAAGCATTGGCGTGTCAGTCGGTTTGTTTTCAAACGGGTCCTGCAGATGAATGGCCATTTTCTCAATCAGAAAAAAACAAGCCGTGATCACGATCAATACCGGTACCATCAGAAATCCGAACAAATCAACCAGCCCAAATGGCAGCAGTATAATAAAGAAATGCAGCGCCAGATGAATGTAAAGGCTATAAGTGGCCGGAAAAACCGTATTCTTGATCCGCTCAGCCTTACCCATCGAGTCGCATAGTCGCGTTATCGTGCGATCGATCTCCACCTGCTGATATGGATTGATCCATCCTTGCTTCAATGCATTGTTCAGATCTCGTGCGTGCAGCTGGATCAGGCCCACGTGCTTGTTATCGTAGTCTTTCACAAATTCGTATTCTTCCTCAGAAACAAACTTGCGGATCAGCGGCATTGGATCGTCCCTACGCAGGCCTTTTCCAAGGGCATAACACCAGGCGATCTGGCGTTTGATCATGCGATGCTTGAAAGCTTCAATGTGGTCCGGCTCGAAAGGACTCTCCATCAGGGAGATAATCTGTCGGCCCAGTGTCCGGGAATCATTCACAATGGCTCCCCAGATAATGCGCGCTTCCCACCAGCGGTCGTAGGCCTGGTTGGACCGGAAAGCCAGCAACAAGGATATAATCGTCCCCAATACCGTCTGCACGGTTAAGGGAATTGAAATGTTAGTAATGTGAAAATTCTGGTAAATGATCTCAATCGCAAATCCGTAAATCGTTACAAACAGGATTTCATATTTGATCTTACCAAAAATATATCGGATCGGAATGTTCTTTTTAAGCAGCATATCTTAGTTTGTTCGTCGAATGAATGTTTTCTCAGCTTGCTCTCAATAACTAGTAACGATCTGAACCAGAAAGCTCCGACACTCGGATCAGGTCCGTGTTCAGCAATGGGATACCAGCCTTTTTGATCACTGGCAGCGCGTCAAGACTACTTTTGCTAAGCTTTGGAACGCCGTAGTTTTCGGAGTAGGCAATGCAATCTATTTCATTTGCATCCAGGAAATTCTTGAATGAAGCGAGCTTGTTGCCGTAGTAAAAAGCAACGCGGATGCTTTTCAGTTTGGGTTCGTTGCAACCTTTCAATACCCTGCATTCCCGCCAGAAATCTTCGGATACCAATTCATATTCCTTTTCGCGGTAATTCGAAAAAAGGAGATCCTGAATGTCGTCCGCAACGTGAAAAAGATGTGTAAAAACCAAACGCACCTCTTGTGTGGAATCTCTCACAAGCGCCTCCGCTATCTGAACTGACTCGGGGCTGAAATCACTGGGAACCATAACCGTTTTCATATTTCTATCTTTTTGATTAACAATACATTTACCATAAAATTTGATAATGCAATGTTAGCGCAGAGATATTAGCACGGGCTAAAAGCCGGGTTATAATACGGTGAGAGAGTTATTAGAATGAGATGAGAATATTAAGATCTGATGTGAATCACTGGTAGCGGATAGGCAGCTGAATGCTGAAACGGGTACCCTCGCCTACCTGGCTAAGCACCTGGATGCTGCCCTGGTGCATGCGGATAATGTTGTTGGCCAGAGGCAGCCCAATTCCATAGCCTTTGTACTTCACTGTATTCGAAGCGCGGAAAAAGGGTACAAAAATCTGCCCGATCTCTTTGTCTGGAATGCCGATGCCATGGTCAATAACCTCCACGATGATATTCGTTTGATTGGCACTGATCTGAATGTCAACAGGCTTGTTATCAGAGTACTTGCAACTATTAAGAACAATGTTGGTCAAAGCGGCCTTCAATAGCGTTTCGTTGCCGTTCAGGCTCAGTTTTTCATCATCGTCGGGCAGGTTATCGAAATCAATTTTAATGTGGTTGGCCGGCATAATCATGTCTGCTGCTTCTTTTACGGAGAGGATCAGCTCGTCGATCCTGAGAATGCCCCATTGCTCTTTTTTTCCATCAAAACCCGTCTGGGCCAGGCTTAACATACTACTGGTGAGATGTTCCAGTTTCTCAGCTTCATGCAAAATTGTATTAAATGATTCTCTGGCGGCAGGTGGAAGCCCAGATACAGCAAGACCTAGCTGGGCTTCGCCGCTGATCACCGTGAGCGGAGTTCTGAACTCGTGTGAAGCATTACTGACAAAGTTATTTTGTATTTCAAATGTAATTTCAAGACGATCGAGCATGTCATTGAATGTGCTCGACAAGTCTGCAACCTCGTCCTCGCTGCCGTCATTAACCAGCCTCTGATGCAGATTATGAGCATTAATGCCTTTCACATTCCGGATAATGCGCCGGATCGGATTAAATACCTGGGCTGAAAAGAGTTTTCCAAAAGTAAAAACAAAGATCATGGAAATCAGAAACCCAATGAGCAACAGATTTTTGAGATTATCCATCTCTGCCAGCCCGAAAAGGTCTACCGCCGAAGAAATGATCACTAATTTCTGGTCACCTTTACTTATTCCCAGGCCCACATAAGAAGTATCGCCCCTGAAAAAACGCGTGGGGGTACCTGCTACAATGTCTTTGTAAAATGATTCGGGCAGCTGCAATTTCTTTTTAAAATGCCGTGTCTTAACAGAATCTCCACTCCAAATAACCCGGTGCTTTTCAAAAGGGAGGTCGCCAAGGTGCTTTTCCTTGAAGTCATAATACATAGAGGTTTTTGACTTATTCTCCTCCGCCGCCGCATGCCCCACAATGTCCGAACGGACTTCCAGTCGGTGAAAAAAGCTGCTGGAAATGCTTTCAGAGCCGAAAATGTAGATAAAAACGCTTAGAGCCATGATAATAGCCCCTGACAGGATCGTGAAGATCAGCGCAATTTTATTTTGGATCTTCATAAGTTTCCCGGATTACATATCCCATCCCAAAAACCGTATGTATGAGTTTGACAGGGTGATCTTTATTAATTTTCTTTCTCAAATAGTTAATGTAAACATCTACTACATTGGTACCCAGGTTAAAATTGATATCCCAGACATTTTCAAGGATTTCCATCCGGTTCAGCACGCGGTTGGTATTGTTGAGCAGGTATTCCAGCAGCCTGAATTCCGTAGCCGTCAGATCGATCAGCTGTCCTTTGCGTTTAACGGTTTTCGTTACCTTATCCAATACAAGATCGCCAAGCACGAGTAAATCCTGATTTTTCTCTTTTTCCGGCTCCTTACCCCTACGTGCCAGCGTCCGCAGACGGGCTTCCAGCTCAGCCAGCTTGAATGGCTTGGTCATATAATCATCGGCCCCGGCGTCCAACCCCGAAACGATATTTTCAGTGGTCCCCAGCGCGGTAAGCATCAGTATAGGCGTGATTGACTGAGCGTTACGCAGCCGCCGACACACTTCCATGCCATTGATGACAGGAAGCATTAAGTCGAGAATAATAATGTCAAATGCATGTCGAAGCGCCATTTCCAGGCCCGATTGGCCATCCATAGCTACCGTAATTTCATGACCGGACGCGGAAAGGCTCCTTTGAATCAGCGATATCACACTCGGTTCGTCTTCGATAAGCAAAAGCTTCATGCATGCACTAATTTTAAAACAAATTGAAGGATCTGTCAGTGGAGTTAACGCCAAAAAACTGCATTATAATTCATACATACAACATTTACCATAAATCCAACCTTTACAACTGCCAAAAATCATGCTAACTTGTAAAATCATTTAACATTCAAATTCCGGGACTTTGCAAACACGTTTACACTCGACGTCTCCTCAAACATTTACGCTTCTACGGACGGTGACGACCTTTTTAGCAATGATTTTACTTGCATTTCAAGTTCAATCCGCAGATCTGAAAGTAGTGCTGACCGGCAATACGGCGGACCTCAAAAATCCTGACGAATTATTTGACTTGATGGATCAATACCTTGCCAGCAGTCCCGGCCCGGTGTTGTGGGTACTCAACGGCGATATTTTTCCGGAATCCTTTTCAACTGAGCAGATTATAAACTGGAAACTCAAAGCCCATAGCGTCCTCGACCGCAGTCCGCAGCTGCAAATGCTACTGAACCAAGGGGACCGGGACTGGCAGGATTCGGGCCACGACGGCTGGAAAAAAGTACAGGCACTCGATAAAGCATTAAAACAAAATAAACATAATCGTTTTCACATTTTTATCGAGCACGGCTGTCCTGGTCCATGGACGTTTTCACTGCCCACATTGGAAGTTGTCATCATCAACTCACAATGGTGGAATCACCCGCACGAAAAGCCAATTCCTTCCTCAGATGTATGTTCCATAGCCGATACCGACAATTTTATTGAAGAATTGGAGGGAACGTTGGACGAAGTCAATAACAAAAATGTAATGTTACTCTCCCATTTCCCACTCGAATCGTTAGGGAATTACGGAGGTAGGTTTCCCGCCACTTCCTATTTATTCCCGCCGCTGATAGGCAATGCAATGGTAGCGTTCCGGCAAAATGTGGGAACCCATAAAGACATTATCAATGAGCAGTTTGACGCATTCCGGTATAAGCTCGATGGTGTTTTGCAGGATTACTCTTCCCTGATCTTCGCGTCAGGGCACGAGCGCAATCAATCTATTTCTAAAAAAGGACAGAATTTCTACATCAATAGCGGGGCAATCGCGGAGGGTAACTATGTTGCCAAAAGTAAAAAAATACCGCTGGCATCATCGAAAACCGGTTTTATAGAAATTGATTACAAGAACAATGGGGCCGTAGCCTATCAGCATTTCATCATCAACAACGGCAAGCTGGAAAAGGAACACGGTAATATCTTAATGCAATCCGCCTGTGAAAATTCCGGCGCGAACATTAAAAATACATTGTTCCAACCCTGCAAAAATATAGCGAAACCAGCCGACAAAATGGAAGTAGCTCATCGTAACGACACCATCATAGCCGGCGGCGCCGAATATGCCAGTGGAAATTTCAAAGAAAGCTGGCTGGGTAAGCATTACCGCGACTCCTGGACAGTGCCCGTGAAAGTACCCTACCTGAACATGGACACTACTTTTCAAGGTTTGGTGATCAACGGAAAAGGTGGCGGCAGGCAAACTACCTCTCTGAAACTGGTAGCTGGCAATGGTAAGGAATATGTATTCCGGTCGGTTAACAAAGATCCGTTCCGCGCGCTGAGCTATGAGTTGAGGGGTACCATTGTGTCCCAGGTTTTGAAAGATCAAACTTCTACGCAACAACCTTACGGCGCAATGGCGGTCGCGCCCCTTTTGGATAAAATCGGCATCCTGCATGCTTCGCCAGAGTTATATGTTTTGCCCAAAGACAATAAGCTAGGCACTTTCAAGGATGATTACGGAAACCTGTTTGGCATGCTGGAAGAGCGGCCGACTGATAAAATTGAGAAAGATAAAATTTTTGGCCGCGCCAAAGACATTGAAAAAAGCTTCAAACTATTTGACAAGCTCTACCACGACCACGACAACCGCGTCGACCACCGGGAATTCGCGCGGGCCAGGATCTTTGATTTGTGGATCGGAGATTGGAGCAAACACGAGGATAATTGGAAATGGGCGGGATATAAAGATAAAGATGGCGAATTGTTCCGTCCGATTCCCCGGGACCGCGATCATGCGTTTTCAAGGTGGGACGGCATCATTCCCTGGCTTGCAGACCGTGAATGGGGTATGCCGAATGGTGAAAATTTCGGCGAGCGCATTGTGGGACTCCGCAGCCTGATGTGGCAGGCTCGTCACCTGGATCGGTTCGTTGGAAATGAGCTGACAAAAAACGATTGGGTGCTGGCCGCAAAAGAAATCCAGGACGCTATTTCAGAGGCTGATATTACAGCCGCCATCCAAAAAATGCCTGTTGAAATTTATGCAAAAGATGGAAAGGAAATCGAGCGGAAACTAAAAATCAGAATAAAGGACCTGCAAACCTACGCAGCGCAGTATTATGAGCTGCTTGCCAGAGAAGTGGATATTGTAGGCTCCAATAAGGCTGAATATTTTAAAGTTAAACGCTTTGCCGACGGTTCAGTGTCGGTTACTGTTTTTGATGTAAATAAAGATAGTAAGCAGCCGATACCTTCCAAGATATATTACCACAGAACATTTAATACAGATGAAACCCGCGAAATAAGGCTCTTCGGCTTGCTGGGTGATGATGTTTTCGAGATCGAAGGAGAATCTGCAAAATCGATCCTCGTACGGGTAATCAGCGGCGGTGGTGACGATTCCGTGACGGATCATTCTCATGTAAAAAGCGGCGGCACTGCGACCCTGGTTTATGAAAAAGATGAAAACGGCAGGTTGGACCTTGGGACCGATGGACGGAAAATACAGCCCAAGGATGAGCATTTATACGAATACGACAGGAAGGCTTTTAAATACAACACTTATCTGCCGATCGGGCTGGTAACCTACAATCCTTTCACAGGGCTCGCGGTGCACGGCGGCGTGACATTCACGCGCCAACGCTTTGCTAAGCCTGATTTTTCTTCCAAACATACATTCAAAGCGTCGGTCAGTATCAAGGGAAATTACGAGTTCAGCTACGCCAATCAGTTCCGGCAGTTGATCGGCAAATGGGATGGAATTTCTCAGATCGCAGTTTCAAGACCGCTGAACTATAATTTTTTCTTTGGAGTAGGAAACGACACGAAGAAAAACACGGAACGGCAAAGCAATTACTACCGGGCGCAATACAACTCGATATCAGCCTCCGCAGGAGCTCTCCGCCAGTTCTGGAAGCAAAGCAAGATCGAGCTGACGGCCAATTATGAAATCGACGAAGGGATCAAGAGAAACAACAGTTATTTGTTTGATAATCCCGATGTATTTGGAGTCCAAAAAGTTAATCTGCTTTATGCGAAAGGAATCCTGAACCTCGACTTCCGTGACAGGGCGTCATTACCTGAAAAAGGATTTCGGGTGCAGCTAACCCAGCACGTCGGCCATGTTTCCAAATCCGATGATAAGATATTCTCTATTTCCGACCTCGAACTGGAACAGTACGCTTCCACGCACAGCAAAAATCCACTGACCTTCGGCTTGCGGCTTGGCGGAGGCATTACCAGTGGCCAGCTACCGTTCTACAAGCTCTTCTCACTGGGGCAATTGAATGATCTTGGAGGTTATAAAAGAAACAGGTTTACAGGCGAATCGAAAGCGTTCCTGAATACTGAGCTGCGCTACCAGCTGACCGAAACAAAGAACACATTTATCCCCTTGAAGATCGGAATCCGGGGTTTTTATGACGTAGGACGGGTATGGGCTGATACGGACCCTTCGAGTGCCAACTATTGGCACCAGGGCTATGGCGGTGGTTTTTACATCACGCCGTTCCGCGAGCAATTTGCCTTCAATATCAGTGCAGGGACCTCCAAAGAAGAATCCCTGCTACTCATGATCTCGATCGGGAGCTTTTTTAGGTAGTCCCTTAGCCTTTTTATTATTCTTCACATAATCAGCAACAGCTTCTTTCGTAGTCAGCCAGTTACGCCCCTCTTTATAAGCATCAATTTTCCCCTGGCGCGCAAGCCAGCTTACGTATTCGGCCCCATAGGGAACCGCTTCCTCCATCACAATCCGGGTAATCGGCTCATAGTCCCGGTCATAGCCCGGCGATGCATTGAGGTAAATATTCAGGCTTCGTTCCAGCGCCTGCGTCATCAGCAAGCAAAGTTTATGATACTGCCCTTTATTGGCCTGATTGAGCGCATCATAGTATTTTTTACGATCATTTTTAAGGATAATAGCGGGAGGAAAACCCGATCGCATTAAAAGCAAATTCATCGCCAACCGCACAGTCCTGCCATTACCATCAAAAAATGGATGTATCCAAACCAGTTTATGATGAAAAATGGTCGACAAAACGATGTCGTTTAAACCCAATGGATTAGAATTAGTAAACTCCACAAGCTCGTCCAACAAATCTGAAACCTTTTTCGCATTAGGCGGTGTAAAATTCGCACCCACAATCCGCACCCCGGCATTTCTGATCCGCCCCGCAAAATCGTCTTCAATACTTCTCAAAACTAACCCGTGAAGAGACAAAATATCAATACTACGCATCGCATATTCCGGATTTACCAGACTATACAGGTAATTAATCGCCTTTTCATGATTGTGAGCCTCAAAGTGCTCCCTTAACGATTTCCCTTTGATTGTAATACCCTCTTGAAGTATCAGTTGCGTTTCCCGAAGATTCAGTGTATTGCCCTCGATACTGTTGCTATTATAAGTCCATTCCAGATTGAGACCTTCTTTAATTTTTCTCAATACCGATTCCGGAAGCGGCCGAAATCGATTGATTTGGTCTCTTTTGGCAAGTAACCTGTCAAAAACAGGTTGCAGTTCATTAATATCGGATAGCTCTAAATTAAACATCATCAAAGATACAATTTTCATTCTGGTCTAAGAAATCCCCCTTCCAAAAACATCCAGGCACAAAAAAAAATGGAAGAATATTCTCCCATTTTTAAATCAAATTGGCAACAAAACCTTCTAATCAAGGCTTATTTGAATTACTTCGTAACAGTACTTTTTAACTGAAGTCCTACGATAGCTGCTTTTTGTGTTGCACTATGTTTATTGGTGTCATTAGTTGCTTTTGCGTTTTGTGGCGCAGGGCTTTCCAAAACTGGAAGCGATGCTGGCAACGCTTTGTTCAAAACTGTAACCTTAACTTTCTCTTCAACTTTATATGTGGAGTTATTAGCGTTGGCATAAGTTGCGCTAGCGATTACCATCAAGGCTACGGCTAACATGTTTTTTGCATTTTTCATTGGTAATAGTGTTTATTGTTTTGTTCTTGTTCTTGTCTCTAATTGTGATACAAATATACTACAATATTCTGAATACAAACGTTCAGTGCCAGTAATAACAAAACTATATTCGGCCAAATTGGCCAAAAAATCATTAAAAACACACAAAGCAATGGTAAACAAAAATGGTATTATTTAAAGATACAAAATTTAAAAGTTACTTATTTTAACGATTTGTCGCTTAAAAAGATTTTGTTACGATAAGCGACCTTACTACCTTATTATTGTCCGTTGAGGAAGACTGTTATTAAATTTTACAATTGCCTTTGCTGACCAAATAATATTCGGAGTGTACAATACCAATAGGGAAATTCACCAAATTTTTCGCCCTGACACGTCTCTCACATCAAAAAATATTTTTAAAATTTTTTCAGAAAACCTTAAAATATTGAGTATTCGGTTGATTTTAACCGATTCGCATAGGATGTGGGATGCGGGAGACGGATCAATCGGCCCGCGGATTGCCCCGATCTGGTGCGATAGTTTCAATAAAAATCACAAACTTTGCCAACCTCAGTATCAGCAAAACCGGGTTTATCAAGCATGGCGGATCTCTGAGTAATGCCGTTTGTAAAGAATAATATGAAAGTTTGTATCGCTGAAAAGCCTAGTGTAGCAAAAGACATAGCGAATGTAATCGGAGCTAATCAGCGAAAGGACGGTTATTACGAAGGAAACGGATACCAGGTCACCTGGACATTCGGGCATTTCTGTACATTAAAAGAACCACACGACTACACGGAAAGATGGAAATCCTGGCGGCTGGAAGACCTGCCCATGATCCCATCCAGCTTCGGCATCAAGCTTATTGACAATCCGGGTGCCGTCAGGCAGTTTGGCGTGATCGAACATTTGATACAAGCCTGTGAAGAAGTGATTAATTGTGGTGACGCAGGCCAGGAAGGCGAGCTGATCCAGCGATGGGTGTTATTGAAAGCCAAATGTGCGGTGCCCGTGAAGCGGCTATGGATTTCGTCCCTGACAGAGCAGGCCATTCGCGAAGGTTTTGAGAAATTGAAGGATAGCGAGCAGTACAACAATTTATATGCTGCCGGAAGCGCACGGGCCATTGGCGACTGGTTATTGGGAATGAACGCCACGAGGCTCTTCACCAAGAAATTCGGGCAGGGAAAAGTAGTACTTTCAATAGGACGGGTACAGACCCCTACCCTCGCGCTCATTGTCCAGCGACAGAAAGAAATTGATGCATTCGTTTCCGAAGAATACTGGGAGTTAAAAACCATTTACCGGGAAACCGAATTTACCGCAACCATTGACCGGATGCGGAGCGCAGAGAAAGCCAATAAGGGACTCGCCTATCTGCTGCAACACGACTTTGAAATCACATCATTTGAGAAAAAGGAAGCCAAGGAAGGTAATCCAAGGCTTTTTGACCTGACTTCCCTGCAAGTTGAAGCAAACAAAAAATACGGTTATTCGGCAGAAGACACATTAAAACACATTCAAAATCTTTACGAGAAAAAATTTGTGACCTACCCCAGGGTCGATACTACTTACCTGTCCGAGGACCTGCACCCCAAGATTGAAGGAATCATGCGGGAACTGACTTACTACGCGCAGTACACTGCTTCCATTCTGGAAAAACCGATACCCAAATCCAAGACGGTATTTGATGATAAAAAAGTAACAGACCACCACGCCATTATTCCAACCGGCGTTTTACCGAACCATATCAGTCAGGATGAAAAACGCATTTATGATCTGATCGTCCGCCGGTTTATAGCCGCATTTTATCCTGAATGTAAGGTTTCCAACACCACTGTTTTGGGAAAAGTTGGGCAGGTTGAATTTAAAGCTACCGGAAAGCAGATATTGGAACCGGGCTGGCGGGCAGTTTATGCCAATGATGCCAGTGCGAAAAAGGAGGCCGCAGACGAGGAAAAAGTCATGCCCAATTTCGAGGTCGGAGAAACAGGGCCGCATGAGCCGCGTGTGCATCAGGGAAAAACGACTCCACCGAAAGCCTACACGGAGGCAACATTGCTGCGCGCAATGGAAACCGCCGGAAGACAGGTAGAAGACGAAGAAATGCGCGAGCTCTTGAAGGACAATGGCATAGGCCGACCTTCCACCCGCGCCAACATCATTGAAACGCTCTTCAAACGCAGGTACATTGAGAAAAAGAAGAAAAATATCTTCGCTACTCAAACCGGCATGGATCTGATTGATACCATTCAAAATGAGTTATTGAAAAGTGCGGAATTGACCGGAAACTGGGAGCGCAAGCTTCGGCTAATCGAAAAAGGTGAATATGAAATGGAAACCTTCAAACAGGAGCTCATTCAAATGGTGGTCGACCTCACTCAGGAAGTAAAAAGTAACCGTACCCGGGCGATCACGATTGCAGAAGAAGTACCCGTTGAAAAAGAGGAAAAATTAAAAAAGGAGGCCAAACCCAAAGAGCCAAAAGAAGAAATCTCCATAGAAACCCTCACCTGCCCCAAATGCAAGCAACATTTGCTCAAAAAGGGAAAAACGGCTTATGGCTGCGCGAATTTCCAGGTATGCGGTTTTAAGATACCCTTCGAGTTTTTGGGTAAAAAACTGACCGACAAGAATGTGTTCGACCTGCTGAGCAAAGGCAAAACCACTAAAATAAAAGGCCTGCAAATTCCGGGAAACCCAGAAACGATCGACGCCAAACTAATCATGAATGGCGAATTCAATTTTGAAGTCGGCAGCTAATGCCTCACATTGCCGTATTAGGCGTTTCAATGGAAGGCAAGTGAAACGAAATGCCTGATATCTGACATAACGCAATAAACTCGGAAAGGCTGGGAATACCTTTTTGGTTAATAAAATGATCAGCAGATTTTTCCGAAATACCTGCTTCCTGCAAAGCATTTGCCAGGTTCAATCCTTTCGCTTCAATAATTTGTAAAATTTCCGTAACCAGCTCGCGCGCCCGGTCTTCATATATGGTCGTAGTCATTGCAGTAATCCATTTGGTTACCTTACTTCGAACAAAACTATGCCAGGCGGTTAAATGGCAAATAATCGCTGGCGTGACATTTGTGACCTGAAATTAATATATATGACAGCCAAATAGTGAATGAATAATCGCAGCCATTGGTTTAAAATGAATAACCTTTAACAAAAGTAACATGAGTTCCACAACAGAAAGTGCGGCTACATTCAAAGTCGGCGGGGATATTGAGGTCAACAGACTGGGATATGGCGGAATGCAGCTGACCGGCAAAGGAGTCTGGGGAGACGCGCCGGACAGGGAAATCGCAAAAAAAGTATTGCAGGCAGCCGTCGAATCCGGAGTGAATTTTATAGATACAGCCGATTCTTACGGCCCGCATACCAACGAAGTGCTCATCGCAGACGCTTTGCACCCTTATCCGAAAAATCTATTAATAGCCACAAAAGGCGGTTTTGAGAGAACAGGGCCCAATAAATGGGTGGTAAATGGCGCCCCCAAACACATTAAGGAAGCCATCGAAGGAAGCCTGAAACGTTTGAAAGTCGATGTGATCGATTTATGGCAGCTGCACCGTTTCGATTCCAAATTTCCTATTGCTGAAACGCTTGGCCCCGTGGTAGACGCTGTAAAAGCTGGTAAAATTCGCTATGTAGGTCTTTCGGAAGTGGACGTCAGCCAGATCGAGAGCGCTGAGAAGGTTACACCAATCGTATCTGTGCAAAACTTATATAACCTGGGCAGCAGGCAGTGGGAAAGTGTGCTGGACTACACCATTCAGCGTGGTATGGCATTTATCCCATGGTATCCGCTGGCTTCGGGGCCGGATAAATTAAAAAGCAAGATCACCAGTATTGCCGAAAAACACCAGGCTACCACTGCGCAGATTGCATTGGCCTGGCTGGCCAAACGTGCATCCAATATCTTGCTGATACCCGGTACAAGCTCGCTTGAACATTTGAATGAAAATTTGGGAGCAGCAAGCATTGAACTGTCTGACGAGGATTTTGCATCACTTTCTGAATAGTACCGACTCGCATTTAAGCAAAATGAAATGTTAACCTACCAAAATAAAGTTGTGATCGTGACCGGTGCAGGAAATGGCATTGGAAGCGTCATTACCGAACAATATGCTCGTCAGGGCGCGACCGTCGTGATGTGGGACCGTGATGCTAACGGGCTGCGAAAGATTCAGGCGAAACTGGAAAAGGAAGGGTTCAGGATCATATCCCGGGTAATAGACCTTACCGTTCCCGGCGACATTGTCCAGGCTGTGAAGGAAGAACACAACGAGTTGGGTAATATCGATGTGCTCATTAACAATGCCGGTCTTGGAAGAAATGATTCACCCTATAATCTTTCGGTGGAGGATTGGGACTATGTCATTAATACCAATCTGCGCGGTACATTTTTATGTGCGCGGGAAGTTGCAAAAGTGATGAGTATGGGCAAAAAAGGCTCAATTGTCAACATTGCTTCAACACGGGCACTCATGTCCGAGCCGAACACGGAAGCTTATGCGGCCTCCAAAGGTGGAATTCTGGCCCTCACACATGCACTTGCGATCTCGCTGGGGCCTGACAAGATCACGGTGAATGCAATCAGTCCGGGGTGGATTGAAACTGGTGATTATCAAAAACTGAAACCGACTGACCACATTCAGCATCCGGCAGGCCGCGTCGGAAAGCCCGAAGATATCGCGAGGGCGTGTCTCTACCTGACCGACCCTGCCAATGATTTCATTACAGGTATCAATCTGGTTATCGACGGGGGAATGACCCGCAAAATGATTTACGAAGAGTAGTTACTGCTTTTCCAGCTTTTTCAACTCGGCTTGCAGGTAGGACTTGGGCAACCATTTACTACCGATCATCACGCCCTCAATATTTTTCGTCTGGCTGATATCTTCCAAGGGATTGCCATTCAAAAGCACCAGATCGGATACATTACCGGTTTTAATCACTCCTGAATCAACCTTTTTGAGATAGTCGGCCACATTCACGGTTCCGGTTTGCAATGCTTCAAATGGCGTGAGTCCTGCCAGTGTCAAATACTTCAATTCGTGATGCGTGGCAAAGCCGGGTACATTCAAGACCTGTGGCGCATCGCAACCAAGCATGAGTTGTACGCCCCCTTTTTGGCAAGCCAGGATCAGTTTCCTGTGAATATTGACAAAAGCCTCGGCGTGTTCTTTACTGAATTTCGCATTGTTAGCGTAGCCATTTTTTGCATTCATCCAGTTTTTTACATCTTCCGGTTTCATGTATTTCAAATCCGGATCCTTCTCGTAAGTACTGGCTGGCAGCGGTGACAACCAGCGCTCCGCAATGGCTTGTGTAGGCACTACCCTGATATTTTTCTCTTTTAATGCTTTTACCAGTGCAGGAATTCTGGTAGTATCAACAGAGTAGGCAATCCAGGTTCCGAAAAGACCGGTTTCCTGCTCCGCAAGCGTATCAATGCCCGGCGTGATCGCTTCCACAAAACCGTCCAAGTGATCAATGGAAGAATAACCGGCATCAATCGCAGCCCAAACTCCCACACTGAACGAAACGTGCCCGACCATGCCGATACCCAGTTCCTTGGAGGTTTTGGCGATACCGGGGAATGTTTCTTTCGTCAGACCGGGAAGCAACTTCAAGTAGTCGTATCCGGCAGCTTTTTCTTCTTGAACCAGTTCAATTCCTCTCGCCGCTGTTTTCACAGTCTGGCCGCTGAATGCAGGGCCGGTGGTGTAAAAATTAGGGCCGAGGATTACTCCTTTCCTAACCTTATCTCTTAATTCCAGATGCTTCGCGTTACCCAGCATACCGCGGATCGTCGTGATCCCGTTGGCAAGGTAGAGCATGAGTACCTCTTTCATAGGCCCAAGATCGTCCACGGCCGGCACGTGCGCATGCATTTCCGACCAGCCAGGCGTCAGGTACTTGCCCTTCGCGTTCACGATCAGCGCATTCTTTCCGTATTTTACCTTGGAACTTTCGCCCAAAGCTGTAATCCGTCCGCTCTTAACAACCACCGTCTGATCCTTCAGAACCGTCTCCCGGTCCATTGGAATTACATTGACAGAGGTGAAAACGATCTCCCGATCAGCATTACTGACAAGCTCCTGTCCGCAGGCTGTGCCTGCGAGGAGAATGCCGAAAATCAAACTCAGTTTCATAGTGAGATGGATTAAGTGAGCGGACGGATATTGATGGATTTTTAGCTCAGCGTAGCTACATTCTGCGCATTTTTCTGCGCTTTCAACGCCAGTTCCGTAGCCAGAAAACAATGTTCCTGCGACATCGCTGTCTCAGTTCGGTTCAGTACATCGTCCACAAGCTGGCGGCCATACGGCAATTCGGTCTTGCTGCAATCAATGTATTGTGTGTCTTTATTATTAACCAGGAAAAGGTGGTTTCCTCCTTCCCTGCCGGCTATGTCAATGTTTTTACGAATTTCAATGTAACCTTCCGTTCCCAGTACAGTCAAACGTCCATCTCCCCAGGTTTTAAGGCCATCTGGCGTAAACCAATCGACACGAATGTAGCCTGCTCCTCCGTTTCCTCTCAGCATTGTATCCCCAAAATCCTCGAATTTAGGATATTGAGGATGATTTACATTCCCCACCTGAGAAGCAACGATTTCCGCTTTGGTAGATCCCGTGAAAAACAGGAACTGGTCAAACTGGTGCGAAGCAATGTCGCATATAATACCGCCGAAGCGTTTTTTATCAAAAAACCATTCTGGCCTCGTGCTACCACTCATGCGGTGCGGCCCCAGCCCGATGGTCTGTACAACCTTCCCGATCGCCCCTTCCTTAATCAGCTCGCCGGCCTTGATGGTCGCGCGGTTTTCCAGGCGCTCGCTGTACATAATCGAATAGATACGCTTGGTCTCCTTCTGAACCTTCCTCACTTGTGCGAGCTGTTCCAGCGAAGTGATACCAGGCTTGTCAACCATATAGTCCTTTCCGCTCTTCATCACTCTCACACCCAATGGAGCGCGTTCGTCAGGGATACCCGAGCTCAATATCAGCTGAATGGATTTGTCTCCCAGAATTTCCGCCTCGCTCTGTGCTTGCTTCACGTTCGGGTAGCGTTTTGCAAATGCAGCCGCCAGGTCTGCTTCTTTGGCATAAAACGAAATCAGTTCGCCACCACCTCTGGTCACTGCTTCGACCTGACCGTAAATGTGGCCGTGGTTAATGCCGATCACAGAAAATTTAATTCTTGGCGGCATCGCCACCGCTGGAACCAGTTCAGTCGTTTCGGCAGGTACCGAAGCTAACACTTCATTGCTTAATACCGGTATCATCATTAGGCTGGCGGCGGTACCCACCGAATTTTTGATAAACTGACGGCGGTTATCCTGTGACTCTTTCATTGCAAGATTGGGAATATGATGGTTACTTAGTAAAGCACAAATTCTGAATATATAATGTGCTTTTGATAAGACATCATTATAAATGTCTCTCCCTTACAAATGTGGCGCTACAAACATTTATTTGTTCCCTACGGAGATACCGAAAGTTACCCGCGAGTCATTTCTTTTACGGGACGACTCGACCACGCTTTCGTAGGAGTTTTCAAAACTGGTGCGCAATGTGACCCATTTGTTGAGTGGGAGTTCCACCGACAATATCGTGTTCCAGCGCAGATTGGACAAGTCATTCAATGCAGGCTGAATGAATGTGAGGTGATTAAAACGGATCTTATCCTGCATCACGGAATGTTTTCCCTTGATTCTGAAAGAATTACGAATGGTCGTAACGGTCGAGATCTCCCTGAAATTCGTCGATTCGTAGAGAATGGCATTGGTCAGGCTCAGGTCGTTGTTTTTGGTTTTCACAACACGGTAACCGATCCCCGCACCTGCCATTTGCCTCAGATCGATTCTGCGTAAATTGCTCGTTTCTAATACACCCAGACCAAATACATAAGTCCTTCTTTTTTTAAAGAAGTCGACAAACAAATCGAGGTAACTATCCCTTTCAGCCAGTACGCCGTTCTGCTTTCCATAGGTGAACCTGGGATTGGTTGCCATATTGATGACCGGGCCGCTGAATAAGACTTCCGCCCTCAGTACCACCAGGCTGCGGTTCACATTACCCCGGGTGAAATTTCCGTCACCAATAAAACGGTACTTCACCGTATCGATCACAACATGTGACGGCGCGGGTGCCGTGTCGGATTTCACCACTTTGGCGGAATCCACAGATGCTGCTTTGAGCGAGTCAGCCGCTGTTTGAGCAAAAGCCGTTGAGACAGAAACAGAAAAAAGAAAAGCGGAAAGCTTTAAAAAACAGTGGCAGGTCAATTTTTTCATTAACGCGGTTTTGCAAAATAATAATGCCAAAACAGACTTGGTAAGTCTTAGAGACTTGCCAAGTCTAATTGCATTACTTCTCTATTGCCTTCACTTTTCCTAATCTGCGCATGTGTCTTTCCGCACCGGTAAACTCAGCATTCAAAAACGCCTCCACCAATTCCTGCGCGGCCATATTGCCGGTCACCCGACCTCCCAGACAAAGCAAATTCAAGTCATCGTCCTCCACTCCCTGATGTGCCGAGAAGTGATCGTTGATTAAAGCTGCGCGAACGCCGGACACCTTGTTGGCTGCTACTGAGGCTCCTACCCCGCTTCCGCAAACTGCAATGCCCCGCTCCACATCCTTACTGACAACTGCCTGAGCCAATGGAATAACAAAATCCGGGTAATCGTCCTGGTTATCCAGCTTAAAAGCGCCAAAATCCTCAATGCTATGCCCTTTTTTTTCCAAAAAAGATTTTAAGAATTCTTTTAACTCGTATCCTCCGTGATCCGCTGCTAGTCCGATTTTCATTTGGGTAAAATTTTAATTTGGAGTAATCTGTAAAATGCCTCTATGGTTCCGATTGCGGGCAATTTCGTTATTTTTATCAAATTATCGGCACCAAGTCTATGTTGATTTCTGCGCCGTTCAGCAATTGTTGACTATTTTGCCAAATGAAAAAGAATGAGCCGACGGAAGCCGTAATCACAGGACTGCACAATTTTACATTTTCCGATTTTAACCTATCCGACCTTTCTACAACCCATATTTTGCAAAACAGCGCTGAACTGCCGGAATCAGGCAGGCGGGGCTTTTTTGAGATACAACCCACTGATATTGACGTCAACTTCGGCCAATTCCAGATCCCTAGTTCGTTAACAGAATCATTGAAAGTAGTCGTGCGGCAAAATGCTCAGGCTGTAACATTGTACTGCGAATGCAATACCCCCAAGAAGAAACTTTGTGAGCATCAGATACAAGTCCTGTATAACCTGTTGAACCGAAAAGACCTGCGCGCATTCTTTGACCAAAAGTTGAGGTTTGAAAAAATAAGACAAGTCGCATTGGATTATGGCTTGGAAAACGAGCCTGATCCGGATGAGTATTTCAAGATGGAATACAGTAACCGCGAGCTGCTAATTAAGCCCAAAATGAAGGAACTTATTCCTATAAACCAGTCGTCGGTTGCCTTTTTTCAGGATCAGTTAATCGCAAAACCTACTTTTGACATCCCGGGCGCAAAAGCAACTTCCGAATACTCCAAAACCATCGTGGTACTGGGGCAAAACAAATATTACGACCATTTTTACCTCGAACTCTACGATGCTCAGGTCACCAAGGATGGAAAGCTAAAAAACCCGCTCACGGCTCAGAATCCATTGGAAACCGTGTGGCAGATGGACAATACTAACACTGTTAAATTTCATACAGCTGTTTCTGCATTCCAAAACAACTTTCGTAAAAAGAAAACAGATACAGACATTGCCGGCCTGAAATCCATTGTCAGAAACCCGCTTGACCTGGACTTTTACTACCATAACCCCAACGTTTCAGAGAACATTAGTGCCGCATCATTGGTACCGGTCAAATTGGAACAGTCAGCCATTGACATGCAGCTTACCATTGCGCAGAAAGACCAGTTTTTCCAGATCTCAGGTCACCTAGTACTCGACGGTGTGCATCTGGATCTTGAAAGGGTCAGGCTGGTTTACGACTATTTTGTGCTATACCTGGATTCGCTCTACCTGATCGATCAGGAGGAAATTCTCAAAACCATTGCGTTTTTCAGGCAGCACAATCAGAAAATTTTCATTCACAAAACCAAGTTTGAGGAGTTCAGGAAAAACCTGCTCTCCAAAATAGAGCACAAAATCGGGATCACTTATTCGTTCCTGAAACCTGCCACACCCGAGCAAAAAGAAGAACAGGGTTTTAATCAGGAAACCCAAAAACTCATTTACCTGGAAGACGTAGGTAATTATGTCATGATCACGCCAGTGATGAAATACGGCGACGTAGAAGTGCCGGTTTTTTCAAGAAAACAGATCTACTCCGTTGACAATCAAGGCTTTCCTTTCACAGTAGAAAGAGACACCGATACCGAAATCCGTTTCAGCAGCACATTGATCCGGCAACATCCTGACTTTGAAGAACAGTTGGGCAGGGAATTTTTCTACCTGCATCGTGAAAGGTTTTTGAGCGAAGACTGGTTTCCCGCCATTTTCGAAGAATGGAGAGACGAGGGCATTACCATACTAGGCTTCAATACACTCACCAAGAACAGATTAAATCCGAACCGAGCCAAAATATCCGTACACGTCGCCAGTGGGATCAACTGGTTCAATACCACTGCCAATGTCAAGTTTGGCAGCCAGAAGGTGACGCTAAAACATTTACATAAGGCTGTTAAGAATCGAAACAAGTATGTCGAACTCGGCGACGGCACATTGGGAATACTGCCAGAGGAATGGATTGAGAAATTTGCCAAATTCTTCGAAGCGGGTGAAATAGCCGGCGAGATGATCCAAACACCAAAAATCAATTTCGTTTCCGTAGCGGAAATGTACGAAGCCGGGGCATTGGCTCAGGATGTACAGGAACAGATCACATTTTATCAGTCTGCATTCGCCAGTTTCGACACCATTAAACCTATTAAAGTCCCAAAGGCGCTGAAAGCCAAATTGCGAAAATACCAGAAAGAAGGCCTTAATTGGCTTAATTTTCTGGATGATTTCGGCTTCGGTGGCTGCCTGGCTGATGATATGGGTCTGGGAAAGACGGTGCAGGTGATTGCATTTTTATTGTCTCAAAGAGAAAAAGAAGTCCGCAATACCAACCTGATCATCGTGCCTACCTCGCTGATTTTCAACTGGGAGGCAGAGGTACAGAAATTTGCACCGGACCTGAAAATCCTGACGGTTTATGGTTCAGGAAGAGTAAAAGAAATCACTGATTTTGATCGGTACGAGTTGATCCTGACCTCTTACGGCACATTGCTTTCTGACGTTAATTTTCTTAGAAAATATCAATTCAACTACATTATTCTCGACGAATCGCAGGCCATTAAAAACCCGGAATCGCAGCGCTACAAGGCTGCGCGCCTGCTGCAATCGCGCAACAAGCTGGTACTGACGGGTACGCCCGTTGAAAACAACACATTTGATCTGTATGGGCAGCTTTCTTTTGCCTGCCCGGGTTTACTGGGCAACAAAACGCAGTTCCGAAACCATTTCTCTATTCCTATCGATCGTTTCAAAGACAATGAGCGGGCGAGAGAGCTGCAAAAAAGGATTAACCCATTTATTTTAAGAAGGACCAAAAAACAGGTCGCTACCGAACTTCCTGACAAAACCGAAATGGTGATCTATTGCGAAATGGGTACCGAGCAGCGGAAGGTTTACAATGCTTACGAGCTGGAATTTTATACTTTTCTCAACACGCGCAATGAAGTGGATATCCCCAGGGATGCGCTCCATATTCTGCAAGGACTCACCAAATTGCGCCAGATATGTAACTCGCCGGCCCTGTTGAATGATGATCTTTTTTATGGAAATGATTCCTCGAAAATTGATACGCTCATTGAACAGATCGAAAGCAAATCTCCCCAGCATAAAATCTTGGTTTTCTCTCAGTTCGTATCCATGCTGGACCTGATCCGGCCAGAATTAAAAAAGAGAGGCATCGCCTACGAGTATCTGACCGGCCAAACGCGTGACCGGGCTGCTCGTGTCGAAAACTTTCAGAACAATGCGGACGTACGGGTATTTCTGATCAGCCTGAAAGCAGGCGGCACGGGACTAAACCTCACCGAAGCCGACTATGTGTACCTGATCGACCCGTGGTGGAACCCAGCCGTTGAAAATCAGGCCATTGACCGCAGTTACCGGATCGGGCAGAAGAAAAATGTAATCGCTGTGAGACTGATCTGCCCGGGTACCATTGAAGAAAAGATCATGGAATTGCAGGAATCGAAAAAAGACCTGGCCAATGACTTGGTCAAAACGGATAGTTCGATACTGAAAACGCTGACAAAGAATGACCTACTGGGGTTAGTAGCGCGGTTTTAATCAATCCAGATTCTTGCTGATCTCGTTAATAAGGTACTCTTTCGGGTCATTAAAATACTCCCAAAAGAATATTCCGGCCAACTTGTTCTCTTTCACATACTCACATTTCAGCTTGATGGATTCTTCATCCTCGTAAGTGATAAATATCCGGGTGGAATCATTGAACAGGTAAGGTGCCTTTGCTTTCTCGTCGTAATATTTCTTATAGCCGCTCTGATCTATCAGAGTGTCTTTCAGCTTGGTATACCCTCCGCCCTGAACTGATTTAACGCGTTTTTGACCCAAACCGTGGTTATTAGTTGTCTCAGCTTCAACTCCTTTTCCGTAAAAAGCTGCTCCCAGAACGATTTTGTTGGCAGGTACACCGGCAGCCATGAAGCTCTTCACGGATTTGTCAGCCGACGACGACTCGCCATCACTGTAAAGATTAGTATGATGGCCCACTGTTCCATTCCGCCCGCCATAGTCGTAGGTCATGATGAATATATAATCGGTATAGCGCTGCACAAGGCCCATTTCAGTATTATCTACGAATGATTGTGACCCACCGACCGCAGTGGTCAGCTGAAATTTGCGTCCCTTTTCTTTTTCCAATATATCCAGCTCCTGACGAATGGCTTTGAACATTAATGTAAAATTCTGCTTGTCCTCCGGTCTGAAAATATTCCCTTCTTCACCGCGCATCGCCGGGTATTCCCAGTCAATATCCACGCCGTCGAGGTTGAACTGGCGGATTATGTCGACGCTCGATTTGGCGAATTTCTGTCTGGAAGTTTCGGTAAGTACGGCATCAGAAAAATTCTCGCTCCATGCCCAACCGCCAATCGAAATCAGGATTTTGAGATCCGGGTTCTTTAATTTTAATGCATTGAGTTTTCTGAAATTGGTCGAATCCGTAGCCAGATTAGTGAGTACTGCAAGGCTGTCCTTGACATTCACGAATGCGTAGTTAATGTGCGTCAGCTTATCAGCGTCGATTTCCTCTGTATTAACCAAACCCCGAAAACCTCCCACATAGCCGTTGACAATGTATTTTTTCTTGATTTGTCCCAAACTGAATGAGGAACTGACCACGCATAGCATGAGCAGAATAAACAGAGGTTTACGCGAGAGTTTCATGCGCCAGGATTTAGGTTGAATTTAGTAAAGCGCTATTTTTCTGGTAATTACTTCTTTGTCTTTGCGAATGACGACAATGTATATCCCGGCATGCAAAATGCTCAGATCGGTTTGCGAAAACTGACCAATTCTTGCGGTTTTTCTTTCAGTACCGCTGAGATCATAGAGGTGAAGCGAAGCAGGAATGTTGTTTTTCAGATTCGAAATCAACGTTTTCCCGGATACATAGATCAGGTTGCCGTCTTCTGCGGGTTCCGTTGAAGTAATGATGGATGCAGCACGAACGATAGCGACCAAACTGTAAGGAGAACTTCCGCCTGCATTCACAGCCTTGATGCGGTAATAGTAATCATCGGTCGCAAGTGCTTCTTTATCTTCATACTGGATCACGCTCGCAGCCTGTTTGTGGATCTGAACAAACTGCGCATCCGAACCCTTGGAACGCTCTATCAGTACCTCGGCCGCGTTGCCTGTCAACGCGGACCAGCGCAACTGTATGAGATTTTTCGCCAGCGGAACTGCTGTAAAATTGATAGGCTGATCAGGGACAGGGATATTTTGGGTAGTAACCGAGATGATGTTACTATACGACGACACTCCGGCTGTATTCAGCGCTCTCACCCTGTAATAATAAGTAGTAGCGGTGCCAAGGCCTGTATTTTGGTAAGTAATCACATTGGCTGTCAGATCAGCGATTTTGGCAAATGCAGCGCCGTTTAATGACCTTTCCAATTGAAAACCTGTCTCATCCGTAGCATTGTCAATCCAGTTCACATTGATCTGGCTGATGGACACAGCGATACCTGCCAGGCCGGACGGTGCTTTTGGAATAGTGATTAGCGGCGGTTTGGTTGTAGCAGTAGCAATGTTGGAATAAGCTGAAAACCCGGATGCATTCTTGGCGCGAACCCGGTACCAATATGGCGTTGCAGCCGTGAGTCCCGTGCTTTGATACATGACAATATTGGCCGCTGGGGCTGCAATTTTTACAAAAGTCTTTCCATCTGTCGAGCTTTCTACTTCAAATCCCGTTTCGTCCAGTGACGCATCCACCCAGGTCAGTGTAATTTCTGAGGGAGAAAATGCGACTGCTTTCAATGTTTGCGGCACTTTCGGAATGGCAAGAGGAGCTGCCTGGCATGGAAGGAGCAAGAGAAAAAATAAGGCGTTCAAAAAGTAAAAAGCAGGCAGGGTAAAACTATTCCTCATAAAATTTAGAAATTCACAAAAAGCAAAAGTATGGGTTATAAAATAAAGCCACAATCAAGTTACAGCCATCCGCGTCGCTTAAACCAGACATAAATACCCAAGGTGATGGCGCCCATCACGATCATCACACCCGGGTAGCCCAGCCTGAGCCTGAGCTCGGGCATATAGTCAAAGTTCATCCCATAGATGCCCACAATGAAGGTCAGCGGCATGAAAAATACTGAAAATACGGTGAGTACCCTCACTATTTCATTGGTACGCTGTGAGGAAATGGAGAAATAGATCATCACCAGCTGGTTCATATTTTCGAAAAGTGTGTCATAGATATTAGAAAGCCTCACATATAGGTCCCGCGTGTCGCGCGTGAAGGTATTGCTGTGATTGGGCGCGTCCATCTTTTCGATGATGTCGTGGGAAAGCATAATGATCCTTCGGGTGACCTCTACTTTCCTGCGAAGATAATAAAGGCCTTCCAGCAGCGAGGCTTTGCGGTTTTTAAGGAACATGTTTTCCTCATAATATTCAATGTCGCGGGTTAGTTTGGCCGAGGGGCCGTCGAAGGTTGCCAGACAGCTTTTAACGATTTCATTCACCAGATGATGCGTGTTTTTACATTCATGCTGCGTGATCTGTTTATCTTTAATGGACTCCGGCCCTGACCATGGCTTTTTATGAAGTGTTACTACTGTCTGAGCATTCATAAAAATCGCCACCTTGTCGGTGAGTTCCGTGACTGTATCTGCCTCAGCTGATACGCATTCTGCATGAATCCTGAAAATGATGAAGGTATAGCTTCCAACGTCTTCGTACTTGGGTAAATGGTCGGTTTGCAACCAGTCCTTGATCGACGATTCATGCAAATCATATTTTTCGGTAATGCTTTTCAATTCTTCGTCATTGGGATCCAAGAGATCCAGCCATTCGAACGGATATTCGGATTTATCGGTAACAGTTTGAATCATAGGTTAATGATAGTGAAAATCTAACATCGTTAAATTGTGTAATACCGGCAACAAAGCTATTTATCCGGCTTGGCATCCATAATGAAGCGAAGAGATTGGTCTCTGGTAAAAAACAGCACCATCCAGTTGTAAAATGTTTTGACCTGATTGCGATAGCGGATCAATGAAAACAAATGCACTACCAACCACAGAAAGTACGCTATAAAACCCTTGAAATGCAAACCCGGCAGGTCCGCTACGGCCTTATTGATACCGATGATGGCCATCGTTCCTTTGTCTTTGTAATGAAAAGCTTCCAATGGTTTTGTATCCAGCATTAGCCCCATATTGCGCGCCAGGTTTTTCCCCTGCTGAATGGCTACCTGAGCCAGCTGCGGGTGTCCGTCGGGAAACTTTTCATCCGCATTCATCAGGCAAATGTCTCCCAAAGCAAAAATGTTGTCAAAGCCTATTACTTTATTAAAACCATCTACCAGTACACGCTTGCCTTTTCCAAGTGCGCTCTCTGGCAGCCCGGGAAGCTGGGTAGCCGTGACTCCCGACGTCCAGATCAATGTTTTAGTGTCAATGGTCCGGCCATTCGCCAATGTGACGACATCATTCTGATAGTCTTTAACAGTATGTTCCAGCAGCACATGAATGCCCAGTCTTTTAAGTTCTTCAAGCGTTTCCTGCTGTGATTTTTCGCTCATCGGCTTCAAAACCACGGGCAATGCATCCACGAGGTATATCTGCACCTCTTCCCGATCCAGCTCTGGGTAGTCTTTTTTGAAAATAGTACGGTGCATTTCCGCTAGCATCCCCGACACTTCCACACCTGTGGGCCCCGCTCCCGCTACTACGATCGACAGCAGTTTCTTACGCTCTTTCGCGTCCGTAGTTTTAGTGGCTTTTTCCTTATTGTTCAAAATGTGGTTTCTCAACGCCAATGCATCCTTAACGGTCTTCATTGGTACCGCATTCTTTTTCACGTTTTCCATTCCAAAGAAATTGCTCTCTGTGCCGGTTGCAAAAACCAGATAATCGTAATCTATGACACCACTTTCTGTCGCGATTTGTCTCTGGCTGGGAAACACCTCTTTGAAAGCGCCAAAACTGAAATGCAAATTGTCTTTATCCTGAAAAAACTTACGGAATGGGTAACTGATATTGGACGCTTCCAGAAAGCCGGTTGCCACCTGATATAGCAAGGGCGGAAAGAAATTGTAATTGTTTTTGTCGACCAGGGTGATCTGAAACCGCTTATCACCCGACAGCTTCTGAGCGAGGTTAATCCCTGCAAAACCTCCGCCAATGATGACTACTTTCTTTGATTCCATATATAGTGCTATTGATATCAGAAGCGACTAATATAATTGTGCCGCAAGCTTCCGGGGCATTTTCAATAGTCTATGGCATTCACTTTATATGCGTTGCCGTGTGAATTTTTTTACTCAGTTGCGCGATTAATACATTATTTCAAACATTCTCCAGGTCTCTGACGGTCGCTGAGACATTGGCATATGGTTTTTAAAAACACGGTTTTTCAAAATAACATCAACTAAACAAACGACGATATGAATTATGAAATGGATACGCGGGGACAAACGCAAAGTGTACAACCTGGGATAGAGCAAGTGATGGACCCGGCTCCTGTGATCATTCGGGAAAACTATAGGGGGAGCGGCAGGCTGCAAGATAAAGCCGCCCTCATTACCGGCGGGGACAGCGGAATAGGACGCGCCGTGGCTATACATTTTGCAAGGGAAGGTGCCAATGTTGCTATTGTTTATTTAGACGAAAATCAGGACGCTTCCGACACCAAAGCTTTGGTAGAAGCGGAAGGCAGGGCCTGCCTGTTGATACAAGGCGATATCAGAGACGAACAGTTTTGCAAAGATGCCGTTAGCCAGACCGTCAATGAATTCGGTAAACTAAATATTCTTGTCAATAATGCTGCCGAGCAACATCCCAAAGAAGATATCCGGGAAATATCCGCTGAACAGCTGCTTGATACATTCTCAACCAATATTTTCTCATTCTTCTATTTTACCCAGGCGGCTTTGCCTCATCTGGAAAAAGGAGACGCGATCATTAACACTACGTCAATCACTGCCTACCATGGCAGCCCGTCCTTACTCGACTACTCTTCTACCAAAGGTGCTATCGTAGCGTTTACCAGATCGCTGGCGGGAAGTTTGGCCGAACAGGGGATACGCGTGAATGCGGTGGCGCCGGGGCCGATCTGGACGCCATTGATCCCTTCTACCTTTGATGCCGAGCGGGTTGAAAAATTTGGGAAGGATACACCATTCAAACGACCAGGACAACCTGCGGAAGTGGCACCTTGCTATGTGTTTCTGGCTTGCGAAGATGCCTCGTATATGAGCGGACAGGTGCTGCATCCCAATGGCGGGCAGGTGATCAATGGATGATCAGGCGCGGGTTATCTGTCGGTATTTTGAAGGGCGACTTCAATGCTGTTGATTAGATTTAATTCGCGGTAAGGCTTGGTAAGGTACGCCGCCGGAGCAGTTTCCTCTGCGCGGCGTACCGTTTCATGGTCCATGTAGGCGGTGAGGTAAATAACGGGAATGCTGGCCAAATCCTTTATTTTCCAGGCCGTTTCAATGCCGTCCATATCGCCTTTGATGTTAATGTCCAGCAGTGCCAGGTCCACCGGTTCCCGGCTTATAAATTCCAAAGCTTCCTTGCCGTTGTCTGCAATGTAGGCCACCTCGTAGCCATGCTTTTCGAGAGTCTCTTCAAGTCCCATTGCCTGTATCCCTTCATCTTCCACGATGAGTATACGCACTTTTTTGCTTGTCATATCTTCCTATTTTCGCTTCCCTAGCCAGCTTCGCGGAGCTGAGGCAGAGGTATTTCCAATGTAAATCTTGTCCCTGAATCAACTGCCACGGTACACTGGCCATCGATCTGTCTGGATAAGACTTTAATTAATTTTATTCCAAAAGAACCACCGGGGCGTTCCCAAAGTTTCATATCCATCCCCCGTCCATTGTCGCTGATTTCCAGTTGAATGGCATCATTCATTTCCAGTTTTAATGTAAGCTCCGGATGCCTGACGTGCTGGTAGGCGTGTTTGAACGAATTGGTGATCCATTCATTGACGATCAATCCCAGCGGCATGGCCAGGTCAATGTCCAGTTCCTGTACGTCCACCTGCAAAATCAGTCTGAAACGCTCTTCACTGAACCCAAAACTTTGCATAACGCTTTCCACTAAATTGGTCAGATACTCGCGCATATCTACCATATTTACATTTTCCTGATTGTAAAGGCTCTTGTGGATCAGCGACATAGCTTCTATTCTCTGCTGGCCGGTCTTGATACTCTGCTTCGCATCCTCGTCGGTGAGCCTGTTCGACTGCAGGCTCAGCAGATTGGACACGATCTGCAAATTATTCTTGACCCGGTGATGGAGTTCTTTCATCAAAAGCTTCATCTGCTCGGACTGCTCGTTGATCTTCCGGTTATTTTCTTCCAAAATGCGGTTACTACGCGCAATGGTCCGGTATTGAAAGATCATAAACAGTGAAACTACCAGAAAAACCGCCAAACCGACGGTTATCCAAGCAATTTCTCTGGTTTTTACCTCATTAATAGTACCCAGCGACGCTATTTGCTGATCCTTTTTGTCAGCCTCATACTGCACCTGCAGTTCCCCGATCTGCCGCACATTATCCAGTACCCGCAGCGAATCACGAATGTCTATATAGCGGGTGTAGGCTGCTAACGTAGCCCTGTAATCGTTGGTGGGTTTGAGCGCCTGGTAGATGTATCGGTTCACCTCCATTTCCCGGAAAGGATTTTTGAGCTCCTGCGTGATCCGTAATGCTTTCAAAAGATATGTCCTGGCTTTCCCAGTCTCATTTTGCTGAAGGTAAATTTGTGAAAGCCAGGTATAACTGTAAGTCAATGATAGTAACTGGTTGTATTTTTTGGCGAGATCAATGCCTTTTGTAACATAAAACAAGGCCTTGTCAGCTTCCTTGCGCTTCACAAGGACCTGAGCAATATTATTGTAGTAAGCGATCCTATTACGCTCGAAACGTGGGGAGGCTTCTGCCAGTTTCAAACCCTCCAGATGCATATCCAGGGACCGGTGAATCATGGCCGTATCATTTTCCTGGGCCCCCAGCCCTTGCGTAAACATCGCTTTGAGCCTTATCATATAAATGATCCCCGCCGTATCTCCGATCGACTTTGCGGCCTGCATTCCCTTGCCGACCGCCTCAAAAGCCATCTTATAGTTTGCTTTTTCTTTATGCAGGTTCCCAATAACGGCATATATATCGGGAATTTCCGAAGTCAGTTTCCACTTCTCCGCACTAGAAAGGGCTTTGATCGCCGCTTTCATAGCTTCTGAATGACTGCCCAGCCGCCACAGTGCCAGTGCCCGGTAGCGCTCTCCCCTCACCAATGCAGTTTTGTCATGAATTCGGTATCCTTCCGATGCAATCAGGTTAGCGACAAGTTTCAGCGAATCGGGCCAGGCGTTGCCATATTCCTCTGCCTTCACATAAAAATTCGCTAGTTTGGAGGGAGTCATATCGGTAGCTTCCGGCAATTTTTCCGCGCGCTCTGCTATACATGTACCCATCACAAGCAGGAAAATCCAGAATTGCAAAGTAAGATTTCTGTGCATCAGGAAGTTTGATATTTAAGCAGCCATTTGTTTATCGTTTCCTGAAGTGTGTCTTTCAAAACGGGTTTGGTCAGGTAATCGTCCATTCCGGCATTGATACATTTTTCCCTTTCTCCCACCACGGTACCAGCAGTAAGTGCGATAATGGGTATCCTCCTACCGTCTTCGAGTTTCCTGATTTCCCTGGTTGCTTCGTAACCATTCATCTCCGGCATCTGAATATCCATAAAAATAATATCCGGATCGGAAGTTTTGTATTCCTGGATTGCATGCATTCCATTAACTGACTCAATGATGGTTGCATTTGGCAATATTTTGCCCAACATCGTTTTCACCAGCAACATATTGATCTTATGATCTTCTGCAATCAGTATCTTGGCATTACTTTCACCGTATGCAGCATTGGGTATAACCGACTCCACCCAGATTCGCCGGGGTACCAGCTCATTTTTAATGCCCAGCTGCGAAAGCGTGTGGAAAAGCTGCTGTATTTTCACGGGTTTCACCAGAAAATGCTGAACATTCAGTTCATCTCCCACTGAATTCAAAGTATCCTCATCCAGAGAATCATTGAGCAAAATGATGGGTTGGTCGGAAAAACGGCCGCTGTCATGCGTCCTGATCCGTCTGATTGTTTCAATTCCGTCCCACCCGGGCATCTGACAATCCACAAGAATCACGTCATACTGGTGATCGGCCGCCAGCAGTGACAAAGCCTCTTCGCCGCTTAGAGCATAGGTGGATGCAATGTCCTTATTGTCAAGCATATCTTTCAGGATCTGGCCATTGTTCACATTGTCGTCTACGATGAGAACGTTTTGAACGTTTTCTACATTTTCCCAGACAAACTGATCCTCTCCGGCGACAGTACCGAATACAACATCAAACGAAAAAGTGCTTCCTGTATCCGCAACACTGGTCAGGCTCAGCTCACTTCCCATAAGTCCAAGCAAGCTGTTTGATATCGTGAGTCCAAGTCCTGTGCCTCCGAAACGCTTGGTAGTAGATGAATCTTCCTGGGAGAATGCTTCGAAAATTTTCTGCTGATTTTGCGGTTCAATTCCAATCCCGGTATCTCTGACAGAAAACCGGAAACAATAATCGTATTGATTAGTTTTATGTAAAAGCTCAATTTTCAGCTCAATTTCGCCACACATCGTGAACTTGACTGCGTTGCTAAGCAGATTCAGCAGGATTTGCCGTAACCTGATCGAGTCTGCCCATACGTAGTGGGGAATGTCTGCCGGGATGTTCAGCAGCATTTCCAGATGTTTCTGATGAGCCTGGTAGGTCACCATGTCGGCGACCTGACCACATACTTCCAGCAAATCCGTTTTTTCCCGTATCAGTTCCAGTTTGCCTGCCTCGATTTTGGAAAAATCAAGAATGTCGTTGATAATGTCAAGCAGCGAATTTGCAGATTGAAAAACCATTGACATATACTGCTGCTGGGTTTCATCCAGGTTGGTTTTCATGAGCAGGTCCGAGAAGCCCACTACCCCGTTCAATGGCGTCCGGATTTCGTGGCTCATATTTGCCAGGAACTCCGATTTTAGTTTGCTGGCTTCTTCGGCGTGCTCTCTCGCTTCGAGCATGTCCAGTTCCGTTCTTTTCCTTAACGTGATATCTCGGATCACGGCCTGAATGATCTTCTCGTTGTTGACGTCGATCAAATCAAGCATTAACTCGGCGACGAATGTTTCCGCCCGATTACCTGTTCGCCTGTATGTCCATTCCAGATTGTGACTCCCGGTCTCATAAACAGTATCCAGATGTTTTTTAAAAGCGTCTACCCATTTCTCTGATTCCGGTGCGTTGATTCCCGGCAATGTGCCTACCCGAATAGGAAGTAATGCTTCCCGCGATTTTAACCCGAACATTTTCAAAGCGGCCTGATTGCAATCCAGATATCGTTCTCTGTTGAATAGGATCACCGCATCACTGGTAGAGTCGTACAGGGTCCTGAATTTCAGTTCAGAGTTCAGTATTGCCACTTCCGACTGCTTGCGACGGGTAATGTCCTGGAAGGCGCCATAAATTCTCACGCAAACGCCATCCTTGATTTCGGCCTGCCCAATGGACCTTACCCACAACTGGTTACCCCTGGCGGTGGTCAGTTCCAATTCACTGTCCCAGGGTGTGCCGTTTGCAATGCATTCTGTCACTACTCGTGTGATGGCATCCCGGCTTGCACCCTCAGTATAAAACAAAATGGCCGTTTCTAACTCAGGAAAGAAATCGGGCTCTACCTCATGTATTTCCTTGGTGATTGATGACCAGTACAGTTCGCCGGTTTTCGGATAAAGTTCCCACCCGCCTATCCTGGCTACGCCATTGGTCTGTTCGAGCATGTCCTTAAAGCGTTTCATTTCGTCATCCGATTTCTTTCGGAGTGTAATGTCGCGTTCTACGGCTATAAAATGGGTACACTTGCCATTTTCACCAAACACCGGAGTAATTTTAAGATCTACCCAATATTCCCCCCCCGTTTTGGTATAGCATAAAATTTCCTCCTGCACGATCCGATGCGCTTTGCATCCCTCATAAATTCTTTGAATGGTATTCCTGTCAGTATCTGGCCCGCAAAGAATTTCGGTGGGATCTTTTCCTTTGATTTCCGCCCGGGTATGACCGGTCTGCCGCTCATAAGCCTTGTTAACCCAGGTAATGAAGCCCTTACTATCAGTGATAACGATGTAATCGGTTGTATTGGAAGCTACTATGGCTAGCTCCTTTAACCTTTCGCGCGAATTCCGAAGTTCGGTAATGTTGTGACTGGTCAGAATGATCTCCTTGCTGCCCATGTCAATGTTGGCGTCAGTGTTGCTCCACGACCAGTTACCGTTTTTGTGCCTGATCCTGTGCTCCACGCCCCCCGGTACGGGCCTACCCGTTTCCACGGTTGTCCGCAGCGCCTTGTAACACACCTCGTGATCCTCAGGATGAACGAATTCCGTAAAGGACTGACCCAGTGTTTCCTCCACTGTATGCCCGTACATTTTTGTCCAGCTGGGCGATACGTAGGTAAAAAGTCCCTCGCTGGAAATGGTAAAGAGCACATCCTGCATATTTGAAACCAGCACTGACAAGTCTTCTTCAATTTTCAGCTGCTGGGTAATGTCATACCCGACGCAAAAAATCTCCTTGACCATTCCGGAGTCGTTGGCGATACCAGTAAATTCCCACTGAATACTCTTCAAGCCATGACTGAGTGATTTTTTCCTGAGAACAACGGAATTGGGCATTCCAGGATTAACAAAACATTGTTCTCCTACCATCAGGCATTTTTCAATGTCTTCGGAAACAACGCCTGCCAATGACGAGGTGCCCAGTAATTTTTCGCGGGTCAGGCCATAAAAGTTGCAGTAATGGTCATTGACAAAAGTGTAATTTCCATCGGTGTTAATACCTGCTGCGTAAATGGAGTTACTATGTAAAAAACTATTATAGAGCTGAGCGTTTGGTATAAAATCGTAAGGCTTCTTTTCGGTGTTGTCCTTGAAAATACGTTCAACCTGTTGCAGCATTTTGAACAGCTTCTTCGTGAGATTATTCATGATTAAAAACCTTCCAGATGTAGGACGTCATTTCTGCTTATTTTTATCCGTACAATATAGTCTTAATTTAAATATGTTACGGTTCCCAAACTATCCAATTGTAATACTTTTACCTAATATGACAAATTACTACTACGTCAAAATCCTTATGCGTTAATCCTTCTTTTTGCTCTTGCATGTGCTATTCTACCTGCTTAACGGCTTTTTTTTGAGTATTTTGCCATGGCTAACAAATTGACAGGATTGATAATTACCTATTTTTACAGCAATGGCTGGGCTGTCAATTAAAAATCCTGTACCCGAAATTCCTAAATGCTGATACCATGAAAAAATCATACTTTTTGCTTGCGTTACTCGCCTTTGTAACCGTTAATGTGCCCGCTACTGGCCAGCAGCCTGCCAGTGTATTGCTAAAAAATGCCACTGTGATCGACGGTACTGGTGCCGCTCCCAAAGAAAATACTGACATTCTGATCAGCAATGGACGCATTACCAGTGTTCAAAAGGGTATCAAATCCCGAGTAGATAAGGAAATTGATTTAACAGGAAAAACAGTCATTCCAGCACTCATCAGCGCGCATGCGCATGTGGGTACGCTGAAAGGCACTACGTCTTCTGCCGACAATTATACACGTGCGAATATTCTTCGCCAACTTGTCAAATATCAGGATTATGGAGTGAGTTCAGTACTGGTCATGGGTACCGACAGGCCCTTGATATTCAACGGCATGCGTGATTCGACAGTGGCCGGATTACTGCCCGGTGCCCGGCTGTTTTCCGCAGGTTACGGCTTCAATGTACCCGATCATTCGCCAGGCTCCTGGATGAACCTGCTACTGCGCCCTGCCTCACCGGAAGACGTACCGGCCATGATGGACAAGGTTGCTGCGGTGAAACCGACTGTTGTTAAAATTTGGGTGGACGACCACGGCAATGCTCAGAAAATGAAGCCTGAGATCTACAAAGCCATTATCAATGCGGCGCATCAAAGAAACATCAGGGTAGCAGCACATTTGTTCTATGCAGAAGATGCGAGACAACTTATTGAAGCCGGAATCGATATCATTGCACACAGTATCCGCGACAAAGAGGTCGATGCTGACCTTTTGAGGAAAATGAAACAAAAAAATGTCATTTACATTCCTACCTTGTCGCTCGATGAGTACCAGTTTGTATATGCAGACAATCCAGACTGGATTCATGACGATTTTTTTAAAGCTTCACTGGAACGGGGCGTCCTGGAAATGATCACTGATAAAAGCTATGCTGAAAAGATCAAAAACTCACCCGATTATCCACGCAATATGGCGGCTTTCAAAACAGCGAAACTTAACCTGAAGAAGATATATGATGCGGGCATCACCGTGGCATTGGGTACCGATTCCGGCGCATTTCCGATACGAACACAGGGATTTACAGAACATCTGGAAATGGAACTGATGGTTCAGTCTGGTCTGACACCTTTGCAAGCTATTACCATCAGTACGCAAAATGCTGCGAAAGCATTGAAAATGGATCAGGAATTTGGGACATTAAAAAAGGGAAAAAAGGCTGATCTGATTATCTTGACCGACAATCCAGAAAAGGATATTAAAAACACCCGAAAGATTGAGGCGGTTTGGAAAGAGGGAAAAGAAGTGAGCAAAGGGCCTTTACAACATTAATTTTATTGGAAAAACCACTCCATCAAACAATGAAAATTGAATTTAAGAGACTAGACCACATTATGCTTTGCATTCCGATTGGGAAAGAGCAAGAAGCGCGTGAATTTTATGGAAATATCTTGGGCCTGAAAGAAATAACAGATACTGGATACGCATTACCCAATGGGGCAATATGGTTTCAAATGGGTGATATTCAGCTTCATATTCGTGCCGAAGATGCCCATGAAACCTCCCAGAGACATCCGGCGTTTGAAGTACACGATCTCGAAGCAGCCCGGAAGCTTCTGCAATCACATGGTATTGAATTAAAAAATGAGAGCAAAATACCCGATCGGAACCGGTTTTCATTCAGAGATCCATTCGGCAACAGGATCGAATTCATTGAACTGATTTAAAACAATGAAGCCTGGCGAGATGCCAGGCTTCACTCATATAAGGTACCCGACCTAGTTGACAATGTCTGTGTAAGGATTGCTGATCGTTACCACCTCCTGATTGATGAATTGGATCAGATTTTCATTCAATCTCTCCTTGTGAGTAATAAACAATCCGTGCGGCGCGCTCTCGTAGATAATGTACTCGGCACCGGGAAGCATTTCCGAAGTACGGTCGCTGCTCACTTCAATGGGGACAGTCTTATCCGATTCACCATGAATGATCAGTATCGGAATGTCCAGATAGGATAATTCATTTCTGAAATCCGTCGCACTGAAACTCCGAATGCATTGTGTCGTCGCGCGACCCGATGCCTGTAATGCCAATATGCCATGCCAATTTAGTATCTCGTCGCTTACGGCATTGTTTAACAGCGAATTACCATAGAAATCTTTCGCAAAACCAGTCAGGAATTTAGGCCTGTCCTCTTCTATATCTTTAACAAAACCGTCAAAAAGTTCCTGGGGCACCCCGTCAGCATTATCCTCTGTTTTCAGCATATAAGGTACCACCGAGCTGACAAGCACTGCTTTGGAGATCCGGTCGCTGCCGTAGGTACTCAGGTACCGGACCACCTCGCCTCCGCCCATTGAAAAACCAACCAGCGTCACATCATGGAGATCCAGTTCATCGATTACGGATTTTAAGTCAGCGGCCAGCGTGTCATAATCATACCCGTTCCAGGGCTTATCCGACCTACCAAAACCACGTCTGTCGTATGCAATGCACCGGATACCATGCTTTGGAAGCTCATTGAACTGATATTCCCACATTTCGTGGCTGAGCGGCCATCCCGAGATAAAAATTACAGGCTTCCCCTCGCCTACTTCATGGACAAACAATTTAACCGGTTCCGATGAAGTCCCTGCTTTTGATTCAATGAATTTCATAATAATGTGTTTTTGAAAATGCTTTTGAAATAATTTAACACCAGTTCAGTTATACTTCGCAGGTGTTAATCAAAGGATACCCAATTATTATTCCAACTCAACAGAGGCGGCTTTGTTGGATATACGGGGCATTTATTGGAACAATACCGGCACAAACCGTGCAAGATCATCAGCATGGGCGTGCGCTGGCAACATATTTATTTTACGCAGACGTAAAAAGTCGTAATTGGAAAAAGTAATTCTAAATTTGCAAACGCGTTCGAAGCAGACACCGAACTACACACGATGTTAAAATACGTTTATAAGTCATTCATTGCGATTGTTATTCTGGCCGGGATTGCCGAAGTAGTATTGAGAGTAAAATACGGTTTCTGTAATTCTCCGCTCTACGTTTCCGACCCTGATTTTGAATACATTTTTGCCCCCAATCAGGATGTTACACGCTTCGGATACAGGATCCGCACTAATAGCTACTCCATGCGAAACGATGAGGTTTTACCGACCGATAGTTTGGTAATTCTTCTGATTGGCGATTCGGTTGTCAATGGTGGCAGCCTGACCGACCAGGACAGCGTGGCCTCCACATTACTTGAAAAACGTTTTCTGAAAGATTTTGGCCAGAGAGTGCGGGTACTCAATATTTCTGCCGGATCGTGGGGCCCGGACAACATTGCCGGTTACCTCAAAAAATACGGTCTGTTTAAAGCCAAACTGATCTGCCTTGTAACGAGCAGTCACGACGCGCACGATATCATGTCGCCGGAAAGTCCTGTGGGAAAAGATCCCGGCTGGCCCGACAAACAATACAAAGTGGCCCTATACGAGCTTTGGGACCGCTATCGCTGGATGTTCTTTTATTTCTTTGATTCTTTCTTCATTAGCCCGCAGGTAGCCAAAGAACCCACCATTGCCAAAACAAAGGTCGATTCGGTACAGGTAGATGCCACTAAAAAAGAGGAGCTTAATGATGCCGGCATCCGCAAACCAGGCCTGGTGTTCAACCCTGGATACGAGCAGATTTATCAAATGGCTAAGGACAATAAGGTGCCCATGTTCATTTATCTACATCCTGAAATTTCCGAGATCGAGCTGGGACATTTCAATGATCAGGGAGACGAGATTATCCGTTATGCAAAAGAAAAAGACATTCGCCTGATCAATGAATTCCGGTATGATATTTCTCCGAAATACTATCGCAAGATGGATGTCGTGCATTTTAACAGTAACGGACAAGTCTTTCTGGCCGACAATCTTTATCCATTATTTCAAGAATATCTTAACCTCAAAAAATAAATGCGCGTACTTGTTGTTCACAACCAATTATGGGCGCATTACAAATCCAGGCTTTTCAGCGAGATCAACCGGTCTTTGAAAGAAAATGAACCGGAAAGTGATTTTCTGGTCGTCCAGATTGCCTTATACGAAGCGAGCCGAAGCGTCATGCAAAGCGACGAAACGGTCCGCTATCAATATCCTTATCAAGTCTTATTCGAACGCAGCCTGGACAGTGTCGCTTTTGGTGAAAGACGGAAAGCATTGTTTGCCGCCTTTCGTCAATTCAGGCCAACAGTGCTTAATATCACCGGCTACTTCGACTGGGCGCAGGTACTACTCATGTTTTATGCCAGAATACAAGGTGTAAAAGTGGTCATTTCCTCTGAATCGTCTTCCATGGATCACAACCGGTCGAACATCAAAGAATCGATCAAAAAATTCATTGTGAGCCGGGCCAATGCTTTTTTTTGCTTTGGTAAAAGCTCCGCAAAATACCTGGAAAGCCTCGGTGTAAAACCTTCCGACATTGCAGTCCGGAAAGCGGCCGTCATTGATGAAGAATACATCAAAGGACAATATGACCTGTCCAGAGCAAAAATTGGCGTAAAAACCGGAGTCAAAAGGTTCATATATGTAGGCAGGCTTGCACCCGAAAAAAATCTTGAACTCATGATCAGGGCTTTTAGCAAAATCCAGGGTGAAAACTGGGAAATGCTCTTGGTTGGGGACGGTCCATCGAGAAGTTCTCTTGCAAAACTTGCGGAGGAATTGGGCGTAACAGCCAAAATTCAGTTTGCGGGAGGCGTTGCATGGTATCAAGTTCCGCAATGGCTGGCCAAAAGTGATGTGCTCATATTGCCCAGTAAATCAGAGCCTTGGGGCTTGGTAGTCAATGAAGCGATGGTTTGCGGCATGCCCGTGATCGTCTCCAAAACTTGCGGATGCGCGGAAGATCTGGTTAAAAACGGTGTGAATGGTTTTACATTTGACCCCGAAAACCAATCAGAGCTGGAAAAGGCAATGGACTTTTTTATCCGGCACACCTACGATATCACGCCAATGGGCAAAGAGTCTTTGGCACTAATCGCCCCGTTTTCATCAGGCAAGGTTGCTTTGCAAATGGTGAAGTGTTATCAAAAATTAGAGCAGGCCAGCTAGTGACTACCATGTGCTTTCGTCTCAGAAATTGAATGCAGAATATGCGAATTTTAAATATATGTGCTTACACCTGGGCAATCGGCGGACCGGCCAGGATCATTTATGACCACACCACCGAGGTCGTCAGGCAGGGCCACCAGGTCGACATTCTGAGCCCGATGACGCCCGGTGAGAAAATGTATCCCGTACCCGAAGGTGCGCGGCTGATCGAATGCGCCCGCACGACGCCGTTAAGCAACATTTATCGTGAGTTCTCCATTGATATGTATCAGTATTTGAAGAAACATATCCATGAATATGATGTGATCCACATGCATGGTATCTGGCATTTTGGAAGCCTGGCACCTTTTTTAATTCCTAATAAAGCCGTAAAAGTGATCACCATTCATGGTCTTTTGGATAAATGGGCGGTAGCACATAGCAAATGGAAGAAGCAGATCGTCACACTGCTTTACCAAAAACGTCTCTTGGGAAAAGCAGACCTGATCCAGATCAATAATACGGATGAAGAGGAAGATGTCATTCGTTACCTGGGTTACCGGCCGAAAAACATGGTCATCGTGCCCAATGGTATGAAGCTCGCCGAGTATGAAAATTTGCCAGCAAAAGGCATGTTTCGAGCCCAACATGGCATTAGTACTGATCAGCAAATGGTGCTCTTCATGGGCAGGCTTAACATTAAAAAAGGCCTCGACCTGCTGCTTCCGGCATTCAAAAAGATACACGAGCAGCTACCCAATGCCATTCTCGTGCTGGCTGGGCCCGATGATGGGTACCAGACGGAAACCGAGGATTTTATCAAAAAAAATAACCTTGGCGACCGTATAAAACTGGTTGGTATGCTTACCGATACCCGCAAGAAAGAGGCACTGGCCGATGCGGATCTTTTTGTACTCCCATCCTATTCCGAAGGGTTTTCTATCGCGGTTCTGGAAGCGATGACTTCCAGGGTTACCGCCCTTGTTTCCGATCGCGTTGGCTTTGGCGACTACATCAAACGGTATGATGCGGCGTATCTCACACCGTTGACCAGCGATGGCGTAGCTGATGGACTTCTTAAAATATTACAAGATAAAATCTACGCTGTCGAACTATCAAATCGTGCCTACAAGATGGTAACCGAAAACTTTGACATCAAAACGGTAGCCAATCAATTATTAGAAGAATACAAGAAAATTAAAAAAACTAATTATCTTTGAACATCAAGTAACCGATCAAACGAAAACGATTTACCGTTTTCCCCTGGGTATGATTGATTTATCCGTCATCATTTTAACACACAACGAATCCAAGCACATTGCACGTTGCATTAAGAGCCTGCTTCAGGTAACGGATAAGATCTTTATCGTTGATTCATTTTCCACAGACGATACAGTTGCAATTGCAGAAAGCCTCGGCGCTGCCGTCATTCAAAATCCCTGGGTCTCCTACGCTTTTCAGTTCAATTTTGGCATTGAGAACAATCCTTTCAAAACCACGTGGCTAATGAGGATGGACGCCGATGAATACATTACGTCCGATCTCGCAGCAGAACTTTCCAACTCCTTACAAGGAATTGCTGGCGACGTGTCGGGATTATATGTCAAAAGACGCGTCATCTTTATGGATAAATGGATCAGGCGGGGCGGTTATTACCCGATCTGGCTGCTAAGGCTCTGGCGTCGCGGACTGGGGACATGCGAAGAGCTCTGGATGGATGAGCACATTAAGCTCAGCAGCGGTACTACCGCTCAGTTACAGCATGATATTGTGGATCACAACCTCAATAACCTGACCTGGTGGACGCAAAAGCATAACAATTATGCAATACGGGAGGTAATCGATTTATTGAATATAAAATATAATTTTGATAGTAAAGAGACTGTTGAGCCCAGCTTTTGGGGAAGTCAGGAGCAGCGCACACGTTTTCTGAAGATTAAGTACGCGAGCATGCCCTTGTTCACCCGTCCATTTATCTACTTTTTTTACAGGTATTTTTTAAAAGGTGGTTTTCTGGATGGCAAAAAGGGGCTGATCTGGCATTTTCTTCAGGGATTCTGGTACCGCTTCCTGGTGGACGCAAAGATTTACGAAGTTTACTTCAAAGTTGGAACAAGCAAGGAAAGCATCATTTCACATTTCAGGACAGAATATGGAAAAGACCTCAAAAGCCCAAACCAATCTGTCCGGGTATGATAACAGCTGGTACCAGCCAGGAGGCTTTGTGAAGCAGCTTTTTTGGTACCTGACCTGCCGGATGTTCATCAATACGTATCTACCCTATCCTTCTTTTTTAAAGGTATGGCTTTTGAAGATTTTTGGAGCGAAGGTGGGTTTAAATGTGGTGATCAAACCAAAAGTGAATATTAAATACCCATGGTTTTTGGATATCCAAGACCATGTCTGGATAGGTGAAAATGTGTGGATCGACAACCTCACTTTGGTGACAATTGAATCAGATGTCTGTTTATCGCAGGGTTGCCTGCTGCTGACCGGCAATCACAATTATACCAAGAGCACTTTTGATCTGATTGTCAAGGGCATAACGATTGAAAAAGGCGCCTGGATCGGAGCGAAAGCGACGGTCTGCCCGGGAGTACAAGTTGGTTCTCATGCGGTGCTGACTGTGAATTCGGTCGCAACGACTAATCTGGAAGCCTATGGAATTTATCAGGGAAATCCAGCCAAATACATTAAAACGAGAAATATAACCAGTTGAAAGTAAGCATACTGACCGTAGTTTTTAATGGCGTCCAAACCATTCGCCAGTGTATTGATTCTGTAAAAGACCAGGATTATCCGCTGATCGAATACATTGTAATCGACGGTAATTCGAAAGATGGTACGCAGGCTGTGGTTCAGTCTTATGGGGATCAAGTGACCAGATTTATCAGTGAGCCTGATGCCGGAATCTATGATGCCATGAACAAAGGCATACAATTAGCAACAGGTGATATTATTGGTATTCTGAATGCAGATGATTTTTACGCCAGCCGCACAGTGATCAGTGAAATGGTGGCAGCGATATCAGCCGGTGATTTTCAGGGTTGTTATGGGGATCTGGAGTACGTGGATTCGGTAGACGAAACGGTCGTTAAGAGGAAATGGATTTCTGGTGACTATCAAAAGGGTGCGTTTTTGAATGGCTGGATGCCACCACATCCTACTTTTTTTGTAAAAAAGGAGGTTTACGAACACTTTGGAAAGTTCAGGCTCGACCTTGGAAGTGCAGCAGACTATGAGCTGATGTTACGGTTCATTCATAAGGAAGGCATCAAAGTCGCTTATCTTCCAAAAGTTTTGGTCAAGATGAGAATCGGAGGGGTTAGTAACAGTACTTTACGCAACCGAATTGCGGCCAACCGAAATGATTTAAAAGCCTGGAAGACAAATAATTTAACACCCAGATTTTACACTTTGTGGCTAAAACCGTTGAGAAAAATTGTTCAGTTTATCTAAATAACCGGCTCAAATGCATCCAGGCCGGATAATAAATATTTTGATATTCAGCTATTTACATATTCCTAATATTGATTTAAATTACGACTTTTGGTTAGGATAACTCCCTAACAATGTTATAACACTTCATATACATTGGCAGACACTATGAAATTACAACTACCTCTACAGATCCTAAGTGAAGGGAACTTCAGCAACATCATTCACCATGATGTTTATCAATGCCTCCTTTCCTTTCTGATTGCCTGTTTCCTCTCCATCATCTCGATTCCCATTATCATTAATCTGTCGAACCTTTTACACTTGACAGCTAAGCCGGGTTTTAGAAGTTCACATGAAACAGAAACACCTACATTGGGCGGAATCGCCATCTTCGCAGCTACATTAATTGCCTATTTCCTTTGGCCCCATTCTGAAAACATACTGGATTCCAACCTGATCAGCCTGGCAATGACAGGTGTGATCATTCTGTTTTTTCTGGGCATTAAAGATGATATTTTGGCCGTTGACCCAACCAAGAAGCTGATTATCCAAATTTTCGCTTCGCTGATACTGGTGGCGATGGGGAACTTTAAAGTTGATAATTTTTACGGTATCTTCGGAATTCACCAGGTTTCGGATTTTATCAGCATTCCACTGACTGTCTTTATTTTCATCGCTATCATCAATGCGATCAATCTGATCGATGGTATCGACGGGCTCGCCGGGGGTATCAGCCTGATTGCCGGACTGGGCTTTGGGATATGGTTTATCCTCAATGACCACTTCTCGTTTGGCTGTCTTGCATTTGCCATGTCGGGTTCGTTACTGGGTTTCCTTCGTTTTAATTTCTCGAAGACCAGCAAAATCTTCATGGGAGACACCGGCTCATTGATCGTGGGTTATCTGCTTTCCATATTCTCTGTTGAATTTCTATCGCTGAATGTGGGGTACCTGCATGATCCGAACGCATACTTTAATGCACCGATCATTGTAATGGTTTTGCTGATCGTTCCTATTTTTGATACACTGCGCGTTTTCATCGTCAGAATTTTCAAAGGAGGGTCACCATTCGTTGCAGACCGCAACCACATGCACCATATCCTGATCGATAACGGCCTGAACCATTTCTGGGCAGCGTTTTCATTGTGGATGGTTACGATCCTGAATACTGCCTTGTTCTTTACGTTTCATGGTAACATTACCAACACCGCTTCCCTGTACATTTACATAGCGCTGTTTGGTCTGTACATGGTATTTGCTCATTTTTTAAAGAAGAGAATCGTCACAGTAAAAGAGAGAAAGAAGCTGGTTAAAAGTCCTTCCTTTAATGATGATGACGTTTCTTCTTCCAATAAAGTACTCAGAGATTTTTAAAAAATATCGGATGATTTTACTGTTAATACCACAGTAAATTTCATGGCCTTGTATCGATTGTTTGTACCTTAGCACGAAATCATTGTCTAAACGGTATGAATAAAAAGATCAGAAAAGAGGACGCCCTATACTACCATTCCAAGGGTAGGCCTGGTAAAATTCAGGTGATTCCTACCAAAGAAACCAGCACGCAACGCGATTTATCACTCGCATACTCTCCCGGAGTAGCGGAGCCTTGTCTGGAAATTGCTGAAAATGTTGAAAATGCCTATCTGTACACTGCCAAAGGAAATCTGGTCGCTGTAATCAGTAACGGGACAGCCGTTTTGGGGCTAGGTGATATCGGCCCGGAAGCTTCCAAACCCGTTATGGAAGGCAAAGGACTCCTCTTTAAAATATATGCAGACATTGATGTTTTTGATATTGAACTCAATACCAAAGATGTTGATGAATTTGTCAGGACTGTTAAGATCCTGGAACCGACTTTTGGGGGCATTAACCTCGAAGATATCAAAGCCCCTGAGTGTTTCGAAATTGAGTCGCGACTTAAAAAAGAGCTGAGCATTCCGGTCATGCACGATGACCAGCATGGTACTGCGATCATCAGTGCGGCAGCGATGCTGAATGCATTGAAATTGGTCAAAAAAGATATCAATGACATTCGTGTGGTTGTTTCGGGGGCAGGTGCCTCTGCTGTTTCCTGTACCAAACTATACCTTTCCCTTGGAGCCAATCCCAAGAACATTGCCATGTTTGATACCAAAGGCCACATTCACAATGGCCGGACTGATCTCACTGAAATGAAGAAACAGTTTGCAACTGAGGTGGCTTACGCTTCCCTGGAAGAAGCCATGATAGGTGCCGATTTGTTCCTGGGCCTTTCCACAGCAGACATCGTTTCCAAAGATATGGTGAAATCAATGGCTAAGGACCCCATTGTTCTGGCCATGGCTAACCCTAATCCCGAAATACCCTATCCTGATGCAGTAGAAGCCCGTGAGGATGTTATCATGGCAACTGGCCGCTCCGATTATCCTAATCAGGTCAACAATGTGCTTGGCTTTCCTTATATATTCAGGGGCGCCCTGGATGTACGTGCGACAGAGATCAACGAAGAAATGAAGCTTGCAGCAGTTCACGCGCTGGCTGATTTGGCCACCAAGCCCGTACCGGACATTGTCAATCTGGCTTATAATGAGACCAATATTGTTTTTGGTAAAAATTATATTATTCCAAAACCCGTGGATCCGCGCTTGCTGACCACTGTTGCTCCTGCTGTTGCGAAAGCAGCGATTGCAACTGGTGTAGCCCGGAAAATTATTACAGACTGGGACGCTTACGAGCAGGAATTATCCAGCCGCTTGGGACGCAATGAACAGATTTCCCGCGTAATTCTCAATAAGGCGAAACTTGCTCCGAAAAGAGTGGTTTTCGCAGATGCTGAGAACATTCAAGTGCTGCGAGCAGCACAACAAGTACGTGATGAAGGAATTGCTATTCCGATTTTGCTGGGTAGCAAGGAAACCATTCAAAAGATGATCGCCGAAAGTAAGCTGGATCTGTCAGACGTTGCGATCGTCGATCCGCGTGCAGAGGAGAATGCGCATACGATCGACAGGTATGCGAACGCATTGTACGAAAAGCGTAAAAGGAAGGGCTTAACACCTATCGAGGCACACAGGTCAGTTTATTTTAGGAGCTATTTCGGTTCTATGATGGTGGAAACGGGCGAGGCCGATGCACTCATCTCCGGGCTAACGCGAACTTATCCCGACACCATACGTCCGGCATTGCAAGTGATTGGTAAGGGTCCTGGCGTGAATAAAGTGGCAGGTATGTACATTTTGCTTACTCCAAAAGGTCCGCTTTTTTTCTCCGATACAACCGTAAACCTGGATCCCACCGTAGATGAAATTGTTGAAATCACCGAACTGACGGCAAAAGCTGTCGAGAGATTTAACATTCATCCACGCATTGCACTGCTCACTTATGCCAATTACGGTAGCGCAGGCGGAACGGATGCCGAGAAAATGCGTGAAGCCACTGCGATTCTTAAAAAACGTAACCCGACCATGCTTGTAGAAGGAGAAATGCAGGCGCATTTGGCTTTCAACACAACGCTTTTAAAGGAAAACCATCCTTTTAGTGATCTGGTTGATGGCGGTGCCAATACATTGATTTTCCCAAATCTTTCCGCTAGTAATATCGCATACAACTTGTTAAAGGAAGCAGCTGAACTGGAAACGATCGGGCCGATATTGTTGGGTATGAAAAAACCAGTTCACGTTTTACAGCTAGGTAGCTCTGTTCGTGAGATTGTCAATATGGTTGCAATTGCCGTGGTAGAAGCGCAGATGAAGCATTGATTCTGAATGATGTGACATTGATAATAACAACTTGTCACATTGATAATAACAACTTGTCACATTGAGCGGAGTCGAAATGCGTTACTTCCTGGTTGTAGCGCATTTCGACTGCGCTCCTTGTGACAAAGGTTAGTTTGAAGTCACAAAGTGGTTAACTCAATATGACAAAGAGGTCAGCTTCAATTAATACATTACTTCAACTTCACCCAAGCCGGATTATATAGTGGCAGGTGAATTTGTTTCAATTTAGCTTCCGGCAGCTTCACTACTTTCCGGTCATAGGTCATCAGACCATTGATTTCTACTTCTACATCGGTTGTTTGCGTATAAACGGCGGCCGATAATCCCTTTTTGATCAAAGGTTCGAACCTTTCGATAAACGATTCATAGCGTTTGTAGAGCTCATCCGGATTCTTAAAACTCTGGTATCCCCAGTTATCTTTTTGCTGCCAGGTATGCTGATCAACCGGTAAGCCCAGGCCTCCAAATTCACCCAGAACGATGATTTGCTTTGCTCCAAAAATCTCAGGTTTAGGCATCACCGGTGCAGGATAATTATGCATGTCGATAATGTGTCCTACCGGATGAAAATTACCCCCACTCGCACTGTTCACAAGCCTGCTGGGATCATATTGCATGGTCCAGTTTGTGATTTCCTCTGTCTTAAATTGCCCCCAGGCCTCATTAAATGGTACCCAAACGACAATAGATGGAAAGTGATAATTGGCATCCATAATCGCCTTCCATTCGGTTTTATAAATGTTTTCTGACTCTGGCGTACGGTCTTTGTCGGTTTCTGCACCGGTGATTCCCGGACGCTGTTCCCAGTTATTTCCCAGATCACCGCTTGGCATATCCTGCCAAACCAGCATACCCAGTTCATCGCAATACCGGTACCACCTTGCCGGTTCTACTTTCACGTGTTTTCTGATCATATTAAAACCCATTTCCTTGGTTTTAACAATGTCAAATTTCAATGCTTCGTCTGTTGGCGCAGTATAAAGTCCGTCAGGCCACCAACCTTGATCAAGCGGCCCATATTGAAACAAAAATTTGTTATTAAGCAACATGCGCTGCACGCCGTTCGCATCCGGCTGCATAGAGATCTTACGCATTGCGAAGTAGCTCTTTACCTCATCCACCACCTTGCCGTTACGGGCAATGGTAACAGTGAGATCATATAAGAAGGGAGAATCCGGTGACCAGAGTTTTGGATTACTGATCGTTAAAACCGCATCGGTACCAGCGGCTACTTCCTGCTCAGCTACCTTATTTGCCCCGTCCCAGGCGGTGATTTTAACTTTATCAGCCGGCCCTGCGCTTTTAATGTCAGTATGGACAGTCACAGTTTGCTTATCAATGTCCGGTGTTTGTTTAATTCCTGCAACATAACTTATCGGAACCGTTTCAAGCCAAACCGTCTGCCAGATGCCCGTTACAGGAGTATACCAGATACCATGTGGGTTTTTGATCTGCTTTCCTCTCGGCTGAGGCCCGTCGCTACTAGGATCCCAGACTCTGACACTGATTTCCAATGGCTTCTTCTTGATCAGCAAATTGGTGATATCAAATGTAAAGGGATCATAGCCACCCTGATGGGAGCCGGCAGGTTGGCCATTTACGAAAACATCACATTTCCAATCGACGGCGCCAAAGTGAATCAGTACCCGCTGATCCTTCGATTTTGGTACAGCGAAATCAATCGAGCGGTTGTACCACAGTGCACTATCTTTCCCCACAGTTCTGCCTACCCCGGACAAAGCCGATTCGACTGCAAAAGGCACCAGGATTTTCCCGTCAAATGTTGTTGGTTTGGTATCCGACCCATTTTTGGGTACAATGGCATAGTTCCACAAGCCATTGATATTTTGCCAGTTCTGCCTGACAAGCTGGGGTCTGGGATACTCAGGAAGTGGATTTTGAGCAGTCACTTTGTCGGCCCAGGGCGTCACGATTTTACCTTGCACATATTTCCATTCCGCAGTTTTTTGCGCAAAAGATTGGCCGCAGACGGTTCCCAACACAGCGCCTAAACCAAGCAGTACTTTTTTCATCAGGATTTTTAGTTACAAACCGTATTAATTATATGAAAGTAAAAGAACCGCATCAGACACCTCTACTGCCGTAAATGATGAGCACAACTAGTCAAAAACACGTTTTCTACTCTATTTGAACGGTGTAAAGGAAATTTAAAGTTTAGTGCTTAGCTTTGGAAAGACTCACTCAAATTACAAGATCATGAAAAAGCTCTGCCTCATTGTCCTGTCCTCATTTAGCTTCGTTACTACGTACGCCCAGGATTATGCCAGCAAGATCACCCTGGTATTGCACGGAGGCGCAGGTACCATCACGCGGGCGAACATGACTCCCGAGCGTGAAAAAGCATACAAGGAAGTGCTCAACATTGCTTTACAAAAAGGTTATCAGGTTTTAAAAAAAGGAGGTACCAGCGTTCAGGCGGTGGAAGCTACCATTCACGTCATGGAAGATTCTCCATTGTTCAATGCGGGAAAAGGTGCAGTATTTACCAGCGAAGGAAAAAACGAGATGGATGCCTCTATTATGGAAGGCAAGACATTGAAAGCCGGTGCGATCGCAGGTGTTACGACCATTAAAAACCCGATCAGTACGGCCATTGCTGTCATGGAGAAATCACCGCATGTGATGATGGCTGGCAAAGGGGCGGAAAAATTCGCCAAAGACCAGGGTCTCCAAATAGTAGACCCCTCTTACTTTTACACCGAGGCAAGGTATAAAGCATTACTGAGAGCGAAAGAAGAAGAAAAGACAGAGCTGGACCACGACGCAAAGGAAGAGAAAGAGGTCCAGAAAACCCCTAAAACAGGTTTCCTGGACAAAAGTGAGCTCATTTTCACTGAAGGTAAAAAATTCGGTACGGTGGGATGTGTCGCACTGGATCAGTTTGGTAACCTGGCGGCAGGCACCTCTACCGGCGGAATGACCAATAAAAAATATGGCCGTATCGGTGACGCGCCAATTATCGGGGCTGGAACGTATGCCAATAATGCTACCTGCGCTGTGTCTGCCACGGGCCATGGCGAGTATTTCATCAGGTCGGTAGTGGCTTACGACATCTCTGCATTGATGGAATATAAAGGTTTGTCCCTTCAAGACGCTGCTAATGAAGTAGTCATGAAAAAACTGGTGGAGCGGGGTGGCGAAGGTGGCGTAATCGCATTGGACCGCAATGGAAATGTGGCCATGCCATTCAACAGCGAGGGAATGTACAGGGGCTACATTAAAAGTGATGGAAAAAGCGAAGTATTGATATATAAAGACTGATTTCTTCGTGAAAAGTCATACAAAAAAGGATCCCCCGGACGTTCTGATTTCAACACAGAACTTACGGCTTCCTTTTCTTCGATATGAAATCAGTTTACAGAATAATCCTCCTGCTTTTGCTGATCACGCCAATGTGCTACGCAACCCACATCAAGGGTGGCGAGATCTCGACTTCTTACGTTTCCGCACAAACATATAATGTTAAAGTTCGCTTGTACTCTGACCTCCAAGTCGGTGAAGGTGCGGGGCAATCCACCGTGGTGGTTTGCTTTGGTGATGGCAGCACAAAGGAATTTTCCAGGCTTCCGGGAGGAATAGTTCCCGGAAGCCCCAATGTAATTTATTCCGATTATGTGGGCACGCATACCTATCCAGCCAATGGAACCTATCAGATCTCGGTATCGATACAAAATCGTACCTCAGGCCTAATTAATCTACCAAATTCAGAACAAACACCAATCTTTTTGTGGACCGTTATTAATACCCAGTTACCCAACAACACGCCGGTGATGCCGTATCCTATATTTGAGGCCGGTGTGAGACAGCAATTTTTGATTGATCTCAAGCCTGCTGTGCAGGATCAGGACAGTATTACTGTTAAAGTATCAAGGCTTAGCAAGGCGTCACCAGGAACTTGCGGTGTCAGAATGGCGGAACATACTTATCTGTTTCCTAATGAAATAAGCAGTTCGGGTGTTTTTAAGGTCGATGCTTTGAAGAAAAAACTGGTTTGGCAAGCGCCAGAAGTGATTGGGAATTATGCATACGCAATGGTCGTCAGCGAGTGGCGGGATGGTATCATTATCTCGGAAACTTATCGGGAAGGTTTAATCTCAGTCGTTGACCGTCCCGGCGAAACGGTGGAAGTTTTGCCTTACGAGTCTTCGGAATTTGGAGGGTTAATTACCTCAGCGCCTAACGTTGATTCACCAGAAGTCTCGATGGCTGTTGAAGCATACCCTGTCCCTTCGGAGGACTTTGTAACCGTAAAAGCTTACAGCAAAACAAGGGCTGTAATTCGTTTGCAGCTTATTGATATAAAAGGTAGGGTCATTAGGGAAATTAGCAGCAAGTCTCCTGTCATTCTGGTTCAGGAGGAATTCGATGTGCGGAATCTGAACCACGGGATTTATATGATCCGGGCAGACAATTCGGTTCATTCGGTGACTCAGAAAATACTTCATTAAGCACCAGTCGCTACTGTCTCAAATCCACAGAGGTAATTTTTTCCTGGAAGAGCTGACTTTTCAGTAGCATTTCTTTAATCATCGCCAAATGCGTGTAGGTGATCATATGGCCCGCATTGTGTAGGAAAATATATTGCGCCCGTTTACTGCGGATATGCTTTTTGGCGAAATCAATGTTCGAAGGATCGGCGATCCAGTCATTACCACCCTGGATAACTGTGGTGGGAATTTGAAGATTTTGCCACACAGGAAGCAGTTTTTTCAACTCTTCGGAATGACTATATTTTTCGGCAGTAGCGGTATTGAATTCTCCGGGCAGAAACAGCTGAATAAAAGAATTGCGGCCCCATTTGGAAAACCAGTAAAATTTCTCTTTTTCAGGATCAATAACGGGCGAAACCATAATCAATTCCTTCACTTTTTCAGGAACCATTGATACCAGCTTGGCTGCAATGGGCGCGCCATAAGAACGCCCCAGAACAGTGACCTTTTCGGCGCTTTTATTGAGGTTGAATACGGGAAGCAATGCATTGGCCTGGGTAGCGATGGAAGTTACAAACCTGCGTTTTTTCAATCGTGATTTTCCATAACCTACCCTATCAACAGAGACAATATGGAAATGCTTTTGCAGATCTTCGTCGTCCATCAGATTCATATAGCCCCAAAGCGAACCTGGTGCCCCGTGAATAAGGAGTAGCATAGGAAGCGTATCGGCACCCACACTGGCAATGCAAAGTGAGAGCGTATCGTTTTTGATGATCTGTTCAGTAGGCTTTATCTTCTTTAAAGCATAATGTTTTCTGACCTGTTTGGCTGATATGATATACCTCGAAAAGCACGAACTTAGTGAAGCCGACAAAAAAAGGACCAATACAAACGACCGAAGGAATTTAAAACTTAACATATACTTTAGAGAATGTTACTCTATTTCATAAATTCACAGGATATTTCAATATACGAGAAAATCACTCTTAAAGTGAAAAGGCTGAGCGATTTTTCAACGAAACAGCACGAATTAAATTTTTCCGTCCGTTTCTGTGTTCAGTAAAAAAGGGATGCCAGCTATAAATTGACTTTATTGTCTAACTTCTACATTTAATGACAGCCAACCACCAAGAACTATTCTTTCAGCGTCTGGACAAGCAGAATGAGAGATACAAATACAAATTGCCTTCCCGACAGGATGCTGGTAAATTCATTAAAGACCTGATTAATTTTTTATTCCCGATCAGTCAGGATTGCCCTAGTTGCCCATCGAAGGATCTAGCTGCAAAATATGCTGACTTACGCCACAGTCTGGACTGCATGCTACAACCCATGCTTCCACAGCTGGACAGAGATAAAGAAGACATTCTGGATCAGGTTTTTTCACAAATCCCCGGTATCTACGAAGATCTTTTGATGGACGCCAAATCTATCACGGATAATGATCCTGCATCGGTAGGCATTGAAGAAGTTATTGCGGTTTATCCCGGCTTTATGGCCATTGCGACCTATCGCTTTGCGCATTCTTTTGCTAAAAGCGGTATACCACTGCTACCTCGGATGCTCACAGAATATGCCCACAGCCAGACTGGGATAGATATTCATCCCAATGCGGTCATAGGCCATTCATTTTTTATCGATCACGGGACGGGAGTAGTAGTTGGAGAGACGACGCACATTGGCAATAATGTAAAATTGTACCAGGGCGTAACGCTGGGTGCTACCCATGTTTCAAAGTCGCTCGCATCGCGCAAGCGACACCCCACTATTGAAGACAATGTGGTAGTTTATGCCAACGCAACTATTCTGGGAGGAGAGACCGTCATCGGTCATGATTCGATTATTGGCGGCAATGCTTGGTTAGTAAGAAGCGTACCTCCATTTTCGCAGGTATATCACCAAAGCAAAATAGAGATACGCCAGCAACCTCTGCCTCTTACATAATGCTCCGGATAAATCTCCGGACACCCTCCATGTAAACGGGTTCTGCCTGTGGGAAGGCATAACGTGGTTGAGTAGTCATCGTAATGCTGATGAAACCATAGGTTAAACACCACCATTCATAATAAGTCTTGGTTACAGCCTCGCCTGATTTCGGGCGCAGGCCTGCGATCATTTCCCAGACCGGATTACCTTTGATACTCATTGCCTCAGAGTAAACTCTCTTGGAATCACAGTATGCACCTTCCAGGTTAAACATGACCTGAAAGACTTCGGGATTCTCAACGGCAAAATGCCATATGCTCTGCGCAACTTCCACCAGTTGTTTCTGGGGATTACTGAAATGCCCTTTTATTTTGACAAATTCTGATTGCAGGTAATCGAAACCTTCAATGCGGATTGCTTCCAGAAGTTTGTCTTTACTTTCGAAATATTCGTACAGGATTGGCGGACTGTATTCAATCACCTCAGCAATTTTGCGAATCGAAACAGCGGTCCACCCGTCTTCACGAGCGATCTCCTTGGCTGTCTTAACGATATCTGAACGAACCTGTATTCTAAGCCGCTCTCTTCGCTCTACTATTCCCATGCTACAATGTGTCTTTTATGATTGAGTCAGAATGTTATGCTCTCAAATATAATGATATACTCCATACGGCTCAAGGGCATTTCGCCCCTCACCAGCAAAAATTTTGCTTAACTTTTTTATTTTTTTTCACAAACTGCGTTCATGAAATCTGACGGCTGATTATAAAATTTTAGTGTTAGAAAATTTTTTTTAACCGTCAAAAATGTTAATGATCTACCTTTCTGGTGGATCCATTTTTCTCTATTTTTTCCACTAGCCTGTAATTCGCATCCTGTGCCCTTACTTTGCCGCGCGACTCGTCGGTAATGCGTAAGTTATTCTGATACAGGTCGAGCCGCACAGATTTTTGATTGTCGTTTGCGTAATTTCTGAGCACCATCCGCATCTGATTTTTCAATGACTCATCCAATATTGGAAAACAAATATCAATCCGCCGGTGCAGGTTACGATGCGTCCAGTCGCAGGATGATAGGAAAATCTCATCATTGCCCCGGTTAGCAAAATGAAAAATACGTGTGTTTTCAATATACCGGTCCACGTGCCGGCTGATCGTAATGTTATCACTGATCGATGGTAAACCGGAGATCAGTCCACAGCTTTCGCTCACGATCACATGCACGGGAACTCCCATTTGGCCGGCCTGATATAGCTTATCAATGAGAATATGGTCCTGCAACTGATTTATTTTAATGGTTATAAATGATTTCAGACCTGCATTGCAATTGGCAATTTCGCGATCAATCAAATCCAGGAGTCTTTTTTGGAGCGTAAACTGTGTTACCTGCAAGAAGTTAAACGGCAGGTACTTATATTTCTTAGGCTCATCCTGGGTTGACAAATAACCAAACAGAAGTTCCAGCTCATTGGTCAGCTCGCGGTGGCTGGTTAGCAGCGCATGGTCTACGATCTCCCGGCTGGTAAGCCTGTAAAAACCACCGGTTCCTAAAAAAGCGTAACGCTCCCACCCCTTTTGAACCTTTCGTTTAACCAGGGCCATTTTTGCATGAACCTTCAATCCGGGAACACTTAGAATGATCTTCACCCCTGCATCCCGCATCTTTTTTGACCATTGCAAATTCTGTTGAATGTCCAGTTTGGTATTTAGTTCAACATAGGTAGTTACCCGTTTCCCATTTCTTGATGCGCTGATCAATGAATTGAGAATAAATGAATTGGGACTAATTTTATAGAGTGAAACATGTATTTCCCTCACATGCGGATCAATGGCCGCCTCATTAAAAAACCGAACAATCGGCTCATAGGATTGGTAGGGCAGATGCAGCAGCTGATCTGCTTTTTGAATAGATTCAAAGACAGAGGTTGTCTCATCGAAGTCCGGATTCTGTACCGGCCTTTGGTAGGGATAGTCCAGGCGCCGGGACAAAACAGGAAATTTGACCAGGTCCTGCATACATATATAATGTCCGCGCTCATGAAACTCGCTCATCGGTATGGCAGCCTTGCCCGCCAGGTATTCCCGCATAAAAAGCGGCATGCCTGATTCGTAAAAATACTGCGACGGCTGTATAAAGTTCCTTTTTTCAAGCTGTTTCAGAATCCGTTGTGTAATCTGCATCGGGTACTCATCTTCCACCGCTAATTCCGTTTCCCGTTCTACCCGAATGGTGTAGCTTTCAAGAACTGTATAGCCCGGAAATAATAACCCCATGTTTTCACGGATCACGTCTTCCAGAAATGCAACATGCCTTTTCCCATCCCATTCAGGCAGTTCGACGAAGCGACCATACGCTTCGGAAGGCACATTCACCGTAGCATACCAATCCTCATCAGCATCCTCTTTAAGTTGCAGCCTGACAACCAAATAAAGCTGCCTGGATTCAAAAAATGGCATCTTCGAACTGCGACGGCTGTCCATGAAAACAGGTTGTAAATAACGGAACAGCTTGTCGACGAAAAATTTACGCAGGAATGCAGAATGCTCGGCTGCAAAGGCCTGCCGATAGTAAAGGTGAACGCCCTGATCGGCCAGCGCGGGTAAAATACCAGAAAGTAAGATGTCGTTGAATTCGCGCAGCTGATTTTCGACCGTTTCATAGACGTGTTCCAGAAGCGATTCAGGAAAAAGGTTCAACTTGACACGGATATCATTGCTAACCTCGCCCATAGCCAACAAACTTGGAATACGTACCCGGAAAAATTCCTTGGTTTGGTAGGCATAAATTCCCAGAAAACGCAGACGCTCCCTAACGGGTACGGTTTCATCCTTCGCTTCGAGCAATAGTCTGTAATTATTGGAGAGCCAGCTTAAATTTGGATCGAAGTAGGGATAGGAAACATCAATCATTGAGTGTGGTGAAAAAGATTCTAATTTTGTTACAATATAAATACATTTGGCGGGTAAGGATATAACTTTGCGACACAAAATTAACCACGTACGATAAGCGTTCGTTGTTATATCTTCATTCAAATTCTTAATACAATTACTATGCGCTATCAATTATTGGGCCGGTCGGGTTTAAGGGTATCAGAACTTTGTTTGGGTACCATGACCTTCGGAACAGAATGGGGCTGGGGAGCTGACAAACACGAAAGTTTTAAAATATTCGAAGCATTTGCCCACGCAGGAGGTAATTTTATTGATACAGCCAACCGCTATACCGAGGGTTCCTCTGAAAAATATGTAGGCGAATTCATTGAAAGTGATCGTGATCATTGGGTGCTGGCCACCAAGTTTACACTCAAAGACCGCAACAATGATCTGAACTTTGCCGGTAATCATCGCAAGAATATGTTCCGCTCTGTTATGTCGAGCCTGAAAAGGCTTAATACTGAGTACATTGACTTGCTTTGGGTGCACATGTGGGACAATACCACTCCTACCGAGGAAGTCATGCGCGGCCTGGACGATCTGGTTACAAGAGGATTGGTACATTATGTCGGAATTTCCGATACACCCGCCTGGATCGTTTCGCAGGCCAATACGATTGCCGATTTTCGGGGTTGGAATGCATTTGCCGCTATACAGTTTGAATACTCATTGTTACAGCGAACGCCTGAAAGGGACCTTCTTCCGATGGCCAAAGCGCTGGATCTGGCTGTTACTCCCTGGGGTGCTATCGGCGGAGGCGCATTGACCGGAAAATATTTGAGAGGGGAAACCGGCCGCGTACCTGACGACAGTATGCGCCGTAACGACCATAGTAGCATTATTGCACAAACTGTGGTAGATGTGGCAAGCGAATTGGGCGTCACACCCGCCCAGGTAGCTATCAACTGGACACGTCACCGCGACCAGGTAATGATACCCATCATTGGAGCTTCCAAAGAGAAACAACTCATCGATTCCCTTGGATGTCTTAATTTCCAATTGCCTGAGGAGGTTATTCAAAGGCTCAATGAGGTCAGCAAAATTGAATTAGGATTCCCACACGAGTTCCTGAAATCGGACGGGGTCAAGGAGGAAGCTTTTGGAGGATTCTTTGAAAAGCTGGATAATCATAGGAGCTGAAAATACTTCGGCTATCGGCCGTCGGCTATCAAAAATAACCGACTGCCGATGTCTACTTGCCCCACTTCTCCGGCGCTACTCGCCAGGCGCTTAGGCTTTCCACTTGCGAGCTATTGACATAGTCGTGCTCCAATGCGGTTTCTATCAATGCATTGTAGTTGCTCAATGTGCTCAATTTCACATTTTTCACTTTAAAATTATTTTCTGCGACTGCGAAACCATAAGTAAAAATCGCCACCATTCCGGCTACTTCAATACCAGCGTCTCGCAGCACATCTACTACTTTGAGAGAGCTTCCGCCCGTGGAAATCAGGTCCTCAATAATAATTACAGATTGTCCCTTTTCGATCCTGCCCTCGATCTGATTTCCCATTCCGTGCTTTTTTGGCTCCGGACGAACGTAGGCAAATGGAAGTTCCAGCAAATCGGCTACTAATGCTCCCTGCGCAATGCCGCCCGTCGCTACCCCTACTACCACCTGTGCATCCGGGTATTCACGTCTGATCAATTCAGCAAGCATTTTTTTAATGTAAGTCCTCGTCTCCGGATACGATAACGCGACACGGTTATCGCAATATATGGGCGACAGCCAGCCAGAGCTCCACTGAAATGGTTTTTCGGGGCTTAATTTGATAGCCTGGGCTTCCAGCAGCAGTTCTGCAATTCTTTTGGTACTCTCCTGATCGTTCGACATTGTTACTCTTCGGATTCCTCTTTTTTACTATGATTTATAACTAATAACTTATCAATTCGGCTTCGGTCCATGTCAATCACTTCAAATTCAAAGTGTTTCCATTTAAACTTCTCCCCTGTTTTAGGAATATTTTCCAGTACATGCAGCACAAATCCTCCCAATGTGTTGAAACCCACCAGCTCACGGCGCTCTGTATCCTGAATATTTAAATTGAAATAATGTAAAAAATCATCAAATGGAAGCTGTGCATCGATCAGATAACTTCCATCCTCACGTCTGACGATTTCAGAAGCCTCTTCAATATCCTCTGAAATGTCGCCTACCAGGGCATCCATAATATCGTGCATCGTCAGCACACCGAGCAAGCCGCCATACTCATCGACAATAATGCCAAAATACACACGCTGTTCTTTGAATTTCTCCAGTGCCTGATAAGCACGGTTACTTTCGGGGAGATACACCGGATCGCGGACAATGGCATTCAAATCCGCCATTTGTGCTTCAATGTCTGTGGCGATCAGGTCCTTTACATATACCAGCCCCACCACATCGTCCACTGTACCACGGCAAACCGGGTAAATGGAATGTCTGGAATCAAAGATCTTTGCTTTATTTTCTTCAATGGTATCTTCCAGGTCCAGCCAGACGATTTCCTGCCTGTTGGTCATCAGTGAGGTTACTTTTCTGTCGCCAAGCTGGAAAACGTTGTGAACGATCTCCTGCTCGATTTCTTCAAAAACACCACCAGAAGTTCCTTCCTGGATCAGACTTTTGATCTCTTCCTCAGTTACTGAATTCTCACTTTGTTTGATATTCAGTATTTTAATGATCAGATCACTGGAAAAGCCGAGTAAAGCAATGAACGGCGCGGTTGCCTTTGAAAGCAAATTCATGGGCGTGGCCATAAATTTGGATATCGCCTCCGGGTTGGCCATACCAATCCTTTTAGGGACCAGTTCTCCCAAAACAAGCGAGAGATAAGTGATAAAAACCAGTACCGTTCCAACTGCGAGTGAATGGCTATAAGGTGTCAAAACTGGTATTGTCGATATAAAATGCTCAAAATCAGAGGTAATGTTATCGCCGCTGTACATACCTGTTAAAAGACCTATCAATGTAATACCGATCTGAACAGTCGATAGAAAACGGGTTGGCGAATTGGCTAGGTGTAATGCGGCTTTGGCACTGGAATCACCATTTTTTGCAGCAGCTTCAAGACGGGATTTACGGGATGAAACAAGTGCGATCTCAGACATGGAGAATATACCGTTGAGCAGCACAAGAAGTAGAATTATCAGGAGTTCCAAGAACTTTTAATTTGATACTAATACAAATTTATCAATAATAATCTCTGTCTAAACTAAACTCTTTACTTAATTTTGGTATCGATTCACGTACCATTTGAAAAATGATCATTTTTTTTGACGACCGTCCATTCAGAATTGTACGGACTAATCAGCTTTCTGCAACGGAAACCTCGGCTTTTGACCACATTGTGGACCTGAGATTGGAGAAGTTGCAAAAAAGCATGCTCAGCGGGCATGTCTTGTTCCTCAATTCCACATCGGCGATCGCCATCCAGTTACTACAAATCCTGGAAAAGGGCTTACCCAAGGATATGTTGTCGGTTACGGTGGCAACCAGGGAAAAATCGGAGGTGGAGGACAAAATTAAATCTCAATACAAAGTAATTAAAGCCGCCGGAGGAGTTGTGGTCAAGGAGGGAAAATGGCTTTTCATGTTCCGCCGCAAGAAATGGGACCTTCCCAAAGGGAAACTCGATAAGGGTGAAAATTCAAAGACTGCTGCAATACGCGAAATAGAAGAAGAAACTGGCGTGAAAGCGCTGGTAAGGGACAAAATCTGCACTACATGGCATACCTATACGCTCAATAACAACCGCATTCTGAAACGTACCAAGTGGTACCTCTTCGACTGTCTGGACGATTCTCAAATGAGCCCGCAGGTGGAGGAACAAATCGAAAAACTGGATTGGTATACGCAATCAGAAGCCAAATCATTGCTGATCAACTCATACAGCTCGATCCGATATGTAGTGGATAGCCTTGCCAAGGCACACAACATCAAGGAATCCTGAACATTTGATGCATTCATGATAAACTCAGCCTTCTTGGTTGAGTTTATTCATTTCTGAAAGTGAGTAAGGCAGAAAATCATCGACCTCCTGTCCATAGCGGTGCAGGTCACGGATAATGCTGGAACTGATAGGAGCAAGTGGCGGTGAAGTGATCAGGAAAACAGTCTCAATTTCTTCGTACAAGTACCGGTTGACCTGTGAAATACCATTTTCATACTCAAAATCGGTTGTGTTACGCAAGCCGCGCAGCAGAAATGTCGCGCCTAATTCTCTGGCTGTGTGGGCAGTTAGGTCATCATAAGTCACTACTTTCACATTACGCTCCGAATCGAAAGTCTTTTCAATCATTTCCTTCATCACATCCAGCGGAAAATACCTTTTCTTGGTTGCATTGTTTCCAATACCGATCACAACCTCATCAAAGAGCCTTAATCCACGCAAAACGATGTCCTGGTGTCCTTTCGTAAACGGATCAAATGACCCTGGAAAAAGTGCTATACGCTTCATAAGCTACGCTGCCGTTTTATTAGGATGATACCAGGTATGTATTGAAAAGGCCAAAATACCTGTGGCCAGGAACATCACCACACTGGGGACTGTATTTTAATGTAGTGGGCCCGTTTCCTATCTGCAAATTGGAAAAAAATCGCGAAAGCTCCGTATATGCATCCGAAGAAGATGATATTTCACCATAACATAATACCTTCATTTCGTCCGGCAGCAAGTTTAACTGATTGAGCGTGAAAAGTATAATGTAGGCCAGCTCCTGGGTTTGCGAATACCTAAACCTGTTACAAAGGATCAACTGCTGACTTTCGCTGACAATGAGCGTAAAGTATTCCTTTTCAAAATAAATTGAAACGATCCTGAGCTCCTGCTGCTCGGCATGGCTTACCAGCGCGCCGATAATCAAAGGACTGGTAATGTGGTAAAATGCGATGCTGGAAGAACCAAAGTGATTGATCATCCAATCATACCAGATCTGCGGAATGCTGAATACATTATTGGCATGTACCAGCGGTAATTCATGATAAAGTACCTTCTCCTCCTTTGGAACAGCATTACCCAACGCAAACGAAAGGTAGTCCTCCACTGAATCCTTTTCAAAGATCAGATTAGGTATCAGACTGAAAGCGTGTGAATTAATAGCAATCCTAACATTTTTCCAATCATTGGAAGACCATAGCAAATGCCCTGTAAAGATCTTTTTTAGTTTTTCAAAAATCTCGTCCGGATTCAGGGCCGTATCAAATGCATAATCTTCCAGCCAGATACATTCCATCCTTTCGTCCCGGACAATGCAAAACCGGATGCGCCTTTCGTCCACTTCAATGCACAATGTGCATAATGGAATACTGGCCGCGTCGAATGAGTTATCGCCTACGAGCAGCGTAGGTATAATTTCAATGACCTGGTTTTCAAAATTTGCCACAGTAACAGGATAATGTTAATTAATATAGTTGTTAAGCCTCAGTATTCCCTCTACCGAATCAGCTTTGGAAAAGAGCCTATGCAATTGATCAGCATGGTATCGACTAATCTCCTGCCAGTTCATAAAACGCACATCTTGAATGATCTGATTCTGAAACAAAAATTCCGGATCAAGGCCTTTTATGATTGCACCTTCAAAAGATGTTATCTCAAAAAACAATTCAATAGCGTGCAAGGGATCAGCAATGTGCTCATTAAAAAAAAGCAGTGAGCCAACCTCGACTTCCAAACCGGTTTCTTCCTTAAATTCCCTTTGAACAGCCTCCTGTGCAGTTTCCCCAAAAATTATCCCACCACCAGGAGGACTCCAGAAAAAACCGTCTGTCCCATACATAGCATGATTGACGAGCAGGATCTTTCCTTCGGCCACACAAATACCACAAGCGCGTACCCGTATTTGACCTCCATACAAATCCTTCACATCATCATTGATCGCAGGCAAAATGTAGTTTTTTAGAGCGGCAAAGATAACCATCCTGCCAGAATTGGCAAGACATAATTATCCAGTCACGAACCTGTTCTGTTTTGAATGTAGCTAACAGTTCCGTATCACTTTCTGCGTGAAGTAGTTAATGTGACTTTCAGGAATAAGGACTGCCTGAGATATAACTTTCAAGCGTGTTGATATGCTCCTTTTGTTCCCGGATAATGGCCGATACGATGTCATTGATAGAAATGATCCCGATCAATATCCCATCTCGGTTCACAGGTAAATGGCGAATATGTTTGTCAGACATAATCTGCATACATTCCTCGATTTTCTGATCGGTTTCGACTGTAATCACCTTGGAGGTCATCACGTCCCTGATGAGCGTATCCCGTGAGCCCCTTCCCTGAAGAATAACCTTTCTTGCGTAGTCCCTTTCTGAGAATATACCGATCAATTCATTATCTTCAAGAACCAAAACTGCACCAATGTTTTTCTCGGCCATAAGTTCCAGAGCCTCAAACACCGTGTTGTCCTGCGTTACGGACCAAAGCGCATTGACAGGCTTGTTGCCCATTACATATTGTACCAGCATAGATGTTTAGGTTTTGATTGTGAGGTAAAAGGGAGTCTAATATATGGAATTGAAACATTAAAATCCAATTAATTCTGTGTATATTTTTGTAATCCTACCCCCACTTTGATATTACTTTTCCTTCCATTAGATTCGTTGGCATGGAAACAGACAAAATTTTACCTTCCGAATTATTACGAAAACGTTTTCCCTTTAAACCCACTGACGGACAGCTTCGTTTTTTTAATAAAACCAATGATTTTCTGATCGAAGAAAAGGGCCTGGAACGATATAGAGACTGTTTTCTTTTGAAAGGATATGCGGGAACAGGTAAAACAACCATCATCAGCACATTAATCAAAGTCCTTAAAAACTTCGGCTACCAATCGATTTTGCTGGCACCAACCGGCCGCGCAGCGAAGGTAATGTCGGGCTATGCTGATAAAATCGCCCTGACGATACACAAGAAAATATATAAGCAAACGGCCGACTCGTTTTCAGGCACATTGACATTCCAGCGACAGAAAAATTACCACAACAATACATTATTCATTGTCGATGAGGCTTCTATGATCACCGACGAGGCTGATTTCGGAAGCCGGAGCCTGCTGGCCGACCTGATTGATTTTGTATTTGAAAACCCGGGTAACAAGCTGATGCTGGTTGGCGACGTCGCTCAGCTGCCGCCCGTGGGCAAGGAGCTAAGTCCTGCATTGGACGGGGACTATCTGGAAAAGACATACTATATGTCCGTTTTTCAGGAAGAGCTCCGGGAAGTAATGCGTCAGGATGAGCAGTCAGGCATTCTGTTCAATGCTACCTTGCTAAGAGAGCAACTTGCCGCCGAAAAACCTGAAATCCAGATCACCACCCGCTCCTACCGGGATGTTTTCAAAATGACGGGAGAAAAACTGGAAGAAGGGCTGCGGTATGCCTACGATAAATATGGGAAGGAAAACTCGATTATTCTGACCCGTTCCAACAAATCGGCAGTTCAATACAATGAGTATATCCGGCGAATGATCAATTTCTCGGAAGAAGAATTAGACGCGGGTGATAGACTGATGGTCGTGCGAAATAATTACAACATTTTGGATGAAGACTCACCGGCGGGTTTTATTGCCAATGGCGATTTTGTAGAGCTTTTGAAAATTCGAAAAACGCAGGAAATGTACGGTTTCCGCTTCGCAGACGTCACATTGCGCCTGAGTGATTACGAAAAGCAGCCTGAATTTGACGCTAAAATTTTCCTGGATACGCTCCATTCTGCCTCGCCTTCCATGTCCTCCGAAGATAATAAGAAGCTCTATGAGGCAGTATTGGAAGATTATTTTCACATTAAGTCAAAAAAAGAGCGAGTCGAAGCTTTGCGTAAAGACCCTTATCTGAATGCATTGCAAGTCAAATTCGCTTATTCGCTGACTTGTCACAAAGCGCAGGGCGGACAATGGAGCGCGGTATTCATTGACCAGGGTTACCTACCCGAAGAGCAGATCAATGCAGAATTTATCCGCTGGCTTTACACGGCCATCACCAGGGCAACCGACGAAGTATTCCTGATGAACTTTCACCCTCATTTTTTTAAGTAAAATCGATTGAACATTATAAATTAATCTGTTACAGAAGCGCGTTGCAGTCTGTCGTTGATAGCCAGTCCGAGCCCTGTCATAGGAACCCATTCAGCCTTGATCGTAGCAACAGGCAATGTATCCAGCTCTCGCAGGTAGGCAAATAAGTGACGCGCTGCCTCCTGCATATCCCCTGATGGACTCAAAATGCGTTGATATTTTCTGTCCAAACCTTCCAGATACTGGTCAAATAAAAGATAGCCCATCAACTCATTATCTTCGTCGGAAATTTCATTCCTTCTTTGCAGGTACAATGGTTTTCGGGGAGCATAATGGCTTTTGAGCATACCGGGAGCCTTCGGATCGGAGGTTGAATGCGGCATTAATTTCACTGGGCCAACTACATTTTCAATATCCTCAATGGCCAATCCGCCCAACCGGTACACAATGATATCGTCGCCTTCAAACCCAATAATGGTGGACTCAATGCCTACTTCGCATTCGCCACCGTCTAATATGTAAGGAATTTTATCACCCAACTGCTGATCAACGTGCCCTGCATTGGTAGGACTAATGTAACCAAACGGATTGGCGCTGGGAGCAGCCAATGGGAATGTAAGACCTGCCAACAGTTCGAGCAGCAACGGATGTTTGGGAATGCGGACGGCAACTGTGTCCAAACCCGAAGTGACCAGATCAGGGATAATTTGTTTTTTAGGCAAAAGCAAAGTCAGCGGCCCTGGCCAGAAATGTTGGGCAAGTCGTTGTGCCGTTTCAGGAAATTCAGAAACATATTCCTTCACTTTTTCGATCGAATCCGTGTGAATGATCAATGGATCAAATGCAGGCCTGTTCTTGACTTCAAAAATGGATAAAACCGATTTTTCATTCAATGCATTGCCTGCCAGCCCATACACGGTTTCGGTAGGAATTGCTACCAGTTCTCCTTTAATAAGAAACTCCTTTGCAATGTTTAGTTCGGTTCCGGTGATTGCCAAAATATTGTTCGATTTTAAGAACACAAAAATAACGGCTCTGAATTTCAAATCCGCTACATCTCATTTAGATTGTTTTTAAATAAACTTGAAAGTTGGTCGGAATAGCGCCCCGTTACGCAATCCCTGATTATATTTATTGATTAAATAATACTATCTAAACTACCCTTTTACCATGTTTCAAATCAAAGAACAACCTGCCGTTTTTGATGTCTGCATAATAGGCTCAGGAGCGGGAGGTGGAATGGCAGCTTACCAACTTGCGAAAGAGGGTGCCAAAGTGGCTCTTTTGGAAGCTGGCGGATATTTTGATCCTGCTGATCCTAAGTACATTACTCAGCTAAAATGGCCTTACGAATCACCAAGACGTGGCGCTGGAAACCATCGTCCCTTCGGAGATTTCGACGCTGCATGGGGCGGATGGGAACTTGAAGGCGAACCATATACCCATAAAAACGGAACGCAATTCGACTGGTTCCGCTCACGTATGCTCGGCGGACGTACCAATCACTGGGGTAGGATTTCGCTGCGTTTCGGCCCAAAAGATTTCAAAAGAAAGAGCATCGACGGCCTGGGCGACGACTGGCCAATCGGATACGACGAAGTAAAACCTTACTACGATAAAGTCGATAAACTGATAGGTGTTTTCGGAACGGTTGAAAACATGGATAACGAGCCGGATGGTATCTTCCTTCCTCCTCCCAAGCCACGCTTGCACGAGCTTTTCCTGAAGCAAGCCGGAAAAAAGGCAAACATTCCAATTATCCCTTCCCGGTTATCCATCCTGACTAAGCCGATCAATGATCAGCGTGGGGTATGTTTTTATTGCAGCCAGTGCTCGCGGGGTTGCCAAGCTTACGCCGATTTTTCCTCTTCATCCGTACTTTGCATTCCTGCGATAAAAACCGGTAACGTTACCCTGATCAACAATGCCATGGCGCGTGAGGTCCTGACAGATCAGGCTACTGGTCTTGCGACTGGTGTATCTTACGTAAACCGTGTTACTTTAACCGAACATACGATTAAGGCAAAAGTGGTAGTGCTGGCAGCCAGCGCCGGAGAGTCTGCGAGATTGCTTTTGAACTCAAAATCTGATCGTCATCCGAATGGATTGGCCAATTCAAGTGGCGTAGTGGGAAGGTACCTGCATGATTCAACAGGCGCATCTCGCGGCGCATTTCTTCCTCATTTGATGGATCGCAAGCGTTATAACGAAGACGGTGTAGGAGGTATGCACGTATATACGCCTTGGTGGCTCGACAATAAAAAACTTGATTTTCCAAGAGGTTACCACATTGAATATGGTGGTGGTATGGGAATGCCAAGCTACGGTTTCGGCTCGGGAATTGAGAATCTGAATGGTAAGTATGCCACCAAAGATGGCGTAATGAAGCCCGCCGGCGGATATGGTTCTTCACTTAAAGAAGACTATCGCCGTTTCTACGGGGCGAATATCGGAATGGCAGGACGTGGTGAAGCCGTCCCCGACATCAATAATTATTGCGAAATCGATCCGAATGTGGTTGACAAATACGGTATCCCGGTACTTCGTTTCCACTACAAATGGTCGGATTACGAAATCAAGCAGGCCAAGCACATGCATGATACATTTGAAGAAATGATCCATGCATTGGGTGGTGTAGCAACCGGTGTTAAACCAGGTGCTGACACCAACTACGGCATTGCAGCTCCTGGTCGTATCATTCACGAAGTAGGAACGGTAAGAATGGGCGATGATCCTAAAACTTCTGCGCTCAACAAATATTCGCAGGCGCATGATGCCAAAAACGTATTTGTAGTGGATGGCGGTTCATTCGTGTCACAAGCCGATAAAAACCCAACCTGGACGATCCTGGCACTGTCGATGAGAGCATCGGAGTACATTGTGGGTCAGGTTAAATCAAAAAATATATAATCATTTGAACATTGTTTCAAGTCAAACAATATGAAACGTAGAGATACACTTAAAGCCTTGACGCTTAGCTCGCTGGGACTTACCGCGCTAAACCCGCAGGTAGCCATGGCCGAGCAGCGAGAAATGGATATGATGAATCCGCCTGAAACCCCGATTAAGATACCGGGTGGAAGGCAAAAGGAGGAAGCGATCCGGGATGCTAAATTAATGAAAGAGAAATTTTTTACAGTGGCGGAACTTGCTACCGTAAAAGTGCTGGTAGATATCATTATCCCTGCTGACGGCAAATCAGGTAGCGCCTCACAAGCAGGTGTTCCGGATTTTATAGAATTTATAGCCAAGGATATGCCCCAAAACCAGATTCCTTTACGCGGAGGACTCAAATGGTTGGACCTGGAATCAAACAAGCGGTTCAAGAAGAGTTTCGTCCTGAGTACCAAAGCGCAGCAACTGCAAATTGTTGATGACATTGCTTATCCTGAAAAAGCTAAGCCGGCATTAAGTCAGGGTGTTGCGTTTTTCAATCTGATGCGTAACCTGAGTGCCTCGGGCTTCTACACATCCAGGATCGGTATTGATGACCTGGGTTACGTAGGAAACACACCCAATGTATGGGAAGGTGTTCCGGCGGACGTGCTGAAACAGTATGGTTTGAGCTACGAATAGGGAAATATTTAGCGTTAACATTAAAAAAGAACCCGGCTTCCATCAATGAAGGCCGGGTTCTTTTTTAATGTTCTATTTCTATCAATACAACTTTTGTCTCTGCTCTTTAACGGTCTCGTCCTTCAAGAATTCGTCGTAGCTCATCAATTTGTCCAAAATACCTTTTGGTCCAATTTCAATGATACGGTTGGCGATCGTATGCACGAACTGGTGATCATGGGAATAGAACAAAAGACAGCCCTGAAAATCGATCAGGCCATTGTTCAAAGCCGTAATGGATTCCAGGTCAAGGTGGTTGGTCGGGTCATCCAAAACCAATGCATTAGCGCCCGACAACATGGTACGTGAAAGCATACAACGCACTTTTTCACCTCCTGAAAGCACTTTGGCCTTTTTCAGAGACTCTTCACCCGAGAAAAGCATCCGACCTAAAAATCCGCGGATGAAGCTTTCATCTTTCTCTTCCGAATACTGACGCAGCCAGTCGACCAGGTTCAGATCAACATCGAAGAAAGAGGTAGGATCTTTTGTAAAGTAGGATTTAGTAATCGTCACACCCCAGGTATAAGTACCTTTGTCCGCTTTCTGAATTTCATTAATAATATCAAAAAACGAACTGATCGCCATGACATTACGGCTGACAAAAGCGATTTTATCTCCTTTATTAATGTTGAAGCTCAGATTCTGAAAAAGCTTGGTACCATCCTCAGCCGTTTTGGACAATCCTTCTACTCGCAAAAGCTGATCACCCACTTCTCTTTCCGACTTGAAGGCAATGTACGGGTACTTACGTGACGAAGGCTTAATGTCATCGATCGTAAGCTTTTCCAACAGTTTCGAACGCGAGGTGGCCTGCTTGGATTTTGAAGCATTAGCACTAAACCTGCGAATAAATTCTTCCAGTTCTTTCTTTTTATCCTCTGATTTTCTGTTCGCATCCTGGCGCTGCTTCAAGGCCAATTGGCTTGATTCGTACCAGAATGAATAGTTACCTGAGAACATTTGCACTTTGCTGAAATCAATGTCTACCACATGTGTACAAACTTCGTCGAGGAAGTGGCGGTCGTGGGAAACAACGATGACCGTATTTTTAAAATCAGCCAGGAAGTTTTCCAGCCACAAAACCGTTTCCACGTCCAGGTTGTTGGTAGGCTCATCCAGCAAAAGCACATCCGGATTACCAAATAATGCCTGTGCAAGAAGTACCCGGACTTTATCATTGGCGTTGAGATCACTCATCAATGCGGAATGCAGTTCCTCGCCCAGTCCTAGTCCGCTCAATAATTGAGCTGCTTCGGTTTCTGCCTCCCAACCATTCAAATCAGCGAATTCCGCTTCCAGGTTCGCCGCTTTTTCTCCGTCAGCATCCGTAAAATCTTCCTTTTCATATATCGCCTCGCGCTCCTTCATGATTTTGTAAAGACGTTCATGTCCCAAAATCACAGTATCCATCACTGAATAACTATCAAATTCAAACTGGTCCTGTTTCAGGAAAGTCATCCTTTCGCCAGGATTCATGCTGACGTTGCCGGTTTGCGATTCAATTTCTCCTGAAAGAATTTTCAGGAATGTGGATTTACCTGCCCCATTCGCTCCAATAACGCCGTAACAATTCCCAGGGACAAACTTTATATTTACTTCGTCGAATAATATCCTTTTACCGTATCGTAATGATACGTTCTGAACCGTAATCATCTTAAAATATATTTTTATGAATGAAACCGCAAAACTACAAAAAACACGCCGATTTAGCATGTTTGATCAAACTAAAAGCAAACAAAACGGGCCGGTGATCGCCGGCCCGCTGGTATTTAAAAAATGATTTGATCAAGGAATCACACGTAATGTATGTGCGCCCTTGCCCACACTGATCTTAGCCCCCTGTTTTTTGAGCGTCGGAGCATCTCCTTTTGCTACACTCCAGAATTCAACCCCGCCATTTCCATTACCATATTCCAGGTACTCGTAAACCGCTACTGCCAGGTTGGATCCGTCTTTATCGAATGCTACACTTTGCGGAAAAATACCTTCAAAAGGATAATCAGCCACTTTGGTAGGAACACCAGTCGCAGCCAGTTTGTACAATGTCAATGAAGCACCTGTTCCGGCTCCTGCTTCTGTCCAAGGCGAACTGCTTTTTCCTGCATTGACCGTTACAAGCAATGTACCATCCGGACTGATCGCAAAAGCGCCAGTGTTGGTACCGGCCGGAACCTGCCCTGCCACTTTATGCTCAACAGCGCCATCCATTGAAAAGTCAACTACCAGAAGCTCACCGTCCGCTGCACCTTTCCCAAGGGCTGCTTTTGAATCCAGGACCAGGTAATGTTTACCGTCTGTCGAGAATCTTCCGAAACTAGGATCTGTACCTACTTTTATCGGCTTGCCCACCAGTTCTACGTTTTTAAGCTTACCAGCCTCTCTGATCACTTTGTATAACCCTACTTCATTGGAGTTATCCAATGTAAAAGCGATAAAGTCACCAGACGGGTGCCACGAAAGATCAACGATTTTATTGGCTGTATCAATTGCAGCAGGCAAATTCAGGAAACGCGCAGGCTTACCGTCCGGCCCGGCTTCAATGAACACAAGCTCCTTACCAGTATCGGTAGTAGAAAGGATCAATTCGTTTTTATTGACATCAATAGCTGTCGGCTTTCTTCCTACCGGAAAACCAAACTTCGCTTTTGGCGCAGCAAGATTCGTAATATCTACAACAAACAGCTTTTCTCCTGCCGGAAATTCTTTGGATGCATCTTTATACTCGGCAACCGCGTCTTCCGGTCTGATGCGGCTTTCCAAGACAAAGGCAAGCCCCCCGTTTGCAGGAACCGCAAGGGTCTTCGAGGATGCCAAGGCCGAATTGGACACCAATGCGGTACCTAACCCCTTACTTCCTCTCTCAATCGGAAACTTAATGGTAGTTAACTGATCTCTGCTTGTGATGTCTCTTAATAACTTACCATCAACCAATGCCGAGGCTGACATATCTGCGTCCGACACAACGACCAGGCCGCGGGCATTGAAGGTAATGGGCGATTGAGCAACAGACGGAAAACTTGCCAGAGCTGCCAAACCGGCAAACAATGCTACTTTTTTCATGAAAAAGAATTTAAGTTTTAGGTGGTTTGAAAATTATGATACACATATCAAAAGAAACCTTGTAAAGCCAAATGCCTTACAAGGTTTCTCCCATCAATTGGCAATATACAATAAAAAAATAAACCCCGACAACTAAGTTATCGGGGTTTATCTCCTGGTAGAAAAAAATCTTATGCTGCTATCGCAAGTGAATTGACCAATTTGGACAATTTTGATTTTTGATTAGAAGCCTTTTTCTTGTGGATGATATTTTTCTTTGCCAAACGATCCAACATTGAAGAAACAGTTTTGTAAACTTCAATAGCTACTGCTTTATCAGTCGTTTCACGCAATTTCTTTATGTACGAACGTGTAGTCTTGTGCTGGTAACGATTACGCAAACGTTTAGTTTCGTTAGCGCGAATTCTTTTTAATGCTGATTTATGATTTGCCATTATTTTGTACTTGATATTTTTCTATTTCTCATTTCGGTTTGCAAAAATAGAAATTGCTTCTTAAAATGCCAAATTTAGAGTAAAATATATTCTGAGAATCTTTCATTGACTATTTCGGCATGCGCTGAACATCCGAAGAAAGATACTCTTCGATGCGGATTTCCAGCTCATTATATGGAATGTTGCTATGTAGCTCTCCTTCCACTGCCAACGAAATTTTGCCCGTCTGCTCTGAAATCACAATGACAATCGCGTCAGTTGCCTCACTCATTCCCATTGCTGCCCGGTGGCGAAAACCGAGTGATGATGGCACATCCACGCCATCGGCTACCGGCAGTACGCATCTGGCGGCTTTCAAAACGCCGTCCACGATTACCACCGCGCCATCATGCAGTTCACTATATTGGTTAAACAGTGAGACTAGCAGTGGCTTGGACACACGGGCATCCAACAACTCTCCTGTCTCTACATATTTGCTGAGATCATCCCGCTTGTTAACCACAATAAGTGCTCCTGTAAAGTTGGCGGCAATGGTTTTGCTCGCGTCAATGATCTCCCTCAGGTTTTTCACCTTGAAATCCAGCACAGAATTGCCGAGCACTTTTTTCAGAAAACTATTATTGGTATAAACCGTCGACTTCCCAATGATGAGCAAAAAGCGGCGGATTTCCTGCTGAAAAATAACGATTAGAGCGACAGCTCCCACACCCATAAAATATTGCAAAATGGCCGTCAGAAGGCCCAGGCCTAACCCCTTAACCACAAGGTAAAAGACGTACACGAACAAATAACCCAGGAAAACCCTGCTGGCAATACTTCCCCGCACAAGTGTATATACCTGATAAAGAAGAACAGACACTAAAAAAACATCGAGGACATCGGCCCAGTTGATGTTCAAAAAACCCACACGCATATGAAAATCAATATTATTTCGCGACTAAATTACTATTTTAATTCATACAGTTGCCAGCCTCCATCCATAGTTTTACTACTTCCACTGCCGGCCCTACATCGTGCACCCGAAGAATGGATGCTCCCTGCTGCAAAGCCAGTGTATTGAGAATAGTGGTTCCGTTTAATGCCTCATCCGCTGAAATTCCTAGTGTCTTATAGATTGTCGTTTTTCTGGAAATTCCAGCCAGTACCGGGTAGCTCAATAGGCTGAATTCCGACAGGTGCTTCATCAATTCAAAATTTTGAGCAACGGTCTTGGCAAATCCAAATCCGGGATCGATGACTATGTCAGTTACTCCCCTGTTTCTAAGCCCAGTAACTTTTCCTTGCAAATCACTCATAATATCGGGTATCAGTTGATTGTACTTTGTCATTTGGTTCATGGTCTGCGGGTTTCCGCGCATGTGCATCAGAATATAGGGAACCTTCAACGCGGCAACAGTGTCGAACATAGCAAGATCCAGACTTCCGCCAGCGACATCATTAATGATATGCGCGCCCTTTAAAATCCCCCTTTCTGCAACCTGGGAACGAAAAGTATCAACAGAAATCACCAGATCAGGAAAATATTTATTCAACGACTCCACGGCTGATTCTATTCTGTCGCCCTCCTCTTCCTGATCAATTTCCCTGGCGCCCGGACGGGTTGAGTAGCCGCCGATGTCGATAATCCCCGCGCCTTCTGCAATCATTTGCCCCGCCTTGTCTACGACCTCATTTTGCGTGGTAACGCGGCTTTCAGAATAAAAAGAATCGGTCGTGATATTAAGTATTCCCATCACCACCGGTGTTGAAAGATCGAAAAGCCTGCCCCGAATGTTGAGTGTTTTTTTGCTAACTTGCGACATAAATGTTGTTAAATGCGGCCAATGGAATGAGTATGAGGTAATTTGTTCCGAACGCCACCGAAGCAGTAAACCAATTAAATAGTGAAATCCACAGAATCGGAATATCAGGAAATCATTCAGTATTGCCAAGATCTTTTTACAAAAAAAAATAAAGATTACGGAACGTCATGGCGCATTCTGCGAATTCCTTCCATTACAGATCAAATATTCATTAAAGCTCAGCGTATTCGTACCATTCAGGAAAAGGGCGTTCAAAAAGTTAATGAAGACATCTCCTCTGAATTTATCGGTATCATCAACTATTGCGTAATGGCCCTAATCCAGATCGCCTCTGGTGAAAGTAAGCAGCTCATCGATGATTCTGATCTAACGACACTTTATAACATTCAGGTGAACGAAGTAAAAGAGCTTTTGTTTAATAAGAACCACGATTACGGCGAAGCCTGGCGTGACATGCGCGTGAGCTCGATGACTGATATCATCCTGATGAAGCTGCTACGGATCAAACAAATCGAAGATAATCAGGGATACACATTGGTTTCAGAAGGCGTAAAAGCTGGTTATCAAGACATTATCAATTATTCGGTTTTCTGTTTAATTAAATCCAATTCATTACAGACTAATTAAATCATTACTGGCCGCAAGGCGAACCCGTTAACCCATCTGAAATGAAAATTCTTGCTCAGATTTCGCGTGTCATCGTTGGATTGTTATTCATTTTTTCCGGTCTCATCAAGCTCAATGATCCAATAGGGACGCAGTATAAGCTGGAAGAGTATTTTGAAGTCTTCGCGGCCGACCTTCCCGCTTTGCATGATTTTTTCATTTCCATTGTTCCCTTTGCACTCTACTTTTCAGTATTCCTTTGCACGGCCGAAGTAGTTCTGGGGATCGCGTTGCTGGTGGCTTACAAACCCAGAGCGGTGTCCTGGTTGCTGCTTACCATTATTCTTTTCTTTACGTTTCTTACATTCTATTCCGCCTATTTCGATAAAGTAACAGACTGCGGATGTTTCGGGGCAGCCATTAAGCTGACTCCCTGGACTTCATTTGGGAAAGATCTGTTCCTGCTGGCGCTGATCCTGATTATCGTATATTATCGTAGAAAATTCAAAGCATATCCGACCGGCATTATTGTAGTCATTTCTACCATTGCGTCGCTGGGCATCGCAGTTTACTCATTGAGGCATTTACCCATTATCGATCTGCTGCCTTACCGGGTCGGAGCAAGCATTCCCGCTCAGCTCAAACCCTCAGCACCTCTTCGATACTTATATATTTTCGAAAAAGACGGTGAAAAGTTTGAGTACGAAAAGTACCCGAGCGATACTACCCTTGTCTTCAAGGAAATGATCGTACTCAATGAGGATGCAAAGCCAAAGATCACCGACTATAAAGTCTGGAATGATGCAGGTGATTACACCGAGGAGACATTCAAAGGGAAAAAGCTGTTTCTGATCATCAAAAATCTGTCAGATATTAATACCGCGGCGTTGCCTGATATGAACAAACTGATCAATAATGTGCGAACAAAGGGCATTGAACCCGTTATTCTGACTTCTGGCAATAGTGCTGAAATTGAGAAGTTCCTTAGCGAACACCAATTGAACGCTCCATACTATTACGTGGATGCCACTGTTTTGAAGACGATTTCGAGATCTAACCCTGGACTTTGGCTATTAAAAGAGGGTACGGTTAAAGGTAAATGGCATTATAACGACACGCCCACAGCCGAGGAGGTGATCGCACTGGCCAAATAAAGACGGTATCTCAGCTCGCACCAAGCATTCAATGAAAAATATTATACTCGTCGGAATGATGTCTTCCGGCAAAACTACCCTTGGAAAAAAACTGGCGCGGACGCTGGGATACCGGTTCATTGACCTGGACAAGCTGATCGAAAAGGATCAGCAAATGGATATTTCGTCTATTTTTAGTCAAAAAGGAGAAACCTATTTTCGTGAAGTGGAGAGCCGGGTCTTAAAGGAAACTGCTACTCAAAAAGCAATCGTGCTGGCTTCGGGAGGTGGTACCCCCTGTTTTTACGACAATATGTCATTGATCAAAAAAATGGGCATCAGCATTTTTCTGAATGTTCCTGCGGCCGATTTAGCCCGACGGATCGAAAACCACGGAAAAGACGACCGGCCCATTCTTTCGGGGACAACTTCACTCCAAGATACTTTACAAAACAAAATCACCGAGCGCCTCCCCTACTACTCCCAGGCGGATATGACATTGACTGGCGAGATCGAAGTGAAGCATTTACTGGAAGTACTGGGGCCATTATTATAGCAAAACACCTGCGAATCGCAGGTGTTTTGCATTCAATCTATTGCACTCCTTCTCTCAGAAAAATATCCCAACGGTCAGCATTACATTCACCGGCTTGTTGGAAACCTCCACAGACGAATAGTCTTGTACATTGTTTAAAGTGTAAGGTGTAAATGCGGATTTATAGGTGGTCAATGTGCCGGTTAAATCTGCGAAAAATTTACTTGTTCTTACACCCACACCTGCCGAGAATGACAATTTACTCCGGTCGATACCATCATTGTTTAAATAGGGATCGGAGAGATAGGCTGCTCCTACGCGTCCCCGGAACGCCTTGGCACGAAACTCGCTACCCAACCTGAAATTGACTGCATTCTTATAGCTATCCTGGATCTCAGCCCTTGTATCGTTTTTAAAATTGGTGTTATCACTGCTGCTCAGATAACTGGTCTTGGTGCGCATGCCGCTATATCCTACAAATTCCACTGATCCCGTGATGAAACCCTTATCCTGTAAAAAAACAGTGGCGCCGACATTTCCTCTTACCGGACTTGTCAGAGAATATTCGAAGTCATTGGGCGCCAGAGGCAATGATGTGTAGGGCGGCGTAATCAACTTACCATCCGGGCCAGTTACCAGGTTGTCGACAAACTGTGCGCTCACGTTCTGGGAAAATGTTTCCTTAATGGCCGTGAATGTTGGGCTAATGATCACCCCGCCAAGCTGAAACATCGGATTGACTTTGTATATCACACCAACCGAAAGGTTGATACCGCTTCCCGATACAGTCAGGGCCTCTCCCTGCTCAATAGAGATCAGCTCAGGGCTGTCGATGTAGCTATCACGGAATGTCCGATCGTACTTATAACGGATCCTGTTGAAACCTACATTGGCACCGATATAAAATTTATCATTCAAATTTCCCGCATAAGCCAGCGTCCATTGTGTGTTGGCGCCGGTAGCACTGTAAGTCCCGGACTGATCCACTACGCTGCTTTTATCCAGCGCATTATACGGGGCACCCGCCGCAGTAGTGGGGTTGATCAGGTACATCTGATAGTAAGCAGCAGGTATCGAAAAAGCCACCGGTCCGCCATTGGAGGTACTACCTTCAAAATCTGTTTCCAATTGTGTGACGGGCGTTTTGGCCGCGTTCACATTCTCAACGACATTATCTAGGTACGCGCTCCTGTTGTTGCGACCGGAATAGTAGTAAATGTCCTGAAACGATTGCTGGCGAGAAAAGGAAATACCCAGCGATGACCGCTTCCATTTTCTCTGAAACCCGGGCTGACTAGCTATTACCAGCGATGCCTGCGCCAAGTTGAAATTGGCTTTGTTATCCGAATTTCTTGTTCCCAGATAATCCGTTTTCGTACCGATACCTGTTACTGCCGGGCTAATGGACAATTCTGACCGCGTATAAAAGCCTAATCCAGCAGGGTTGCCGTGTATAGCGCTCGGGTCACCTCCTAATGATGCGTGATTTCCTCCCAAAGACTGAAACCTGGCAGAACCTGTTTGGTTCATTTCGGAATATCGTAGTGCATCGGCTGCGTATTGGCCATAGGATGAAGAGGAAGCTAGTAGGGCGAAAGTGATTGATGCCCATAAATGTGGTTTTGTCATGGCATTTTTTACTGATATCCGGTAATCTTAATTTGACTATGAAGTAAACGAAAACCCTGCAAGAATATGACATCTTGCAGGGTTTTGTATATTAAATTCTATGCGTCATGCACGGGCCGTTACAATTATCTCGGTCCTCGTGATGAAGAACGGGTGGCACCGCCTCCGCCGCCCGAAGAGCCGCTGCTTGCAGGTGCACTGTAACTTCTTGATGGCGCGCTATATGTTGGTGCACTGTAAGTCCTTGTCGGCGCACTGTATGATTCAGTACTTCTGCTCGGCGCAGAATAAGACCCGCGTGACGGAGTACTGTAATCAGACTGGCTCCTTGACGGAGGACTGTATGATGGCGAGCTGTTAGTGTTGACGCTGTTCCCTCTTGACGAGCGTGGTGAAGTATAACTTCCTACATTACCACTTTCAGACGAATAACTGCTGGCTCCTGACGAGCGTGGACGAGAATAGTAAACGTTGTTTCCTTCTCCCGATGCACTCCTGGTACCGTAAGACTCGCCACTTGTTCTGCCACCCGCATCTGCTACACCGCCACGTCCGGAAGTTCTGGATGATCTTGGTGAAGCATAAGAATCGTTGGCTGAAACTGCATTGGCTGACCTTCTACCGCTACGTTCTCCTGAACCAGTCGCTGATCTTGGCGTATTTACTGAACCCGAATTGTAGCGATCATTACTTCTGGATCTGCTGCCACCTACATTGGATGCAACACGTGGTCCGTAAGTTCTTGAAAGGCCTCTTTCATAATTGTTGTTGACTACGATAACCGGACGGCTGTAAGCCCATGGGTTGTAACCATATCCTCCGCCATAAAAGCTGTCATAGTATCCACCATAGCCACCATATCCGTAGTTGTTATATCCAAAAGGACTGTAACCGAAGGAGTTATAACCGAATGGATCGTAACCATATCCCATCATGCTTCCGTAACCCCAGGGAGAATATCCCATCATCATGGAACCCATTCCAAAACCAAGATATGGACTCATTCTGAATGAATTGCCAAATCCGAACTGGAATCCTACATTCATTCTACTACCAGGCCAGTAAGATCCAAGGCCGCCGTAATAAGGTAATGTATTGGCTGTCGCTAAGTTATACCCGTCAGTAAAGCCGGCATTGTAACCTACATCATTTGAAACCGCCCGTTTTACACTGCGGGATGAAAGGTAGGATTCGTCGTAATAGTCGCTAGTGCCTGATTCGGCGTAATCTCCGGTGTAAGCGTAATCCGGATTGTTTGAGCGGGATACTTCTTGATCTGCACCTCGGTCACTTAACACAACTCCGGAATTAGGATTCCCGCCATAAAGGTCGTCATATCCTCCACCCGAACGTGATACATATTGATTTGTGGTACATCCCCAAGCTCCCAGCAACACTAGCAAAGGCAAATATTTTGCTTTATTGATCGTACTCATGGCTTTAAAGGATTAAAAGTTTGTTGCTAATATATATAAAATTCCGTTCCATACAAGTAAGTAAACGTCTGTTACAATACATTAATTCCAAAGTTAACATAAAAAACTATCTTTGCAACTGCCAAAAAAGGAGCATGTATTTAACGATAAACTCCATTTCAATTACAAAATAATCCTACGAATGAGTAAAGCCCTGCCAACCCGAAGTGAAAATTACTCCGAATGGTACAACGAGTTAGTAAAAAGAGCCGACCTGGCAGAAAATTCCGCGGTCAGAGGCTGTATGGTTATCAAACCTTACGGCTATTCGATCTGGGAAAAAATGCAGCGTGCGTTGGATGATATGTTTAAAGAGACAGGACATTCCAATGCCTACTTCCCCCTATTCATCCCGAAATCATATCTGAGTAAAGAAGCATCACATGTGGAAGGTTTCGCGAAGGAATGTGCGGTTGTTACCCATTACAGGTTAAAAAATGATCCTAATGGAAAAGGAGTAATCGTTGATCCGGACGCTAAGCTGGAAGAAGAGCTCATCGTGCGCCCAACCTCTGAAACCGTGATATGGAGCAGTTATAAAAACTGGATTCAATCCTACCGCGACCTGCCTTTGCTCATTAACCAATGGGCCAATGTGGTGCGCTGGGAAATGCGTACGCGCCTCTTTTTGCGCACCGCTGAATTCCTTTGGCAGGAAGGCCATACCGCTCACGCAACCGCCGGGGAAGCAGTAGCAGAAACCAAACAAATGCTGGACATCTACGCCACTTTCGCAGAAGAATGGATGGCAATGCCGGTTGTAAAAGGAGTGAAAACAGCGAATGAAAGATTTGCAGGCGCCGAAGACACGTATTGTATCGAGGCACTAATGCAGGATGGAAAGGCATTACAGGCTGGTACTTCCCATTTTCTTGGACAGAATTTCGCGACCGCTTTTGATGTGAAGTTTCAGGACAAAGACGGAAAACTGGAATATGTCTGGGGGACTTCCTGGGGTGTTAGCACCCGCTTGATGGGCGCGCTCATTATGGCGCATTCTGATGACAGCGGATTGGTACTACCTCCAAAATTGGCCCCTATTCAGGTCGTGATCGTTCCGATCTACAAAAATGAGGAGCAGCTCGCCCAGATTTCTGAAAAAGTAGGAGAGATCACCAAACAGCTTAAAAAGCTGGGTATCAGTGTTAAATATGACAACAACGATGCCTACAAGCCAGGTTATAAATTTGCGGAATATGAGCTGAAAGGTGTGCCTGTAAGGCTTGCGCTCGGTGCGCGTGACCTCGAAAATGGCACAGTTGAAGTGGCCCGAAGAGACACTAAAACCAAAGAGACCGTTTCGCTGGAAGGCATTGCATCTCACATTCAGGAGTTGCTGGACAACATTCAGGAATCTATTTACAACAAGGCGCTGGCATTCAAGAAAGATAATACTTTCCGCGTCGATACTTTTGAGGAGTTCAATAAAGTACTGGATAATACAGGTGGATTTATTCTGGCGCACTGGGACGGTACTTCGGAAACAGAAGAAAAAATCAAGGAGGAGACCAAAGCTACCATTCGCTGTATCCCTTTGGATCAGCAAGAGGAAGTTGGCGTTTGCATTTATTCGGGAAAACCATCGGCTGGAAGAGTAGTCTTCGCCAGGGCATATTAAATTAGTAACCCGGCTTTCCTATCCAAAATTCAGAGGGAAAGAAGGACATTTTTAACCATTTAAGTTAACATACAATGAAGCAGGCGCAGGCAGGTGATCATGTACAGGTCCATTACAAAGGGACCTTACCAGACGGACAACTTTTTGATTCCTCTGAAGGACGTGAACCATTAAGCTTTCAATTGGGAAGCGGACAAGTGATTAAAGGATTTGATGACGGCGTAACCGGAATGGAAATTGGCAACAAGAAAACCATCCATATTCCCAATGCCGAAGCTTACGGTCCGATTAATGAAGATATGATCATTAATTTTGAGCGTGCACAGATACCTTCCGACATTCCTTTGGAAGTAGGCGGCACGCTGAACATGCATCAGGACGGTAACGGACAGGTGATCCCGGTGGTGATCAGAGAAGTAACGGAGGAATACGTTATTCTGGACGCCAATCATCCCTTGGCAGGTCAGGACCTGATCTTTGAACTGGAACTGGTAGGCATCAAGTAGTTTTAAAAGATTTGAATAGGATCAGCCTGAATCGTCATTCGGGCTGATCCTATTTTTTTATTCGGCCCATTTCAGACTGAAAGTTTCGGGTTTATTGCGGGAAATTTTCAGCAGTATTTGTTTTGCCGCCAGATCTTGTAACATTCGTTCCGCCCTTTTTTCCGAAATATTGATAATCTTGGAAAATACTTTTGCATTGACTGAATCAGTCTCTTTCAGATAAGTAATCAGCGTTTTCACGTGCCGGGAGGAAAGAATTTTTTCAGTATTGGCGTCGCTTTCTCCATATAGCAAAAGTCTCGGAATAGGCAGGCTCTTATCTTTAACTCTGATATAAATAATCCGCTCTGCTTTTTCATTAATGGCATGATGCGGCTTTTCAGGGCTGTCTTCCACTTCAATCAGCAGGATCTTCTTACCGTCGATCAGTTCCGACCGGATGCCTATCGTCAGCTTTGGCTCAATTAATTCCCCCATCGCTTTTTCCAGCTTCTGCAACTCCTTCAGCTCCGACTCCACGCCCGGAATAGTACCATTATCCGCCACTCCTATCAGCAAATTGCCTCCCGATGTATTGGCGAATGAAACTATGGTCTTGGCAATTTTGTAGGCACTGTCGATCGTTCTTTTAAACTCGGTCGTCAGCCCCTCTCCTTGCTTAATCAGTTGAATGATACCTTTACTCATGCATTTACATTAAACCATATTTTTTACCCGGTAATGACCGGACCATTCCCTGAAATTCAAGATTTAAAAGCAGTGTTGCCAGCTTATTCTGATGCATTCCCGATTGCCAGGCCAGTTCATCGATTTGAACAGACCCTTTTTGTTTTAACAGCGCAAGTATCTGTCCCTCGTCCTGCGTGAACCCTTCGAAGCTGCATTGCGCCTGCACTACTGGCACTGCGGCAGGCTTCTTAGTTTCCAATCCCCAACCCATTGCGGTCACCATGTCTTCTACCGAGGTAAAAATGGATGCCTTGTGGTCTCTGATCAGATAATTGCAACCCTCCGATTGCCCGCTTCCAATCATACCTGGTACTGCGTAAACATCGCGATGGTAATTTTGCGCAAACTCGACCGTGATCAGACTTCCTCCTTTTTTGGCAGACTCTACTACCACTGTAACATCGCTAAGGCCTGCAATAATTCGGTTCCTGGCGGGAAATCTCATAAAATCAGGCTTGGTACCCAATGCATTTTCTGTGACCAATCCGCCATTCTCCTGCATTTCCAGTGCAGTGCGTTGATGCCCAGCCGGATAGATTACGTCAAGCCCGCTCGCCATCACGCCCAGTGTGGGCAAATTGTACTTTACACAGGCGCGGTGTGCAGTAATGTCAACACCATAAGCCAGGCCGCTAACGATCATCGCTTTGAACGGTTCCAGCTCTTTAATGATTGTTTCGGTTACTGATTTTCCATAATCACTGATTTGCCTGGTTCCGACGATCCCAATGCTGATGGCGGTGTTGAAGTCGAATTTTCCTTTGGAATACAGCACAACAGGTGCATCATACAAAGGTTTTAACCTCGCAGGATATGTTGGATCATTAAAAAAATGAAGATTAACACCTGATTGATTGCAACTGTGCAACTCCCTTTCAGCCATTTCAAGCGTGGTTTTAGCCAGAATCGCTTTTACAACCTTGTCTCCAACTCCGGGGATTTTGATAAGATGCTTGTAATCTGCGAGGAAGACGCTGGAAGCGCCGCCGCAATAGCTGATGAGTTGGCGAATGGTAACCGAACCAATTCCTGGCGTATGGATAAGCGCCAGTGTGAAGACTTTTTCGTCTTCGTTAGATTGTAACATATATAGTGTGTTTTCAATGTGGATCTGAACGTATAAAGTCGCAGAAGCTACTGGCATACATTTTGCCAATATACGTCAAATAGTTTACCTCAAAAATAACAATAATCTGCAAATAGGGAATATGGAAAATTCACAGACTGATCAACCGGAAACCACCCAACATTATGAAGGCATGGGGGCGACCTGCTATCCCGATGGCGTGTACTATCGTGTATGGGCGCCTCACGCAGAAAGCGTATCTGTGGTGGGTACTTTCAATGATTGGAATGATACAGCTACGCCTCTTCAACCCGAAGAGAATGGTGTTTGGGGCGTTTTGGCTGAAAATTCAAAAGAAGGAGACGAATATAAATTTGTATTAAAAACGCCATCAGGCGATTTGCACAGAAATGATCCTTATGCATTAAAAATGACCAACTCAGCTGGAAACGGTGTCGTCTACAATCAAGGCTCATTTGATTGGCAGGATGTACACTTTCAAATTCCAAGCTGGCATGAACTGGTCATCTATGAGCTGCATGTGGGCACCTTTCATGTGAAGGAAAAAGATCAGGTTGGGACCCTATACACTGCGATCGAAAAGCTGCCTTACTTGAAGGATATGGGCTTTAACGCTGTTGAATTAATGCCCTGTTCTGAGTTCCCGGGGTCCCGCTCCTGGGGATATAATCCCGCAAATCCATTTTCAATTGAATCAGATTACGGCGGCCCGGATGGTCTGAAAGCATTCGTTAAAGCTGCTCACGAGGCCGGTATAGCCGTTATCCTTGATGTGGTTTATAACCACTTTGGCCCCTCGGACCTTGACCTGTGGCGTTTTGACGGCTGGGGTGAAAACGATGGTGGCGGGATCTATTTTTATAATGACTGGCGTGCCGAGACTCCTTGGGGAAGTACCAGGCCGGATTTCGGACGCAACGAGGTGAGGCAGTACATTCATGACAATGCAATGATGTGGCTGAAAGATTACCGTGTTGACGGTCTCCGAATGGATATGGTTCCCTACATCCGCAATGTGAAAGCCGACGGTAATCCGGGTAATGACATTCCTGAGGGAAAATCGCTTATGCAATGGATTAATAAAGATATTCGCGACAATTGTCCTAACTGCATTACCATTGCCGAGGACATGCATTCACTGGATTTTATTACGAATTCAGTTGAAAATGGTGGCCTGGGATACGGGTCACAATGGGACGCAGAGTTTGTCCATACCATTCGGGATGCCATTATAACGGCCAACGATCAGGATAGAAATATGGATGAGGTGGTTGCTGCAATTACCAATCGGTACAATACTGATGCTTTTCAGCGGATCATTTACACGGAATCGCACGATGAAGTAGCTAATGGGCAGGCCAGAGTTGCCGAGGAAATTGCAGAGGGGGATGTTAACAACTGGTATTCCAAAAAGCGTGCAGCATTAGGAGTTGCGTTGGTACTGACTTCGCCGGGCATCCCGATGATATTTCAGGGACAGCCGCTTCTGGAAGACAAATGGTTTTCAGACAATGATGCAATCGACTGGTCCAGGCTCGAAAAATTCAGCGGGTTTGCTACCCTCCACCGCGATATGATCCATATCAGAAGGAACTGGTTTGGAGTTACCAAGGGACTACAAGGTCAGAATGTACAGATAATCCGTGCCGATAATGAGAAAAAAGTAATCTTTATGCATCGCTGGGACCAAGGTGGGCCCAAAGACAGCGTAGTGATATTACTGAATTTTTCAACCGAAACCTTCTCGGACTATAAGGTAGGATTGCCAAGAGCGGGAAAATGGAACTTGCGGTTCAATAGTGATAACGAACAATATGACCCGGAGTTTTCACACATAGGAGTTTTTGACATTGAAACAATGGACGGTGAGTTTGACGGGCAACCTGTATTTGGTTCATTCCAGATCCCGCCCTACTCCGCACTGATTTTTTCGCAAGAGGAATAGAGTTCTAAAATTTACGATAACAAACAGAGGCCGCTTGACGGCCTTTTTTGTTACTGAATGATCCTAAAAATTCTATCCCAGCGCAATTTCTTTAAAAAACTGGTAGGATTAGGATCAATGGACATCCATACAAAAGCCGCTTTCCCTACAATGTGATCCTTGGGCACAAACCCCCAGTACCGCGAATCAGCCGAGTCATGGCGGTTATCACCCATCATAAAGAAGTAATCCTGTTTGAATGTGTAGCTTTCCAAGACTTTTCCGTTCAAAGTTATTTTACCTTCTTCCAGGATAACCTGATCGTTGCCTTCATAATTTTTAATTACCTCACCGTAGAGGGCAATGTTCACTGCGGTCATGGGCACCCTCGCGCCTTCTTTTGGAATCATAACTGGTCCGTAATTGTCTTTATTCCAATCCAATAAATTAGTCGAAGGAAAAAGAAATGGTTCTTTCAGGCCCTTACTCATGAAAACCGGTTCGATCCTTTTTACAAAATCATGAGATTTGAGCTGAGCGGCCAGGTCACTCGTCGTTTTGACGATGTATCCGAATTCATCATTTGCAGCAGTGCTATCATTGAAAGTCTCGGTAAACTGTGTGAAGTCGGTAATGCCATTCTTGCGGAATACATTTTCTTCATTGATCGCCGTCGTGGTGGAAACAAAGTACTCGTTCTGCATCCGTACCGGATTAACCTGTTTATTTCCGTTGATGTAAACCTGCCCGCCCCTTACTTCCAGCCGATCGCCTGGCAGCGCCACACACCTTTTAATGTAATTGGAGCGCTGATCGAGCGGATGGGGATGTAGGTTCGGCAATACTGAACTGTACTTCTGGTAGGCGTTCGGGTGTTCGACAGGCAGATAAAATACGATCACATCTCCACGTTTAACGTCGGTGAATCCTGGAAGGCGGAACTGTGGCAACTGAATCCAGTCCAGGTAGGATGGAATACTGGTCTGCCAGATCGTCTGGTGCGTAAGCGGTACCTGCAACGGCGTGACCGGGGTGGTAGTCCCGTAATGCAGCCTGCTCACAAAAAGGTAGTCCCCTACCAACAGGCTATTTTCCATGGAAGGTGTCGGAATTACAAAAGCGCTGAAAAAGAGCCAGCGAATGATCGTGGCCGCTATCACCGCAAACAAAACGGAATCCAGCCATTCGCGAAATGCAGATTTCCTGGGTTTTGTTTTCTCGGGTGTTTGAAAAATTTCTGTAACCGGCATTTTAATGAGGATTTAAAGTCGCGGCAATATAGCATTTATCAAAATAATAAGAAAACAGTTATATAATGTTTATTTATATATGAATCAAAACAAAAAAGGGAAGGCCATAACGACCCTCCCTTTTGCATGTACTTTTGAAATGCTAGTTAATGACGCGGAAAAGGCGATTCCAGCGAATTTTATTAAAGAAGCTAGTCGGACTCGGATCTATTGACATCCACACAAACACCGCTTTTCCTACAACGTGATCCATCGGAACAAAACCCCAATAGCGTGAATCCGCAGAATTGTGACGGTTATCACCCATCATAAAGTAATAGTCCTGTTTGAATGTATAACTGGTAATGGCTTTACCAGCCACTTTTACTGATTTTTCGTCCAGTACTACATCTTCATTTTCTTCATAATTTTTAATAACCGGTCCGTACATCGCTACGTTTTCTGGCGTCAGTTGAACCGTCATGCCTTTGGCGGGAACAGTTACCGGCCCGTAATTATCACGATTCCATTTATAAAGAGATGAATTCGGATACAAGCTAGGCTCACTGATATCTTTTGAAGATTTCACCAATGTAATGTTTTTAACGAAATCGTAAGTTTTGAGCTTGGCTGCAATTTCCACCGTGGTGAAAACCAGGTAACCCATCTGATCATTGGAAGGAATCGTATCATTATAGCTTTCGCTATATGCATTGTACTCCGAAACGCCATTCTCCTTGAAAACCTTCTCTTCATTAACCGCCGTGGTAGTCGCTACAAAGTACTCATTCTCCATACGGACCGGGTTTTCAACCGCAGTACCATTGGCAAATACCTGTAAATCCCGTACTTCCAGCTTATCTCCCGGCAAACCCATGCAACGCTTGATATAATTGGTTTTCAGGTCAACCGGATGCTGCAATTCGGGTGGGTAATTAAAGACAACGACGTCACCACGTTTCACATCGCTAAATCCTGGCAAACGATATTGTGGCAACTGAATGGCGTCCGTATAGGAAGGAATATTTGTTCCCCAAATCGTTTGGTGGGTCAACGGAACCTGCAAAGGCGTTTTTGGTGTGCGGGTTCCGTAATGCAGCTTACTTACGAAGAGAAAATCCCCCACCAGCAAACTGTTTTCCATCGAGGGAGTAGGTATCGTAAATGCCTCAAAAAACAGCCACCGGATCAATGTCGCCGCCACAACGGCAAACAATATGGAATCAAACCATTCCCGCACCGGAGATTTCCTTTTTTTAGTATGAACAGCGTTAGAGGTCAGCTCTTTATTAATAGCCATGCTATGCAATGATTGTTAAGTGTATTAATCCAAATTTTTGAGAAGGTCATTCATGCCAAAAACCCCGTATCTGCCGGGGAGCCACTCTGCCGAAACGACCGCACCTAATGCGAATCCTTTGCGACTGTGGGCAGTATGCGAAATTTCAATGGTATCTACTTCTGATTCGTAACGCACGACATGCGTCCCCGGAACTTCACCCTCGCGCTTTGCCAGGATCTGAACGAAACCTTCCTCGTCATCAGGGGCAAGTTTCCATCCAGTCAGGTCTTCCCGCTCTTCAATTATGCCTTCTGCAAGTGTGATAGCGGTACCGCTCGGGGCGTCCAGTTTATGAATGTGGTGAATTTCGGTCATCGAAGCCTGATATTCCTGACCATTCATCAGGCGGGCAAGCTGACGACTCAGGCGAAAGAACAAATTAACGCCAATGCTATAATTAGAAGCATAGAAGAAGGCTCCTGACTGCTCTTTGCAAAGATTTTCAATCTCAGTACGGTGTTCCAGCCAGCCCGTTGTGCCACTTACGATCGGCCATCCCTTTTTTAAGCAGTAGGTTATATTATCGTATGCTGCTTCCGGCGAGCTGAACTCGATAGCCACATCCACATCAGCGGATTTGAGCTGGTCCATATCTGCGCGATTCTGGACATCAATTTTCCCAACGACCGAATGTCCCCTGTCAAGGGCAATTTGCTCAATCGTTTTTCCCATCTTGCCATACCCGAGTAATAATATTCTCATTAACTAAAAATTAGATTCCGTACTTATTTATATATCATTTTAAATTAAAAACAACTCTTAAACCTGGCGTTGGTGTGATCATCGACGGCTGATGAAGCTTTGGTTCTATCCGAAGGCTTAGATCTTCCGAGAGATCAAATGTTTTTAAATGCGCCGCCACGTTGGCCTCAATGATCGAAAGCGTGTAAATAAGCCCTGTTACGATCAAGGAAAACCCTCTGTTCCTTCTCCAATAGTTTTTACCCTTCGCGATCCTGTCCCTTGTCGCCGGCAAATACTGACTATTCGTATTTAACAAATTCCTCACCCGGACTATTTTCGAGGAATCAGCAGTCAACCCCGTCTTGATCTGCCCATACTTAGGACTGTTTTTATCCAGGTCGTAAAACTCCTTATATGCACTGAGGTAATCATTGTACTTGATCGAATTCAGATAGTAGGTGTACAACCCACCGCCGAAAGCAATGTAAACAATGGGCAGCTTCCAGTAATCCCGGTTATAAATTTGTCCACCACCCGGGATTAGAGCAAGTCTAGTTGCTGTTTTAGGAACGGGGAAAAATTTCTTCTTCCCGTCGGCATCTTTAACGTTTTTTAACGAATCTGACCCGGTTACAATGAGGGTATCACCAGTGATCACGGTCTCTTTACCGATCTTTATGGTGTCCCTTTTAGTTGTCGTTTGCGCCGCAAGTCCCTCCGAAAATAACAAAATTACCCCAAGCCAAAACCAGTTTTTCAAGTCTTATTTGAATTTCAAAGTGTCCAAAATCTTTTTCAATTCGTCCTGAGACGTAAAAGGGATCTTAATTTCACCCTTGTGCTCCTCATTGCTTTTTACCGAAACCTTAGCTCCGAAAAAGGACGATAATTGAAACTGTAACGACTTTATTTCCTGATTAATTGTTGCTTGCTTTTTGGCCGCGAACGAGATATTGCTCATCATTCCCAGCTTTCTTACTTCTTCCTCTACCTTTCTCACCGACCATCCTTCTTCTATGATCTTATTAAAAATTTTAAGCTGACTCTGGTCACTGTTAATGGTAATGATCGCCCGCGCATGACCCATACTGATCTGATTGTCGCGAAGTGCAGCCTGGATGACCGGAGGCAATTTCAATAGTCTAATATAATTATTGACCGTGGTGCGGTTCTTTCCAACCCTTACACCCAGTTCTTCCTGTTTCAGATTACATTCCAGTATCAGGCGCTGATAGCTCAGCGCTATTTCAATAGAATTAAGGTTTTCACGTTGAATGTTTTCGATAAGCGCCATTTCCAGCATTTGCTGGTCATTGGCAGTCCGTACGTAGGCAGGTATGGAGGTCATGCCCAATGAGCGTGACGCCTGTAAGCGACGTTCCCCGGATATAAGCTGGTAGGAATCATCTCCGAGCTGCCTCACCGTGATGGGCTGAATGATGCCTTGTACACGGATAGAATCCGCCAGTTCCTGCAAGGATTCCTGATCAAACTTCGTACGTGGCTGGTAGGGATTGGCTTCGATGTGATTTACATCAATGTCATTCATAGACCCCACCACGTCAGTAGGTGCAAGACGGGCGCTGGCCCGGGGCGGGTTCATTTTTTCCGAATCTTGTAGAAGAGCACCCAAACCTCTTCCTAATCCGGTCATTTTCTTTGTCTTACTACTATTCTCCATCGTATGTCGCGCTATTCAAATCGTTTTATTAGTTCACTCCCAGATGTTTATCGGAGGAGAGTAAACCATTTTTAGTGAGAATTTCTCTTGCAAGATTCAAATAGCTGACAGCACCTTTACTATCAGCATCCTGTGCCATGACAGGGATTCCAAAACTTGGCGCTTCACTGATACGTACGTTACGAGGGATAATGGTATTAAAAACGAGTGACTCAAAGTGGTTAGTAACTTCATTGACAACCTGATTGGATAAACGCAGGCGCAAATCATACATGGTTAACAAAATGCCTTCAATAACCAGCGCAGTGTTCAGGCGGGATTGAATAATGGTAATGGTGTTCAGCAGCTTACCCAGACCTTCCAGGGCGAAATATTCGCATTGCACCGGAATAATTACTGAATCGGCCGCAGTAAGGCTGTTGATGGTGATCAAGCCCAGCGAAGGCGAGCAGTCAATCACAATAAAATCGTAGTCGTCACGCACTTCCGCAATAGCGTCCTTCATTCTGTGTTCACGGTTTTTGAGGTTAATCATCTCAATTTCCGCTCCCACGAGGTCAATGTGCGATGGTAATAAATGCAGGTAAGGAAAATCGGTTTCAAGAATAATATCGGCCGTTTTTGCCTGCTCCACCATGCATTCGTAAATACTGTTTTCCATTTCCTGGGGGTTGAATCCCAGCCCCGAAGTGGAATTTGCCTGAGGGTCAGCATCAATGATCAGCGTCCGGAATTCCAGCGCAGCTAAACTAGCGGCCAGATTAATAGCAGTGGTGGTTTTCCCTACTCCTCCCTTTTGGTTTGCAATTGCAATTACTTTGCCCATGTATTAATTTGTGTTACCAATGTCAAATTTCCATTATTCGGGACAATTCACCAAAAAATGTTCCACGGAGTTTGAAATTAAATAAATAAGTGCCTATATATCAGAATACTAGCTGACATTATTATTTGGTTAAAAATAAAATAAGGTTCAAATTGAGTAGTGTTTCACGCCCAAACCTGGGTTCCTTCGGTGCAGTTTTTGCACATTTCTATCTCGGAGCGCGACCTAATCAGCGAAGCACGGAAGTCCTGGTATTTTTTACCTCTCCACAGCTGCCGGAAGGTCTGTCTTTTCATATCACCCAGCTGGTATTCCGCATCTTTATCAAAGCAACAAGGCACTACCGCCCCGTCCCAGGTGATCACGCATGAATGCCACATTTTCCAGCAATGGTCTACAAATTTATTTTTAATGGAGTAGCGGCCGGTTTCTTGCTTCTGATACCTGGAATATTTCTCAATGGTCGGTATCAGGTCCGAACCTTCTTCGTAATCATAAATCTGTGCAGTTTTTAGTCCTACCTCATCCACACCCATTTCCTCTGCCAGTTTTTTCACATCCTCTATCTGATGCTCATTGGGTTTCACGACCAGAAACTGAAAAATAACATGAGGCGTACTGGATTTCAATTCTTTCTTCCACTTAATGATGTTACGGGTACCTTCCAACACTTTTTCAAGGTTCCCTCCTATCCGGTACTGCTGGTAAACATCCTGCGTCGTACCATCGATAGAAATAATTAATCTGTCCAATCCCGATTCCACCGTTTTTCTCGCCTTTTCATCATTCAGGTAATGGGCGTTCGTAGAAGTAGCCGTATAAATGCCCTTATCATGCGCATACTGAACCAGTTCGAAGAATTTCGGATGAAGGTATGGCTCTCCCTGAAAATAAAAGATCAGGTATAATAATGTATCAGCCAGCTCATCAATGGTTTTTTTATAGAGCTTTTCCTCCATCATGCCTGTCGGCCTGGTGAAAGAACGCAGACCACTGGGACATTCGGGGCAACGCAGGTTACAAGAAGTCGTTGGTTCAAAAGAAATGGCGATAGGCATTCCCCAGTGAACAGGATTCCCCGTCGCTTTTGAATAAAAATAGCTGCTTAGTATCTGAACGGCGTTCCAGGCTCTCTTCACCGTCACTTTGGACATCAGGTTCAGGCCGTCTTTAAAATTCTTATTCATCGTTTATGGCTGTAATTATTAGGCGGTTAGCTACTAGCTGTTAGCCTTTGGCGGTCAATGTCGGGAAATTAGGTTGCTTCTCTAAATTAAATAACAGCAATTCCCGTGGTGTATTTGATTTCGGAAATTACAAAATAACTACTGATGTGTAACACACTTTTGAGTGCAGAAAGTTTGTGCTGGTAAAATTGATTGTACGCTTCCCCGTCTTCCACCACTACTTTCAGCATGTAATCAAAATTGCCTGAAACAACCGAACATTCCAGTACTTCACTCATGTTGACGATGGCTTGATTAAAGTCCTCAAAGCTCTCCTTACGCTGTTTGTCAAGGGTAACATTGCAGTAAACGACCAGTGCCTTACCTAGTTTTCGGCGGTTTAACAGGCATACATACTTGTCAATAAACCCTTCTTTTTCCAACTTTCTAATACGTTCGTGCACCGGCGTTACCGAGAGATTGATCTGGCTGGCTATTTCCTTGATAGTCAGTTGAGAATTCTTTTGAAGCAGTTCCAGGATCTTTCGGTCTGTGGTATCGGGTTGCATATAGTTTTTTTTATTGCTAACTGTTATTTGATATGGAGTTGAACAGAATTTTTTCTCACGTATACATTCAAAAATAGTTTTCTTTTCTGTCTTAGATACATTTAGTAGTAAGTTTTTCCGCCATAAATTAATTTTGTAGTCTCTTCAATACTATCCAAACACTACAAAATTCTATCGCAATGATCATTGGTGTACCCAAAGAAATCAAAAACAATGAAAACCGTGTGGCTTTGACCCCGGCAGGTGTAACAGAGTTCCGCAAACACGGTCATACGGTTTATGTACAGACAGATGCAGGCAAAAGCAGCGGTTTTACAGATGACCAATATTTAGAAGCAGGCGCGGGCATTCTTGCTACCATCGAAGAGGTTTACGCGATTGCCGAAATGATCATCAAAGTAAAAGAGCCGATCGCCAGCGAATATGACCTCATCAAGCCCGATCAGCTTTTATTTACCTATTTCCACTTTGCTTCTTCCGAACCGCTCACGCACGCTATGATAGCACGTAAGGCCGTTTGCCTGGCGTACGAAACCGTTGAAAAAACCGACAGAAGCTTACCGCTACTAGTACCAATGAGCGAAGTAGCCGGTAGAATGGCCGTTCAGGAAGGTGCCAAGTACCTTGAAAAACCAATGGGCGGATTTGGAATCCTACTAGGCGGTGTCGCAGGCGTTAAGCCAGCCAATGTGCTGGTTCTGGGCGGCGGGATCGTTGGAACCCAATCTGCGAAAATGGCTTCCGGCTTAGGAGCCAATGTGACGATCGTCGATATCAGCCTGGCAAGACTGCGTTACCTGGAAGATATTATGCCGGCCAATGTAGATACCGTCATGTCCAATGAATACAATATCCGCGAACTGGTGAAAAGTGCAAATCTGATCATTGGAGGCGTACTCATACCAGGCGCAAAAGCGCCGTCATTGATCACCCGTGATATGCTGAAACTGATGAAGCCCGGAACCGTAATGGTAGACGTAGCCATTGACCAGGGCGGCTGTTTCGAAACTTCCAAGGCAACCACACACGAAGATCCTATTTATGAAGTAGATGGCGTGGTACATTACTGTGTGGCTAACATGCCTGGTGCTGTGCCTTATACCTCCACACTTGCATTGACCAACGCGACTCTTCCTTACGCACTACAACTGGCGAATCTGGGCTGGAAACAGGCGTGCTCCAACAATGAGGAGCTTCGCAAAGGCTTGAATGTGGTGAATGGACAGGTAGTGTTCAGAGGCGTTTCCGATGCCTGGAATCTTCCATACACGGATGTAAAAGGATTATTCTGATCAACAAACCACTCTGAAAAAAACCTGGCGGGGACATATACCCGTCAGGTTTTGCTTTTCTAAAAATATTACAATTAATTTCCCTACTGCATTGCGATTTCCAATATTATTCTTACTTTTGCATAAATTTTAACGAACATCCGTTCGCTATCTCTGCTTCATAACACGGTTTGGCATTTACAGATTAGCCACCAACCTTTAAATTTGCCCGGTTGGATTTCCCGTTTCTCATGCAGAGCCCCACGGATCGTTTGTGGTGGGCTTTGCGCAATCCCTTTTTAAATTATTAATACTGCTTTGTCTTGCTGTCCGGTTGACCGGCGGCTTAAAATGACATGAGCGAAATCTTTTGCCGTATTCAATTTAAACCTGAATGCATTTTAACGGAAAACTATGGTTTGACCGTAGCAGAAATTATTAAAATTATCTCTCAGAATTAATACTAATAAACATATAATGACAACAGAAACTATTGAAAATTTCTCAGAGCTTGGTCTCTCTGAAAACATTATTAAAGCCTTAACTGAAATGGGTATTGCAAAACCCTCTCCTATACAGGCACAAGGAATTCCAGCAGTAATGGGTGGAGCTGACGTAATTGGTCAGGCCCAAACCGGTACCGGTAAAACAGCTGCATTTGGTATTCCTGTGCTGGAAAGAATTGATACATCAAGTAATGCAGTACAAGCCCTTATACTTTGCCCAACACGTGAATTAGCAGTACAGGTTTCTGAGGAATTAGGCCGTTTAGGCAAATTCATGAGGGGAATCAGAATTGAAGCAATCTACGGAGGTGACTCTATCGATCGCCAGATCCGCTCCCTGAAAAAAGGTGTACATATCGTGGTAGGAACTCCTGGTCGTGTCATGGACCATATGGAGCGCAAAACGTTGAAATTTGACGAAGTAAGAATGATGGTGCTTGACGAAGCGGACGAAATGCTTGACATGGGTTTCCGTGAAGACATTGAAAGCATTCTTGCTGACATGCCTGAGGACCGTCAGACAGTTCTTTTCTCGGCAACCATGTCGAAGCCGATTATGTCGATCACCAAGCGTTTCCTGAATGATCCTATCCTGATCAAAGTGGTTCGCAATGAATTGACCAACGTGAATATCGAACAGGTTTACTTTGAAGTGAAGCCACAGGCGAAAGTAGAAGTAATGACCCGTCTGATCGACATGCACCATTTGAAATCGCTACTGGTTTTTTGTAATACCAAACGTAAAGTGGACGAGATCGTTGAAGACCTTCAACTGAGAGGTTATGCATCGGAAGGTATCCACGGTGACTTGCGTCAGCAACAACGTAGCAATGTCATGAGCAAATTCAAGGCTGGTGTTACCACTATCCTGGTTGCAACAGATGTAGCAGCACGTGGTATTGATGTGAGCGGACTGGATGGCGTGATCAACTACGATATTCCATTGGATGAAGAATATTACGTACACCGTATCGGCCGTACAGGTCGTGCAGGTTTGTCAGGAAAGGCATTCTCCCTGGTTGCCCGTGACGAGAAATATCGTCTTAAAACTATTGAAGGCTTTACCAAAGTAAAAATTGAAAAAGGAGTAATTCCTTCTTACGAAGATATCGTTGGCGTTCGTAAAGCACGTTTCGTTGAAAACATCTCAGCATCAATTAAAGAAGGTGATGATCTGGATCTTTTCAATGATGTTCTGGAAATGCTGCATCACAGTGGCTTCTCTACTGAGCAGATCGTAGGCGCATTGGCTAAGCAGATCATGGGTGTTCAGAAAAACGAATACGCTGATAGCAACCTGGCATGGGAGGAAAGACGCGGCGAACGTGATGGCCGTCGTGAAGGTGCAGGTGGGGACAGGTTTGAACGTCGTCCATCAACTGGAAGTCGTTTCGAAAGAGGCAACGACCGCAGAGAAGGTGATCGTCGTGGCGCTACTGATCGTTACGCACCGGCCGGAAGACCTGATTCACGCAGAGTAGAAGGTAGTAGCCGTGACGAATCGAAACGCAGCGCTACGCCGGAAGCAGGTATGACCCGCTTATTCCTAAGCCTTGGACGCAAAGACCATATCCTTCCAAAAGATATCGTTGGAGCCATTGCAGGCGAAGCTAACATACCAGGAAAAACCATTGGAGCGATTGATATTTATGATAAATTCACTTTTGTAGATGTCCCTGAGCGTGACGCCCGTGCGGTATTGCGTGCAATGGATGGCAACACCATCAAAGGAAAGCCTGTCCAAATTGACATTGCGAAATAAGAATTCAATCATTGTGATTGCGAAAAGGGACTTGTAAAAAGGTCCCTTTTTTTGTTACCTTCCCGCATGCAACACATCGAAAAACTAGAAGTATGGCTCAGAGGTCCGCTGCCAGCAGTACCCGCATTGTTACAGCCCGTCGCGCATGCATTGCTTCAGGGCCAGGAGGAAATGAGCATGTTTGCGTCTGATTTTCCTGCTAAATTTTTATGGGAACGGCCCGAAGGCCTTGCATCCGTGGGCTTTCATTTGCAGCATATTACAGGTGTTCTCGACCGGTTATTCACGTATGCATCAGGAGAATCGCTCAATGAAACCCAGCTCTCGTATCTGAAAAGCGAAGGAAAAGAGCCATTTGAAGGTTGTTCTTATGATGATTTATTAAAAACACTGACTAAGCAAATTGCCCTCTCGATTGAGCAGCTTAAACAGACTAACGAAAATACATTGACCGAAATCCGCTATGTGGGCAGGGCAATGATACCGTCAACTCAGCTAGGACTGCTTTTTCATGCAGCTGAGCATACCCAGCGCCACGTGGGACAACTGATTGTCACAGCACGAATACTACTTTCCCGCCATATTTAAGGTAATGTGTTCGGTTAGTTTTCACTTTCTTGCCGAACGTGAAAAAGTCGCTGTAACCAGTTTTGCTGCTCGGCAGTTTCTTCTTTTTTATCAATAGCTCCAAAAGAAAAGCCCGCTATTTCTCTAAGATCAGGCTGACCTGCATTGACCCAGCAAGTGTACCAAATATCGCCCACCATTTTGACCGAAGCTTTCATTCGCCGCTCCACCTGGTCGCCAAGGAGCTGATGGTATTTCTCGGAAAATTCACGGGAATAGGTACGCGTCAAAATGTTATTTCGCAATTCATAACTGTACTTTTTATCTGCATTAAAACTCCGGGTCAGTTCTTCTTCAAAATGGAAAACAGAATCGCTTGCCTGATGCGAGTCGGCCACAGTTTGCCACACATCATTGGCAATATCGGCTCTGTATTGGGCCTCTCCGATCCATAGATCATAATGCTCGGCAAATAGTTCGGGAAGGCGTGATTCCCAAAAACCATGAATCCCCTCCTGATTGGTCAGCTGTCCATTGTAATTCTTGGTAGTATGTAAAGGCACGTGAGAATCCGCAATATAATGCCCAAGGTCGGCCGACACTCGGAGAATACGCCGGGCATCTTTTTCCTTCAAAGCCTCCGTTAGCTGAAAAGCTGCCGCTTGAATGTGCCAAGGCACAATCCCATGTTTTCTCAAACTATCCTCTCCTAATTTTGATACAGCTTCTCGCCAGTATTTTGGTAAGATTTGCAGCGCGCTATCGCCATAAACATCCAGATCAATAAAATGCCTTTCGGCTTCGCCTACCACCGAATACCTTCTTTTATCGGGGTTAGTCGCGTTTTCCGACAGGTAATCGACATGCTTTTTGTAAAAGAACTGCATCTCCGGGGGCAAGCGATACACTGCCAGCCTGTTGATTCGCTTATGAGCCCAGAATCCCCAACGCGGCGAAAAACAACAAAACAGGATCATACACATGGTCAACACCATCGATATGAGCCATTTTGGCGAAAAAAAAACTCTTTTTTCGAAAACTTTTTTTCGGAAGTCGTTTTCGAAGACCATACAATATTTGGCTGTTGGTGAATACCCATTTACAGCCATTCAGACGCAATTCACAGAAAATAGTAACGATTAGTTAAAGTTTTTAACCCGTTTATCTAATTTATCCATTTTTGATCAAGCCCATATTCCAATTTTTCACACATTTCTTATTGAAATATCAAAAACAAACATTATGCATGATCCAAAATTTAATTTTGAAAAAATCCGATTTACCTCCTGTTCGTTTCTTAAAATATCATTTTTTCAGAATAAGTTATATTATATATATAAATAATACAATTATTAAATATTGTTTTAACTTTGTGACAAGAAAATTTTAGAATCGAATCTCATAGAATAAGTAATAATGAAAACGAGAAATAAAACATTAGGATATTTAGTACCTGTCTTCGCTTTGTGCGTCTTTATGTTGATTATTTACGGGGCATACGTACCTCACAAACCAGCTGAAATCCAGCGCGTGGTTTGTATCAAATTTAAAGCGGGAACTACCAACGAAGATGTAGAAAAACATTTGCGGGATTTCGCTATCATGAAAAACGCAGTGAAGGACGTAGTAGCATATTCAGCTGGCCACGTTCAGAAATCAGGGGTTGACGAAAATCAGTTCGATGTGATTCATTATCTGACCTTCCGTACAAAAGAAGGTGCTCAACAATACGCTGCCAATTCAGACCGCAAAGCATTTGTTAAAACAAATCAGGCTAATTGGGATAATGTACTGGAAATGAATTCCAACATTGAAAAATAATTAACAATAGTAATAGGAGTGAAAATCTTAAAAAGAGTCGGGCATCCCGACTCTTTTTTTCGTTTCAACCTACCAATTGATTTCGTCTAATCCCTGTGCTTTCAGATATTCGTTCGCCTTACTGAAATGATGTGTACCAAACCATCCACCATTGTTAGCCGACATCGGTGAAGGGTGACGCGCCTTTAATATATGATGCTTGGAAGCATTAATGATACTTCCTTTGTCCTGAGCGTATTTTCCCCATAGCATGAACACCAAATTTTCCTTGTTGTCGGATAAGCATTTGATCACTGAGTCTGTAAACCGCTCCCAACCTTTATTCTGATGAGAGCCCGCCGCGCCGCTTTGCACAGTAAGTGTCGCATTGAGCAGTAAAACCCCTTGCTTAGCCCACCTTTCCAGGTTACCAGTTGGAGGAACTGACTGGCCAAGGTCTTCCTTAATTTCTTTAAAAATATTGATCAGCGAGGGAGGCATCCTCACCCCATCATTGACAGAAAAACAAAGGCCATTCGCCTGTCCGATGCCGTGATACGGGTCCTGACCGAGAATCACCACTTTACAAGCGTCGAAACTGCAAAAATTGAAAGCATTAAAGATCTGCTTTGCAGGCGGAAATATTTGTTTTGACTTGTATTCATCCTTCACGAATGCAGTCAAAGAGGTGAAATAAGGCTTTTCAAATTCAGGTGCGAGGTGCTCTTTCCATGACTGCTCTATTTTTACATCCATACGTTTGTTTTTAATTTGGAAACCAAATTATATGATTTTTGATTTGGTTTTATCAGTAATTGATGACTATTTTCGTTTAAACAGAAGTATTATTGAGTATATTTAACGCAATACCCACCGTATCCAAAACTTAATAACACCCTCATCTATATGGTTTCCAAAGTGACAGATGGTGTGAAAGTCACCGTATTAACGGAATATCAGCCGGATTACTCCAACCCGGGACAAGATCATTACGTTTTCACTTACAAGATACTGATCGAAAATCATAGTGAGCATACTGTTAAACTATTAAGAAGGCATTGGCTTATCTATGACGCTAATGGCACGGTCAGAGAAGTGGAAGGAGCTGGAATTGTGGGCCTTCAACCCATTCTCGAACCAGGTGATATCCATGACTACGTATCGGGCTGTAACCTTCGCACAGATCTTGGAAAAATGGCGGGCACCTATCTAATGGAGCGAGTTTTGGACGGGCGTCAATTCAGGGTAATCATTCCTGCGTTTTCATTGGTAGCGCCTTACCGAATGAATTAAGATCATCAAAAAAAGGGCTAATCTTCCAGCCAATTTTTCCTAATAAATACCAGACCATTGATTGCAGCTTATTTTAAGTACCTTTTCCGTTCGGGAAACCAACATTCCATCCATTCTCCTTTCCTGTTTGAGCTTTACACGCAGGTAATTTCTGTCAGAAAAGACAATAACCCTGATTATGTTGCCCTCAAATCTCTGCGCAAAGAACTCCTAGCTTCTGATGAAGAAATAGAAATCCTGGATCTGGGTGCAGGTTCACGGGTTGATAAATCAAACTTTCGCAAGATTAAGACCATTGCCAGAAACGCCGAAAAACCTGCAAAATTTGGCCGATTGTTCAATCGCCTGATCCAGAGATTTCAGCCTCATACTATTCTTGAACTCGGTACTTCACTGGGGCTTACTACCTTATATATGGCCAAGGCAAAGCCGGACGCCGACCTGATCACTTTTGAGGGCTGCCCCGAAACGGCAAAAAAGGCAAAACAGCATTTCGATAAATTCAATGCAAACAACATCGAAATTGTTCTGGGCAACATTGATCAAACCTTGCCGGAAGCATTAAAACGAATGAACAGGGTTCTGGACTTCGCCTATTTTGATGCCAACCACCGTTTCGAGCCTACCGTTCAATACTTTGAAGATTGCCTGCCTTACATTCAGAATGATTCCGTATTTATTTTTGATGATATATATTGGTCCGAAGGCATGACCAAGGCCTGGGAACATATCAAAGCACACCCCCGGGTTACGCTCACCGTAGACCTGTTCTGGATCGGATTGGTTTTCTTTAGAACTGAGCAGGTTAAGGAAGATTTCGTGCTGCGTTTTTAGATAGCAGCCTCAGGTCATATTCATGAATTCCGTTAGATAAGTTCAAAGGTTTGAGGGCGACATTATTTCTGTAAAGTTGCTACCTTTACTTTCCCTCGTCTAACAATTAATGAATACACAAACTATACTTAACGCGCTGATAGGCAAAGAAGTACTATCGGATCCTCAGGCTTCTGTCATCGAATCCTATGAAGCTGCCAAGCCGTTTTCCATCCATTGGGAGCTGCGTTCAATCCTCTACCTGGGCATCATCCTTTTTACCTCCGGAATCGGGATCATTATCTACGAAAATATAGATACGATCGGCCACCAGGTTATCATCGCAGCCATTGCAGCACTTACGGGGGCCTGTTTTTATTATACGGCAAAGCACAGTCTTCCGTATAGTCATCAAGAGGTCAAGAATCCTAACAAATTTGTAGATCACGTGCTTCTGCTGGGTTGCACACTATTTCTGGCCCTGGAAGGTTATTTGCAATTTCAGTATAACGTATTCGGTTCACGTTACGGGCTGGCGATCATTATTCCCACCATTGTATTTTTTCTTTGCGCCTACCGTTTTGATCACCGCGGCGCACTTTCCATGGCCATTACCGGTCTGGCTTCATGGCTCGGGCTTACGATAGCGCCCTTCTCGATTTTATCTGAAAATGATTTCACGGCAGAACGTATTTTGGTAACTGCTGTCGCGCTTGGTGTGGTGCTGGTAGTCATTGGCTGGATCTCTGATCAAAAAGAACTTAAAAAGCATTTTTCTTTTACATATATGTTTATGGGTGGAAACCTGGCAAGTATTGCGGCCATAACCGGCCTGTTCTCACACGATTTCAAAATTGTTTATTTTGTGATTGGAATGGCACTCTCCGCATTTTTTGTTTTCCGTGCCCGCTACGCTCACTCACTGATTTTTCTTTTAATGGGCGTCATTTACGGTTACTCCATTATCACGTATTCGATATTCATTACACTTGGCGAGGATGCCGCATTTGCTCTGGGAACATTTTACTTTCTGTTTTCAAGCATTGGGGTCATCTTCTTTCTTTTAAACTTTAAAAAATTCCTGGGGATCAAGAAATGAAAAAGGCCTATAACGAAAACTGGGTTGAAAATCTACACATTCAGCAAACCGCGTCTGCATGGCTATCCAAAAATCTGCTGACCCAAGAACAGTTTGAGCAGGTAAAGAACGTTTTTCCCGAACAATTCTATCGACCAGGGATCTTCGTCAAAATCGGGCTTTTCTTCTTCGCCATGATTGCCTGTTCGTTTTTTGCAGGCTTCATCTCCCTCTTCTTCCTAAGTTCAGGTTCAGAGGCCGGCTTCTCCTTCCTTAGCTTGATTTGCGCCTTTTGTTTCGCCTTTTTTCTTGAATATCTGATCAAAAACAAAGGATTGTTCCATTCCGGCGTGGACAATGCATTGCTATATGCGGCTGTTTTCGGGGCGATGATACCTGTTTTTCTTGTTTTTGAAAATGCAAGCGTCTGGCTTTATTGTATAGTCGCGCTGGCCATTCTCGTTCCAGTTATATTGCGATATGCTGATTTGTTGGCTGTCGTTATTGCATTTGGAGTGCTATTTACACTGCTGGCAAATCTGATGATGATGTTTCCCCTGGGTAAAGCACTGCTTCCTTTTTCAGTAATGATCTTATCAGCGGTCATTTATGTGACGGCTAGAAAAAGTAAAAGTCTCTACTACCAGGATTGTCGGAAAGTGCTTGAAGTGCTTTCACTCTTTACATTTTACCTCGGCGGCAATTATTTTATCGTCCGGGAAGGCAATGCATTGATGAATGATTTTAACCTCCCTGTCTCCCCTCAGATTTCATTTGCTCCACTATTCTACTTTTTCACCATTATTATCCCTCTCGCTTACATCGTGAACGGTTTGAGAAAACATGACCGAATTCTTTTCATTATCGGGTTGCTCGCTCTCGGATTTTCAATTTTTACATATCGCAGTTACTTCAGTCAGCTGACGCCATCGCAGGAGCTGGCCGTGGCAGGAGCGCTCCTGCTCCTCATTGCCTGGGCAGCAATTCGTTACCTGCACACACCCAAACACGGGTTGTGTGACGAGCCAGACGGCAGACGTAAACTTGCTAATCTGGAAGCCATTTTGGTGGCTCAGCATCTGGGGCAGACTCCCCAGGAAAACGGAATAGAATTTGGTGGAGGTAATTTTGGCGGCGGAGGTGCAGGGGAAGTCTATTAATTTGATAAAAATTAAGAACTTTACACAGATTTACATATCCCTGTCGAAATCTGTTAAATGAAAAAACACCTTTTACTGCTGTCAGTTTGCCTGTGTAGTTATTTCTCATTTTCTCAATCAGTCTCCAAAACTTCCGGAAACCCTGTATTTCCTGGCTGGTATGCTGATCCGGAAGGCATTATCTTCGGTAACCGTTTCTGGATTTATCCCACCTATTCCGCTCCGTATAACCAGCAGGTACATATGGATGCATTTTCATCCAAGGATCTGGTAACCTGGACAAAGCACAGTAATATCCTCGATACCGCCTCCATCAAATGGGCGAAACGAGCGATGTGGGCACCTTCCATTATAGAAAAGGACAAAAAATACTATCTCTTCTTCGGTGCAAATGATATTCAGAGCGATCAGGAGAAAGGTGGTATCGGTGTTGCAGTATCAGACAAGCCGGAGGGCCCGTTTAAAGATTATTTGGGCAAACCACTCATTGATAAGTTCCATAATAAAGCCCAGCCGATCGATCAGTTCGTTTTCAAAGATAAAGACGGGCAATACTATCTATTTTACGGAGGCTGGCGTCATTGCAATGTTGCCAAATTAAAAGATGACTTTACAGGTTTTATTCCTTTCGAAGACGGTACCATCTTCCATGAAATCACTCCCGAAAATTATGTAGAAGGTCCCTTCATGTTTATCAGGAATGGCAAATATTACTTTATGTGGTCGGAAGGGGGATGGACTGGCCCGGATTATTCGGTTGCTTACGCCATTGCAGACTCTCCTTTCGGGCCATTTGAGCGGGTTGGGAAAATTCTTCAGCAAGATCCCAAAGTGGCCACCGGCGCAGGCCATCATTCGATCATTCAGATACCCGGCAAGGACCAGTGGTACATTGTTTATCACAGACGTCCGCTCACGGAGACGGACGGAAACCACCGCGAGACCTGCGTGGATGTGATGACGTTCGATCAAAAAGGGTTGATCAATCCTGTAAAAATTACCCGGGAGGGCGTAAAACCGGTGAGTTTAAAATAACCTATCAGCTTTGAGTCGGAGGGACAGGTTTGGAATAAGAAATTATTATTACCTTAACCGCCACAAAGTCTTTCCAAATGCATTCGTTTAAAATCGTTTTAGAGGTTTCAGGTGGTTTAATCATACTTTTTTCATTGATACCACTCATCAGAAACGACTTCTGGGCCTTTCGGGTATTTGAATATCCCAGGCTCCAAAAGCTGTTTCTAAACCTGTTGATTATCATCCTCTATTTGTCATTGTTTAACATTTCTTCGGGGTTTGGTTTCGTTTTCACTGCATGCTGCGTACTGAATGCCTGCTATTTGATTTATCAAATATTCCCTTTCACATTTTTGGCGAAGAAAAGCATGTTGAAAGTGAGCCAGATCAATGGGAAAGATGGCCTCAGCATGATCTCTTCCAATGTGTTTCAGGACAACAAGAACACTGCCGGTTGCATGAAGGTGCTCCAAAAATACAGCCCTGACCTGATTCTGCTGCTGGAAACGGACACAATTTGGGATGAGGGAACGAAGGAGCTGGCAAAGGACTACCCCTATAATGTGCTGGTTCCGATTGATAACACCTATGGAATGCTACTTTATTCAAAACTGAAACTGATCGACCCGAAAGTCAGGTATTTGGTAGACAATGAGATTCCGTCCATTAAAACGCAGATTGAGCTCCGTTCCGGCCAAATCATTCAGCTTTACTGTGTACATCCCACGCCGCCAGTTCCGGGCGAGAACATGTATTCCACCGAGCGGGATAAAGAACTTTTGCTGGTTGCCAAAGAAGTAAAAGAAAGTAATGTACCGACCATCGTCGTGGGTGACCTTAATGATGTCGCATGGTCCTATACCACTAATTTGTTTACCCAAATCAGCGGATTGCTCGATCCCAGAAAAGGTCGCGGCTTTTTCAATACGTTTCATGCCAAATATCCATTTTTAAGATTTCCGCTTGACCATGTATTTTGTTCAACAGATTTCAAGCTGGTACATTTGAAACGTCTCGAAAATTTCTCATCCGACCATTTTCCTATTTTAATTGCCCTACAATACGAGCGGACTGCTGATAATGAGCAGGAAGAGCCGATTGCTGATCAAGATGAAATCGAGCTCGCAGAAGAAAAAATCGCAAAAGACATCAATTAATTTCCTCAGAATCCTGTTATCGTTCGAACTTTTGGCGGGTTGGAATGATTTTTGCTACTTACAGTGCAGTATACGCATTACCCGTCCCTATTCGACCTGAATTAGCCATTGATCCAATATGCAGAGCATGACATATGAAGAAAAGATACAGCCTGAATTAGTCAAATGGCAGCACAGAATGCAAAAGCGGCCCAACTTTGTTGACAGGACCTCTAAAAAATTTCAGGACAAAATCAATAATATCATTCCCGACAAAGTTCATCAGGTTATCACTGCGACGATCAAGCAAATGACCCGGGGAGTGCTCACGGGCGTTGAGTACACCACCTCGCTCCCACTGCCGGCAACGAGCCTGGAAGAGATAGAGCTGGCGGTCAAAAAGAAAATAGAGTTTTATAAAAAAGCAGGAGCAGCCGAAGGTGGTATCACCGGCGCAGGTGGATTTTGGCTTGCATTGGCCGAATTCCCCATTTTAATTGGTATTAAAATGAAGCTGCTATTTGAAATTGCCGCGCTTTATGGCCGTCCCGTAGACGATTACCGTGAGCGGTTATTCATTCTGCACATTTTTCAGCTCGCGTTTTCCAGTCAGAAACAAAGACAAAAAGTATTTGAACAAATGAGTCTTTGGCACGTCAAGAGCGCAACATTACCCGAAGACATTCACCAGTTTGACTGGAAAACCTTTCAGCAGGAATACCGTGATTACATTGACCTGGCAAAAATGGCCCAGCTTATCCCCGGGATCGGCGCAGCCGTAGGTCTTATTGTCAATTACAGATTACTGGATCGGCTCGGTAAAACTGCGATGAATGCTTACAGAATGCGTTGGTTTGAAGAAAAGTATATCAACAACAGTTACTCAAAGATCAACCTTGTAAAATAATTGAATGAGCGCTTCGAAAAAGGGATATGTCTACACAAAAGGGTTGGATTCCGCCTTTCTTTCAGTTTATAATGGCTACATGTTCTTCCTGCGATTTTTCAGGGAAGCCTTCAAGGGAAGGATGGAATTTCAGGAAATCGTTAAACAATGCTATGCTATTGGAAACAGGTCGCTACTGTTGATCAGCATGACCGGATTTATCACGGGTATGGTTTTCACCAAGCAATCCCGTCCTTCACTGGCAGAATTTGGCGCTACATCCTGGTTACCTTCTTTGGTGGCTATCGCTATTGTAAGAGCATTGGCAGCACTGGTTACCGCACTGATCAGCGCAGGTAAAATCGGTTCCAGCATTGGTGCGGAGCTGGGTTCCATGCGCGTTACCGAGCAGATCGACGCAATGGAAGTTTCAGCGGTAAACCCATTTAAATTTCTGGTCGTCACCCGCGTACTGGCTTCAACAATCACCATTCCCATCCTCATGTTTTATTGTACACTCGTTGCTTTGCTGGGCGCATATCTCAATGTGACTTTAAATGAGGGCACTAGTTTCATCGCATTTTTTGAAAATGCATTTGAACAGATCACCTTTCTGGACATTGGAACGTCGGTTGCCAAAGCAGTGGCTTACGGATTCACCATTGGAATAGTAGGCTGTTACCAGGGATATAATGCCAGTAAAGGCACAGAGGGTGTTGGTAAAGCTGCAAACTCCGCGGTCGTGATTTCAATGTTCCTTATTTTCATTGAGGAAGTGATTATTGTACAGGTTTCGAATTATTTCAGAATATAAAATGGAAGAAAGTACCCAGCCCGATCAACCGGTTATAGAAATCAAAGATCTTCACAAATCTTTTGGTGATCTCCACGTACTGCGGGGAGTAGATCTGGTTTTGAACAAGGGCGAAAATGTGGTAGTGCTCGGCCGCTCAGGAACGGGAAAATCAGTCCTGATTAAGATTATCGTTGCACTACTGAAACAGGACAAAGGAAGCTGTGTCGTTCTGGGAGAAGAGGTTTCGACGCTCAATGAGAAAGAGTTGAGAAATCTACGTCTAAAAATTGGATTCTCTTTTCAGAACAGCGCGCTATATGATAGTATGACCGTTCGCGAAAATTTGGAATTCCCGCTCGTCAGGAATGTGGCCAACCTTACCCGTGCTGAAATCAACGAACAGATCGAATCGGTTCTGGATGCTGTGGGCCTTTTGCAAACGATCAATCAGGTGCCGTCAGAACTTTCAGGTGGACAGCGCAAGCGAATTGGGATTGCCCGGACGCTGATTCTCAAACCTGAGATTATGCTCTACGATGAACCTACGGCAGGACTCGATCCTATTACCTGCCTGGAAATCAATCAATTAATTAACGAAGTGAAGGAGAAATATCACACTAGTTCCATTATCATCACGCACGACCTCACGTGCGCCAGAGAGACCGGCGATCGCATTGCGATGCTGTTCGATGGCCAGTTTCTCAAACAAGGAACATTTGAAGAGGTATTTGATACCGATGAAGAAAGAATCAAAAGTTTTTACGATTATAATTTTATTCAATAATAATGGAAACATCAACAAGAAAACGCTCCATCACAGTCGGTCTGTTTGTCATCATCGGCATTATCATCTTCGTGGTAGGCATACTCACAATCGGTAGCATGAAAAAGGTTTTTTCTTCGACTATATCGGTCAAAACCATTTTTGACGACGTGAATGGATTGAAACCAGGCAATAATGTCTGGTATTCAGGGGTGAAAATTGGAACCGTGAAAACGATTCGTTTCCTGGAAAATTCGCGTGTGGAAGTCATGCTACACATAGAGGAGAAATCACAGGAATTTATCCGTAAGAATGCGAAGGCAAAAGTAAGTACCGACGGATTGATCGGGAATAAAATTATCGTTCTATACGGCGGGACGCAAAAAGTGCCGTCCATTGAGGATGGTGATGAGCTGGTGGTTGAAAAAATAGAAAGTACAGAGGAAATGCTGGCAGTGCTCTCTGAAAACAACAAAAATTTGCTCGGAATCACCAGCGCATTTAAGACGATCAGCAAAAATATCCTGGCTGGAAAAGGAACAGTAGGTATGTTGCTCAATGATGAAACGCTCTACAAAGATGTGGATCAGACAATGGCAGCACTCAAAAAAGCAGCGACTAACGCTCAGACAATGACTTCGTCATTATCAGGATTCACCGATAAGCTCAACCAAAAAGGTGGGCTAGCTAACGATTTCGCTACTGATACGGTGATTATGAGGGATTTGAGAACCACAATCGGCAAATTGAATGAGACTGTTTCCTCAGCCAACGTCATGGTTGGTAATCTTAAAACGGCCAGCGCGGATCTGAATTCCAATACAACTAGTCCTTTGGGTGTGATGCTGCATGATGAAGCTACGGCATCAAACCTGAAAAGCACCCTCAAAAACCTGGAAAGTACCACCGAAAAATTGGATGAAAATATGACCGCGCTGAGGTCCAATTTTCTCTTCCGGAGGTATTTTAAACGCAAGGCAAAAGATGAGGCCAAAGAACCCGCGAAAGAAGAAGTAAAAGAACAGGTAAACCAATAAATTCATAGTTTTGCAAACCCACTGACTCTTTCAGCGTTTGAAAAACTTTTAACTGAACTCTTTGATGGCTTTACAACTCAACCCTGCTCTGGATACTGCTTACATTGATCAGGTATACGGGGATGACCCTGTTATTCTCTACATGATTTTTGACGCATTTCTGAGTGACTCTCTCCCGCGCTGGCATGCACTGCACCAAGCTCTGGACCAGGAGGATCTTAAAGAATCTGCAAGTATTGTTCACGGCCTCAAACCGTCTTTTACCATGACTGGTCTAACCGGAATACGTCCCAAAGTAGAACTTTTGGAAAAAGCGATCAAGGAAAACAGTCCAGCCGATGCCCTGATGACGATGTATAAGACGATTTCAGCGGAGCTTAATTCAATGATACCCATTCTGGAACAGGAATCAGAGCGATTGAAACAACTCTGACGACATTGTATCAAACTAATGTAGCGCGTGGTGAAAACTACGCGCTTTTTCTTTTGGCCTTGTCCCAGGCCGCACTCTGTGTGCCCTTGTAATACCGCCTTATTCCCGCCAACACAGCATAATTCATCATGCAGAAGTAATAGGGAACAAACAAAGCCTTCACCTTGATCTTTCTTCTTTCCAGTGCCCAGCCGGCCAGAGCAAGCGAATAAAAAAAGACTTGCGCAATCAGAATAAGCTGGTAAAGCCAATTTCCACCTTGGATTACAGTGACAAAATTCAGGATGAATGCCAGTATCATCAGGAATGGAGTTACCGTCCACCGCAGCACACGGTGGCTTATGTACTGGAAGGATAACATTGGGTAATGTAAAGGATTCAGCAATTTTTTCAGTCTTAAAATAGATTGTATCCCGCCAGCAGCGATACGCACCTTTCTTTTAAGCTCTTCCTGAATGTTCTCAGAGGAAAGCTCGGACGCGTAAGCTTCCGGCTCGTAGATGATGCGGTACCCTTGCTGCGCGATACGCATCGAAATCATAAAGTCGTCCAGGATGGTATCGGGCTCAACCGAAGTATAAACCGCGTGCCTCACACTGAAAAGCTCTCCGGCGGCACCGACAACAGAATATAACTCCGAATCCCATTTTTTCAACGCCGACTCATATTTCCAATAGAATCCTTCACCGGCCGTTGCATCGGATACCGTATCTTGCATTACTCTTTTCTCGCCCGACACTGCCCCTACCGTGGGATCGGCATAGTGCCTGGCTATCAATAATAATGCGTCTTTATTCAAAAACGTATTGGCATCTGTATAAACGACCACGTCACTGTCCACCTCATGCATGGCGCGGTGCATGGCCAGAATTTTCCCGCTCCTTTCCGGCTTATGCATCAGTTTAATCTCGCTGTAGGTGCTGATCAGATCTGGCGTGCGGTCGGTGGAGCCATCGGTGACGAAGATCAGTTTTAACTTTTCTTTGGGGTAAGACAGGCCCAGTGTGTTACTAATTTTTTCTTCGATAATACTTTCCTCATTGTAGGCCGCGATAATCAGCGTTAAGGTTGGAAAATCCTGATCCAGGCTTGGCGGAATGCGTTTACCCTTGAAAATACGTCGAATGCGCACCAGGATATACAGCAGTATTCCGTATCCCAGAAAAGTGTAAAAAACAACGAATAAACTGATCCAGAAGAGTATTTCCATAAATTAACGGGTGAGGGGAAAGCCGAGGTTATTGCTATCCGCTTTGTTGGTAAAATGCCAGGTAATCGCTTTGAGAAAAACAGGAACGAAACTGAACTCGTTATTCCTGACATAATGAATTAAATTTCTTGGAACCACAGCAGCAAAAAAGTAGCAGCAAAAAATAAAGAACGTAAGCCCGGAAGCATTTTTCCGGATAAACAATATCCTGTTCCGGTTCATGAAATATTCTTTCAGAGCCGTGCGCTTTCCAACCGAAACAGATTCCTTGTGATAGATCAGTGCCGATAGATCTACATGGACCTCGTACCCTGCCTTCCTGATCCTTTCGCACCAGTCAAGCTCCTCATAATACAGAAAATAATTTTCTGCCATCCCCCCTGCCTTTTCCAATGCTTCTCTTTTGATCATCATGGCTGCTCCGTGCGCATAGCCGGTCACCCCGCTCAGTGCGTCGTACTGCCCTTTGTCCTCCTCGAACTGACCAATGGAGGCATTACGTGCTGTATAGTAATTCATAGGAGTGTACCCTGTGTATTGGAGCATGCCCGGATGATCAAAATAGTGGATCTTGGGAGAGATTATTCCAATTTTTGGGTTCGCTTCCATCGTTTGCACTAATGTGCCTATCAGCTCTGCGGTTACCTCAGTATCGTTATTGATCAGAAATAAATACTCCCCACTTGCTTCCCGGATGCCTATATTGTTTCCACCGGCAAATCCAGTGTTCAGTTCGGACCTGATAAATTTAACATCCTTATAGCGGCGCTGCCACTCCGGCACGGGATTAACCTTGCTGCCGTTGTCCACCACAATTATTTCAAGATCAGGATAGGTGTTAACCTCATCCAGTGATTTTAGTAAATCCTCTGTGACCTGAGGCTGATTAAAATTTACTGTAACAATGGACACGCTCTTCATACAGTGTGACAGGCCGGGCTGTTCTGAGTGGGGAAATATTTTTATTGATTTGTAGAACTATTTCAAAATTAACAATAAAAATATAGCTTTAAACAAAATGTGCAGGCCGACAGTTGATTTTACGAATGTCGGTATATAATAGTTATTTTAGATCGATAAAATCCAAACAATTACTTGTAAAGTGAAAATAACTCGGCTGCTGGATATTAAAAGAGTTCCCCAAGAAACCGAAAGTTACTCTTCCGGGCCGACATCAGATTACACTGCACTTGAAAGTAAGATAGAGGAATTGGTTCAGGTCATCGAGCGCACCGGTGTAGATCATCTCCATTCCAAGATTTATGCGCAGCGCATTGCAGAGGCCTTCAAAAAGTCAGCAATGACCCAGAAGCAGGTCGCTCCTTTTCAGGCCCTTGATCAGGATAACAATCTATCGAGAGAAGAGCTTCTGGAAGGACTTGAAAAATTGCTGGCAGAAAATAAGATCGACAGTAAAATGAACAGCTCCTCCAAGGGGCATACCTTCTTGCAAAAAGGCATCATGTTCTTGTTGGCCATACTGCTTATTGTTTTCGGGTTTGCCATGATCATCATGCCCGCACCACCTGACTTTGAGATACTAACCGTATATTATTTTAATGCAAATGACGGTGTTACAGTGATGGACTTGGTTTCATTACTGATTATTTTTGGGGGAGTACTTCTGTTCTTGTTAAATTTTAACAAAAAATGATCAGTTTTCCCGGTCCCCCCACTACTGTAAAAAAAATCCTTTTGGTCGAAGATAACCTCCTGTTCCGCAAGGTTATCGAAGCCTCTTTACTGAAAGCCGGATACAATTGTGTGCTGTGCGAATCTGCCACCGAAGCCTTAAAGCTGCTACTGGTTGAAACCCCTGATCTGATTTTGTCAGATTATGATATGCCGGAAATGAATGGCTTTGATTTCAGGCAGGCCGTTTTGCTTAATCCCAACATCAGCGACATTCCATTCGTGTTCCTCACTTCCTTTACCGACAATTCGCTCGTACTGGAAGGCCTCAATATGTACGCGCTGGATTTTATCAATAAGGAAACGCCGATACCGGTGATCATTTCCAAATTGAACAACATTATTAAGTCCCTGCAAAATGAGCACGTCCGGTCGGTACGCGAGCTAAAAATTGCTGCTGAAACATTGAATGTCAAGTCAATACCAGTTCGGGAGCCTGTAATAGCAGGTTATAGGGTATTCTTCTGGCACAAGGGATACCGTGGTTATCCCGGTGGTGATTTCATTGATTTTGTACACGCTGACGACCGGTTTTGTTTTGCGTTCCTGGGCGATATCATGGGAAAGAAATGGCAGGCGTGGTTTTTCACATTTGGCTTTCTTAGCTACATCCGCGCTGCGATCCGTTTTTGTGTCCTGGACAACGATCTGAATCTTGATATGATTGTCCAGAAAATCAATAAGCTGATTTACCTGGACGAAAGCCTTCAAAACATTTTGTCGAGCCTCTCACTGCTTTTGCTAGATAGCGAAACTGGCGAAGTTCACTACACAGGTGCGGGAGATCTGCCGCTGATCAGTTATAATTCCAGTGATCAGGGCGTGAATACCATTCAGTCTTCGGGCTTATTGCTGGGTTTATTAGAAGATGGTTTTTATGACAAACAGATTATCCATATGAAGTCAGGTGACCAGCTTGCCATATTTACCGACGGCATGATTGATATTCCTTCCAATGGTTCTAAAAAAAGCGATTATCCTTTTTTTGTTGAAAAAATAAGCCCATACCTGGGAAAAAACGAAAGTTTTAACCTCATCACCACTCATGTCCTGGATATGATAGATGACAATAATCAAATGGACGATGCCAGCATCATTTTTATAGAAAAACAATAACCCTGATGATCTTAAAAATCAACGAAATTCATCGCATTGTACAAGCCACCATCCTGCCGGAAGAGGCTAGTCTTACAAATGCAGAACTATTCAAGGAAGAAATGATAAGCCTGATTGCCAATGGTGCAAGACTGGTAATCGTAAGTTTTGAAAATGTGAATTATATCGACAGCTCATTTTTGGGTAGCCTGGTCGTCGCGCTGAAATATGCTATGCCTCGTAACGTCGACATCTATCTTGTTTCACTTAAACCGGACGTCAAAAACCTGCTGACACTGATCAGAATGGATAAAGTCTTTAAAATATTCAAAGACTACGAACAGGCGATGGAAACTGTAAAGTAGCTTATGAACGGGGATTCGGAGGAGATTAAGATAGTTTTTAAATGTAACCGGGAGGTAATTCCCGGTACCGTGAATGCGTGCCTGGATGAGATCAGAAAGAAAACAGAATCTCATTCCATCAATGAGTCTATTTTGTCCAGGATACAGTGGGTGATTACCGAGTTGCTGACCAACGCGGTAAAACATTCTGGTCAAGAGGAATCGGCATTGAACATCAGCATCAGCGATTTTGACCTGGTACTGCAAAAGGAGGACTCAGGAAAGCCTCTCCATTTGACGGCACAGGATAGTAAAAAAATCATCTGGCCCATTGAAAACCTCTCCACTCCGATGGATTTTCCTATTTACCACAACGGCATGGACTCATTATGCGTCAGAACCGATAATGCCGGTAAAGCCATCTTTTTTATCGAAACAATGGCAGATATGGAAATGCCAGGATTGTTGACAGATACCAGCGAACACTTCGGTCTGCTGATTATGACCAAAGCTTCGGATCAATTCACTTACGAATACGATTCTTTGAACAAGGTAAACCGATTTGTATGCTTGTTCAATCTCAAAAGTAAATAGTATGAAACATAGATTTGAAGTTCTGGATATTTTTCGAGGGTTATTTGCCGCATTGGTATTTATGTTTCACCTGGCGCCTTTCGCGGACACGCCGCTGCTCAACAATGCGTTTGTCGAAAACAGCGATATGTTTGTTGATTTCTTCTTTGTGCTCAGCGGCTTTGTGATTGCTTACAGTTACCAGTTCTTATCCAACGGACCACAGCTGAAACTGTTTTTGACTAAACGAATTTATCGGGTCTACCCCCTTCATTTAGTCATGCTTTTGGCTTTTGCAGGAATGGAGGTAGCCAAAAATTTGCTTAATCCTTACATTCAGGTCAATAATCTGGTGAATCCTGCTAACAGTGTCTCTACTTTTTTCACCTCTTTATTTTTGGTCAATTCGACGCCCATACCTGGGGTAGCAGATGTGAGCTGGAACATACCAAGCTGGTCGATCAGCGCTGAAATGATTGCCTACATGGTGTTTGGGACGCTTTTGGTTCTCATTCATTCATCCGGACAATTCGCCCGCAAAAATCTTTTCTACGCCCTTGTAATCATCATTTCCCTGACGGGTCTTTGGCAGGTATCCAATAGTTTTCAGATCAATTACAGCTTCAACTATGGCTTTTTGAGGGGCGTTTTAGGTTTCTTTACCGGGGTAATTTGCTTTAATCTGTTCGATAAAACACATCAGCAAGTCAGAACGTGGCCACCGATCCTTTTTTCACTTTCTGAACTGCTCACACTCATCTCGATAGCGATTTGCATTTACAATGGTGAAGTTATGAAACCCTGGGGAGCTGTGTTCGAGATTCTGTTTTTTGCCTGTATTTATACCTTCTCATTTGAAAAAGGTTTTATATCAACAGGATTAAAGAGCGTGAAACTGTTTCATCAGTTGGGGAAATACTCATACTCTATCTATATGACGCATGCCCTGATGATCAGTCTGTTCAATGTGCTGTTTATCAGGATTCTCAAATTCCAGCCCCAGGACTACTCCTATCTGGTCATTTTGAATTTCGTACTGATCTATTTTGTCTCGGCTTGGACATTTAATAATATCGAAATGCGGTTTCAGTATAAATCCAAAAGAAAACCAGCACCGGAAGAAGCCCAGAAGTAGAGAAGCACCCCGCTAGAAGTCATCTTAAAAGGGTGTAAAGAATTAGAATCCAACCTTCTCAACGCTATTTGACCGCGAATTTGAGCCAGAAAGTTCTCACCAGACTAATAGCCTCAGCATATCCTGTGGAGAAAACACTGAATACGCTGAACGGATGAAAACGGTTGAGCCCCCAGTAGCCGATACTCACGCCGATCAAGGTTGGAACAATGCCAGCCACCGCTACGCCATATACATTTCCGGTCAGGTAAATCCCCAGAAAAGATGCCGAAACACTTCCAACCAGCATCAACAATACCTTTATAAAATTGATTTTGGGTTGATGGATTACATCCAGTGTCAGTGCAAAAAAGCGGTCGAGTGGATAGAGGAGAGCGAATGTCATGAATAGCCTCATAATGTTGGCCGCTTCCGAATTAACATATTTGCTCCCACCGATAATGCCGATGGCGACATCGGCAAGCAGTACCGCGCCCACGCAGGCGGGGAGCAGCGCAACGGTAATGAGGCCTGTATAGCGTTTCATGGTATTGATCACCTTTTCACGATTTCCCTCATTAAAAGCCGCCGAAAGTTCAGGCATTCCGGTGGCGGCAAAGCTGCGCAATGGAATTTCGATAATTTCCATCAGCCTCTGGCCCAGATTGAAAACAGCCAGCGCCTCGGGTCCCAGCATGAAATTGATGATCATGGTATTGGAAGTGCCAAAAAGATTGGAACTGAGCGTAGTACCGACACTATACTTACCGAAATGGAATATTTCACGGATACATTCCCAGCTCCTGTTTTTGAAATCGCCCAACCTTGCCCAACCCATCACAATGGTAAAAAGGCTCGTCATCGCTGCGCCGCCCAGGTAAGCGTAAATAATGTTTTGCAGGTTGGCCGTTTTGGTTACTGCCATGATAATGACAAACAATATGAAAACGCCCTGACTTAAAAACCGGATGCATAACAGCTGATCAAACCGCTGCTCGGCTTGTACTACGCAGGAAGCAATAAAATACGGAAGCGAGGCAACGTAAATCACTCCAAACCATTCCAGAAAAAGAATGAGGGAGGGGTTTTCGAAATAAGAGGAAAACAGAAACGCAGGAATGTTGATCAGCAGCAGAATACTTGTAATGGAACCTCCTATAAACCAGGCCGAACCTACCACTTCCGCCTTTCTGCCATCACTGGCACCGGCATAAAATTTAATGAAGGCTGTGGTCAGAAAGCCGGAGCGAAAAGTATCGACCAGCAGCAGTATGGAAAGAAAAAACACCCACATCCCAATGCTCGCTACTGGCAAGGCACGGTAGAGGATAATCATGTTGAGCATGCCCAAAACGGACATGATACCATTTCCGGCGAGCGAAAGAAAATGTTTGTTTCTTAACTTTTGTAAAAGTTGAAATGCCATTTATTTACAGAGTCAGAAAGTGAGCCGGGGTTTAACGAGGATACGCAAATATGTAATTTTTTAATTACATATTATCTTTGGTACGAATTATTTCCACAGATTATTTAACTAATTTGCTCAAATATAGGACAGCCAAAACAATAGAACTAATATTACAATTTTCATACAAACCGGGATTAAAGTTTTAACTTTCCCCTCAGGCCGGACACGTAATAGCAGGATCACATTTATTTTCAAAGCTTATTGAAACCACTTTATTATCAGGATATGAGTTTATTTGGTTTGCCGAAATGGATTTCACCGCACTTATTTACAAACAAGCGCTTTCAGGATCTCACAGGTAAAGAAATTGATCATCTTAAAACCAATATCAGCCGTTTAAGGGACGATAATCCGGACATATCCGTGGTGATTCCTGCCTGGAATGAGGAAAATAATATCTACCGCACGCTGTCTTCCCTGTCAGCCAGCAGAAGCAAATACAAGGTTGAAATTATTGTGATCAACAACAATTCGACCGATGGTACCCAGCACGTGCTCGATACGCTGGGTGTCCGCAATTACCTGCAAACGGTTCAGGGAACACCCTTTGCGCGACAAATGGGCCTTGAACTTGCCCGTGGAAAGTACCATCTCTGTGCTGATTCCGACACATTTTATCCGCCCGACTGGATCGATCTGATGGTAGCGCCAATGGTCAACGACTCCGGTATCAGCGGTGTGTATGGCAATTACGCCTTCATTCCGCCTGATAATCAGGGGCGGCTGGGGCTTTGGCTTTATGAAAAATTTGCCGGCATTATGATCCGGATCCGTAAGAAAAACCGGGAGTATCTCAATGTTTACGGATTCAATATGGGGTTTGTCACCGAGATCGGTCGCAGCACCGGAGGCTTCAAAGTAAGCGGCTCCCGGGTGTATGCCAATATTGTAGGGAGCGATTTCCAAAATGAGGCAGAAGACGGCCGGATGGCGCTGAACCTGAAAAAGGCCGGAAACCTGAAAATGGTAACCGATTCGAAGGCTACTGTATTTACATCTCCCCGCAGGTTGCTCGACGACGGGAGCATTACCAATGCTTTTTTCAACAGGGCCAAAAGGCAATTGAAAGGAATGCGTGATTACCTCTCTATGTTTTGATTTTATGCACATTTTCCAGGACACGACACTGCTGATTACCCACTATAACCGAAGTGAATCTTTGGAGCGGCTTTTGACCAGTTTTGAAGATCTGAACTGTCGCTTTGGGGACATTGTGGTTTCTGACGACGGCAGCAAGCCCGAGCACCTTACCAAAGTCAAATCTCTGGGAAACAGGTTCAACTTTACGCTGGTTACTACTCCCGTTAATAAAGGTTTGGGAAATAATATTAACAAAGGTCAGGATGCAGTCAAGACGCCGTACACTTTATATGTACAAGAAGATTTTCAGCCATCCGATATTTTTCCTGAGCATTTCGGAGACGCGATCGGGTTTATGCGCGCTGATTCCAAATGGGACATTGTCAGGTTTTACGCCTACTTCGCCTACCCTACTTTGAAACCATTTAAAAAAGGATTTTCGGAAATGGTATATTCGTTCTGGGATTTGAACCACCTGAAATTTTACTATTACAGCGACCATCCTCATTTAAGGCGCAGCAGTTTTTTAGAGAAATTCGGACGCTACCCCGAGGGCATAAAGGGTGATTTGACCGAATACACCATGGCGGTGCATTTTTTACAGAAGAAAGGTAAAGGTTTGTTTTTCAACGACTTTACAAAAATATTTTATCAAAAAAATTCGTCTGATGAGCCTAGTACCATGGTCAGGGCTGATTGGAAACTCAGTGAAAACCCGTTGATCAAGCTTGCCAGGCTTGCCTACCTGCGATACCGGTGGTTGAAGAATACCCTCGACCTTGTGTTCATGAAATAACCCGGAATGGGCTGACCTAAACTATGAAAAAAGAATACTTCTTTAAGGATGTGACCCTGCTGGTCACCCATTATAACAGGAGTCAATCCCTGGAACAACTTTTAAAATCTTTCATACAGCTCGACTGCCAGTTTGAAGATATCGTGGTTTCCGATGACGGCAGCAAGCCCGAGCACATCGATTATCTCCAGTTGCTGCAAAAACAGTTTGATTTCAGACTGATCACTACGCCCAAAAATAAGGGACTTGGCAACAACATTAACAAAGGCCAGGATGCCGTTCAAACTTCGCTCACCTTATATGTGCAGGAAGATTTTACGCCTGCTGCGATTTTCCCTCAGCGCTTTCAGCATGCGCTGAACCTGATCAATGCCAGACAGGAGATTGATATAGTCCGATTTTACGCTTATTTTGAATATCCCTACCTGAAAAATCCCGACGAAGGCTTCTATGATATGGCATTCAAACTATGGAAACCTGGCTACCGAAAGTTTTACATGTACAGCGATCATCCTCACTTGCGCCGTAGTGATTTTTTCCAAAAGTTTGGCAGATATATCGAGGGCCAGAAAGGTGATTTCACCGAGTACAGCATGATGATGTCATTTCTCAAAAACAATGGTAAGGCCCTTTTTTATAAGGATTTCCAAAATCTGTTTACGCAAAAAAACTCCGAGTCCGAGCCCAGTACGATGAAAAGAGAAAACTGGCGGGAAAGCAATAATTTTTTTCTTTCACAGCTGAGGCATCTTTACCGGCATTTAAAATTTAACTTTGATTACCTGACTTGAAATAAAGCTTTCAAGATCTTGCCGTTAATCAGCTCCCACGAGAGTCCAATAATTCCAGTCTATGCCGACCAGTTTGACAAAAGATTCATTCAGATGGTACTATGCGAGCATATACCTTGGCCTTGCCTTGATTTTTGGATCTCAATATTTTACATACAAAAACGTCACAGACCTTTCCCTCAACAATGAAAGGCTCAACAGGACCATTGGCGTGTTGAATCAGACAGCCAATTTCGGATTGCTTACCAAAGACTTTCAGTCGAATATGCGGGGCTATCTGATCACCCAGGACCGGGCCCTGCTGACTGATAACTACAATAAAAAGATTCAGCTGATCGGAATTACGGACACTCTTTTTAATCTGGTACAAACTGACGAGGTTCAGCGTAAAAACGTGCAGGACTTGCTGTCTATATCCAGCAGGATCGTGTTGTATTCTCAGGGGGTCATCACCATTTACAGGACTGATGGGCCGGAAAAGGCTTTCAGCAAAATTCAGGAAGGGGAAGGAATCCAGCTCAATAACATTCTGACCAAAAAGATCAATGAAATCGAAGATTACGAAAATCATAACCTGAACCAACGCAGAATGCTGGTAGCACGTACCCAGAAAAACTCGGTTCTCTTCATCATTGTCACGGGCATTGTCGGGTTTCTTCTTACCGTGCTGTCCATCATTTTCTTGAATCTCGATAAACGAAAGCAGGTATTGCTGCAAAAGGAGATCAATGAAAAGGAACGGCTGTTGAGCCAATACCTGGAAGCGATCCCGGATGGCGTTATGGTAATCAACAAACAGAGCGAAATTGTATTTTTAAATCAGTCCGGTAGAGATATACTGGGGCTCAAATCAGGCAAGTCGATCACATTAGCCGACCAGCTGAACCAGATTAAACTACTCGACCCAAACCGCTACCACGTACGCTTTACCGCTGAGACGCTTCCGGTAGCGAGGGGATTGCAGGGCGAAAAGCTGATCGCGAATAAAATAGATCTGGTTCTAAACGATAAAATTTATCATTTAGAAACCAATGTGCAACCTGTGATCGGGCTGGAAGGCGAAATTACGAGTGCCATCACCGTTTTCAGAGATATTACCGAGCGGGCTAACTATGAGGCTACTTTGGAAAAGGCCAGGGTGCTTGCCGAAAAATCCGTCAGGGTTAAAGACATTTTTTTATCGAATGTAAGTCACGAGATCCGCACACCATTGAATGCGATCATTGGGTTCACCAACCTGCTGATCGGCGAGGTGACCGACCCTAAAACCATTGAATACGTAGGGTACATTCAATATGCAGGAAGAAACCTGCTTGAACTGATCAATGATATCCTTGACTTCTCCAAGATAGAAGCCGGGCAGGTTCACCTAGAAAAAACCACGATTTCGATCAAAGAGGTAGTTGAGTCTGTATCCGCAATTATCAACCAGAAAGCGGTTGAGAAAGGCATTACCTACGAGTCTGTTCTTGCGGAAGGTATCCCCGAGTACGTCGAAGCTGACAAGCTGCGCCTTACCCAGATCTTGCTGAATGTGTCCGGTAATGCCGTCAAATTCACTGAAAAAGGAAGCGTCAGGCTGACGGTAAATCCGATCAGCGAAATCGTGAATGGCAAACAAACGATCCGGATTGAAGTAACTGATACCGGAATTGGAATTGCAAAGGATAAGATCAATGATGTGTTCAACCGCTTTGTGCAGGCCACTGAAAGCACGACCAGGGTTTTTGGTGGTACAGGTCTTGGCCTTAGCATCGTAAAGTCGCTGGTACACCTGTTTGACGGAACATTGAAGTTACAAAGTGAAGTAGGCCAAGGGTCCGTATTTACAATGGACTTTCCATTCAAGGTCATGAAACATGCGGCTCCGCAGGAGGAAATGGAGCTGAGTATGGACGCCGGTGCGGCGATCAGCAAGCTGCGTGTGCTGGCAGCCGAGGATAACACATTGAATCAAAAACTTTTGAAAGCCATTTTTGAAAGGCTGAAAATTCCTTTGAGTATTGTCAATAATGGTCAGGAAGCATTGGATAAGCTCAATTCAGAAGAATTTGACATTGTATTAATGGACATTCAGATGCCAGTCATGGACGGCTATACTGCCATTAAAGAGATCCGCAGATCTATATCCAAGACCATCCCGATCATCACGATGACTGCTCATGCAATGGTCGGGGAAAAAGAGGAATGTCTTAGCATTGGCGCCAATAGTTACATTTCGAAACCCTTCAAGGAAAGTGAATTGCTTTACACCATAGCGCATTTAGGAAATAAGGATAACTTTGAATCACAACCACCACCCAAAAAAGAGCTCAACACGCAACCTCAAAACAACATGCCCGACAATATTTTGAATCTGGAATATCTTTCTGAAATCACAGGCGGTGATCAGGAACTTCGCGATGAACTGATCGCAATGTTTGAGAAGGACAGCCAGATCCAGTTATCCTCTATCGCTGATGCGTCTGCTTCGGGAGATACGGACAAATTACGCCAGTCCATTCATAAATTCAGATCTTCGCTATTCTCGGTAGGAATGCTGGATACGGCCAATCAATACAAAGAACTGGAAGCAACTCTAAAGCTGGGAAACTGGAATGCAGAACTAAGCCAGAAACTCGTCCTGCTAAAAGCAGAATCCGAGAGGGGCTTGGTACAGTTAAAATTGTTATAGCATTCGAATATCCTCAGGATACGGAGCCCGCCCGGCTAATGGCCTTGTAAATTTCACCTACACTGTTTTCCCAGGTATGAGAGCTTGCAAATGTCCGCCGGGCTACCTTTCCGGATTCTGAATTTTCAGAAAGTGCCAACTCAATAAGGGCAATGTAATCCTCCTTGGTCTGTCCCAGGTAAACGTGTTCGGCAAAAACACTCATCGCATCGGTTTTGGTTGCTACTACCGGCTTACCAACTGCCAGGTACTCGTCAATCTTCCTTGGATAATTGCCTATCGTTACTTCATTGAGCAGCTGCGGATTGAGGCATACATCAAAAGAATTGATATAAGCAGGCAGATCCTTGATGTCCCTTGAGCCGGTAAAGATCACATTGGGCAAAGCATGCAAGCCACTTGCCCGAAACTCATTGTCTTCCGGTCCCACCAGTACCAGGTTCCAGTCCGGGCGCGTTTTTGCTATATGTTCGAGCAGGTCCATATTCAATCGGATGCTCTGCAATGCGCCTACATAACCAATGCGAGGGTGAGAGATTGCACGCATATCTTCGGGCTCATCTTGACTGGCAGCTTCCATGAATATTTCCAGATCGCAGCCTTGCCCCACATAGTATGACTGCGGATTATATTTGCGGCAATAGTCTGCGAGGTAGGTTGAATTAGCGACACACAGGTCACTTTTAGCGATCAGCGCAGGCTCGATAATGGCTCCGTGCTTTTTCCAATAGTCCACGGCCAGCATAAAGTCCCTGGAATAGTAAATGGATAATTTTGGACTCAGCATTTCTTTCAGGTGAAAGCTGCGGAACATATCATTGTCATTGAAATGGATATAATCCCGGAAACTCAGTTTCGCCGCCGCCCGGGCAATGCTGCCGGCAAAAGTCCGGTTATTTCTTTTATTGAGAAAAGTAAAGATTGCCTGGGAGGAAATCCAGTTGATCGACTCAATTAATTCGTCCGGATACAACACCCAGAGATTTTCCTGCACCTGTTCAAGGCCGTCCCGCTTTTTCCGAATGACATCCCGGCGTTTGATTACCTTTGGATCATCGCCATTTTTAAACTGAGTAATTCGGTCAAGGGCAGAATTGACATACAATACACGATGCTGTTTGCTAAATTCTAATGCAATATTTTTGCAATTACTACCAATTTCCACATCCCAAGCCTGTTGTCCGGTAATAACAATGTCCATAAAAATTTACCGATAAGTGAAAAATGATTTCTGCATCTATTCTGTGAAATGCCCCCAGGGCTCACAATCAGGTGTGATTGAGTATTTTTTTATCAAGTTGATCCAGTAACCCGGAGGAACTCAGCACATCGAATTTTCTGGCAAAAATAGCCCCGGAGTTTAGCAGTTTAGTCAGATCAGTTTCTGTCAATATTTCAGGACTAGCCTTCCCTTCCAGCCATCGGATGTACCTCAGATTGTCATTGACCATTTTGGCCCGAAAATCAGAGTTGTATAAAATGGTTTGAAAAACCAGTTCATCAGGCGCCCAGGTATGTTTGAAAAAATTGACAAACCTTGGATGCGAATCCAGATATTGCAATATAAATCTGACAGCATCCATGGTTAAGCTCATCCATTGCGAGCGTCCCACCGGTACCAGATGATCCGGTACTTGTCTCGCAGGCAGAAGTTTGTTCATCCATTTCTGCACCATGTACTTGCCGGGAAATGCGTAGTTGGTCAAATGATACTCGGTTAATCTGGGAATGGCTTCCTTCCAATCTTCCATCACCAACTCATACTGCATGAAGTTATCAGGCTGATGCTCCTGAAAAAACCGATGGATTTCATCAGGATACTTCAACGGATAATCCGACCCGCTTAACAAATTCACATAATCAATGCTCAGATCAGACGCTGCTATGGCACGGAATCCATTGATCGTTGCCTGCACAATGCTGTAAGCCCCCCAGCCGACTTTTACGCGTTCATTTAGCAAAAACACCCGTTCCCTTGCCGCCAGAAAACGAAATGGATCCAGGGATGCTTTGGCGTCAATGTGCAAAAAAAAGTACGCATCCGGATGTTCGAGCGCACGGATAAGGCGTGCCAGTTGCCCGGGTTCAGAATGAGCCAGAATGAGATGAGCAATTTTCATAAACTGATCTGTTGCTTAGCGTTTTCCAGCTAAATTTTTGTGAAGGATATCTATATTCAGATGACTTAAAGATGGCATAATTTAATATTTTTGTACAAATAATTTTACTTAGTTCCCTCAATTTAAAATGACGAAATCACCGGTAAGGATTCATTCGCTTGATTATTTGCGTGGCCTTGCTGCGCTTGGAATCATGGTTTATCACATGCACCTGCTCAATTTTGGTGAAACCGATTCATCCTCTCCACTGGCCGTTATCAAGATCTACGCAGTGACGATTTTCTTCATTCTGAGCGGATTAACTTTATATAAGGTCTACTATCGCAGCCTTACCATCGACTCAATCAAAGTCTTTTTTATCAAAAGAGCATTTCGGATCATTCCACTTTTATGGTTGGCGACCTTGCTTACATTCCTACTCTCCAACGAGAGTTATACATTGAAAAAGATCATGGTCAATATGCTGGTTTTGCCTGGCATTCTCAAACCCGAAACCTTTATTGCAAACGGCGCCTGGTCCATAGGAAATGAACTGGGCTTTTATCTCTTTTTTCCACTCATCATTCTGCTCATCCAGCGGAATGTCAACTACCTCATCGCCTTCTTCCTGATCTCACTGATACCGTTCTTATACTTCACTTATTTTGTACTCGATCCCAACGTTACGCTCGGAATGCAGTGGAGTCGCTATGTAAGTCCATTCAATCAATTCACCTTTTTTCTGGTGGGAATGGGCTTGGGTGCATTGAGAAATCCTCCTGCTATACTGGTGCGTGCAGCCCCTCTTCTTTTTCTTGTAACACTGGCACTGCTGTTCACCTACCCCGTACATGGTGAGCCTATTCAACTCACATCCGGCAATAACAGGATCGTCCTGTCCATACTTACCACATTGCTTTGCTACTTTATTTATATTGCTGACTTCTCGTTCCTACCGGCTGCTGCGCAATGGTTTTTCTCGACATTAGGAGAGATCAGCTATTCTGTTTACCTCATTCACCCCATTGTATTCATTTTGATCCGGATGGCCTTGGGTGAAACTGCGGTCTCGCAACCTTACATTCTGATCGTAAGCACCATAGTCGCCTCACTCATTCTCAGTTATTTTGTATATCAATATTTTGAAAAGTATTTCATGAATCTCGCCAAACTTTTCACCTTCACCAAGAAGTCGGCGGTCACAGTGAAATAGCAGCCTGTTTGAGGCGTTTCTCCTCCTGCTTGTCGTCAATCACTTTGGTGACATTGATAATCGCTACTACGAGATAAAAGTAGATGTTGGAAGGAAATTGCACCAGTGCTTCCTGAGGGTAATTTCCTATATTATAAGCAAATACAATCAACAGCATGGCCATGCAATAGGTTTTCAATTCCTTATCCCGAATAGTATAGTAATTGTTGATGCCCTCCCTCAGAATAAAAAACATCAACAGACAAAATATGGCCAGGCCAATCCAGCCAAGTTCAACAGCGATGCGGACATATCCGCTATCAGGCGGAAATTTGGCCAGGTAAGAATTGGGCGCAAAACGCTGACCCCATGCTCCCGTAGCGCCCAATCCTCCGCCCATAGGATGGGACAAAATGTAAGGCTGAATGCGTTTTTGATTGTTTTTCCTGGCCTGAAAGGAAATGTCCTCATTGGGTTTGAAGGCCGTCTGAAAACGTACGATATTCGAATTGCTGGTCGGCATTAAAATCAGGAAAAGAATACCGACGCCAGCAATGGCAGTACCGATAACCACCTGCCTGTTGAACCGAAGTATAACAAACAAAACCATTGCCGCAGGAAGCAGTACATACGCTCCCCTGGTGCCCGAAAAAAGCATTGCGGTAAATAAGAGGACGACCAGAATGGCCAGTACCGCCTTTTTCCAGGTTTGCTTTACATAGGTCAACATGGCGATACACAAGATACTGCTTACTACCATGTTATAAGAAAAGGCAACAGGATCGGAGAAGATCGAAAACTTCCTCCAGTGCCCGGCAATGAATAGCAATTCTTTGATGTTAGGATCAGAATAAAGCCACTCCTCTTCCGCAGCTGAAAACCCGATAAATTCTTGCTTGAATGCGTATAGAGCTGCGAAAACAGACAGTGCAATCCACATTTTAAGTAGAAACCGGATCTGCTTCACTGTCTTAATCTGGTACATAAACACAAAGTACGTCAACATGACGATGGCTACCGCCCGGATCGTATACACCCATGCCAGGCGGGATTCGGTAACAGGGTTGGCTACTTCTACCAGGTTATAGAAAATCCAGATCAGGATCATTGTACTGATTGGCCCATGGAAAACCTTCCAGTTGGGGTTTCGTTTCTGGTGAATAAAAAATCCCAGAATAAGTAATCCCTGAATGCCATCCATGACCGTTCCCATCGGGAAATCGATACCAAACCGCATAATATAAAAAAGCAGATAGGCTAGTACCAACAGCACTACCATCCCAAATTGCGGAAAAACGACTACGGAATAAATAACCGGCGGCACGATCATCAGCACCAGGATGAGCGCCCCAGCCAACGTTCCCTTGTATGCAATGAGCGCACCCAACCCCACCGACATTAAAAGCAGAATGATCAGCCCGGTCGTGTTGGTAAGCTTATCCACCCAAAAAAGTTTTCTAAGCCGGTACTTCAAAGAAGTATGGCCCTCATTAGGTTTGGCAATAAAGAGCTGTAAATCCTTCTCCACTAAAAAAATAGAATTTTAAAGAAAAAAATAAATGCGCTGATCACCGCAAGAAGCAATGCTACCTGACGGGTCTTCTTTTGCAATGGTGTCAAATGATCAAAGGAAATTTTCTTTTTCTTCTCGGTCTTTTCCGGGTATATTTTCATAATTGCAGAAGGCTATAACTGTTTATGGTCCGTTTGTCCACTTCGTGTTGCCACTGAAATCTGATTGGCCTTCCGCGCATTAAGTAGTGCCAGAAGTTGAAAAGCAATAAATTTTGGAATGTTGACGAGCGAATGATAAATCCGAGGGTCTGTGTGCGATCTGCTTAATGAGATGTAAAAGCCTGTCACAAAAATACAGAGCCCTATAAACCAAGTGATTGCCACCGATAAAGAGATAAATATATTGATCAGCATAAAAAATACCGACAGGATCAGGAAAATGAAAAGCGGAGGTCTCAGCAGTACCAGTCCAAAAATCATCTGGTTCCAGTTCAAGCCTGCTACTCCCCCGAAAAAGATCTTGAAGCCCAGTGCAAAGTACTTGAACCAGGTATTGATCCAGCGTGCCCGCTGCTTAACCAGCTGATCGGATCCGGTCGTCTTTTCATCATATACAACCGCTTTTTCAGCAAATGCAATGCGGTACTTCCTGCTGACGATTCCCTCCTGAAGAACTTTGTCGAATCCTGCGCCGGTAACATCCAGATGCCCGAGACATTCCTGATACAGCGCGGTACTGAACGCCATACCCGAACCAGCCAAAGTGGCGGACGAGCCAGCGCCGAAAAGGATCTTACCGTCATAAAAATGATAATAGATATCCCGTGCAGCATCCAGGCAAGCGTAGGTACTATCCAGGTTCTTGGCTTCACGCACGCCTTGTACCGCCTGAAAACCCTGTGTAAAATAAGTGTTCAGTTCGTGGAGGTATTGTGGATCCGTTAAGTTGTCGCTATCGATAATGGTCAGGTGAGAATGCAGTCTGATGAAATTTTTGATGGCATGGAAATGAGACCGGGTGTTACTGCCCAGAACCTGCTCAGGCCTGAGCAAAAGCACTTTATCCGACGGGAAATGCAGACCGCTGATGTCACATTTATCCGCTACTACATAAATATGATAGCGTTCGTAGTTCAATTCCAGCAAAGAAGCTACCACGGCCGGTAATTGCTGCGTGTATTCGTACGCCGTTACAATAATGCCAAAGTCCGGTAAATCTGCCGCGGGGTGGCCTGGTATGCGCTTTTCGCCGCCTCTCAAACTGTAAATCAGCAACAGTAACACTGGAAATACCAGGTTAAACCAGATCAAGAACTGAATGAGCAGCCACACTGCCTCGACTATTTTCATGCTTCCAACGGTTTACCGATTTTACCTGCCTGTTCAGGAATGTCCTCCGTATTGGTCAGTACCCATCCAGAGAATTTATCTTCCAGATTATTGAGATACTGTATTTTGGATTGATCTTCTCCCGAAATGGATTGTCCTGCTGCAAATACCGCCACTACCCTATCCGAGAATGTGATCCATTCTTTTGCTTTGTTCATGGCAGTCAATGAATCCGTTTCGATCAGGACGATATCGAATTGTGATTTCAGCACCTGTAAACGGTTGGCGATACCCTTCTCATCAGCAAGTTCCAGGAGCGAAATATCGCCTCCGTTGTTACCAAGGATACGGATCTGGCCGGGACTGGCTTCAATAACCGCATCGCTCTTGATAAACCTTTCGATGAGGCTACTGTCAGGGTTCAGTTTCGAAATATCCGGTTGCCCGAAATTACCGTCAATGATCAGCACTGTTTTGTTAATCTTAGAAAATGCCCAGGCCAATGCCACTACGAACGAGGTTTTTCCTACTCCATACGACAAGCTGGTTATCGCGATCAGTTTCGGATCATTCAGCTCATTATCAATTTCATAGCGAATAGACCGCACCAAATCTTTGTACAACCTGATGGATTTATCATCGGACGAATTCATACCGGAGAGGCTTAGGCTCGAACCTTTGTCCAGTGCATTCAGATAACCCAGTACAGGCCGCTCGGTTGCGTTGGCAAGCTGCAATGGATAGCGGATGGATTTGTCCAGATAGAATAAGATGAAGAATACAAATACGCAGAAGGCTAAACTGATTACCCCCGAGAGTATCACCAACACCATTTTCTTTGATGCCTGTACCTCCCCTGGCATGGCGCGTTCGATCAAACGCAGGTACACCGGGAAGCTGAATTCAAGACTTGCTTCGTTGTATCGTTGCAATGATTCAATGTATTCTTTGCTGGCAATGTCAATGGATGTTTCGTATTCCTGGATCTTGGCCTCATTAGGGACCAGTCCATCGAATTTGCGGTTCAACCGATTTAATTCCCCTTGAATGGAGGAGACACTATTTTTGGCCAATTCCAGTGAAATTTCCATGGTCAGCTTCTGGGTAACCAGGTCTTGTTTGAGCGCCATCGGGTTGTAAGCATACTTATCAGAAGCCTCGTCAATCTCGCCGGTAAGCTGGTTGCGCAAGGAATCCAAACTAAATTTCAAGCGGGGATCAAAATTATTCGTCACGTAACGCTCGTTCAGCGCTCTTAGATTTGCTTTTGTAGCAATGATCTTTTGATTGATCCCGATAAGCGTACTTTCGAAATATTTTCGTTCAGCAGGATCAAACTTATTGTCAATGTTGCGGATTGCGGCCCCCAGTGCTATGATATCTTTTTGAGCGACTTCTCTTCTGGTCTCGTAATCAGCCATTTGCCCATAAATACTCTTTGCCTGCTCATTCAGGTTCAAGACGCGGTTTTGAATTTTGAAATTTCGCAATGTGTTCATCCGCGTATTGAGAGCCGCCTGCTTTTGCAACATAAAGTTTTGCAAGAAATCAATAGTCCTTTTGTTGTTACCAACTACCCTGGACGAGTTATCGGAGATCAACTCCTGGCTCAGGACATTGATCACATAGGCAGCCAGCCCGGGACTTTCTGCTTCAAACTCTATGTCGATGTAATCACTTGCTCCGGTCCTGTAAATAATCAGCTTATCCCGCAATGTACTAGCACCATAATTCATGTCCACGATGATCTTATTGAGGTTATTCTCATAAGGTTTCCAAAGAGAAAGCTCTTCGCGGGTCTTATATTTCTGGGTAATGAGTGCGATTGCCTTGGCTTTATCGGCTTTGCTCATATTTTCCAGCGCTCTCACAGGTTCGCGCCACGTTGAATCCTTTAAGCCTTTCAAATCATTCAGTATCAGCCGGTAAGAAACCTGATCTAGGGTCCTTTTCAGGCGCAGCACCTGAATAAGGCTCTCGAACTTGCGGGCTATCTGCTGCTCCTGTTCATCTTTGGCCTTCGTGATCACCTGGTCGGTTTTGTCTACCAGCCCTGTTGCAATACGGGCACGTGACACGAATGTGTCGGGCAATCGTCTGACCAGAAAGTATGTGATGATAACAGTGATCAGCGGAACCAATATCAATGTGACTTTATTCCGCTGAAGCAACCTCAGAAATTGTAAAAATTCGCTCATTTTATGTCTTCTAATTTTTGTCCCAACAATTCTTCCAAACTGCTTTTGGCAATCAATACATCACTTTCAGCATTCAACAGGTTTTGCGAGTGATCGGTCTGCATAACCAGCATCTGGCTATACTTTTCAATCGACTCCTGCCCCATTTCAAATCGATGTTTGATATTGGAAACCATGCTTTCGATATCAAGCACGGCGGTGGACCTCACCCGAAAAACTGCTCTTTTCTGGATATAGGTGAAATAGCGCTTTTTGACCTCTGCTTCCATGTTCAGATCGAAGGATTCTTTGTCGTACTGTGCAATGGCAAGCTCACCCTTTGCCTGCCTGATCATCGTAGGCTTTTGAAGAATGGCCCCGATATTGACGAAAAAACCCAGCTGATATCCGCTGAGCACTGTCGGTGATATGGTAGCCGTGTTGTTGTTAGGGCTATAGAGGTAGGAAAAATTAAAAATATCAAAATAGGAAAGCTTGGCCTTTTTGATACCGTATTCCGTGACTGCCACCCTGGCCTCGTACATTTTGATCTTGGGGTAGTTGGTTTTGCAAACCGCAATCAGTTTGTCGAGATACTCGTAGGAAATATCCTTGCTGAGCGATTCCTGTGCTTTGGCGGTGTGTATTATGAAAAACAGGGGAACCAGAAAAACGGCGTATCTCATCGGCATCAATTTGAAAAATATGTTATTAAAATTATTTTTTGCTTGATTTTGTAGCAATAAAAAATACATTTGGATAAAATTATTACTACATCATTTTTTTCACAATCCTTTCAGAAATGCCTTTCTCTGATCAAATCCGGAACAATCCCCGTTTAAAAAAGTTTTTTCACTGGCTCCTGATACCAACCAATCAGGCCCGTCCAAGGCTATGGGTGAGGATATTTTTAAACCGGTTTTATCATCAAAAAGGTAAAGCTGTAGTCATCAGACGTTGGGTACGAATGGATGTAGTACCATTCAATCATTTTTCAATCGGAAACAATTCTATGATTGAAGATTTCACTACGGTCAATAATGGTGTGGGGGATGTGGTAATAGGAGAAAACTCTTTGATAGGCCTTGGTAATGTAATTATCGGCCCTGTAAAAATAGGAAATAATGTAATCCTCGCTCAAAATATCGTGGCCAGCGGACTGAACCATAACTACGACGATGTCACTCAACCCATTCATCAGCAGGGAGTAAACGTTGCTCCCATTGTCATTGAGGATGATTGCTGGATCGGCGCCAACACAGTGGTTACCGCCGGAGTTACCATTGGAAAACATTCCGTCGTTGCCGCCGGGGCTGTGGTTACCAAAAGCATCCCTCCTTTTTCCGTTGCGGTAGGCAATCCCGCCCGCGTCATCAAAAGATATGACGAAACTCAAAAAGAATGGATTAAAACCTACTAACATATCACACGTTTTCTGACTGTAAAAGAGCAGGGAAGGTTTTAAGAATGATCTGCATATCCATTTTGAATGAAAATTCCTTGGCATATGTGATATCCAGTTGAGTTCTTTCCTCCTCGGACATATCTGCTTTCCCCTTGCCTCTTTTGGTGACCTGCCAAAGGCCTGTCAAACCAGCTGGGCCTGCAAAGCGCAGAATTTTGTCGTCAGTAGTCATTTTTTCGGCTTCATATAGCGGTAATGGTCTGTTACCAACCAATGACATATCACCTTTGAGAATGTTAATAAGCTGTGGCAATTCGTCCAGACTCGAATTTCGCAAAAACTGACCGAAACGTGTAATACGCGGGTCATTCTGAAATTTCATGAAAGCTGCCTTCTGGTCTTTTTGGAAATGGTACAATTTTTCGCAAATTTCCTTACCATCGTGAAATAGCAGGCTTTTACAGTGATTTCCCGCCAGACATTCGTCGCACAATCCCCTGCTTTCAAGTTGTTGGACCGGTTCGGTATTCTTATTGTACATGCTCAATGCAGCCATTTTGCGGATCAGCTGATCCGCGTCAGTACGCATGGTCCTGAACTTGTAGAGATCGAAGATTTTGTAGCCGCTACCTACCCTTTTAGACCTGTAAAAAACCGGCCCTTTTGAATCCAGACGAATGAACAGGGCCACAAGCAAAAATACCGGAAGCAATAGAATAACTGCACTGCCTGTCGTGATCACGTCGATTGCTCTCTTCCAAAGTGGTGTCTTGTTGCCCTGAGAAGCTATTTTTTGGGAGGCTTTGTTGGCAACATACCATTGCCGTTTCTTAAAATATTTAATTCGGGTGATCAGGTCACCATCGTCAAAGCGAACAGAAAAGACATCGTCAGCATGTTTTGCCTTAGCCACATCTATTGCTTCCTGACTTAGACGGTCAACCAGTAGTACAAAAGGAATATTGCCATATCCTGAGCTGCCACGGATAATGTCCAGAAGTTCCAGACCGCCGCTGGCCGAGTGCGCCAGGATGACATCCGCGGGGTAATTCTCCTTCAATGCTTCCAGGACCATTTCCTTCGATGCGAAATACTCTGCCTGCAAAGATTCTGCATATTTCTCCGAAAATCTAATGTATTCGTCAAGGTCAGCATTCATATACATGACCCTGAACTGGACCATGTAGGACTTCGTTTCAACAACCATTCCCGGGGACGTGCTTGTCAATTCCATGTTTGTAACTGATTAGGAGAAGCGTTTTGCGCGGCGCAAGATCGCATTGATCTTTGCATGAACTTCCATTGGATTAAACGGCTTTACCATGAAGTCGTCTGCGCCCAAATTAAGGCACTGGATACGTTCACTGCTCTCGTCAGATCCTGAAAGTATGATAATTGGAATATCGGAATATAGATTGCTGGCTTTTGCCACTTTTAAAAATTCCTTTCCACTGAGATTGGGCATATGGAGATCAGCAATAATGAGGTCCGTCTGGTGGCCTTCTTCCAACCACAGCATCCCTTCTGACCCATCACTTTTAATTACTACGTTAAAATCTTTTTTTAGAAAATGTTCCAGAATTTTCGTGATACTAGGCTCATCATCTATAATTAACAGATTTTTTCTACTGTCCATAGGTTATGTAAATATTTATCAAAAAAGATCGATGGTTAGACTTAATTAATGTAAGGGTTTACAATTATTTCGTAGAATTAACGATAATACTTGCCATAACAAAATTTGAGGGGAGAAATTGTAGAATTCTTGTATTGAACCCATTTAGTTTTGCACTAAAAACTAGCTTCTCCATCTTTTTTCAGGAAATAGGCGCATTGTGCGTATCACATCAAATTGAAGATTCCTTGGAGAGAGCTACTAAGCGTATGTAGTAAAATTAAGTACTGGCAGCAATATCTCAAAAGATAACTGTTCTAAATTAGGAATAATTAATAATTAGTTCTACAAATAGCTAGGTAATTAGCTGATTGTACAGAAGTTAGTTTGAATTGCGAAACCGGATGCGAACGGTTGTTTGCATCCCAGTTGGCTGGCCGTCGGACCTGGCAGGTATCCAGGCTGGACCATTCTGAATGGTAAGTATGGCTTTTTGATAAAAACGCCGGTCACCTTTGGTTGAAAATGTGGATAAAGTGCTGTCAGCATTCACCGTGAAAGTAACCTCGACATCTCCTGGCTGCTCTGCTGACAAAGCATTCTTCGAAAGATAGAATTGAAATGACTCCCAGCCATTTAACGGGGCCGGACGACTGGAAAGCGATGTGGCAGAAGCCCCTGCGGCATCATTCTTAGTCACTTTCCGCGCTGACTCTGAGAGCGGCGCCTGAGACGGCAAAGCAGCTGCCGCAGTAGCGGATGCCGGAATAGTTTGAACAATTGAAATTTGTTCCTGATCATTTGCTGCAATCGATTCTTCCAAATTGGTATCCAAGCGTTCCTGTACTTCCTGAGCCGGTGCGGCAGCTGCGACAGGTTCTGATGTAGTAGTATTAGCAGGCGAGTTTCCGTAAGCCTTTTGGGGTGTGGGCCTAGCAGATGCTGGCGGCAATGGAGTTTCTTTTACTTTCACTTCTTCATCGACCGCAGCGTGCTCAGGTTTTTCAATGGACATTTCGAATGCTACGTCCTGCGTACTGGTATTTTTATTTATTATAAAAACAAACCAATACAAGCTCATGCCCAACACAATAGAAGCCGCCGAGGCATAAGCCCATATCGGCAGGGTCCTGCTTTTTTCCGGTTTGGCTTGTTCATTTAATGTATCCCTAAGGCTTTCAAGTGCGGATTGATAGTCGATCTGATCTTCATTCAATGCTAAAAAACCTTCATAGGCGTCGGCCACAAGCGGTTCTTCCAGCATTCTTTTTTCAAGGCTGTGCTGTTCTTGCGCGGACATTTCACCGTCGCGATAACGGCGAAAATGATCGAAGCCAAATTCCGGTTGTGAATTAATCGTTGCCATTTCTATCCATGCAAATTTTCAAATTCCGCTTTCCGTTCTGGATATAGCTTTTCACTTTATTGAAATCATAACCCGTTTCGATGCAAATGTCCTTATAACATTTCTCTTCCACGTAAAACAACTGGATACTAACCCGCTGCTCGCTGACCAGCGATTGCATACATTTGCCGAGCGAGTTCAGCTGATGATCAAGCGTAAAAATGTCCTCCGATTCGTTATTTTGTAAATCCGGGCCGGCATACTCCTCCTTGATTTCCTCGTTGCCCACAAACACGCGTTTGCTCCTGAGCTGCATGAGGCAATGGTTTCTTGCAACGCTGTGCAGCCAACTTTTGAAGTTGCCTACTTCATGGGTCTTCAAATCCTGAACCAGTTTTTCAAATATCTGCATCACCGCATCTTTACTTTCATCCTCATCCCTCAAATATTTATAACAAATCCCGAACACCATCTCCATGTAGCTGGAATACAGTTCCCCCAACAGCCCGACGTCTCCCGTCTGGCGGTAAACCGACAGGCGCTGGGCCTCCGGTAACGGTTCTGGATTCCTGGTTCGAAATATGCCTAAAAACTTCACATGTGCCTGCTTAAAGATAACTTCTTCTGAGCCAAGTGACCATTGGATGCAGTTTTCTCAAAATTCCATAAAAAATATTTAAAAGTTTTATGGAATTATCCGTCGGCGTGCATCAAGTTGAAAAAACAAAAAGATATCGACCATGAAAACAAAAATTGTAATACTCCTCGCCACGTTTTTCAGCGCATTCGCCATGCTCCCCGACAGGACCATTACCGGCGTCGTTAGCGATACCAATCAGGTTCCGATTTCCGGAGTGATGGTAACCGTTGCAGGCAGCAAAGCCATTGCTATGAGTGACTCTGCAGGAAAATATTCGATTTCGATTCCTACATTTTCCAGAACCCTGTTTTTCAGTTATGTAGGTTACAAAACAAAGGAAGTTAAACTCACCAAAGGTTCTGAGATCAATGTAACCATGGAAGCGGGTACGCCCTTCCAGGAAGAAGTAGTGGCCACTGAGCACGAGGACGTCGCATTCACCGTTGAGCCCAATTTCGCAAAAATGGCAGCAAGCCCATCGACCTATGCCGCCGGAATGACCGTTCGTTCACAAAAAATGAACACCGAAAATTATAATCCAATCAACGAAAATAGCTTTCAAATGGTTGGTCAGCAGGCCGTCACGACATTCTCGGTAGATGTGGACCGAGCCGCGTACAGCAATATGCGCAGGTTTGTTAACATGGGACAAATGCCTCCGGTTGATGCGGTGAGGATCGAGGAAATGATCAATTACTTTGAGTATGACTATCCACAGCCCGCTGCCGGCAACCCGGTATCGGTTACCACTGAAATGACGGACTCTCCCTGGAATAAAGGATTGAAACTGTTGCATATCGGCTTACAGGCCAAGACAGTGTCCAGTAAAAACCTTCCCGCTTCCAATTTGGTCTTTTTAATTGACGTATCAGGCTCAATGTCTGATGAAAACAAGCTCCCGTTGCTCAAAGAGGCGTTTAAATTACTGGTTGACCAACTTCGCGCGGAAGATAAGCTCTCGATCGTGGTCTATGCCGGTGCGGCGGGCGTTATCCTCCCTCCCACTTCTGGAACCGACAAAATGAAAATCAAAGAAGCACTTGACAACCTGGAAGCCGGTGGCTCGACGGCTGGCGGTGAAGGAATTGAAATGGCTTACAAGCTTGCCAAAGAAAATTTTTTACCCAAAGGTAATAATCGTGTCATTCTGGCTACCGACGGCGATTTTAATGTCGGCATTTCCAGTGAGGGAGAATTGCAGCGGCTAATAGAAGAAAAGAGGAAAGCAGGAATTTATCTGAGCATCATGGGCTTTGGAATGGGTAATTATAAAGACAGCCACATTGAAACACTAGCCGATAAGGGAAATGGAAACTACGCTTACATTGATAACATTCAGGAAGCCAGAAAAGAATTTGTGCAGGAATTTGGCGGTACGTTATTCACGGTCGCCAAAGATGTCAAAATACAGATTGAGTTTAATCCCACGCATGTACAAGCCTACCGGCTAATCGGCTATGAGAACCGGGCATTGAAAAATGAAGAATTTCATGACGATAAGAAGGATGCCGGTGATATGGGATCGGGACATACCGTGACTGCTATTTATGAGATTGTGCCAGCCGGTGTGCAGAGTGATTATCTCGCCAAAACGGATGCATTGAAATATCAACAAAACAATGTATCAGGTGTAGGCAGAACGGATGAAATGCTCACGATTAAAATCCGGTATAAAAATCCTGACAGCGAAAAAAGTGTACTTTTCGACTTGCCAGTTAAGTACTCGCTTAAACCCATGGCGGCATGTTCGGATAATTTGCGGTTTGCAAGTTCCGTAGCTGAATTTGGCCTGTTGCTTAGAAACTCAGAATTCAAGGGAACATCAACCTACTCGGATGTGATTGCCCGTGCCAAAGGAGCTTTCGGCAAAGACGAAGAAGGTTACCGCTCCGAATTCGTTCGACTCGTCAAAACCACGCAAACGCTGGATGGTAGAAAGGAAACTGCCAGGAAAGATTAACAACAAGAATGGCCGGAGCTTTGAAGGCCCCGGCCATTCCTTTTGATATATTACTTCTAGTCTTCCTTCAAAGCCTTCTGAATCAAAGAGATTCCGTCTGAACTATAATTTAAAGATAGTGCCATATTTCTGCCTGGGTCGCTCATTTTCCCCCAGGTTTTGCGAAGGATATCAATCATTTTTTCTTCGCTGAGCTTTGCGATCAGATCGTCGTACTGAAATTCCAAAAATACCAGGCAAAGCGCGTTTTCCATGGTTTGCACCTCGCTATCCGCCTTGATACGTTGTTTCATAATGATCTGCTTCACGCGGTCGATCACATCCCGCTCATAACCAACCGATTCTAAAATTTCCGAAGCTTTTCCCGCGTGGTACCGCCCCAGATCGCTTCGCCATTTCAGGTACCCTAATCTTCCGTCCGGGTAGGAAGTTCTAGCTATTTCCCACCTGCCGATATGCTGACTCCGTGAAGCAAGCAGTAAGCTTTCGCTGGCTTCCGGTTCGAGCTTTTTTACCCATTCATAAAGTTTAATGGCATAAAAATATTCAGCAGGATAATCTACCTGATCGTGTACCAGGTGCTCCGGGGATCTGCGGTTATAGGTATCAAAAAGTTCAAAAGCACTGTCAAGTCTGTTCATGGAGAAGGAGCTGAAAATTATTTCTTAGGTTTGAATTTCAATGCGACTTTGGTCATTCGCGGATAATCGTAGGCTGTACTCTGGGTTTTCATGCTAAATGACTCGTCGCTCACATCCTGCGGCACAATGGTCCACTCCCCTCCTTTTGCTTTTACATCCGGCGCATTCACAGTAATGTCTTTTTCATTGACCGTCCATTTCAAAATAAACGGCTTGCTTTCTCCTTTGAAGATCCCGGAAAAAGTCCCATCCTTTTTAAGCTCAACCGTTTCCATATAACGTTCAAAATCAATCGACCCGAATTGCTGCGTCATTTTCCCGTCCTTGAAGGTAACGGCATCATTGACAGCAATTTCATCAATCTGCCAGAGCTTAGTTCCAGTCAGGATAGCAGCTGCTTCGGCAGGGTTTCCTGCATATTTTTTACATGCCTGCAACTGACACAATAAGCATGTCGCAAGAATGAGAAATAAGGTGTTGAATCGCTTCATATAATCAATCAAGGTGCATTGCAATATAATGACATCCCGAACAGAGCACCTATGGAATGCCTGACCCAATATCTGAAAAAGCACAGAGAACGCCTAATCCCGGTTAAAAAGCGTAGTCAGCTTTACCAGAAACTGCACAGCTTGATCGTCAATCTGTCCCGGCAATAATCGCCACGACCAATTGTCACCATGCGTTCCAGGACTGTTCATTTTGGCAGTCTCATCCAGGTTGAGTACATCCTGAATAGGCAGAATGGCGGCTTTGGCTACCGAGCCGTAGGTAAGCCTTGCCAACGCTTCGCTGACATTATCCTCATTGACCGGATACCCGACATAATTTTCAATGCGTGCCTGCAACGCATCGTCGGTGGATTCCCTGTACCAGCCTTTCACTGTGTTATTGTCGTGCGTACCCGTATATGCGATGAAATTTGGAGTGAAATTATGGCCAATATGATCCGATTGCGGCATATTTTCGTCAAATGCAAATTGCAATACCTTCATCCCGGGTAAAGAAAATTTGTCTCTGAGCTTGTACACCTCGGGGCTAATCTCGCCAAGATCCTCCGCTATAAAGGGAAGACTACCGAGCGAGGCTTTTATTTTTCTGAAAAAATCCTCATCCGGCCCCAGTTTCCATTCGCCGTTCACGGCGGTTTCTTCGCCGCCGGGTACTTCCCAGTAATCCGCAAAAGCACGAAAGTGATCCAGTCTGATCAAGTCATAAAGCTCCATATTTTTGGCAAGTCTCTGCACCCACCATTGATAATCCTGCGCTTTGAGGGCGCCCCAGTTGAATACGGGCATACCCCAAAGTTGGCCATCATCCGAAAAGGCATCGGGCGGCACACCAGCCACACCCGTGATTTTACCAGTTTCGTCCACACAAAAGAGCTCCCTGTTTGACCATACATCCGAGGAATCATAACTCACATAGAATGGAATGTCACCCAGTAACTTAATGTTCAGGCTGTTACAGTAGCCGCGCAGATTTTTCCATTGTTTGTCAAATATGTACTGCTGCCATTGCACATAGCGGATACCATTGGGTTCTGATTTGAGAACTTCCTTCAATGCCTGCTTGTCCCGCAACCGAAACTCTTCGGGCCACTCGTACCAAGGCTGATTTCCGTGTTTTTCTTTCAAAACCATATATAATGCGAAATCACCAAGCCATTCCGAATTCTTGTTACAAAAAACCTCAAAATCAGTCCTGTCAGCATTGCTTGCATCCCGATTGAATGCTTCATATGCTTTTTTCAAGAGGTTTTTTTTAACGTTTTCGGCTTTTGCAAAGTCAACATGCGCGGTTTTCGGCAGGTAGTATTGGCTTATCAAATCCGATGTAAGCAGGCCATCCTTTACGAGTTCTTCCGGACTGATCAGCAAAGGATTCCCAGCACGGCTCGACAGCGCGCTATAAGGTGAATTTCCCTGCGCCTCTTCACTTGGGTTCAGGGGAAGTATCTGCCACAACTTCTGATTGCTTTTTTCCAAAAAATCGGCAAATGCGAAGGCTTCCGGGCCTAAATCACCAATTCCAAATGGTGAGGCTAAGGAGGTAATGTGCAATAAGACGCCTGCTTTCCGCTCATTTTCAAGCCTTGAACCCTTTAAAATAGCAACCGGCAAATTGTTAAATATTTCGTGAGGGTGAAGTTTCCCTTGAAAATCTGCGCTCTGTCTGGTGAACACATTCTGCCACTCAGGCGACAGATTATCTGGCAGCACAATGGAGGTATCCTTCCAGTCAAGCTCCAAAAATGGCTTTTGCTGCTCTTCACAAATTCCAGCGGTATGCAATGGAATTACCACTACATAGAAATCCTTTTTATGCTTTCTGGCAAACGCAAGCAAATGATCTTTGTAAATACCCCTTGTTTTCAAAGCAACATATTCTCCTTCATCGAATAGTGAGGGATTGCTGTTCCGAAGGTTGAACAACTCACTGGTCAGCCACAATTTTATTTGTGCATTGCTCCGGTTTGCCCACAGATTTTCCAGCAAAACTTCCCTTTCCTGCTTCTCAAACTCGTCTAACCATTCTTGCCGCAAAATATAGTCAACAGGCCGCCGGTTATCAGGATCCACCAGACTAAAATCCCACAATTCGCAGCCCTGGTACACATCAGGAATGCCCGCACAGGTAAATTTGAGGGTTAGTTGCGCCAGTGAATTTACAATGCCGTAATCCGAAACCTTCGTGTGAAAAGACGTGAAGTTCCGCCAGAAATTGCCTTGCTCATCCAGCAACTGCGCTGCAAAATCTTTGACATCCTGTTCATACTGCTCATCAGGTTCAGCCCAGTTGGTGTGTACTTTTGCCTCCCGCATTGCTTTCTCCAGATAGTCACCCAGTCTTTGCGCAAAATCATCGTCCCCTTCACCTGGCATTGGATATGCCCCTGTTAAGGTCTGGTATATCATATACTCATCATTGTCGTCAGGACCCGACCGGCCTTTTTTAAATTCAGCGTTAATATCTCGCCATTCATTTACCCTTGCAAGCCATTGCTCCGGCAGGTCGGTCAGCACATTCAGTCGCGCCCGCACATCCTCTCCCCTCTTGGTATCATGCGTGGAAGTGGCGTTCAGCGCAAGCGGCCACTCCTTTCGGCGAGTATGCATATAAGCATGAAACTCCTTTTGAGATAACCCAAACCGGTCGGGGAAATCGCCTACTTCATTGTGCCCAATGAAACGATAATAGGTGTACATTAATGTGTCCTCGCCTCCTTTGGCCATCAATGGACCGGAAAACTGCATCCAGCGCTGATAGAATTCCAATGCTTTTGCACGGTGGTTTTCATCAGCGGATATGGGTTTTTCCAGTAACGATTCTGCTATCAACGCAGTTGCGTCTGACAGGTGCGAATGCTTCTCAGCGACCTCGTTCAAGATCTGGGAGACGGCAACCGTTTCCGTTTCTGACAGCGGCATGGTATTGCCGTAATAGCGGTATACCGGGCAATGTATCAAAAATTCGCCGATCGCTTTTTTTAGATTATCCTTACCAATGCGTTCAAGATCATCAGGCTCTGCAAGTTGGAGTTCTGAAAAAAGCCTATGCAGATTTTCCAGTTCTCCACCCATGTGCTCGTATAGGATCTCTGCCTTCTTTCTCAGCAAATGCGCGCGAATCGGTTCATCATTTTGAATTAGATTCTGATAAAAGTTCGTAAAAGCTTCTTCGGAATTGCTGTTGGTAAATAAATTATTGACTAAGCCCAGAAATTCATACCCCGAGGTGCCCTGAACCGGCCAGGCAACGGGAAGCTGCTCTTTTTTTTCAAGTATTTTTTCAATCACAATATAGGTTTCGTCCCCGGCTAGTTTACGCAGCTTTTCAAGATAGGACAACGGGTCGTAAAGCCCATCAATGTGGTCTATCCTTAGGCCCTGAAAAATGCCTTCCTCTAATAAAATCTTTACCAATTGATGATACTCCTCCAAAACCAAATCATCCTGCATATTGAGACATATCAGGCTATTGACGGTGAAAAAGCGCCGAAAATTGATCTCCTGCTCGCTTTTCCGCCAATGACAAAGCTCATATTCCTGCTCATTGGCAAGTTGGAGCAGTAACACCTTGTCTGCGTTTACATACGCAAGGGTGTTCTCCAAATAGATTTGAAATGATTCAGTTTTATACAGAGACGAAAGCTGCAAAAGAAACTCTCTCCATTGTGCTGCAAATGTTCTGACATCCTCTGTCTCATGGATCTCTTTCAGCAACTCCACCCATTGCCGGACAGACTCAGGATGCTCTATTCCGTCCAAATCCAGCACCGCCAAATATGAGCGTAGATTAATGGGAAAGCATGAATCTCCAAAATTCAACGTCAATCTGCCGCCGGTATATCCCATTGTTAGTTCTCCTGCTTTGACCGTTTCGTCCAGCTCCTTTCCCAGGAAGGGTGCCATTATTTTTCCCTGAAAAAAATGGCCATTCATGCTGGTATCAAAAAAAGGAGCATAAGCGGATAGCCGCCCTTTTTCCAGCACGTCCATCAGCCATTGGTTTTCAGAGTGATAAGCCATATGGTTGGGCACAATATCCTGTAACCAGCCTATGCCACTTTTCTTCAATTCATGGCATATTTCGCGCAGTTGATCGATGGTGCCCAGCTCAGGGTCTATACGGCGAGGATCAATTCCATCATAGCCATGCGTGCTACCACCGGTCGCCGCCAAAATTGGCGATGCATAAATGGTGCCTACGCCCAATTTCCGAAGATAGGGTATCAGTGATGCCAGATCGGCAAAAGGAAAATCCTTATGAAATTGTAATCGGTAGGTAGATACGGGATGGTGCATAACAGCTTGGATGTTCTTTTGCTGCACATTAAATATTATGCCAGCCGCTTTGGCCATGTGGTCAATGTCCTATTTGCGCAGCAGTTCACGCAGGACAGGTATTTCCAGCGGTTTAGACAACAATTGTATGATGTAGGGGTTTGTTCTTGCTTCCTCGATGTCCGTTGTGTCAACCGTAGAAGATATCATAAACAGTTTTATTTTCTCGCGTATGGCAAGCGGCAACAACGCGTAGTGCTCGGTGAACTCAAAGCCGTTAATGCCAGGCATTTGAAGATCCAGCAGAATTACGGTATTTGGGAAAGTTTCGTCGCACTGCCTGAGGTATTCTATTGCATCAGAGGCTGAACCAAACGGATGGACCAATTTTGTCAGGCCACTTTTTAAAAGTAGTTTTTCCTGAGTGAATAAATCGAATACACTGTCATCAATTATAATAAATTCCATTGCATCTACTGGTAAGAATTTTATTATAAGCCATTCCTGAAAAACGCATTAATATAAAATTGCAGAAAAATAGTTTTTTTTTCTACATTTAAAAGATAATGTAGAAGTAGTTACTTGACGAAGCTGCCCGACATGTAAATGTAATTGCAAAGTGGTAAAAGTTAAGTAATGCGTTATTTTGTTTGGTATAAAATGAAAGTCTTTTTAGTAACGGTTCTATTTTTCCTGCTTCCTATTGTTTTTTTGCATGCGCAAGAAAAAAACAGACCTTTTCGACACCTTACCACAAATCAGGGCCTTTCCCAAAATAATGTAACCAGTATCGTTGCTGACCGTCGCGGTTTCATGTGGTTTGGAACCCAGGACGGTCTCAATATGTACGATGGATATAAGTTTATAGTTTATCACAACGAACCCGGCAATGCTGGAAGTCTGTCACATAGCTATGTACATGTTGTCTTCGAAGACCGTAACGGATGCCTATGGGTCGGCACCGACGACGGCGGGCTGAGTTGCTACAATTATGAGACCAACCAATTCGTAAATTTTCGACACGATCCCAAAAACCCAGCCAGTATCAGCAGTAATAATGTCTTGTCCATTGCGCAAGATGCCAGAGGAAATCTTTGGGTGGCTACCTCCGGGGGAGGATTAAATTATTTCGACAGCATAAAAAAGACTTTTCGCAGGTACATGCATCATGCCAATGACCGGGGAAGCATCGCGAGCGACTTCGTCAATTCTGTTTTTGTAGACAAGAAAGGCGTGGTTTGGGCGGGAACCAAGGACCGCGGGCTCGAAAAGCTGGATGCGAAAACGGACCGGTTCATTCATTATCCTCATGACCCGGCCAATCCACATTCGATCAGCAGAAACGAGTTGAATAGCATTTATGAAGATTCAAAAAACAATTTCTGGATAGCCACAGAAGGTGGTGGACTAAATCTGATGGACAGAAGTACAGGTAACTTCATCTCTTACCGCCATAATCCAACTGACCCTGAGAGCATTTCTCACAATGATGTCATTTCAATAGCAGAAGACAAAGTAAAAAGACTTTGGATAGGAACCAGAAACGGAGGTATTAATATCCTTGAAAAGGATGGTGATTTTACTAAATACATCGCCGATAAAGCCAATCCAGAGGGCATTAACAACGGCTCGATTTATGCTCTTTTTTGCGATAAGATCGGAACCATGTGGGTGGGTACTTACAGTGGGGGCATCAATGTAATGGATCAGGAATCACTAAAATTCAACCGTTACAGAAGCAATCCAAGCAACTCCCGGGGCATCAACAATGATAATATCCTATCTATTACCGAAGATCATCAGGGCAAATTGTGGCTCGGAACCGATGGTGGTGGTATTAATGTGTGGGATCGCAGCACCAACCAGATCAACCACTACCTGCATGAGCCAGCCAGGCCGACAAGCATTGCCAGTAACTACATTATATCCCTCCATGAAGATACCAACAGCAAGATGTGGATTGGTAATTATAAAGGTGGAATCAGCGTCTATAACCGTCCGCTCGATTCCTTTAATAATCTCAACAAGGAAGGAAAAATCAAAGATGCCATACCTGCCAATATCCATGCAATCATCGATGATCTGAAAGGATCATTATGGATAGGTACCTCCGAGGGCCTGCTTCGTTATAATAAAGAAGCAGGCTCTTACGTCCGCTATCAAAATAATCAAAAAAAACGTAACAGTATCAGTAGCAACCTGATCCTGTCCATGCACGTAGATCGCGCCGGGCTGTTGTGGATCGGTACAGAAGGGGGCGGGTTGAATCTTTTCAATGAAAAGCAGGACACATTTACCTCATTCGTGAATGATATTGGAGATCAGAAAACGATCAGCAACAATCTTGTCAACTGTATTTATGAGGACACAAAAGGCAACCTATGGGTGGGAACCAACGGTGGTCTGAACCTGTTTGACCGCGTTGGCAGACACTTTAAGGTCTTCCGCCAAAAAGACGGGCTACCTAATGATGTGATTCAGGGTATTATGGAAGACGCCCATGGAATACTTTGGGTCAGTACCAATAATGGGCTATCTGCATTTAACCCGGCCACAAGGGTATTCAGGAATTTTGATAATAGCGACGGCTTGCAGGGTACATCTTTTAATCGGATGTCGTTTTACAAAAATGCAGCTGGCACCATGTATTTCGGTGGACAGAACGGCCTGAATGTGTTTCATCCGGACAGCATCAGATACAACAGTTTTGTGCCGCCCGTTTTCATTACTGACTTCCAGATATTTAACCGCTCAGTCAGCGCACAGGATACGGACTCTCCTATCAAAAAGCACATCATTGAGGCAAAAGATATCTTTGTCACCTACAAAGACCTGATGCTGTCCTTCGAGTTTACCGCCCTGAATTATACCCTCACACGAAAAAACAAGTATGCATACAAACTAGAGGGATTTGATCAGGACTGGATATATCCCGGGACCACCCGCAGGGCTACTTATACCAATCTGGATCCTGGTGATTATGTTTTTCATGTAAAGGCATCCAACAACGACGGTGTCTGGAACGAGACAGGGACTTCCATCAGGCTGCACATCGTGCCTCCGTTCTGGAAAACCTGGTGGTTTCGTGTTTTGGGTGTTCTTGTTGTCCTGGCGGTAATATTTGGTTTGTACCAGGCCAGGATGAATGTGATAAAAAGGCAAAAACTGGCTTTGCAAAGGCAAGTTGAAGAAAGGACCAAAGAAGTGATTCTTCAAAAGCAGGCACTAGAGCAGCAGGCCACCGACCTGCACAAACTAAACGGTGACCTGCATCAGAAACACATTGAGGAGCAACAGGCAAGACAGGATGCCGAAAAGGCCAATCAAGCGAAAAGCATATTCCTGGCCACGATGAGCCATGAAATCCGAACCCCTATGAATGGGATATTGGGAATGGCGCTGCTGATCTCACAAACCGAAATGACCGAAGAACAGGCCGAGTATGCGGATACGATCATCAGCTGTGGAGACGGACTATTGACGGTTATTAACGATATCCTGGACTTTTCTAAAATTGAGTCCGGGAACATGGAGCTGGAACACAAATCTTTTGACCTGCATGAATGCATAGAAGAAGTATTAGGTATTTTTTCCAGAAAAGCAGCAGATTTGGGTCTTGACCTGGTATATCAAATCGATCCGGAAGTACCCGCAATGATTGTAGGTGACAATCTTCGATTGCGGCAGGTGCTAATCAATCTGGTAGGAAACGCTATCAAATTCACAAATCATGGTGAGATCATGGTCAGTGTGGAGTATGCGGGGGAAATAAATCAGGATCAAATCGAGTTAAAATTTCAGGTGCAGGATACGGGCATTGGCATTCCTGCGGACAAATTGAGCCTCCTGTTCAAGGCTTTCTCGCAGGTAGATTCTTCGCATACCCGAAAGTACGGAGGTACCGGCCTTGGTCTGGTCATCAGCCAGCGTTTAGTGGAGCTGATGGGCGGTACTATCTATGCAGAAAGTGAAGTTGAGACAGGAACGAGTTTTTATTTCACCATCCATACTGAACCCAGTAAAGACTCTGTGCATCCAATAAGCGACCCGAACAGTTCAGGCCCAGAGGGCAAAACAGTGCTCGTGGTGGATGATAATAAAACGAATCTTAGAATTATAGAAACGCAGCTGAAACATTGGAAATTAGTACCCATTATGGCGTCATCAGCTAAGGATGCGCTTAAAATTCTGAGCCAGCACGATAAGATTGATATGGTAATTACCGATCAAAACATGCCTGAAATGAACGGGGTACAACTGGCCCAAAAGATAAGAGAGAAATTTACTGATCTGCCTATTGTCCTATTGAGTTCAGTGGGAGATGAGACCCGAAAAAACCATCCTGGTATTTTCTGCTCAATTCTGACAAAACCGGTCAAGCATCAAAAGTTGGGGGAGGTTATCAAAAAAGAACTTTCCAGGCAATTGATTGCTACTGAGGTCGTGGCGCCGGAAGGTAGAGGTCTACTGTCCACTTATTTTGCCGAAGAATTCCCTATGAGGATCCTGATCGCGGAAGACAATGCCATAAACGAGAAACTTTTTGTGACTGTGTTGACCAAATTAGGCTATCGAACAGACGTAGCCAGAAATGGTCAGGAAGCTCTCGACGAGGTACAGGCGCAAGCATTCGATATTGTTTTCATGGACGTTCAAATGCCTGAAATGGATGGGCTGGAAGCTACCCGTCTGATACGCAAATTAGCCATGCAACAGCCTTACATCATTGCTATGACGGCCAATGCGATGCAAGAGGACAGGGAAATCTGTTTGCAATCGGGAATGGATGATTATGTATCCAAACCACTGCGTTACGAAGAAATAAAAGCTTCGCTCCAGCGGGCTTTTGCTGCGAAGCAGGTTCAGGCGGGATAATGTTGGCTTCGTTACAAGATATCATCCTCGCCATACTGGTTTTCTGCCAAAATCTGGTTAATGACAACTTGATACTCCTCGCTGCTTGAACGTTTGGTGAGAAATGCATCGGCACCTGCATTCAAATAGAGGTCTCCGTATTTCTTTTTATTCTTTCCAGTAAAAATCAGTATGCAAATGTCATTTTTTATTTTTCGAAATACGTCAATTATATCCATGTCTCTTTCAATTCGAATGGATATATCCATCACCACCAATCCAACTCCTTCATTAATAATTCGATCCATTGCTTCCTCCAAAGTCGCGGCATGTAATATAGGTCTGCCAGGAAAAAAGTCTTTAACAAACATTCGAATCCCATAGCTCACAATTGGATAATCAAAGATTAGAATTGACGTCATATTTGTGGGTTGTTTAGATGAAGGGTTAAATAAAATCGGAAACAAAGTCCCGGACGAACGAACTTGTCCATCCGGGAGCACACTACACACGCAAAGCTTATTTTCGTTAATTTGGATTGTAATTTTTAATCAAGATCCGTTAGGACGACAAAGCGAGAAAGGAACATTCATTTGCTCGTTTATTAGAACTTAAAAATAAAGACATTAATATAGCCAATGATGGTGTTCTATACTCCATATACGTTTTGAGTTAAAGTTGGCCTTCTTGGATTGTTAAACCTAGGAACGTTAACCCTAATAAGTCGGCGTTCCCAGGTATAGTTTTCTTTTGATTATCTGGCGACCAGGATTTTGTAGCTGCTCACTACATTGTTTTTCTGTGCAACCTTTACCACGTATATTCCGGCTGCCAAATTTTTAACATTGATGGTTGTACTTGGTGCTCCAACGGACTTATATACTTCCAGTCCGTTCGTATCGTAAATTTGGATATGAGAAACTCTCGAAAAGTCATCCACTTTGACGCTCAGTTCATCTGATACCGGATTGGGATACATGGCAATCTTTGTAGTGATCCCGAAATCAAGGCTTTGAATTTTACTGTAAGCACTAGTGCCATCCACATCAACCATGCGTAAGCGGTAAAGATTGGCTCCATTCAGCGGATAAGCATCCAGGGCGGTATAGCTCGCCAGAACACTGCTCTCACCTTTTGCTGACACTTTAGAAATCGTCTCCCAAGTTTTCCCATTCGCACTACGCTCCACATCGAAATGATCGCTGTTGGTTTCCTCGGAGGTTTTCCAGGCCAATTGCGCTGTATTGCCTTCCTTGGTTGCATTGAAGGAAACAAGCTTAACCGGCAAAGCAGTCTGAACAAAATTGAATGGTCGGAACAGGTTCTCATTTGCGAAATTCGACCAGGAACTTCCGAATACATCTGCATTTGACCGTGGCGTAAACGCGAAAGTTTCAAGAACCGGTGCTGAAAAGTTAACGGTGTAGGTAGCAAGCCTGACAAACACATCATTTGGTATGTCAGCATTGTTATCTGCCCGCTCTAAGGTTAAGCCTAGCTTTTGCGTGTTCGCTGGTCCTCCATCCGGAACAAAAACTCCTACCTGGACGCCGCTGCTTGCAGAAGCGTAAGTTGCTGATCCGCTTGCGGAGCCTCCGGTAAGTGTAACGCCAGCTGGCAGAGCAAGATCAAGTCGTATATTGTAAGCGATCCAAGATCCATTATCCAGCCCGCCATATTGCGCGTCTCCCTTTGCCTCGACATCAAAAGTCCAACTTAATCCATTTGCACTAACCACACGATTGGTGAAGTTAATGAGAATCGCTTGGGATCTCACGTTGTCGGTCACTGCCAGGAATATCAAGACAGCTAATGAACATCTTAAAAGTAGTTTCATAATTTTCTGGTTTTGTTAATATTTGAATACAATTGAAAAGAAGCCGGCATTGAATCTGTTTCTTTGGGCGGTTACATCTTGATTTTCCAAGAAAGCGTTCATGTTCAGATCTCTTGAAGAATATACGCCTACACCGCCTGTCTTGAAACCGTTCCTTGTTTGAGTGACATCCTGATTCGATACGAAATAATCCTGTGAAACGTCTCCACTGATCATACACCAAATGCCATTGACAAGCTTCATTTGGTCGGGGGATGATCCATCGTTGAAAACAGTGTTCAAGCCCGTTGTGAAGTCTGCTGATCCCGCAATAAGATTAATTGGATTACTGCGGATCGCCAAATGGTTGCGGTGCTTAACAACAATGAAAACATCTCCAGACGGCTGGGTGAAGCTAGGATATTGGCCATTGACATCCACCAGGTACCCGTCCGTCCTTAGCAATAGGCTTTTGGTTTGTAAAACAGCGAATGGCGATACAGCGCTCTTGATATCAACTTTGACCCAGTCTACCACATTCCCTGCTACACCAGCTGGATTATTTATATCGTTGTAAACAACGCCATTTCCATAGGGATCTGTTTTTGGCAATACACCTACTATAGTCTGATTGGTGTACTTTTGAAGATCATTCCTCATCGTGGTGCCTGAGCCAGGCATTGCACCTTGCAGCGCGATTTTTATCGCGATTGCGCTTGGTGCGCAGGGAATCACAGTAGCTGTCACTTTTGCCGTGGAATTTTCTGTATTATAACAATCCATGCTAACAAAATATTCAAAGGCATAATACTCGCCTGCACCAACCAGTTCACCCGGCTGAATCCAGGAGCCAGTGTGAGTTGGATTGTCGAACCACCTCAATTCTCCATCATTGTCGTTCACGAGAAGACCGAACAAATCGTCAGTGTCAAATCCAAGCTTAGGACATACGTTCTCTAATGAATTGCCTTTTAATTTTACCTGCTGAGCTGGGAGTATTGCTAGCACAGCTGTCGAGTTATTTGTATTGTAGCAATTATTAATAACATCAAACAAGAAACAGTAATAGGTACCCACAGAAACAGATGTTGTTGGCGCAATCGGTGAACCGTTATGCTGAGGATTATCAAACCAGACGAACTCGACACCAGCCGGTAGCTGCGTTACTAGAATGCTATTTTTTAAGTCAACGGTCTGCCCCGGGCAAAGTAACTGTATAGCTGGATTGATTACTATGACCTGCTCACTACCGGCATTACAGGTCGCCACGCAATTCGAACTTACAATCACTTTCGAAGTCGAATTATCCGTGTTGTAACAGTTCTCTGGTCCAAAGTAAAAGAAGGCATAGTAAGTACCAAGACCAGCTTTTGAGGGATCTGCTATCTGTGCACCAGAATGTGTTGCATTATCAAACCACCTTATCACTGAACCCACAGGCTGAAAGCCTTGGAATAGCGTGTTGAGGTTGATTGTAGCAGGCGGACAAAGAGAACTTGTCGTTGCGCTTAAACCAACCTGAGGTGGTGCTGTTACATACACTTTGGCATCTGAGATATCTGTATTATAGCATTGATTAACAGCATCATAAAAAAATGCATAGTAAAAGCCTGCTTTCACTGCTGTGGGATCTGCAACAGGTGCTGCATGCAAGGCATCCGTAAACCATACTAATGAAGTTCCGACAGGTGCTGAACCCGTAAAGGTATTGTTCAGGTTAAATGTTGACGATGGGCAGTTCTGCTGAAAGTTGGTTTCACCAGACAAAATCACCTGCGCTGTTCCGGCCTTGCAACACAATACTATGGTGACATTGACGGAAGCAGGGTGATCTGAGCTCCAGCAATTGTTTACCGCATCATAATAAAAGGCGAAATAAACTCCTGAGGCACTTACGCTGGATGGATTAGCCACCTCCGTACCGGGTTGATGTATTGAACTAGTATACCACTTTACCGTTGTCCCTGCCGGCGCAATACTATTGACCAAACTGGTCAGATCGACCGTACTCGAAGGGCAAACATTACTTAAAGTAGTCGCGGACAATGAAGGAGCAGCAGCACCTGCTCTACAAGGGCTGGGGTCACAACGTGTGATCGTGACGGTTACTTTTGCCGTTGAATTGTCCGTGTTCCAGCAATCTGGACCACTTGTAATAAACGCATAGTAAGTACCGGCACCAACGGCAAAAGCTGGGTCTATCGGATTGCCGGAGTGTGTTGGATTATCGTACCAATTAAGAGCGCCATCCGCCCAATTGCTGGTGACAGTTTGATTCAGGTCGACCGTTTTGGATGGGCAAAGATTAGAAGCAACTGAACTTTTCAGAAGGACTTGATCTGTACCTACATTGCACGGTGGCGGACAAACCGAAATAGTGACTACTACTTTAGCGGTGGAATTATTCGTGTTCCAGCAATCATTTACAGCATCATAGTAAAATGCATAATAGGTTCCGGCAGTCGCTGTAGTAGGATTCGAATATATGTTTGCGTGTGCTGCATCCGTACACCATGTGATCGCTTTGCCGAAAGCTGGCCCAGCATCATTTAAATTTACGGTGGTTGCGGGACACACATTTTTCAAAGAAGCATTGACCACTACTTGAGCAGTACCAGCGTTGCATGGTGGCGGACAGGGTGTAATTGTCACCACAACCGCAGAAGTAGAATTGGCCGTGTTAAAACAATCATTAACCGCATCATAAAAGAAAGCATAATAAGTACCAGAAACTCCAACGTTGATTTTCTTAATCCCACCAATTTCTGAACCGGAAATAAGTGTACCGGGAGCATGGTTTGCAGTTGAATAGAATACGATATCCGTCCCGTCAGGAGGCAAACCATTCATCAAAGTCCGAAGATCAACCAGTTGTGACGGGCAGATATTTTTCAGAGTGGTGGCCGTTAGCGGAACCTGAGCTGTTCCTGTCTTGCAGCAGTCTTTGATAAACGACTGTACCATTGCCGAAGAGTTGGCTGTATTATAGCAGTTATTTACACTATCGTAAAAGAAAGCATAGTAAAATCCGGATGTTGTAATATTGGTAGGATCAGCTATTTTGGTACCTGTGTGCTGGGGATTATCAAACCAGACCAATGAACTACCGGTAGGGCTTGTCCCAGTAAATGCACTATTTAAGTTTATCTTTTTGGCAGGGCAAATATTGGTTAAGAAGTTCGAAGTCAAACTCACTTGTGCAGTTCCCGCACTACAGCAACCGGTTATTGAAGCTTGCACCATTCGCGTTGAATTGTCAGTATTATAACAATCCCCTACACTATCATAAAAAAAAGCATAATACGAGCCAGATACCGTAACATTCGTCGGATCTATCACGGACCATCCTGTGTGCTGGGGATTGCTGAACCACACCAAGGAGCTTCCTTGTGGCGGTGTGCCTGTAAATGCAGTGTTGAGGTTGATTTTTTGCGCAGGACAAGCATTTGTTAAGAACGTCGAAGTTAGATCGACCTGAGGCGTTGCACTGAAATTACAGGTGGTCTCGTCAATCGGATCCGAAATCATGTCCAAACTCACAACTCCTTTTGCATTTGTGGGAACCTTTACAATAACACTAAATGATGCTGTGGTTTGCTGAGCTTTGAATGTTATTGACTGTTGTATCCATTTGTTCGTATTGACTCCAGGAGAAAAGGCGATGTCAGGCTTAACAATGGACACACCATTGTTAACTTGTCCTCCGGCCAAGGTAGGCCATTGAGTAGTTGTTGTTCCACCATTATAATAATAGAGGCTAGCCATAAGGGAATACTTAATTGTATATTCAAACCCTGGAGTTAGACCGGTGATAGTAGTGGTCATTCCTCCATCGCCGTTATGCATCGACCCCTCAGCTTGCAGGGTTAGATAGGTTAGACTTAGGGAAGCCGGTGGTGGCATTGGTGCTGAGTGCCATGGATAAACCCCAGGTTGTGCTGGGTAATTAAAGCCGCTCTTATTGGAAACGACAATGGTAGACCCGGCATATACAGGGTTCCAGCCTGCTGTTGCCTTCGTGGCAGCTATGCTTTGGCCGAAGGTAAATGCTGCGGCCCAAAGCAGGAAGGCTAGTGTGATTAATAGTAATTTCTTTATCATCTTTTCTAAAAATTTAGATTGAAACTTTTCATTTTAATAGAGGGGAAAAATTCCATAATTCTTTTGTTCTCTTATCTTCTATCATTTCAAAATGTGCCTTTCACTATGTAAAAGGACTTTCAGATGGGTGCTTGCTTTTTTCATACGTTCGTGTTTTGTGTGAATGGAATATTTACCAATTCCACAAATTTGAACAGCAAAAAACCAGTCATTGCAAAGAAATGAACAAACGGCAGTTTCAATTATTCTTCGGCAATCTTAGTTGCAACTAGGGACGCGACTTCTGATTTAATAAGGTATTTAATCGTTATTGCTATCAAAAAATATTAACAATAAGGAAAAGGCACCCGCCGCCAGTATTGGGATTCCCGTTACCCACACAATGATATCCGCAGTTGCCGGATCACCGTTATCATAAAAGCCATACGACATCACAATTGACATAATCAGGAGAGCCCCGATAGATCGCAGTACATACGTTTGAAATTTAGAAGTGCGATTTTCGTCGTCATTAATAAAATTAACGATGATAAGCACTACCGCTATAAAGTTTATTATTACGCCTAAAAAATACATAACTTAATTAAATGGGTTAATTGATTAATTAGTTCTATCAGTTAACGCATAACAGTTTTTACAAATATGCTTCCTGATATTTCGATAGACAGTAAAAATCATTTATTAAAATGAAACCATCATTTAATAATGAGCAATCGGCAAGTTTGGATGAATATCAGGTAGATTTCGAAAACAATGGAGTAAGAATGTAGTTCGACAAACGGGTGCTGGCGCGCGAAACCTTAAAATAACTGAAACCTACCTCACAATAATTTTTTAGCTGCTTTACAAACAGTTACCTTAGATTTCAGGTAAATGAGAAAGAAACCGGATGATAGGTAAAATTTTACTATTGATAATCAGCACTGTCATGGTAACCAACGTGTACGGACAACTCATTTTTCAGAACCTACGGGAGGAGGATGGCCTCAGCGCAAAGCAGGTAAGGTGTCTTTATAAGGATGAGCAAGGTTACCTCTGGATTGGCACCAGCAACGGTTTGAATCGATTCGACGGTGCGGTAGTGAGGCAGTATAAAGCGCATTCGGGGCATCTCGATTTTTTCGTTAATGCCATTTCACCCATTGCCGGGACAAACAAACTATTGTTAGCGACCAATCAGGGGTTAGAGATTTTCAACAAGAACAACTCCAAATTTGAAAATACTGCACACCTTTCTCTACTCAGCCAAACCGATATCTTAACGATAAAACCAGATGGAAAGGGTAGACTTTGGATCGTCACGAAACTTCGAATTTTTATTTTCTTTAAAAACAAACTGATACCTATTGAAGCGATTATACCCGGTGCAAAAGAAATCCTAGATTCGGAATTTCTTTCATCTTCTATTATTCATGATTCTTTGAGAGGCGGATTTTGGGTAGGTGGAGATAAAGTGTTTTTCATTGACTATAAACGAAATATAATTTTTCACAAGAATAATAACCCTCAAAACATTTCACTTTTAAAGAAGAGTCATATTTCCGCCATTGCGCTTGATAAAGAATTCAATTTTTGGTATAGCTGTAGTAAAGATTTGTCGCTAAATTACTGGAACTATAAAAATAATAAGTCCGAAAAATATCTATCATTAGATGGAGAAAAAATTTATGAAGGATGTAACTATATTTTTATTGACAGCAAAAATAGGGTCTGGATTTCCACCTGGTCCTTTGCCGCGTATGTTAAAGAACCAGGGAGTACAATAAAAAAAATCCCTTTTGATCAAAATCAAACTTATTCAATTGGCTATGGTTTTTTTCGAGAAGCTATTGAGGACAAAGAAGGGAATGTTTGGCTCGCTACGATTAATGGAATCAGTAAAAGCCATGCAAAAGCTCCTATCAAAGCCATTTACCAGCTCCCGAGTTTTGATTTTTTTCTACATACCGGTTTTTCACATGCAAACACCGTAACCATAGACAAAGATTTAATAATGGCAACTAAAGACGATGGAATTGTCGCCTACCACATGAAAACTGGAAAATTTAAGCGACATACAGCCATCGACAAACCACCATTTTTAGAAAATAGATTTGTAATGTCGGTTAAGGTAGGATCGACATGGTGGTTCGCCGGCTTTAACGGCATCTATTCTCTTGAGCACGGAAAAAAGCTAAAGAAACTTAATGTTTACAAACAGAGAGGAGCTGTACTATCTTCCCATTTCATATTTGCCGACAAACAGGGAAATATTTGGTTTCAAATTTTAAACGATGCACTTTATCGATACAACCCGAAAACCAATCATTGCGACAGGTTTGATGGGAAAAGCGAGAAATACGGTAAATTCAATAATAGCACTTGCACCAGCTTTCTTCTTTTAAACAATGGCAATATTTTATTTTCATTAGCAAGGACAGGAATTCTGATTTTTGACACCGAGCGCGAAAAGTTTGTGACTCACCATATTACCAAGGTGCGTGATTTTGAGGCAAGCTCTCTTGAAGAAGATAGTTATGGCTACATTTGGGCATCTAGCATGGGCAAGGGAATTATAAAGTTTGACCTACAGGGAAAGACGATTGAAATATTCAATACCGCAAATGGACTCACTTTTGATTTTATTACTAGCCTAGCGATTGACGACAGAGGTTTCATTTGGGCCGCTGGCCGGGAAGGGCTGGTATTTTTCAACCCATTAACGCACAATGTGACAAAAGTCACAATCGATCTAGGCCAAACACTTGAGAATTACTGGAACGATGTAACAGTGTCCAATAAACTTGTTTACGCGGTTATGCTTGATCACGTAGTAGTCATCGATCCATTTCTTTTTGCGTCTATTACGTTGGATAAGCCACCGCACATCACATCGGTCAAAATTTTTGATCGTGAGATTGAAGATTTTGCCAGTAGAAAAACACTACGCTTAACAGCCGATGAGGACTATCTCAATTTCCAATATGCCTCTATACATCACCGGGATGTCCCCTCTTTGCAGTACAGCTACCAGTTGCAAGGATTGGACAAAAAATGGATCAATGTCGGCAGAGCAACCACTGCCTCTTACAACAACTTATCGCCGGGCAGCTATACTTTTAAAGTGAGGAGCACCGATAAAAATGGGAAGTGGATGACTGCCGTCTCCTCTATTGATATTTATGTAAAACCTCCCTGGTGGCAAAGCTGGTGGTTTATCTCCCTAGTGACGACATTGGCAGGTGCGTTCATTATTTTGGTATACCGGGCACATTTGCACCGCAAGCAAAAAATGAAATTTGACAATACGATTGATTATTTTGCCAACTCTGTATATGGTGAAAATTCAGTCAGTGAAATCTGTTGGGACATTTCCAGAAATTGTATTTCCCAATTAAATTTTCAGGATTGTGTTGTCTATCTCTGGGATGATACCAAAACAAAATTGGTACAAAAAGCGGCCTACGGTAAAAAAAATACAAAAGAACACGAAATTACCAATCCGATGGAGTTGTCGATTGGAGAGGGGATTGTAGGAGCTGCTGCCAAGGAGAAGAGAATTTTAATCATCCCAAATACTGCGAAGGACAGCAGGTATATTGTTGATGATGAGCGCAGAATGTCGGAAATTGCTGTACCGATCATACATGAAGGTAAAGTAATCGGAGTCATTGATTCGGAACATAGCAAAAAGGGGTTCTTCAACTATGAGCACGTGCGGGCGCTATCCACTATTGCGGCCATCAGTGCGACTAAAATAGCTGAGGCGCAGGCTGAGGAAAAGACGCAGCAGAAAGAGATCATGCTCCTGGAAATAAGCAAGATGTTGGCTGAAAGTCAGTTGATGGCCTTGCGGGCGCAAATGAACCCTCATTTTGTTTTTAACTGTCTCAATAGTATACAGGAATGTATTGTGACGGAGAAGTATAGGGAGGCCAGCAAATACCTGAACAAATTCTCCAAGCTTTTCAGAATGGTCCTGAATAATTCTGATAAAAATCTGGTAACCATTGAGGAAGAGATTGAAGTCCTTGACCTATATCTTCAACTGGAACAGATGCGATTTGAACAAAGCTTTGTCTATAGCATCACGTTGGAGGATGACCTTGACGAAGATATCGTGTTGCCCTCCATGCTACTCCAGCCCTACGTGGAAAATGCATTATGGCACGGATTGATGCATAAGGATGGAGAAAGAGTGCTATCGATCAAATTTCAGCGGATCGATGATGATATTTTCAAATGTACCATTGAAGACAACGGCATTGGCAGAGAAAAATCTTTTGAAATCAAAAAACATCATGTCAAGGCCAAGATGCATAAGTCCAAAGGTTTGCAAATTTCCAAAGACCGCCTCGATCTCCTGCAACGACAAGGGCAACATGCATCCGTGAACATTATAGACAAATATAGTCCCGACCACACCGGCATCGGAACCACAGTAGAGATAGAACTTTCAACTTTCCTTAAAACTACCTGAAAACCATGATCAAAGCCCTGATTGTTGATGACGAGCCCAAAGCACGGAATGTGCTGAACCATTATCTTGTTAATTTTATTCAGCAGGAACTCGATATCAGGCAGGCCGACTCTGTCGGGCATGCACTGGAAATCCTGGATAAGTTTATACCAGACATTATTTTCCTGGACATTGAGATGCCCGGTCAAAATGGCTTTGAGTTACTGATCGCCAGGAAAAGCCCTACCTACGACATTATTTTCACTACTGCCTACAATCAATATGCGATACAGGCGATCAGATTTAGTGCACTGGATTATTTGCTGAAACCAGTGGACCCCGAAGAACTGCAGACTGCCATTAACAGGCACCTTGAAAAGAACCAACATAAATCAGCAGAGGAAAAACAGCAGCTGTATGATAACCTGGTCACCAACATCGGAAAAACCAAGGTCAAAGATTTCCGGCTGGCAGTACCTTCCAACAGAGGAGTATATTTCTTTAACCTTGATGAAATCCTTCGGCTTGAAGCAGACAAAAACTATACATGCATTCATTTGCTGGGTAAAAAGCCATTTCTGTCCAGTAAAACATTGAAGCACTTTGACGAAATGCTTGCTGAATTTAACTTTCTCCGTACACACAAATCTCACCTGGTAAATCCAAAATACATCAAACAGCTTAGCCACAATAACCAGTTCATTTTACTCACCGATGGTTCTCAAATCGAGATATCACGTCGAAAAAAAGATATTGTTCATCAGTTTCTCAATATCAAATAAGCAAATTACCTCACTTGCTGGTCAAACAATTTCATCAGCGTTTCTGACGGATCTTTGCAAAAGCCGGAATGAACTCTGGATGATTGAATTACTGTGCTTCGGGTTGCCGTAAGCCACCGAAATCGGGATGAAAGAGGTAGTGAACCGATAGCGCCTCCTTCCTTCCTGCCTTTACAAATACGCTCCAGAGCGTCGAGGTACAGTGTCACATCTTCCAGGTCCAGGGAGGGTGAAAAGGCTGAAATTCGCGGTACATTCAATTCATACCGGGTTTGTAGAAAGCCTTGCGAAGGACAATATAGTATGACGCCAATGTTGATAAATTCTTCGCGTTCCACCCTGGGTACAACGCGGATAATGGCATACTCATATAAGTGATTCCCTTGCATCTTGCGCCCCTTTTATAAATATTTCCGAGGCAGTTAACCTCGTCTCTAAAAACTCTGAATATGCGTTCCTGTGCGCATCAACTGCCAGAAACGGAGAATCGCTTAGCAGCCATTCCTGCGGAATTAGCGATGTTACAGATTTGATGATATCTCCATTTAAAATCGCACGAAAGTCCGCATTAACCTGCTCTAATTCAGAAGCATACTTTAATAAAACGTGATCCTTGATCTGTACAAAAGGTTTGATAGCCTGCTCTTGCCAGTTATCCCATGAATGATGAAAGTAGAGCGCCGCGCCGTGATCGATCAGCCAAAGCTCTTTATGCCACATCAGCATATTCGTGTTACGTGCGGTCCGGTCTACGTTGGTTAGAAAACTATCCAGCCACACAATCTGTGATGCCAATTTAGGATGAACAATGGTCACCAGTGGATCAAAGGTAATTGCTCCTGACAAATAATGGACTGCCAAATTCACGCCTGTGCTGGCCCGAAGCAGATCCTGGATTTCCTCGTCGGGTTCTGTCCTGCCGAATGCTTCGTCCAAATCTGCAAATACTATTTCAGGGATTTTCAAACCTAACAAACGAGCCAGCTCGCCGCCGATCAATTCCGCAATGAGCGCCTTTGGCCCCTGCCCTGCTCCGCGGAATTTGAGAACGTAAAGAAAGTCGTCGTCGGCCTCCGCAATAGCTGGGAGAGACCCTCCCTCACGCAATGGGGTGAGATAACGTGTAACCCTGACAGTTCTCAGATTTGGCTGTTTTGTGTCCATTTTATCGCATTTGGTAATTTAGAAATTGTCAATATAAGCAATTTTAATAAATTATTTTAAGGGTGATTAATCGCTCAACTTATCAGAAACAAGGTTTTTGCAAGAAAAAGTTATATTATATAAATAAAAAATTTGCAAAAGTGACAACCACTGTTAGTTTTGTAGAATTAATTGCAGTTACGCAATTTCCTCCTCTTCAAAGTAATGGTTATCAATATCCGCATTATATTGACATCACTAGTGTTTGTATTTGCCATATGCGGCAAATTACTAGGACAGCCTAGCAATGCAATATATGCCGACAAGCAAACTAACGACGGTACTGCTGCCGGACTTGGTCTTACGGGAAGCTATTCTGTTACAGGTGCAGACAATGTTCGCAGTACGCTAGCGAGCCCAAAGCCGAATAATTCCTTTGCCACTTTGACAGCAACCAGTACCGCCGGTATCTCTACTGCATGGATCCAACTGGAATTCCCGAGCGAGGTGATAAGCAGCGTGGGCTCTCCAAGGACTGTTTATCTTCGAACCAGCAATAACAATTCCACATTACTGGGTGGCAGGCTCGCCGTTACTGCCTATGATAAAAACAATAACTCGGTGGGTGTGGTATCTTCGGCGTTTTCCACGTATTATCTGCCCGATGGGACGGTCTTTATTGCCATTTCACCCACTGCGACATTTAAATTCGTAAGAGTGACGGTATCTTCACCCATTGCCTTTGGTTCCAATTCATTGCAGGTATACTATGGTTTTTACGGTCCCTCTGCGTCAAACACATCAAACCCCTACCCTTTCAATGTGGTCGATTGTGGGCAACCTAATGTCACAACCAAAGGCTATTCGGGATTAACGCTGGGAACTTTTGAGATATACAACGCCTGGGAGGCCATTGACGAATCGCTCACTTCCAAGTCCTCGTTCATTTCTAGCGGCGCCGCCCTGTTGGGAGGCCATATCAAGCAAACATTCTTTTTTAACGGGGTTTCCAATCCTTCGGATGCCGTCAGGTTAATATTGTCACAAAGTGGTTCTTTCCTCTCCGCTAATGTCGCTGCGAGTATAACTTTGCAAGCGTATAATGGTAATAGTTCCGTCGGGACATCTGTATTAATCAACAATTTACTCGACGTGCAGCTGCTTAATCTACTTGGGGGAAACGACAGCGTCATTACGTTTTATTTCGCCCCGAAAGACGGTTCAGGCAACTCAGTAGTCTTTGACAGAGTGGAACTCGATCTAAACATTGCGGGTCTGGGTGTGGGCCTGGGTGCCAACGGAATCAACGTTCATGATGTCCGCAGGTCTCCCGGTATCGCTAACGCATCTGATGCTAGCGCGTGTAGCAACATTGGAACTGTGTCACTTTCAGCATTATCCTCGCAAATCAACATCAGTGGCATCGGATCATTCACTTATGCATGGTATACGGACATCCGATTGGGTACGCAATTATCTGCTCAACAGAGCTGGACCGCTCAGGGATTAAATACACCCGGACAGGTCACATACTATGTCGAAACACAAAAAAGTGGCGCGGGCTGCATTGCATCGCCACGAAAGAAAGTAACAATAACGGTCACGGCACCTCCTCTATCACCTTCTGTTGCCCTTGTTCCGTAACTGGATTTCCTGTTCACAATTAAATTAATCTATCTACCCTAAAAACAATCCATTTTTATGAAAAAATGTTTTACTTCCATCTGTGTTCTGTTTGTCTTGACAGCATTTTCTAATGTTTCCAAAGCGGGAACTTACTATGTCATCAACGGCGATGCCTTTTCCCTGTCACCAGCCGCAGGCTCCAATTTTTTCCAATACCTCTGGACCATTGATCCTGGGTCCGGGCAAACCATTCAGACGCTTGACCAGGCCTCGGGCGGCGTTCTGACCTATACATTTTCTGACGCGGCGACGTCGCCAACACTGCACAAAATTTCACTTGGGGTTATCCAGGTTTTGGATGGCTGTTTGTCTGAGGTAGTGGAACATACCATTATCGTGTTGCCAAAGCTCACCGTATCCATTACTGCCGACAAATTGAACTTCTGTACTGACAAAAGTGTCGACGCCACTTTGAGCGCAACAGTCACAGCCGTAACCGGACTAGCTACATATGGAGTGACAATCTCTCCTTTTGCATGGAAAAAAGGTGGTACCCTGATCACAGGCGAGAGCAGCACATCATTGCATGTCATCACCGAGGGGGTATACGAGGCGTTAGTCACTTACCAGTTGCCAACTACCGGAACGTATGCACTTACTGCGTCCAAACTGGTCAATGCTGTCGTCCCAGGTAGCCAGGAAATCCTTCATAACCTTGCAGTGCCGCTTACTCCGATTATTACACTTAATTAATTGATTAACGGTTCGGGACTTAGAAAACTGGTACTGATGCGCAACTTCCTACTTGTATGGATGCTCCTTGTGTCCGGCTGCGCCATTGCGCAGGGCCCGGCTAGGGAAGTGTTCATGTGCAAGCTCACCACTCTCCGCCTGAAAGCTGAGTCTACCGGGGCGTCCCGATACGAATGGTACAGAAATAACCAGATTATTCTTGGTTCCGGTGCTGAGGAGTTGGTCGTCGATGAGGAAGGGGCTTATAAGGCAATTGGCGTTAATGACGACAACTGCACCTCACAGGAGTCGATTTACATTATTGTAAAACATCATACGCCCACCGCAGTGGATGATGTTGCCGATGGATTTGTTAACAAAAAAGTTGTTTTGGATGTTCTGAAAAATGACCTGTCCGTCTGCGCTGATTTTGATGGTACCACGCTCACTATTGTCCAGCAACCGGCTAACGGCAGCGTATCGAGTGTGAATGGAAAGCTGGAATTTACCCCTCTTCACAACTTCACGGGACAAGTTACTTTGACGTACACCGTTAGGGACAAAACAGGTCAGCTCTCAAACATTGCCAATGTCAAACTGGAAATTTCAACGGACCCATTGCCTGTAAGACTTGCCTATTTTGAAGTTACTAAAAACGAAACTATGGCTAAGCTTGAATGGGCCACTTCCGAGGAAACTAAGAGTGACCATTTTGACATTGAAAGAAGCACGGACCTGAAAAGCTGGCAGAAAATCGGAAATGCAGCAGCTGCGCTTGAAAGTAAAGTAGAGCGCCGTTACCATCATACCGATAGTCTTCCCGAGTCAGGAATAAACTATTATCGATTGAAGATGGTGGATGCTGACAACACTTTTTCGTTTAGCCGGGTCAGATCTGTTCATTTTCCTGAATTTTCATGGGCCGAAGTTTATCCCAATCCTGTTGATGATATGCTTTACATTGCCATACGCAATAGCAAGGTTAAAAACATCCGGCTCATCAGTAACGCAGGGCTGATCAGGTTATCAAAGCCAGTGCTTTCCGGCTCAGTCACAATTTCAATGAAAAGCTATCCTACCGGCATGTATTACATTCATTTTGAACAAGATGATGGTGCGGTCAAAATTTTCAAAGTAATGCATCATTGACACAACTTGTAACAAACCTACTAAGCAAAGGTAACAATGGCGGCGTCATCCGCCATTGTTTAGCTTTCACTGATTGGCCAGCACGATTTTGCCAAACTGCTTCCCCTGATGCATATAATCGAATGCTTCCTGGGCCTGGCTCAATTTCGAATATATCTTATCGATCACCGGTTTGATCTCATGCTTTTCAGTAAATGCCAGCATGTCTTTAAAGTCCTGCAAGGTACCCATGGTAGTGCCCAGGATTGAAATGTTTCTCCAATACACCTTATTTGGAATGATATTGCCAATAGGCCCGTCGGTACCTCCAAAAAATACGATTCTGCCACCAGGTTTGACAATCTCAATAAGGTTACCAAAACCACTACCTGATGCACTGTCAAGAATCACTTCAAAGCCGCCAGTTATATCCTTCGCCTTGATTGGCCAATTTTCATCTTTGTAGATGAACCCATCCACTGCTCCCAACTCCTTCGCTTTGTCGATTTTATCCTGCGAGCCTGACGTCACATACACTTGTGCCCCTGCCGCAATCGCGTATTTCAATGCGAGCAAGGCGGTACCGGCACCGATTCCGGTGATGAGGATTTTCTCTCCTGCTGCCAGTGCAGCTCTCGTAAAAAGTGCCCTGTAAGTCGTAAGGCCAGCCAGAGGAAGAGCCGCAGCTTCCGCATCGGTGAGGTGAGCAGGCTTGGCATGAATGTATTTTTCATCAATGGTAATGTATTCTGCAAAAGTTCCCGGGTCAGGGTTCCCCAATATTTTGAAATCGTCGCCAAATGCAGCAGGGTTATCACCCCAGTTGTGGCCGGGGTTGATAATCACTTCCTTTCCGACCCATTCATTGCTGACATTTATACCAACACCGGTAACGGTTCCGAACCCATCGGAACCCAGGATCAATCCCTCCTTCGTGCCCGCATACTGCCCTTTCTGGATCCACACATCACGATGGTTCAATGCTGAATAGGCTAATTTGATTAGAATTTCATTTTCCTTTGGCTCCGGTGTAGGTACTTCCCGGATCACTAATGGTTCGTTGCTATTGATTAAAAAAGCTGCTTTCATAATTCTTTTTGTTAATTGAAATGCAAATTTGTACTATAAAAAAGATATATTTGCTGTACAAGTTTGCTATATAACAGTACACTTTTTACTAATGAGAGAAAATCTTCACCAACCATTTGAAATTATCTATAAAGAACTGGACGAATGTCCTATGGGGCAGCACCAGCATAATTTCTTTGAACTGGTTTACATTATCTCAGGCAGCGGCACTCAGGTTATTAATCAAAATAAATTTCAGTACCATCAGGGGCATATGTTCCTGATCACGCCAGAAGATACCCACTCATTCGACATTGAAACGACAACGCGGTTTTTCTTTATCCGTTTCAATGATTTGTATATCAAAAGCAATTCCTCGCTGGTCAGTGCTTCCCGGAGAAGCGAGTTATTGCAAAGGCTGGAATTCATTTTACAGAATGCAAATCACCAGCCTGGTTGTATACTTAAAAATCAAACTGACAAAAGCATTATCAAGCCACTGGTAGAGGCTATTATTCGCGAATATGTCAACCGTGATCTTTACAATCAGGAGCTTATCAACCAATACGTTAACACGATGATTATTCTGGTAGCACGAAACATTGCCAAATATCTGCCAGAACAAATCAGCGAGGGTACTGAAGTGAAAGCGCTTGAAATTCTGCAATATATCCAGCAGAACATTTACTATCCCGAAAAGATTAAAGCTGGGTACATCAGTCAGCATTTTGGAATTTCAGAATCCTACTTAGGGCGTTATTTTAAAAAACAGACTAACGAGACGATGCAGGAATATATCATCAATTCGCGGCTCAAACTGGTTGAGACTCGCTTATTGCATAGCGATATGCGTATTAACGAGATTGCGAGCGAGCTATCCTTCACAGATGAAAGTCATCTAAACCGATTTTTCAAGAAAAGCAAAGGTATGACACTCGGGGAATTCCGAAGGAAACATCGGCAGTCCGTTACCAATTCATGACACTGGAACGGTATTTTAGAATAAATGAATCAGGATCACCATTCTTAAATCTGAAAACTATGAAAACGCTTCAATTCATTCTAATTGCGCTCCTTTTGGCTCCCGCCATCTCATTTGCGCAGTCTGTCGATAAAAAGCCCGGTTCTTCCAAAAGCCAGAAAGTGTATCAAAGAAAGACTTCACGGACAAAAGTTAGCACTGACACTTCCGATGTTAATGCTATTTTAAAAGATTCGGCTAATGCCGAAAGTGGCCCTATACTGAATGATAATGGCAACGTCAGCACCACGGGAACCATTGACGGACGCAGCAGCACCGGACGTCCGGATGCAGATACTACCGCTTCTTACACCGTAAAGAGGCGTAAAAAGACGATCGTAACCGGCGGCGCAATCATGCCCGATACCATTAAAAAGAAGACTGCGAAGCCTTGAAAGCGTCCTAGGTAAGGTTTCTTTTTCTTGAATAAATTCCTATTTCTGAGGAAATGAACGCGATGCAACAGGCATTCAAAATTTCTTTTTGAATGCCTAGTGGATAATCAGCTCTTGCTTGTTTGGAAAAATCGTAGAAGGCCAAATCGAGGAGATGACGGTAAATAAGGATCTGCTTTCAAATATACCTTGCTTTTGTCTAACAAAAAATCCCTGTCAGATGAATCTGGCAGGGGATCAAATGGAATAAATAAACGTTGAGAAAAGTATATATCCGATAAGTGACTTCCGATTTACAATTACTACTATACAGTCCAGCAAAAGGACTACCTGCAAATATATATTTTTTAGAAATCTTTATTTCAAAACAATCGCGGCCGGTAGTATTATTTGGCAAAATATCTTTCACTGCCAGTGAAGGTATGTCAATAAATTGAACCTTGTAACCCAGCGCTACTGTAAGTTTATGTGAATATTTAAGTTCTACGTCAAAATTAGCCGGAATCAGAGCGGGGAAATTGCAAGAAAACGAAAAGGGGCACAAGGCCCCTTTTCGTTTAATATTTATTGGTCTAACTACCCAATTCTACTTTTTCTGCTGGGAAAGAAATGTGACCAGGGAAGCAAACTCTTCGTAGGATAGTTCATTAGCAAGTCCCGGAGGCATCATGGAATTTTCCATTTCTTTTCTGGAAGTTACATCCGACATTTTGAAAGTGTAAACCGCACCGGTAATGTCCCTCAAAACGAGTTTCTCAGCCGATTCCTCAGAAACAAAGCCCATATAGCTTTTCTCGTCTTTAGTCGTGATCAGCACCGAAGCAAAACCTTGCGAGATAGACGCATTTGGTTTCAAAATAGATTCAGCGATCTGCTCGCGATTCATAATCGAGCCAATTTGCCCCATATATGGTCCTTTTAATGGGCCGTTTTTGGTAATGCTATGGCAAGCCACACATCCTTGTTTGGTAAACAATGTCTTACCCAGCGCCGGATTGCCTTCTATTTTCGCAATCGCGAGCATCACATCTTCAATAGAATTTTCACCGATCTGTCCTTTCTTATTCTGGATCTTGCTCAGGTCAATTTTCAATTCCTGTTTTTCAACAACAATGTCCTCGCCACCAAACTCATCGATCCCCATACGCTGGCGGCCATTCAACTCCGCATAGAATTTCTTTCCGGAAGCATCAGCTTTGTTCCATTCCCCGATCAGGAAAGTTTTGATGGCATCTGACGATTCCCACGCAATGGCTTTATAGTATGGACCGTGCGTGTCAGGTCTGGTACTCCACCACCAGGAACCATCATAAGGCGCTTCTTCCTTATAAAGCCTGCCCAATGTGGTCAATATCTGCTTTTTCAAAGCCTCATCTTTGGCTTGTCCATATGCTGCTATCAAGCCTGAAACTGCTTTTGGATCATGCATATACCGCAATGCCCAAAGTGCAATAGTTGAATTCTCAGTACCAATTGCTTTTACGCACGCATCGACCGCATGAATCGCAACCAGTGAACGAACTGCAATATGCGGCGGAACGATGGCAGAATTGGGCGTCGCATGCGGACCTTCCGTGCCTTTTTCAGGTGATACAAATGAGGAAGGAACCTTTACCGCAAGTAATGCCGGTGCAGCTTCTATACGTCCCAATCGACCCAGTCCAATACTGGCTGCAATCTGTACACGTGGTGACGCATCCTTCATTCCTTTCATAAATGGCTCGGTAGGCACCTTATCCAGATTAGGCTTTCTGTCGGCCAACGTGCGCAATGCAAATTCACGCACGTCGCTGTCGTCAGTCAATTTCACCAGATTGGCAATACCCTCTTTTCCCGCAGCCTGGCCGTATGTGAAAATCCCGGCGGCTCTGATGTATAATGGAAGACTTTTATTGGCAGCGATAGTCCAGGAAGCTTTTGCAGCCTCTTTGGGTGAACGCGCCAATAATTCCTGTTGTGCGGCCAAACGCTGAACGGCGCTTTCTGATTTCAAAAGTGCTTCCAGCTCTTTCACCGAAGACTTTTTAACATCCTTGAAAGCTTTGTACTGCCAGCCTTTTGGAACTGCACGTACTACAAACCCTTTGCCTGGATTACCGGAATAACCAGCTCCATCCCACGCTGCCAGGTACATACGTCCCGAAGCATCCACATCCAGGTCGGTGATCTGCGCCAACTTGATAAATTCCTCTTCATTTTGTTTAAATGTCGGTCCGTCAGCCGTGACGCGGTGCACGTACACCTGGCTCCTGCCCCAGTCTGCCATCATCGGTACGCGGTTGTATTTCGCAGGCCACGTAGGATCGTCCAAGAACAATGAACCCGTTCCCGATCCGCCGCCCAGGTCGATCAACGCGGGAATAATTTCTTCCGTAAAGTTTTTGAATAGAACTGGATAGCCGTATTCTCCTGACTGGATCTGGTTGCTAAAACGAATGTTCCAACCGCCGCCATCATTGGTATTGTCACGGGTAAAAATATTCATATACGGGTCAATCGCCACGTCATATATGTTACGCATGCCATGCGTGTAGACTTCCATTTCAGTACCGTCGGGACGAACCCTTACGATTCCTCCGCCCAATTGGGTCAGTTTTTTACCTGAGCGGTCCACTGCTTCATGAAAACCAAAATCCCCCACGGCAATATAAATCCAGCCATCAATTCCCATGCGGATACCATTGGTTGAATGGTCGGTGCCCCGACTTTGCAGGAATGTCGGATTACTGATGCCTTGTATCAAAGGATTGGAAGGTCCGTCGGCAACGCCGTCGTGATTTTTATCTTCAAAAACAACCAGGTCCATGCCGGAAGCTTTTCCATTGGCGAAAGTGGTATGCAGCACAAATACCTGATCGCCCATTGAAATGATCCCACGTGGATCATCTACTTTCGCGAATGTAGTATTCTGGTCCACCTTGCCATCATTATTAGAGTCAACCAGGCGGACTATGCTCCCTTTTCCGGGATCTTTTCCCAAAGAACCAATCATGTCCACACCTACATACACCTCCCCGGTTGCCGCCACCGCCAAACAGGCAGGGCTCGGAGTAAGATTAGCGCCCGCGAACGGGGTTACGTCGAGTTCCGCGGGCCAGCTGGTCGCATTAGGCAGCGAATCGATTTTTGTCACGGCTTTTTTAACTTCCTGGCCTTCATGGTGCTGCAAATTCATGCCATTCCAATAGAGCAGCAGAAATGTGGAGACCAGGCCAAATGTAATTTTTAACATATCAATAAGAAATCAATGAGCGGGTTGGGTACCGTGTAAAATGGACAAAATGCTAATATAAATAAACCGCGAAAATCTGAATAACTACTCTAAAAACCTCACCATTTTGCTTAAAAAGCGAATGTCAGCGCGGTTACTTAGCATGATGTTTGGCAAATTTCATGAATAGCTCAGGCAGCGCTTCATGCTGACCATGCAGGATAGTAAAATGAAAATATCGCTCAATCGTCAATCCCTCCACGTCCACAATCCGGCACTCTTTACTTTGTAGTTCTTTAAGTACCGAGTGAATCGAAAGAAAAGCCATCGTATCCGAATGCAGCATGTACAATTTCATACTTTCCGTCCCGCCAAGCTGCATTTCGCTATTGAGGTCGCCTATACTAATCCCGACCGTTTTTAATGCGTGGGCAATGACTTCTAAAGTTCCGGATCCGGGTTCGCGTAGTAACAGTGGAATCTGTTTCAATGTATCGGCAGCAATCTGGCCCGTAGCAGCTAGCGGATTCTTACTATTAGCGACCAGCACGATTTCGTCTTTCAGAAATTCTATGTATTTGATCGCCGCATTTTTGGAATATCCTTCGATCAGCCCCAGATCAATTTCTTTGTTTTGAAGGGCCTGCTCAATTTCTTCTGTATTTTTAACCGTCAGCGTAACCTTCACGGTGTGGAATTTCTTGTGAAAAGCGGCCAGTATGGGTGGTAAAATGTACTGTGCAGCCGTCGTGCTGGCCCCCAAACGCAATGTACCTCCCTGCCGCTGCGACAAGTTGTTGATCTCAAATTCAATGTTTCGGTAAATCTCAAATATTTGCTCAGCATGGTGAACCAGGATCTCACCCGCGGCCGTCAGCTTTATTTTAGATCCATTTCTTTCAAAAAGTTTGGTATTCAACTGATTTTCCAGCTCATGAATGTGCTTGGTCACTGCGGGCTGGCTGATAAAGAGCTCGGCCGCGGCCTTGGTAAAATTCAGCCTTTTGGCCACCGTGTGAAAAACCTGTAAACGAAAATCAAAAACCATATGTGAGTCGAAAAACTAAACTTACGCCATACGTCCCGATTATTCAAATATCGTCCATTCCGACTGTCCGCACATGATTTCAAATGTCCGCATTTGAACAGTACATTAAAGCAAAATCCTCATTTTTAACCAAAATAAACACTTTCCAAATCTGGCACTCTATTTGTTATACAATTACAGAAGAGATGGCTAGGCGTTTGCGGTTAGGCGTTAGCGGTTAGGCGTTAGCGGTTGGCCAAAAAAACAGAATACAAAAGCCAATCGCTAATAGCTAACAGCTAATAGCTAATAGCCAACAGCCAACAGCCAATAATTGCTAAAAAAATGAAGGGTACATACCTAGGCGAATTTGAAGAAGTCGTTTTGTTGGCTGTTGCGATCCTTTCGGGGGATGCGTACGGCGCTGCAATTACCAATGAGATCGAGCAGCAACTGGGCCGGTCCGTTAACCTTGGCGCGGTACATGCTTCTTTGCACCGGCTGGAAGAAAAGGGATTACTTACTTCGCGCCTGGGTGGTGCTACTGCGGAAAGGGGCGGACGAAGCAAACGACTTTTCGCCGTTACAATGGCCGGCACCAAGGCATTGGATACCATTCGGGAGATTCGGAATAGAATGTGGGACAGTATTCCAAAAACTGCGTGAAATGAAATCAAATAACAGTCAAAATCCACCAAAATGGCCCAACCGCTTGCTCCGGCTGTTCTGCGCATCGCATCTGGTGGAAGAGCTCGAAGGCGACCTGGAAGAATTGTATTTTCAGCGCATTAAATCCGGGGATATAAACAACGCGCGGTTTCGACATACCATCGACGTGCTGAGCATGATCCGCCCGTTTGCATTCAAAAAAGAGGCTAGCAAATACCCACAACCATCTATCATTCAACTATCTATGATTAGAAATTATTTCAAAATTGCCCTGCGCAATATGTGGAAAAACAAAGCTTTTTCCTTCGTTAACCTTACTGGTTTGGTGGTAGGGATCACCGCTTGCCTGCTGATATTACAATATGTGAGTTTCGAGCTCAGTTTCGATCAGTTTCACAAAGATGCTGACCGTATTTATCGCATTACCAACGACCGGTTCCAGCAGGGGAAACTCGTGCAGCATGGTACCATTACCTATCCAGGCGTCGCCCCTGCGATGGGCAAGGATTTTAATGAAATTGAATCCTACACGACCATCGGAAATCCGGGTACATTCAGTTTACAGAAAGACCACAAAATTTACGAAGAGAAAGGCGCTTATGTTAATGATCATTTTCTCTCTGTTTTTACATTTCCGCTCATCGCCGGCGATCCCAAAACTGCGCTCAAAGCACCCAGATCCATTGTGATCTCTGAAACCAATGCGCAGCGGATCTTCCACGCAACTACGGACGATTACGCAACCCTGATCGGGAAAACCGTCCATGTGGACCAGGACACAGAACCTTATCTGATCACTGGTGTGATGAAAGACTTTCCGGCCGCTTCGCATTTGCAATATGGCGTGCTGATGTCGTATGAAACGCTGGCCAAAACATGGGGCGAGTGGGTAAGGGCTGGTTTCGAAAGCTCCGATATGTGGCATTATGTGAAACTAAAACCGGGTGCGGATGTAGCCAAACTAGAAAAGAAATTCCCTTCATTCAGTCAGCGTTATTTTAAAGGAGATAAGGTTACTGGCAGCGAGGAGAAATTCTTCCTGCAGCCGTTGAACAAGGCGCATTTGTTTTCGGATTACGAATATGAGATTGGTAAAGTCAATAATGGAAAGGCTGTATGGACGATGCTCATCATCGCCGTATTCATTCTCCTGATTGCCTGGATCAACTACATCAATCTTTCTACCGCCCGCTCACTTGAACGCGCCAAAGAGGTGGGTGTTCGCAAGGTCGCGGGGGCAACATCCGGTCAGCTGATCTGGCAGTTTTTATCCGAATCTATTATACTTAATCTGCTCGCACTTATTTTGGCAGTTGGACTTACCGTTGCATTGCAGCCTGTTTTGAACCAGCTTATTGAAAAACCATTATCGCTTTCCCTGCTAACCGGCGATGGTTTTGGAGGAAAATATATGGCGCTCGTTTTGGTTGGCATTTTTGTACTCGGTATTTTACTTTCCGGCTTCTATCCCGCATTCGCATTGTCAGCATTCAAGGCAATCCAAGTTTTAAAAGGATCATTCAAAACATCGACCAAAGGCATCTGGGTGCGCCAGTCACTGGTCGTATTCCAATATACGGCCTCCATTACATTGATCATCGGTACATTCATTGTATTCAAGCAATTGAAATTCATGCGGGAAGAGAATCTGGGTTTCAATATGGATCGCGTGCTGGTCATACGTGGGCCGGAGCTTACGCGCTGGGATTCAACAGCCATCGACCGGATCAATGCATTCAAAACAGAACTGGAACGCCTGCCTTCTGTGAAAGTGGCGAGTGCATCGGCCAATGTATTTGGCAACCGTCTGAGCAGGAGCTTTAATGTAAAAAGAGTGGGTGCTGACAACGCAAAGGGGGTTACATTCAGCCGCATGCCGGTGGATTTTGCTTTTTTCGAAACCTATCAGATCAAAATGCTGGCCGGCCGTAATTTCCGCCCGACGGACTCGAATAACGATGGCAACAAAGTTACGAATGCCATTCTGAACCTGTCAGCCGCTAAACTACTCGGCTTCAAAGATGCTGAACAAGCTGCCGGACAAAAATTTGAGCTTTATGGTAAAGAATGGAATATCGTGGGTGTGGTGAGCGATTTTCATCAACAGTCCCTCAAACACGCCATTGAGCCCATTGTTTTCGCGCCTTTTTACACATTGGCTGGTTTCTTTTCGATCAAAATAAATACCGCTGACCTGGGAAATTCAATTGGTATGGTCAAACAGAAATACAATGACTTCTTCCCCGGCAACAATTTCAATTACTTTTTCATGAACGAAAAATTCAATGAGCAATACAAGGACGACCGTATTTTTGGACAAGTTTCGAGCTTTTTCTCCCTGCTGGCAGTTATGATCGCTTCGCTCGGAATTTTCGGACTGTCGTCCTACACCATCGCCCAGCGTACCAAGGAAATCGGAGTAAGGAAAGTGCTGGGTGCGACCGTTGGAAGCATTGTCACATTGCTATCGCAGGATTTTCTGAAATTGGTATTAATTTCCATCGTAATAGGCTCTCCAATAGCTTGGTACGGAGTCAGATTATGGCTCAATGACTTTGCTTATAAGATTGATATTGAATGGTGGATGTTCGTGCTGGCAGGACTTTTGGCTATGATCATTGCTTTTGCAACGGTTAGCTCACAGGCGATTAAGGCGGCGTTGATGAATCCGGCGAAATCGTTGAAGAGTGAATGAGACATAAGCCAATGACTCCATGGATTTATTTGTTGCAGTAACTATTTGAAAACATTATCTTTTGTAAAAACGTATGGATTCACCTCCATGCGTTTTTTTACAAAAGCAAGCCACTCAATATGAACACAAAGCTCCTGTTTCCGAATACTCTTCAAAGGAGAAAATTTCTTCTTCATTCACTAAAAGCATCTGCGGGCCTGGCGGTGTTGTCACCTGATTTTTCATTTGGTAAAGCGTCGGTCGGATCGAAAAAGGCCTGGACGGTGCAGCAGATTATGGACCTGGTGATGAAGGAAGGCAATCTTTCACCTATTAACGATACAGTAGATACCTTGAAGTCGGGCAGTGCTGGCCAGACGGTGACAGGTATTGTGACGACTATGTTCGCTACTGTGGACGTGATCAATGAAGCTGCGAAACGCAATGCGAATTTCATCATTGCCCACGAGCCTACATTTTATAATCACCGAGACAATCCGGATTGGGTGAAAAATAATGAAGTGGTAAAGAAAAAGCAGGAATTGCTTAAAAAGCACAAAATTGCGGTCTGGCGGTTTCACGATTACTGCCATTCGCTACGCCCGGACGCAGTAAGTTATGGCGTCGCTAAAAAAGCAAATTGGACGTCTTATTATAAAACGGGTTCGAGAATACTTACTATTCCTTCCATCGGTCTTGGTGATTTGGTTAAACATTTAAAAACTTCATTAGGGATCAAGCAACTACGGGTAATCGGTGAACTGGATCAAAAATGTGTCAAAATCGCATTGATGCCCGGCGCATCCGGTGGAGTGTCTCACGTGACGGCCGTAGAAGCAGAAAAGCCAGATGTCCTCATTGTAGGTGAGGTGTCCGAATGGGAAACTGCCGAATACATTCGTGACAGCAGACTACTCGGCGGCAAAACTGCGCTGATTATTCTAGGTCACTCAGTAAGTGAAGAGCCAGGAATGGAATACTTTGCGGAATGGTTACAGCCGAAACTGGCGGATTTAAAGGTGACGCATATTGCTTCGGGTGATCCGTTTACTTGGCTTTAAAGGTAGGCCGTAGGTGCAAACCCGGTGGGCAAAAAAAACTAATATTCAGTGGGTTACAACCATCTGCAGAAATTTCTTTTCTTGCATTTGTACAGGAGCTCTTAGCTCCAACATTAACTCAACTTAATTGATCCTACCATGAGAAAAAATTCACTTTTCCTCCCACTTTTTCTGTTTCTGCTCTTAGCTGGTTGCAATAATTATGACCGGAGCAACACTGTCAATCCGATCATCGGCGATAGGAGCTTTATCGAAACATTCGGTTTTAAACCTGATGAAACATTGGATAACGATCTTAGAATCAAAACTCACCTTCAATATATTGAGCGCCTGCTTCGGAACAAAAACGTTTCTTTCTTAACGGAAGATCTTAAACACAAACGTAGTCGGTTGCTCGACCTGCTCCGCGCCTATGCCACCGCAGGCAAATTCCCTAGGAACTATGATTATTTAGATCAGCGCAGACCTTGCTTTATTGATAGAGACAAAACTATTTGCGCAGTCGGTTATCTGATAGAACAAACTGCGGGACGCAACGTGGCAGAGGCGATTAACACGGTGCATCAATATGATAGCATTTTTGAAATGGATAGTAAAATAGTGGATGAATGGATAGCATCCAGTGGTCTCACCAAGGAGGAGTGCGCAATGATACAGCCTACGTATGGCCCTGCTGGCACGCAGCTGCGCAATAATATCAAGCCTGTATAAGCTATCGGCTCCGCGATTTTGATAGGTACCAGTGTTTGCTTTAATACCGTTAATATTATTGACATATCGAAAAGCAACAACAATAATACGGCCCCCGTACTGGGACTTTTGAGTGGAGCAACTCAGATTACGATCGGTGCGATCGGCTTCAACTCCGAAAAGAATGCAATATATGACAACGACTATAGCCCCAGCGGTCAGCGCACGCTTTCTATGGTCAATATTGGCTTGGGCACCACCACTATGCTTCTCAGTACCTGGAACCTGGCAAGACAACATAAAATTCGTAAGCAACGCACATCGTGGAATATTTTTAGTTTTCCAGATGGCAAAAATCAAGCGGGGTTTGGTCTAAGTTTTAGTAAGAAAATCTAATTTATGTTCAACAAACAGCACCTCAATATTACCATGAGAAACCTTTTGGTACACTTCATCATCACATTTTTTGTTCTATTGGGTTGCAAAGACAAATCGGTCGAGCATCTCGAAGAAGTTGAACTTCCGGAAATATTGGAACCGTTGAAACCACTGGCAGATGATGATCTGGTAAGCCTTTCGGCCGATTTGGAAGCGCATTTAATTACTCAAAAAATAGATCGAAACGACATTCCGAACGGAAGTATCAAATATGCAGATATTAAGAATGTGGATAGCCTTCACATTCAGTTCGTTGGAGCCAATAAAAGCATGAGAGGACTAGAATATTTCACAAATCTGGTATACCTCAAATTCCAGGCTTATCAGGTTCCGACAGATATCACCAATAATTATTCGTGGGCATTTCCAGTGGGTGTCGTAAAGGAATTTAAGCCGCCACTTGACACATTGGATATTCGCTACAACCTTAAACTGGAATATCTGGATGTTTCCGGACACTCGGACGGCGGCGGGCAAAGAGCTTCAATCGGCTTTTTAAAATTAGGAGCAAACACCAAACTAAAAACACTAATTTCGATATACGCCATGTTGAAGACTATGAATCTAACTGGCCTTACGAATCTTGAATATCTGAATATTGGTGAGAATTATAGTTTGAAAGAGGTTCGATTGTGCACAAATACCAAACTAAAAAAACTCAGGTCTTGGCAGGTTGAGCGCTTTTACGTGCCCGACCCGGCCAATATGAGCCCGGACCTGGTTCGGGAAACCGGCGGGGCCACATATCTGAAATGTGAATAAGAACTACGCAGTCCGGATATTCACCATCCAGTCGATACCAAACTTATCCTGAAAAGCGCCAAAGATATCGCCCCACATCTGGCGGTCCATTGGTACTACTATAGTCCCGCCTTCGCTCAGGGCACTATACTTCTCCCGCAAAGTGGCTTCGTCAAAACCGCTGAGCGACAAGTTGATTTTCCCGGCGCCGAGCGGCGTTCCCTCGGGTGCGTCGCCTCCCATAAATCCCACTGAACCGCCCATGAGCGTGCCGTGCATGATCTGGTCGCGAACTCCGTCGGGGCAGCTTCCATCCAGATCGCCGTAGGTCATGAAATTCAGTTCGCCACCGAAAATAGGTTGATAAAACTCGAACGCCGCACGGCAATTGCCGTCGAACATTAAATACGGATGCAGGTCAATTTTTGACATGGTTATTGGTTTAAGGTTGAATTTATTATGAATTTGATAGTACAAACCTAGATTGTTCTTCATCATTTTTGCGGGTGAAATCGGGACAAATTCAGGGGGACTTTCGGACAAGATGCTTCCAACCAATGACGAGCCAATTTTGTCACTATAAACTCAATCTCGCTGCCTGCATCCATGAAAAAATCGTTATTGCCCCTGTTATCATTTTTACTGGTCGCCAACATGGTTCAGGCTCAGAACTCTCGCGAATTCAGGAGATTCGGTGTGGGAGTCTATGCTGGCCCCCAGTTTTTTGGGAAGATATATGACAATGACAAGGTGTCCAATGTCTCCGGTCTCGCGTCCGGTCTGGATCTTAGTTACGCATTTTCAAAGCAGCCGCAGGGATTTTCACTGCATTTCCAACCCGGGTATAATTCTTTCAAGTATTTCGCCACCAAAGGTGCTAATTCGCCATTTTATCTTGAAACGACCTGGCGATGGAAGGCATTTCATTTCCCGCTACTATTGAGGTACACTTTTACCTCAGGCATGATCAGGCCTTTTGCAGAAGTTGGTCCGACACTCAGGCTGCGAAAAGCATTGACTATCCGTGAATATGGTTATGCCTGCGGTTTTGCCGGTTGCAGCGGGAATGACATCACCAATGATCTGCAATCTGAAACCAACAAAGATCCGATCATAATAACTGCCGCGGCCGGTGTTGAAATTGATATTTGGAAAATAACCATCCCTGTTTCCATCCGGCTACAGGAAGGCATCCGCGACTACGGAATGAAGGATTACAGTACGGATGGAGCTTACTACGACGGATTAAAAACCAGGACGATACAGGTCACGGCGGGGATTAGCTTTTAAAATATCAGTCCGAGCGAAGCGGTAGCTTTGCCCGGACTGACCTACGGGCTAGGCCGCCGCCCGCATCGCTTTCACCTTCTCAAAAAACATAACCAAATCCCGGAACGATGTAAAAATATCGGCCAGGCGCGGGTTGAAACCCATTTCTCCCTGCGCAAGCATGTAACCGGTAAAAATCGCCCAAAGGTCCTCAATCCAGGTTTCGGCACTGCACATGCTGAGCAATTCTTTAACTTCATGACCATAGGCCATGCATACCGAATCCACTGACTCGGGCAAGTGTGTTTGTGTTTTCATTGTTCATTATGTTTTAAAGGATTAAAAAATGCGCCCTGTTTTAGGTGTCCTTATGCACATAATGGGCATCCGAGGCGCTTTCGCGACACTCGCACCATAACAGGGCATTTCTTGCAAGATTCTTCATTTTCATTATGTTTTAAAGGAATGCGATATTCGGGAGATGGATTGAGAAATGCAAATTCAGCAAGGGGGATATTGCTACAAAAGACCGATTTTAACCTTCAAATCAATGATACCAACCGGTTGAAAGACGCTTGGGATGTGTATAGTTCAAGTCAAGTTACAATAGTTTAGTTTGCATTGTTATTCAACTATAAAGTTGATTTTATTGAAATAATATGCAAATAATTAAACTTATTAATAAATTTGGTATCGCGATTAGAAGTTGAGCAGTTTCTTGCAGAATTCTATACTAAATACAGCATCTTCGGCATAGTCTTGACGGCACGCACGAATCCCAAGAATACGGAAACTTTGCTTGGTCTTGATATAACGATAACCAAGCTGAAAGGGATTATTGAGTCTTTGCAAATCAGCGACTATGTCAGTGGCCCGATGGATGACACGCTTTATGGAATCGCAAGGCTTTGGGTTTTTGGCTATGCCTATAAAGGCTGCGAACTTTATATTAAAATCTCGCTTGGCAGACCTAATAGCAGTGTGCTCTGCGTTTCCTTCCACACTGCCCAACATCCTCTAATTTATCCGTTTAAATAGCACATTATGAAAAGTCCACTTACAGGCAACGAGGCTTCCCTACATCACGAGTTAATCACGCTAACATACCGAAAGGAGAAATTTGAGCTTTTCTGGCATTATTACCTTTGCAAGGATTCAGGTGAAAAATTCACAACGTTGGAGCTTGAAGATTTGAACATATCACAAGTTCATAACCAGTATCGCGAAAAATATCGTATTCCGTTTCCGGAGGAAATCAGGGAGATCAGGCAGATGTATGATGTTTCGGCGAATAAAATGTCGGAGATACTTGGGCTTGGCACCAATGCTTATCGTTTGTATGAGTCGGGAGAAATTCCTTCGGTTTCGAATGGACGGTTGATTTTGTCGGTTAAAGATCCGGCAGCTTTTATCCGGCAGGTGCAGGCCAGTTCACATATTCTGAGCGAGAAAGAGGCAAATAAGCTGGTGATGAAGGCCGAAGCGATCATTGCAGAAAATGCAAAAAGAATGTGGGATCTGTTATTTCTTGACCAAATTTTCGAAAATCAGGCCCCTTAGGCACTCAATGGATTCCGGAAACCGGATATGAATAGGATTTCCAATATGATCTCCTTTTTTGACTCGAAGGTTAAGAAACTTTATAAAACCAAGCTGAACAAGCTGCTGTTTTATGCCGATTTTCTTTCGTACTCACGGACCGGTTATGCTATCTCGGGTATTTCATATCGTGCAATCCAGTTTGGCCCGGTGCCTTCGCAGTATCAGAAAATGTATGTCAAGCTTTCTGACGATGCTAAATTGTCGATCGAGCAGGTGGAGGTTGGGAATGGAAATTATGGTGAAATGATTTCGACATCCAAGTCATTTGACCCGTCAGGCTTTAACGAAAATGAGTTGAAAACTTTGCAGGACGTGTGCGAGCTGTACGGCAAAATGCAAGCGTCGGCATTGGTAGAAGCCAGTCATCTGGAAAAAGGGTGGATTGATAATGAGCAATCCAAATCATTTATAAACTTTCAGGAATCCGCATTTTACTTAGTGGAAAATACGCTATTGAAAGAAAGCGCAGGCGGAGATAAGCACGAAAGCCCGGAATAAAAAAGGACGACCACATTCACTAATGCAGTCGTCCCTTCTCAAAAACCTCACGCTACGCAATCATCCCGTGCGGGTCAATCACAAACTTTTTCGCAGCACCTTTATCAAAATCCCGATAGCCGCGCGGAGCGTCCTGCAATGTGATCACTTCCACGTTGACTGCCTTAGCGATCTTGATCTTATCATATAAAATCGCGTTCATCAGCTGACGGTGGTATTTCATGACAGGGCATTGTCCGGTGTAAAAAGCATGCGATTTGGCCCAACCCAGTCCGATACGAATACTCAAACTTCCTTCCTGGGCAGCTTTATCTTTCGCACCCGGGTCACCTGTCACATACAATCCCGGAATACCGATTGCCCCACCTGCTCTGGTAACTGCCATTGCTGTATTGAGTACCGTCGCCGGTCGTTCCTCGCCTGCCTGAGAACCATGCCCTCGCGCCTCAAAGCCGACACAGTCCACAAAACAGTCGACTTCGGGTACGCCAATAATGGCCTCAATAGCTTGTTCCAGCGGCGTATCTTTGGTCAGGTCAATTACTTCGCATCCGAAGCTTTTTGCCTGATCAAGTCTTTCCTGTATCATATCTCCTACGATCACGACTGCCGCGCCAAGCAAATGACAGGATGCGGCACACGCTAACCCAACCGGACCAGCTCCGGCTACATACACAATCGAACCAGGCCCTACCCCCGCGGTCACAGCACCGTGGTAGCCCGTCGGAAAAATATCCGAAAGCAATGTAAGATCCTTAATGTAAGCCATTCCCTGATCTTTGTCAGGAAATTTAAGCAGGTTAAAATCAGCATAGGGTACCATTACGTATTCGGCCTGCCCTCCTACCCAGCCGCCCATATCCACGTAGCCGTACGCAGCGCCAGGACGTGCAGGATTCACATTCAAACAAATTCCTGTGCGTCCCTCCTTGCAGTTCCGGCACCTTCCGCAAGCAATGTTGAATGGCACTGACACGAGGTCACCCACTTTAATAAACTCCACGTCACTGCCGACTTCCAGCACAATTCCGGTGATCTCGTGACCAAGTACCAATCCAGCCGGAGCTGTGGTACGACCGCGGACCATGTGCTGGTCGCTTCCGCAAATGTTGGTGGATACGATTTTGAGGATAACACCATGCTCGCATTTCCGGTTGCCCAGAGCGAGTTTAGGATATTCAATTTCCTGAATCTCCACTTCACCTGGCTTAATGTAAGCTACTCCATGATTTTGGCACATAAGGTAAATTTTAAGGGTTAGTACTGAACTCCGGCTCTTTGATAATTATAAAATTATCTGGCAATTATTAAATTCAAACAACTTAATACCCAAAATTTACTCTTATACGTATTCCCAAATTTGATTTTCATGTGAATGCTACGACCTGTGAACCATTCTCGCTGGGGACAACACCATTTTGCTACACCTTCACCGCAATAACAATACCCGTCGCCCAAACCTGCCTTGTCAAAGCAAGATCCGTCCGGCTATCGAGGTATTCGAGCAGGTTCAATGCCTTGATATCGTGACCTTCGGGCCAGTTAGGCTGAGGTAGCATGTCATCAATGATATAAAAAGCACCTGGGTTCAGCATGTTTAGTACTTCGTCCAGAAGCAGATACTTTCCATGCCAGGTATCAGCAAAAATGTAATCATATTTTTCATCTTTATTATTGTCAACCCAATCCGCACCGTCGCTGTGGACCAATGTGAGCCTTGGATCGCCTCCCAAATGGTTGGCAGCAATATCCAGAAAACGGGCGTCATTGTCGATGGATACCAATGTTGAAGATGGATCCATACCAGCAAGTATCCATGCGGTCGACAGGCCTGTGCCAGTTCCGAGTTCAAGTAATTTGCTGCCCGGCTTGGCCGCAGCCAGCGTTTTCAGCAAGGAACACACGTGGATGTCGGATGCCATCGTGAAGCCCGACTGCTTTGTTTCCTCGTCAATGGAAGTGTAAGCCGGCGGTTTGGGCTGATTAATATCTTGCGTCATGATACCTGGGAAATTGGGTGGATAATTGGGTGTGAAAATACATCACGCCTACCGCTTAATAAAAACCATTGTTCATAAATCCCAAAAACAAAACAATTCTTCCTTATAATAATTATATTTGAAATTACCTATGATAGGTATCAAAATACAATTTTACTACCAACGTTCACTAAACCGACAAGATGAAAAAACATTATTTACAATCCATTTCCGCTTATCTCCTGCTATTATTTGGCGTATTTGCCTGCACAGATCACGAAATCCCCCAGGAACCTATTCCAGAACCTACACAATTTGCTGTCTCTAACTTTGCCTCTGGCCTTCGAGCTCCTATTGGCATGGCTATCGATGAAAAAGGTCAACTTTGGATCACTGAAGCGGGGACGGGAAATAATGACGGTGCCATTGTGATGATCACACCTGGTGGCGTCAAAACCACTGTTGTTCGCGGATTCATTTCGGCAGCTAGTCCGGAAGGCGGCCCGGAAGGTCTTAGTCACCTGTATTATGAAGGTGGCAAACTCTATGTCCTGCATGGCCTGGAAGGATTTCTTTACACCGTGGACGTGTCCAACTTTAAGGAAGGTGATCCAAGAATGGCATTGAACCTGATTCCAAAGGAGGATATTGGCACGTATGTAAGAAGTAAAAATCTGACTGATCCGTTGAATTCCAATGCATATAGCCTTACCAAGGGTCCGGATGGCAATCTATACATTGCGGATGCGGGAGCAAACGCCATTATCAAGCGCGATAAGATGACCAAAGCATTGAGCGTATTCGCCAAAATCCCTGGCCCGTCTGAGAGTGTGGACGCCGTTCCAACTGGGATAGAATTCGACGGGTCCAATTTTCTGGTTAGCCAGTTAACAGGTTTCCCATTCGCTCCCACAGTTGCAAATGTTTTCAAGGTGACCACAGACGGAACTGTTAGTGTTTACAAAAGCGGTTTCACGACCCTTACCCACCTGACCTTGACTGCTAACAAGAAGCCATTACTTCTGCATTTCGCAGATTTCGCGCTTCCGGGTGGGTTTGCACCGTTTAGTGGCTCTATCCTAAATGAAAATGGGACTGTTTTGCTGGGTGGGCTCATGATGCCCACTGATATCAAGCGGAGTGGCGACCGAACATTCTATGTTCAGAGCTACGCGCTGGGAACCGTGCAAAAGCTGACCTATTAATAGTACTAACAAGGACAAAAGCCTCACGCTGAAAATGATCGGCGTGAGGCTTTTACTTTTAAGATTATCTCGATTCTACGAATCGAAATCATTCATCTGACACTTCATTTGGATCTACTATCGTTCCCGGAGCATTGACCGGCATAGTATCTCCCAGCAACTTACCCCAGGGTTTGAGCTCATCGATCCGGTCGAATATAATTTTGAGCACCGCGACGAAAGGTATGGACAGAAACATCCCGCTCACCCCCCAAAGCGTCCCGCCCAGTAACACTACCAATATGGAAATGAGCGCATTAACTGAAACTTTAGAAGACACTACCCTTGGGACAATGATGTTATTATCAGCAAACTGGATGAGTGTATAGGCGCCGATGATCAGCAATGGCGTGGTATAGCCGTCTTTGGTGATAAACGACATTAACACAGGCAATGCGATCGCCACAATTCCACCGATGTAAGGAATCAGGTTCAAAATTGCTCCGATTACACCTAGCAGGACCGCGTATTTTACACCCAGAATTAGCAAGGCAATTGAATTAAGCGTCGCAATAATGGAAGTTTCGATCATTAATCCCACAATGTAGCTTTGCACGGCACCTTTGGTTTCCTTCAAAATATCTGCGACCTGCTCAGAATTATCTTCATCGAAAACCTCAAAAATAAAATTGAGTATCAGGGGCTTGTAAAACAATAACAAAAAGATGTAGAGCGGGATTAGTATGAAAAAACTGATCATTCCAAAAACAGTATTCAACGTTTTTCCAACATAAGTACGGCTACTGTTCATTGCTTCATCTACCATGCTTTTTTGCTTTTCAGTTGAAATGCCAAAACTGCTAGACAGCCAGCTTTGCAGGCTAGTGAGCAAAGCCTCGGTTTTCTTTTGAAGCTGTGGGAGCATTTCACCAAAATGTGCGATCTGAGAGGACAGGAAAAACATGATACCGGCGACCACCAGCACCGCCAGCAAAATGGTAAGGACAATGGACAGGATTTTATTAAAATTCCATTTTTGAAATTTGTTATAAACCGGATTTAGCAGAATAGCAATCAGCCCGGCAAAAGCGAAAGGAACAATAATGTCTTGAAGAAGGTACAAAAAGTAAAAGAACAAATAAATGCCTATCAGCGACATGGGAGCCTTGATATAGAAGGGGTAACCTTGCCGGGCATGTAGCCATTCACCAGGATTTACCGGCTGGCTATCCTTATTCTTATTAAAAAACAGGCCCATAAAAAGTCTTTGTGTTAGCGTGAGAAAAGTGGTTGGATTCGGAAAACCTTGCCGATTGCCATTATTGTAAATAAGTTATCAAAATAATGCCAGAGCGGCAGAGGTGCCCGATAACTTACAATAATGTTCAGTTAGTATGGGATACTAACCTATTAACCGTTTGCAACCACAACCGCTTCCCTTGCACATTCCAGTGTCCATCACTTTTGTGAAACCATTCAGGATGCTTTCTAAGCGTATCTTGAATAGATAATACTGGCACTTCGAGCTTCGGATGCATCTCTATACGTGAAATTTGATTGTTGTAAACAAACCTGTCAGGCTCACAAACCGTCACTTTATTGGGTATGAAACAGAAATAGACTTCCTTAAAACCGACGCCTCTGTAATAATTACGAATGATGTTCATATTTGTCACCACGGAGTCGATAGACGCATCATCAATAGCCTGGAAGGGAGAAAGAACACTTGCAGGGTTGGCTTCAACTTCGTAAAATAGAAATTGATGATCTCTGGAAATTACTGCTCCAGGATGCGTTCTGCCAAACCATTTGAGCATTATCTCTGCTTTTAATTCCTTTATTTTCAAAAAAGTTATAGAATTGAACAGTAGGAATTCAAGCCGTTGATTAATCTGATCATTAAATTTACTAAGCCAAAAAGAGGTAGTGCCGGGTGCTTTGGCAGTTTTGACGACGCTGCCTGGATTGTCTGTTTGGAATCCCTTTTCTATGTAAAGTTTACGGTAGCTTGCTTTTAGTCTTTCCTGAATTGTACGTTCGATAACTTCAATAACGAGTATAGACTGCTTTTCAGAATTTAGGTGTACAGTTTCAACATTCAACCCCAGCCAAATATGATGATTCTGGTTTCCCGCATAGAAACCTGTATCCATAGTTGTAAAACTATCCCCAATCGTGTACAAATCGACTTCATCACTTCTTGTAGCTGGTTTGTCTGCCTCGGTGAGAGCATCTTCCAGGTCCATGTTCAATTCCTTAAACCTTTCCAGATTAGTCACGTTATAAAGATCTCCGAACCTGTATTGGTTAGGTATCCATCCACGATCATTTAATTTCTTTTGAAGCTTGTCCGACATTCCGACCATGAGAATTCCCAATGAAGCAACAAGAAGAGCCAAGCGGATGAAAGTATTGGTAAAATGCATCACTAAAACTGAAAATAAATAAATTGATTGCTCCCAAACATGCCGAACAAATAACATAAAAGCGAAATCACTGCAACAGAAGGCCAGAAAGTGGGTTGGCCTGGTACGTAATCAGGGATATAATGGTCTTTAAACATCAGTAATGCAATCAGAACCAAGCATAAAAGCAACTCTGTATCGTTGATGCTCAAATGAGGAACCGAATATGCGGACGGACTGGCTATGGTAGAAAAGATCTGAAATGCATCTGCGGTACTTTCAGCCCTGAAAAAAATCCAGGCAAAAGCGACTAAAAGAAAAGTCCAGCATATATGGAGCAGTCTTGATAGCTTGGAAAAAACTGTTGATTTAGAATTGGTAAACCAGGATTCGGTGCCGAGAATATGCGCAAGTATCAGGTAAAAACCGTGCACTCCTCCCCAGATAATGAACAGCCAGCTGGCTCCATGCCAAAGACCACTCAAAAGAAAAACAAACATGAGATTGATATACATTCTGACCTTCCCGACGCGGTTACCGCCCAGCGGAATGTATAAGTAGTCTCTGAACCAAGTGGATAATGAAATATGCCATCTTTTCCAAAATTCCGAAATGGATCCTGAAAGGTATGGCGATCGGAAATTCGTCATCAGCTTAAAGCCCATTGTGCGGGCAGTTCCCAGAGCAATGTCTGAGTACCCGGAAAAGTCACAGTAAATCTGAATGCTGTAGAAAAAAACAGCTATCACTAAATTGGTAGCATTTTGGTTGTCAACATGGCCAAAAACCTCATCCGTAACCAAAGCCAGGCGGTCGGCGATCACCACTTTTTTGAATAGTCCCCAGAGAATCAGCCATAAACCTACTCTCAGATTATCCCATTCATAGGATATCTGTTCGCGGAATTGCCAGAGCACATTCTGCGGCCTCTCAATGGGACCAGCCACCAGCTGTGGGTAGAAAAGCACGTATAACGAATAGATCCCGAAGTTGTACTCAGCTTTCTGGTTTCCACGATAAACCTCAATGGTGTAACTCATGGATTGAAATGTATGGAAGGAAAGGCCAATCGGCAGGACCAATCCAGGAAATAGCGAATTGAACGCTGGCGATTGATGATTTGCCTTACCCCAATCAAGCAGCAACGACAAGTTGCTATTTAGAAAATCAAAGTATTTGAAAAAAGCCAGAAAGCTGATATTGGCAATAATGCTGGCTACTAAAACCCAAAGCCTCATCTGACCATTGGTTCGTTCTATCCATATTCCAGAGGTGTAGTCAATGAGAATGATACAACCAAGAATAATGAGATAGGCTGGAATAAAGGAAGCGTAGAAATAAGCGCTGGCGATTAGTAAAACCATCCAGCGAAAACGCCCGTGAACCGAGTAATACAAGGTTGTGACGAAAATGAAGAAAAATAAAAAATGGAGGGAATTGAATAGCATTGGTGATAGTGCTTATTGTCAGAGGTCGGAACCCGAACAAACAAAACATTATCAACAGCTACTACCAAAGAAAATGAGCGACCTGACATTCTGAATTATCAAAAGGCGAAAAATGACAATTAAACCTGCCTACGCTTCCTTCCTCAAATAAACAATATTCCGCTCCGCCGGGTGATAGTTAACATGAATCTGATCACCGGGTTTCAGCGTTTGGTACCATACTTCGCTGATGTCGACGGGTATCTGCCTGGGATCGGCAGGGTGACAAATAATAACATAGTAGGATCTGGAATTTACACTGGAATTCCTGGTGCGCGGATGAGAGATCAATTCCTTGGACTGAACTGCGCAATAAGCCCGCTGTGTCAACGACTTTTTAGGATATAGCCAATACTTTCTCGCAATGTGCAGCGCCGTTGGCATGAATGGCATCAGTATTATTATCAACCCGACTATCGCCAGCCAACGATACGGATTGCCTTCTTGATCCACAGTTTCTCCATACACCGTCAATCCGTTGAGCAGTTCACTGGTTTTCTCCGGTTGAAATATCAATCCCGCAAAAACGATCAAAAAAATGATTGCTAAAATGTAAAACAGCCAACTGCTTCCAAGTTTTCTCCACTTCTCAATTTTATAAACCAGCAGATCCCCGTAAAACTCATTTTTCGCGTAGCTGTTCATAAGGTTTCGAAGCTAAGGTTGAAACAAATCTAATTGAAGCGTAGCCGCGTCATCCCCAAGCAATGGAAGTATATCGATCACTTCATACTGCCTCTTTTTTTCAACGAACTTTCTGATCACAAAAGAATCACAGGTAAAATTGGCCTCATAGGTATTGAAAATGGAATATGCCATAGCGATCCATTCCCGGGTCAGTCTCCGTCCGATGGACATGTGCGGATTTTTGGACTCGTCGGCCCATTTTCTGATAAATTGCTTTTTTAGTTTCTTGTCAAATGTCTTCATCACGGCCCCGGTCCGCTCCCGGATTGCGTCGCAGGATTGGTCCGTTGGTTTGATGTAAAATGCGGAAAAGTTAGCATGATCGAAGTCTCCGAAATCAGAGAATACGATTTCAAATGGTGCCAAGCCAGCAACAATGCGCTGGTATTCAGCCAAAATAGCCGGATAGTTCTCCTCTTCGGCCTCAAAGCCATCCAACGAAACATGCGCCTCAGCATTGGCACTACCATAGCTCTTTCCAATGGACGCTTTAAGTAATTGCTTCATGTCTACCACCTGTTGCGCAATTTCCTGACTTGGCATAATGGCGAGGGAATACTGGTTCACGTGTCGATGATTTAATTTGAAAGGTTAAATGCAGGGCCGCATTATGAGTCCAAATCTACATTTTTTTACAATAAAAAAACCCGCTGCAAACAGCGGGCCTACATTTGAAAATCTTTTTAATTTTCCTTCTCAATCCATTTGCGGGCATTCACAAAAGCTTCCATCCACGGAGAAACTTCATCTTTTCGTCCCTCTGGATAATTCGCCCAGTGCCATTGGAAAAGTGATCTTTCTATGTGCGGCATCATTACCAAATGTCTACCAGTTTCGTCACAGATCATCGCCGTGTTGAAAGCAGATCCGTTGGGACTTGCCGGGTATGTTTCGTAACCGTATTTGGCCACGATGTTATATTTATCCTCGGCGTATGGAAAATCAAACCTTCCTTCACCGTGTGACACCCAAACACCCAGTGTACTTCCTGCCAAAGTAGACAGCATCACAGATTTGTTGGGCTGAATGGTCAGCGAAGTGAAAATACTTTCGTGCTTTCCGCTCGCATTGTGCAGCATCTTTGGCTTTTCTTCATGGTTCTCATTGATCAGTCCCAATTCTATGAAGAGCTGGCATCCGTTACAAACACCTACAGATAAGGTATCCTCTCGCTTAAAAAAGTTTTCCAGCGCGATTTTAGCTTTCTCGTTGTAAAGGAACGCTCCGGCCCAGCCCTTAGCAGAACCCAGAACATCGGAATTGGAGAACCCTCCTACTGCGCCAATAAATTGAATGTCTTCGAGCGTTTCCCGGCCCGAGATCAGGTCAGTCATGTGCACATCTTTCACATCAAAACCAGCCAGATACATTGCATTGGCTAATTCTCTTTCTGAATTACTACCTTTTTCACGAAGTACCGCAGCTTTCGGGCGCGGTTTGGCAGCGTCGATTACAGGTTTCTTTCCGTCGTATTTTGCAGGAAATTTATACCGGAGCAGATGATTTTTATAATGATCAAAACGCTCCTTTGCCAGTCCTGGCTTGGTTTGCTTTTTATCCAGTAAATAGGAGGTCTTAAACCAGATATCACGTAAATTTTCAATGTCAAAATTCCAGCTGTTGGCCGAATCTTTCACTACCAGGGTAGCAGCCAGATTCACTGTTCCAATTTTATTGAAAGTAACATGGTTTGCCTGCAAAATCGCTTCTGCCGACTCGTCAGCCTGGAAAACGATGCCAATATTTTCGGCAAAAAGTTTTTCAATAATATCCTGTTCACCAAGCCCGGAAAGCTCAATACTCGCGCCTAAGTCACGGTCAGCAAAACACATTTCCAATAGGGTGGTAATTAAACCACCACTACCGATATCGTGGCCCGCCTGGATTTTCCCTTCCTTTACTAATTGTTGAATGGTATTGAAGGAATTTTTAAATTGTTCTGCATCCTGAATATCAGGGGTTTCAGAACCAATTTTATTTAAAATCTGAGCAAATGATGAGCCGCCTAGCTTATAGCTATCTCCTGAGAGGTTAATGTAATAGATCGCCCCACCATTTTTCTTCAAAACCGGCTCTACCACCGCAGTAATGTCATCACAATGTCCGGCTGCGGAAATAATCACCGTTCCCGGTGCGATCACATCGCCGCCTTTGTATTTCTGCTTCATCGACAGCGAATCTTTGCCCGTGGGAATATTGATTCCCAGGTTGATGGCAAACTCTGAGCAAGCTTTCACGGCCTTGTATAAACGCGCATCTTCGCCTTCATTTTTACAAGCCCACATCCAGTTAGCCGAAAGAGAAACGCTGGTCAATCCGTCTTTCAAGGGCGCCCATACGATGTTGGAAAGTGACTCTGCAATCGCATTACGGCTACCTGCGGCCGGGTCGATCAGCGCAGAAAGTGGCGCGTGGCCTATCGAGGTAGCGATACCGTCCTTACCCTGAAAATCCAGTGCCATTACGCCGACGTTATTCAAAGGCAATTGCAAAGGGCCTGCACATTGCTGTTTTGCAACATGGCCGCCTACGCAGCGATCTACCTTGTTAGTAAGCCAATCCTTACTGGCGACAGCTTCCAGTTGCAGCAACTGTTCCAAATATTCATGCAGTCTGGAAATCTCATATTTCACCGGCTGATAATTCCTTTCAACCGTTTTGTCGTTCATTACTACCTTGGGTGAACTACCAAACATGTCGTCCATTTTCAGGTCCATCGGTTTGGCGCCTGTTTTGGCAGACTCAAATGTGAACCGGTGATCGCCTGTCACATCGCCGACTGTATACATCGGCGCTCTTTCCCGGTCAGCGATTTTCTGTAAAGTTTCAATGTTCTCTTTGCTGATCACCAGCCCCATACGTTCCTGGGATTCATTACCAATGATCTCTTTGGCCGAAAGCGTCGGATCACCTACCGGTAATTTATCCAGATCAATATTTCCGCCAGTTTCCTCTACCAGCTCGGACAGGCAATTCAAATGCCCGCCTGCACCATGATCGTGAATGGAAACGATCGTATTATTACCGCTCTCTACCATTCCACGAACCGCATTGGCAACACGCTTCTGCATTTCGGGATTGGAGCGCTGGATTGCATTCAGCTCAATACCTGAACCAAATGCGCCGGTATCGGCCGAAGAAACTGCCGCACCACCCATTCCGATCCGGTAATTCTCACCACCCAGTACCACTATTTTATCGTCTACCTGCGGCTTGGCTTTTTTGGCCTGATTAGCTTTTCCGTATCCAACACCGCCCGCCTGCATGATTACCTTGTCATATCCCAGCTTGCGGCCTTCTTCTTCATGTTCGAAAGTAAGTACCGATCCAACGATCAAAGGCTGACCAAACTTGTTACCGAAATCAGTGGCGCCATTGGAAGCCTTGATGAGGATATCCATCGGTGTTTGATACAACCATTGTCTTTCCTCGACTCCTTTTTCCCATGGACGGTTTTCTTCCAAACGTGAAAGTGCGGTCATGTATACGGCTGTTCCGGCCAAAGGCAATGAACCTTGCCCGCCTGCAAGCCGATCACGGATCTCTCCACCTGAACCTGTAGCAGCTCCATTGAAAGGCTCTACGGTGGTCGGGAAATTATGCGTTTCCGCTTTCAGGGAAAGCACTGATTCAAAGTCTTTTATCTCATAGTATTCAGGGACATCCGGCCGTTTGGGCGCGAACTGCTGAACTACGGGGCCTTTTATAAAAGCCACATTATCCTTATAAGCTGATACAATCGAGTTCGGGTTGGTTTCAGAAGTCTTGCGGATCAGTTTGAACAGCGATATAGGTTGCTCCTCGCCGTCAATGACAAATGTACCATTGAAAATCTTGTGACGGCAATGTTCTGAATTGACCTGTGAAAAACCGAAAACCTCCGAATCAGTCAATTTTCTGCCTAATTTTTCAGCCAATGTATTCAAATACTCAACTTCCTCATCACTCAGTGAAAGCCCTTCCTCCTTATTATATGCAGCAATGTCAGCAATTTCCAGTATCGATTCTGGCTGAATGCTGATGGTGTAAATTTCCTGGTTGAGCTCGCTGTATTTTTGCGAAAGCATTGGATCAAAATCCGTAAAATCTGCCTCTACCCGCTTAAATTCCTCTATGCGAACAATGCCCTGAATGTCCATATTCTGGGTAATTTCAACTGCATTGGTACTCCACGGCGTAATCATGGCAGCGCGCGGGCCGACAAAGAAATCAGCGATGATGGTTTGGCTTTGAAGTTGGGCACCACCGAACAGCCATGTTAATTTTGAAGTATCTGAGGCTGTGAGCGTTCGCTCTATTTGTAATGCAAAAACTGTGTTGTGATCGTCGGCGAAGAAGTAAATCATGGTATCGTTTTATGGTGCAAAGGTAATTTAATTTTTCCCCGATGCCCATTTGAAGGATAAAAATTGCTTTCTGTTTCTGTAACAGTCGAAAGATGTTACGTTGTTCCTGGGAAAGCCTAAATTATAAACTGAGGTTAACTTTTTTACTCTAATAAGCCAGCAGACGCCCGCAGGCAATGACTGCAATCCATATAATGATCGATACCAGAGCTGATAATTTGGAGGAAACCGGGAGTTCTTGTGTGGATTGAGTGTTGGATGCTCTTTTGAAAATAAATTGGTGAAAGACAAACACATTTAATGCTGCTACTACCAGCAAAGCCATTTTTAACCAAAACGTAAAATCAGTACCGAGCGCTTTTGCGTTGGTGATAAATAGTAAAATCCCGGATGGAATGATTAGTATCAAACCTCGCTGCGACCATGGAAGCAAATGCCTGGCAAGACCATTCACGGGCAAATTTTTAGAATAACCCAGCAGCCTCAGATCGAACACGAAGGCCGCCCCTACCAGCATCACGATACCAACAATGTGAATGATTTCCAACGCCGGATAAAGCCACAGGGACTGCCTGATACCGACAGCCCATGTGGTTTTTTCCAGCCATTCAAGTTTCTCAAGCACAATTAACGCAGTTCAAATTTCTTGCCGTCGACAAATATCCTTTCTGCACGCATCTCGTTTTTCTCTGTTTTGTGCGGATAAGCAACCAGTCTTACCGAGGTTCCTTTTGTGATCATATCGCCAGTCAGCCCGCGGTCGGTCATCCGGCTAGTCGGTGCCAGAAAGACTGTGATCAACTCTTTCTTGTATTTCACCTTCGCCAATACATGCGGATTTTCATAAATGGATTCTTCGATTTTCGTCTCAAAATCCATCGGTTTGGTCTGATCGTAATCTGCCCAACCGTGATGTAGAAATGTAAAAGATGCACAAAACAAAAAAGCTAGTGCCAATGAAATTTTTGTTAACCGAGTCATAACCTGCTGAGTTTAGTGTAGTTAAAATTAACCGATTAAAATGACTTTAAAAACTAAAACCGACACCGAAACCCTGAATGCCCTTCGAAAAAGCTTTTCAACTATATTTACCGGATAACCATTTTCCGAAAGTTTTGAAATATACCATCTTAATCGTTTTAACCTTCCTATGCCAGCAGGCGTTCAGCCAGGACGGTTTACTTCCACTAGACGGCGAAAAAAATATCCAGTATTCCGATTTGGGAAAGCCTGAATTGGGTAAGGCGGAAATTTATAAAAAGGCTCAGGAATGGGTCAGCAAAACTTTCGGCAACTACGAAAACGCTGTAACTGGCAGCAATCAGGAGTCCGGCAAATTGCTCATAACCAGCTACGTACCCGTATCGCACTCGCTGTACGAATACTTGCGGTTTGATCTAAGCATTGATTGCCAGGACCATCAATATGTAGCCAAAATTTCAAAACTGGACGGGGTCTCAACGATGCGCAGTCCGGCCAGGCTTGGACCCAGAGAAAATGACATCATTACTGCAAAAGAGATACTGGTCAAAACGGAAACTGCTCGCAAAAAGAAATCAGCAGAAGAAGCATTGCAAGTTGCCAAAGCTGACAATGAAAGCATCAATAACACCATGTACAACCTTCTTGGCAGCCTCAAAGTGTCAATTACGTCCAAGGATGGTCAGTAAAAGCTATTTCAGTCCTTTCCATTTTTTGACCAGCTGCTCGGCGATCACTTCGTAACCTTTATCTGACGGGTGCAGCCCGTCGTAAGTCATGTTAACGGCTTCCACCGGGTATGGATATTCGTCCGTTTCCGGGTTAAACGGGATGGTGGTATACTCGGGATAAGTGTAGTTTTTATAATTGCCTGTCAGCGGATCTTTCAGTTTTTTGAAGTTCACCATGTTGTTTAGATCAATGCCGCTGTCGTGATAGAGATCCACCACCGGAAATTTTTCATGCTTGCCAATGGCCACCACTGCATCTGCAAATTGTTCCAAACTTTGCTCTTTTTTAGCCTTATATGAGCCATATGCATTGTTTTTGGCGCTATTGATATACACAAAATCTCCCCGCTGCATAGGCGTGATGAGCATGATCTTCGCCTTTTTATTGAGCAATTTCAATTTGTCGACAATGATACGAAAAGCGCCATAAACTGAACTTGTACCCGAATTTTGCTCAAAATCGGAAATGGTACCTAGCGGGCGGCCCTGCCACCAGTCATTGGTACCCAGAAAAATCGTGTACACATCTGCTGTTTCGAGATTGAGCGATTCAATTTTATCCGCGATATTAATGGATGTCCAGCCATTATGCCCCTGGTTAATGTATTGCACACGAGGATATTTCTCGCTGATCAATGTGAGATAACCTTTTGTGACGCGGTTACCTGTTTCGTTCTGATGGTCATTCAGGTAGGTGATCGAGTCGCCGATGGCGACCCAGGTGATTTTCCTGCGGGCAGCCCCGCTAAATGTTAAAGCTATTAAAACGAGCAGGACAAGTTTCTTCATGAATGATTGGATTGCATAAACGACCGAATATAGTAATCCTGATCCGGTCGTTTTTTACTCCTCCTGTCACCTGTTAATTTCTGGCAGCGGAACAAATTCGCCCGGCTCCAACAACGTGACCTCTACGCCTTGCTGCTCGGCAGACCGTGCCAGTTCTTCCAGCATTCCGGGATATTGATCGTAGGTGCCCGGCTTATTAAAGCCATAATGTATCGGAACGAGCGTTTCTGCATGAAGCAATTTTGCCGCGGCCACGGCCTGAAAAGGATTCAGGGTAATGGGTACCGGACTGAATTCCAGTCGAGGAATGTTGAGTACCACGCCATTGATCGGTAGAAATACCGCATCGAAATGCTCGAATGTCCTTCCTATATGCCAGAACTGATTATGCCAGATCGTGTCGCCACCGTGCAATATCCGGTGTTCCGCATCCTCTACTACCCAAGATACCTGTTTGTCGCCAATCCCATCCATTCCAAAAACAGGCGTAATAGTAAAGTTTCCAATGGTATGGGCAGCACCCAGGGCCAGGCCGGTGGGGTTCAAGCCGTCGTTGATCAATTCAGCGGTGATCTGGTCGGAACTGAACAACTTTCCATCTGGTTTCAGGGTAGCATTGATCAGATCCTTATCATAGTGATCGGAATGTAAATGCGTCAATAAAATAACATCCGCTTTGGTATGGTCACTGAAAATATATGGGTCTTCCGGGCCGATTCCCGCACTTCCTCCCTGGTAATTTTCAACAGCATCAATTAGCAGGACCTGACCATTGGATTCGATTTTTAAGCCTGCCCAGGACAATCTTTGAATTTTCATTTTACTTTTCATTTGGTACAGTGCAAAAGTAATTCTTTAGATATATATGAGTAAAATGATTTATTTTTATAGAATTAATGAAAAATATTCATGAATCTACAACTATGCTGACACTTCAACATCTTTATATCATTGAAAAAATAATCTCTGAAGGCTCAGTGACCAGAGCATCAGAAAAACTGAACCTGACGCAGTCTGCCCTTAGTCACCAGATCAGGGACCTGGAAACTGTGGCCGGCTTAAAGCTCTTTAATCGTATTGGGAAAAAGCTGGTACTGAGCGAAGCGGGCCAAAAAATTGTTTCCGGCTCCGAAAAAATACTGCCGATAATCAGGGAGCTGGAAGCGGAATTGGAGGAAATGCGTTTGGGAAAATTTCAAACCATTCGCATCAGTACCGAATGCTACACTTGCTACCATTGGCTGCCTCCTCTTCTGGCGGATTTTAATAGAGAATATCCCAACATCAATGTGCAGATTGTGGCCGACGCAACCCGCAGACCGATGGAATACCTGGAAACCGGACAACTGGAACTGGCCATTGTGAGTCACGCTCCCGCCGATGCAAGATTACATTACGAACCACTTTTTGATGACGAAATGGTAGTGTTGATGTCTTCCAAACATCCACTCGCCATTCGCAATACACCCCTGGAAACCAGCGATCTCAATGCTGAAAACCTGATCGCCTATTTCGCGGGAGCACCCGACAGCGTTTTAACCAAGGGCTTCATTGAGAGTCTCTCTCCGCAAAAAATAACTCCTGTACCACTCACTGAGGCGATTGTAGAAATGGTCCGTTTCGGGATGGGCGTGACGGTGATGGCATCGTGGGTAGCAAGACAATACGAACAGACGCCGGGGCTCAGCATTCTGCCATTCCGGTCAGGGGCAGGCAGGCGCACCTGGTATGCATGCACACGTAAGACCCACGACGAATCTTTGACCCAACTCGTTAAGATGGTTCAGGAAGCCTTGCAAAGTCAGGATCAGTTGCAACCGTAGGTTATTAAATGTGGTGCGGTCAGACAATATCCCCTTTGATTTGATCAATTTTTTCACAATATTACCACAAGATCGATCTAACCATTTTTAAGCTAATGATAAAATTTTCCTTACTAAAGTCCAGCTCACTCCGGCTGGCAGCATCACTTTGCGCAGTTTCTCTGGTCTCTTTTACTTTACAAGACACCACTCCCAAACCTGACGAAAGCAGGTTCACTCCCGTTGTGATTGCTGATAACCTGGACGAACCTATGGTTTTCGAGGTGATGAAAGACGGCACGGCTTACATTATCGAAAGAAAAGGAGCACTGAAAAAATACGACCCAATAACCAAATCAACGGATTTAATTGCGACCATCCCTGTCAACACCAAATATACGAGTGCAGAAGGAGTGGTGCGTGAGGCCGAAGAAGGATTAATGGGTTTCACAATGGACCCGAATTATGACAAAAACCACTGGATTTACCTGTACTATGCCCACCCTACAGAAAAAAAACACATACTGGGACGTTGGGAGATAAAGGAAGGCCAACTGGTAGAAGCCTCCAAAAAGACCTTGTTGGAAGTAGAAACACAGCGTGAAGTTTGCTGCCATACGGGCGGGGGCATGACCTGGGACAAAGCCGGAAATCTTTACCTGACAGTTGGGAACAATACCGGTAACCAGAAAGGCGCACAAACCGACGAACGTCCGGGTAGAAGCAGCTGGGATGACCAGGGACATGCCGGTAATACCAATGATTTAAGAGGAAAAATATTAAGGATACACCCTGAGGCAAACGGTACCTATACGATTCCGGATGGAAATCTTTATCCGAAAGGAACCGCTAAAACGCGTCCGGAAATCTATTCAATGGGCCACAGAAATCCATGGCGCATTTCCGTAGATAGCAAAACAGGGTACGTGTACTGGGGTGAAGTAGGGCCCGACGCTGGCGAAGACTCGGAGATCGGCCCAAAGGGTTATGATGAAATGAACCAGGCCAAAAAACCCGGCAACTTCGGCTGGCCATGGTTTGTGGGTAACGACCAGGCATTCCCGGTTTACGACTATGCCGCAGACAAGCCCCTCGCCAAAAAAGATCCTAAAAATCTGGTCAATAATTCCCCGAACAATACTGGGTTGGCCGAACTTTTCCCGACTGCACCTTCATTTATATATTATCCCTATGGCGTGTCTGAGAAGTTCCCACTTGTTGGCTCAGGATCGCGCAGTGCTACCGGTGGTCCTGTCTACCATCAATCGGATTTCATTAGCCCAAAACGTCCCTGGCCAGCATATTATGAGAACAAATGGATCGCTGCCGACTTCTCACGTGGCTGGATCATGGCGATCACAATGGATGATAAAGGCGATTACCAGTCCATGGAAAGGGTATTACCAAACTACCACCCGGTTCAGCCGATTGATATTAAATTCAGCCCCGACGGTGACTTGTATATTCTCGAATATGGAAGCAACTGGTTTCGCAAAAGCGATAATTCCCGCCTGGTCAGAATCGAATACAATGGCGGCAACCGTAAGCCACTTGTGGAAATTGCTACGGATAAAAAAGGCGGTACCGTGCCATTTAAGGCAAAACTTTCTTCGGAAGGAACCAAGGATTACGATGGTGACGCATTGAAATACAGCTGGAAAATCACCAGCGCCGGCAAGACCGTGAAAACCTTTACGACTGCCAGTTCTGAAATTTCTTTTGACAAACCAGGTATTTATACAGCCAGCCTTACTGTTACCGATGCAAAAGGATCCAGCAACAGTAAGTCAATAAAGATCATTGCGGGGAATGAGCCGCCAAAAGTTGCCGTGGATCTGGATGGAAATCAAACATTTTTCTTTGCCGGTAAACCGATTCGCTACCAAGTGGATGTGGACGATAAAGAAGATGGCAGCCTGGCTGCCGGAAAGATCAAACCTGAGCAGGTAGCCATCAGCATTGATTACACTTCGGAGGGATTTGACTACGCAGAGGTCATTCAGAGCCAACGCAGTGTGGATGCTTCCACGCAGTTCGCGGTAGCGCAGGTATTGATGGGAAAAAGTGATTGTAAAGTCTGCCATCAGCCTAATACCAAATCTGTCGGCCCTTCATTTGCAGATATTTCCAATAAATACAAAGGGCAGAGCGGGGCGCTTGACAAGCTCGTAAAAAAGGTACGGGAAGGTGGTTCAGGCGTTTGGGGTGAGGTAGCGATGGCCGCGCACCCAAGTCTGCCTGTGGCCGACGTGGACGTGATCGTGAAGTACATACTGAATAGCACGGATAAGACACTAAGTACATTGGCCGTTAAAGGTGATTACACGCCCGATATCCCTAAAGGCGACAATGGAAAAGGCACCGTACTGATCAGGGCGGCGTACACTGACCGGGCCGTGGGCAACAACAAGGCCATTCCTGCGCAAACATCCGAGGAAATGATCGTGCTAAGAGACCCTGAGATCTTCGCTGCCGAAGCCTCCGTTGTGAAAGGCGCAGAATTAAAAGCGCTGGGAGTGGCCGGGCAAGGTTTCAGTGTAGTAAGTTTTGACAAGAGTTATCTGGGTTTCAAAAGCATCGACCTTTCAGGAATACAGAAACTCGAATTGAATGCTGCGGCACAAAAGCGCGAAGGCAGTGTGGGTGGTACCATTGAAGTAAGGCTTGACTCACCCACAGGAGAAATCATTGGTCAGCAAAACGTAGAAATCGCACCGGAAGTAGATATCGCCAAAGTAATGGCAGAAATGGAGAGCGAGAAAAAGAATGCGAAGCCAGCTACTCCGGCGAAAGCACCGGCCAATCGTTTTTCCAGGCCTCCGATTCACATTACGCTCCGTGATATTAAAGGAAAACATGATCTGTACCTGGTTTTCAAAAACGATAATGCCAAGTCCATTGAACCTTTGTTTTCGTTTTCAAAAATTACTTTTCAGCAGTAGGTACATAGTTTGATTCAAACACGCCTTCGATCGGCTAGGAAAGCAAAAGCCTTTCTTAGCCGATCACTTCGTTTAGATCCGGCGTACCGAATCTTTTCAGGCTAATAATATGTGACTTCAATGCAGCTAGAAAACAGCTGTTTTCTAGGTAGGGCACAAAAAAATCCCCCTTGCTCAGGAGGATTTCCACAATGATTATGTGATCGAAAATCAGATAACGTTAACGTTAACCGCGTTCAATCCTTTTCTACCATTTTCTACTTCGTAAGACACATTATCATTTTCGCGAATGTCAGTATTCAAACCCGACGAATGTACAAAAATGTCGTCCCCACCATTTGTAGGAGAAATAAAACCAAAGCCTTTGGCTTCATTAAAAAATTTAACAGTTCCTTCTTGCATTATTTTATCTTTTATTAAGCTGCAAATATAATACAAAATTCTAAATTTTCTACATAAATTGATTAAATTCAGTATTTTATTCACTCTTGTTACATTATGTCTCTCTCGGTATCTATTTATCACAAAACGGAATATGTTTATGACCGGAAGGTTTTTCTCTCTCCGCATCTCTTTCGGCTCAGGCCAGCCGCACATTCCCACGCCGTCATTAACAGCTACCAACTAACCATTTTACCGCCTACTCATTACATTCATTGGCAGCAGGATTTGTTTGGCAACTTTATCGCCAGGGCGGATTTTTCCGAAGCTATCAATGGCATGTCGCTGGAAGTCAGGCTGGACGCGACATTAAATCCATATAATCCCTTTGATTTTTTGCTTGATGATTTTGCACAGTCTTTCCCTTTCTTTTATCCTGCCCGCATTCAAAGCGATTTGGCTTCCTACACTGAAATCCTCGACTGGGGACCGCGCATCACACAATTGGTACAGGAAGCAAAAGCATTGAATGGCGATACCATTGGCTTTCTGGTCGAACTAAACAAGCTCATATACAGACATGTCGGATACACGCAACGAATGCAGGTAGGCATTCAAACCTGCGAGCAGACACTGGAGAGCGGCATGGGCGCATGCCGGGATTCTGCCTGGCTACTGGTGCAGGTATTGCGCCATCTGGGTCTGGCCAGCCGCTTTGCATCGGGTTATCTTGTTCAGTTTATAGGTGATGCAAGCATTGGATCCGTCGATTTGCATGCCTGGGCGGAAGTATTTATTCCCGGCGCGGGCTGGATAGGGCTCGACGCAACCTCTGGACTTTTTACCAGTGAAGGCCACATTCCGCTTGCTTGTACGCCCCGCCCAGAGGATGCGGCCGCAGTGACTGGTACTACTGATCCGTGCCAATCCTCGATCTACTATCACAGCTCGGTCACAAAACTTTCCACTGGAAATAGTCAGGCAGTTCCACTTTCCTGAAAGCAGGTCAGTCAGCATGTTCGACCACATTCCGGCCGTCTATCCCGGAGTTAATCAAACTTTAACACAGCAGCACGTTAAATGCGGCGATGTGGTGACTTATTGTTTAAATATGGATAGATAAAATCATTTTATGAACAAAAAAATCGGCTTAGTCACGCTTGCCACTGCTTTTGTGATGGTTACCTGTCAGGTTTCGCGCCAGAGCACACCGGATACCCTCCTTACTACCACAGACGCATCGGTCAATGCCATTCCGGCGTTCACAGCGGACCCTTCACCCGCGCATCTTACACCGGAACAAAGTATTAAAACTTTCAAACTTCCCAAAGGTTACCATCTGGAACTTGTGGCCAGCGAGCCAATGATCCACGAGCCAGTCGCGATTGCCTGGGATGGGAATGCGCGTATGTATGTAGCCGAGCTTAACACCTACATGCAGGATGTGGAAGGGACGGACGAGCACGCGCCCACTAGCCGGGTAATGCTCCTGGAAGACACCAACAATGATGGCAAAATGGATAAAAGCTCTGTTTTTATCGATAAAATGTTATTACCCAGGATGCTTTTATGTGTTGGCGACGAAGTACTGGTCAATGAAACAGACACTTATGATGTTTTTAGTTACAAAGACACTAACAAAGACGGAGTGGCCGATGTGAAACGGGCGGTTTATACGCCCGGCAAAAAGTCGCCCGGCAACCTTGAACACCAGCGAAGCGGTCTAGACTGGAATATTGACAACTGGATTTATATGGCCGTGGATCCCGTCAGGTTTCGCTACAAAAACAACATGCTGGTCCCCGATTCTATCCCTAGCGGTTCGAACGGGCAATGGGGCATTACCCATGACAATTATGGAAGGCTGTTCTTCTCTTCGGCCGGGGGTGAAGTGCCGGCCCTGGGATTTCAGATCAACCCTATTTACGGAAGAATGGAATTTGACGATCAGTACAGCGAGCAGTTCAATGACGTTTGGCCTATTATCAAAACACCCGATGTAGAAGGCGGCCTGAAACGACTGCGCCCGGATACGACATTGAACCATTTCACTGCCAGTTGCGGGCAGGTTATTTTTCGCGGCGACAGGCTCCCGGCCGATCTGCAGGGCGATCTCCTGATCAGCGAGCCTGTGGGCCGATTGATCCGGCGCGCCAAAGTGATCAACAAAGACGGTAAGATCACCCTTGAAAATGCCTATCAGAAAGAAGAATTCATCGCTTCAACCGACATGAATTTCAGGGGCGTGAACATGTACACGGGCCCCGACGGCTGCCTGTACCTGGTAGACATGAACCGTGGGATCATACAGGAAGGAAACTGGACAGGTCCCAATAGCTACCTGCGTCCTCAGATCAAACGTCTGGGGCTTGACAAGAACATTCAACATGGAAGGATCTACCGAATGGTATACGATGGCATCAAGCCCGGGCCAAAGCCTCATATGCTGGATGAAACCGCTGCCAAACTCGTCACATACCTGGGCCACCCCAATGGCTGGTGGCGCGACAATGCGCAGAAAGAGCTTATTGTTCGCAACGATCAATCGGTGGTACCGGTGTTAAAAACGATCCTGGCAAGCCAAACCGGCAAGTCTAATGCGCTTTCTCGCTTGCATGCATTGCAGACCTTGGAGGGATTGGGCGCCCTGGACCATCATGCTATCGCCAACGCCCTGAAAGATGAAGATGCTGAAATCAGGAAAGCGGCTGTAAGATTAGCAGAATCGTTTCTTAAAAAAGACAATGGGCTGATCAGTAACCTTGCCACCCTTAAAACTGACCCAAGTAGCGACGTGCGCGTGCAGCTTGTTTTTTCGCTTGCATACAGCCAGTCTGCGGAGGCAAAAAAGCTGTCGGATGAACTGGTGAGTGCATCGAATGGCAATCCGGTGTTTGCCCGGGCCGTAAGGAGTATCGAGAAGAATGAGGATGCCAAAAAATTTGGTCTTCGCCTGGGCCGCCTGGATGCGGGTGACCGTACGCTGGTCATGAACGGTTCGATCATTTATAAATCGCTCTGCGCTACCTGTCACGGCGCCGATGGAAAAGGACTGGTTAGCAAAACCGCCCCTCCATTGGCAGGCTCCAAAAGGCTGGCCCGAAATACGGATGCCTCGGTGCATATTTTGCTGCAAGGACTTTCGGGCCCTGTCGATGGGCAGACCTACCCTAGCGAAATGCCCGCTATGAAAGATAATGATGATCAATGGATTGCCTCAGTGGTTAGCTATGTGAGGCACGAATTCACAAATGCCCCTCCCATCCGCCCGGACGCTGTAAAAGCGATCCGCGAGAAGACTTCCGGACGTGATAGAGCATGGACATTGGAAGAGCTCTTGGAGAAAAAGGCGCAGTAGGTTGCTTTAAAAATCTTTTATAGCAAGTATGAAAACCCCGGCCGGAAATGATCCGGCCGGGGTAAAAAAGTTGTTTTCCATTCAAAATATACGTATCTTACTGCTAATCAGTTAATCTGAGAACTCTCTCCGCCCCGGCTCGCTGCGAGTCAATCCATTCTTAGCCTGGATTAAGATGGAACAACCTCCATTGGAGCTTTGTAACTCACTTTAACATTTCCAGACATGACAAATAAGATATTAAAGGCCTTAAAAGCATATTTGCTCTTACCGGCCCCAGACAAACTGATCTTCCTAAGCCAAATCAATGAAATAGAGCAAATGCCAGCGACGGTCAGAGTGGATTATACAAAATCACTTTTTGCACGGGCATCTGGCGAGAAAAAAAACGCAGGGGCTTAGTAAGGCGATAAGATCAGTAACTGTGGAAATTCAGTCGCATTGCCTTTTATTGCCATTCCCTTGCCGGTGCCGAGGCTTTCAATTCCAGTTTCTGATCGATTAACTTCCGCCCGGCTAGCAGGGCCATAGCTGACGGATGATGTAGTACACGCGCGTTGGGACCTGAAAAATCCGTGTCCCAGACTCCGGAGTGATGCCAGACGTCGAGTCGGTCCCAATCGGGCCTATCAATGATCGGGTAAATGCAAACACCCAGCAATGGTACATTCCTATCGATGAGCTCCGCACATTGAGATGTGATCATTTCGATCCATAGCGGCCGGTCTTCTTTGGGGTGGCTGGTTTCAGATAAAATAATGGGTTTCCCGTATCGGTAATAGGCACTTTCAAGGAGATCAGCCAGTGGTCGCCATCGGGGATCATGCACGGGATCATTCCAACCCAAAACTTCGTGGCTATCGATGGTCCATTGGTTGTTATAATAGTAATTGTAACCTAACACATCCACCAGATCCCCGCTTCCACCCAGCTCAGGGCAGATTCGCCCGCAAAGCATATCAATGGCCTGGAATTGTTGTTCATTTTCAACTTGGGCCAGAGCCAGTTCCTCATCGGTTGGAAAAAGACCAGGTACCATATTGACAAGCGGCTCAGTCGTGACAATCCTGACCAGTCCACTGATCCGCTTCATGGCTTTTGATGCCGCGATATATGCACGCACCAATGCGTATTTCAATTCCCAGCCATTCTTCGTGCAATACGGCACTGTCCCTCCTACCTCACCCCCTAGCCACGAAATGAAGCTCACCTCATTGACAGGAGTCACATACATTAGCTTCCCGGGATTATGCTTGATATAAAAAACGGTAAAAGCTTCACAAAGCGCCACGAATCGGGATGTAAAATGCGGGTGGAACGGACTAAGATCAGCGGGGTATCCAAAGTGGCAAATATCCCAGATCTGCTGCACATCATATTCCCTTCCGGCATGCATCATATCCAGTACAAAATCGAAATTGTAATGGTAGGGCTTGTACTCTACCACACTCCATCGGATACCTTCTCGCACTGTGCGAATGCCCAAAGAGCTGATCCGTAAATAGTCTTCACGGATCAGCGCCAAGTGCCCGGTCATTTGGAGGAGGTCTACCCTGTCACCGCTCGCATTGAGCTGATCGGTGCATTCAAACCCGGCCATCCAGAAAGTTTTAAATGGACTGCGCATGTGCTTGGTTGCTATACACATGGCTAGCTGGCTTTTTTCAACTCAGTGACAAGCACAACCGAGTTGTTCTGACGTTTGACCGCCAGCATCAATTCTACCATTGCGGTAAAAGTATCCTCCCACGACTTATCAGAAAGGAACTCATCTACGGCTTGCAGCAACTGCCTGTCCTCCGACTTTTTCAATTCGTACTTGATGGCCGAGATAAACGTCTCGGCATCACTGCCAATGCTCACCAATCCCATTTGTTCATACGGATGCACGACATCGCGAATCGCAGTAGATACTACGGGCTTTCCGGCGGCGAGGTACTCAGGCGTTTTCGTAGGGCTGATGAACCGCGTGGATTCATTGAGAAGAAACGGGATCAGCGCAACGTCCCAGCCTGATAAATATGCAGGCAACTCCTGATAACTTTTGGATCCGAGGTAATGAATGTTATCGGCAACTGGTAATGCAGCTGGATCAATCTTCACCACGGGGCCGATCAGTACAAGTTGCCAATCCGGCTGTCTGATAGCAATTTCTCTGATCAATTCCTGATCAAACCGCTCGTCGATCACCCCATAAAAACCCAGCTTGATGCCAGTGATAGAGGCCTGGTCTTCTGGTTCAGGCATGGCTGCCCTGGCTGCTTCAAAATGGGCCTTGTCAATACTGCTTGGAAATGGGTGAATGTTATGGTGGCTAGTCTTTTTCGCTTCATAAAGGCTGACGCCTCCGGTGAAGACAACGTCAGCCTGTCTGAGCAGCAACTTTTCAATAAACTTAATCCTTGGCGGTGCAAATTTAAAGGCCGACAGCTCGTCCATGCAGTCGTAGACAATTGTGTCTGGTGTAAATGATTTTGCAAATTCGAAAGCCATGGGCGTGTAGTACCAAAAGATGAAGTTGCGGCAGTCGCGATCTTCAAAAAAAGATCCGAGCAGCGCCCTCATCATGTTGATGGTTTCTTCCGTTGTCGCGCCTGCTGGCAAGTGAGGCACGCAGACAGACAGGTTTTCTAGCTTTCTTTCAAATGTAATGTAGGGGCTCCCGGGACTATCATAAAAAGGTTCTTCCAGGAAATACACATGAGCGATGTCAGCAAAGCGGGTCATCAGGTGCTGCGGGCGCTGAAACACAAAATCCCATCTCAGATGAGAAAAACAAAGCAGGTCTTTTTGTAAGTTGATGGTCATATCTAAATGATAAGTGCTTAGTAAAAATTGACACCAATCAATAAGAACTATGCCAGCGACTCCGACTCGGCAAAAACCAGTGTTTAGGAGGTCATAATGCAGCTTATCCGATCTCACTGCGGCTGAATCTTCCCATGCAAATTAATTTCGGTGCAATTGATGCTCAGACGCTTCACGAATTCCACAGTTGTTACTACGGACAGGGTTTTATCTTATGGTACCGCATTCAAATTCCAACCTAAAACTGATACCGCGCCTGGCACGAAAATTATCGATGTCGCTCCGAGTTGGCAATATCATCTCATTAGAGAAGTAACATCACACCTACTATGGAAAGACATATCGAAAATCAATTACTGGAATCACCTGGTGAGCTGAAAGTAAAAACGCTGCCGGGCGAACCTTATCCCCTCGGTGCGACGTGGGATGGAGAAGGCATCAACTTTGCCATTTTTTCCGAGAATGCCGACAGTATCGAGCTTTGCCTGTTTGAACCGGAAAATGAACAGGACGAATACATCAAAATCAAAATTGAGGAAGTTACGCACCACATCTGGCACGTATATGTGCCCGGACTCAAACCCGGCCAGCTTTATGGATACCGGGCATATGGGCCATATGACCCTGCAAAAGGTCACCGTTTTAACCCTAACAAACTATTGCTCGACCCATACGGAAAAGCCATTAACGGCACCGTAAGATGGGATAACGCGGTTTTCGGGTATCAAATCGAAGGCCCCGATAAAGACATGAGTTTCAATGACAGCGACAGTGCGAATTTTATCCCTAAGGCTGTGGCCATTGACCCTGACTTTGACTGGCAAGGAGACACCCGTCTTGAAATTCCTTACCATAGTACGGTCATTTACGAGGTCCACGTAAAGGGCTTTACTATGCGTCGGGAAGAGATCCCGGAACAGATCCGCGGTACCTATGCTGCAATAGCCCATCCTGCTTCCATCCAATATCTGAAAGCGCTGGGCGTGACTGCTGTTGAGCTGATGCCCGTGCATCATTTTGTAGAAGACCAGCATTTACTGGAAAAAGGACTGACGAATTATTGGGGTTACAACACATTAGGCTTCTTCGCACCGGATGCCCGGTATAGCAGCAACCGAGAGCCGGGTGGGCAGGTCATTGAATTCAAGGAAATGGTCCGTGAGCTGCATAAGGCTGGGATGGAGGTTATCCTGGATGTGGTGTATAACCATACTGCGGAAGGTAACCACATGGGGCCGACGCTTTCATTCAAAGGGTTGGATAATGCTTCCTACTACCGGCTGATGGAGGACAATAAGCGGCATTACATGGACTACACGGGTACAGGCAACACGCTGAACGTCCAGCTTCCCAATGTACTTGCATTGATCATGGACAGTCTCCGTTACTGGATAACTGAAATGCATGTGGACGGTTTCCGGTTTGACCTGGCGGCGGCACTGGCGCGCACCTTGCATGATACTAACACACTCAGCTCATTTTTTAACATCATACATCAAGACCCGGTGATTTCACAGGTGAAGCTCATCGCCGAGCCGTGGGATATTGGGGAAGAGGGATATATGGTCGGCAAGTTTCCTCCTGGCTGGGGAGAATGGAACGGCGTTTACCGCGACCAGATACGTGATTTTTGGCGTGGCTGCGATATTGAGATGACAGCATTTGCCCAGCGCTTTACGGGCAGTCCAGACCTGTACCAGGGTGATTATCGCAGGCCCACTGCCAGTATCAACCTGATTACCGCTCACGACGGGTACACCCTCAATGACCTGGTGAGCTACGACGAAAAACATAATGAGGCTAATGGCGAAGACAATAAGGATGGCGATGATAATGGCCATTCGTGGAATTGTGGTGTAGAAGGCCCTACGGACGATCCGGAGATTATTGCGCTCAGAAACAGACAAAAAAGAAATCTATTAACCACCATGTTCCTATCACAAGGCGTACCCATGCTGGTTGCGGGTGACGAAATTGGGAGAACCCAAAACGGTAACAACAATGCATACTGCCAGGATAATGAAATATCCTGGCTTGACTGGGGTTCGGCCGACCAGCAGCTATTGGAATTCACTAAGTCGCTGATCCGGTTTTGCGAAGATCACCCTACCTTCCGGCGCCGGCGCTGGTTCCAGGATTTGCCGGTGACTGGCTCGGATGCAAAAGATATTATGTGGTTCCGACCGGATGGACACCAGATCTCCGATCAGCAGTGGGAAGGGGGCTCGGCACGCTCCTTTGGGGTTTTTCTGAATGGACAAGGTATCAGGTGTGTTGACAAGAACGGCAATAAGGTCACCGACGAACATTTTTACATCATTTTCCATACTGGTGACAAGCCGCTCGATTTCGTATTGCCAGGCGATGAATGCGGCTCCAACTGGCACATTGTGATCAATACAGCAGAAAACTTTATCGGGGACAACGAATACATTATTGCATCCGGTGACAAGCTCAATGTGCTGGCGCACTGTGTGGTTGCATTAACGTGCCGATCACTCGCATGATTTTTAATAGTAATCGTCGTTAAAAGAATTTGAAACAATGGAACCAAATCAAAACACGCGCGACGGACGAAACGAACCTATATCTAATCACTTCCCAGTCTCCCAATGTGCTGCATCCACTGGCTTCGACTCCGGCGAACCCTTTTGACGCAGGAAAATGGTTAACAGGACGACACTTGCTATTGACAGGAATTCACTTTGCCAATTCTGGAAGCTTTCAAACCAGAAATTGGCCTGCGTCAGGTAGTTGCCCAGCGTGTCCTGGGGCAGGCCGTTCAGCACCTGCTGATCGTTATGGTCAATCCAGCTTCCATAGAGGTGAAGATACCAGCTTATCAAGAACAAAACGCCGAACGCAATGAATAGTGAATTTTCATAAAGCTTTAAGATTATCCCTCCTTTCCGCACCGGCCATGGAGCGTCCGGCCCGGGCTTTGGCTCCCTATCGACTTCTTCTGGCTCGTCGAGTGATTTGGATTCGGCTGAACCTTGCTGGCGAAGGCCAACGGTCAGCATGATATACAATGCCATTTGCAGGAATTCACTTTCGAAGTTTTCAAATGTTGCTGAAATAAAATGTCCGCTTTGCAGGTATTCGGAAAAGGCCATTGCAGGCGCATGATCCTGTTCGCGTTCGGCGTTGTGCTCCTGCCAACCTGTAAGAGCCTGAGCACCCAATGTCACCACGAACAGTGATAGAAAGAGCATACCTAACCCGTTTCTGTAAAAAAATGAATGTTTAGAAGATGGCTTCATGATCAAATTGTTTTATTGTTAGGTTTACTTTGGCAAAAATGTGAACTGAATAACACCTGCCTGAGCGCCGTCATCATTGCTTCGCTGCCAGCCAAACGATACCGGAAAACGCTCTGCCAGGAAAATTCCAAATCCCAGTGACAGCTTTCCTTTTTGGTGACTGCCCGATATCCAGTCGCCTAACAAATGAAGTTTTTTATACCAGATACCAGCATCAAACGCTGCCTGTACGCCGTACGAAGGCCCATCACCCAGGTATCTGTGGTTACCGATGTATGGTCCGGCTGCAAACTGATATTGCCCGTCAAGGCCTGCTGAGTAGGCCAGGTTAGCGTAGCCAAAGTATGCGAAACTGCCATGATGATGTGACACCAGCGTTCTTCCGCCCACACCTCCTATTCCAAAGGATAATTGATCACTCAATTCGAAAACTTTCTGCGCATTGACCAGCAGTAATGGCGAAAACGGGATCGCTGTGGAAGTATCATTAAATTCAAACTGACGGTCTTTCAAACTAAAATTCAGGTTGATCAGGTTCATACCAATCTCCCAGTTTCTGCCCAAACCATAAGTGAATGTCGTGGAAGATTCAATCTGATCATCGACCTCAAACTGCTGCTGCACACTTACTTTCCGGAAATCGGTAATATCCGAAGACGATACATTGAATACTGTTAATTGGGCAACAGATCCGAAAAATGGACCACAAATGAGCAATAGAATAAAAGAAAGTTTGCAAAATAGATTCATAGATGTCTGGTTTAAAAAAGCCGCCTGGTTTTACCCAGACGGCTAATCTTACGCTTATGCAGGAATTTTTCGGGGCTTCTCCCGATCCCAGAAACGGTGTTGGGAAATAGCAAGGATAAACTTGTCCGCAAGTTCCGCAGGATCCTCCAGAACCACCAGGCCTTCTTTTAGTACAGTCTGGTCAGAAAATTCCGAAGGCAGCTTTTTACCGAAATAAGTGGCCTCCAACACCTGGATCGCTCCCGTATCGGCTGCAATGGCCTTACAATGCTTAAAGGCTTCATTCAGAAAATGAACAGCGTCCGCATCCGCTTCAATGGTAGCAGCACTGTTTGTCCCACCAGGAACGTAGACAGCGTCATATAGTACCGAAGCAGCCGTTAAAAAGCTATGATCTACCGGTATGTGTACATCATTTTCAGAAATGACATAATTCAGTCTTGGCGCTATCACCTCCACTACCGCGCCCGCTGCTATCAATGCATTTTTAACCGTTATCAACGACGATTCCGTGACACCATCAGCTGCAAGAAATGCGATTTTACGCGTTTTGACGCTATCCTTGATGGTATTGACCATACTTAATGCATCAGAGATACTGACTGTTGATTCGAAAATAAAGGAATCATAGTCTGCCGGATCCCCATCTGCGGGAATGCTGTGGTTGACAGGCAGTTTCGGATCTTCCGGTACATGCATCCTAAGCGCAAAAGCAACCTCGGCAGCAAGTCCTTTGTCGATCAGGGACAGGATACCCAGCATACGCTCGCGGATTTCGACGCTTTTAACCTTTCCTAATTCAAAGCTGAGCGCGTCCACAATGTGGTTTTTCTCGGGATCGGACTGACTGTTAAAAAACAATTTCGCCTGACTGAAATGGTCAAAAAAGCTTTTACTTCTCGCCCTGACCTTTCTGGCATCTATCCTTTCGGGATAGGAAGTAAATCCACCTTCCGATGCTTTTGCCTGGGCAGGAAACCCGCCGCCAATCGTATTGGGGTTGTAGCTGGATTTGCCTTTGTTAATGGTCTGCCGCATAAAGCCGTCCCGCTGATTGTTACGAACGTCTACGATCGGGCGATTGATAGGAATCTCCTGAAAGTTAGGGCCGCCTAACCGGGTCAGCTGCGTATCAGTGTAGGAGAACAACCTGCCTTGCAACAACGGGTCATTGGTAAAATCAATGCCCGGTACAATATGTCCTAAATGGAATGCGACCTGTTCGGTCTCCGCAAAGAAATTATCCGGGTTCCGGTTCAATGTCAGTTTGCCAATCCTCTTGACGGGAACAAGTTCCTCAGGGATCAGCTTGGTCGGATCCAAGAGGTCAAATTCATATTTAAATTCATCGGATTCCGGTACGATTTGCACGCCCAATTCCCATTCCGGGAAATTCCCGCTTTCGATCGCATCCCACAAATCTCTTCTGTGATAATCGGGGTCCTTGCCTGAAATATTCTGCGCTTCGTCCCATGCTACTGAATGCACTCCCAGCAAAGGTTTCCAGTGAAACTTCACAAAACTGGATACGCCTTCCTCATTAACAAAGCGGAAGGTGTGAACGCCAAATCCTTCCATCATGCGGTAGGACCTGGGAAGAGCACGGTCACTCATTGCCCACATGATCATATGGGCAGATTCCGGCATAAGGGATATAAAGTCCCAGAAGGTATCGTGAGCGGAAGCGGCCTGCGGCATTTCATTATCCGGCTCCGGTTTCACGGCGTGAACCAGATCGGGAAATTTAATGGCATCCTGGATGAAAAACACAGGCATGTTGTTTCCTACCAGGTCGAAGTTACCTTCCTGTGTATAAAATTTCACAGCAAACCCGCGCACATCCCTAGCCAGATCGGTAGAACCACGTGAACCGGCAACTGTCGAAAACCTTACGAAAACAGGTGTTTCGATGGAAGGGTCATTCAGAAAACCAGCTTTGGTCACATTAGCCATTGGCTCGTAAACCTTGAAAACGCCATGCGCACCCGATCCTCTTGCATGAACAACCCTTTCAGGAATACGCTCGTGGTCGAAATGCGTAATTTTTTCCCTGAGGATAAAATCTTCGAGCAGCGTTGCTCCTCTTTCACCCGCCTTTAAAGAATTTTGGTCGTCATTAATGCGCAGACCGGTGTTGGTATTCATCAATTCGCCCGTGGCGTCCGCAGTATGCGGGGCCAAACTGGCTGTTTTATCATTTTCCTGCTGTATCGAGGACTGATCAGCCTCTTTTTTGGTCGCCATAGTATTGTTGGTTAAGTCAAGCTTCGTCAGCCGCTTTATAGTTGACATCGTTTTCAGCTACCTCAGTCAGCAGCTCATCGGCAAGTTTTTCTTCATTTAAAGTTTGTGCAAGTATTTCCGCAACTTCGTCAAGGCCAAGCGTTGTGGCCAGCTGTACCAGGCCGCCGTAGGTAGCGATCTCGTAATGTTCCACTTTTTGAGATGCCAGTATGATCCCCACATCGCGCGTCGCCGTCCCTGAGTCGGTGCTTTCAATGATGCCCTCACCTTCTTTGGCAAGACCTTCCATTGCATCACATTTCTTAGCGATAGCTTCCAATCCCAACAGATCGAATATAACTTCTAGCCTGCTGACATGCTCGACAGTTTCTTCCAAATGGTTTTGGATCGTATCAGCCAGCTTTTGGGAGGTAGCTGACTTGATCATCTTAGGAAGTGTTTTTACAAGGTGGTTTTCTGCCCAATAAATATCGCGGAGGCAGTCCACAAACAATTCCATCAAGGCAGGTTCTGCTCCCGCGGAAGTTTTGGTTTTAAATTTAGGCTCTGAACCTGTATCGTTTTTCATATGGGAAATAGTTATGTTGAATAACTTCTGGTACAAAAGCCGTTCCACTTAATTGTGGTTATTGAGCAATATTTTATACTTGTCGACCTGGCTTTCAATTAATCTAATGCAGGTCTTATAGATAAATTTAGGTGACTACCCTTTCCTTGCCATCTCTGTTTGTGTTTTGGAAGGGTCCCTCCCTTCCCGGGAGTTTGATCATTGGCCGGAGGTAGGTAATGTTGGATCGCAATCGCCAGATTTCCTAAATCCACTACGCGTCGAATATGCAGATGAATGCCCGACTTTGCGATGATTTGCTGGTCGGCAATTCCCATTTTGGTATCCCAAAAAACAACCCGGTAATGGCCGTCGTCCAGATTCGGAACCGAAAGGCTCACAAGATGTTGCTGCTCATTAAGCTTAATTTTGGCCTTGTTGCTACCCGTATATAGCAGCCAGATAATGGCCTGATTGCTGTCCCCACATCCGAAAACCCGGACAGAAGGTCTGTTGACGAGGATCTCTTCATTCAAATTCACCCTTCTGAAATTTTTCCAGTCGATCAGGCGCACAAACGCTGACAGGTTCTGTTGTGCCCGTCGCATACCGTGTGTCAGCACGTGCGGGTGCCGGTATGGCCACCGCATCCCACCGCCTGCGGCCCCTGACGCGAAGTGTGCCCATTGCATATGAAGGTAATGGGCGTCATCAAAGTCTTCGGGAAGGCCTTTTTTGTTTCTTCGAAAATAGGCGATCGGGCCATGTTCGCTGTCAAAAAATGGACGACCCGCAGGAAGCAGTTCAAGAGCATACCTCACCATCCGACCGGTCGTGATTGCTGCTGAATGGACATTTTTGGGGTAGTCGATAGAGCCTGGCTCGTAAAAATGAGTGGAGGCAAAATCGAGCAGCGGATGCTGGAATACGAGAGCGTTCATACCGGGCTCGTTGAGGATGGGTGCAAAAGCGGAAATGGTTTGCAGGTGGGATTTTTGGAATAATTGCATTTCCTTTTCCCGGATGTGCGTACTAATGTCATCAATATACCTACCCAAATTCTCAATGCTCTTCCCAGCATGCACAGGACTGATCTCATTCCACAAATCCCATCCAAACAACGCCCCGCTTCCTCCCCATCGCTCAATGAAAAAAGTAAACCTTTCTTTCAGCGCGGATAGCATATCCGGGCAGCTCAACCATTGCCATTTGCTCTTACATGGCCCGCCTAAAAGTTGATTATAGGGATGATATTTCCAGCGCCTGGCCATCCAAAAAGTATCGAACGGGGTCACAAGGACGCGGATACTGTATTTTTCGCAAAGCAAAAAAAGATCATCCCAAAACTGCACCATATTGGACTGAAACCTGCCCACAGGTTTTTCAAAATAGCGGCCTTCGGTTTGGCAATATTCCATCATCAAGCGTATGCAGGTGACGCCATGCGCGGCCAGGTAAGCCATATGTCCCTCCGCCTGGGCCACGTCTTTTCTTTTAAAGAGACCCTGGAAATCAGGCCAGGTTACCGCGTCATTCTGACCGACCGGTGTCCAGTCAGTCCCCTTCTCATCCTGAAAATAAGGACTATCTACGTCAACGACGATCCATGGCATTATCGAGGGCATTTTAAAAATTGAAAGCTGCCCTTGGGAGGCAGCTTTCAATTTCAATCCTTGGTTAGGCTTTTGCGACATCCCGCAAAGCTTTGATCCGATCATGTGCAGAATTGATGCCCTGCGCCTGACTTCTCACAATCTCAATACCCTGATAGGGTAACTGCTCATCAGACAACGCATCCTTATATGCTTTCTTGATTGCATCCTCGCCACGTTCAGCCTCGGATAAAATGCTTGCTCGGTCACTGCCGCCAAATAATGCTTTCACATCGATCCACGCCCGGTGTAAGGTGCCGCTTACGCTTTTTTCAGTTTCAAGGTGTGGTGCAGACCCTGCGAGTGCGGATAATTCCTGCACGTTTTTACGGCTTTGATCGGCATACTCTTCAAAGATTACTTTCAAATCGAGATTTTCATCATTAATATCTTCAATTGCTTTTTCAAAACCAGCTACGCGGTCATTGTTAATTTCAATCAGATCTTCAATCACGCCATTCGCATTTTCTGTAGTTGCCATATTGATTTTTAATTTGTTCAAATCAATACTTTACGAATATCGTGCCGCAATCATCACAAGCTAAAAAAAGATGGGTTAAGTGCCACAAAGAATAACCGTAAAAGAAATCCCTTATCTACCGCGAAATGAATTCAAAAAAAGACATTTGAATTAGTTAAGATTTCAACCCTTAATTAACACGTTTTACGCGGAAGACACCATTCACAGCCGTTTCACCGATTTTAAGAGGGTTAGGCGCTGTATCAATCCAGCCAGCAGGTTGCACAGTGAATGAGCCTACTACCCAGGCCTTGTCGGAACAGTCAACGGTCAGTGAACCTCCGCTTACGGCAAGATTTTTTCCGTAAAGATGTTGATAGATCAGTTTACCTTTGTTTAAATTAAAAGCCACGGCAATGCCTTTTGTCCAATGGAAAATACCCGTTGGAGCTCCATTCCAAAGTAAAGAAGCACTTTCCTTTCCATCCATCCCCTGAATAACATTCTGTGCGCCGGTGATACTGGCTCCTCCTGCATATGTACGCCAGGCCCCGCCATCCAGCTGAACTGATAGTCCTTCCGGAGCAGTAAAAATGTTGCATACCAGCCGGATATCTTTAAAGAGTACGCCGTCTATTTTCACAGTTTCGTTGAGAAACACAGTTACCGCAGCAGGATTGATGGCCGGAATGGAAGAAGGCGCATGGTAATCGGCCTGGTTTTGGTTAGGTTTCAGAACACCCCCGCCCCGGAGCGTCCATTTTTCAATGTGCTTCGAAGGAATGCGGCTGGGAAGCGGTACAAAAAAATCATCCCCCACTTTTTCTGATTGGGGTGTCTGAAAGGCTACCAAGAACAGATTCCCGCCCGGGTTCAAAAACGAATTTCCGGGAGAAATGTACATGGTTTGAAACAGCGCCCAATCGCTGAAATGCGTACTTTCCACACGCACAGATCGTGCTGTTGTGTCAAGACTTTTAGCTGACGGATACTGCCAGATTCCTTTGTCGTTTTGGTAGGCAATGCGCAGTGCTTCGGGAATGGAGCCATTCACGTCGGTTTCGTTATAGTTGAATGTGACGGTCACCGGTTTGCCGAAGACTTGTCCGTGCGGCAGCAAACGGAACGCCTGCCCCGTGCCGGCAGGACATTGGTTACTGAGCGGTTGAACTGAAATGGTTTGCTCGGTAGCTAATGCTCCGGCCGGAATGGTAATGCGGATACGTTCGTCAGCAGATTGAATGGTACCACCCGCAGGCCCGATGTTGGCAGTAATAGCAGTGCCTTCGGAAATTCCCACCGGAGTAACGGCGCCGGTAACCACGGCGGGTGTACCATCCGGTTCGGGCCTAACGGACTCGTTTTTAGAATCACAAGAGGCAATCAGAAAAGTGAGCGCTAGGCCCACCAGTAATGTAATCGGACTTTTCATGGCTGATATTGATGGTGACTTTATGAGGTATTGAACTTGTCATTTGACCCCACAAAAGTATAATCCATTGAAAGCCTCCAAAATAGTGGGTACTGCCCATTTTCATGAGCAGTACTACCTACATCCGGAATTTATATGTTGATGTAATTATCTTTTATCCAGCGCCATTTTCAGCGCCAGGACGGTGAGGATACTTGCCATAAACCATTTTTGAATTTTGACCCAAAGCGGCCTGCCCGAAAACCAGCCAGCCACACGTGAGGCACTCAAAACGATTATAAAATTGACCGTAAAACTGATCAGCATCTGCGTGATGCCCAGTTGCAGGCTCTGCGCCGTCACTGATCCGTTTTCAGGGTTAATAAATTGAGGAAAGAAGGAAAGGTAAAATACCGCCACTTTGGGATTTAAAACACTGGTAAAAAACCCATGCTGAACAATTTTGCAGGTTTATCAATAGCCAGATCAGCTTGCATTTCAAACAGACTTTTGTTTCCGGGTTTCACAGCCTGATAGGCCAGGTACAGTAGGTAAAGCGTACCGGCTGTTTTCAGGACTGTATATGCCAGCGGCACCGCAAACAAAACAGCGGTCAAACCAAAGGAAACCATGACGATATGAAAAAAGAAACCGCACACGATACCGCCCAGCGAGGTGAGGCCGGCCATTTTGCCCTGTGTAATGGAGCGGGAAATGAGATATACCATATTCGGTCCGGGACTGATAACCAATACCAGGCAAGCCAGCGCAAACAATAAAAGGTCAGAAGTTTGTATCATCAGTTTTTGCTGCTCATTGTTTCACACAAAACTGCCTTACAATTGGAGCATTGCGATCATCCAATTCTTAAAAAGCGAATAGTCCAATGCAAACATATTGCCAGTGTGGTTTCCTCCCGGTTACCGGTTGCTCAAATTGACGATTAAATTATTGATGCATAATCATTTAGCTATATATTTAAGTATACAATTCCTGATTGTCACAAACATTACAAACCTGGATAGCGTATGTCTACACCGATATCACTCCTGAAACCAGATCGACCCGACTCGATGTCGGGTGCCAGAGACCTCATCAACCTGGCCATCCGCGAAGGTGTCTTCTACTATCCGTCGCCTATAAGCTGGCGGGACGAAGTATTGTATTTTTTGCTACCTGACCGGTTCAGTGACGGTAATGAATCCACACGCCCATTATTGACAAGGGAAGAAATCGCTGCATTGCGTCAGACGGCCAGCCGTCCGGATTGGAACTGGCAACAATGGGCGGAATCGGGCACCAGATGGCAGGGAGGGACCATTAGCGGTATCAAAAGTCAGCTGAGGTATCTGAAAGATCTGGGCATTACCGCCATTTGGATCGGCCCGGTTTTCAAACAACGGATAGGCCTCAACTCTTACCACGGCTACGGTATCCAGGATTTCCTAGACGTTGATCCGCGCTTCGGCACAAGAGAAGACCTGGTCAAACTCGTTAGTGAATCTCACAGCAACGGAATACGTATACTACTGGACGTTATTGTGAATCATTCCGGGGATAATTGGGGATATGTGCCGCCCGATGGAGATTTGAGCAGCGCACTCAATGAGCCAGCCTACAAACCGTGGCCGCATTTCTACGGATCCGATGACCTGGATAACACAGAAGGCTGGCAACTGGCCTGGCGCGATGCGGCGCAGAAAGGTTTTGCGACCGAATCCGCCGACATTACCTCACGGCATGAGGGCGCATGGCCACGAGAGTTTCAATCCAAAAATATATACACCCGTGCAGGAATGGGTGACCTGGGCGAATCGCGTGACATAGGCGACCCGCACGCCGAGCACAAACGCACTGATTTTCTTTCCTTAAAGGATTTTGCCCTGGATGTGCCGGGTACCCTTAGCCAATTGATCCAATGTCTGCAGTACTGGATCGCATTGACTGACTGTGACGGTTTTCGCATTGATACGGTCAAGCACATGGCGCTGGAAGAGACTCGAAACTTCTGTGGTGCGATAAGGGAGTTTACGGACCTGATCGGGAAGCATAACTTTCTTCTAATTGGTGAAATAGCAGGCGGTGACAATTTTCAGGACGCGGTACTGGATTACACAGCCATGATGGAGCGGAACCTGAATGCAGCCCTCGATATTGGAAGCGCCCGATTGACACTGTCGGCAGTGGCCAAAGGATTGCAAAGCGGTAATTCCTATTTTGATATTTTCAATGAGCAAAGTCAGGGCTTCGAGTCCCACCGAAGCTTTGGAGACAGGCACGTTTCGATCCTGGATGACCACGATCATGTGTTTGGGAGTAAAGTTCGCTTTTCTGCTGAGGTACCGGATCATTTTCAAGTCAAGGACTACTATGTGACCGTGCCGGTCGCCATTCAGCTGCTTACACTTGGAATTCCCTGCATTTATTATGGTACCGAACAGGCATTTGCCGGTCCGGCCAGTACCCAGACAAACCAATTGGGCGGTTGGCGGGGTAACGATAAATATCTGAGAGAGGCCATGTTTGGCCCCGCCCATCCGCGTGCTAACATGACCGAAAGTATTGAAGACCAGGTATTGCTGCAAGATAAATCGTTACCCGGATTTGGCCCATTTGGTACTACGGGAAAACATTGCTTTGATCCGGGGAGCCCGGCGTACGTACGGATTTCCAGCCTTTGCAAAATACGGGCTGCGCACCCGGTGTTACGTTTGGGCAGGCAATATCTACGTCAGATCCAGATTCCGGGGACGGGATTTGAGCTACCAAAAGCAGGGGAGCTGGTGGCGTGGTCACGGATCCTATATAATCAGGAAGCGTTGTGCATCGTAAACCCCAATGGTTTGGATGCCCGGGGTGGTAATGTGGTCATAGCGGCTGAGCTGTCACCGCCTGGTACTGAGTATGTAGTCATTGCTAATACTGCACAAACGGCAGCAGGAGCACCCTACGCCGGGTCTCATCCTGCCGGATCGAAGGTTACGGTGAAGGTTTCAAACCAATTCGGCGGCACTTCTTTTGTGGAGATACGGGAAATTCAGCCTGCGGAGGTTTTGGTTTTGCTTAAAAATAGCTTTGCATAACACACACCTGCATTGTTTTGATTTAATATGAAAAACAAAAAAGACCGGCTGCCATCGTTAGAGCAGCCGGTCTTTACTAAATCGCTTTTCAAAACTATTCCTTCGAAAGCAACCCCGGATAGAGCGTTCCGTCGGCAGATGGAAAGTCAATGTTCAGTAATTTGGCAATCAATGGGGCGATATCTTGCAAGCCCATTTCAGGGATTACTGCTCCTTTTTTGATGCCTTTCCCAAAAACGACAAATCCTGTCTGTATTTCTTTTGAATCAGGGAAAAAACCGTGGGTACCACCGCTGGCCGGACGTAGGAAATCGCCAGTTGCAGCGCCGTTGAAGGTAAAACCTTGTTTTGGAGCTAATGCGAAAGCCGCATTCGGGTCAGCACCCACAGCGTCCAATGCCGCGCGGTCTTTGATGTCGAACATTGCTTTTTGCGTTGGCGTCAGTTTGTCGAGAGCCTGTCTTACTTTTTCCAAAGTCTTTGTATCCTTCGGATCTTTCAAATGCAAAAATGACGATCCTGCCGAGGCGTGGAAATATGCTTTCCATGCGTCTTTGTTATTCGGATCATAAAGTCCGGCTTGTGCGAGGAGAATGTTCGGAGCTATGGACGAGTGAATGTCAACAAACCCATGGTCGCCAGTGACGATGAAGGTAGTTTTGTCTTTTATTCCCGCTTTTTCAACTGCTTCGATAATGGCTTTGATGCCACGATCCACACTCGTTAATGCGGCACGTACTTTCTCGCCGTCACGTCCTTCTTCATGCTCGAAGTGATCGACTGCCACCAAATGCACCGCCAGGAATGAAGGTTTGTATTTGCGGATAATATACCCGCTGGCTCTCGACAAGTTGTCATCAATGCCGAGGTAGTCTCCGTCAAAGTCGATTTCTTCCAGCTTGCCGATCGCATTTTGCTGCACTTCTTCGAAAAAGCCTTTCGGAAAAGAATTTTCATTCAATGCATTCAGCATATCCCTTTTTCCACCTTTTGTTTTTGGTAAATACCAATATTCCGGAATGTTGTAATCAGCCGGACCGCCCAATGATACCGGCCAGAATACGGATGCCGTTTTTAAACCTTTTTCTTTCGCTGCGCTGAAAATCGTAGGCACTTTAATCGTCTTGTAATCCCAGATCCATTTGCCCGTCACTTCCAGCGGTTCAGACGGCGTGTTGTAATACACACCGTGTTTGATCGGCTTTACACCGGTCACCATTGTGGTGTGGGAAGGATAGGTCACCGTCGGGAATACACCGACAACCCCGTCGGCGTACGAGCCGGTATGCATCGCCTGGCGCAAGTTCACCATCGACCAGCTTGGATCTTTGTAAAACTCCGGACGTAGCCCATCGATACTGATCAGGATCACGTGGGAATCCTGGGCCAGCAGCGAGCCGAAAGACCAGAAAATGCATGCGATAATGCTAGCTATTTTATTCATTTTCATTTAGTTATATTAAAAAAACTGAGCAAACATTGCTGTCCGCTCAGTGCATTGCAAATTGATTTTCTGCTGAACTAAAAAGAGTACCTTAAACCAACCTGGATCTGATAAGGGTTACCGTTCAGGCTGGATACACCTGTACCGTTGCTCATCCCGTAGCCAAATCGCTGTGTCGCTCTGTCGAATGAACGGATCGTGTACAGGTTTTGCTTACCCAGGTTATTTCCTACGCCCCAGTCCTTATTCAGCAAGTTAGCTACGTTGAAAATATCGACAGAAGCTTCCAGACCGTGATTCTTGTAGAAATTAAATTTCTTAGCCAATCTCAGGTCGAATACACCATAGAATCCGTTGATACCGCCGTTACGCTCAGCCATTTTGCCCATATCTCTTGTGATGTAGTCTTTAATGCTTTGCTCTGCTTCCGGGTTGTTAAGGATGGCTTTGATGCCGTCGCTGACAACCTTCGGCGTTTCAGGGCTGTTAGGATCATAAATGTAAGGAAGGTCGTTTGAAGAAACGAAGTCACCGTTCATGTTACCGCTCACGGCCATTGAATAACGCGTCCCGCCGATACCGGAGTAACGCAGACCCAGTGTTACACCCCAAATGCTTGGCGCAGTTCCATAGAATACTACTTTGTTACGGAAGTGGTTGTTGGCATAAGTAATACGGCTCAGGTCGCGTGGATCGTCATTGACCATCAAATCGAGTGTCGCCGTGTTTGCCACGTTACCATTGTACGAAGTATTGTCTTTCGAATCGTTCCATGTATACGAGAATGTGATCTGTCCATCTTTGAAATAACGGTAGGTACCGTCGATCACCACGGCATACTGATTTTTCTTGCCAGTGCTGTTCAATTCAAGTACACGGCCTACGTTCTTGGTTTTACGGCTTTCTAACCAATTGGTCGCGCCATTTTTTTCCGTGATCGTGTTAACAGGTACATATACGCCACGGTTTGCTTCTGCAGCAATGCGGAAGTAAGGCTCTTCCACCATGTTGCGGTCTACATACATATAGTTGTTGCGTGCCCATGAAGCATAGCCGCTCACACCGATACGCAGACGATCGCTGAAAAAGTGGTTGTATGAGAAGTTTGTTTTGTAAAGAACAGGTATTTTCGCGTCAGCGTTGTTCATGTTGATCGTGATCAGACGCTCAATTTTCGGATTGTTGAACAGGTCAGCACCGGGAGCAGAAGACGGGTCGGCACGGTAGCCCGGGAAGTTGGGTTTAGGTACCAATGCACCCTGAATCTCAACCGCTGCCACTTTAGTTCCGTCGAACAGCATGTTGTTGATCATCGAATAAGGGTTCAGTTGTGAACCGAAGACACCCGCACCAAAACGAACAATGTCCTTGCTTTGTTCATTTACATCCCAGGTAAATTGTACGCGTGGCTGCAACTGTGTTGTATTGATCTTGTTGTCGGTACGCAGTTTCAATTCGTCGAATACGACCTGACTGAAATTCGCCTTGCTTAGATATTGAGTATTGTCTAAACGCAGACCAGCCATCATTTCAAGACCACGCGCCAGTTTGGTATCCATTTGTGCATAAATACCTGATGCCAGTGAGTTGACGATCGAGCTTGGATCGGCTAGCAGGTTGATTTCTCTTGCATAGCGGTAAGGCGTCTGGTTGTTGAAGTTGTCTAAACCGGTGAAATAGAAGCGTCCATTCATTTCACTACCATAAACCGATTTCATACGGTTGAACATTACATCAATACCGAAAGTGAAATTGATTTTTCCGGTGTTGTAATATAGGTTATTTACAGCCTGATACGTCTGCCCTTTGAACCACTCCGGAGAAAAACGCTGACCACCAATTTGAATCGCAGTGATATAGTTATTGGTACCCGCAGTAGAGGTTATGTTCTCAACAATGGCACGCGGGATACTTGCCGAAGGAAGTTCCGAGCTTGGGATTACCGCTTCATCCTGAAAGAAATGCTGCACTTTTAATTCGTTCGTGATTTTTGGGTTCACGATCGTACGAAGTGATGCCATTATGCTGTTGTTGAAACGCTTACGATCGATATAAGATTCGTATGCATTAATGGAAGTGTTGTCACCTTCCGACAGCTTGTCCATCTCGGTAATGAGGTTGTTGCGCAGCGTCAGCAGGTTCTTCGAATTCAGCTGCCAGTCAATTCTTGCGAAGATCGCGTCAGTGCCTTTCTTCTTAGGAAATGAACCGAATTGCGGGTGGTTGGATACGCCGTATTTCGTTCTGGCGATGTCCAGGAAGTTGTCCAGGGTAGTCTGCGTAACCTTGTTGGCTGCTACATCAGCGTCTGATTGCAGATTAGCAATAAAAAGAGGACGGGAATCGGCCTGATGATCCCATGCCACAAAGAAATGCGCTTTGTCTTTTTTCAATGCGCCACCCAGTGACATGCCAAACTGGTTTGTCGAGAAATCCTGCGTTCTTTTATTTCCACGCAAGTCATGAGAGCTTGAAAGCCAGTCGGTACGCATAAAGTTGAATGCGCTACCTGACAATTTGTTCGTACCCGACTTGGTTACCGTACTGATTGTACCGCCACCTGCGCGGCCCATTGTCACATCATACTCATTGGTAACGACCTTAAACTCGCGGATCGCCTCCATTGAAATCGCGTAGGCCCCGCCGGTTTCACCACCCGCAATCGTGCTCCGTGAGGTCATACCATCAATTGTATAGTTGGTAGAAGATCCCAGCTGACCGCCAAGGCTGTTACCGTTGCTCAATGGAGAAAGGTCAATAAGCGAGGTGAAATTCCGCCCGTTTACCGGCAGTTTGGTAATATCTTTTGCAGTAATCGGAGTGGAAGAGCCTAGACTCACTACGGTGTTTTTGAGTGAGTTAGCTTTAATGTCAACTGCATTCAATTCAGTTGCACTGATTTCCAGACTGAAATTCAACCGCAGCTGATCACCTTGGTTCAGGGCATAACCTGTTTTCTTTTGTTCTCCATAACCAATGTAAGACACAGTGATAGAGTAAGGTGATCCCAATGGTAATTGCTTGATAATGTAGTCCCCGTTGGCATCCGTTACCGTACCTGCCTGAAAACCTGTCGATTCATTTTTTACGAATACAGTGGCGCCCACGATCGGACCCACTTTTGCTTCGGAGACCTTTCCCACGATGGTGGCTTCGTTGCCTTGCCCCAATGAGCGCGGCGCAGCATACAGTAATAGTGCCCACATCAGCAGGCAAGTAGTAATTAATCTCATCATTTTCTGTTCGTTTATTTAATTATCAACTAGTGGTTAATGCGCATCCGGTAGGCGTACAGACGGTGACTATCCCTTATATACGTTGTGTTCAGAATGAATACCGGCATAGGCTGCCTGGATCGCAGGGATTCGGCTTAGGTGAAGCCGTCCGGATAGCATCCCCGCTAATCAGGCGCAAATGTAGGCGCGCAATGTTACCATTGCGTTAATCGCGGATTAACCTTGGGTTAATTTGAAAAAGTGAGAGAAATGGAAGTTTATTCAGGGCATTCGTCCAGTGGGGTAACCTTTCCTTGATCCAATTGCCAACAATTACCGTAAACATCTGAATATACTAATCGCAGGTTTAGGTGTTGGCCTGTAATATATTCCTCCAATTTCCGGCCCAATGAATCATTCTCATAAATACCAATCAGATTGACTCCATCACCTGATTTAATCACTGAACCATTTTGAATATAATCAAATCCCGCTCCCTTATTGTGGTATCCCAGCTTCGAAAAGAAAAATTCCCGGGGATTCTCATAACTTGTAGTATCATACATGCATTCTACTTTTTGTATGATAGCAGGGCCGATCCCACGATTTTCCAATTGCCACAGATATTGACCTTTTCTGGTCGAAACATAAGCCTGCAGATATGGCCACACGGACGCATGTTGCTCCTCACGTGCTATTTTAGTTTGAAAAATAGAGACAAAAAGAGCCGCTAAACTCAGGACAACGGCAGAAACACCAAGCAGTATTTCAATGTTGATTTTTCTGGCTTTCGGATTTGGTTCTTCTGGCGGCATTTTCGATCAAAGATTTTGATTCTATAAGAAACGGGCTTATCAATCTACTTATTTTTCGGTTCACAAATTGTCAGTGGTTACATCGCCGAAGGTTTGCGCAACGGCTCAATAAATCTGCTGTTCACTCAATGATCCGGAAATGAGCGGCACCCACTACGTAATTTTACGTATAACCAAATCCTCCTGCGGCGGCTGGTTTGGAATAGCAGATCCGTTCAGCAAACTATTTTATACACATTCATTTTATGGAATTCCCGATCCTCATTGCATTCTTTGCCTTTATCTTTTATCTGAGATATGTGCCTGATAAAAGGTCAGAAAGTGAAAAGGAAGAAGACAGGCTTTCTGAGAATATTGCTTTGTACCGCTCCGGTGATCTGTCAAAGGCATTTGACACCTTTGACCAGCGTATTAAGCAATACCCGCAATCCAGTATTTCGTATTTGTACAGAGGTCTTTGCAACAAGCAAATGGGTAATCTAACTTTGGCAACAAAGGATTTTCTGACAGGCATCAGCTATGATAACACCTTTGCGGACTTGTATACCGAACTGGGGAAAGTACAGAGAGAAACCGGCCAGCTGGAAGATGCGCTCACCTCCTTTACGACGGCCATCAGGGTATCGCGCGGACAGGCACCTGAGCCTTACCACCAAAGAGGTCTGACGCTACAAGTTCTCGGTCGGGGCCCGGAGGCCGACATTGACTTTGCGACCGAAGAATTTATAGAGCAACAAGAAGCACGTGAAAAACAAAATCAAACAGAAACCAAACGTCCGCCGTGGTTTGACCGCAAACTTCTGCTCAATATCATGCTGGTGTTTGTGTGGTCTGCGCTTTTAATCGTCTCGATCAAGGCCGCTTCCAGCATTCATTTGCCTTACCTTACAGCCGTAGTGCTATCGGTTGCGCTGGGCTTCGCAGAACCAGACCGGGGATGGATCCTGGCCACCACCCAATGCATCACCCTGCTTGTGGTATATATGTACGTGATGGACAGGCCTTCATCTCAGGCGCGCACGGAGCTGGAATATTTTATGTTGTTTGGCGCGATCGGGCTGACCTTTATGACAAGTTTTCTGGGAGCATTTCTCAAAAAGGCAATCAGTTCATGAAAAATCCCTGATCTCACTGCAGGTGTAGTTGCCGCCTTTGATGACTGTTTTGATGCAGGTGACGAGTTCTTCGGGCTGGTTGTTTTTCAAAAGATATCCTCTTACTCCTACTTTCATCAGCGACAGTGCCTGATCGTAAAGCAGCCTACCGGCGTAAACCACAAATGATGATCCGGGATATTCCCGCATCATTCTCTTGATAATCGTCCTGTCAATTCCATCACATTCTTCGGTCAAACCGATGATGATAATATCGAAAGTCTGGTGGGTTACATTCTTTTTGAAAGAATTGAGACAGGCTGTTTCCAGCATAGTGACATTTTCGAAATGGTCTTTGAGCAAGACAGACATTCCTGAACGAAGGACCGGGTGCTGGTCAATGAGTGCAATTTTCATTCCTGACAAAGTTTATTAGCTCACCAATAGCGTTAATTCAAAAAAATCATTCTCCCGGCACAGCCGGGAGATGACCAATCTACTCAACGTTATGAAATCATTCACCTATTACTCTTTATACTTCTCATTCATGATCCGCATTCCTCACAAGCCCGTCCGCCTCTCTTTTCATGGTACAAATGTATTGCGTATAACAGCCAACGACATCACAATAAATTGAAACCAATCTTGAAAAATGTTTTTTCAGGATTAAATAAATTTAGTCGCATGCAAATTAGTTCTATTGGCGATTTTCCCTAATATTGTCATATAAATACACAGATTTTTATTACTCTAACCGTTCCAATGAGCATTCAAATTATAGTAGCTGAGGACCATCCGCTGATTTTGATGGGCATCCAGCATTTGTTGATGGAGCATATACCAAGTGCAGTGATCACTACTACCGCAGACTTTAATAAAACGCTGGCTATACTTGAAAAACAAAAATTTGACCTCCTCATTATGGATATCAATTTACCGGGCGGAGATAAGGTGGGAATGATCAGCATGGCCAGAATGAAGCAGCCCCTCATACCGATACTGGTCTGTTCCAGTTATGATGAGCAGCTCTATGCACTACCATTTTTGAAAGCCGGCGCAAACGGATACATTTCAAAAACCGCCGTGAATGAGGATTTTAAACTTGCCGTAGATCAGGTATTGGGAGGCAGGATTTACGCCAGTCCCTCCGTTATGCAGAACGCATTTGGCCAGCTTTTCAACACAAAAAGCGGGCAGGATTCTATTTGCGACAAACTTTCTGACAAGGAGCTGGAAGTGGCCAAACTATTATCCAAAGGACTGTCAACCAAGGCAATAAGCAACCACATTCATCTATCCTCCTCTTCTGTAAGTAGCTACAAGGCCAAGATATTTGAGAAACTGGGCGTGAGTAATGTCATTGAACTGACCACCTATTTTGAATTGAACGGATAGCCTATCGCGCTGTTGAATACGTATTATGCATGTATTTTTTAATGGCTGAATGAGAATTATACCGGTTTTCTTTTTACAATGCCTTACCTGCCTGCTAGCGGCTATCGTACCGGTTTTCGCACAAGATCAACAGGTACTCTCACACCGGTTACAACATTTCACAGATCAAAACGGTCTTCCCCAAAATAGTGTAAAAGCCGTTATGGAAGATCAAAATGGCTTTGTATGGCTATCGACCGAAGCCGGCCTGGTGCGTTTCGACGGGCAACGGTTCATTTCATTTGAAAGGTCTGTGATTCCCATATCAAGCAACAGGATACGTGGTTTTGTACCAAATGTTGTAGATTATGGAAACGATCGCATCCACGAGTTTTATGCATTGACTGAGAGCAATGAATACATCGGTGTCCTCAAAAGCGGTCTGGCCTCGGCAGACACTGCATTTTACAGCCGTTACCAAAAAATCCACCCCAATGCGCGAAAGGAAGTGCGGCATAACAGTATACTGACCAGCCTGCCCTCGCAATATGAGACCAACCCCTTTTATGAGGATTATTTTGCGGCCACCGGAGCACATCAGTTTTACATTTGGAAAGGAAACAAAATAACTTGTTATGAAAACGGAAAAGTCACTTTCAGCGTGGATGGCCCATTCAGGAATTTGTTACTGCTTGATAACAGCGCGATTGCCATAGATGCTGACAGGCATTTTGTAAAAATCCGTCCTGATCAGATCCACACCAGGCTTATACTCAGAGGCGATATCACCGCCAATGCACTGTATGATCCTAAAAAAAACAACTATCAGTTGTTTTGGAACAACATTTCCCGCAAAGCATTTCTGTATCTGAATAAGTGTTTTTACACCTTGAAAGAATCACAAAACGGCGAGCTCACGACGACACTCATCCTGAAAGGTTTTGACTTCGATAATCTCAATATCGTCACGGCGCATTACAATGAAAAGCTGGGTTTTCTTTTTCTGGGAAGTATTACAAAAGGTCTCTATCTGATCAAAAAGAACGATTTTAAAACATTGAAATTACAGGCAAAAGATGCTGACAATGTTTACTATGCACAGAGTCCGGGGCCGGGTCGTTCTGTTTTGACAGCCCAGGGATACAGGCTGGGCATTACCGCAGATGGCCAGAAGGCAACAGCCAGCCGCGTCTCGGCTTTCATGGATGATTTTAACTATAAGTTTTTTATGGGAATCAACCAGGACAGCACGTTCTGGTATGGAGTCGGCAATGATCTTTTTAAACTCGATAAGTCAGGTCAAAAGATCCTGGTCAGGCTCAAAGTCCAGGAAACCTTCAAGTCGTTATTTGTCGACCAAAGTAATAAGCTATGGATTGGCTCCGATTACAACACCTTATACCGGCTGGACGAGACAGCTGGCCGACATAAAATAACGCCGATGCTGAAAGCGAAATTTGGAGGCATCACCATGATGGGGCAGGAAACTGCCGAGACCCTGTTGCTGGGCACCGAAACGGGTCTTCACAGGTATAACTTCAAGACCGGCAGGCATGAAATTGTCAAAAATTTCAAAAACATGAATATCCGCAGCTTTTATGCCACGCGTGACGGCACCTGGATTACTACTTACGGAAACGGAATTTATTTGCTCAACCGTAAGGGATTGGTCAGGTTTCCACTGGATAAAGATCGTTTTCTGGCTACCGCCCATTGCATTATCGAAGACGCGAAAGGCTTCTTTTGGATAACGACCAACCGGGGATTGTTTCAGGTTGCCAAAACGCAACTGCTTGACTACGCCAGCAACAACCGCAGTTTGGTCTACTACCTGTATTATGACCAGAGCCACGGCTTTGCTACCAATGAATTTAACGGAGGCTGCAACCCATGCGCCGTCAAACTAGCCGACGGCACCGTATCTTTGCCATCGATGGACGGTCTGGTATGGTTTTCCCCGCTCAATATTAAATCAGAGTTGCCCGAAAAGGGAATTTTTGTTAGTTCTGTCAAAATAGACGGCAGAGATATCAGCATGCACGATGATCTGGAAATACCACGCGATTTCGAGCAGATCCGCATGCAGGTAACGACCCCTTACCTGGGTCATGTAAACAATGTTCAAATGCAGTACTCTCTTTCCGGCGAAGGCCGAACTGAGAAATGGATGGCTGTCAATGAGGATTTTGTAATTCCGGTTCCCAAAATCCCTTATGGCCACTACCGTCTGACCATTCGTAAGATCAACGGTTTCCGTCCTAATGACTATACCTATAAAATCGTGACTTTGCATATTCCGCCGGCATGGTTTGAAACCTGGTGGTTCCGGTCGGTGCTGGCATTGATGCTGCTGGCGTTGTTCTTTTTCGCAGTAAAATGGAGAACGGCTTATCTGGTTAAAAAGGACAGGGAAAACAATCTGCTTCGTCACTACCGCGTCATCAGTCAAATTGTGGCCGCCGTTAACCATGATATTCAGACACCTTTACATTATGTCGGCTATTCTTTAAAGCAGATCAATTCGTACTTGCATCAGCAACCGGGTAGTAGTCCATTGATCACCCGCATGAGCGATGAATCGCTGAACACCTCTATGCGGATAGGTACGCTCACCAAAAACCTGCTCGACTACATTAAGCTGCAAAACAAGAATGCAGCCTCCCGGACACATATGGATTCAGTCAACGTTTCGGAGCTGGTCACAGGTATAGGTGAATTATTTTCAGCCATTGCCACGTTCAGAAACATTAGCATCAGCAATGAAGTCCCCGGCGAATTTGTGCTGTGGAGTGATCCCAGCCTGCTCTCTATTGTGGTCCATAATTTGCTGGACAACGCCCTGAAAATAAGCAAGTCGGAAATCAATATTTCTGCTGGTTATCGAGACGGCAAAAAGCAGATCGTCATCGAAGATACTGGCGATGGAATGCCCGATGACCTGATCAGATGGCTCAACAAATCGTATCGATCCTATGAGGAATGGCTCCGTGTACCCACCGACACCGAGCAAAAGGGTATAGGTCTGGTCATTGTGAAGGATCTATGTGTACTGCTTCGGATCGACATTATTGTCTCCGCAAAACAAGGTAGCCACACCAGCATTGCACTTGTTTTCCAGCAATAAACAGTCTTCCAAAATAGGTCCTCTATTTGTGAGCAGTGACATCCTTAGGAAATTTGTCGGCAATCAGATTGAGGTTGATTCCGTGTTCCATATAGGCTTTCAAGCCGTCCAGCACCGTTGTAAATCCGCCAGTATTATCGTTCACAACTTTAATCAGCTGCTCGCCTGTAGCCATAAAGCCAAAGTTGGCAATGGTCACGTAAGTTGCCTGGTCGCCAGTTTGCTCAAAGTTAAATTCCACAGTGGTAGCCGGTTCTCCCCATTCGATCACGATCAATTTTTCCGCAATGATCTCCTGCACAGAAACCTTTACAGCGATACCATACATTTCCCACTCCCATATAATCACTTCCCCCTTTTCCAGCATTCCGCTGCCTTTGGTGAACCAAAAATTCCGTGTTTGCTCTGGATCGATAAATGCATTAAAAACGTCCTTAGCGGGCTTTCTGATTAACATTTCGGCAGTTACCGGGGCTGTTTGTCTGTTGGTTGGCATAACTGAAAGTTTAAGTTACAAATGGCTTCCTAAACTTATATATAACCGTTTGGTTTTGCAAATTTTTTCACTGAATGTTGAATACACTCGGGTTTAAGAAAGAAAACACTCCCGGCCATACAGCTTCTGATTCATTCGGGAAGAATTTGAGAAACAAAACTCGGGTTTGTCCAAAGGTCGCCACAGAAGAAATGAGATGATATGCAAATAGTGGGTGTGGCCCCATATTCATTTCCGTAGATATACTTTGACACGGTATACCGTTAAATAAGTTTTCGGGTAAGTCCTCACGCAAAGTCTACTGATAGTGACTAAAAATGTAGATTTTCAAACTACGAAATTCAATTGTGCTGCCTTCAAATATGAATAATAACCATCTTTATCGCCAGGAATATATCCGACTTTTGTGGATCCACTCACAGCAGGTCAGTAACCAATCCGCCAAGGCAAATGAACAAAGAAGGGCTTTGAAACTACATCAAAAAAGAAAGATCAAATCCTTGGACAAAGGACTGGGCTTATTGAAGCGGGCATACCTGACGATGAAACACTTCTCGGAGCTCAGAGAATTCAATGGTATGATCGAACAAAACCACATCGAACTCCTTCACAGGCAACAGGAAGAGATCCAAAAATTGAAATCCAGTTGGGAACTTCACACTGCTCCTTCCCACCAGTAGCCATTTTTGTCGCAACTGCCCTTTTAGATTGACGTATTAGCCCCCGGTATCGCGTTAAAAGATCCGGTAATTTTACACATCAACAAATCAATCAGAGGACATGCTTTCAGAACCCAAAGTCGAGTACAGACAGGAACGTCATTTTCTGGCAATTGCTAGAACGGTACATATGAATGATATTCCGGAAGTTTTACCACCATTAATTCCTGAGGTAAAAAACTGGATGAATCAAAACCATATTGCGGCCAGCGGTCCGGATTTCTTTTTGTATCGCTCCATGAATCCGCAAAATGAGCTGGAATGTGAGGCAGGTTTTGCCATTCACGCAGCGGTTTCAGGAGAGGGCCATATCCAGCCAGGAAGCTTTCCCGCCGGTGATTATGCCAGCATTATCTACACGGGCGACTTTAAAGACATGATGCAGGGCCACATTGCATTGGAACAATGGATCAAAGAACAGGGGTTTAAAGAAAAAATACATTCTTCAGACGGCATGATCAGATGGGGTGGCCGCACCGAATTTTACCTGATTGATCCTGATAACGAGCCAGATCCGGCCAAATGGCAAACTGAAATTACGTTTTTGCTGGAAGACTAGGCTCAGACCAATGAATGCGCTTCATTCACTGGCTGCTAGATTGCCGCTACACCACCACTCCTCTGATCCAGTGCTCCGCTTGCTCGGGATCAGTTAGAAAGCGCTCCTTTTCTGTGCCAAACATAGCCTGATATTTCTCGATCTTACTCTCGTCCTGGTGTACATGAACGGCTGCAAAGCAGCTGATTCCACGGGTATTAGTTAGCTGCATATCTGCTGCCTCTTCAAATAGATGGACATAACCCGCCTTCCATCCATATCTGGCCAATGTCTGCGGTACAACTGTTCTAAATCTCTTATGTGCTGCAAAATCCAGCGCCGTAAAGCCATGCAAATTGACCAAAATCTTAAACCGGCCGTTGTCCTCCACTTTGGATAAGGTTTCCTGCAACCCGTTGTCCCATTCTTCGACGCCTGCCATATCCACATCGCCTGTAATGTGAGTGATCACCAATTTTTCCTCGGGAATCCATTCACTTGCTGAAATGCCTGTTTGTGTCATTTTAAAAAGGTTATATATTTTCTATTTTGAAAATGAACCAATAATAAAAAATCGTCCCGGAAACTGCCAGCATGGGCTTGCTAAAAAAACAAACGAGTTCTCAAGCGGCAGGTTTTAATCTGCTCACAGTCGGTCCACAAGTAAGGATACATTCTTTCCACTTACTTCAACAACCTCAAATGCGCCTTCTTTTTTAGGTTCGACATTTTTCCCGTTGATTCGCCAGTTTTTGAATGTACCGGAAGGAAATGCGATCAGGATTTTCCAGTTTGCTTTCGTCTGAGTGATTTCCCAGGTTTCCGAATTTGAAGATCCCTTGTAAGTAATGTCCAGCTCATTGTCTCCGGCTGCTACATTTTCAAGTTTCGCCTCCTTCCATTGAGTTGGCATTTGCGGTTGAAATCGGACCATTTCCATGGATGCATTGGGCTGGATGCCGAAAAACTGCTGCACTATCGGTACGGCGTAGCTGTAAATGTTCCAGGCCTGTGCCATCATCCCATAATCAGGCGATACCTCATAAATCGAGCCTGGCAATGCAAAACTGAATGATTTTGTCATGCGTTTCAGATAGTCCAGCGCGCGGTCGGGACGTCCGTAATTGTTTTCGGCGATCGCCAGCACGCCGGTAGGGAGCGTCATCACAGCGCCTGTGTAGGTAAATACTTTATTGTTTCCCGCCACTGAACGCTCGTCTTTTCCAGCAGATTCGTCCCTATCGATACCTGTCACAAACGCACCAAATGGATTGATGAATTTAGAAGCAGTGTTCAATGCAGCCAATGCCTTTGCGCTGTCGGCTATGCCGGTCTCCATAGGTGTGTTCACGACCCAGTTATGATGTACCACAAAGCCCTTTTTCTGAGTAGTTCCTGCCCGGACAGTGGCAGACTTCGCCGCTTGCAGCTCGGCTACAGCCCACGGCTTTTTCAATGTATCCGCTCTGACGATCGCATCATTGATGAGGCCGATAGCCTGGGCGGGCGTACCAATGAAATCGGCAAAGGAATTACTTTCCGGCACCCAAAAATCCTTGTTGATCTGCACTTTCAGCTTGTCCGCAATGGTTTTGTACTGAGCAGCCAATGCCTTATCACCCATTTGCTCAGCCAGATAGGACGCGTCGGCGAAAGCTTTCTGAGTATAAGAGGCCACGTCAATCATTTCACTGTTCATACCGTGGATCTCCATCATACCAAAACCATCCGGAAGCAAATTGCCGTCCTTGTCATTCTCTTTCAGCAGCCATTCCAATCCTTTTTTAATGACTGGGAAATATTTTTTCAAAAACGCCTTATCGCCCGTCCAAGCATACACAAAAGCAATCAGTGACGCAAACTGAGGTGCTTCATTGATGTTCCCCGGATTAAATACAGCTCCGTTTGTCGATGCTTCATGGATGATCCTACCATTCCCGTTGGCCTTTTCGGACAGCTTATAAAGCACCTCAATAGCATTGTAGACAAGCTCCTTCTGACCGGTAGCAATGAGTCCTTTCAAAGCATATTCACTATCGGCGCCAAACCACCACGGATAATCCGGCGCTCCTGCTGACAAGCCGCGGCCAATCGCCGGCACGTCCCTTACCAACCAATCGGTATTGAATTTCACCCATGTAAAGGCCTGTTCAAGTTCCTTATCCGGTATAGTGAGTTTCACCTTATCCGAAAGCATTTCATAGCGTTGCTTTTTTGCGTTGAGTAGCTGAGGAGCATCCCGCTGCACTTCTGCCAATGTTTCACTGGCTTTGCCGGAAGATTCGTAAGACCCGGACACAGTAATGGGCAAGCTAACAGTACTACCCGCTTTGATATCAATAGAATAGCTCAGTGTGGCAGTTGTACCTTTTCCTTTTGGCTTGTAATCGCAGTAAACTGCACCTTTTGCATGCTTTTCCGGCTCCGTGTCAGAGCTAAACATGACATACCATTCATTTAAACTGTCCTTCACCATCCAGCCTTTCGAAGCAGCATCCCAGGTGGCTACATCCTGAGCATCAATCATATTGGTGCGTTCGCCGAGCCAAACAGGCCTCAAATCAGAATATCCTGTAAAACCGAATTCTATTTTTTTGTCCTCTTTGGATGTATTAGTAAAAGCAAATTCCACGACAACGGCCTCTTTCCCGTCAGGTACAAACTGCCACCGCTCCACCACAAGATCTTTCAATCCACTTCTGAAAACATGCCGGTTGGCAAAAGGAAAATTTGTGAAAGTATCGGCCTTCATTAGGCAAACCTGCTGCTGATCCGACGTTACCGTAGCCACAAATCCATCCATTAGTTTAATAGGATGGTCCCAGATCCCGCCCATCTCTCCGGTAACATGCCAGCCGAGCTCAGGAAACGCCCCATCCTGCGTCCCGACCATATAAACCCGGTCGCCTGCGGTAATGTAAGGCGTGTTCAGATAAGTGCTTTTGCCGTCGATATGCGCTACGCCCGAAAGAAGCGATTGAATGGTTTGCCTATCCTCCGCTTTTTTCTGGCATTGAAAAAAAAATAGGGAAAGCAAAAAAATGGCAAAAACGCGGCATCCGGATATCATAATAGCAGTAGGGTTTGAAATTTTTCCAAGTTACTCAATAAATGTTTGAGCCCGTTGAGGAAGGGCAATAATGCCCTGACACACTTACATTCACTTGCGAGACACTAATATTGTCGCGATCGACCCCCTCCAAAGTCGCATCCATAACCCTGGATGAAAACCTGATCAGCTACTTTTGTAATCAACAAAACAACAAAAGACCATGAGAAAATTAAAGCTTCAGGTACAGATGACTATTGACGGATACATTGCAGGACCAAATGGCGAAATGGATTCGATGGTATGGGATTGGGATAACGAACTGAAAACTTACGTACAAGAGCTTACTGATCCTGTTGACTGCATACTATTGGGACGAAAGCTTGCAGAGGGATTTATTCCATACTGGGCCAACGTGGCTTCAAATCCGGGCGACCCTGAGCATTCTGCTGGCAAAAAATTCACTGAAACACATAAAGTCGTTTTTACCAAAACGCTTGAAAACGCGCCATGGGACAATACTGTGCTGGCGAAAGGCAACCTTGCCGAAGAGATCGCGCAACTGAAAAATCAAGAAGGTCAAGACATCATTACTTATGGTGGGGCAACTTTCGTTTCCAATCTTATCGCGGAAGGACTGATAGACGATCTTCATTTATTTATTAATCCTACCGCTATTGGCGAGGGAATGACCATTTTCAAGGGGCTTAGCAGCAAACAAAGCCTGACGCTGGTTCAGTCAAAGTCATTTGACTGCGGTATTGTTGTGCTTCACTATCAACTCAAAAACAACGGATAAGCAAATAGCTGTCATCAGCATACAGATTTGAGAATTCAACTATCTACCTCAACGCAGAAAACGGCGACAAAACATCGGTCGGATACATTAGAAAAATAGTAAAATGGAGCCGTATGTGCCTTTTAAGACTGGCATGAAAAAAACCCTGATCACCCTCATTTCCTTTATTGCGCTGGTCGCTTATCAAAACAGCAAAGAGGAAGACCGTACGTGGAGCGTTTACAAAGCAGACTCCCACAGCACAAGCTATTCGCCTCTCGACCAGATTAATACCTCCAATGTAGCACAGTTGCAGCCAGCCTGGACTTTTGCATTGAAAGACATGAAAGAAGGTTCCCGACCGGGCAGTAGCGAGTGCAATCCCATCATCGTCGACGGCGTAATGTATGCCACCTCAGCCAAGCATTGGGTATATGCCGTGAATGCCGGTACCGGTGAGCAGATTTGGTCATTCGATCCTTTTGATGGCGCGGAAGGTGGTGGAGTAAGCCGAGGATTGACTTACTGGGAAGAAGGTGAGGGCAATACTGCCTCAAACAAACGGATCTTGGTGACGGGTGGAGATAACCTGTTTGCATTGAATATCCAAACAGGAAAACCGATTCCCGGTTTTGGCAAAGAAGGTAAAGTCAGCATGAATGTGGGGTTAAGGGACGATCCCGCAAACATTTCGGTGATCCCGACCTCGCCCGGGATTATTTTCAAAGATCTGTTAATCATGGGCGCGGAAGTATCCGAATTATATGGCGCGCAGCCCGGTTACATTCGGGCATATCATTGCATCACTGGCAAACTCGTCTGGACATTCCATACCATTCCTTTGCCGGGAGAACCAGGCTATGAGACCTGGCCGAAAGATGCTTACAAATATGCAGGCGGCGCCAATGATTGGGGTGGAATGAGTGTGGATAGCAAGCGCGGTATGGTATTTCTGGCGACAGGCTCCCCTACTTACGATTATTACGGAGCCGACCGTAAAGGCAAAAATCTTTATGGAAACAGCGTGGTAGCATTGGATGCGGCCACCGGCAAATACGTCTGGCATTTTCAGACGGTGCACCACGACCTTTGGGATTATGACCTGCCCGCCCCTCCTAACCTGGTCACGGTGGAAAGGAATGGTAAGCCATTGGACGCAGTCGCGCAGGTTTCCAAGCATGGATTTATTTTTGTCTTCAACCGCGAAACCGGCGAGCCACTTTTCCCGATCGAAGAACGCAAAGTACCCGCTTCCAACATTCCAGGTGAAGAAGCATGGCCTACTCAGCCATTTCCATCGAAACCTAAGCCTTTTGCCAGACAATACATGTCCGAGGCGGATCTGACCCGTTATACCGACGCCGGCCACGATTCACTTGTTAAAAAATACCGCTCCATGCGTTATGAAGGTCTTTTTACACCGCCAGATTTGAAGGCAACATTAATGCTGCCCGGCTCACGTGGCGGTGCTGAATGGGGAGGCGCAGCGTTTGATCCTACGAGCAGTGTACTATATGTCAAATCCAATGAATCGCCGGAGATCGAATCCATGAAAAAGGTGGATCTGGATCAGGAATCGAAGAATATGTCTGTTTTCCAGCAAGGCAAATCCATCTACATGACCTATTGCGTGGCTTGCCATGGTAAAGATAAAAATGGTGATGAGCCCACGTATCCTTCGCTGATCGGATTGCGCAACCGGATGACGCGGGAAGCTGCTTTGGACAAGATCAAAAAAGGGGCGGGAAAAATGCCTGCCTTTGCCAGTGTCGTAAAGGGCAAGGAGAAAGCCATCATCGCATTTCTCTATGAGCGCGAGCAGCAAAGTACCAGTGCAGTTACCAAATTTGAAACCGGCAAAACCAAAGCTGGCGCCGACAAATACCTGAACCTAACCGCCTACGGCCATTTCCGAGACCCGGACGGCAACCCTGCGCTGACTCCACCCTGGGGAACATTAAGCGCAGTCAATCTTACAACAGGAGAATACGACTGGCAGATTCCGCTTGGAAATGATGATAAACGACAAGTCAAAGATGGCCCCGAAACAGGTCAGGAAGGTTCTGCGGGACCGATCGTCACCGCAGGAGGACTGATATTCATCAGCGGTACCAATGACAAAAAGCTCCGCGCGTTCGACAAAAAAACGGGTAAGTTACTCTGGAAAACCGATCTGCCGGGCGTGGCCAACGCGACCGCCTGTACGTATACCAGTGGGGGTAAGCAGTACATCGCCCTGTCAGTAGGCGGTACCAAAGAAAATCCTTCCGGCTTCATTATGGCTTTTAAGCTGCCTTAGTGATCTGCTGGTCAAAAGTTTCTTTTGCGCCCTTTTCTGACCTTCCCGCAAAACAGACGCACTACAAAAAGAAATACAATTTATAGAATATATATAAATTATACTGAATAATTGCCACAATTCGGTATTTTCTATTGCATTGCCGCGTCCAATCAATATCTTTGATTTAGAAGCCGCACGTATTACATCAGTAAAATCACGCAGATCCTTCCTGGAAACTGCCTTCATGATTTTATTTCTCTCTGATCTTTCTCACACACCCTTTTGCTTTGGTATACCCCAGCTCAACAGATATATTATGCGTGAACAATCAGCAAATAAGGCCTCTGGATACTTTCCTCAACTCGATGGTCTGCGCGCGCTTGCGATCAGTCTGGTCATCGCATTCCACTGGTTTCCTGAGAATCTTCCTGTCCAAAGCTTGTGCAGCGGACAATTCGGCGTAACCTTGTTTTTTGTTCTGAGCGGCTTTTTAATTACTGGAATTTTATTGAAGGCACGAGGCTTTTTAGCCACTCAGGGGTTTGCCCATATTTACAGATCCTTTATGATCAGACGTATTCTCAGAATTTTCCCAGTCTACTATTTTGTAATTTTAGTTGTCTGGATTGCGCAGTACCTGCATTTTCTGCCTCCTATTGAAACAGAATTTTATGAGTACCCCCTCTATTACCTGGCCTATTGCTCCAATTTTCTAATCGACAAATTCAATAACTGGTCAGATGTACTATCGATCTACTGGACGCTCGCTGTGGAAGAGCAATTCTATATTTTCTGGCCTATTATCATTCTGAAAATAGCCACCACGCATCTAAAAAAGGTAATTATTGCCTGCATTGCGGTAGGTATTTTGTCCAGGTTGATCCTGGAAGTGCTCGGTCACGGCAGCGGTGTACTGATGCCTACCTGCCTGGACTCCTTCGGCCTGGGTGCCTTATGGAGCGTCGTATTGCTTCAAAAGGATCAGGCTGAAAAATTTGTCAGACAAATTCGTTTGCTAACTCTAATCTGCGCTGCGCTGTTTATCCTGTTCTGTTTTTATTGGCAGGATTCGATTTTCAAACTACTCTTATTCAGGACTTCGATGTCAGTTCTGTCACTCTATCTTGTTATCACAGCCAGTTTCAAAAACGGTTTTAAATCCGTGGCGGGGAAAGTACTTGGAAACAAATACATTGGGCTGCTGGGGAAGATCAGCTACGGGATCTATGTGTACCATATGCTGGTGCCCGACTTTCTGATGCCGATCTTACTCAGTTTTTCAAGACGGGTACTTCACATGAAAATAGTCCTGTCTCCTGCCTGGTTTGTAGTGGCCAGCTTGGCTTTGCTACTGGCCACTGCAACATCATCCTGGTTGCTGCTCGAAGTTCCTTTCCGAAGATTAAAAAACAGTTTTCAGGTACAGCCAGGCGGCTCCAAGGACTATATCGGGTATCGCGAAGAGATTGCGATGAAAATCGCAAAGTATATTTAGAGTGAGGCTATAACCCTACTCCTCCTCTTCGGCATTCTTCAATTTAGATAGCAGCGCATAAGCTCCGTTCACCACTATTTTTGCATTTCTACCATCAAATCCGTCCGGAAATTTAATTTGTGAAAACCCGTTTTCGGATACACCGCGGCTGACTTGCTGCATAATAAACAACAGCCCGGCTTGCTCATTTTTTTGTGTGCCGCCCTGTTGCACGAAAATGTAGGATTTACCCTCAAAATCGACAATAGCCTGATCAGGTAGTGCGGTGACCGGATTAGCACCCGTTTCAATGATAGCTTTGACGAAATTTTGTGGTAACAGTCCCGGGTCATCCTTGGCCAGGTGGCAATGGACGCGTACCGTCCGGTCCTCATTGATTTTCTGATTGATCAGATAAACTTCGGCCAATAGCTCTTTATCGGGATTATTGCTCACCGTAAAACGCACTAACTGCCCCAGTTTGATTTTAGGGATATCCTGCTCGAAAACCGAAAGTTCAACGTGCAAGTGGTCGGTATCGACAATCTCGAACATCACGTCGGTCGGGTTGACATATTTACCCAGGTTCACATTCACGGTCGTTACTGATCCGCTGATCGGGGAAGTAATGACCGCGCTATTGACTATGGTACCTTTTTCCAATGCATTCATGTTAATACCCGCCGTTTTCAGTCTTTCACGCAAACCGGTCAAACGTGCTTTCTGAATTTTAACTTCTGATGACGCTTGTTGCAGCACTTTTTGTGCATTGACATTGTCCTTACTGAGCTCGCTTTGGCGCGCAAATTCCAGCTGCGCGTATTCCAGCTTACTTTCTGTTTCCAGGTAATCCTGCTGGATCTGTATGAAATCCGGGTTTTCAATGGTTGCTAATACCTGGCCTTTCTTCACATTCATTCCCTGCAACAGCTCCGTTTTCCGGACAAAACCACCCATTGGCGCCGAGATACTGACCAGGTTTTGCGGCGGGATATCGATGCTTCCGTTAGCAAGCACCACCTCACTCAAATTACGGGTGGATAGCATGCCTGTTTCGATTCCTGCTGTTTCATACTGCGCCTTGGTCAGCTCGATGGTATTGCTTTCCCGCTCTTCTTCTTTCGGCGTTGACTCGCTGGTTTCGGGTTTTTCTACTTTTTGATTGCAGGAAGAAAGCCCGGCCAGTAACACTAAAATGACTAATATATTTTTCATAGTTGTAATGCCTTTAAATGCCTGCATATGATTTATTCACTGAATGTTAGCCCTGAACCTTATTGTTTATTGATCAGAAACTCGATTTCGATCACCGACTGATTGTAGGAATCAAGCAGGTCCAGATAGTTGTATTCAATGTTCCATGCGCGGGTCATTGCCTGCGCGAATTCAACATAGCCGATCTCGCCTGCCTCGAAAGCGCGGTTAGCATGGTCGCGAATGGTCTTGGCCAGCACCAGCGTTTTCTGCTCGTACAGAACCAGGCTCTGATCCGCAGTTTGATAAGCTTGTACTGACTGTTGCAGGGAACTGTTCAGCTGCAATGTGGTCAGATCAAGCTGATTCTGAGCCATTTTTTCATTAAGTTCAGATGCTTTGATTCGCGCTTTGTTAGCTCCATTGAAAATCGGGATACCTACGCCAAACTGAAATCCCTGAAAACGTTTTCGCGCACCATAGAAAACTTCGCTGCTACCCACGATCTGGGCGCCAATTAATGATTGGTTGAAATAACCAATACTAAAACCCGGCAAAAGGCTCGTACGCTGGGCGGCTGTTGCTTTCCGGTCGATGGCAATTTGTTGACTCAAAAATTGTAAATAAGGATTACCAGCCATTTTGGTACTATCAAGGTCAATATCCGCCAGGCTGCGCCTTGTCAACGTATCAACTTCCGGCCCGACCGGATCAGCGCTGAAAATCAATGTCTGCAATTGCTTTTGCAGGTTGCGTTTTTCTCCCTGGTTTTGAATAATACGTGTTTGTATCTCACCCTGCTCGCTTTGGGCTACCGAATACCCCAACTCACTGGACTCTCCGGTTTTGAATCGCAATGCTGCGGCTTTTACGAAACGTTCGATTCGCGCACTTTCCTGCGCCAGCAAATCCTGTTTTTGACCGACAAGGATCAAATTATAATAGACGCTTTTGATCTGCCTGATCAGTTCCGCTTTGGTCACTTCTGCTTTTGCTTGCGCACCTTTTACCTGCTCTGTCAGCAGCTCCTTTCGTCTGGCGCCTACCTTGGGATGCGGCAGTAGCTGAGATATATTAACCTGATTATCAAACCGTTTGCTATTGTACTGACCGCCCATCCATGACAGTTCTGTTTTAGGAAGATCCACTGCAGTCCCCACCAACCCATTTTGATAATCGACCTGGTAAATACCCGATTTGACTTCCAGATTCTTGGCCATCCCCTCCTCAATGGCCTGCGCCAGGGAGATTTTGCGGATAGTTGTGTCGGTAGTCTGTCCCAGGACATTCGGCGTGAATGCAGCGCCTCCCAAAACAATAAACAGTAATGTCAATGGTTTGATCGTAACTCTGGTAGCAAAACGTTTTTCAAAAATCAAATACAAAACCGGTAAAACAAGCAGGGTAAGCAGCGTAGCCGACAGCAGACCGCCGATCACCACAGTAGCAAGCGGCCTTTGCACCTCTGCGCCCGCACTTGAAGAAAGCGCCATGGGCAAAAACCCCAGCGAGGCTACCAGTGCAGTCATCAGCACAGGCCGAAGCCTGCTCTCAGTGCCTTGAAAAATCACTTTTCGCAGATTAGTCTCGCCTTCCTTGCGCAGAAAATTAAACTCTGCGATCAGTACGATCCCATTCAGAACAGCTACACCAAAAAGTGCTATGAACCCAATACCTGCCGAAATACTGAAAGGCATATTCCGTAACCATAATGCCAGAATACCACCTATGGCAGATAATGGGATGGCTGTTAAAATCAAAAGACTCTGCCGGAGCGAGCCGAACGTAAAATATAGCAGAATGAAAATCAGCAGGAGCGCGATCGGAACAGCGATACTCAGACGCCCGGAGGCCTCCTGTAAATTTTGAAATTGCCCTCCATAGGTAGTGTAATAACCCGTTGGAAGCTCGATCTGGCTCTCTATTTTACCCTGAATTTCTTTCACCATACTTTCCACATCCCTGCCGCGCACATTGAAAGCGACTGTAATTCTGCGCTTTGCATCTTCGCGCTGGATCTGGTTAGCACCAATTTTCATTTCGATGGTAGCGATCTGAGAAAGCGGTACCTGGTGGCCGGCGGGTGATGTGACAAACAGGGCGCTCACATCTTCCAGTGTCCTACGGCTTGCGTTGTTAAGCCTTACGACAAGGTCGAATCTTTTTTCTCCTTCAAATACAAGACCTGCGCTGCTTCCTGCAAAGGCAGTATTTATTGCCCTGTTAGCATCAGCTATATTGATGCCAAAGGTAGCCAGCCGGTCCCGATCGAAATTGACTACAATTTGCGGTAAGCCGCTGACCTGCTCCACATAAATATCTTGCGCTCCCTGAACCTTTCCGACCAGTTTCCCAATCTTACCGGCTTCACGAGCTAGTACTTCTAAATCTTCTCCAAAAATTTTGATGGCCACATCTTGCTTAACACCCGTCATCAGCTCATTAAACCGCATTTGAATGGGCTGTTGGAATCCGAATGTGACCCCGGCTATCGACTCGGACAATACAGCCCGCATTTTTTCAGCGAGTTCTTCCCTGCCGGATGCTTTCTTCCAGACTGATTTTTCTTTCAAAATGATCATTAGATCCCCAGCTTCCACCGGCATCGGGTCAGTGGGTATCTCCGAGGAGCCGATCTTGCCGACAACCTCAACGACCTCGTCGGGGAAATTCTTTCTGAGCAAACCCGCTGCTTTTTGAGCCGCATCTACGGTTTCAGATAAAGAACTGCCCGTCAGCACACGCATTTCAACAGCGAAGTCCCCTTCATCGAGCTGCGGTATAAATTCACCGCCCATGTTCAGGAATATCCAGAGCGTAACGCCAAAAATCATAAAGGCAGAAGTTAAGACTATCATCCTGCGACGAAGCGCAAAACCCAGAGCGGGCACGTAAAGCCTGTGAAAAAAGGCGATGATCTTGTCGGAAAAATTGGCCTTGTGCTCGTTTTGCTTACTGAGAAACAATGCTGAAACCATCGGTACATAGGTTAATGAAAGGATAAAAGCACCGAGAATGGCAAAACTGACGGTCTGGGCCATGGGTTTGAACATTTTGCCCTCAATACCGACCAGCGCCAAAATTGGCAGATAAACGATCAAAATGATAATTTCCCCGAACGCTGCAGAATTCCGAATTTTTGAGGCTGATTCATAAACCTCACGGTCCATTTCTTCCTGGGAGAGGCGATGCGTATATTTCTTTCCCATGATATGATGCAAGGTAGCCTCCACAATGATAACCGCCCCGTCGACAATCAGGCCAAAATCTATCGCGCCCAAACTCATCAGATTCCCGGACACACCAAATAAATGCATCATACTCACTGCAAATAACATGGCGAGCGGAATAACAGAGGCTACCACCAGCCCGGCCCTGAGGTTGCCCAACAGGAGAATCAGCACAAAAATGACGATCAATGCGCCTTCGATCAGGTTTTTGGAAACAGTATGAATCGCGTTGTTGACCAGCTTGGTACGGTCCAGAAACGGCTCTATGACTACGCCCTCTGGCAGTGATTTGCGGATTTGCTCAATGCGCTCTTTTACATTACCGATTACTTTCGAAGAATTCGCACCTTTCAGCATCAGCACAAGTCCTCCAACCACTTCGCCTTCGTCGTTGCGCGTCATCGCGCCGTAACGAACAGCACTACCGAACTGCACATTGGCAATATCACGGATCAGCACCGGAAGCCCGTCGGAAGTGGTCTTTACCTGGATTTTTTCAATGTCTTTTAAACTGCCGATCAGGCCCTCACTTCTGATAAAATAGGCATTGGGTTTCTTGTCAATGTAGGCCCCGCCAGTGTTCTGATTATTTTGTTCAAGTGCGGTAAAAATCTCGCTCACCGAAATCTGCGAGCTCCTGAGCTTGAAAGGATCTATGGCAATTTCACATTGCTTCAAAAAACCTCCAAAGCTGCTCACATCCGCAACACCTTCGGTACCCAGCAGCTGCCGACGCACAATCCAGTCCTGAATACTTCTGAGCTCCATAGGCGGATACTTTTTCTCATAACCCGCTTTGGTGTGCAGTACATATTGGTAAATCTCGCCCAGGCCGGTCGTGACGGGCGCCAGATCAGGTGAGCCTACGCCCGGGGGAATCTGCTCCACTGCACTCTTCAGTCGCTCTGATACCTGCTGCCGGGCCCAGTAAACGTCCACTTTATCTTTAAAAACAATGGTAACAACAGACAATCCAAACCTGGAAATCGAACGGATCTCTTCAATGTTGGGAATGGTAGCCATGGCAGTCTCCACCGGAAATGTGACCAGCCGCTCTACCTCCTGGGCGGCCAGCGACGGGCTGGTGGTAATGACCTGGACCTGATTATTGGTAATGTCGGGGACCGCATCAATCGGAAGCTGGGTAAGCGAATAGATCCCGCAAATCGTCAATGCAAGTGTGAAAATCCCGACAACCAGTTTGTTATGAATGGAAAAATAAATGATTTTATCTAACATCAGATTTTAATTTACGCTATGAATGAGCTCACAGCCGGGTCCGTAAAAATGGACGCAGCCGTAAACCAAATCTTGAAAATACAGGTAAACTAAATCCTGGGCGGTTGCCAGATAGATGTTAAATCACCGCTAATGGTCTCGGAAGAGTATGCAAAAATTAAATCTTCGAATACCGGAAAACTGGCCAACAGGGATGGGGAGGTTATTTCCTGTTGCAGCGTGATTGCCGAGCAGCAGGTACAGATACAAAATGGAGAGCACAAATCAATGTCGGCAGCCTGTTGCTGATCATTAGCGTTCACAACCACATGATCACTAAAAGCAGCCTCTACTGCCTGATCCTGACAAGGAATGCAGGACAATGCAACGGTGTAAAAGGCCAATATGATCAGAATGATTCGCATACTGCGCAAAGCTAGTTCAAATAAACGTGCAACAGGTAGGCAAAAATGCGGTCACCTTAAAAATCGTCTTAATGATGGTAGCAGAGTCATCGAAAACCTGTTTTGATGTCACAAATAGTCGCTAACGTCAAAAACTGTCTTTTTTACCGTCTGGAAATGCCCATTGCAACGCCTTTCCAGATTTATGTTAAATAAAAAGTAAGATTCCCAACGTTTTAGCTTAAAAATGGTCTTTGTAAAAAAACTCGGCTATGAAATTATCATTCTATACGTTTCTCTCTGCAAGCCTTCTATTAGTCGGATGTAAAAACGAAGTAAAACTCCCCGAGAAAACAGCTGTGATTGCCCATATGGATTTTACATTTTGTGGTTATTGCGGCGGCTGGTTTGTATACATTGATTCGACGATGCATCGGGCGGATATTCCAGCGCCTTTCAACAAGGAAAATAACAAGGTGCTGATACGTTATGAAGAAGATCAACGACCCGGTTATAACGACGCTCGATGGATCACTATCAAGTCTATCCGGCAAAAGAAGTGATTAATGGACTCGATATCTCGCACCTAAACAGAAATCTCGGCCTTTATCTAACTATAATATGCTTCTTCACATCTATCGTCGCCGTTTTGACTCTGATCATATATTGGCCAGGGCCTAAATGATGAACCGGGACCTTTACCCGTCTTCCCAGGTTTTGTTTGATAAGAATCAATGTCCTTCCAAAGGAATCATAAACTGAAATATCTGCCTGCTGAATTTCCTCTCTGGACTCAATGCTAATTTCGCCTTCGTAAACAGGATTAGGAAAAATGACGATGTCTGCAACCTGGTCAGAGCCTATCAGCAATTCATCGGAAGCAGGCGAATAACAGGTGAGTGAATTGTCTTCAATTGTGAAAGTCTGTGCTACCCGTGCTGAATATACTCCGGGCCGATCCGTTTGAATCGTGTCTTTTGTTGCTGCTAAAGTCTCCTGATCTCGTTTCCAGATAAAACTTGAATTCCGATCTGTCCCGTCTGTGGTCAATGCAATGTCATACGGGCCGATCTTGGAGATCATTGGTCTGATAACCGGCTTTTGAACTATAATCGAGGCGGGCGAGGAATCGTCGGAAATACAGCCGAAAACATTTTCACTCCTGACTACGAAACTTCCGGTTTGTTTTACGGTAAAAGCATTTCCCGTTTGAATTGCATCATTTTTCCCCTCATTGTACCACCGATATTTGTCAGTTCCCGCAGCCACATTCAATGTCAAAGACGAATCTGCGCAAATTTGCTGCATTCCGGCTTGAATAATGCCAGGCGTCGCTGGTTTGATCGAAGACTGGATCACGATTTTCTGCGTGCGGATCGTGTTACCGAACGCATCTTTCAACTTGGCCGAATATACGCCGGGAGAAGTTACAGTCAGCGACCTTCCCTGCTGCTCGGATACATTGCCATTTTGTTCGACAGACCATACATAATTGCTATACTGATCGGGCAGTGACAATGACACCGAATTATTGCCAGGCTCACATTGGATCTGGACCTTGGGGATTTGCTGGCTTATCATCGGTTTGATGCCTTTCAAAAAGCTTTCTGACAGTACATCATCCCAGGCATTGGCCAGTACAGTAAGTGCCTCCACTCCGTAAAAATGTGTTCCGTCGACCCTCGTAATTGGCAAATCATCGGTATCGGGTCCGCTGAATGTGATCTCACCCAACTCTTTGATGACTGCGTTTTGTGCGTTGATAATGGCCGGACTTGTCACTGAATTACCCGTATCGTCAGTAATGCGCGAGGTTTTTGAAATCACCCAAGAAAGCTTTGTATTAGTATCGGTTCCAAGCTTTTGAATCACCGATTCCAGATCCGTTCTGAACTGATCAAACCCCGTTCTGACCGGATAATTGTCGGACTCGCCCAACATCCACAGCACAGTACGCGCGCCGTATTGGATCGCATAATGCTGCACGGCCAGCCGAAGATTTCCATAAGGCATTTGCTCAGGAAAGCGATAAGTATCTGAATAAACGCTGGTAGTAGGCTTGTTCTGGCTGCTCAAAAGCCAGTTTTGAATGGAGGTACCCGACCAGGCTGTGTTGATAAACAGAATCGGAACATTCAGCTTTTTGGTCAAAAGATCGCCCAGAATTCCCCAGCACCAGGCTGTATTACCATTGGGGCCCAGCACGTGGATGCTATCCTGCAATTGCAACTGCTCAAAAACCGCTGGTGGGGGATCATTCAGGCTGCTTTGGAACTCGTTGTTATAGTTAATGTAGTTTACTCGGTCATCGGTGGCGCCGGGAGGAAGCGGGAAATCTTTTCGGGCATCTACACCCTGGGCATTGGACTGGCCGGAAATGATAAAAACCTCTCCTACCCCCATTTTGGAAATCTTATCGGTTCCTGTCACTTTTCCAGACAGTGAGCTGCGTACTTCAAGGGTATACCATCCGCCGGATAGTTGCAGCTGGCCATTAAAAACACCTCCGCGGGGCTTGTCCTCCAATGTCGTCCAGGCGACATCTGTTCCCTGCCCAGCCTTGATAGGCAATGCTCGAACTTCTATTTTGTCTGTCTCAGCAGTGTAATTTCCGCTGATCGAAACCTGAGCACTTCCGTTTGTCTGCCGTTGAAAGATGGCCCGTTCAGAGGGAAACGATACCTGAACTTGTGAATAAACGCAAAAAGTAGAAAAGTGCAATATGGCCAGCAACCAAAAAACCCGCAGAATGTGAATGCTTTTAAACATCAAAATAACTATTCGCAACAGTAACAAATGAATCGGAGGCCTTCGTGGCTAACCGGGTGCAAAAGTACACGATACATATCATAAAAGAAAAGTCCTTTAAATCATATTGAGTTAAAGGACTTTTCAAAACGAATAAATAGAGGTTGTAACCCCGATTTTTTTGAAAAAATGGTGTTATTTATATTCCAACCAGGTGGTCGCTTCACAGCTTTTATCGGTTTTAAACCGGATCCATCTGGCTGCAAAATCCTTTGGAAAATTAAAATCAGCCGTTTGTCCTGGCGCCACAGTTATTTTTTCCGACGTCATCCAGGGACCATTACCTACCGGGTCAACTTCCATTGTGAAAGTAACAGGGCTGGTGGCCTTATGTGAAAGCTTCAATGTTTTTTTATCATAAAAACCGATCAGGTACGGATCAGACGCTTCTCCTGCATTCACTGCGGTGTTTTTCCAGGGGCCGCCATGACCAGTAGGTTTGCCCAGTTTCCATAGATCATCAATGGCTCCCGCCCAGACGGCGGCTTTTTGATCATCTGAAACAATGATGTGCGCGCTATTTTTCTTTACGTTTTCATCAATTCCCGTCATTACCAGCAGGCCACGATATGACGCGTAATCGTTGATACGCAGATTATGAGACGATATCGGCCTGATTTTAGCGTAACCATCCGCATTTTCAGCAGGAAGCTCGTAAAATGTACCGTGGCAATTGAATAGATCGCGCTCCGTGGATACTTCGCGGCAGATCCGCAGGGCTGCATCGTTGGTAAGTCCGGTGAAATGATCGTTACCAAGCGGTAACCGCCAGCGGCGCCCTTTGTCGTCCACTACCAGTACCGATGATTCGTCCACGGTCACGACTTTTTGCGGGATAGCAAATTTGGATTTAATAAACGACTGCGTTTTGGAATCTTCCCCGCGCACCAGTTTCATATTTTGATCCAGCTCGTAATAACCTGTTTCAGTAGCTTTTTCTCCGGAATAATCCTGCGCTGCAATGCCTAATGCACGGCGGTTGTCACCCAGCCCATACAGCAAGCCTCCCAAAGTCTTCGATGTACCCACATGACTCAAACCGGCAAAAATCGGGTCGGCAGAGGTTGAGCGTTTTTCATCCGCTATGTAGGAGAAATGAGCCGAAGCATTGGTTGCCTTATTCGCTTTGATCCTGATCCATTCACCGGCATCGCTGGCGGCAAACTCAGCTTTGACTGCGCTTTTTGGGCCTACTTTTATTGATTTCAATGGGCGCCAGGAACCATGACCGGTTTTATCAACCTCAAAAGTAAAGCTAACCTCGGCGTCCCCATTGTTTTGAATCCAGGCAGTGCGGTTTGCCCAGCCGCCAAACAGGAAAGGTTCGGAGTAGTCGGAGGCTTTGATGTTTTCATTGAGCCATACAGCTCCCTCGGCAGTGTTTGGACCCAGCAGGTCTGGCTGTTTCAGGGAAGTAAACCACAGATTTGAATTAGACTGTCCCGGGCCTTCGATACTACCTTTTGCTTTTCTTTTGTTCAAAAATTCTCTCTGGGCAGAGTCATCACAGCCAAAAACAAGCTGATCATTCCAACGCGTAAAATCCCCAATTACCTTCAAATAGGCCGAACGAGGACGAATACCTGCCGCATTTTTGGAAGAAAAACCACCTGGGAATGTCCAGAACATACCGTGCATCGTCATCAGGTAATCGGGCTGTTGCGCCGTGCCAATGTCCCTGATCCGCGGCCATTCCGTGTTCCATCCGTGGGCGCCGTCATAGCTGTGGCTGGCTTTGGGCAACCTGAAAAATGTCCATTTGCCGCTGTCACGCACGCCGAGTAATACGGATTTATGATCCCAGCCTGTGGCCCAAATCGGGTCGGTTTCCGGGTTTTTGTTGCCATTAATCCCACCCGGGCCGGTTACTTCCACGAACTGGTTGCGGCGCACAACTTTCCAGTTTTTCCCGTCCCATTCCGATAGTGAGCCTGACTCGATATCAAACTGCTTTTCAGCGAGTTTACCCGGCTCACCATTGTTGGAATAAACCGCCACGCCCTGACCGGAATAGTAACCTTTTCCATGTGTGCCGGGTAGCAATGCATTATACTGATAAGGCTGCTGCTCACCATCACTTTTGTTGTTTTTTACATTTCCGTCTTCATATAATTGATTCACAGCCAATGTATTGACATCTACTTCATAGAAACCCTCTTCCATCGTCCCGTAAAGGATCTTGTGCGCAGGGTCTGTCAAATGGCGGGCATTGCCGGTATGCCTCCCAGGCATAGTTTTGTAGGATATCGCCCTGACGGCACCTTTACTGTCAATAGCATAAGGCCCTATGAAAAGCTGCTTACTTTCGGCGTGGATCATCCGGTTGGCAGGCGTACCGCCAATGCTTTCGGGACGGATGGTTTGCTTTAAATCTGTGCTGATCTCATAGAGTTTGTCCGAAGAGCCAAACGGCAAATGCGGCGCGTAAGTAATGGCCCAGAGCTTGCCAGCCCAGGGAACCACAGCACCGGTGCCGCATTCTCCCTCATTATTATACATCGCCAAATGCGGATATATACCACTGTATGAAGGTTTGCTTTTATTTTGGGCATTCAGGTCAAGGCTCATTAGCACCAGCAGTCCGGCAAGACTGGCAGCGAGATTGTATTTTTTCATCAAAATAATGGTTAAAAGCTGAGCATGATAACGCTAAGCCTCTGATTATGAAACAAAACTATTAAAATTAATAACCTGAATTCTGTGTAATTCCTGTGTTAACGCGTCTTTCCACGGCGGGTATAGGCCACAGGTACTGCTTTGATTTATCGAAATTCCTTTGCGCCAATACTTTCACATCCGTACCAAACCCGGCGTAGTCAGCAATACCGTCACTGTCTATCGGGGTAACGCCAGGGAATGGCCATTTGGCGCGGTTCTGAGCAGCGGGATCAGGTAAGCCAATGACGGGTTTGGTCAGCACTTTTTCGGCCAGTTTCCAGCGGATCAGGTCCATGTAGCGAAGGCCTTCCCGCGGGAACTCGACGCGCCGCTCCCTGCGCAGTACCTGCCAGAGTGCAGTAGCGTTGGTTGCAGTTACAGCCGGGTACGCGCCGGTTTGCTCCACGGCAACGCCATAAGCACGCGCCCGAACCTGGTTAATGGCGTTCAAAACCGTTTCATCCAATTCTCCCAGCTCAATTTTGGCTTCCGCGTAAGTCAGCAGAATCTCTGCATAACGGATAATGATCGCATCGTTGTCTTCCACCAGGCGGTCGGGCCAGGTCTGGTCAATGCCTTTTTTCCAAAGGAATCCTGTGAAGCTTGCAAAAGCAGCCACCGCGCGGGAGTCTTTGTTAGTTACCTTTTTATTTTCTTTTGAACTGAAAATAGTCAGAGAATCCGGATGCGGATTATAGTTGTAGCCCAGCCACTGCGTGTTGAATTCAACCACAGTAGCAGTTAAACGCGGGTCACGGTTTTTGAATGGCATTTTGGGATCATATAGTTTTGAGTCTGCGATCAGCTTTCCGTCCGTGCACTCATAGGCATCTACCATGTCGCGGGTAGGTAACTGCGCGCCAAATCCGCCTGCATTTCGGGAAATGTTGTCCTGAACATATCCGGCAGTACTGAATACCTGCTGCTTTTCATCCCGTGGAATACTGATGATCAGCTCTTTGCTGGATTCTCCTGCTTTGACAAACAATTGAGAGTAGCTGCTGTTCAATGCGTAAGCATTCAATTTGATAACCGCGTCGGAAGCTTCTTTGGCAAGCTGCCATTGGCCGGCATATAATGCAGTTCTTGCCTTAATGGCCAGCGCAGCCCCTTTGGTGAGACGTTTTGTTTCAGCAGCTCCGTAAGAAACCGGCAGATTGGCCGCGGCAAAATCCAGCTCCTGAAAAACAAATGTGAGCACTTCTTCCATGCCGGTACGGGTAATGCCATAGGATTCTTCCAGCGTAATCGGGGTGGTCAGGAAAGGAACATCTCCAAAGTGCGTAACCAATCTCGCATATTGATAGGCCCTGATGAGGCGCATTTCAGCTTCCAGTCGCAATAGGATATTAGCCGGGGTACTGGCGGCAGCTTTGTCTTTGTTGGCCAGAAACGAATTGGCCCTGGCAATGGCTTTGTAGCAATTCAGCCAGTAGGTCTGCACGGCTGCATCATCGGCAGTCATCGTGCCGCCGATCACAGCATTCGTAAGCTGACCGCGATGCCATTCATTGTCGCTGAAAAGCTCATTGTCATTGCCCCAGAAAGCAAGCCGGTACAGATCGTTCACCGCCAATTGCAATTCTGTTTGATTAGAATAAAACGTCCCGGTAGATGCCTCGGAAAGCGGGTTCAGGTCGAGGGTGTGACAGGCTGTAAGGCAGGTCAGCAGCGAAAATATTAGGGTTAACTTTTTCATGATCGATAATTTGACTTTTGGTATAAATCCCTTTGATTAAAACCGGATCGTGGCGCCCGCCATCAGGGTGGTTACGATGGGATAGGAATAGCTTCCCGATTCAGGATCAAGGTAGTTGGGAAACTTGCTGAGTGAGAACACATCATTAGCAGACACATAAAAACGCAGCGATTGGATGCCCGCTTTCTTGACGGCAGTCTGTTTTAATGTATAGCCCAAAGTGATGTTTTTAAGACGGAAATAAGCCCCATTGATCAGCCAGTAATCCGAAAGCGAATAATTGGCGGCGTTGGAAGTCCGTGAAAGGCGAGGATAAGTGGCGCGCAGGTTTTGGTCTGCACTATTGTTCACACTCCAAAATTTGCCAATCATATCGGAGGGCATGTTTCCAAAAGCTTCGGCAAACGGTTGAACCACTTCACTATTGAGCCTTGAGCGCCTTTTGGCCACTCCCTGAAAGCTCACGCCGAAATCGAACCCTTCATAATCCGCCCGCAGATTTCCACCATAAAAATACCTGGGCAATGCCCCGCCAAGCAGCACCTTATCATCGGTCGTAATCTTGCCGTCTTGATTGATGTCCTGATAACGGACGTCTCCAGGCTTGGTAGTCACATTCAGCACAGGCGCACCATTGATTTGATCCTGGGTCTGAAATAATCCATTGGCTACGTAACCAAACCATTCGTTGTACTCGCTCCCATTCCGAATGATCTGATCGCCCCGGAACTCGGTACCTTTCAAGTCTCCTACCGTAGATCGCGCATCGGATAAATTGGCGGCTATGGAATAATTCAGCTTGTTAATACGGTCTTTCCAGCCTACTTCCAGCTCCCAGCCTTTCACATTGAGAACACCCGCATTCTGATTGGGTTTGTCGTAGCCCAAGTATAGCGGAATGTCGAGGGGCAGAAGAATGTCCGTGGTTTTTTTCATGTAATAATCTGCTCCCAAAGTCAGGCGATCATTTAGAAAAGCTGCGTCGAGTCCAATGTCGGTGGTACGGCTTGTTTCCCAGGTGATATTTTCAACTGCGTAAACCTGCTGGCCGCCGCCGGTTAATGGTACTACGCCGCCATTTTGATAAAACAATGCGGTGGAAAAATCCACAGTGGCCAGGTAGGGATAGTAGGCGGGGTTGCCATCTTTGTCCAATAACCGCTCATTACCGGCTTTCCCCCACGATCCCCTCACTTTTAAAAATGACAGCCACTTATTGTTTTTCAGGAAACTTTCCTCTGAAACCGTCCATCCCGCAGAAAGAGACGGATATACTGCCCGCCTGAAGGCCGATGCGAACCGGGACGAGAGATCCGAGCGAAGGTTACCCTGTAAAAAATACTTGCTCTTGTAATTGTATTGGAGCCTTCCAAAATAGGAATGCAAGCCAGACTGATTGGCGCTTCCTGAGTTGTCCCTGAGCTCTGTTGAACCCGAGTTCAGATAAGGAAAATCAGTCAGTGCAAAGCCGCTGCGGGAGGCGCCCAGTGTTTCCAGCGAGCGGTAGTTTTCTTCATAACCAGCCAGTATGTCGATAGAATGGCCATTTGCAAAGTCTTTCGCATAATTGGCAAGTACCTGCCCGTTCATGGTCAAACCTTCCGATCGACCTTCGGACAATGTTGTTCTGGCCTGGTTGACAACCGTGCTACTAGTACCGTCGGGATTGGTGTATCTGATCTGTTTGGAGAAATATTTATTCTTATCCAGGTCAAAAACCGGCGCGACCAATGCGGTCAGAGTCAGGCCTTGCACGGGCTTGTAGTTGAGTGATATCCGGCCTCCTATCTGGTTATAGAGGGTTTTGGAGAAGCCGCCTTCGCGGATTTGAGCGAGCGGGTTACGACCGTCTTTCCCCAGTGCCAGCCGACCGTCCGAGTAGACGTCATCATAAATTGGCGGCATCACGCGCGCTTCGTAAATCGGGTTGAAAGTACTGTTAGGAAGCTCGTTAGCATTACCCTGATTGGAAGTCCTTTTGTAGAAAACATCCATATTAACAGACATTTTATCATTGACCTGCATATCATTGTTGATCCTGAAAAGATACCTGTCATATGAGCGGTTATCGTAAAAGGCCCCGGCGCTGGCATATCCCAGGGAAGCCTTTGTTTTGATCTTGCCCGAACCCATTGTAAATGAGACATCGTGACGCTGGCGTGGTGCGCTGCTGCGGTTAATGATTGATTTCTGCCAATCTGTATTTGGAAATCGGTCCGGGCTTACCCTGTTACTATCCAGGTAGGAAGCGATAAATGACGCGGCAAAAGGTCCTGTACTAGCCCCGTCGTTGGTGGCCTGCTCATTAAAATACTTCATGTAATCCACCACGGCTGCATAACCGGGCGTAGCCGTAGCGCGCTGTACACCATACTCGTAGGTGTATTCCAGGGTGCTTTGTCCATTTTTCGCACGCTTGGTAGTAACCAGAATTACGCCCGCGGCACCTCTTGACCCATAAATGGCAGCTGAGGCGGCATCTTTCAAAACCGTAATGCCTTCCACGTCTCCCGGATTCACATTATCAATGCTGCTCACCGGCACACCATCCACAATTATGAGAGGGCTGTTGGTACCAATGGTGGTAATACCGCGGATCAAAATCGAGGAACCCGAGCCCGGAGCGCCGCTGCTGCGGGTGACCGAAACCCCGGCAACACTTCCCTGCAAGGCATCGGAAACCTGCAATGTTTGTCGTCCGGCAACGTCTTTGGAGCTGATGGTGGAAATAGCACCAGTCAGGTCTTTTTTCTTTTGGGTACCATACCCTACCACCACTACTTCGGCCAGCGAGTTATCATTGGGTTTTAAAGAAACATCCAGATTAGAGCGGCCCGCCACATCTATCTCCTGACTTTGGTAACCTACAAACGAAAAGGTCAGTGTAATTACCTCAGCATCTGGCAATGCAAGTTTGTACTGCCCGTTAGCATCGGTAACGGTCCCTTGCTGTTTCCCTTTCACGACAATGCTCACGCCGGGAAGGTCCTTGGCCTGCTCGTCCGTCACTTTTCCCGACAACTGGCGCGTCTGTGCCCAAAGAGGGTCAAGCCATCCAAATAGCAGGATGCAGCCAAGTAGAATTTTTTGTCTCATAATCTTTGAATATTTTAGAGTTTCAAGACGGTTTTACTAATAACCGGTCGATATAAAAATTTAAGTTTGCAAATATAATTTTGCATATTTTGATGATTGGAATATCGGGTTGATCACTTGCTCAACCAAAACTATGGACAACCTAAACAATTGATAAATAGCCCATTGGAGCAAATATTTTATGGAGAATGGACAAGGCAGGGCGAGTTCTTTGGATCATCTGGATTACTGCTGCCAACTTGTAAGTGAAGAATTCGGTAAGCCTGACATTGCTGGCTGGAAAAACAGCGACTATGTCAAACTAGGGAATATTCTCTATAAAAAAACACACGTTCAGATCAGCCCCAATACACTTAAACGTATTTTCGGCAAGATCAAAACCGATGTTCGTTATTACCCTCAAAGGGCTACGCGCGACGCACTGGCCCTTTACGTCGGATATACTGATTGGGAAAAGTTTACAAATGCCCAATTGCTGCCTGTGCAGGTTTCAATAAAGTCAGCCCAAACACCTCTTCATTCCACACCATCCACCGCTTCACCTGTAACCATTCCCGCTACGCGGAAACGAAGCTACAAACGGTGGTTTATCCCGGCAGCTGCGGTTGTAATTAGCCTGGTCATTTTTTTTGCATATCAACTATTCTTTAAGCCTGATAGGCACACGCCACTCGCACTAGTTTGCGAGAACCCTATTGGTGAAAATCCTCACTCGGCATTGTTTGTTGTACATGGAATGGACGGTGCCGGTCCCTCCAAAGAACATTACACCATTGATTTTGGCGATACGCATAAAATTCCTGTGGTGGATGGGGATAGCCTGTATTCACATTATTATGAAGTTCCGGGCATGTACTTCGCTGTTCTGAAACTGGACGGCATTGCTTTGGACACTGCCTCGGTCTATTTAAAAACAAATGGCTGGACAGCAACAGCCAGAATGATGTACGATACGACGCGGGTGTACCCGATCGAAGTACCGAACCTTTTCACCGGAGGCAAAAACAGTGTCAGCGCAATGGAAGCTGCGCATGCCGGCATTGATACCAACAGGACCTTTTTCGTAGATTTCATCAATACGCAGATCACCAATATCGACGGTGATAATTTTGATCTTTTTGTCAAATTGAAAACTTCACCCTCCCGCGCCGGGGTACGCTGCTCGCAAGTGCGTGTGAGTGTATTTGGGCAACATTCCAAACATCTGGTGGACGCTATGAAACCAGGCTGCGTGCATTGGACAGACTTACAATTTTCTGAAATCAATAAGCAAGGAGAATCCAACCAGCTGAACTTTTTAGGGGTAGACCTGCACGAGGGCGGCTCGATGGAAATCAAAGTGGAGAACAAACACGCCCGCATTTTTATCAATTCCAAGCAGGTTTATGAGATCAGTTATCAAAAACCGTTAAAGAAAATATACGGTTTAGGCATCACCTTTTCCGGCATTGGCTCCATTCAATCAGTCTTGCTCACAGACCTGAAAACTGGTCAGGCATTTAATGGGAATTTTCAGTAATTCCATTCATCAGACCGACAAATTTCACTAGCAAGCTCATTTTACATTCAATTCAAATAATGCAAAAATTTATTTGAATATTCAATTATTTGTTATATCGTTGCATTGGCAATTATTAGTTAGCTTATATTCAGTAGATATTTAACTGATCCACAGAACCATGCCTATATATCATCGACTTGGAAGCATTCCGCCCAAAAGGCATACCCAGTTCCGCAAGTCTGCGGAGCAGGGCTCGGGGCTGTATTATGAGGAGGTCTTTGGCACCATTGGTTTCGAAGGAATGTCCTCGCTGCTGTACCACACCTGGCGGCCCACGCAGGTGAAAGCTTTTGCTGCACCTTATGATGTTTCTCCCAAAATTGCGATAGCCAACAATCTGACGATGCGCAAATTCATCGGTTTTAATATTCAATCTACCGATGATTACCTGGAAAGCCGCATTCCGTTGATGCTCAACCGCGACCTGGTGATAGGTTTGGCTGCGCCGGTAAGGGGCCTGATGCAATATTTCTATAAAAATGCCGACGCCGACGAGCTGCTGTTTATTCATCATGGAAAAGGAAAACTATCCACTTTTTTTGGCAGTATTCCCTTTCAGGATGGTGATTACATGCTGATTCCAAGAGGTATAATCTACCAGATTGAGTTTGATACGGATGATAACAAGCTGCTTTACCTGGAATCGCACTCCCCTATCTATACGCCCAAACGATACCGAAATCATTTTGGACAGTTGATGGAGCAGTCCCCGTTTTGTGAGCGGGACTATATCTTGCCAAGAGACCTGCAAACCCATGATGAAAAAGGGGACTTTCTGATTAAAATAAAAAAACAGAACTACATACATCCCGTTACCTATGCCACGCATCCTTTCGATGTGGTCGGCTGGGACGGCTACAATTATCCTTGGGGCTTTTCGATTCACAATTTCGAACCCATTACCGGCCGCATTCATCAGCCTCCGCCTGTTCACCAGACTTTTCAGACCGATGCATTTGTAGTTTGCTCTTTTTGCCCGAGGTTGTACGATTATCATCCGCTGGCCATACCTGCCCCTTATAATCACAGCAACATTGATTCGGATGAGCTGCTTTATTATGTAGATGGCGATTTTATGAGCCGCAATAATATTTCGCAGGGTGACATGACGCTTCACCCCGGCGGGATTCCGCACGGCCCGCACCCGGGCGCATACGAGCGCAGTATTGGTAAAAAAGAAACGCAGGAACTCGCCGTCATGGTCGATACTTTCCGGCCGCTCATGCTTACAGAGGCGGCGATGGGGATTGATGATGGGGTTTATTACAAAAGCTGGGCGGAATTTTGAGTTTTGAATGACTGAATGAATGTCATGGATCGTGAGTCGAGAATCAAAAATTGTTAATATACAAACAACATGGAAGCGAGTACAGAAACTATAATCTTACCTCCACACACCGATTTTCTGCCGATCAACGGTATGGATTATGTGGAATTATTTGTTGGCAATGCATTGCAATCGGCGCATTACTTTCAGAATGCTTTTGGTTTTCAGCCACTGGCAATGGCTGGGCTGGAAACGGGGTTGACCGACCGGGAGTCTTATGTGGTTATCCAGGATAAGATCAGGCTGATTTTTACTTCGCCGCTGCATGGAGGGACTTCCATTGGGGCGCATATTGATCAGCACGGGGACGGCGTCCAGGTTATTGCGCTCTGGGTCGATGATGCTACCCAGGCATACAATGAAACCATATTGCGCGGTGCCAGTTCTTACCTGGCACCCGTGATTGAGCACGATGAAACCGGCCAGGTCGTGCGCTCGGGAATCCATACCTATGGGGATACCGTGCATATTTTTGTGGAACGCAAGGATTACGCCGGCATTTTTCTGCCAGGATTTATTGAGTGGAAACCTGCGCACATTCCGCCTGGTACCGGCTTGCGCTACATTGATCATATGGTGGGTAATGTAGGGTGGAACGAGATGAACAAATGGGTGAAATTCTACGAGGATGTGATGGGCTTTACGACCCTGGCCTCCTTTGACGACAAAGACATTTCCACCGATTACACCGCGCTGATGAGCAAAGTAATGAGCAATGGCAATGGACGGATCAAATTCCCGATCAATGAGCCGGCGGAGGGAAAGAAAAAATCGCAGGTAGAAGAATATCTGCATTTTTATGGCGGCCCGGGGGTTCAGCACATTGCTGTCAATACGGATCATATTATTGAAACGGTAAAAGCACTGAGGGACCGTGGGGTGGAATTTTTGCAGGTGCCTGCATCTTACTATGAAGATCTCTCGGAAAGGGTTGGAGAAATCGATGAGGAAATTCGCAGCCTGAGGGAGCTGGGTATCCTGGTAGATCGTGACGATGAGGGCTATCTGCTGCAAATTTTTACCAAACCCATTATGCCACGCCCTACTTTGTTTTTTGAGATCATTCAGCGAAAAGGTGCGAGATCGTTTGGAAAAGGCAATTTCAAAGCTTTGTTTGAAGCCATCGAACGGGAGCAAATGCTGCGAGGAACACTTTGAAATGATACATTATGGACCAGGCCTATGACCATTATACCAAAGCTGATCACCAAATGTGGCGGCAGCTTTTTGAGAGGCAGAGGCGCATTCTGCCTCAGATCGCCAGCAGTGCTTACCTGGATGGAATTGAAAAAGTGGGGTTTACGGCAGAGCATATCCCGAATTTTGAATCAGAAACCAACCCATTACTAAGTGCCTTAACGGGCTGGGAAGTGTACGTGGTACCTGGCCTGATCCCACATAAAGAGTTTTACTCACATCTTTATAACCGTCAGTTTCCCGCTTCGAGCTGGCTTCGAAAACCCGAGCAGATCGATTACCTGCAAGAGCCTGACATGTTTCATGATACCTTCGGACATGTGCCGCTTTTGAGCAACCAGGCATTTTGTGATTTTATTTCACATCTGAGTGCGGTGGCGCTGCGCTTCATTGACAATGAGGAAATTCTGCAGCTTATTTCCCGTTTGTACTGGTATACTGTCGAATTTGGATTGATCCGTGAAAATGGCGCGCTGAAAATATATGGCGGAGGAATTATTTCATCGACCGGCGAGAGTAATTATTGCCTAGGCAAACAGGTTCCCAAGATTGATTTCGACCTGGTCACGGTAATGAATACGCCCTATCACATCGACAAGTACCAGGACCATTATTTTGTGATTCAATCCTACGATCAACTTTACGATTCGGTCACAGGTATTGAAGAGTTACTCGTGGTATTTGCAGATAAGTAATGTTGACCAAAATATTCCCATGCAACAATCGTGGCTTCCCATCGCTGATCATTCAGACTTCTCCCTTCATAATCTGCCTTTCGGAATTTTCAGCAAAGGTCAGGGTGCCTTGGTGGCAGGTGTTGCCATCGGAGAATATATTATAGATCTGGCCCAGGCGTTCGACAAAGGGATTTTCCCAGCATATCCATTAAAAGAAAATGTTTTTCGTCAACCCTTTCTCAATGATTTCATATCGCTGGGCCCGACGTTTTCCGGATATGTGCGTTCCGTCTTGCAACAAGGTCTACAGGATACTGATTCCTTGTTAAAAAGATTGGCAAACGTGCTGATCGTACAGCAAAGCGACGTGCAAATGCATATCCCATTGAAAGTTGGCAACTACACCGACTTTTATTCCAGCCAGGAACATGCCACTCATGTCGGAAAATTGTTCCGGCCCGACAATCCGCTGTTTCCCAATTGGAAACACATGCCGGTCGCTTACCATGGACGTGCTTCTTCCATAGTAGTTTCCGGTACCGTCATTGACCGGCCCAATGGCCAGATTAACAAAGATCCGGCAGGTGATCCGATTTTTGCCCCGACGAGCTCACTGGACTACGAGCTTGAACTTGCCTTCGTAGTGGGCAAAGATTCGCAAATGGGTAAACCGGTTGCTATTGAGAAGGCTGAGGATTACATTTTCGGTGCATTGCTCTTTAATGACTGGTCGGCGCGCGATATCCAACGCTGGGAATATCAGCCGCTTGGGCCATTTACGAGCAAAAACTTTGCATCCAGTGTTTCTCCTTGGATTGTGACGATGGAGGCGCTACAACTGTTTCGGACAGAACCACCCGTTCAGCTCCCGCAGCCACTACCCTATCTGGTCCATCCCGGGAGAATGGGGTTTGATATTGCCCTTTCGGTGGCTATCAAGCCATTTGCCGACCAGGAGTACATCATATCTGAGACGAATTCGGATTATCTATACTGGAACCTGAGCCAACAGGTTGCCCATCATACCATTACAGGCTGTAATTTGAATGTGGGAGACTTACTGGCCACTGGAACAATCAGCGGACCCGGACGCAATAGCGCAGGCTGCCTGCTGGAAGCCACCGTCGGAGGCAAAGAACCCATCCATTTCAGCAATCATGTGCGCCGTTTTTTGGAGGATGGCGACGAGGTCATCATGCGTGGGTATGGTCAAAAAGAAGGTATCCGGGTGGGTTTCGGTGAATTAAAGGGCCGAATTAGGGCTACCCAGCATGTTATTTAAGTTATCGGCGCGCACATTTAGTCAAAAGCGGTTACATTTGCGAACTGAATTGCCTGGTTTGCTGGCTCCCCTGCCGCATGCACGGAAAATTTAAGCAATATACTCTCCGCTATGAAAAATTCTCCTCCTGTTGCGTCCCGCGCGGCCTTCGCCTGGACTGCAGTACTTACGGTCTTGCTGGCCAGCTTTGCCTTTGTGACACTGCTGACCTATTGGAAATCAGAGACAATAAAAAGCAATATACAGGCCTTGCAACTTGAAAATGATGGCTACCACCAGATCGATACGTGCATATCACTTCTTTATTCCGCCGAAAACAACAGTCGCTTTTTCGTAGTAACCCTGGATTCTGCATACCTGAGATCATACGCTGATCAGCTGCGAACTGTAACAGGGATACTACACGAATATGAAAACGAGAGGAAAATCCGCGTAAAATCCATGTCCAGCCTGCTTTCCAATAAAAAGGAGAAGAATGCAGAATTTATCAATCTCAGAATGATGGTTGATAGCCTTTTATCTTTTTCATTGAATACAACAGAACCTGTGACCCTTGCATCGGGGCGGTATGCACGCAAAGCGGCCATTACCCGCAAAACAGCTCAAATAGATACCACCCAGGTTTCTACCCTTAAGAGCAAAAGAAAACTAGTCGGGCGGATCATGGACGCGATCCGGAATAGCGACACCCTTGCCAAAAGTGTATCGCTCACCAATAGCAGCACGGTGATGAGCCAGGATTCAGTCAGAGCATCCATGCCGGTCTTGCCTGTCAAAAATTATGCGCTCCTGGAAAATGCCCGCCGGAAATTGAGCACCACAGAGCAGCAGCTGCTGTCGATTAACGGCAGAATTTTTTCCAACCTTCAAAAATCGCTGAGCGCATTAAAAAACGGCGAGCGGCACCAGATAAAGGCATTGAGAATGTCGCTGCTGTCGGCGACCTCGTCCCGACTCACTGAAATGAGCGCGCTGATTTGGGGAGGTGTCCTTGTGGTTATTTTACTGGCCGTCCTGATTATCTCTAACCTTGCCAGGCTCTATAAAAAAGATTTGACCATTGTGGAATATGCCAAGCTGAGTACAGAAACGGCCAAAAGGAAAGGGCAATTTATGGCTCAGATATCTCACGAAATCCGCACGCCGCTGAATTCAATTATTGGCTTTTCGCAATTGATTGATACACAAAAACTGGAAGGTGAATTGCAGGAGAATGTCAATGCGATCAAAGGAGCGTCCAAAATATTGCTTACGCTGGTCAACGAGATTCTTGATTTTTCCAAGTTCGAAAGCGGGAAGATCATGCTGCATAACAAACCGTTTTTACCGGTACCGGTATTAAGCGATGCAATTTCGATGTTGTCGGTGCTGGCCGATGAGAAGAAGATTAGAATATTGCCGCGTATGTCACTCGACCGTGGTATAGCCTTGAAAGGCGATGATTTCAGGATCAAACAAATTATAATTAATTTATTGGCCAATGCAATCAAATTTACTCCCGAGAACGGAAATATCCTGGTTAGCGCTTCCCTTGAAAAGAAAGATCAAGGCAAGGGATTGTTCAAAATCAGTGTAAAGGACTCCGGGATAGGTATTGCAAAAGAGCATTTGGGGGCCATTTTCGAAGATTTCACTCAGGTTGAAAGCAGTGACAGTAAATCACGTCAGTTGGGAACTGGGCTTGGCCTGGCTATTTGTAAACGCATTGTAGATTTATATGGCGGAACGATCAAAGCAGACAGCGTTCCAGGTCAGGGATCCGAATTCATAGTGAGCCTACCATTAGAATTAGTCGAAAATTTTCCCGGAATCGCTATTCCGGGAATAGATAGTATAAGTACCCCGGAGAGTGTAACCCCGTCGGCTGTTACCTCCATCACCATATTGAAAGGGAAAAAAGTGCTGATAGCGGACGATATTAAGATGAACCTGCTGCTGATCAGTAGGTTCATGGATAAGCTGGGGGCTTCCTACGATTTAGTTGGAGATGGTCAGAAGGCTTTTGAGATGTTCAGCAACAACCCCTATGATCTGGTTATAACTGACATTCAAATGCCAGTTATGGACGGCATCGAGCTTACAAAACTAATCCGTGGCTACGGGAAAGAGGACAAGGCGCAAACCCCTGTCCTGGGCTTTACAGGGAGTATTGGAGAGGATAAATTGGCCTATTACGCACGAGTAGGAATGAATGATGTGCTGGCAAAACCATTCGATGAGGACCACTTTGCTAGTATCCTGAAAAAGCTATTTCATTTAAAAAGCAGGTAGGGCCGTCAGAATCAACCAAATACGGCCGGTGATATCGGATATGACACGAAAGAAACAACAAAGGACGACTTGATAAAATCGTCCTTTGCACAATACTGCTATATAATTTACACGGATTACTAAGTCCAGTTACATGCAAGACGCGCTTTTCGAATTAAGCCCCTTAATGCAGATGTGCTAATTATTGATTGTATTGCTGGTACCATTGCACAAATGAATTCACCCCATCTTCAATGTTGGTGGTAGCGCGATGCCCGGTTACTGCTTCCAGCTCGTCTGTATCAGCCCAGGTGGAGACAATATCTCCCGGGATCATGTCCTTTAAGTTGATTTCAGCCTTTTTTCCGAAGGAAGTTTCCAGACATTTGATGAAATGAAGCAGATTGACAGGCTTACCATTTCCAATGTTATAAATCTGGTACTTATTGGGCAGGTCTGAGTCCAGTACTGCATTTATTCCGCCTACAATATCATCTATATACGTAAAATCACGTTTCATTTCACCGTGGTTATATACATTGATAGGCTTGCCTGCCTCTATGGCTTCCGCAAATAAAAACGGGGCCATGTCAGGCCTCCCCCATGGGCCATAGACGGTAAAAAATCGAAGCCCCACAGTGGTCATATCATACAAATGACTGTACGTGTGTGCCAAAAGTTCATTGGTTTTCTTGGTGGCAGCATAGACATTAATCGGAGTTTCTGATTTTTGGACCGTTGCAAAAGGTTGTTCAGTATTTAAACCGTAAACGCTTGAACTGCTTGCATAAACCAACTTGGCGGGCCGATGAAGTCGGCAGCACTCCAAAATGTTAAAAAAACCTTCAACATTGGATTTCAGGTAGCTGCGGGGGTTTTCCAGGCTGTAACGTATTCCAGCCTGGGCGGCCAGGTTAACAACGTAGTCAAAATGATGCTTGTTGAACAGATCCAATAATTGGTCCATATCCAATAGATCCATTTTGATAAACTGAAAGCTCGAAGTAGAACTTAAATTGACACTGTGAGGTACAATACCCGAGACTTCAATTCCAACCTGGCTGAGTCTGTCAAGCTTCAACTGTACTGAATAATAATCATTGATGTTATCGATCCCAACAACTTGATGTCCCTGTGTAATCAGTTTTTTTACAAGATGAAAGCCTATAAAACCTGCTGCTCCTGTCACTAAAACCTTCATGTTAATATTGTTTTTTATTGTCACTAATCTCTTTTGGGAATATAAACCGGGTCATTCGCAGAATGAATGATGGGTGCGGACTGCAATAACTGGTTGCTGTATCCTAACCATGGAGTGATCCACAATTCTGGGGAGTTTGGGTTGCCGCATAGGCAGAGAATTTTTCATAAAAAGTGTGTTATAAAGAGAATTTCAAAAATACTGGATTGTATCCAATCTTAATGTTTTTAAGTGAAGAAATTATTTAGCAGCAAAAATTCCGGCCTACTTGGTCAGTGACCGACCTAATAGGTCTGCATCACCAGCAAAAAGATCATCAACAGCAAAATTACCGTAAATGGAATCCAAAAAATCCCCCGACTAAGAGAAAACCTGATCGTCTCAATGAGTGCTTCCATGACTATGTATCTGCCAGTTATAAAACCATAGACATTATTTCGCACGCCATACGTTGCATCCAGCACTGTGAAAAATATGTGATAATGTGTCATAAACTCTTCCCACGTAGAATTTTGGTGGCAGCGCTCCCGATACTCGCTTTAAGGAAAAATGCCGAAGGTTCTCACGTTGAAAACGTTTGCTTAAAAAGCCGGTCCGGTCACAGAATCTATTTTTGCCAGATCAACTTAGACACGCTGCTCCAAAGAAGCGTCAATTCACCAATAGTTTACTAACAAATTGATAATCAAGACGGTAACTTAATGTTACATTTCCAAGTAAAATTTTTATTATTCAAATTTCTACCTACATTCGGTATCCGTCATCCCAACTTTTCTGAAATATTATGAAACATTGTTTACTCATCATTCCATTATTTTTACTGTGCGCTCATGCTTCTATTTCCCAGGCACCTGTGAAAGGAGAAATAGACGCCTTTGCGGCCCGCACAGGTGCTCTTCCCACGATAGACCCTGCTACTAACTCGCTAAGTTTCCTGCGGTTTCCTGCCCAGAGAGCGTTTCAGATCAATGGCGGTGATGTTCAGCAGAAATCCGCAAACTTCATTGCTCAGAACGGTGGTATACTTGGCATCCGGCCGGGTCAGGACGCATATCGTTTACGCGGTCAGCAGACCGATTACTATGGCTTGGAAAATGTGACATTGCAGCAGACGTATAACGGTGTTCCGGTATTTGACGGTCTGATGAAATTGCACTACAATAAAAACAAGGACTTAACCGCTCTGAATGGCAACTACATTTCCGACATTAAAGTGAATGTAGTCCCGACCTTGGCGCAGCATGAAGCGGAAACCCTGGCAATTCAGTATGTAGAGGCGCAAAAAATGGGTACCACCATCGCTCCTCTAAAAGTTAACAAAAGCACTATATATATCTTCCAGAAAGGACTGGCACAAGGTGTGTATGGAACGAAGCTATTGGTTTATGAGGTGGAAGTTGCAAATGCTGCCGATGTGAGAGAAATTCTTTACATCGATGCACACAATGGAGCACTAGTAGACCAATTTACCGGAATCCACGAGGTAATCCACCGGACGCTTTATGAAACATCAATAAGCGCTGGCAACCTGCGCTGGGACGAGGGCGATGCATTGCCGGGAACACTGGATGAATGGCAGCAATCGGAAGTAGAGTCAGCAGGTTTTATGTACAATCTGATGAAAAATGCCTTCGGATATAAATCCTATGACGACGCGGATGCTCCGATGGTCACCATTAACAATAATCCAAGCATCAATTGCCCTAATGCTAACTGGAATGGGTCAACAGCTAACTATTGTACTGGTGTAGCCACCGACGACGTAGTAGCACATGAATGGGCGCACGCCTACACGCAGTACACAAGCGGGCTTATATATAAATGGCAGTCGGGCGCACTCAATGAGGCTTATTCGGACATCTGGGGCGAAACGGTAGATCAGCTGGACGGTTATATGGATGCTGGTGAAAGCAATCTGCCAAGGACTGGGTGTGGCAGCTCCTCGCGGTGGCAGGTGGGCGAAAAAAGCACTGCTTTTGGCGGCGCGCTCCGGGACATGTGGGACCCTACATGTTTCGGCAATCCCGGAAAAGTATCCGATCCTCAATACTGGTGTGCTTCTACTGACAACGGAGGCGTGCATATTAATAGTGGCGTGATCAATCACGCTTATGCGTTATTGGTGGATGGAGGAACTTACAATGGCCAGACGATTGCGGGTATAGGGATTACCAAAGCGGCACATATTTTTTGGCTGGCACAATCACAATATATGACCGCTACGAC
>NZ_JBDSFX010000101.1:0-130614 GCF_039919315.1 Dyadobacter sp. | reverse complement strand
AATCGCTTATAAATAGATTTTGGAAGTTGGGCGTAGTCTCTGAGACTACGCCCAACTTCCAATTTTATTTCCCAGAAAGCGATTTGATATACAAAATCACTGACTCAATATCCGAATCAGAAAGCACACCCACAAACGAGGGCATTTCTTCATTGTAGCCTTTCACAATGTGTTTGGAAGGTGTCAGGATTGATTCTCGGAGGTAGTTTTCGTCTGCAATAGCGGTAGTACCATCGTCAAATGTGCGTTGAGATTTATACAGGGTTTGAAATGGAGGCCCGTACATTCCTTTTGTTCTCAATCCTTCTGAATGACAGCCTGAGCATGCCATTTTCTGGAAAACTTCTTTGCCTTTTTCGGTGGTAGCCGGTTCCGCTTTCGCTACTGGCGCTGCTTCTGCTGGTTTTATAGCCGTCAGCAAAGCCAAATCCACATTATTGAAACCATATTTTTGCAAATCCATATCCGTAGCGCTGTTGACGGTAAACCAAAACTGGTCATTCATTTTGTGACCATCGGCTGCCTTCAATTCGTAAGAAACCTGCATCTGCATGATTTCGGTCATTTCCGGCACAAGTAGTAATATCTTTTTGCGGTCTGCCGACAGGTAAGAGGCCGCTACCGGCAATGTCTCTTCACCCGTACTACCATCCCGTTTGAAGTGACCGGAACCATATTCTTCGGTACGCTTGTAGTCCCATCTTTTGATCGCAAAATTCTTCAAATCCACGGCGGCAGTAGCATCCAATTCATTGTCAAAACCCAAAATAACTCCCTGCTTACCAGCGCGGAAATGATTCGGCATATAACTTGGCTTCCCAGTATAGCGCAGCCTCAGCAATGCACTGATCCCGTTCGAACTGGAACCCCAGAGATTAAAGCCCGCGACATACATTTGTCCGTCGATCGGGTTCAGCACACCTTTGGACGTGGGCGCTGGATAATCGGCATTGATGAATGAAACACCTCCCTGAATAACCTTCGAAGCACTGTCGATTAGCACCCGGAAAAGGCCCGGATGGCCGAAAGAAAAATGGATCAGGCTGCCATTCAATGGGCCCATTTTATTACCCGTAACCCACGCCTGGCCAATGCTGGACCTGTCGATGCTGTGAGGGATCCAGGTCAGCGGTGGGGCGATCGGCGGATTGTCCGTGCGGTGCGCGGTCGGCTGCACGCCATAATAATCCCCTTTTTTGATAATGTAAATGGGCGTGGAAGGCACAAAATTACCTTGTTGGTCAGAAGCAGTCAGCACGCCGGTTTCGGGATTTAGTCCAAGGTATGGACCTCTCAGACCAGTTGCGATCACTTCGGATTTGCGTCCATCTGCCGAAATTTTAAGGATCGTACCATTTTGATCAGAACCCACCCGGAAACCTTTCCCAGCCACGGCGGTCATTCCCGGCCCATTGCTCAAACTACCTCCTTTTGCAATGTAAAAACTACCATCAGGCGCGTAAACCAGATCAGCCGCCCACTCCCGCGACTCTGCGGACTGCGACATGATATTGGAGAAGTTCTCATAATAATCCGCCACGCCATCGTGATTCAAGTCATTTAACCGGACGATACCATTCCTGTCAAAAACGTAGATAGTATCTTTCACGATTTCCACACTCATCGGCTCATGCAAGCCGGATGCGAACCGTTTCCATTTCAGGTTACCCAGGTCTTTATCAATGCCTTGGATGGTCCAAACGTCACCTTCAAAAGTAACCACAGCTGCGCGGCCATCTTTGAAAAAGGCCATATCAGCCACGCGGACATTTCTTTTCCATGGATTATGCAAAGGCAATGTCAGCTGGTCAGTAACGAACGCGGCGGTATCCGGCGCTAATTTGCCTTTTGTGACAACTGTTTCTTTCCAATTGGCAGGACCACCTTTGCTGAAATCCGGAAGCGGAGCTGGCTTTGTCCGGCAGAACTTCTCGAATGCTTTTACTTGTGATAATAGTCCTTTCCACACTACCACGGTCGCTTCTGTGGATTTCGCTGAGGCTGGCACGCGTACGGTGAGGTAGCGCCCGTCCGTCACACCCGGCTCCCAGTAGACTTTACCTTGTATCCCGATGGCAGTCACGCTGTCCTTATTCGCACCCTGATATATGTAAGCGATCCGTCCTTTCACTTCACTGCCCGTGCTGTTGCGCACTTCAGCAGCGGTGAGGTAAATGTCATTGGCTACGTTACCCGCCTGAATAGTTCTGGTAAAAGCAATCTGATCCTCGAATGCAGCGCTTCCGGGTAATTCGTAAAGGTTGGCCGCGCCCACCGAGTAATGCAGTACCGCCTTGTCGCCGTATACGTACACCCCGTTCCAGCGCGCCTCGGAGGCAGGTAATGGTTTCCAGGAAGGTTGGTTCGGGTTACTCGCAGGATAAACGGGTTTCCCCGTTGTCCAGCCTGCATAAGCTCCCGTGGCGATTTTTCCGTCGCCCGTTACCTTGCTGATATTGTTATTTTTATTAAAAAAATCTTTGTAAGAAACCTGCGCCATGAGCACCATTGGCAGGAATTTACCCGTCCAGGCGACGGACCAGCGCAACAAATCTGTATCAAAACATGCATAAGCATTGTTACCAAGCTGCAAAGCTAATGTCCTGGCTGCCTGGTTGTCATTGGGGAAGCCGCCGCCCAATTTTCTGGCATCAACGGAGGTACTGATAAACGGAAAACCTGCCTCTACAAAAGATGCCAGATCCAGGGAATCGGGCTGGTTGGAACCGTCAGTTTGACTGCCGGTGTACCCCGTGAGCAGCACAGTCGCCACTCCTAAAACTCCTATCCAAACCGCTCCGGGCTTTTTGCTCCAATATTTCAAAAAATCAAACATGTAATGATCAGGTAATAATTCACGGTAAAAAGTCCGGTAAAGATTGAAAGTTACTTGAAACAAACGGGTTAATTTTCAACGAATTCAACGAAACCGGTTGCGAAAAACCTTCTGATTCGATTTAAATAAATATATTTGAAATAAACCGACCTCCTATGTTTTCCTTTTCAGGACTAAAAAAAGATAACATTTCCGTTTCAACAGAAATCCTGGCGGGCTTATCTTCCTTTTTAGCAACCGCATACATTATTGTCGTCAACCCCGCGATTTTGAGTCAAACAGGTATGCCGTTTTCCGCGGTACTGACGGCCACCATTCTAGTTTCTTTTTTCAGCAGTCTGATGATGGGCTTGTATGCCAATAATCCGATCCTGGTTGCGCCGGGCATGGGACTGAATGCATTCTTTACATTTACGGCTGTATTCACTGAGAAACTGAGTTGGCAGGTCGCGCTGGGTACTGTCTTTTGGTCAGGTATATTTTTTCTTTTGTTATCCGCTTTCAATGTCAGGTCCTACATCGTGAAAGCCATACCCAAGCCGCTGCGTTTCGCGATTGCTTCGGGTATCGGTCTATTTATCACATTAATAGGTTTTGCAAATGCCAAATTCATTGTCGCCAGTCCAGCCACAATGGTTACGCTCGGTAAATTGAATGCTCCTACGCTGACATTCATCGCTGGTTTACTGATTACCGTGGTGCTGCTGATCCGGAATGTGAAAGGCAGTATCCTCATCGGCATCATTCTCACCAGCCTCCTCGCGTGGCCTATCGGACGCTGGTGGGGCGGTGAAGAAGCGCTCATCACCATTGATCACATTATTTCGAAACCGGATTTCAGTCTGCTATTCCAGCTCGATTTGGTTAATTCATTGAAATGGAGCCTGGCGCCCATCATTCTGGCGTTTGTATTCACGGACATGTTCGACAGCCTTTCCACATTCGTCGGGCTGGCGGAGGCTGCCAACTTGCTCGACGAAAATGGCGAACCCAGAAACATCCGCAAATCGCTCATCGTGGATGCATTCTCCACCACCATTGCCGGTCTTACCGGCAGCAGCCCCGGCACCGCCTACATTGAATCCGCAGTGGGGATTGAGCAGGGAGGAAAAACCGGCCTTACCGCGATTGCAGGGGCTATACTCTTTCTGCCTTTTTTGTTTCTGTCGCCGTTACTGAGCGCTGTACCAGCCATCGCAACAGCTCCGGCGCTGGTATTAGTCGGTGTTTTTATGATGAAACCGGTGGTCAAAATCAACTGGTCACAGCTCCACGAAGCCTTCCCGGCATTTCTCGCGATGGTACTCATTCCATTTACATACTCTATTACCCAGGGCATTATCTGGGGTTTTCTGAGCTGGACCACATTGCATATCGCTACCGGCAGGACCCGGGAAATTAGCCTCGCCTTGTGGATCATTGACATCTTTGCCGTACTGGCTCTCATTTTTTGACCTATTCATATTGATGAAAAAACTTCTTCTGCTCCCCCTGCTACTTTCTTTTCACGCCTGGGCCTGGGCGCAGGACATTACAGGTGTACTAGGCGCGTTTCCACCCGAACTCGTACTGCTGCAAAGTAAAATGGAAGACAAGCGGGATACCGTCATTGCTCAGGTACGTTTTACCAAGGGAATTTTGAATGGTAGGCCAGTAGTACTGGCCCAAACCGGCATTGGAAAAGTCAATGCAGCCATTACTACTACCTTGATGATCGAGCATTTCAAACCGCGTGAAATTGTGTTTTCCGGTATCGCCGGCGGCATTGACCCTGCGCTATTTCCCGGCGACATCGTGGTAGGAACACAGGTCAGGTACCACGATTTCGGGGCAGTAGAAGATGGTGGCATGTTTTATTGGGCCACCAAAAATCCTAATACCATGAAGGAAAATCCTGTGATCTTTGATTGTGATGCGGCCTTGGTCCAAAAAGCGATCTCGGTTTCAAATGGTTTGACCTTTGCCAAAATACACCGAGAAACCGGCAGCGTAGCACCTGCTGTTCGGAAAGGAATTATCGTGACCGGCGATGTATTCGTCTCGTCTGCGATCGTCACGGCCAGACTGCGCAAGGAGCTGAATGCGGCCGCTACCGAAATGGAAGGCGCCGCGATTGCTCAAACCTGCTACCAGCAAAACGTACCTTTTCTGATTATCCGCAGCATCAGTGATAATGCCAATCATAAGGCCAAGAATGATATGATGACGTTTTATGAAATTGCTGCACAGAATGCGGCTACGCTTGTTATGGCGGTTGTGGGGAGTAAATGATGATGTCTAAGTTGGCGAAGTTGGGCGTAGTCTCCGATCGCCCAACTTTGGACACTAAATAGTGCTTTTCAAAGCAACTTTGGGCTGATAGGTATAAACCGAATAAGGAAAAACCCTGTGCGCTACCCATTTCGAGATCAGGCAGGCGATGACGATCGGGATGAACAAAACGTAGTTATCGGCTAGTGCGCATACCAGGAATATCGAGGTAAAGGGTGCGTGAATGCTGCCACTCAGCACCGCCGCCATTCCGATCAGTACGAAGTTGACGGGAATCAGTCCCAGACCAAAGTAGTGGTTCAAAACAACACAAACGATCAACCCCAGAAATGCCCCTATGAACAAGCTGGGTGCGAATACGCCGCCATCCCCACCGGCCCCTAATGTGACCGAAGTAGCAATCGGCTTCAACAAAAGTACAGCGACCAGCGGCAACATGAATGTCATCGAAGGCACATTGACCTGGCTAAAAACGTGTTTGATGCCTTCGTAACCTTCTCCATACAGATTTGGAACGAAGAAAACCAGCGTCGATATCAGCAGGGATCCGCCTATGATCCGGATGTAGTCGTTGCGGAAAGAAGCAAAAAACTTCTTGAAAAACAGGACGCTCTTCGTGAGGTAAACCGAATTCAGACCAGCCAGAATACCTAATAAAGCAATGTATGGCAAGGCTTCCGTATGCCATTCGGTGACGGTAAAATGGAATACCTGCTTGTAAAAAAACAGTCGGGTGATGGCGTAGGAAGTAAGGATCGCCGTTACAACGCTGATGGTGTGCAGCTTGCTTTTGCGACGGGTAAAAACCTCGAAAGCGAACAAAAACCCCGCCACAGGCGCATTAAAAAGGGCTGTAACGCCGGCAGCCAAACCCGCACAAACCAGATCAGTCCGGTACTTACGCAGATAACTTACCTTCCTGCTGGACAGGGCGCCGATAGCCGCCGTGGACACAACCGTGGACACTTCAATACCGGTAGAACCGCCAAAAATCACGGTCAGCAGGCCATTGAAATAATGAGATGGAATCTTATAAGAAGGTAGCGTATTGCCGTTTTTATTGATCGTATCGAGTACTTCCTTGATTCCTTTATTAGACTTGTTATGAAACAAAAAATACCTTAAAACGTGAATGGTACTGAGTCCGATCAGCGGAATAATAAAGATCAAAAAGTGGTTTTGATGCAATACGCCCAGAAAAATCTCTTCGTAATGCTCGGTAACTACTTTGAGTGTGTCGGCAACCAGCGCTGATAAAACTCCAACTATCGCTGCGGCCAGCAGCACAGCGGCAACCCGCCTGATTTTTTTAATCTGATAAGAATTCATTGCGTTCAATCAAAATGAAGATCATATACCTTCCTAATTTCAACGCTCATTTTATTTTTTTTGTTTTTTATATTGGTAAATTATCTCAAAAAACAACTGACCGACATGGCTATCGAAGATCATACGGAATGGCTAATCCTGCATAATAAACATTGATTATCAATCAAATACAAATTACTATCTCAAAAAAACTAACCTGTTTTGAACGGGTAGGATAAGCCTTTTCATTCCTTTTAGATTAACGTTGCAAAATCACTAAACTGAATTGAATATGAAAAAAATGTATTTCGTTTTGGCGGTCTTGGGTGCCGGACTGGCGCTACTGGCCAACACTACGCGCCTATCGCACGGAAAATATGGTTTTGTAGTCGGTACGCCTGAAATCAAATCAATCAGCGCGCTGACATTCGGGCCCGACGGTGTATTATTTATCGGCGACTCGAAGAGCGCGACGGTATTTGCGATGGATACCAAAGATGCCGCAAATGTAAGTCAGGCACCTATGGTGGAGATCAAGAATATCGATCAGAAAATTGCTGCACTTTTAGGTACAGAGGCCCAAAACATTACCATTCAAGACATTGCGGTTAACCCTGTGTCGAAAAGTGTATATTGTGCGGTACAGCATAGCGACGGTACGCCTGTTCTGTTTAAAATTGATGGAGAAAAAATCCAGGCTGTTAGCACCAAGAATGTGCCATTTTCGAAGCTTACACTTAATAATGTACCGGCCGAGGACGCCAAGGATCAAAGAGGTAACCTTATCCGGGTTTCTGCCATTTCCGACATTGGTTTTGCTGACGGTAAATTGCTGGTAAGCGGTCTTTCCGGCAAGGACTTCGCCTCTATATTCAGGAGCATCCCTTTTCCTTTTACAGACAAGCAGGATCAGGCTTCTCTCGAAATATATCACGCAGCACACGGCAAATACGAAACATTATCGCCGATCAGGACATTCACAACTGCTGAAATAGGCGGCAAAAAATACCTCGTGGCCAGCTATACCTGTACGCCGCTCGTACTATTCCCACTGGATGAACTGAAAGCCGGAACACATGTAAAAGGCAGAACCGTAGCAGAAATGGGAAGTGGTAACTCGCCGATTGATATGGTGACGATGAAAAAAGGCGGCGAGTCGTTTCTGATGATGGCGAATTCGGCCCGACCTGTTTTCAAAGTTAAATTCAAAAGCATTGAAACCTACCAGGGCTCATTGACAACACCGGTGGAAGAAAATTTCGCGACTGCAGGTGTTGATTTTGTATCATTACCTGTTACCAATGTGATCCAGATGGACAGGCTGGACGACACGCGTATGATTCTCCTGCAACGCCGCTCCAACGGCAACCTTGATCTTTGGACTTCCAGTGAACGTTATTTGTAAAAAATCAGCTCATAATATGGTCAGGTCGTACGTCATGTACGGCCTGACTTTTTTTGTTTGTTTCAATATATTATGCTCCTGCGGTACAGGTACGGAAAGCGACAAGATCGACATTACATGGAAGGACAAACGAGCAGTTGCCATTACATTTCCGCTGCGAATGATCGAAAATGTCCCATTGGATTCCATTGTGCAACTCGTTACGATACATTTACTCATTAAAACGCAACCAGAAACACCGTCTCTTACGGCTGTGTTGGGAGAATATACGCTTGACAATGGGATAGTAACCTTTACGCCGCTGGTACCCTTCACACGCGGGCTGCATTATGTCATGTGGGCGAAAGGTGCGCGTATTGGAGCATTTGCGGTGCCGGTACCCGATTCTGCGGATGGCGCGAAACTGCTGGCCATCTATCCATCTCAGGATACATTGCCTGAAAATTTGTTAAAGATCTATCTGCACTTTTCGCGTCCAATGCAGGAAGGAATGTCGGATAAATATGTGGCGCTGGTGAAAAACGGCCGGGATACGGTGGCAGGGGCATTTCTGAACCTGCAACCTGAACTTTGGAATGAGGACAGAACCAAACTAACCCTCTGGCTCGATCCTGGCCGGACCAAACGTGAACTGATACCAAATCAAAAACTGGGTGCACCGTTAATGAAAAATGCAGGTTACCAGATCGTTGTGCTGCCGCAATGGCGTGATCAGCAGGGATTACCCCTTTCTCAAACTTACACCAAAGCGTTTGTCACCATTGCAAGGGACAGTTTATCACCTGATCTAAAGCTCTGGAAACTGACTATTCCGACGATAAATACTTCAAATCCATTGGAGATCAGTTTCGGAGAATCTTTGGATTGTGGTTTACTGAATGAGGCTATGAAGGTTAAAAATGAAAAGGGGATTAATGTTTCGGGCAAATGGCAGTTTGACCGAACAGAAACATCGGGCAGTTTCATTCCCGCAGAAAACTGGATAGCTGGCAAACACTCACTGCAAATCGATACGCGGCTGGAAGATCTTGCGGGTAACAATTTGAACAGACCTTTTGACCGGGACATTACCACAAAAACGGAGCAGAAATCGGGCGAAACGACGACGTTGGTATTCCACATCAAATAATAGTTATAGCAATCCTCTGTTTTTGTCTAACAGCTTCCTGCTCACCACCTGCTCGATCACCTGCTCGCGGTAATTGCGACTGATAGGGATCAAATGTGACTGAATGAAAATCTCATTCCCTTCAATGCCCTCAATCTTGCTCACGGACACCATATAGGATTTATGAACACGGATAAACGAGCGGCTATCCAGATTTTGTTCGAGGTTTTTGAGATTTAAAAGTGTGATATACTTGCCTTTCCGAGTGTAAATGGTCACGTAATTTTGCATTCCTTCCACAAAAAGAATATCCTCGAAAAATATCTTCTCGTACTTGCTTCCACATTTGATAAAGAAATAATCCGCCTTCGGTTCTGATTTTTGAGAATCCGCCGCTACTGATTTTGCCAGCAACCGATGATAATCCCTGGCCTTATTGGCTGATTTGAAAAAACGATCGAATGTGATCGGTTTTAACAGATAATCCATCACATTCAGCTGAAAACCTTCTAATGCATAGCTCGGATAGGCAGTCGTGATGATGACCATTGGTGAGTATTGAACACTTCGAAGAAAATCAATTCCATTCATTTTGGGCATTTGAATGTCCAGGAATATCAAGTCGATCTGATGCTGATCCATTACATTAATGACTTCCAGCGGGTTTTCGCAGGTAGCAGCCAGTTGCAGAAAATCCACCTCTTTGACATAATCTGCCAGCCCTTCCCGGGCCAGTGGTTCGTCGTCGACAATTACACAATTAATCATTTGAATGATTGCAGTTCAGGCCATTTGCATGACCGGTGCGATAACGTTTTCTTCCAGGGTTACCTGAAATTTCACTTCAAAATCATCCTCTCCTTTTCGTATATCCAGCTCATATTGACCCGGATAGATCAGGTCGAGCCGCCTTCTGACGTTTTTGAGGCCAATACCCCCATAATTGATTACGTCACGGGCCTCATCCAGTGCGATGCTGTTGGCAATGTAAAAATTCAACTGTTGCCCGGTGAGGCTGAGCCTGATAATGATCCAGTTATTATCCCCCGCATTTCTCGAAACGTGTTTGAATGCATTTTCCAGAAATGTCATCAATATAAATGGCGCTATGCTCAGGCGATGTCCGTCCGGAATTTCCCTTTCAAAAGTCACTTTTACGTGCTCATTCTGGCGGAGTTTTTCCAATTCTATAAAATTTTCCAGATAGCCTATTTCCTTCAAAAGCGGGATTTGATGATCATTGCATTCATACAGCTGGTGCCTCAGCAGTTCCGAAAACTTTGCGAGTGAAGCAGAAGCCATATCCGGGTTTTTATGGATCAGGAAGAAAATAGAATTGATACTATTAAACAGAAAATGCGGGTTAAACTGGTATTTGAGAAAATTCAACTCCGTTTCCAGTTTTTCTTTTTCGAGCAATTGTTGCCTTCTCTGCGTATTAAGCCAGTTTCGGGTCAGTTTAATGCTCATCGCAAAGGTAAGGCTGGCCACCGTGGAGGACAGCGGACCGCCTGTCACCATGTGCCAGAAGTCGTAGGTACCTTTGCCGTACAGCTCCTCAGGCGTTTTTCCTGCGACGATTGCCCCCACAAAATAACCTGGTACGATCAATGAAGCAGTACAAAAAATGGTAAGGAGGAGTAGAGCTATATAGGTCGTAAATTTTCCTTTTTCAAGAAATTTCGGGATCAGAAAATACAGGTTAAAGTAAACCGCCAGTGCCTGGAAAACCAGGTAGAAGATGAATTTGGCGAAAAACGGTGTAAAAAGAATGTTGGAAGCAGCTTTGAAAGGGTTGCCCATTGCAACTACCCACCAAATATAATGGTACACAAACCAGAAGGGAATGTGGTACAATTTGTATTTAAAAAACCATTGCTGATTTACTTTTCCAAAAGATAAGGCTGCCATCTTCCGCGGCTGGGATTTCGGTACAATTCAATTACAATTTACACGAACTATATGAATTTATACCGATCCGTTACACAAACCTGCCCTAATAATTGACCATCTACTTCCCTCCCGGGACGACAGGCAAGCCGACAGAAGTAGGTTTATCACACCAACACGATACCGCTTGGATGCTCGGGCGTCTTTTTGGTTTCGGCGGGATATTCCAGTTTGAGCTTTTTGCCCTTTTCGTCTGCCTCTTCCAGCAGTTCAAATGTTTTTCTTTCACCCACCATCAGAAGCGCCTGAAACAAAATTCCTGCATAATGGCTTTCCTCGCTGCCTGGCCCTTTTTGCTTTGCCAAGTCGTTAAAATGACCAAATAGGTCTTTGCCTTTTCCCATGATCAATGAATGCTTTTAAGTTTAGGATTGGTCGTCAATCGGGACTTTTTACAGCCCACTATCTTGAACAAGGCCAATATAATAAAAAATAAATGATAATATTATTGCTTCAACTCGGATAAAGCATTCAAAAATCCATACCAACATGAAATTGTCATTACTGGTCACATACTTCGCCTTGTTTGCGATATCTTCTGTTTTTGGTCAAAAGCCTTTGCAGGATGGTGTCTGGCAAACTTTGTTCAATGAAAAAGATCTGACCGGTTGGCAGACCTATCTGGATAGTCCCTATGCCAAAGAAGGACAGCCCAAATTGCCCGCCCTCGGCCTGAACAATGATCCGAAGCATGTTTTTTCTGTTGCGACTATTGATGGAAAACCTGCACTCCGGATCTCAGGTGAGACTTTCGGTGGCATTAATACATTGGCTGATTTTGAAAATTATCACTTGCGACTGGAATTTAAATGGGGCCAGCTGAAATGGCCTCCCAAGCTTGACCAGCCCCGGGACAGTGGCTTATTGTACCACAGTGTAGGTCAGCATGGGACGCCAATGTTGTGGATGGAATCGTTCGAATACCAGATCCAGGAAGGCGACTGTGGCGATTATTGGGGCGTTATGAATGTACTGACCGATATTTCGGCCGTAAAAAATGAGAAGGGGAAATTTGTTTACCAGCCAGGAGCCGCTCCCGTGGTTTTTCAGGATCAAACGCCAAACGGGCGCACCGTTCTCAAAGTGCCGGACAATGAAAAACCTTCTGGCGAATGGAATACGGTCGATTTATACTGTTTGGGAGATACCTGTTTGCATGTGATCAATGGAAAGGTCAACATGGTACTCACCAAAACGAGGCACATCGTCGACGGTAAAGAGCAGCCACTCACCAAAGGCAAACTCCAAATCCAATCCGAAGGCGCCGAGGTTTTTTATAGGAACATTCAGATTGAGGGGATCACGAAGTTGCCTGCGGGTTTGGGGAAATGATTTAGTAATGAGAACTTTCGAAACAAATAAAAATGAATGCAAAATTGACGAAAATTCCGGATCAGCTGAGAATTGAAAAGGTGAAAAAGCTGATCAATAATTTCATTTTCCCGCTGTCAACTCCTTTTTCATATTACTAAACGTCTCAACAGGTCCCTGGCAGGCGAAGGAATTGATCACCCAGGCCGGGATATGTCCGCCGGGATCAACTTGCAGCGAGTACTCAACCATTACTTTCCCCACTCCTACTGGCTTGATCATCCACAAACTTTTGGAATGATGGATCCGTACTATTCCTTTTTTCACCGGAACCCAACCGGAAACAGCAGGCGCATGAACTGTCACAATCTTTGTCACCGGGTCTTCTGAAACCGTTAAATGAGTCACAAAATCACGATTATCAAGCGGCCATGGCAGGCTTACTTCCGTGTAATAATAAATTTCTGTTTCTGAAATTTTCCTGACCAGGGAACATGATTTGGTATTACAAACCCATTTTTCCGCAGCTTTGACATCCAGTAGCAACGCCACGACTTCTGCGGTACTTGCATTCAATAAGCATTCCGCTTTTAATGCCTTGATCCTGGAATCGGCAACAGTTTTGACATATACTTTTATGTCTCCTTTTCGCTCCACAAGCTTCCATTTCTCCGGCTCACGGCCGACTTGACCGGAAACAGGAGAAATGAGCAGGCAAAAGGCAATGATGATGAGTACTAAATTCTTCATGGCAAGGCAAAATTGTCACGAAGAAGGTCTTGTCGAAAATTGATTTTTCCAGGACGTTAAAAAACCTGTATCGATTGATGCAAATCCTGTTTCAACTGAAATAAATACCCCTTCTTAACTGAATACCAATCCGATACACGCTCCATCAAGATCATCACTTACGAACGAACCCTCTTGTAATTCATGACAATTCAGAAAGCCATTACCCTTTTTATGAGCCAAAATAAGCACCAAGTGAAAAAGCTAGTTTTACGAAAGTGCATTGCTAATAAGAAATTGTAGCTGATTTTAATTATTGTTAAATTTGATCTCACTGATCTTAAGATATCAATATGATAAATGTCCAGCTATTAGAAAAAGTGAAGAGGATCCCACCTGCATATCAGCATGAGGTAGAAGACTTTATGGTAGATCTTGACCCTCTCAACCGGCATTGCCAAAATAAGCACCAAGTGAAACTCTGAATGTCCTGGTAATGGGAGCTCCCTTGGTTACCGGAATGGCGTAGGAAACGTCTGCTGTGTAGTTTTTGAGAAGACGAAAACCAGCACCCGCTGTTAAGAATCGCTGATTCCCTTTGTTCTTGTTTTCGCCGTGGTATCCTCCCCTAATTGCAATCAGATTATTATACCAATATTCAGCGCCCATTGACAAGGCAATTTCCTGCATTTCCTCCCGAAATCCTCCCGGGGCATCCGAGAAAGACTGGATTACACCTTTTATTAAAGGTTTTGCATTTGAATTTTGTAAGTTATTGGGTGTTGGGACCATTAGCTTACTGAGATCGGCGATAACGCCTAGCTTATGCTTGCCACTCGCCGTATAGGATACGCCACCACCGACCTTTAATGTAGTCGGTAAAAAATATTCTCCACCCCCACCATAGTTGACCTTGGAACCCAGATTAGAAAGAACTGCACCTACTGACCAGTTAAAGTCTTCATCGGCATTTTCACTTTTTAACCGCTTATGATAAAAGGCGCTAATGTCGCCAGCTACGGTTCGGCCAGGATGCACTGAAACTCTATTGATGACCGTATTTCCGATGTTGGAGGAAATGTATTTCAAAGTTAGCCCCATTGCAAAATGCTGTCCCAATTGCCTCGAATACATTCCGCTCAAAGCGACATCCGAAGCATTCGCAATAGGCCCGCTTCCATAATAGGCCTCATAGTCAAAGTATTGAACAGCAAGGCCAACTGCCTGTTTTTCCCCTAACTTTTTATAGGCACTCGCGTATCCAAGCCAGACACCATCCACCAGGCTCTTAAGCCATGGACCGTAAGAGGCAGAAACTCCAATTTCTCGGTCGGCAACCGACAGCTTGGCAGCATTCCAGAAAGTGGCGTTAGCATCTGCGCTAGACGCTATACCAGCCTCCCCCATTCCGGCACTTCTGGCATCAGGTGCAATTGTTAAACTTCCGGGCTGGCCGCTTGGAATGCTAAGGCCACCCAGCTGGGCAAAAGTTTCTGCGTACGCGAGAGTGCAAAAGCAGACAATCACGAGAGTTGCTTTCATGTCGTCAGGATTAAGTTGAAGATTTGTGTAAAATCGGTTACAAAATGCAAACGTGGCTGAAAAGCGAAATATTATAAAAACTCCACGCTACGTTCAAAAATCTTCAACTTCACGGAATCACCCTGATTTTTTGTTGACATTACATGGTAAAATTCAAGCTCACTTTGAACGGCGTCGACATTACGAATTCGGAGGGTCCAGCGATCAATTTTCAGTTTCCCAAACGTGCATTCGTGGTTTTGGCGGATAATACTATCAACTCACTCACAGGACGGTACTGCCTATACTGCGAACGGCACGGAGGATAGGAAAGAGACATTGTTTAGCGAAGGGCAGCTGATTTTTCAGTCGGCGAAGGCATTAAAAGCAAAAGCATGACCATCAACAATGGCACGATCGTAGCGAAAACAGCAGATGACTGCCTGAATGCAGGTACATTTATCTATATCAATGGAGGAATATTTATGCTTACAGCACTTCCAATGATGCAATTGACTCGCATGGAAAAATCACTGTGACCGGCGGAAAAGTAGTTGCGGTCGGAGCCGGATCTCCCGAGGAAGGCTTCGACTACGACCGCAATACTTTCAATATAACCGGCGGAATTCTGGTCGGTGTGGCCGGTGCAACCAGCACACCCAACGCGACTGCCAGCAGGCAACCGTCGGTTTTATTGGGCGGCAGCGGCACCTACACGCCCGGAACCAAATCGACCACATTCACAACGAGCAGCATGGTTACGATGTCAAGCGGGAGTGTAGGGCGCTAGGGGTCTTATTTTACAACCATTACTTTATAGCTGCTGCTGCTACCATTTTTCTGAACGACCTTAACAATGTACATCCCCGGGATCAGATGTTGCACATTGATGGTTTTGGTCGGTTTTCCCTTAGATTGATAAACCGTTAGTCCTTTCAGATCAAACATTTGAATTTGTGAAATAGCATTGAAATCAGCAGCCGTTACCTGAATCTCGTCTGACGCAGGATTAGGATACATTGCAATGGCCGGCGACAATTCGTCATTAACTTTTTCCGAATTGGCAAATATCGGCAATGGAACAGGCAAACAAGGCCGCTTCGTTACTTTTACTATGGCAGTCGAATTGTTCGTGTTGTAGCAATTATTACCTGTATCATAGAAGAATGCATAATACTGGCTCACTAATACAGAAGCATGCGTCGGATCTGCAACAGGTGCTCCTGAATGCGTAGGATTATCAAACCATTTCACTACTGCTCCTTGCGGCAGTGGACTGGTGAATGCAGTGGTAAGATCAACCGTAGCAGTGACCGGGCATTCATTAACGATCGAAGTTGCATTCAAGATAACCTGACCATTGCCTGGAAGCGGAGGATAAACACTAACTGTAACTTTTGCAGTGCTAAGGTCAGTATTGTAACAGCCGCTCCCATTATAGAAAAATGCATAGTAGTCTCCAGGTGAGGTAACCTTTGTTGGGTCCACTATGGGAATAAACCCCGAATGTGTGTTATTATTATACCAAACCAAAGACCAACCTTGTGGTACTGAACCTCCAAATGCGTCATTCAAATTTACATACGGCTGAAAACACTTGTTATATAGCGTTACTTTACTCAATGCAACCTGAGGGTTGATACCGCAAACAACTTTGAATGATCCCGGAGTAACGCTAAGATTTGAAATTGACCCTTTGGCTGTTTGTCCAAGAGTTCTAAATTTCAGCTTTGCAGTGCTGCCCAAAGCCGTAAATATCTGGGTACCCGGAATCCAAAAGTTAACATTGTTCGCCGAACTTAGATCGTACTGCTTAAAATACGGACCGTTATCTACTGCAATCTCGGCAGCATATGCAAAATCAGTAAGTCCAGCCGGTGTCTGGGCAGATCCCGTCATAACGTAATAGCTAAATTCATAAGTCCATCCAGCAGTCAGGCCTGTAATCGTTGTGCTAGTCTCTGTGATTACACTATTATTGCTGTACAAACTTAAAAAAGTGGCATTTGCCTGACCGGGTACCGCAGGAATTGAACCATTTTTCCATGGCTTGGTGGCGCTACCCTGATACAAGGTCTTGTTCGAAGTAGAAGCTGTGGCACCGACCCAGGATGCCGGTGGATTTACAGATGCGGCTCCTCCACCGGTTGGAGGAATTGTTTGAGCGGACAACGACAATATGTTGAAAAGCCAAACTGCTAATACTAATAAGGTAATTTTTTTCATATTCACTAACTCTTAAAAATGGATGATTTGTTTGATTCGGATCAGAATGCATTCTTGATTGATCAATCAAATGTGATTTTTATTCCGCGGTTTCAGGCAAACTGCTGAATTAACGCCAGACGTAAATTATCGATTGGTATTTGCTGTAGAGAACCAGCAGCAACTCCACATTAATTTCTATAACACACTCATATATAAATCGTTATGCAACTCACCAACTAGCCTTACAAGTTTTCACATTGAAATTCCCATCAAGTTCTGGCCAGGGGTTTAACTAACTCGCATTTCCATTGAGCATTAAATGCAAAACAGGGATGAGGTAAGAACCCCATCCCTGATTATTGATAATTTAAACACATAGAACAACCGTCACCAACCATCCAGCCCCAGCAGCTTCCTGCCCAGTTCCGACAGCTCAGCAGTTTCGTATTTTGTTTTTTCCCAATTTCTTGGATCGCCGGGAAATGCGTAGCCTTCCGGCGCCTGGCGCTCCTTCCACGAATTGATACGCCACTGACGTAGTTCGTCATTGTCTTCCTGAGCAGGCATCATGGCAATGTACTGCGCTAGCCGCACTTTATCCTTGCTCCTGTTCGGCCGGATACCGTGCGGCTGTGAACTGTTGAAAATCAGCAGATCGCCCGCATTCATCTTGACTTTTACCAGTTCAAATCCGGTAGTATCAGGCTGAAAGTGGTTTCTGTCTTCCGGTTGCGTCAGTTTCCAGGTATCGTACGTCCTGAAAAGCTCGGGGATACATTGAAACCCACCCATATTTTCGTCATCCTGATCCGCCAAAGCCAGTACGCCCTGCACATTCTGTGGCTTGGTTTCTGGATCGTAATCCCAGTGAATAAAACCCTTATAATCGAATCCTGGTCGCAATGGCAGATTCAGGTTAGCCCTGTCAATCGTTACCCAAAGTTTGTCAGTACCCCAAATGTCCGTGAAAGCTTCATGCACTTTAGGAAACTGACGGTTGTCCCACAAATACTGATGGTTATAAATTTCCACCATACCTGTGTTGGTCAGTTCCTTCATCTTCATTTCAGCCCGCGGCGGCGCATACCAGGTTTCAGGATCATTCGGGTCTTTTTCTTCAAATTCCCAGAGAAAATCGGCCAGCTTCTTAACCTGCTCTTTTGGAACAGCATCTTTAATGACAATGTATCCATTGGTGATCCAAAAATTCCAATCCTCCTCACTCAGCAAACGAAGCGGCTTTCCGTTGCTCCGGTCATTCAATTTCACATTACTCGACTTGGCAGTTGAAGGATTGCCCGGAATGTCTTTATGTGCATTGGCCGGTGCCATCGTAGGTGTCATGGTATGATGTTCCATTGTTTCAAATAATATTTTAACGTGAATTAATAGAACAAAGTTAGGTTATTCAGCAGGCCGTTCTCTACCTTTACAATTACCATCATTTGCTCTCTATTGATATTATTTTAAAATTATAAGCACATTAAAGCAAATTCAGACATTCTATTGAGCCAAAACGATGAAAATCATCCGGGAAGAAATCGTCCCAACGCAGGGCAGTTCATTCAAAGTACTGCTCACACCGGGCCTGAATGACACTTTTTTGTGGCATTTTCACCCAGAGTACGAGATCGTGTACGTGGAAGGTACGAGTGGTACGCGCCACGTGGGCGATCACACATCCGTATATGAGGGAAGCGACCTGGTTTTTATCGGGCCAAACATTCCACATTTAAACTTCGACTATGGCGTTCGGACAGAATGTGAACAGGTGATCATCCAGATGAAAGAGAATTTTCTGGGTCGTGATTTTCTCGATATTCCCGAACTCGCCGCGATCAAGGCACTTTTCGAAAAGTCACATTACGGGTTATCTTTTTCAGGAAACACCAAAATACTCGTCGGTGAAAAGCTGAAACAACTCCCCGGACTCGACCATTTCGAGCAACTGATTTCTTTGCTGAATATATTAAAGTTACTGGCATCGACCGACCAGTTCCACATCCTTAATGTGGAACCAGCAGGCAACAAGTCGCTTCAAAAAGAACAGCATCGCATGGACTCCATTTACAAATATGTAGAAACACATTTTGATCAAAAACCAGATGTCAATTTCATAGCGGAGCAGGTCAACCTCACCACAGCTGCCTTTTGCAGGTTTTTCAGAAAAAATACCAGAATGACATTCACAGATTTTGTCAACCAATACCGGATTAATCAAGCCAAAAATTATCTTCTTCAGGATAAAACCGTGTCCGAAACATGCTTTGCGGTCGGTTTCGAAAGTTTATCTTACTTCAATAAGCTGTTCAAAAAAATAGTGGGAGAAAATCCCTCCGAATTCAAGAAGACCTATATACGGTAGTTACCTCCACAGTCTCACCGCATTCCAAACCCATCCAGCCGCCTCAGAATGCCATATTGAGTGCTAACCTCTCCACAGTACACTCCTGGTCAGTAGTTTATGTAAAATATTTTTTGATATTTTTAAGATCATTTATTTGATATTTAAAATAACAACATTATTTTTACAGAGTCAATTACACTTCATCAAAAACTATTGCCATGAAACGCGTTCACATCAACAACAACCACTGGAATACGCTGGCCAGTATCCGGCATCACATGTACGAATACCTGCTGGTATTTTCGTGTGATAAGGTCACCGAGGCTCTGATCCACAATGTGAAAAGGTATTTTGAGGACAATTATGGCTGTACCACCGCGGCTAATCTCGTCCCTCACCTTACCCTGTTTAAATGTACCATCCATGAAAACAAAGCGGACAAGATTATCCAGGGATTTGAAAAAGTAGCACGTCATATAGATCCATTCAACATCGCGCTGACGCAGTTTAATAAATACGAACACGGCACGTTCTATGTAGATCTGGAATCGAATGCATCTGATCGTGTACTTGGGTTCGCAAAAAAACTGAAAGAGGAAGTAGGCGCTCACGTCAGGCAATGGGCGCCGGGCGAATATCACTTTTGCGATCATCCGCATTTCACAGTCGCCAGAAATATGACAACTTTGCAGACTGAAAGAGCGGTAATGGATTGGTTATACCGCGAGTTTTTGGCCTCTTTTGAAGTGAATGAGGTGAAGCTGCTCAGAAGATCACTCATCAATGGGGCCAGATACGAAACAATCGCTGTGTTCCCGCTCTTGGGACTTCCCGGAGGCAGTTATATGCAAGGTTCTTTGTTTTAAAAATGTTGTGACCCAATATCACCTTATGCAAATTCACCATCTTCCTCAGGACATTTTCCCCGACCAGACCGGCAAACCCAAGCGGATTATTTTTCATAATTATCTTGCTCGCATGGGTTCGTTTAAAGGGAAAAGTATCATGCATACCAATGCTATCAGTATGGTGATCAGCGGTGAGAAGACCATGCATTTTGCAGATAAAAGTGTGCATATCAAGGATGATGAATTCCATTTGCTTTCGGCTGGTAACTGCCTGGCTTCGATGGACCTGTCGGAACAAAATTATTTTAGGAGCATTCTTATCTTCTTTGACAACAGTGTTTTGCAGGATTTTTACATCAAATATGCCGCGCTCGTTCAAAAGGTGAGTTACGATGGTCTGCATTCACCGTATCTGTCTTTCAAAAAAGATGCTTTCGTGCTGAATTATATCAACTCGTTAAACCTGCTTTTTGACGATACCGGAGATATCTCCGAGGAGATGAAATTGCTGAAATTCGAAGAGCTGATGCTGCATTTGCTACAAAAATACCCGGCCGAAATCCTGTCTTTCCAGACCGACCGCAGCAAAGATTTTGACGATTTCAGAATCCGTAATGCGGTGGAAACGAATGTACAGAACAACATTACGGTAGACGAACTGGCGTTTCTTTGCAATACCAGTCCATCCACATTCAATCGCCGATTTTCAAAAATATACGGAACCAGCCCCAGCAAATGGTTACTGCTTCGGCGAATGGAAATGGCTAAAAACCTGCTTCTGCATTATCAGGAAAAACCCAGCGAAGTATATTATAAGGTAGGGTATGAAAATCATTCCAGCTTTTCTCAGTCCTTTAAACAAACTTTTGGACTTACACCGAAGGATTTTCAATCTCAAAACCTGATTGTTTTGCAATAGTTTTTGAACCCATAGCCTTAACACGACCATGAACGGCCTCGTTAATTTTGCATTGCATATTTAACCAAAGGTCTCATGGAAAATACATTAGAAAGGAACAAGGCAGTAGTCATACGTTTCAACAAAGAGTTCATTGAGCAGGGCAATGCCGCATGCTTCACTGACCTGGTATCAGACGAGCTGGTCAACCACGCGGCTCCGGGAGCCGGTGCTCTGGGAGCAGCGGCTCCCGGAGCACCATCGGGTCCGGAAAGTATGATTTACTTTTTACATGATGTTCTGAGGGTCGGCTTTCCGGATATCACAGTCAATATTCTTGATCAGGTTGCGGAAAATGATAAAGTCACCACGAGAAAAGAATTTCACGGAACGCACACCGGGGAGTTCATGGGTATTCCCGCATCCAACAAAAAAGTGGTCATTAAAGTAATCGACATCATCCGCCTGCGCGACGGCAAGTATGTGGAGCATTGGGGAATGAGCAATCTGGCGGAGGTAATGCAGCAAATCGCGGGTTGAATTTGAGCGGTTTGTGGGCAAAAAAGCCATTTCTTTTGTAGATTTAGCTTATCAATATTCCTGAACCGGTCAACCTGTTGATTTATGAAAATAAAACTCCTACTTACGTCCTTAGTTTTTGCCACCGCACATTTGACCGTAAAAAGTCAGTCATTCAACAACTTCCCGGTCACTACCCAAAAACCGCCGCTTCATGGTAAGCATTGGATGGGCATTACCGGCAAACCGTTGGCCGCTACGGCAGGGGCTATGATTTTCAGTAAAGGCGGCAATGCGATAGATGCCTCCTGCGCTATGTTGGCAGCGACTTGTACGATGTGGGATGTGCTGAGCTGGGGAGGAGAAACGCAGGCTTTGATCTACAATCCGAAAACAAAGAAGGTGATCGCGATCAATGCAATGGGGGTGGCACCAACGGGAGCTACGGCGGATTTCTATAAAAGCAAAGGCATGAAATACCCGCCGGAATATGGCCCATTGGCGGCCACCACACCGGGAACTGCCGGCGGCCTGATGACCATGCTCGCCGAATACGGCACCATGAGCCTGAAAGAGGTACTCGCCCCGGCCATGCAAATGGCGGAAGGCTACCCGATCGAGGGACAAACTGCCAATATGATTGAGCGGGAAAAAGCGGAAATTAAAAAGTGGCCTTATTCCACGAAGGTTTTTCTGCCGCATTTGGGTAAACCAAGAGAAGCTCCCGACGCCGGTGAGATATTCGTTCAAAAAGACCTGCTGGCTACTCTGCAGAAACTCGTAGATACCGAGCAGCTGACACTGAAAAAAGGAAAAACCAGAAAAGAAGCCATTTATGCGGCATACGACCGGTTTTATAAAGGCGACATCGCCAAAGAAATTGCAAGAGGAACGCAGGAACAAGGCGGGCTCATCACAGAGCAAGATCTCGCAAACTGGAAAGTAAAAATCGAGGAGCCGTTGATGACTACCTACAAAGGCATCGATGTATATAAAATGCAGCAATGGACACAGGGCCCGGTGATGCTGCAGGCCCTGAACATGCTTGAAAATTTCGATCTGAAAGGTATGGGGTATAACTCTTCCCGTTATGTGCATACCTTGTACCAGATCATGAACCTGGCTTTTGCCGACCGAGATTTCTATTACGGTGACCCGGCTTTCGCACCGGAAGAACCGATGAAAGGTCTACTTTCCAAGGAATATGCGAAGGAAAGGATCAAACAGATCAATTGGGAAAAGAATGACGCCAAGATCATACCGGGTGACCCCTACCCTTTCGAAGGTAAAAAGAACCCGTACACCGACCAGATCAAAACCTGGGGAAACTTTCACGCGGCCACTAATCGAAATGACAATGGCCTCAGCGATGAATTTATGAAGGAATTTACTGCCGGCACTACCTCTGTTGAAGCCGCCGACGAAGAAGGTTGGGTAGTAAGTATCACGCCGAGCGGTGGCTGGGTACCTGCCTGCATAGCCGGGAATACGGGCGTAGGGCTGAGCCAGCGCATGCAGTCGTTTGTGCTGGACGCGAAGGAAAATCCTTTTAACGTCGTCGAGCCGGGCAAGCGCCCGCGGGTAACGCTCACGCCTAGTCTCGCGATGAAAGATGGAAAGCCATTCCTCTCTTTTGCCAAACAGGCAGGTGACGAGCAAGACCAGTTACTCCTGCAATTCTTTTTGAATATTGTGGAATTTGGAATGACCGTTCAGGAATCCACGGAAGCGCCCAGTTTCAAAACTTTACAGATGTACGGCAGCTTTGGAATTCATGAAAAAATTCCCGGCGGGTTGATCTTGAACCAGGCAATGCCAGATTGGTCCAGAAAAGAACTTGCTCAAATGGGATACAAGCTGAGCTATCAACCCAGAACGAGCGGCCCGATCAATGCTATTTATTTTGACTGGCAGCACGGAAGCTTCTGGGGCGGGTCAAGTAACCATGGCGAAGATTACGGCTTCGGCTGGTAAACCCTCATTTTTCTTTTTTATCAATGATTCGGATCATTCCAAATGTAGGAGCGAAATGGAATTGCTGATAAAATGGTTTGAGTGTTTCTCTTGCAAAAAGCCCTACCATCGCTTTTTCGGACGCATTTTCATCGATCCAGCGCGAAATTTCCTGCATGATAGCAGTTCCAACCCGCTTACCTTGCCAGTCGGGATGCACCATCACGTCTTTGACATAGTAAAAACTAAAACCATCGCCCATTAATAGCGCACAGCCAATTACCTCTTGATTCTCCACATGCTCCGCGATGGCGGCATACTGCATCTGATCAAGCTGCTTTTGGAGCATTTCCGCTGGACAAGAGGTTGACCAACCAACTGCCTGCATCAGGTTGCGGTATTCCTTGGGAGTCGGGGGGCGAGCCACTATTTTCACTGACCCGGGTAGGTTTTCAGATTTTTTTGTATCGCCCGAAGCAGGCTCGGCGAAAGCAATGTAATTGCCATTAAGATCCCGAACCACATATTCGTCGAATCCATAGGGTTGTTTGGCTAGCGGCACGACGATATCCGCACCATTTTTGTGGTGCATCGTGTAAAGAATTTCAATGTGTGTCACTCTGATCCAAATGGACTGGCCGCGTGCTTTTTCCGCTAGTTCCGGATTATGAGAAAACTGAATGAAAGCGCCGTGCCACGAAACACCGCCATGGCTAGGAGGATCGCCCCAAGTCCATTGATTTGGAAAACCCAACACATCCTGCCAGTACTTAACGGTTTCAGTCACATTGCTTACCTGCAACATGGGCTCGGCGTGCGAGAAAACGGGTTCGATCATTTGTTAATTATTTTAAACTAGACTTGGCAAGTTTGCAAAACTTACCAAGTCTTATTACTTCCAACCTTCCAACAAGGCTGCAATTTCCGAATAACCGCGACTTCTGGCCCACGAAATAGGCAAAGTCCATGGCATATCAGCTGGAATCGCCGGATCTGCTCCTTTTTCCAGTAAAAACCTCACGAGATCAATCCGGCCGGACTTCGCTGCCCAGCCTAATGGTGTTGAACAAATCTGGTCATCAACGACGTCCAGTTCAGCCCCTTTTTTAATGAAGAGTTTGGCGCTTACAAGATCATTCCGCTCCGCAAAGCGATGTAGCGGTCTTATTCTCAGCCAATTTGAAAAGTTGGGGTCCATACCATGCTCAAAAAGCAACTCAGCGGTCTCCATACTTTTGATTGGATCGGCATTGCCCTGACTAGCGACGCCTACCGCCGCTCTTTTCGGTAAATCAGGATGGTATCGCAGCATTAACCTGACGAAATTATCCTGACCTTCTCCCGCTGCATTTTCCAGCGCAGTCACATCATTCGCCATTTCAGGATTAGCATTGAATACTGCCGCAGCGGTCTGTAAATCACCATAGTAAGCCATTACTTCAACGGATCTCGCAGCGCCGTGGGTGCAAAGGAGATCCACCATCGCTTGATCATTTCTGCTCATAGCCGCGGTTAAAGTGTCCGCCGAACTTTCCACGGGGACATTGGGATGCGCACCGTGCCTGAGCAGCAATTTCACGATCTCCGTCTGCCCATACACCACCGCGGAATGTAAGGCGTGACCCATTGGCGCAATCCCTTCTTCTGGCAAATTCGGATCAGCACCGTGTTCCAGGAGCAATTTCACGAGATTAATATGCCCAGCCATCGCCGCATTCTTTAATGGCGCACCTGCACCGGGATAGTAGCCGCCATACCCGGAAAGACGGTTTGCACTTGCCGGATCTTCATGTAACAACTCCCTTACCCTGGCCTCATCCCCTTTCAAACAGGCCATACACATGTTGACATAGGCACCCTTTGTTTTCAGATGCAGATAAATGTCGTTGGGCTTCCAAGTAACTTCCGCAGGTACGTCCCGCCAGCCCCGGTAATGGTAATCTCCATTAGTCAGCTGGATCGGGCGGGCACCGTCTGGGCGTTTTGCATCGATATCAGCTCCGAATGATAATACCAGATCGATCATTTCGGGATTCCGGGTCATTACAGCCCAATGTATGGGCTGATTTCCTCTGTCATCCACAGCATTTACGTTTTCCGTAGCGGATTCCAGCAGCTTCCGCACTGCGGCGATATCACGACTCCTGATCGCCGCGCCCATTTCCTCTCCCGCCGGGGAAGCATGATGCTTGTTCAATACTTTTTCCAAAAGTACCTGCATATCAACGTATCCCCTGTCCCGGGCGATCTGCAGCAATGTATCATTGGTTCCCGATTCGATGGGATTCGCACCTTTTTCCAGCAAATAGGCCACGGTTTCCAGCTGATTTGCCTGGACGGCAAATGAGATAGGGTTCCGGTAATCGAAGGTGCCCCGTATCAGGCCCTTGTCTTTTTCGACAAGCTTTTTAATGGTCTCCAAATCACCTTGTTTGGAAGCTACGAACATTTCCCATACTTCGGTACCTGTGCCGGGCGACCATATCAGTGGCTTGTTTTTACTCAATCCTTCGGGTTGTTTCATTGGTTTCTTGATCAGATATATTTCAACCATTTCTGCTCAGGATGGCTTCGTTTGTAACCCGCATACCATCGGCATGCAATAAGAAGAATCGCCACATCGAAGACAAACACCAGATATAGCAGCGGCAAGCTCCACCTGAATTCCTCAGGCATTTTCGTAAAAGGAGCACTTTGGTACCATTCCTGATGAATAGATCCGTAAAGAATGACATTAACCACAAACGCGGTCAAGTGAATGAGCGGGATATGCAGCAGATAAAAGAACATAGGCACCTGCCCGATCACTTTGAAGAAGCCCGACACCCTCCCACCAGCCTTTTCCGCCCATGGCACCAGGGCGATCAATGGCCCTAGCGTCATCAGCAAGTACAGCTGAGAAGCGGGATATTTTCTTTGATTTAAAAGCTGAAAAATAAACGGCAGTTTTTCCGTATGGACGAACCCGGGAGCGCAATAGTGGGTAATCCATCGGGTGAAAAAGATCCCCGGCGAAGGACCTCCCGGCGGAAGCCCCGAATATACCCGAACGTGGTCGATCACCATTAAAACCATGATTAGTCCGCGTAAAATATCGATGGATTGTATCCTTGCCTGTCCGGGAAGCTTTGTTTCCGAAGCCTTGGCGAAACCAATTCCTGCCATTGCCGTAAAGTTTTAAATCATGAGAAAATAAAACCGTTGGGATTACCTTTGCACAAATGTTAAACAAAGGCCTAGTTACTTATTTTTTCATTTAAATAAAAGGAATGGATTCCATCGAAATTCAAAAAATAGACGCAGACAAAACACTCGCTATCAGACACTTGGTGCTATGGCCCGGCAAATCCGCAGAGTTCGTAAAAGTGCCCGAAGATGAGGCTGGTTTTCATTTTGGTCTGTATGCAAATGCTCAGCTGGTGTCCGTCATTTCCCTGTTTGCCGATGGTCACAGCATGCGGTTCAGGAAGTTTGCAACGCTTCCCGAATTTCAGGGAAAGGGACTGGGCTCACAATTACTGGAACATTCTATTGACTTTGGCCGACAAAATCAGTTCCAAAGAATGTGGTGCGACGCCCGCACCGACGCGCTCGGATTTTATGAACCTTTTGGCTTTACCAAGTTCTCGGAACCGTTTTTCAAAGAGTATATCGAGTATTACAAAATCGAAAAAGTGTTTTAAAAAGGCTTTGAGGCAATATTTCCACTTACATTCATCAAAAAATGCCCCACCGGATCATGGATCCATGTGAAGGCATTTCCCTTTCACTCACTCAACAGCCCGTCAGGGCACGGGTCCCCAAAAGTCATTTTCTGCGGCAATGTTGGCTGAATAAACAACGGCATGCACGATCAGGCCATTTTCAATGGTATACACATCTACATTTTCGACATCCAAAACCGCTCCGTTGGGCTGAGCAGCTTTCCAGTGCAGGATGCAGGCGACCTTGTTACCATTGGCATCAAAGTATTTAACACTTTCCAGTTTCAATGTACCCTCCGACAGCTGGGCCATTTTGCCGCCCATTTGCAGTAATTCATTTTTCGATTTTTTCTCCCCGGAAACTCTGTTGTTGCCCGGCTGCACCCATACCAGGTCCGGGTGCAGCTTGGAAGCAAATTTCTCGTGGTCGTGCGCCATGTAGGCGCTCAGAAATTCTGTTACCACTTTGAGCGGCATATCATTGCTTCTAGCGGCATTCTGAGTATTCTGCGCATTCATTGAAAGAGTCATAATCGTGGCGATAATGGTTAGTATGGTTTTCATGATGTTGATTATTTGATGGCGGAGAGTTGTTTCAATCCGGCGGACTGCAAATAGGCCATTGCTGCTACCCAAAGCGCAACTGCGCCGATCGCCACATAGCCGACGACCGAAATTGCAAATGGCTGGAACAATACGATCGCGAAACTCCCTACTACCCACAGCACATCCAGCACGATCACCAGTCTGACAAGATTTGCATTAAGCGGGTTTCTGCGGCTTACTGAGAATACGAGTGTAGCGAAAACCAGCAGAAATAATCCAACTTCGATAAAGGGCATCGTTGCCCTGGTTTCGAATAACCAGGCGATAAAATCCGAGAAGATCACAAGCCCTAAACCAGTTGCACCTGAACTGATTGCATTGATAAGCATTACATTTTTTAGCGTTCTCATTTTGTAAATTGTTTAGTTGAATTGAGTGATACAAAGGTATTTCACCCCCGGGCGCCTGGCTTACCAGCAGACGCCAAAGGGTTACCATTTCATGACAAAATGAATTGGGATCACTTCGCAAATTTTTTGCTTGCGACTTCAACTGAATTTCACAAAACGGACATAGCCCGCTCTACTTTTCGGTACAGACATGCGGGACAATATCAAACAGACGATGAAGTATATCTGCCGCTTCCGCTGCAAGTTGGGATTCGGAGCGTATTATCCCTTCATTGTCAACCACTTTCGACAACCCAAAACTGTTGACGCGGACACCGGATTCCTGTAATTCGGAGTTGAGATAGTCCGAAAAACGCATATTGAAAACGACCAGCGCTTCTTCCCAGGCAGTAACAGGACATTGAGAACACCATAGGTCCAGAATATGCGCCTGGCCATGTACCAGCAAATTGGGCAATAGCTGATGCGCATACAATGTGCCCGCAGCGTAGTTTGTGCTGAGCTTTCTTTCCAAACTGAACACATCATAATCTACCAGTTTCCGGTCAAAACCTGTTTCGGCGTAATTGACCAGCATATCGACTTCGAAGTACCTATTAATATGTTCCGAAACTGCAATAATGCTGCGAGTATCAGTATCGTCGGCTTCAATACAATGGATTTGCACCTTACTACTGCGGAGTAATTCCGTTCTCCGGGATTCGAGTATTGAAAGATCTTTGCCGAGTAGCAGCAAATGTCGTTTTTGCCTGGCAAGCTGCATGGCGAATGTGTGGCCCCAGATGGTATCTGCGCTTCTGATGACTGAGAAATTCATATTTGATTGCGATTTCCGTAAAATAATCCCTGGTTAATTTAGGTGAAACCAGTGTTGAGTTGTCGTTTCAATGATCTGCAAAGGAAAGCGCAATAGTTATGAGAAGAAATACTGATTTATCACTAGGTAATGGTGCATACAGGCACCTGGGAGCTACCCGCGATTACATTGAATTGCTCAACGATCACTTCGATTTTGACGGCATCGAACCAGACTGTCTGGACAAACAGCTGGACCTGATCCGCGCAATGGCGCAGCTCAGCAGCAGTGGGGTAACCGTGTATGACCTGCAAAAAGGGGTGCACGTGTATGCCTCCCGTAACTTTTATCAGATATATGGTTATGAACTGGGGGATAGCATCACGGATGTGGCTAATGAGGTGTTCGATTGCAGGATCCATCCTACTGATCGGGAGCAGCTTGCTCGTAACGGCTACGAGGCCATGCAGTTTATGATGACGCTTCCAAGCCGCTTGCGGAGGCAATTTAAAATGGTAACTGAGTACAGGATCTTTGCCGGACAGCAGGGGTACATTCAGGTTACTGAGCAGCACCAGGTTTTGGAGCAGGATGCATCAGGAAATATCTGGCTCTCGCTGGGCATAATCGATGTGTCTCCCAATCAGTCGGACTTTACGCAGGTGAAATTTCAGATCACGAACTTTCACACGGGCGAGCTCGTACAGTTACAAAAAAGCAATCCTTCCGAGTCTATCCATCTGACATTCAGGGAAAAAGAAATACTGGAAATGATCGGTAAGGGGAAACTAAGTAAGGAAATTTCTTCCCAGTTAGAGATAAGTATCCATACTGTCAACACGCACCGGCAGCGGATACTTGAAAAGCTGGAAGTCAATAACTCCATTGAAGCACTGTACAGTGCTAAAAGACTGGGAATCATTGCCTGAACGGTATATTGTATATGCTTTGGTACATTTTTTTAATAGGTTGATGGTGACATTATTCTGATATTTTTCAATAAATCGAACCTCAAGATTATGAAAATAGAAAATGCAAAGCATTCGGTCATCTCTCTAAGCGATGAAAGTTTCAAACACTACCTTATAGAACGTTACGCAGGCACTCAGGAGGCACCAGCCGGAAAGGAATGGCTGGAAGGTGCTCAGGACATCATTTCCTCGGAAGCCTGGATAGAACTTTTCAACAAAGCCAAGGCCGATCTGGAAAAGAAAGGCGGACGCGTAACTGGTTATGAACTGATCAACAACATCCTTCTGAGCCACGATGGTATTCACACGCAATGGCCCATGAATTGGATGTGGGTTATACAATTTTCACAGGGCTAATTTTAATTTTAGGCAAAATCGTATAGTGGACGGTAACTTTTGGTGAAGATTTTGTCTTCACCAATTTCCAGTCTACCTTTACTCAGCACCTGGTTTGATTGAAGGTTTTCGTACTTTCAATTTGCCAGGATGTGGATGAATTATGTTACTAATTTTAAAAATTATCTTGCTGAATGGGTCCTATTAAAACTATTTACCTGGTAGACGACGATCAGGATGATAGGTTTTTTATTAAGGAAGCGATCCAGGGTGCAGACATCAGTCTACAAATCGTGGAGGTGGAGAACGGTCTGGATCTTTTGGATTTAATTCAAAAACAGGAAGCTCCGATAGCGTCCCTCATTCTTCTGGATATGAATATGCCCAAAATGAATGGTTTGGAAACAGTTTCTGCCATCCGCTCCTATCCGGCACTCTCGGCTATTCCGGTAATCATGATATCCACTTCCTCCAATGCTACACTGATCGCTACCGCCTACAAAGCAGGGGTAAGCGGTTTTTTGACCAAACCAAGCACTTTTGAAGAGTTTAATCTGCTCGCCAGGGAGATTGTTGTGAATTTTTTGGACTGATTTTTTCAAATCTGTCCACAAATTCTTCACAATGATTGAAATCCTCTGCCAGAATTAAATGGATTATTGATGGTATGGTTTTTGAGTTTAATGTGTTTTTTGACATTTTAAACGCGTAAACCTAGTACTGCATCCATGAGCAGCAATCCCCCGAAATCAGAACTTCCGTCCTTGCTAAAATCATGTACCGGCATCAAAGGATTGGACGAAATTACAAACGGAGGCCTTCCCCAGGGACGCCCTACCCTTGTTTGCGGTGCCGCAGGCTCCGGGAAAACATTGTTTTCCATGGAATTCCTGGTCCACGGAGCGCTTAGTTATAATGAACCCGGCATATTTATGGCTTTTGAAGAAAAAGCTGAAGAGTTGGCGATCAATGTCGCCTCCCTGGGTTTCGACCTGAATCAACTCCAGAAAGACAAACTGCTCAAACTGGACCATGTCCACATTGAACGCAGCGAAATAGAGGAAACAGGCGAATATGACCTGGAAGGGCTCTTTATTCGGCTGGGGCATACGATCGACACCCTGGGTGCGAAACGTGTGGTATTGGACACGATTGAAAACCTTTTTTCCGGCCTCAGCAATGAGGGGACTATCCGGGCGGAACTCCGCCGACTATTTGATTGGCTAAAGGAGAAGAAGGTTACCACCATTATCACCGGAGAAAAAGGGGATGGTACGCTGACCAGACACGGATTGGAAGAATATGTTTCAGACTGTGTGATCCTGCTCGACCACCGGGTTAACAACAAGATATCGACGCGTCTGCTGCGCATTATTAAATACCGTGGCTCATTTCACGGTACCAATGAGTATCCATTCCTGATTGATCAAAAAGGTATTTCCGTATTGCCTGTCACATCGCTGACTTTGTCGCATGAGGTATCCAGCAATCGAATCTCAACGGGTATTCCTGGTTTGGATCAAATGCTAGGTGGTAAAGGGATTTTTAAAGGGAGCAGCGTGCTGGTTTCGGGTACCGCGGGTACTGGCAAAACCAGTATCGCGGGATACTTTGCGAACCAGACCTGCGCAAACGGTGATCGGTGTGTTTACTTTTCATTTGAGGAGTCGCCAACCCAGATCATGCGTAATATGTTGTCCATCGGTATTGACCTCAGGAAGCATGTGGATCAGGGTTTGTTGAAATTCAATGCTTCGCGTCCCACTTTGACAGGTCTTGAAATGCACCTGCTCTCGGTCGTCAGACTTGTCAATGAGTTCAAACCGTCCGTTATCATTCTCGACCCCATTACCAACCTCGGCATGGTGGGATCAGCAAGTGAGGTCAGAAATATGCTGATCAGGTTGATTGATTTTTTACAGGAATCCGGTGTGACAGTGATGTTCACAGCCTTGGCTTTCAATGGATATGTCAATGAACAAACCGATGAAAGCATTTCCTCACTGGTAGACGCCTGGTTCCTGGTTCGGGACATTGAGTCGAATGGTGAGCGCAATCGTGGAATGTATGTCATGAAGTCGCGCGGTATGAAGCATTCCAACCAGGTTCGTGAGTTTGTCATTTCCGACAATGGGCTGGATTTGATAGACGTATTCCTGGGTCCAGACGGTGTACTGACCGGCTCGGCGCGAAAGGCACAACAATTGAAGGAGGAAACCGGGATGGTACTCCGTGATCACGCCGTTTCGAGAAAAGACCGGGAGATTGAAAGAAAACGAATGGTTCTTCAATCTAAAATTAACAGCCTGAACGATGAGTTCGAATCGGTACAGGAAGAGCTGAACAAAACTTATATAGAAGAGGAATTAAGAAAAGAAGTCGCTGAGAAAAACCGTCAGGAAATTTCAAGAAACCGTGACGGAAAGCAATAGTATTATCCCTTCAAAAACCTGGAAATAATGATTGACACCGAAGAAATATGGGAACTCCGATTATATGTAGCCGGAAAGACTATTAAGTCCGTAGCTGCCCTGACCAATCTGAAAAGATATTGCGAAGAACATTTAAAAGATAAGTATATCATCGAAGTAATTGATTTGCTCGTTCAACCACAGTTGGCAGAAGGCGACCAGATCCTGGCCATTCCTACGCTGGTTAAAAAAGTACCTGAACCGATCCGGAAAATAATAGGAGATCTTTCAAATGAGGAAAAGGTGCTGGTCGGCCTGAACATTCGTCCTGCAACCATTGCAAAATGAGCAAAACCAGTGAAATAGATCCATTTGGTGAGAATCCGGCAAAACAAAACGATTTTGTTTTGCGCCTTTTCATTACTGGTGCGTCCATCAATTCGGGGCGTGCCGTAAGCAACCTGAGGGACATTTGTGAAAAATATCTGGAGAACAACTATTCGCTGGAAATCATAGATGTGTATCAGCAGCAAGCGATAGCAGAAAGGGAGCAGCTCATTGCGCTGCCGATGCTGATCAAATGCCTGCCGTTGCCTGAAAAGCGTTTGATAGGCGACATGTCTGACACCGAGAAGGTACTCAAAGGTCTTGGAATTACAATTACTGCTTAATGACTGCCATGAAAACATACGACCAGCTGTTAAAGGAAAATGAAAGTCTTCAGGAGCAACTCGAAGAGGCTACTGAGACCATTCATGCAATCCGTACCGGTCAGGTCGATGCCATCGTCGTACGTGCGCCGGGCGGAAGAAATCAGCTTTACACACTCAAAACGGCGGATCAGACTTACCGCGTGTTCATTGAAAAAATGAATGAAGGCGCCGTTACGCTCAATGAGGATGGCGTGATCCTGTATTGCAATTCCATGTTTGCATCGATGGTCAATATGCCATTGTCCAAAGTGGTAGGCCAGCGTTTCGATTATTTTATACCTGATATTTTCAAAGAGATTTATGTTGATCTCTTTGAAAATGGCTGGGTTGAAGATGGCAAAACTGAACTGAGCATTGTCAGCGGCGACCGCTTGGTTCCCTGTCAGCTTTCTGTCACCACATTACAGCTCGATGAGGGTACCTCACTGAGCCTCATTCTGACAGATCTTACGTTTCAAAAGGAGGTTCAGCAGCTTTTGAAACTCAATAATGAAAGGCTGGAAGAAATTAATTCGGAGCTGGAAATCAGCAACCACGATCTGCAGCAATTTGCCTCTATCGCCTCACATGATTTGCAAGAACCGTTGCGGAAGATCCTGATCTTCGCTACCATGCTCAGAAACCATCATTTAAGCGATTTTTCCGTTGAAGGTCTCTCCCATCTGGATAAGATCATCGGCTCCTCGAAGAGAATGCGGACGATGACATCGGATATTTTGACTTACTCGCGGCTTTCTACACACATCAACAATTACACATTGACTAACCTTTCGGAGGTAGTAGGTGAAGTATTAGAAGATTATGAAATCCTGATCCAGGAAAAAAAGGCGAACATTATCATTGGTGAACTACCGCAGATCGAGGTAAACCGGGGGCAGATCAAGCAGGTTTTCCAAAACCTGATCAGCAATTCCATCAAATTTGCAAAGAAAGACAAAGCACCCGAAATAAAGATTTCCAGTGAGTTCGTACCCGTTGCAGACGGTGAAACTGACGCTTACCTGATAACCGTTCTGGACAATGGTATCGGCTTCGACACGTCCTATACCGACCGGATCTTCTCACTTTTTGAGCGGCTGAATACCAAGGACAAATACGAGGGCTCGGGGATCGGCCTGGCGATCACGAAAAAAATTATCGACAAACACAACGGCAGCATTTCCGCCCGTAGCGAAGAAGGAAAGGGGTCCAGCTTCATCATCAGCCTACCAGCGAGACAAGCCTAGTCGTACCGGTTTGCCCTGCTGCGCAATGACGGAAATGTACAATTATCGTTTATTTTCATTTCCGTATTTTACAAAATGTTCCACCAAGGATATTTTATAAGATATGAACGCATTAAACATTGTATTGCTTATCACCGGGCTCACCAGCGCACTTATCGCCGGGTTGTTTTACAGTTATTCCTGCTCCGTTAATCCCGGACTGGGCCAGTTGTCCGATATACATTATTTGTCGGCCATGCAGGCGATCAACAAGGCGATCATTAACCCTATCTTTTTCCTCAGCTTCATGGGGACATTGTTTTTGCTGCCCGTAAGCACGTACATGCATTACGGCAGTGCGCATTCTTCCCGGTTTTACTTTTTACTGGCCGCTACGATCATTTACGTTGTCGGAGCATTTGGGGTAACCATGATGGGCAATGTGCCACTGAATGATGCCCTGGAAAAATTCAACATTGCCGGAGCTTCTGCGCAGGAATTAGCCGCACAACGCTTACAGTTTGAAAAACCCTGGAACAACCTGCATTTTGTCAGAACAGTAGCCTCCGTACTGTCTCTTGTTCTAGTACTAATCGGCTGCCTGCAAACCGTTGCACCGGCCAAATCAATGGACTGACGATGCGGCGGCCTATTGTTTCAGTAATTCCAGTTCAATCGCTTTGATGTCCGCAAACCGGGATGCTTTCAGTTCATCTGCATTCAGCCTGATTTGCCCCTTTCCTTTTTCCAATGTCCAATGCGCAAGCTGTTTTCTTTTGAATTCTTTTTCATAAGATTCGCCCTTTCTTTTGACCCGGTCAGGGCTTGGAATAAGCGGCGGATTGAATGCTTCGTCGAAGCTTCCCTGCAAATATTTTGATCCGAAATGAATGCTGAATTTGCTTCCGATTTCAGAATCCGCGCAGGTGTACAGCACATTCACCTGGTAAGTACCGCTGGTATGCACATCAACATCCCAGGTCACAAAGGAGGTCGTGTCCGTCCAATTCGTAATCCAGGAAGAATTGGGCGCCGAAGCACTGTAAGAAAGTGAGCCACCTTTGGAAGGGTGCAAATGTGCGTCCTGCGATGGCAAAGTAGCTTTGGGAAATTGGGCAAACCCGATCGGCAACCACCTCACCGAATCAGCGTTCTTGGTAACCTCCGCATACCATTGATTTAATGCTTCCGACAGCGTTTTAAACACCTCTGGCTGTGTAGTTGCCAGGTTTGTCTGCTGGGTGGAATCTTTGGATAAATCATACAAACCGTCCCCTGAAAGCAAATAAGGCCACTTTCTAACACTGTTATTTTTATTTATAGAGGTAAACAGGAATCGCTCGGGTAATTTGGCATGGCCGACGATCGCCGGTTTCAAGCTGATCCCGTCCAATGGTTTGGTACCTTTTTTCGATATTCCGGCCAGCTCTGCAAGTGTGGGAAGCAGGTCAATGTAGGCCGCATTGTCCTGGATAACCTTACCTGCCGGAATGGTCCCAGGCCAGCGGATGAAGAACGGAACGCGCACGCCACCCTCGTCGGCCATGGCTTTTATGCCTTTCATATCTCCATTCCATCGCCACGAATTAGGGCCGTTATCCGTGACATAAATGACGATCGTATTTTTGGAAAGTTCGAGATCGTCGAGTTTTTTCAGGATGCGGCCCACGTTCCAATCTATATTCTCACACATGGCCAATGCAGATATCGTTGTTTCCAAATCCTCCTCATCCGCATGTTGGCTGAGCTGCTTAATGCCTCTCTTTTTCAAGCGGTCGTAGTATTCATCAGGCACCTGGAACGGCGAGTGCGGCGCATTGTAAGGAATATAGCAAACGAATGGTTTTTCCTTATTTTTTTCAATAAAACCAATCGCCTTGTCGGTCAAATCGTCGGTAATGAAGCCCGTACTTCGCACCGCTTCACCATTATGGTCGAGCATGGTATTGAAATAATTGGCATAGTGACCGCTCAGAAAACCATAGAACTCGTCGAAACCGCGACCATTGGGATGATACGGATACTGGCTTCCATTGTGCCATTTGCCAAAACAGCCGGTCGCATAGCCCGCCTTTTTAAACAAATCTGCAAAAGTTACTTCGTCGGTGTTCAGGTATTCCTTGGAATTGGAAACACCATACACGCCGCCGCGGTAATGGTACCTGCCTGTGAGCAGCCCTGCCCGCGTAGGCGCACACAAGGGCGCGACATAAAACCTGGCAAATCGCGCACCATCTCTGGCCAGCTTATCAATGTTAGGTGTTCTTACATTGGTATTGCCATGAATGCTCAAATCGCCCCAGCCCTGGTCGTCGGTGAGGATAAAAACGATATTGGGTCGCGTTTGCGCCACGGAATCGCTCCAAATGAGCATCACAGCGCCAATCAAAAACACTTGTACAAAGCCGTACACTTTCATAACCATTGCATTTTATCAATTTGCAAAAAAACACGAAGTTTCCGGACCGCAGCGATCCGGAGGTCAGCCCCGGTTTTGGCTCAACAACAACTTTCTTTTAATGGCGGAAAAAGCGGAGAAGAAACCACCATAGGATCAATATAAGTTACCTGTTCTGAATGAAAATTCATCGCTAATGATATATCAGATGCTGTTTGGTATAGCTGTGCTGGTGGTAACAAAACTACTAATCTATAAATTATATAGACAAAGCAAGATTATAGCCAACAGTTAAGCAAATCTTTGATAACGATTTTTCAAAATGCAAATGACCACGCTTCATTCCTCGGTGACAATGATTTCAACGCGGCGGTTTCGGCTGCGGTTTAGCTCAGTATCGTTGGGCGCAGCAGGGACATTGCTGCCAAAGCCTTTGCCGGTAATCCGGATCGGAGCAATGGACCGATCCACCAGGTATTTTTTGACCACATTCACGCGCTCATTGGAGAGGTTCATGTTCTTTTCGGGATCACCTTCGCTGTCCGTATGCCCCGAAAGAATGATCCTTATTTCCGGGTATTCGGTTAAATGATGCACCATCCGGTCCAGTTCAGGCTCTGTTGCATTTACAAAAATCGCGCTACTCTTTTTGAAATGCAGAACTGAGGTTATTTCCTCCGTCAATATGCGGCGTGGCGATTCAGAAGCGTGATTAGCTACCAACATGGCATTGGTTGCGGAAGCAGCTCCGGACTTCGGCGTGAGGTAAAATACTTCCCGGGCATTCATTTTACTGGCCGTAATGGGTTCGACCAGCAGCTCATAGCCGTCGGCAAAAATGGAAATGATACTCGTATCATTGACCGGGATCTTGAAATTATAAACACCATCTTCGAATGTGGGAATAATCTGTTTTCCAGGTCTCTGGCCCGTCACGATGAGTGTGGAGTTAATGGGTTTTAAAGTATGTTTATCCAAAACCCTTACCGCAATCCTTTTCCTGGTAACGGTCGGAGGTTTTGGCGGCTGTGCCACCGACCATGCGGTCTGCAAACCCGGCTGCTGCTCATTGATCAGGTTTTGGCACAGTGATTTCCCGATTATAGTCAAAAACAAAAGAGCGAGGACAGCGAAGCTTTTCATCCAATCATCGGTTTGAATACCATGGTAATGCTAACACCTATAAGAATCTTTAATATAAATAAAATTAAGGATAACATTAGATTTACCATAAATTTTTTCACCATGCAGGCGATCCGCGAATACTTTGAAGCCATTACACCCTTGTCCGACGAGGAATGGAATGCATTTTCCTCGAAACTGTCGCGGCAGGAGTTTGCCAAGAAATCGTTCCTATTGAAAGAAGGTAAAACGGAGGGTTACCTGTCATTCATTGAGGAAGGTATGGCCCGTTTTTTCGTTTCAAAAAAGGAAGAAGAACTCACATTCGATTTCGCATTTGCGGGTGAATTTCTGAGCGGTTACCGCTCTTTTATTACGCAATCACCTGCGAACTTTAATGTGCAGGCATTGACCAAAACCACATTGTGGCGGATCAGCTATCAGGATCTGCAAACGATTTATGCCACCACGAGCGTCGGGAACCGCATTGGCAGGTACGCCGCTGAACAGCTATTTTTAGCCAAAGCCAGTCGTGAAATGGACTTTTTGACACAGAGTGCGGAGGAGCGGTATCTGAATTTGTTTAAAGAACAAACCAGGCTGATTCAGCAGATTCCGGGCCGATATCTGGCTTCTTACATTGGCATTACACCCCAGGCGCTCAGTCGCATTCGGAAGCGAATTTATTAACCCGGGTTCATTTTTCGGGAGCGCATACCGCCTGACCTTTGTAAAAAAAAGGAAAACGTTATGCCAGAAATTATTTTAATGCTCGTGTTTGTGATCTCATTGCTGATCATCAAAAAATCAAGAGGAAGATATGAGGTAGCATTGGCCGCACGGATCGGGATGGCCGCTATGCTGGTCGTTACTGGATTTGCACATTTTGCATTTACCAAGGGTATGGCGATGATGCTGCCGGATTTCATTGGCCAAAAGGAGCTGATCATTTACGCGACGGGGGTGATGGAATTTGCCGCTGCTGCCGGACTTTTTTTGCCCAGGTTCCGCGTCCTGACCGGCTGGTTGCTGATCGTGTTTTTTGTGCTACTGCTACCTGCCAATATTTACGCCGCTCAAAATCACATCAATCTTCAAACCGCCAGCCATGAGGGTAATGGCCCGGGTTATCTATGGTTCAGGATACCTTTGCAAATGTTCTTCATTGCTTGGGTATATTTATCTGCCGTGAAAAGTGACAAATTACCTGGCCGCCACTAGCAGGTCAGTATTCGAATGTGAGCGTGTAAGGTTCTGAAAACTCGTTAGTGATCGTCACCTTTCCCGGGAACCCGTTAGGCATGTACTCGTACTTGTACGTGATCGTGCGGGGAGCCGAACCCTCACTCGTGATCGTCTCGCTTACCATATTGTTCGGGCTCAGCGACGCGCTTGAAATGTAGTCGCTGCGATCCATTCCTAAGCTAAAAAATGGATTCGGGTGATTGTCATATTGGTACGTGATGGTATGGGGCACTATGGTTTCTGTCGGGCTCGTGTACCAGCTTTTCGACACATTATTTTCATCATTTCTGATGTAATAATATACGAATCGATACATGGTAGAATATTGCTTGCTGAGGTCCTCCCGAACGATAAACCCTTTGCTATCAAAAGTATACTTACTGTAATAAGTTTCAGGTGAAATGTGGTTTTTCCTAGATATAACCCTTACAGAATCCGTTTCAGGTTTGTCGAAAATCATGGAATAAAATGGCTTGAAATCTTTGGAAACCGTTTGTGCCTCGCCGGAAACCCAAGCCGACAACGCACTGACTGAATCGACCATACCGTTACTCCGCCTTACATTTCCAGTCAAATATAAAACAGGTTCTTTGAAAAACACGTATCCTTTTTGCCCGGTCAGCACATTGCCGTCATAGAAATATTCTCTTGACAAATGACCATCATAATATACTTTTCGCAAGAAAACGTCAGCCGAAGTTTTCCCAAACGGGGCCTGTTGCTTTTCCAATACTTGCGGATTGGGAGACGGATCATTATTATCCTTGTTGCAGGAAGCGACCGCAAGGATCATCAATAGGTAAAGTAATTTTTTCATAGCCAGGTTTGGTAAAAGGGAATCGTAACAAATTACCAATTTAAAAACGATATACAAAAGGTTACATAAATTCTTCCAAATTCTGTTTCCTACTTCCTGCTCAATAAAACTACCATCCACACATTGGTTACAACGCCCGAATACGCATCGGGCTAGCTTTGGGCATCATCTAAACAGGTAAGCTATGAAATTTCAGAAAATTACATTTCTATTATTATGTGCATTGCCCCATGCATTTGCTACTTACGGTCAGGCTGGCCGCGTGGGAATTGGTACCACTACCCCACGCGCCGGGTTGGATGTGAACCACGACGACGGCATTATTTCTACGCCGGTTACCGGTTTGGGTGATGTCAGTAATCTTCCAACTAACGGCGGGATTAGATTGATGTGGATACCAAAATTAGCAGCATTTCGAGCTGGCTCTGTGGATGGAAGTCAATGGGATACACAAAATATCGGAGACTATTCCGTTGCGCTGGGCGGTAATAACACGGCCTTAGGAAGCTATTCTTCTGCTTTCGGTTATAACAACTATACGTTTGGCAATTCTTCGACTGCTTCGGGAAGAGGAAATTCAACTTCAGGCTATGCTGCCACAGCATTTGGCCAGGATAATACTGCCGAAGGCGTCGGCTCGGTCGCTCTGGGCTATCTGACCACAGCCAGCGGGCCCAGATCTATTGCAATGGGCCATGCTGCGCTAGCTTCGGGTATTAATTCCACCTCTATTGGCTTTTCCACGAGATCTGGCGGGATTTCCACACTGGCAACCGGATATGAAACCGAGGCGTCAGGGAACTACTCCACCGCTATGGGCTCCCATGCAAATACCAACGGAAAAGAAGGTGCCTTTGTGATCGGTGACAAGTCACAGGGAGAGGGATATGTGGAGTCCTTAGCCCCAAACAAATTTACCGCCCGATTTGCAAATGGGTATTTGCTCTACACCAGCGCGGATAAGACTGATTTTGTCGCGCTGGGACCTGGCGGTAATGCCTGGATCACATCATCGGATTCTACCCGGAAAACCAATTTCGAGTCTGCGGATGGAGAACAGTTTTTACAAAAACTGCGCGGGCTTCGTCTCGGAAGCTGGAACTACAAAAAGCAAGATGCGAAGACCATGCGCCACTACGGCCCTATGGCGCAGGATTTCTTCTCAGTTTATGGTCATGACGGGCTGGGTACAATCGGAAACGACACGACACTCAATGCGGCCGATGTGGACGGCGTTGCATTCATTTTACTCAAAGCATTGGAAAAACGCACAGCCGAACTGACCAATGAAATTGATCATCTCAAAAAACAACTGGCAGAAATTCCAGGCCATGATAACCGTCGGCTGGCTGGCACAAAAAAAGGAAAACTATGAAACCACTTTTCAGTTTCGGACTCGCCATTATAGTCCTTTCAATGCCATCATTCAGCAAAGCACAGTTTACCAGCGGCGTAAATGGTCTCTTTATGAAAGGCACTGCGGTGGTAGCCATAGATGGCCTAACGATCGCCCCTAATGCAGATATTACTTTGAATAACAAGACGTTACAAGTTTTGAACACACCCATTCCCGGTTCACCCACCAATAGTATCCGGCGCGTTTATACATTCAATGAAGCATTTAATTTCACGGGGACTCTGGGTGTTTTCTACTTACCGTCAGAGCTGAACGGAAACATCGAAGCGAGCCTGCAAATAGCCACTTCAAGTGCTGCGGGAACAAGTTATGTTATTTCTAACGGAAGCACGGTGGATCAGAGTAAGCACTATATTTTCAATTCATTTAATGGTACCAATCTTCGTGGGGTATCGGCTATGCAGGCCGGGAGCGTGCTTCCTGTGACGCTGGTTAGTTTTACAGCCAAAATAGAAAATGAGACTGCATTGCTGCAATGGAGTACTTCCTTTGAAACCAACAGTGCTTTTTTTGAAATACAGCGCAGCTTGAACGGTAAGGAATGGCACGCAATCGGGCAGGTGGCAGCTGGCGGCGAAAGTAAATCCATGCTTCACTACGCATTCAAAGATCCGAGTCCAATCCGCGTCGGCCAGTCAAAAGGCGAAAATCTATATAGATTGAAAATGATTGATGCTGATGAAACCTTTGCGTATAGCGCAGTCCGTAGTGTTCAATTTGAAGGTTTGAATGAGATAGCACTTTTCCCCAACCCCGCGATGGAGAAGGTACAGATTACGGTGGAGGATTGGAACAAAGTGGAGTGCATCTATATCGTCAACGCGGCGGGCAAACCTGTTTATGAATCCATTTCATCGCAATTGACGGGTATTTCAGCCAATGGTATACCGGTTAAGCATTTGCCGACAGGACTTTATTTTGTAAAAATAATGAGCAACAATGGTCAGGTACATTCGCTGAAAATGATGAAGTACTGACATTGAATTACCAATTTTAAAGATAGAATTGCAATGTATCTCACCATGTTTCAAGGGGAATATGGTATTCAATCAGCCAATTTGTGTATACCCGTACATCCTATTACCGTATTGCTTATGCTCCCCGCGCTGATCGCCAATTGGAAACAGCCACGTCGTAAACAAATTCTGATCGTTTTCTGCGGCTACGTACCTGCTGTGGAAATACAGAACTGAGTTTGATATGCTTGACATTCCAATGTTTGTGAAGAAAGTGATTTTCCGGTGGTGCTCTTTTTGTGGAGGTTGCGGGGGCTGGATAAGACCTTTGAAGGTGCGCGGGATGCAGTTTGAGGGTTTGAGAGATAGAAGTTAGTGGCAATGTGTCAACATTACCCGGTCAGGCCATTGTGCCTCGGCGACCTTATTTTGTTTGATGTATATTTTTCTCAAATTGTAAGAAAATAAACTATCAAACCCAGCACATACTATGACAAAGCAAGACGCCATTCAAATTTTCGAAGACAAAAAAGTAAGGACCGTTTGGGATGAAGAGCAGGAGAAATGGTTTTTCTCAGTCATCGACGTGGTTGAAATCCTGACCGATACAGACAGGCCTAGGAAGTACTGGAATGATCTGAAAACTAAATTGAAAAAAGAAGGCAGTGAACTGTCCGATTTTATCGGACAGTTGAAAATGCAAGCTGAGGACGGCAAGTTGAGAATGACCGATGTTGCTGATACAGAACAACTATTCCGACTGATCCAGTCCATTCCATCGCCCAAAGCAGAGCCATTCAAACTCTGGCTGGCGCAAATTGCATCCGAAAGGCTAGACGAAATGCAGGATCCCGAGCTCACCATTGACCGAGCGTTGGAGCAATATCTCAGACTGGGTTATTCGGAAAGCTGGATCAATCAGCGACTGAAAAGCATTGAGATCCGGAAAGAACTAACCAACGAATGGAAAAGCAAAGGAGTGCGGGAAGGGTTGCAGTTTGCCGTTTTGACCGATATTATTACCAAGACCTGGGCTGGCAAGACCACAAAAGAATATAAAAATCTGAAAGGGTTGAAAAAAGAAAATCTCAGGGACAACATGACCAACACGGAACTGATCCTGAATATGCTCGCCGAAGCATCTACGAAGGACATTTCTCAGGCTGTTAATCCTGAAACTTTCGAAGAAAGCAAAAAAGTCGCGCATCAAGGTGGTAATGTGGCCAAGGTTGCTTTGAATGAGCTGGAAGCACAGACAGGGAAGAAGGTGGTAACGGCTGGGAATGCGAAAGAAGATTTGAACCAGACTACTGAGGTTAGGAAGATCGAGCTGAGGAAAACAAGTGAATAGTACTTTAAAAAATCCTTTTGAACTGTCCGGTAAAATCGGACAGTTCAAAAGGCTCTCCTCTGACGATCGTAGGTATTGAATGCTTTCAGTTGTCCGATAAATTCGGACAACTGAAAACTGGATCACCTGAAATAAAAATCTGATGTCGATTTTAGGTTGAAAAGAGTGGATGAAAAGCAGGATGTTGCTGACTTACTAGCTTAAATCGTCTTTTTGTCTGGATTTATCCGCTCAACAACGGCGTTGATTATACGACTCGATTACTTTTAAATGCCGCGTCTACTCTCAAAGGATTTGAGCCGATTCAGTTGTATCAACGGGAAGGGGAAGCGAGAACAAAATATATCGAAGCTTTGAGAAAAGCCGACGAAGGGGATATCAGTGCATTGACGGCCTTAATTATTCACGAACTCACGCCCCTTTAATTCCGCTTCGCGCAACAGTGCGATCATGATTGCCTTGACCTGCGCCTCGGGCACCTGCTGATTTTCCAATGCCATGTTGCCGCTTACTGATTCGGTGATCATTGAGGTAACGTAGGATTTTTGACGCAGTTTGGCGTATTTTCGAATATAGTGGATTTGCGTTAAAAAAACGGAAATGTATCCTATAAGTTTAAAAAGCTGGCAACCTAGCCAAAAATTTAGCCATCAATTGTATGCAGGAACAAAACATATTAACTGTGTTTAGCAGCGTTGCTAATTGTAAAGTGATTGGCATAGTACCGAAGATAAGAGGTCTTCTAAACATTTGTCCACCTTACACAAGAGTGAAAGAGGACCCCAGATACAACGCTGATATAATTGATAGAATTGGAAGTATGGTTAATAACCACCTTTTGGAAGAGACATTCATCAAAAAAACCGATATAGAAAAAAACGTATTAAGAGCACTTAATTTAGAAGATATTAGTCATGTCCCGTCAATGTTATCGGATTTCCTTTTTGGCTACATAAACTGTTTCTGGTTTCAATTTGACAATAGTTTTATGGTGAAGAGTGTATATGCAGATTCTTCCTCTGGGCAATTTGCGTACAATCAACCTCGCGGTATAATAACCACAGCAGACGGACTATTCTTGACAAAACCTCTAACTTCCCAGATGATAAGCCAGGCAGAACACGATTATTCAATATTTTCGAATTGGGACAAGCCAGAGGATAGAGATATGGAACCAAGGCCACAAATTGGAATTTTGACTTATATCCCCGTACGAGACAAGTATTATACGTTTAATAAGCTAAGCCGAGCATACTTGTTAGTGACTCAGGCAAGATTAAGCCAATACATCCCAATAAAACTTGCATTTTATGTCATTGCATTAGAGTGTTTGTTTTCAAGCGATGATAAGTCAGAAGTAAACCATAAAGTTTCTGAAAGGGTATCTTATTTTATTGGGAATAGTCCCGAAGAGCGAATTGAATTATTTAAAAAGACCAAAAAACTTTATGATGTGAGATCAAAGTTTGTACACGGACAAAGCATAAAGTCAGCGATAAAAGATCTGAGCATACTTAGCATCGAAATAGATGAGATTCTTCGAAGGATATTTCGTAAACTGATTGAGAATAAGGAAGTCGTCGACATTTTTTTGGGAAATCAGAAGATGCTAGATGAATATTATCTAAAAATGATTTTTAGGTCTCAGTAAGACATTCATCAGTTAAAAGTTGGAAGGTGATAATGAAAGTTCTATTAGTGATTCGGAACTCTAACCGTTAAAAAAATCCCCCTACCCCGATTTGCATCCCACCAAATTTCTCCCGAATATGCGTCCTCCAAAAAAGTAATATTTATGAAAAATCTTGAAAGTTTTGCCCTGCGATGGTGTGAGGTCGGCGAAAGTCCATCGAGCGTATATTACTTCGCTTGGACACCTTAGGCAGGGCATTTTTTATCCATCCAAAAAAGTAGTTTTATGAACAACAAACCAAACTCCCCCGAGTCCACGGACTCGACGTGTATGGGCTACGGTGAACAGGTCAAGGAACTGCTTAGCATGAATGATGCGTCCGTCTGGATCGATGATCTTTGGACGATTTACACCGGTTTTATGACGGGCCGCGTAGGCTCGCCCAGAAGGAACTGGGTTACAATCCGCAGGCCGCCGACCTTTTCTGCACATTTCGTGATTTGGTGTTTTTCTTTCAACGGGCGCAGTTGGAGAAACAAGCATTGAATTCATAGTCGCATTTAGCTTGCTGAGGACGAAATTTTAACTCCCGTTCCTTTTTTATTACCTTTCCACAGAGCCCACTCAGCATAACAAGAGATCCGATGGTCGACCATTTTTTTAACCCTTCGTAAGTTTGATAAAATGACCAAAAAATTTACCTTTGTAGCAACAGTACCCGCTCTGCATACCGTAAGATCTGCAAGCGGGTCATTCTTTTTTATAGGGGTGGCAAATAAAGATTCGCTTTCGGTCACCGAACAGATCGCCCTTCTCAAAAGTCGTGGAATGCTCTTCCGTCAGGAAAATCAGGCTAGCCATTTCCTCTCCAACATCAGTTATTACCGCCTCAAAGGATACTGGTGGGATATGCAGACAGACAACCGGAGCCATACTTTCAACAGAAATTCTTACTTCGAAGATGTCCTTGATCGCTACACTTTCGACCGGCATTTGAGACTGATCCTGTTCGACGCCATTGAGCGGATCGAAATTGGATTGCGGACCAAGATGATCTATCACCTGTCCCAGGCTTACGGAGGTTTGTGGTATCTGGATGCAAACATTGCTCATGACAAGTCTATTCACACCAAACTGGTGAGCGACCTGAAAGAAGAATTTGCGAGAAGTCAGGAGATCTTCGCCAAAGACCACCGCGCGAGAAATGCACATCAAGAGCCCGATGCCTGGCTGATCCTGGAAGTGGCTTCGTTGGGAACGCTTTCTAAAATCTATAAAAATATTGGTCATCAATTGCCGGAAAAATCGAAGATCTGCAAGGAAATGGGCTTGAACCTGCATAGTGAATTATCGAGTTGGCTGGAAGCGATCACAGTTGTTCGTAATATCATCGCACATCATTCCCGCTTGTGGAACAGGAACATGGTGCGGACGCCTATGCAGATCACCAACGCTTCCGGCATATGGCTCACCCATACTTTGTTGCCCGTACAGATCAAAAAGCCGTATCTGGTCATTTCAGCATTGGTATATTTGTGTAATCACGTATCACCTCACCATCAGATCAAGCAAAAGCTCCTGGACTTGTTTGCCGCTAATCCGGGTATACCGATATATAAAATGGGTTTTCTGAATAACTGGAAAAATGAAAATTTTTGGGCGTAAATCCAACCTAAATATTTCGAAGTTCCTGGATGACTTACAGACTACCGCCCTTCCGCCAGCTTAGTAAATTGCTCCAATTGATCCATATCACCCAAATAACCGCTAGGTACGATCAACTTGCCCGACTTATCGAAAATCATGGCTCTGGGAATAAAAGTGAGGTTTTGCTCTTTCAGAAACCGGGCTGATTCCTGATTGGTGATGAGATAGTTTTCTGCGTAGGTACCGAGCCTTTCTTCGTCGCTTGCTTTCTTCCAACGGCTGGCGTCTTTGTCGATAGACAGGTATACAAACGCAATGTCTTTGCCTTTCATGGCTTCGATCAGTTTCTTTGCGCCGGGCATCGTTTCCCTGCAGGGCCCGCACCAGCTTGCCCAAAAATCCACTACCAGTATTTTACCAGCATGCCGCTTCTTTATATCATCAAGTGTCAGCTTAGCACCGGCCGGGTCAACGAGTTGGACAGCAGTACTGTCTGCGGTTTCGTTCAGTGTGGTAGGTGATACGATTTGGGTGATGATTAAGTTGCTACCTAATCCGGTCGCTAGCAAACTGGAAATGAGCAGAATCGATAGCATGTTGATGTCATTTTTGTTCCAAAAAATAGAAGAAGTACCCGCAGGTATTTTACCGTCTCTTCAAAAGAATTCCTACTTTAACAGTTACATCTCATCAACACGCTCAACATCAACTTTTATTTTCAAGATCCTAAATATCAGCCCAAAACAACAAGTTTCGCAACCATTGACTCACTTTGGCAAACTCATCTTGACGATCCCAATTTTCGTTTTGTTCTTTGAATGTTCTTCAACAACACCAACAGAGGAAATTTACAGGCTCACATTCAGCGACTCGACGAATTTCAAGGTTATGAACGCATTCGGTCTTTCCCGTCCGGAAAACATCGTGATCCTGGACACGACACACCGTTGGGATTATACTGTTTTTTGGACCAAAGTTGTGGGCGGTGAATCTCCGGAGCAAATCGAAAGTGACACCATGACTACACGGGCTGAGGGCTACGATCCTGAATATCTTTTCAGGGATTCACTGATGATCAATGCTATTGATTCAACAGAGCGAAAGGTGCTTCGAAGAAAAACATTGCGGTTTGAGCCAAAGCGGATTAGTCTTCACGGTCGGCACTACGAGACTATCTCTGATGCCCAGGATGTCAAAGGCTTTTATGTCAGTACAACGGCTCCACTTTTTAGCTCCGACGGCCGGTACGCTTTCATGGTTGTGGAAATGTACCTGAACGACGGCGTTAAAAACAGTTACGGCTGGGGAGACGTTTTCGGATATACCACGCTTGTGTATGAAAAACAGGCCGATAATAGCTGGAAGAAGTTTAAACAGATTGATTATCTAATCCTGTAATCTGGCACTTAGACTACCAAAAACCACCCTGTATACCTATTGTCCACCTACATCAAGCATCCCATAAACTATTTGTACACCCTAAAAAATTGCAGGCTCATTTGAACTGCCGTACGTTTGCATTGCCTTTTCGGAACAGGGCTTTGAACGTTGATTAACAGTAGCTTGCACAACATTATATCACACTATTTTTTACTATTAGCCTTAAATAAAATAATATGTCAATCATCAAAATTATCACCGGTATCAATTGGATTCTGATCGCTATCTTTGGTTACTACGTGGTCTGGGCGCTGTTGCAAGTCAGTAAGCCCAGCCACGAAATGCCAGGTGTGGAGACGATCATTAAAGTAACGGGATTTGTATTTTTGCTCTCCCTGATCGGCCTCAATCTTGCTTCATATTCGTGGATGAAAGTTGTTGCGTTTATCCTGGGCGTAATACTGCTACTGATCATTTATTCTTTTAGCGACCATTAAAAAACGACTTATGAAAAACTTTGGAATTGCACTCCTCTGCGGCATCCTCGGCTACGTGATTCTGGCCAGCCTGAGCTACTTTCTGATCGGAAAGCTTTCATCGAATGGTCACGATCGTGGCGTTGAAGCCAGCATGACCAGCATCTTTGTTTATGGCCCCATCGGCTTCATCCTGATGTTCATTGCCGGTTATGTCTGGATCAAAAACTACTTCTGACCCTTCCTGATTAGCCAATTACCCTCTCCACACACACATTTAATAATTCCTTAATACCAGCCAGCCATGAAAATGAGCCTGCCCTTGTAATTTGGCCCAATGATAGCTAAACTACTAAAAAGCAGGCTCTTATTTCTTTTTACCAGCATTTTCGTTTTCTGTCTTTCGCTTTGGGCCTACGCGCTGCACACCATGAGGCAGCTACCCTGGCAATCTCCCCTATTTGATACAGAAATACCGAAATTCATCTCTCCGGTCCATTCCAACGCCATTCTCATTTTCAGTAAAACAAATGGATTTCGTCACGAGTCAATTGAAGCAGGGATTACGGCCATTAAAAAGGCGGGCGAAAAAAAGGGCTGGGATATGCACACAACGGAAAATGGCGCACTGATCAATCCAGGTTACCTTCGCCAGTTTAAAGTTGTTGTATTTCTTTCAACTACCGGTGAAATACTGACCGGATCCCAAAAGCTGGCATTTGAAAACTACATTGAAAATGGCGGAGGATACGCTGGCATCCATTCTGCTTCGGATACCGAACATGGTTGGGCGTGGTATGGCAAACTACTTGGTACATTATTCCGTGATCACACATTTCTTCCCTATCATTTGCCCGACGCTGAGGTTATCACTGAAAACGTGAATCATCCAGCAAATCGCGGCTTACCTACTCGTTGGAATAAAACGGATGAATGGTATAATTTCAACGAGAACATTCGGGGAAAAGAAAATTTCGAAGTTCTTCTGAGCCTTAACGAGAAATCGTACACTTCCTTCTGGCACAAAATGAATGGCGACCATCCTATCTCCTGGACGCACCGGATGAAAAAAGGAAGAATGTTCTACACCGCGCTGGGGCATAATGCTGAAACTTTCATTGATTCAATTGCTGTAAAACACATTATGGGAGGTATCGCATGGGCGGGGAAACTTTAAGGAAACATTCCAGGCGATCCTTACGGCAACTATCGCCCTGCGTCACTTATAAAGCAAACCAATCAGCTTTCTCCATTCCATATAGTCGTTCAGCTCTCCATTCATTAAAATAACCAACCCTTTTTTCCGAAAAGGATCATAGAGCATATAAGTCGCCACTCCAGTGTCGCTGCCGCTGTGACTATACATGATCGTCTCCGTATTGAATAGGTACATGAACCAGGTATGAAAGCCAAGGCCTATATCCATAGGCGTCAGGGACTGCACGGCGTTGCTGTCTATGACAGACTTATTGTTGAATCGGCCATCATTAACCCAACAAATCAGAAAGTTGGCCAGATCTTCCACATTACATTTAAGTTGGCCTGCAGGATAGTCGGGGAAGTTGCCATGTTTTTGACGCTGATATCTGTCCAGTGAATCAATGGAGTACGGAACGGCCAGCAGGGTGGAATCCGTTTTATTCAAAAACCAACTGGCACTGTGCATTCCTAACGGATTGAAGATCATTTGCTGACAATACCGATCAAAAGGTGTTTTGGTGATTGCTTGAACCAGATAACCTAAAAGCGCATAACCTACATTCGAGTATTCAAACTTTGACCCGGGTTTGTCAGCCTTAAAATTCTTCGATTTGTCGTAATGCTTTCCATCAACAGCCAGGTATTGTTTTAAGAATTGATCGAGCGGAATATCGGGGCCTTTGTATTTATTATCCCAGAATGGCAGCAGGTAGTCGAAATTGTCCGAAATGGAGGAACGGTGCCTTAATAGTTGTCTGAAAGTGATCGGGAGGTCAGGAAAATTTGGATTCTTGACCGAAAAAGGCAGATAACGGTTAATGTCGTCATCCAACTTAAAATATCCACTACCTTCCAATTGCATAATGGCAGCAGCAGTGACCGTTTTGGAAAGAGAAGCAATTGAAAATTTGGTACTCCTGGTGACCGGAATGGCTTTTTCCAAATCCTGGTAGCCATAGTGCCTGCTCCATTCAATTTTATCGCCATCGATTTTCGCCGCCGAAAGTCCGGGAATATGCAGACGACGCATTTCGGCCAGAATTGTGGAATCTACTGGTTGGGCTAAGGACGTCAGTATCGATGAAACAAAACAGCACAGTACCCCGCTCCAAAAGGTAAATTTATTTGGATTAAAATAAGAGGTATCACCAGCACATAACCGACTTGATTGACTCATTTCGTACATTTTTCATCAAAAAAAAGTATCTTCCCAAAACTTTACGTATCCTTATCAAACCACAAAAATGGCCAAAATTACTGTTAAAGACGGGACTGAGATTTATTACAAAGATTGGGGAACGGGGCAACCTATTGTGTTTCACCACGGATGGCCTTTATCCGGCGATGATTGGGATGGGCAAATGATGTTTTTTCTGAACCAGGGTTTCAGAGTTATTGCGCATGATCGCCGGGGACACGGAAGATCTACCCAAACGGCGGTTGGAAATGATATGGATACCTACGCAGCAGATGTTGCAGAACTTACTGCAGCGCTTGATTTAAAAGACGCGATCCACGTCGGCCACTCGACCGGAGGCGGCGAAGTGATTCGGTATGTTGCCAAATATGGCAAGGGACGCGTGGCCAAAGCGGTGTTGATCAGCGCGGTGACACCTTTAATGGCACAAACTGAAAATAATCCGGAAGGCATCCCAATGTCGGTTTTTGACGGAATCCGCGAAGGAACCGCGACCAAACGTCAGCAGTTTTTTCAGGATTTCACGATGGCTTTTTATGGATACAACCGTGAAGGCGCCGAAATATCGCAAGGTATCAGGGATAATTGGTGGAGACAGGGAATGATGGGCGGAATCAAGGCTCATTACGATTGCATCAAAGCTTTTTCAGAAACGGATTTTACAGAAGACCTGAAAAGTGTGGACGTGCCTGTGCTCGTTTTACATGGTGAAGACGATCAGATCGTACCATTTGAATTAACCGCGGTGAAAGCTGTAAAACTTGTAAAAAATGGAAAACTGATCTCCTACCCTGGTTTCCCTCACGGAATGCCTACCACGGAGGCTGCAACAATCAATGCCGATCTGTTGGCTTTTATCAATTCGTAGAAAACAGAAATACGTAAGCTAGAAAATGGCTTAAATTAAAACAGGCTGCTCCGAAATCCGAAGCAGCCTGTTTATACATCGTCAATTTGATCAATAACCAGGATTTTGTGTTAATAACGGGGCATTGCGGTCAATTTCCGTTTGTGGAATGGGCCAGAACTCGTACTTGTCCTCATACTTGGACTTAATCGTCGGCGCAAGCGGGTTTTGAACGAACCCATTCAATTTTTTAGTGGCAATTCCCCATCTTCTCAAATCAAAATAGCGCTGACCTTCCAAAGCGAATTCCACACGTCGCTCATGGCGGATCTTCTCGCGCGCTTCAGTTTGGGAAAGACCTGCGGCCAGTGCCGGCATTCCAGCTCTTGTTCTAATCAGGTTAACGGCAGTAATCGCATTAGCAGGGCCTTTTGCCTCATTTTCAGCTTCCGCGTACATCAACAGAATATCCGCATAACGCAGCAAAACAAAGTCTCCTTCATCGATCGCTCCATAATCCGGATTGACAAGACTTGGATCGAGCCATTTTTTCACCGCATAAAAACCATTGGTCCAGCTATCTTTTCCCGGTGTTGCTACCGACAGATCGCCGGTAAATGGCCAGCCCTGCGCTTTGGTATCACCCGGAAAAAAGAATGTAAGCCGCATTCTCGGATCTCTTTTTTCAAATGGTTTAGTAGCATCATACACCGCCGAAGTGGCAATGTCCTTGCCGTCGATCGCCTCATATTCGTTGATCAGGTCCTGTGTTCCCAGCTCGCCTTTCCAGCGCTGCAGGGATACACCCAGCGCCACATCCTGATGCAGCAGGTTAGGTTGAAGGTATTTGACAGAGAACATGATTTCGGTGCTGCTGTTTTGTGCAGGTTTAAAAAAGTTGCCTTCATAGCTGGAAGACAAACTATACTTGCTGGCATCCATGACCTGCTTGGCCAATGCTGCGGCTTCCGCATACTTTTTCTGATACAACAGCACTCTCACCAGGTAACCTTGTGCGGTGCTTTTCATGGCGTGACCATCTTTGTAAGCATTATCAGGCAATGAAGCAATGGCTTTTGCAAGATCGTCCTCGATCAATTTTAACACTTCCACTTTCTCGGATTTGGCTCTCGCTGACTTGAAATCTACGGCAAACGGATCGTCGGTCGTGATAATGACATTGCCATAAAGCTGCGCCAGCCAGAAGTAATTGAATGCGCGGAGAAAGTACGCCTCTCCCTGGTACCGGCTCAGTTTGTCTCCTTTCAAAACCTTATCAACATTAGCCAGAAAAGAGTTGATCGCCGCTATTGCCTTGTAATTATTGGCATAATAGGCGTACACAAAATCCCCTGACTGCGGTGTGATCCCGGACGAAAGTGCGCTGGTACCACCGCCGTAATTGTACTGGCCGTACGAATCATCACTGAAATTATCCCAGGCAAACACCTGATACTGCGAGGTTGCATAACCACCACTTGGAGCGTACAAAAAGTTATACAGGCCGGTCAATGCAAGATCTGCATCCGCCTCCGATTTCCAGAAAATGCTTGCAGACAGCTTGTCGGGTGGAGCCACATCGAGGTCATCCGTACAGGAAGTGACCGAAAAAGTAAGCGTTACCAGCGTCAGAACAGCATATTTTACTATATTTTTCATATCTCAGTATTTTAAGGTCTGTTAAAATTGAACATTAATACCAAATGTGAATGTCCTGTTTTGCGGGTAAGCGAGGTAGTTTCCGCTATTCACCCGCTCTGGGTCCAGACCAGGAAATTTGCTCGCCGTCAATACATTGTCGGCAGAAGCGAACAATCTGACAGACTTCATTTTGATCTTGTCGATCACACTCCGGGGAATGGTGTAGCCGAGCTGTATATTTCTCAGTCGCACAAATGAGGCGTTTTTCAGGAAATAAGTCGAATTGTAGTTCTGTACCGGCGCATATCCGTCTGCCACATATATTTTCGGCATCGTATTGGTATGATTGGTAGGCGTCCACCGGTTCCGCCAATCTGTCGTCGGCACCGAACCTTGTCTGAATGGCTCGATACCCCATCCGTTGACATATATTTTCTGTCCAACTGAACTGAAAACCTGCGCAGACATATCAAACCCTTTCCAGTCAGCCGACAAATTCAATCCGAGTTGCATCGCAGGATATTTCCCCTTCTGGTAGGTACGGTCTTTGTCGCTGATCACACCGTCGCCATTCACGTCCTTGATTTTAAGATCGCCGGGCGTGGGCGTAACGGGCTGTTTGGGAGCAGCATCAATTTCCGCCTGGCTCTGGAAAATACCATCCCAGATGTAGACATAAAATTCGTCTAGCGCGTGCCCTTCTTCACGGATCGTATTACTGCTGATCTCTGTTTTTCCAAATTCTTCCAGGATATTTTTGTAGGCCTGTAAATTCACCCCAACCGTGTAGGAAAACCCACCATTCGTACGTCCGACATAGGCCAGGTTCAGCTCAATACCTTTATTCCGGACAGCCCCATTGTTAATCGTAGGTGCATTCAGGCCCAGCCATAGCGGTACCTGCGATCCCCGGAGAATATCAAAAGTGTATTTATTGTACACGTCCGCCGACAAGGTAATCTTGTTGTTGAAGGCGGTCAGGTCCAAACCGACATTCACCGACCGTGTCGTTTCCCATGTAAGATTAGGATCTACAATGGATTGTGATGCAAAACCGGTTGACGTCGACCCGCCGAAAGCATAGTTGGTGTTGGTCAATGTCGCCTGGTAAGGATAGTTACCGATGTTCTGGTTACCCAGCTGGCCGTATGATGCACGTAGTTTCAGATCGTTGAGCCAGTTGGTATTTTGCAAAAAAGCTTCCTTCGAAATTCTCCATCCTCCTGAGAAAGAATAGAACAATCCCCAGCGCGTGTCCGATGGCAAACGCGACGTTCCATCGTAGCGAACGCTTCCACCCAGGAGGTATTTATCCTTCAAACTGTAATTGGCAGTGGCATATAGCGAATGGATAGCCCATTGTGCTGAGGTTCCTCCATTCGTTTGGCCGTCGGCAGGCCCTGCATCAAGTTCGGTCAAAAGATTGGTCGGGTACTGCCTTCTGGAAGCAGATATCGAGCTCGCCTGGTTCTTTTCTTGCTGGTAACCTCCTAAAATGGAAAGCGTGTGATCGCCAAGTGTCTTATGATAATTGAGCTGGCTATAAAAAACGCTGTATATCACATCATTACGCTGAACATTCAGGCCCGGAGTACCCACATCAAGCAGTCCGGCCGAGCTCATATCATTGAAATAGTACATGGGCACCACCGGCCTGAAAGTACTTGATTTGTTATTCTGGAAATTGAAACCCGCTTTATTTTCCCATCTGAGGCCATCCAGCACGTCCACGTCCAGCGACATATTTCCCTGCGCGTAATAATCTTTGGTATACTGAATGGATTTCTCTTTCACTGTGGCAATCGTATTCTTGTTACCCTGTTCATTAGGGAATGCTCTTTTGATCCATTTCCCGTCCTCAGTCTGAGGCGGGTAAAGCGGCGACTGGGCCATTGTAGATAAAAACATATCCGTACTGCCATTGCTCGGCGCCTGCTGGTCGCCGTATCTGAATTGCAGGTTGGTACCCAGGGTCACACGCTTGTGGACTTTGGATGACAGGCCCAGGTTCATTGTATATTTTTTGTAATCGAACCCGATCATTACACCCGGCTGATCAGTGATTCCGAGACCAACATTAAAAGTGGTACCATCAATGCTGCCACCTGACATATTCAGAAAATGGTTTTTCACATAAGCAGGTCGAAAAAGGTCATCCAGCCAGTTGTGATTTGGGAATTTGACGCGGTCCGTAGCATTTCTGTACAGATCGATCTGATCCTGTGTATACAGCGGCGACAAATTGGAATTCGTCCGGGCCTCATTGGAAAGCTCCATAAACTCAGCCGAATTGGTGACCGTTTTCGGGATTTGGGTCGGATTGGAAATACCAATATTAAAACCGTAGCCAAAAGCAAAACCGCCGCCGTTCCCATTCTTGGTTTTGACAACAATGACACCATTTGCGCCTCTCGCGCCATAAATCGCCGCCGAAGCAGCATCTTTTAATACCGTAATTGACTCAATATTGTTTGGATTAAGAATATCCAGCTTACCTGGCAAGCCGTCGATAATGATCAAAGGGTCATTTCCCGCGCCACTGAATGTACCCGTACCCCTAACGCGCAACTGCAGCCCCTCGTTACCTGGTTCTCCCGAGTTCTGTATCACCTGTAATCCGGGAAGATGCCCTTGCAGCAGACTTACCGGGTTGGTCGCCACGCGTTTGATAATAGCATCACCCGAAACTGTAGTCACCGCGCTGATGAGGTTCCTCTTGGCTTGTGAATTATAGCCCACCACCACTACCTCGTCCAGCGCCTTATTGTCCACCGCCAGGTCCACATTGATCACCGATGCATCGGCCACCTTTATTTCCTGACTTACATGGCCCACGAAAGAGAACACCAGAATGCCGCCATCGTCGGGCACATCGAGCGAATAAGCCCCGTTTACATCTGTGGACGTGCCTCGGGTCGTTCCTTTAATGGTAATGTTCACGCCGGGCAATGTCTCCTTCGTTCCGGATGTTACCACACCTTTGATCGTTTTTTCAATCGTATTTTGTGCCGCTGCGATTGGAGTACCATCATCCTGGGAAAGCCCGCCGGACGGTTCGCGTCCCGCAGGTTTCAGAATGATCCTGTTTCTAACGATTTTGTAAGAAATATTATCAGGACTGAATATCTGGTCCAGCACTTCCGACATATTTTTATTGTGAGCAGAAAGTGTGATTTTTCGCTCAACCGGCAGTAACTCTTTACTATATACGAATTTGACATTTTCAGCGGCTGCAAGCTCTGCTAGTATGCTTCGGATCGTTTTTTGTTGGGCTTCAATGGAAACTTTCCTTAGCAGAAGTTCCTGAGCGTGCGTCTCACCACCGGACGAATAAGTACAGGCGATAAGCGCAATGAGCATTTGTAAGGATGACACTTTCATGATAGTCCGCCAGGGGTCTATGATTTCTAGTCTTTTTTTCATTTTTTTACAATTTTAGATCACAGGATGATTTAAATGCTCCCAGTATTTCATTTGTCCAGAATGAAACAACCGAGATCTTTTCGAGGGATGGGAATAGGGACCGAAGTATGCTTCCGGCATATTCGGTCCTTTTTTTTGCGACTAGGTAGAGTTTGTATGCATATCAATGTTGTTAAAAAGTTAAAAAATCACTGAATGGCTTTGCACCCCGGCCCGGTCAGGAAAATCTGATCCCCTCTTACCTCGTAGCTGGCATCGATAGCGGCGCATAAGACGTCCAACAACCCGAACAGGTCGGTTAAATTCGATGCATCGGCCGTAATACTGCAGTTGGCCAGGTTCTTATTGTCAAGCAAAATAGCGACGCCGTATGCTTTTTCCAGTTGTGGAATGATGGTAATTACAGGCGTGTCGGTGTAAATAAATGTGTTGGCAAGGTCCGTCACGCTTTCGCGCCGGGCTACGAGCACGGGCTCCTCGACCAGTCCTGTGACCATTTCCTTGGTTTCAAATGAAAACGTAACTTTCTTATTGGGCGTCAGGGTAACTTCCTTACCGACCGCGGATGCCACGGTACGGTCAGCATTTTCCTTTACTTTGACCAATCCTCTCAAAACAGCCACCTCCACATTGCCCTGCTTGTTGGTTTTGATCGTAAAACTGGTACCCAGTACTTTGGTAATGATATGGTCCGAATAAACTGTAAAAGGCTTGCCGGGATCGTGTGTGACATCAAAAAAACCGTCTCCCTTTAAAAATACATTTCGCTCGCGGGCAGTGAATGCTTGCGGGTAAAACAGGATGGAGCCCGGATAAAGCGATACCTCGCTGCCATCAGGAAGTTTGACCAGTTTAAGCTTTTTACTATCGTTTTCATTCCGCACCAGCTCACTGATCATCGAATCCGGCACCTTGGCAATAATTGATTTTCGCTCGATGAAACCTCCCTTGTAAAAAAGGAATCCGCTGATCAGAAAAATAGCCGTCGCGGCAAATTTGAAATACACCGACTGCCACCACCTTTTCCCGATGAGCGGCTCCACGATTTCAGGCGCCTCATGCATTTGCTGTCTGATAGAGTTCCAGATATCCGATTTCAGTTTCGGATCCTCCTGCTGCAGTTCATCTGTTTTGGAATGATTGATTGAATCATACCAAAAATCCATCACCTGCTTTTTAATCGGATTAATAGTGTTATGCTGGTAGCGATGTATCAGCCGATAAAATCCTTTCCAACTCTTGCCCATGCCTGTACCTGATCGTTAAAAACAGAATTGTTCCTATGTGTAAGTAGATCTGGCAGGCCCTGTGCCACAAAAAAGTTTATTATTTATTAGAAAATTTATATTAAACGTTCCAATAAATAGTAAACTTCTTAGAATATTTATAGCAATTTTTGGAAGCTTATTTTGAGAAATGGTGGGCTATCAGCAGCAATAAGTAGATGTTGTAGTCCTGTAATTGGACGCGGAGCGTTTTCAGTCCCTGGCTGAGGTGGTACTCCACGGATCTGGTAGATATTTTAAGGATTTTCGCAACCTCACCGTGCGGTTTATGCTGCATCTTACTCAGTTCAAACACGGCCCTGGTTTTGGAAGGTAGTTGATCCATGCACGCAATGAGGGATTGGTTCAAGTCATTGTAAGCCAGCTCTTCCTCGGTATCCCAGTCCGCCTCAGACATATTGATAAAGACAAACTGATCGTAGTTCCTGCGAACTATCTCCTTTTTGAAGAAATCCAGCACTTTAAATTTGACGGCTCCATGAAGATAATGTTCCAGCTCGCTGATATCGACTGTTCCGCGCCTAGCCCACAGATCCAGAAAAATGTCCTGTACGATCTCCTTGGCTTCGTCGGAGGCCCGGACTTTGTTTTCAGCAATCCTGTAAAGCCTATGCCAGTACCGGTCGTAGATTTGCTCAAATGCTTCCCCATCGCCCAGTTTCAGGCCCTCAATCAATTCTGCATCACTGGTGTATGTAGTAGGCATGTAGATTTTTGGTTTCCGTCCCGGCCCTCTTTCCCAGGCTTGAAAGCCTGGGTTAGTTAGAGCGGATCGGGATGTTTGATTTTAGGTCCTTTTTGTTCATTTTGTTAATGCTTACTACTGGTTTCGCTGCATTTTCAAAGCGGTTATTGCTGATCGTAACCTTTTTGCAGGCTACAAGTTTGATCGCATCGGCGCTTTTAAGTGCTGGCAAAAACTGCGTCCTTTCTATGGTGTTGTTGGTAAATGTAAGGCCGTCTGTACTGAGCGCTGACAGGATCGGCTCGTCATAAACTTTGAAGACATTGTTTTCTACTCTGATGTTCCTGTGAACATAGTAGCCCGGTACCAGCTCGTGCGCCTGCGGATTGATATGGATCACATAGTTGTTCGGAGCGGAATTGAAGCCACATTCAATAAACTGGTTGTTGCGAATGATCACGTCGGTTACAGCACCGGATTCGTACCAGCCTGAGGCATCGTTTTCTATTAAAATGGCATGCATTCCTGTGCGGTAGTACACATTGTTTTCAATGATCACCTTTCTGCGGGTGGTAATGAGGTTTCCCCGGGTAAGGATTCCTTCAAATCTTGAATTTTTGATCGTTACCGATGGCGTCCAGGTTGTGTTTTCCAATGCGTCCCCAGCTTTCAGCTCTTGTGGCAGAGGCGTCTGCATTTCGAGTAGCATTTCCCGTTCCGAAATCAGTCTGGTAGCTTTCACAATGCCGTGATTGAATATCTGAAGCGAAGCAGCATGTAGGTAAGCCACTGTGTCACCGGCTGCAAAAGCCTCAAAACCATACGTCTGCGGGTGCATGAATTTAACTCTCAGGCTATTCGGAGATTTGATTTCAGTTACTTTCAAATGTGTTCCGTGCACGTTGATCGGGTCGTCGTGCAAGCCATTGAACCGGCAGTTATTGACTGTGATCTGCCCGCGACAACCGGAAAAATGCATCCCGTCTGCCGATGAAGCGATTACCCTTCCGCTGTTCTTTGCAGGTTCCACAAAAATACTGTCATAATCAAGATTTTCAGAAAATTGCGAAACAATGCCCAGTCCATGCATTGAATTCATGTGCAGGTTATGCAGGCCGATATTTTTTGAACGATTGATAAAAGCCCCTACATAATCCCGGTATCGGTCTCTCACCGTCAATACTTCGCCGGTTTCTGCTTTAAATTTTGAAAAATCGCCGGTAAACTTCACAGTCAGGGGCGCAATAACCTCGGCTTTACTTTTGAGAAAAGGCTCCCAGGTGCTATACAGCAATATTCCCTTTTCCGGTCGCACCAGCACGGCATGAAAATTCCTCGCCACCCATTTTTCACCATACCATTCCAAACGCCCATTGATAATGCTGAATTTCGAGTCGGGGTGTATCGACGCAACTACCGTAGTCGGCGAGATCTCTTTCAAGGTCATTTCTGACATACCCGGTCGCTCATAGTTCACGGAAATGTTCCTGATCTTGATATTTTCGCTGCTATCGATCACCCAGGTGATCATTTTGCCATGAAAAACAAACTCCGCTCCATTGCCTTCCAGGGTTACATTCTTCAAGCCTTTGAGCATTAGCCCAACCCGTTGTTTCTTCACCGGAAATTCTTCTTCCGACGAACTGTTGCTGATGTAGTAATGCGTTTCAATTGCCTTGTCCGGCCAAAAATCATACCTCCCTTTTGGAAAACTAATGACCGTCTGCTCCTGTGTTTTACTAGCTTCAATGGCCTTTCCAACGCTTTCAGTAGCGTCCTCGAAACTATCCGGTTTGGCACCGTAATGCGTGACGTCAATGGTTTGGGCCTGTACATTGATTGCAAAACCCAACAGCAACCCGGCCAAATATCTGATCATGCTTTTGTACTTCATATTTTCTTTCAATTGTCCATACCGGATCACTTTGCCGGTGGAAACAATTCAAATTCATTTACACCGAAATATCCGTGGTAAGCACTAATCACCAGCCTGAACTTTTGCGCTGTCACGGGTTTAATTTCTTTGTTCCAATCACCCATTTTGTCTCCCTCCGCCAAACTGACCCAGTTTTTCCCCGCCAGATATTCCACTTTGAACTTCTTAATCTCAGAATTACTGTATTTAGACTCGCCTAGCTTGATTTTCCCTATGCGCTGTGGTTTTCCCAGATCCACTTCCAGCCAACCAGAAGGTTCATACAATTGCAACACAGCTTCGGACTGATAATGAATGTTTTTACCAAACAACTGATCAAAATCAACGTCTTTTCGCCGCCCGATTTTCCAGCTTGTTTTGGGATTATCATCAAATGCCGCAGCAGGATCATGGTAAAATTGCCCCACCGAACTGGACGCCGAAGCCGTTTTTCCGTAAGCGATGGAGCCGGTAGCAGAGAAAGGGATAATCGGCGAGAGTGTCGAAACATTCCGGTCCATCGTCAGCACCGCTATGGTCGCAATGGAGTCTATTTTGTCCTTTGGAAAACTAATTTTCAGTCCTGCGTTGCTTTGGGTAAAATCAATCTTTGTTCCGTCCAGCAACGCCGCATTTTTGACTTTGGCAGGGATATTCGGCAGCATCAGTTCAGCCTGGGCAGCATTCAATAAATGAATGTATACCCTATTCCCTTTGAACGAGCTCACATAGTTTTGCGCAGGCGTGTAGATGCCTCCTTTTGTACCATAAATAGCCTGCTCATTTTTCGCGATCCAACTACCCATTTCACGGGACCTCGCTGCGAAATCCCGGGGAAAAACGCCGGAACTGTCCGGACCGATGTTAAACAGCAGATTACCATTTCCGCCCACACAGCGGAGCAAAGTATGGACAGATTCTTTCAGACTGCGGGGATGATCTCCAAATTTCCACGCCCATTGATGCCCCATATTCGTACAGGTTTCCCAGGCGGTTTTGCTGTAACCCGCTACAAATCCTTCGGGTGTAGCATAGTCTGAATACTGGCCTACGTACCCGTGCGACTCGTCTGGCGTAAAAGGTTCAAGCCGGTTATTAATGATGATATCAGGTTGCAGTTTCCTAGCCAGATCAAACACTTTTTTGGGTGCTACCGGACTAGGCCAGCCTTCAAAATCGATCCATAGCAGGCTGATTTTGCCATAATTGCTCAATAATTCTTTCACCTGCTCCAAAACCCTCTCCGCAAAGACAGCATTCATTTTTGGATCGCGGCAGTCGGGATCTTTCCAGTCGGCGACTGAGAAGTACCAGCATATCGGCATATTCGCCTCATGCGCGGCGTCCGCCAGCTCCTTACATACATCACGCCCGAAAGGCGTGTTCATGATGTTGTAATCCGTTGTTTTGGTTTCAAACAGACAAAAACCATCGTGATGCTTGGCGGTAAGCACAATGTATTTCATGCCCGATGCCTTTGCTAATGCCACCCATTCCTTTGCATTGAATTGCTTAGGATTGAATCGTCTGTAAAGCGAGTCATATTTTGCAGCACCATAACCTTCCCGCGACCAGCTGATTTCCTTCCCGATCAACGAAACAGGCCCCCAGTGAACGAAAAGCCCCATTTTGGAATCCTGCCACCATTTCAATCTTTGCGCCAGCGGCATTTCCTTTTGAGAAAAACCATTAAAACCAAAACAAACCAGAAGCACCGCGAGAATAAAACTTTTCATAAACTATACCGTCAAAATATCAATATGCTATTAGTAAAACATCGGTGAATAAAGAATCTAATATTTAAAACCGAACTTCAACTCAAAAACTATAAAACATTAAAAGTTAATGACTTAAATAAAAATCAAACCATAAATGACAACAAATGACCATAAATGACCTGTAACTACTCCCTTAAAAACCCCGGCTCATTGCGGATATTATACAAATTTATTGCCCTTTAATCCAGTAAGTTGATTTCAGATTGATATTTTATAATACTATGTTTGCAGCAACTTCCAATATGACAGCGCATGAAAGCCACCTATACTTTACTGCCGGATTTTGCCCAAACACGCAAACCTTTTCTGGTAAAAAAGGTAGTAAGCCCCTATTTTTCAACGGATTTTCACTTTCACACCGAGTGCCAACTCGTGTATATTGTTTCAGGCTCGGGAACGCGAATTATAGGGGACTCCATCGAGCAGTTTGAAGAAGGCGACCTGACATTTGTCGGCCCCAATGTTCCGCATGTGTGGTACAGCAAATCAGTATCAGGCCCCGGCGGCAACGACTCCGTTTCCCTCGCGCTTTACATCAACCCGGAGGCGATCACTGAAATTCTGGATGGGCTGACCAATACCAAGGACCTTCGTCATTTTTTCAAAGAATCAGAGCGTGGAATCAGCATTTGCGGGATTAAGAAGACACTCGTTATCGATCTTTTGCAGCAAATGCCGGGTCAAAAAGGCATTGCCTTACTGGCCTCGTTCATGCAGATCATGAACTATCTGATCGACCCGAAAGATCTTGTGTGGCTGAATAACGTAAACCTCCTTTCGGTCTATTCTGCTCAGGCACCCGGGCGTGTCCACAAGCTAATGCATTACATTCAGCAGAATTTCAAGCAGGAAATTACATTGCAGCAGGCAGCTTCCGTTTCCGGCCTGCAGATCCATTCGTTCTGTCGGTTTTTCAAATCGCTGACCAATCGCACATTTTCAGATTTTTTGAATGAGGTACGCATCGGCCTGGCCAGCAAGCTTTTGCAACAATCCGACCTCCCCGTGACACAGATCGCACTGGAATGCGGTTATGTCAATATTTCCTATTTCAATCGCTGTTTCAAAAAAATCAACAAGGTCTCCCCAAAAGTTTACAGAACATTAAGTATCGCAAAAGTGGATGATAAAAAGCAGATTGGAGCTTAGCAGATCAACTATTTACTTAAATTCAGCTTTAAATTTCTAATATCTATAGAATAACTATACTGTACATTCAGTGCGCTACCTGACCCTCTTCATTTTTTTCATTGGCCTGGAAACCCGCGCTTCATTTTCACAGTCCAGCGATACTCTGACCCACCAACTGAATGTAGACCTTGAAATAAGGCCACGGGCCGAATTCAGGAATCATTTTATGCTGACACCCGCAGACTCTCTCATGCCGGAGTTTTATGTAAGTCAGCGAAACCGGATTTCAATCACATACACCGGCCCCAAGCTTAAATTTCATGCTTCACCGCAGGAGATCCATGTCTGGGGAAAGTCCGGAACGTTCTCCCATGTCGGTAGCATTAATGCATTCGAACTGTACATTGAACCCTATATCAGCAAGCATTTCTCGGTCAGAATAGGCCGACAGGCCCTGTCCCTTGATAACGGACGGCTCTTTTCTGCTGCGCCGTGGAGCCAGCAAAGCCGCGCGCATGAAGGTGTCCGGCTGTTTTACAAAAACAAGGTTGCCACTGACCTTACTATTGCCTTTACGAGACCCTACGGAAAGGCTTTTGACGCAGCATATTCCCCTGTGGCTTCCCACCAATATAAATTCCTAGTGCTGCACCACCTTAAATACAAGATCAACAGTCACACGGATTTGACGACCATTAACGCGATGGATGTATTTGAAAAAACAAACATCGATGGTCGGTATTATGCGCGGATTACCAATGGCGGACGGCTTGAATACAGCCGAGGCGGGCTCTACGGGACTGTCAATGCATATTACCAATATGGCACGAATGCTGGTTCTAAGAAGATACGGGCCTATTATATCCAGCCCGAGATCAGCGCCAATATCGGTCACGCCTTGCTACGATTAGGCGCCGAAATCCTGAGCGGAAACAGGGCGACTATTCCAAAGAATGTTACCAACTCCTTCGTACCCCTGTATGGCGTCGCATGGAAATTTATGGGAAACATGAACCTCTTCACGCGCTTCCCTGCCGACGTGAATGACAAAGGACTGGTTAACCCCTACCTTTTTATTATTTATCAGGCCGGCAAAAAGCTGTCGCTGCGAGCTGACGCGCATTTTTTCTATTCACAATACGACCTCCAAGAGTCAGGTAAGGACTTGCACGGCAAATACCTGGGCTTCGAAAACGACATTTCCCTCAATTTCAAACCCGTTAGGAGGATGGAGATCATTTACGGGTTCTCGTACACATTGGCCACAAAACGCATGGAATTGCTTAAAAAAGTGCCTGATTCGAAAAAAACACCCATTTGGAGCTACCTGATGATCTCTTACACGCCCAAATTGTTTGACAATAAGTGAACTGCGCTTCAATGGTAATGGGCGCCAAAAACGAATATGTCAAAAAGCCCTATATCGGCTTGTACCATTATCTTTGTAATACGATCCCTGTGATCAGGCACGTTTGAGGTGGTTTTATTGAATAATAAAATAAAAACACAAAATATTTATACGAAGACTTGCTAAATGGATTTTTGCGTATATATTTGCATTCAACCTTGTTGAATGAAGTGAAACAAATTATAATTTAGTAAACAAGGTTGACAAATATGCCGACAAGTGAAAGTAATGCTCTTAATATCGGAGACCGGATACGAATATTAAGAACCACGCAAAAAAGGACGTTGCAAGAGGTAGCAGATGGCAGCGAGCTGTCAAAAAGCATGATCTCGAAGATTGAGAATAACAAAACGGTACCATCAGTAGCGGCGTTAATCAAAATAGCGCAGACGCTCGGTACCAACATTTCCAGTTTGCTGGAAACAGAAGAATGGTTAAATGCGATTTTGACGACGAAGCAGAAGGCGGAAGAGAATCTGACGAAAACAGAAAAGGGATATTTTATCTATCCGTTTGGTCCTGAATACCATCAGAAGAAAATGCAGCCAATGCTTTTCATGGCGAAAAAAGGGGAAGTCAAACAACATGAGCTTTTTCACGAAGGTGAAGAATTCATTTATGTTATTGAAGGAGAAATGAAAATGACCGTTGGGGATGTAGAGTATCTTCTGAAAGCAGGAGATAGTTTGTATTTCAATTGTCTTCAAAAACATGGTATCATGCCGGTTTCTGATGAAGTAAAATATCTGGATATATTCGTATAGTGTTAATCGTTTAAACATTTTATTCAAAATAACCTCACATGAATGCATTACGCTTCCGCATGGGAAGCGGTAATGAAGGATTTTCTTTGCCTAATTAATCACGACTTCTAGGTTCCGTTGCGCCGCTATCCAACTAGCGTAACTGGTAATGTTTTGTGCTCATTGCAATTTATTCCAAACAGTTTTTAAACTGGTGGAGCGTCCATGCCTTGCTTTTCCGGTAAGTCAGGTCATGGAATGATACTGCCCATTTCTTAGCCTTTATCTAATTATGAAAAATTCTATACCAAATCCTTTCAGAGGTGTAAGACTGTGCCTTTGCTTTTGGATTGCGTGCTGCCTTTTGACGGATTCAGCCTATGCAGTTGATAAAACAAAGGGTGTATTTTCGCAGAACGATCGTTCCATAATCAACTCAGTGAAGGGTAAAATTACGGACGAAAAAGGGTCGGCGCTGGTGGGCGTCAATGTGGTTATAAAAGGAACTTCCTCCGGAACCACTTCCAATGCGGAGGGTCGGTACGAGATCAACAGCATCGACGAGGGTCAAATACTGGTGTTCTCATTCATCGGGTACATACAACAAGAGGTCAAAATCCATAATCAGCAGATCGTTGACATTCAGCTCCTTCCCAATTCCGAGCAGTTAAATGAGGTAGTCGTTGTCGGTTACGGTACAGCGCAAAAGAAAGACCTGACAGGTGCCATTGCGATCATTTCAGGAAAGGACATTGAGCAGGGCGCGATCAATACGCCGGACAAAGCATTACAGGGAAAAATTGCGGGTGTACAGGTGCATACCAATTCACACGCCCCCGGCGGCGGAATTTCTGTTCAGGTAAGAGGGACTGCGTCTTTATCGGCCGGTGGGTCGCCTTTGTATGTCATCGATGGCATGCCGATCAGCAATGGTTTCCAAACCGGGGCCAGTAGTGATGCGGGCTCTTTCGGGGGAACAGCTAACCCGATGAACTCCATTGATCCGTCTGACATTGAATCGATTCAGGTATTGAAAGACGCTTCGGCCTCTGCTATTTATGGTTCGAGAGCTGCAAATGGTGTTGTTTTGATCACTACTAAAAGAGGAAAATCCGGCCAGCAGCGAACTGACTTTGAATATTCTTACGGGCTGCAGACTATCCGCAAAAAGCTTGACTTTATGGATGCGACGCAATGGGCAACGCAAATCAATGAACGTGCAACTTTACTTGGACAATCGCAGGTATACAGACCGGCACAAGTTTCGGCATTTGGCAAAGGAACCGACTGGCAGCGTGAGATTTACAAATCGGCGCCGAAGCAAACCTATAAGCTTTCATTCTCCGGCGGCGGCCCCAGCGTACGCTACATGCTGGCGGAAAACGTAACGCTTCAGGACGGGATCATTCCAGGATCGTCTTTCAAACGCTACGGCACAACCATTAACATTGATGCGGACATCAGCAAGAAACTGCGTGTTGGTCAAAGCTTGCTGTTTACATTGACTGATGAAAATGTTAAACCCACAGATACAAAAGGTTATGAGGGAATTTCGAACATTGTGGATGCCGTTTACGAAGCTCCACCGACAATCCCCGCTCGTGACGAGTTTGGTCAGATCAACAATTTAAGGAATTTTCCGATGGGCGGCGGTCTCGAAAACCCTTTAACGATGACGGACAAATACCGTGAAGTCAACAATACCATTCGGATTCTGGGCAACATTTATGCGGATTACAATATCATTCCGGGCCTCGACCTCAATATCCGTTTCGGTGCCGACATCCGTGACTGGAAATTCCATCAGTACTTTCCGATCGGCTCGGAGGCTGCGGCTGGTACCAACGGAAAAGCGAGGCAGATCGGGGTACGAAACCTGAATTATACCAATGCTAACACGCTGACGTATTCGAAGACTTTCAACAACATTCATCAGCTCAAAGTGTTGGGCGGTTTCACCTATCAAAAGGAAACAAATGAAACCATGGATGCTTCCTCGTTCGGTTTTCCAAGTGATATTTTTGAGTATTACAATCTGGGTTTGGGAAGCAGTCCACAGGCACCGGGGAGCAACATGAACGAATGGACTTTGATTTCATACCTTGGACGCGTAAACTATTCATTAAAAGACAAATACCTTTTCACGGCATCTGTCAGAGCTGACGGTTCTTCTAAATTCGGTGCCAATAATAAGTTTGGTATTTTCCCCGCAGTTGCATTTGGATGGCAGCTTGGCGAGGAGAAATTTATTCAGAGACTGAATGTCTTTGATCAGCTTAAATTGCGGGCAAGTTATGGTAAAACCGGAAACGAGTCCATCGGCGTTTACCGTTCATTATCACTTTTGGGAACCTCATTCGGCACGCGCAGTTCTTACATTTATGGCGGATCAAGAGTGCCTATCGCCTACCCTTCCAATATCGCCAATCCGGATCTAAGCTGGGAGAAAACGGGTGAATTTAATGTTGGGCTCGACGCGGGAGTTCTCAATGGGAGGCTTAGCTTTTCTGTCGATTATTACCATAAAAAGACAACTGATCTCTTGCTTGATGTACCTATCCCGTCCCAAACCGGTTTCGGAAGTGTGCTAAAAAATACGGGTGCAATGCTCAACAAAGGATTTGAATTTGGTATCAACAGCGTCAACACGACTGGCAAATTAAACTGGACTACCAATTTTAATATCTCCTTCAACCGCAATGAGATCCTTTCCCTGGGAGGTGCCGAATATTTGTACGCAGGCTGGGTAGGAGGCGCAAATGTGAATCCACATGCTAAAAACACGGTTCGTTTACAACCAGGACATACAGTTGGTGAATTTTATGGCTCGGTGTTTGACGGTATCTGGCGCTCGCAGGAGGAAATTAACAAAGCTGGCACCATGCCTGCTGCAAAACCGGGGGATATCAGGTACCGCGACACCAATGGTGACGGCGTATATGACACTGAAAAGGATGATGTTTTCCTTGGCAGCCCGCTTCCTAAATTCAGCTATGGCCTCACCAATGATCTGTCTTTCGGCCCGCTGAGCTTGCACGTGTTTTTGTACGGAGACTATGGTAACAAAGTTTTAAATCTGGCAGCACAGCAGTATGTCCTTGATGGTATCGGGGTTTCCGCGAAACGTCTGGATCGCTGGACTCCTGAAAAACCGGATAACCCGTTACCTGCTGCGAGCGCTACCAATCCACAGCGTGTAAGCTCCTACCTGATCGAAGACGGCTCGTTCCTGCGTGTGCAGAATGTAACATTGAGCTACAAAATCCCTGGACTGATCAAGTTTGTTAAAAATGCGAAAATCGGTTTTGGAATAGATAATCTGGCATTGCTAACCAAATATTCAGGATATGAGCCGGAAGTGAATTCTTATGGTGGAAGCAATACGACCAAGGGAATGGACAGGTTCGGATATCCTTCATCAAGGACCTATCGCATAGAACTGAAGTTAGGATTTTAACGATAAACAAAGCATTTGATATGATCTCATTATTAAAAAATACAAAATGCTGGCTATACCTCGCGACTGCCTCGCTGATGATGCTCAGTACCACCGGATGCGAAGATGCATTGCAGGAAAAAGTATACAGCCAGGTTCCGACCGATAATTTTTACAAAACCCAGGAGCAGGCACAACTCGCGCTGAACGGAATTTATAACTACTTATGGAACGACAATTACCGTGACGGACAATGGGTTACATTGGGTGATGTTACCGCCTTTACGCTCATTGGCGGGGGTTCAGCCAACGGTTCGGGTGACCGGTCCGGTATCCAGAACGAATGGAACACATTTTCCTGGACACCCGATGCCAATGAGCTTGTCACGGCCTGGGATTATTTTTACCAGGTTGTCAACCGGAGCAATACTTTGATCGACAAAATGGAAGTCGCTGATTTTCAAGGGAAAGATAAAATATTGGGTGAAGCCAAATTTCTGCGGGCATTCTTTTACTTCAATCTCGTCAGAGTATTTGGAGGGGTTCCGTTGCACGTTCACGCTACTACCGACCTGAGCGAGGTTGACAAGCCAAGAAGTACGGATGCAGAAGTGTACGCCCAGATCATCGCTGATCTTCAGTCGTCCGTTGAATTGCTTAGTCCTTTCAACAAAGCGGATCTTACAGCCGGGAAAGCTACTTCAATCACGGCAACCGCATTGCTTTCGAAAGTTTACCTTCAACAACGAAACTGGAAACAAGCCGCGGAAGAAGCAAAAAAAGTGATGGACTCAGGTACTTTCAGTCTTTTCGAAGATTATGAGAACATCAATAATCCTGACTTCCAGAATGGTAAGGAACATATCTTCTCTATTCAACACGGCGGGAATGCAAACAGTACTTCGCAAATGTACCAAACCCGGATGATCTACCTGTTTGGCCCGCCTGCCCAGACGGTCAAAGGTGTGAATGTACAGTTTCATGCTTTGAAGGACCTGGTCATTTTTCAGGCGAAAAAATCCTTTTTTGCCGAAAGTGCTGATACCTATCGCAAGTGGCAATCGGTTCGCGACAAAATGCCTTACTATTACAAAAATGGCACCAAAGAGCTTGTCCGCGACACAGTGGCTATGTACGCGCCATTTTTGACCAAGTTTCACAGGGTAGATTTTGCAACCGGTTTTCTGAAAGAAGGTGTCAATTATCCGCTCATCCGTTACGCCGATATTTTGCTCACTTATGCGGAAGCTACCAACGAAATCGACGGCCCAGCGGCTCTGGCGCTGGAATCGCTCAATAAAGTGAGAAGAAGAGCACGGGCAGTAGGTACAGCAAATGAGCAAGCTTCTAAAATATATCCTGATGTTGCCGTCGGTGTTACAAAAGATCAGTTCAGGGATGTGCTTTTAAAGGAACGGGCTCAGGAATTTGTTGGCGAAGGCCATTACCGCTGGGACCTGATACGCCATAACCGCCTGATTATCCAGGCAAAGGCCAATGGTGTGACGGTAGCGGCGGAAAAGCATAACCTGTTTCCAATACCAACCCAGCAGATCAGCAGAAATAATAAGCTTACCCAAAATCCGGGATACTAATTCTTACCGATTAAATTATATCAAATGTTGTTAAAAAAGACAAAATCGTTCCTGTTCCATGCCGCCTGGTGCTCGACCCTATCGGCTCCCGCTTTCAGCCAGTCGGCACAGTCGCCGTTGACTATCGAGGTAAATCTGGCCACTGTAAAAGAGCCAATGAAGCCGATATGGGCGTTTTTCGGATACGATGAGCCGAATTACACCTATATGAAGGATGGCAAAAAGCTATTGACTGAGATTTCACAGCTTAGCAAGGTACCCGTTTACGTACGGGCGCACAGCTTGCTGGTAACCGGTGATGGGGAGGCCGCGCTGAAATGGGGATCCACCAATGCCTACACGGAGGACGCACAGGGAAATCCTGTTTACGACTGGAAGATTGTAGATAAAATATTTGATACCTATATAGAAAGAGGCATGAAACCGATCGCGCAGATCGGCTTTATGCCCCAGGCACTTTCCACCCACCCCGAGCCTTACCGTCACCACTGGAAACCGGGCGATAATTACAATGATATCTACCTGGGCTGGGCATATCCTCCAAAAGACTACAACAAATGGTCTGAGCTGGTGTATCAATGGGTAAAGCACTCAGTTGCCCGATATGGTCAGAAAGAAGTGGAAAGCTGGTACTGGGAACTTTGGAATGAGCCCAATATCAGTTACTGGAAAGGGACAATGGACGAATACATCAAGCTGTACGACTATACGGCCGATGCGGTAAAACGTGCTCTCCCCACTGCCAAGGTTGGTGGCCCGGAAGTAACGGGCCCCTCCTGGGACAAATCGCAGGTGTGGATGAAAGCCTTCCTGGATCATGTTACGAAAGGAAAAAATTACGCTACCGGAAAAACAGGTACTCCCATAGATTTCATTACTTATCATGCCAAAGGTGCACCCAAAGTAGTAGACGGTCATGTGCAGATGAACATGGGTACGCAGCTTCGCGATCTGGACAAAGGTTTTGAAATCGTTGCGTCCTACCCTACTTTGAAAAAGCTGCCCATCATTATCGGAGAGTCTGATCCGGAGGGATGTGCGGCCTGTTCCGAGGATGTGAGCCCGCAGAATGCGTATCGTAACGGCACTATGTATTCGAGTTACACGGCTGCATCTTTTGCCAGAAAATACGAGCTGGCCCAGGCGAGAGGCGTAAATCTTTTAGGCGCAGTAAGCTGGTCATTTGAGTTTGAAGATCAGGCCTGGTTTCGCGGATTCCGTGATCTGGCCACCAACGGTGTCGACAAGCCGGTTTTGAATGTGTTCAGGATGTTTGGTATGATGGAAGGAAACCGTGTGGAAGTAAAGCAGAACCTGGCCTACGATTTCAAAAAAGTGAGAGATGAAAGTGTGCGCGGCGAGGCGGATATCAATGGTATTGCTTCCAAAAGTGCAAATACCGCTGCCGTAATGGTCTGGTATTATCATGACGACAACCTACCCTCTCCCGATGCTAAGGTAAAGGTTTCCATTAAAGGCCTACCTGCTCAGAAAATGATGATGTACCACTACCGGATTGATAAGGAAAACAGCAATTCATATGAGGCATGGAAAAGTATGGGATCGCCAAAACAACCGTCGGCTGAACAGATCCGACAGCTTGAAAAAGCCGGGCAGCTCGAATTGCTGACATCACCGGAGTGGATCAATCCTAAAAATGGCAGCGCAACGATTGAAATGCAGCTGCCGCGTCAGGCTGTTTCTCTGCTGCATTTTAAATGGTAAACAACGCACTTTGAATATTCAGATCTGGCAATATTTAATATCGATATTTCAATGAAAATTACAAAAGTAAGAACCAAGCTTTATCAGTGGAACGGTCCTGTACTGACGAGCAATACCGTATTTGCGACACCGCTCAGTCCACTTCATTTTCAAGGCGACACACAGGCCGCTTTTCGCTTTTTTAGCTGGCTGGTTGTAGAAGTCGAAACCGACGAAGGGCACATTGGCTACGGCAATGCCGGGCTTAGCCCGGACATCACCAAAGCCGTGATAGACAGCAAATTGACACCTCTTCTAAAAGGAGAAAATCCGCTGAATACTGAATATCTGTTTGAAAAAATGTACCGCTCCACAGTCGCATTTGGCAGAAAAGGTACCGTCATTGCCGCAATCAGCGCGATTGATATCGCGCTTTGGGACATCAAGGGCAAGGTAATGAATCAGCCCGTTTTTATGCTGATGGGCGGACGTACCAGGCCTAATATTGAAACTTATTACAGCCGTCTTTATACCCGGGACCTGGAAAGTCTGCATGCAGAAGCATTGCACTACAAAGAACAAGGTTTCTCCGGCATGAAGCTGCGCTGCGGTTATCCGCTGACGGAAGGCGTGGCCGGAATGAGGAAAAATGTTGAAATGGTTAAAGTGGTTCGCGACGCGGTGGGCGACGACATTAATGTGATGCTGGAAGGCTACATGGGTTTCAATCTGGCTTATGCGAAGCAATTTCTGAAAGCATTGGAACCGTACAATCTGCGTTGGGCGGAAGAGCTGTTGCTACCGGACGAAATCCACAATTTCGCAAAGCTTCGTCAGTATACTGACATTCCATTATCAGGCGGTGAACATGAATATACCCGATACGGTTTTCACGACCTTTTACAAACAGGTGCCCTGGATATTTTTCAGTTTGATACCAACCGTGTGGGTGGCTTTACTGAGGCTCAGAAAATTTGCAACATGGCCCTGTCACACGGTGTAGAGGTGATCCCGCATGGCGGGCAGATGCATAACCTGCATGTGGTCATGAGCTCTTTTGCAAGTCCAATGGCGGAGTATTTCCCGCAAACAGAAATAGAAGTGGGCAACGAAATGTTCTGGTATATTTTTGACGGCGAAGCTATTGCCGAAAACGGGAGGCTACAACTGGACGACACCTTACCGGGCGTTGGTCTGACGCTTAAAACGGAAGATCTTGAACATTTCATCATTAAGGAGTAAAAAAATGGAAACACTCACAGTACAACATAGCATTCTTGATCTCTTTAAACTCAACGGGCAAACAGCGCTTGTCATTGGCGGAAACCGTGGTTTGGGCCTTTCCATGGCCAAAGCGCTTGCCGAAGCCGGGGCCAACATTGTAATCGCAGCCCGCGATCAGGCGGTTAACCGCGAATCAGAGCAGATTCTCAAAGACGGATATGACACCGACTGCATCAGCGTCACCTGTGATGTAACTTCCGAACAAAGTATGAAATCGGCGGTAAGTGAAGCCGTGAGTACATTCGGAAAGATTGATATCCTTATTAATTCAGCAGGAATAAATATTCGCGGACCGATCGAATCATTATCTCTGGATGATTTCAACAAAGTGCAGGCCGTCAATGTTACCGGTACCTGGCTGGCGTGCCGTGAAGTGGTCCCGGTGATGAAGGAAAACGGTTACGGTCGCATCATCAACATTGGCTCTATGCTCGCACTCACTGCTATCCCCGAACGTACCCCTTATGCAACCAGTAAGGGCGCGATATTACAACTTACACGCTCACTGGCTATGGAAGTTGCCCTGGACGGAATAACAGTTAATGCTATTTTGCCAGGCCCATTCGCAACCGACCTGAACCTCCCATTGACCAATGATCCGGAAAAATACAAAGCCTTTATTTCCAAAATTCCGATGGGCCGCTGGGGAGAGTTACACGAGATAGGCGGCATTGCTTTATACCTTGCCAGCCGGGCATCCAGCTATACGACGGGTGGATGTTTTTCGATTGACGGCGGATGGGTTACCCAATAAACTTCCGTTTCAGCATACAAATATTCAGTATATGAAAAATAGAATAAGGGTTGTCCAGATTTTTGATCAAGACCAAGGGCGGGCGCTTGCGGTTGTGCAGGAGCCGTCTCTGATCCTGGTCAAAGGTTTCACGTCCGTATATGACGCCGTGTTAGAAGCGATTCGGGTTGGTAGTAAGCTTGCAGACTTGATTCTTCAAAACTTGTCTGACACCAGCCTGGATTATGATAACATTTATGGAGGAGAATCGTCGTGGAAGCTTTTACCTGCTTTTGACAGTCCCGAAAATCCGTTCGGCTGTCTGGTCGCAGGAACAGGGCTGACACATCAGAACAGTGCTTTGAATCGGCAGATGATGCATGCAGTAGCATCTGAAAAACCGACGGACAGTATGGTCATGTATGAATGGGGCGTAAAAAATGGTTTTCCGGAAAGTGGTAAAATCGGTGTTCAGCCTGAATGGTTTTACAAAGGCAACGGCTCCGTACTCAGGGCGCATGGTGAGCTGCTTGAAGTGCCCGATTATGCCAACGACGGTGGGGAAGAACCTGAGATCGCAGGGATCTATATTGTGGATCAGCAAGGCAAACCGCACCGGATTGGCTTTGCTACGGGAAACGAATTCTCGGATCATGTGATGGAAAAAAAGAACTATCTCTATCTGGCTCCGTCCAAATTAAGACAATGCTCCATTGGGCCTGAACTAGTTATCGGCGGAGATTTTACGGATATCAGCGGCACGGTCAGCGTCTCTGCCGGAGACACTGTTAAGTGGAATTCTGCCATCAAAACAGGTGAAAAAAATATGGCGCATAGTCTCGAAAATTTGGAATATCATCATTTCAAATATGCCGGACATCGCCTGCCCATGCAGGCGCACGTCCACTTTTTCGGTGCCGATGCATTTAGTTTTGGACAAAATGTGATTTTACAGCATGATGATCTGATGACGGTGCATTGGGAGGGAATGGGACGTCCGCTGCAGAACAGAATTTCAATTTCTTCGGAAACAGAATCTCTCTTGCCTGTTTCTGAGCTTTAAATCAATACAACATTGCCTTAACCTTATCTCAATGGTAGCGAATGAAATACCGGCGCCTCCGGCGATAAAGCTTTCCAGGATGCGATGGGTCATGGTTGGAATGGCTTTTTTCGCCACGGTTTTAAACTATGTTCACAGACTCTCCTTTAACTATCTCAGTGCCGAAGGTGAGCTCAGAAAAATGATCCCCGACGACGCATTTGGCTATATAGGCACCGCATTTTTTGTGGCCTACATGATTTCAAATGCATTTTCAGGGTTCTTAATCGACAGGCTGGGCACCCGGCTGGGTTATTCGCTTTGCATGGCTTTTTGGACAACGGCTGGCTTGGTTCATGCATTTGCCGTCACGCCGCTACAATTTGGTTTCTGCCGCTTCATGCTCGGAATCGGAGAGGCGGGTAACTGGCCTGCTGCGATCAGGTTAACGACCGAATGGTTTCCACCTTATGAAAGATCAACTGCTTCCGGTATTTTCAATAGCGGCTCAGCATTGGGTGCGGTAATTGTGCCACCGCTGGTTGCCTATCTGGGTGTTCAGTACGGCTGGCAATCCACGTTTATAATTCTTGCGCTGTGCGGATATCTCTGGCTGGTCGTTTTCTGGTTTCTTTATTATACTCCAAAAGAAACCGAAGCCCCGGTAAAAACCTTCAAGATACCGGCAATCAAACTCCTGAAAACCAGGTTTGTGATCATGTTCACATTATCGAAAACCTTCATGGATCCGGTATGGTATTTCGTAACATTCTGGATCGGAAGATATCTGGTCGATGTGCATCATTTGGAATTAAAACAAATCGGATGGCTGGCGGTGATCCCTTTTCTGATCGCCGATGTAGGTAACCTGGCTGGTGGTTATTTCACCCAATACATTATCAAAAGAGGGGTACCTATTCCGAGAGCGCGGAAAATTGCGGTTACAGTTGCGGGTCTCATCATGAGCCTGCCGCTTCTTGCCGGACCGTTTGTTATTTCATCGCCCATGTCAGCACTCCTTGTTTTTGGTCTTGCGGGATTTGGATACACAGCCTATACCGCCAATTCGCTGGCTTTCCCGGCAGATGTGGTTCCGAAGGATTCCGCGGCGTCGGTTTGGGGAATGGCATGCGTGGGAACGGGCCTGGGTGGAGCGGTGTTCCAATCTGTCTCAGGAATTGTCCTGACAAATTATGCGGCCGATCTCGGCTATCACAATGCGTACAGCATTCTATTTGCCGGTTTTGGTATCATTGCATTGATCGGCTTGTTCATTATGCTGTTTTTTATGGGGCCGCTGGTGCCTAACCAGGCGCTGCACAGGTACGCCCAAACAGGAGAGCATTCCTGACTGCTTACCGGTTTAAAATAACCGTTAAATAACATTTAATTTAAAAGTTCATATTCCTTCTTATATTATTAATATATTATCGCCCAATGCACTCCCAAACCCAATAATCCCTGACAATGCGGCCTCCCGTTATACTTTGCGCATTTTCGAACTCCGGTGACGCTTACCTGTCACAACTTGAAAAGGAAAAAGAAGCCATCTCAGATGCGCTACGTGAAAGACAGGGGAAAGGTCATCTTTTGCTGGACACCGACGCCAGTACTATCAAGAAACTGCGTGACCGGTTGCTACTGTATCAACCCAAAGTTGAAATCATTCACTACGCCGGACACGCCAATGCCAGCCAGCTGCTGATGGAAGATGCGACCGTGTATGGAGCGGGCCTACTCGAATCGGTCCGGTTGCAAAAGAATTTACAACTCGTTTTCCTGAATGGCTGTTCCACCAAGGAACAGGTGGACCAGCTTCTCGACGCGGGCGTAAGGGCAGTAATTGCCACGAGTATAGAGATTGGCGACGACACTGCTACGCGCTTTGCCGAAGATTTTTACAAGAAACTCGCCAGTGGATATTCCATTGATGAAGCCTTCAAGCTGGCGACCGAGCTGGTGACTGCGAAAAATAACGAATTGCTCAGTACCACCGATAATCCTGGTCGTGGTATTGTGCGTTCCATTAAACCCCCTAATTCCGGTCCGGTGTGGGGCCTTTACCTTCACCAAAATCATCAGGATGCTGGCAATTACAGATTGTCGGACAAAAGCTTTTACGAGCTGCATATCAAAAGCCAGATCGACTCTAAGTTCAATACATCCGAAGACGCCATTCTTGCCGCCCTTTACAATGTCCTGATGACATTCAGCGATGAGCTTACCATGTTTGAAGACCTCGAAAAGAAATATGGAGAACAATGGGATCCCAAGAAATTTGATGTCAGGGAAGTAAAAAACGCGATTCTCAACAGTCTGCCCTCCCCCATTGCCGAGCAGGTACGGAAATTGCTCGTCACCGAAGACGAGCCACTGACCAGCAGCGAACGCCTGAGGTTCCTGATCAACACTTACACTGTTATGGCCGATCTCCTGCTGTTTATCATGTTTTCCCAACTTTGGGAGGCACTGGTGCAGGGGAAAGTACTGGCTTTAGAAGATCATCTGAAAGACCGGATCAGCGCTTTCTTCATGCTTGATCACCATGACAGGCAGGCGTGTGATGTCATTCCGCTCGTAAGGGTTATCCACGATACGCTGAAAGCGCATGACGTGCCCCTGTTCGTCAACGAAATGTCGCATCTGGCCGACCTCATGGATGAGAAGGACGGTGAGTTTTTCGCGGCGTACCTGAGTATAACGAGCATCAAGAACAATTACAGCGACCTCAGTGCCATGGAGGATATCGACGACCGGCAAAGCCAGCAGGATTGCCAGAAGGCAGAAGCCAGCCTTTGTGTCATATTTAAGGAGATGGGATTCTGCGCGAGGTACAAATTTGCGACTATCAAAAATATTTACATCAATAAAAAGAAGAACCAACCCGCTATTTTCCAGCACAAAATGGTGAAGCTAGATTATGTGCTGGTGGGATTTACCGACAAAATGGAGGATTTCGAGAATTTCACAGATTCAAACTCAGTGGTTATTTATAAAATAGAAAACAAAAAGCTTTTTGCATTCAATTTGTACCCGTTTGTGATTGATATGAATGCACTGATCGGCGAAAAGCTTTCTAAAATATATTTCTATTATAACTATGACAAAAATGCTGCGACCACTATATGTACCTATAATTTCATCAAAAATATCAATGAAAAGAAAGACCGATTAAAAATCCCCGACTTACCCAATTTCCTGAAAATAAAGCCTGATTTAAAAATATCTCAGGAAGAACTGGAAACGATCGGGCCGGAAATTCTTGAAAGTGTCGAAGTTTTCATCTCCTATTTCAAATCTTGACAGATCATGGCAAATTCACCATTCAAATTGCTGGATTCTTTCGAGAAAAATGAACGCAGTTTATTTTTTGAAAGAGAGGATGAAATCAGGACTATATACAACTACATCCATGAATCCAACATTGTGCTGGTGAATGGTCCGTTGGGTACAGGGAAATCCAGTATCATTAAATGTGGGTTGGCCAACTGTTTCGAGAAAACAGATTGGCTCGACATATTCGTCCGACGTTATGACGATATCAATATTTCATTGCGAAAGGAAATCAATCTGAAAAACAAAAAGGATTTCCCCCTCGATTCCGACATTCTGGACTGCCTCAGATCACTATACCTCGACTTTTTCAAACCTATCTACCTGATCTTTGACCAGTTTGAGGAAATATTCATTTTTGGAAACACGGACGAGCAAGAGACGTTTTTCAATGAGTTGAGGAGGTTACTCGACGCGAAAGACATTCCCTGCAAAGTGATTTTCATCATGCGCGAACGTTACATTGCGCAACTCCAAAAGTACGAGTGCATCGTTCCTGAAATCTTCGACAAGCGTGTGCTGATCGAACGGATGACGGACAAAGACATTAAAAATGTGATCAGGAAGTCGTGCGAGCACTTCGAAATAGAAACTGACGAGCCCACGGTAAATGCAATCGTTCGCAACCTGAAGATCGACGAGAACCTGATTGAGCTACCACATCTTCAGATTTACCTCGACCGGCTTTGGCATAAGGCGCCCGGAACCCGTAAAAGTTTCAAAAGCGGGTTGTTGGCGGATGTAGGAAACATCCAGAACGTGCTCAAACAATTTCTGGAAGAAAGAATAGAAAATACGACCACGGAAGTTTCCGCTCTGCACGGAACGGTCAATTACAATACTGTCAGAGATGTACTTTATTGCTTTGTCAGCGACGAGGGAACGAAGCGTCCGCAAAAAATTGAAGATGTAATTTCGAAAGCTGCACCGCTGGACATTGCCACTGCTATCGTCAAATCGCTGGCCGGTAAAAACATTCTCAGGCTGGACAAATTTGGCGAAAATGAGACGGATAGTGTTTACGAAATCGCGCATGACAGCCTGGCCAAAGTGATTTACGACAAGTTCAATCTGGAAAACTCGCACATTGCCAGAACGATCAAGACCATTAAAGACGCTTATGTAAAATACGAGCAGTCGAATAAGATATGGTTTCTGCGATCCTTCCTCGACCGGAATGAATTGAGGGATATCAAGCGTTCGACCAAAGATGTGAAGGAGAATGTAGCACTGAGCAAGCAGCCTACGAAAGAAGAATGGAAATTCGTGGCTGCCAGCAAACGGCGACTGGCAACATTAAATGGCCTAGCCTATGGTGCAGGAGCCGCTTTTATCTTAATCATATTGACTTTTCTGACCATATGGGGTTCGGAAACAAGTACCCGCTACCGCCTGCTGATCAACATTGCAAAGTCAAAAACGCAGCAATACATTCTCTATAAGCAATTTGAGGAAAACAGTGTGTTATCCGGGCTTTTTGGGGATGGTATGTTTGATGAAATTAAAAAGTATCCCGAACACGAAAATCTGTATTTCGCATCCATATTCAATGTTGAACCGATCACAGATATGGTCATTGCACACGTGGGCGGTGAAAAAAAGCTGATCATCATTGCAGGACCCAATACAGTAAGCCTGTACAATGAGCGGAGCGGGATACTTGAAAATAGGTATAACCTCACCAAACGGAGCTGGAACCGGGAACGTTTCAACCATGGGATCAAAGTGGTCATCAACAGCCACGATACGACCGGGGTCAGGGTGTCGTACGATAACGGAAAGATACTGCTCATGAAAAGGGTAAAGGACATCAAAAACAGCGGGGAGCAGTTTAAAATAACCTCTGACGGCGTCCTGAGTGACAGTACACAATCGCTGTATGACATTGACAACGAGTACAATTACAATTCATTAAGGCGGTTCCCGCATGACTCGATGATAGCCATTTCGGACGATACCATGGGCATAAGCCGATTGTTTTGGACAGGCAATACAAAGATCGAGCTGAGTTCGCGCCTGCTTCCCGAGACAAAAGTGCGCTTCCTACTGCCACTGGATGCGGAAGATCTTGAACATTTGAAAAGAAATTCGAGTGCCAGTTCCAAAGAGGATCTGTGGGCATACCTGGAAAACGAGTACCTGACATCGATCGACAGGCTATCGGTCTATTTCTTTCTGTCGGGAAATTCTGAGTCGCTCGTGAATCTTAAAAACATACTTGCCGCTTTGGTGAGACAGGTGGAGGGAAGGGAAAATTATGCTCTCTGGACGAAGCTATCCAGAAAAATAAGCGCGAACGGCAATAGGGGCTTGAACAAAGTGTATCTGGCCGCCCGTCTTAACCTCGAAAATAAAATTCAGAAGCTGAGCGGTGATGAGCGGAATGCGCTTTTTTACTTTGTCCGTATGCAATCAAAGCGCTATGCAAGTGAAGACCACATTCTGTTCCTCGAACACATGCATGAGAAGCTTCCGAATGATCTGTGCCTTAACCACTACCTGTCGATCGTATACAACAATGCGTCCTGGTACCGCCTATTCGACCGAAATTTTAAAAAGGCCGTTGGTTATGCAAAAAAGGGCACAACTGTGCCGATTACACCCAAGGCCAGCCTCGACTATATGTACGTGAACCTGGCGCACGCCTACCTGCTATCAGGTAATATTACTGAGGCCAGACGCTATTATCAGAAATATGCCATCACCAAAAATTCCGACGACAAAAATTGCTCCTATATCGAAGCCAGTGCCTATAATCGCGATGCAATGATTGATGATCTTCAAACATTCACAGAGAAGAGGATCATACCCGACACCTTAAAGAATGATGTAGCTTCGATCCTCAGCATGCTTAATGCCATTGAACTCCCCTATTCAGATGAATGATGTGGCACCATTTCGAGGAAATTTCTCCTAATTGAACCGTTAAATAAAATGTGAAATCTTCTTATATCTTTTTGTATAAATTGAAGATTGATAATTTGTTTGACTTAGTGTTCCTCTTTAACCGAATGTGAGATGAGATTCGATACGCTTTCCGATATAGAGGCACGCTTTCGCGCCGACAATGCTGCTGCACTAAAAGCCTTTTCCGTACAGGTTCCAAACGAGAACTTAACATTAAACGGAACAGCATATACACCGAAAACGACAGATTACTTTTACGGAACCGAGCATTCAAAGCAGCGAATCGTCCTGCACTTTACTGCCGGAAATCTACGTTCCGACATGCAGAGCCTCACCCAACAAAGCCGACACATCTCTGTGCCATTTGTGATCGCCCGTGACGGGACGATTTACCAATTGTTTCCGTCCAAATTCTGGTCCGGGCATTTGGGCGAAGGCGTCGGTAACAAAAAAGGCACCGGCAATCCGCAGGATAAGGCTACCATCGGCATTGAACTCTCTAACTATGGCTTTCTGGTACCGAAAGACGGAAATCTGGAAACGATTTATTCCCGGATCAAGGATCCGAACACGGGTAAAGTTAGCGCTCCTGATCCGTACTGTTCGCTCGATAACAAACAAGCTTATACCAAAATCGAGCAACCGTTTCGCGAGCAATCCTTTTATCCATCCTATACCGCCGAACAGATGGACAGTTTGATTGTTCTTCTCCGGTTCCTCACAGCCAAATACAATGTTCCGCGGGCATTTTTACCGGAAGACAAACGGTACACGACATTCAACGAACTGGTCAACTTCAAAGGAATTGTGTCGCATATCAACTACCGGTCAAGCGGAAAATGGGATGTGGGCCCGGCTTTTGACTGGAAAACAGTGATCGCAGGAGTGACTGCTCCCACGTATGTGTCTATGGCACCCTCTACACGAGACCTGGAAAGCGTTATCGAAAGCGTAGAAGAAGTTGACGCGCTTTATCCGCAGAACAGAGACTTGCTGGATCCAATAGAAGAAGAAACGAGCGATAATGAAGGATATAACCCTAATGACTTCGAGGAAAAATCATTGACCGACGACATGGCTGCCGAAAAACCCCAGCTCTTCGCTTTGCTGGTCGGAATCAACGATTATGCGCGTGTCAGAAAGCTTAGCGGGTGTGTTAATGATGTGAATGCTGTTGAGAATTACCTTCGGACAGGAACTGATTTCAATGTGAACATTGAGCGGTTAACAGATTCGGCTGCGACGCGAAAAGGCGTCGAGGAGGCTTTCAAGAATCACCTTAGCAATGCACGAGAAGGCGATACAGTTTTTTTCTATTATTCCGGGCATGGTACACAGGAAGAAGCAGATGCTATCTGGGGCGAAACAGACGGCGGACTCGAATGCATGGTTTGCTATGATGGAGGTACCACAAAATATTCCCAATTTCTATTGACAGATAAGGAATTACGTTTTCTGATCAATGGGTTATATCAAAAAACAAAAGCCCACATCGTCACTATTTTCGACTGCTGTCACTCTGGTGATAACACCAGAAACGCGGCACTGATGATGGCAGGCAATGCGGCCTCCGAGACTCACGAAAGACGTATTAAAGACCTGGAAAGAGGCACCCGGTTTTTCGCCAAAAGAGAATGGAATGAATTCCTATTCAGCGATACGATAAAGGAATCGGATATCAACGGAAAGAAAATCGCAGAATTTCTTCCTCAGGGAACACATATTCAAATGGCCGCCTGTGAATCTAACCAGACCGCATTGGAAGTAGCCGGGGCGGGTGTTTTTACCAAAACATTACTCAAAACGCTGACGGATTGCGGAAGCAACATTTCCTATAACAATCTCAGAAGCCGGGTACGCCAGTATATGCGGGCGAGCTACGAACAGACGCCCCGCGTTTATGCGCCGTTCAACGCAGAAAAGCTACTAGGGAGCGGTTTTCTCAACCGCCCTATTGACCCGCAAAAAACGATTTGCGAAGCGACTTTCAATGACGCCAACGGTTGGCAATTGAATGTAGGCGCTCTCCATGGTGTGACAAATGATTCCAAAATCAAACTGAGTGATCCTAAGCAACCTGCAACTGGAATCACTGCCAAAGTCAAAGAGAACGGTGTTTTTATAGATTACACACAAATTGAGGCGGAGGACCTGGACACGCATACGATTTACAAAGCGGAGGTAGCGGGGCTGTTAACGCAAGAACTAAAACTTGAACTTGAAAATCGCGACGCGACGCCGGAAGAAGCAGCGGCGCTGATTGACCAATTACAGAAGAATGCAAGCGGCGGCTTTTCGTTCGGCGGAGAATCGGCCGGAAAAGAAAAAGAGGACAGCAAATTGTCGGAAATGGCAGATTACACGATGCACCTGAATAGTGGACAAGCTTACATTACTTTACCAAATGATCCGTTCCGCCCTCTGATACAGCCGATTCCATTTGTAGGCGAGGACAGCGTTAAGGAGATCACCGATTCCATCCAACACATTTCGCGCTGGCATTTTATAAAGAACCTGCAAAATGAAAAGATACCACAAGGCTTCCCTGCCAACCCTCTTAAAATTGAATTGACCCAAATTGCATTGAATGGAACAGCCACGACGATCGACATTTCAAGCGGCACCGCTACCTTGAACTATGAAAAAATCGGCAACAGCTGGCAGGGCAAAATTCAGCTGTCCATCACAAACAGGACGGAACAGAATCTATATGTGTGCGCGGCCTACCTAGGCAAGGCATTCAATTGCTTTCTGGAATTTCTTCCACAAAGAGTACACTTACTAGAACCCGGCGCTTCCATATTTTTGAGTCCAAATGGAACAGATCAAATGGATCTCGAACTGGGAGATGTAGAGCGGGAATACAATTGGGAGAAGACACTGGAGGCTATCAAATTTATTGTCAGTACCACAGAATTTGTCGCAGAAGCGCTGACGCTCGAGGAGCTACCGGCGCCTTTGACATCTAATAAGCAAAAAAGCTTTGCAACCAGGGGGATTGTGACGAAGAAACCAGTGCAGTTTTCTGGCTGGATTACGCAAAACCTGAATCTGGTGTTCATCAATCCGGTTCACAACGAAATTCCTCTTCATGTTTTGAAAACCTTACTGGAATGGGAAGAAACAGCATTCTTCGCTTCGGGGCTTTATTGCGATATCGAAACAGACGAATTTGGCCAGCCTACGATATGGAAATTGAAAAAGGGAATTGTGGTACCAGAAGACGAAAGGGGCATTCTCGATGATGTAAAGCTGTTTCTGGGAAATAAGGTCGAAACGACACAGCGCAATTGGCGTTACCGCAACCTGAAAAAGGATAGGAACCGCCTGCGTATTGTAGCGGAAGGCGATTCCTGGTTCCAGTACCCGATTCTGTTACAGGATACCCTTGATCAGCTCTATAAAAGGTATGCAATCAAGAGTTTTGCAGAAGCAGGCGACACGCTCTCGAATTATCTCAAGAAAAAACAATATCTGAATGCGATTGGCGAAGAAGAAGCCAAATACTTCCTCGTAAGCGGCGGAGGGAATGATGTATTGGGTGATGAATTTCAAAACTTTTTGAGGGAAAGTCCGGACACAACCGACTCTACACCAAAGCGATACCTTAATGAGAACTTTTTCAAACAGCTGGATACGCTGGATAGCCTGTATACTGAAATGTTTGCGGAGTTGCTAGCCAAATATCCAAAGCTGCAAATTCTGGTTCATTGCTACGACTACGTTTTGCCCGTGGACACCACATTGCCCGAAAGCAAGAAAAAATCCAGCTGGAGTGGCAAATATATGATTCAAAAAAACATCGCACCACAGCTGGAAAGAGAAAATCTGATCGTCTACATTCTGGATCAATTTGCGCTAAGACTGCAGGCTTTGGTCGACAAACCCGAGTTCAAGAATAATGTGTCATTTATCGATACGCGGAAGTTGGTAGAGCGTGATAAATGGTTTGACGAGATCCACCCGGTTAATGAAGGTTTCGAACTGGTGGCCGCCAAGTTTATCGCGGAAATAAACAGAATTGAAAACCTGGTAACCATTTAAATGTACTGCATTAAAATAGCCGAAGCATGCATTTGGGAATGTAGTGATCAGTCAAAAGTAAAGAGCGTGTATTCAATCAAACCAATATAGCAATATGTCCATCGATCACTTAAAGTACCTTAGAGAACTCGAAATTGAAGGTTTGGAAGACGCTTTTCCAGCATCGAAAGACCTTGAAGCAAAAGACCTGCCGACAGCCGAGGGAGTAGAGCAATCCTTCATGAATGCCAAGAGTATCGTGTCATTTGTTTCTGAAATCAATGGACAAAGACGCGATGACGTACTCAATTCGGTGTTACTTGCTCAGCTGGCGGCAAACAAACTGTTTCCAGGTGACGACCAAAGTCTGGAATGGTACAAGGAATTCGTGAAAGTGTTGAACAACATTGGCTGGGATATTCAGGGAGCCGAATTCACTCATTTTGAATCTAAAGATAATCTGTTCGAAGTAGAAAGCGTCATAATTGACATCCTGATGACAGCGTTCGGAGGTACTTTCGTGGAAATCATTACCAAAACTCTGACCGCCATCAAAGGTCTTGCCGACACCAACGGAAAAATAACTGTTTTCGAAAAAAATACACATTCACTTTCAAAAGGCGCCTTCCAGATCGGGCTGGCGAAAGAGGAAAATGATGTTGTTTCATTACAAATCGGGACGTTTCTCATTACCTCAACCAACGAGATCAAGCGAATCTTGTTCTTCAAATCTACCAAAGATAAAACGAGTCTGGATTACTGTTCAAGAACAGGGACTTTGAACGAAGGTATTTATGAAAAAATACGGGACTCGGTGGTGCAAAAGCTGGGTGGCAAGGTGACGGAATTTATTGCAGAAGTGGAGATCTGAAGAATTTTTAAATTACCGAAAGCGGCATGAATACACCGGTAGTATTATCCTATTTTTCGCAAAACAGTGATCAGGAAAACGAATACCTCGACTTTCTTCAAAAGGAGTACGATTCTATTGCCGAGGCTTGGGAGCAACACCAGATCCAAACAGAGTCCAACAGGTATTTCGAAGTAGAATTTCCTGCGCGGGGAAATGCTGATGGCGAAAAAGTGGCGGAAGATATCAGAAACTATAAAAATCGAATAGTAGTATTCCATTTTAGCGGACATGCCGGATGCAAGCAAATATTCTTTAAAGATGGCTCTGCCAATGCTAACGGCCTGGCCGGTCTTTTGGGTGAAGCACAAAACCTAAAATTGGTGTTTTTGAATGGTTGCGCTACGCATGATCAGGTTAACTTGCTGTTTGCTAAGAACATTAAGATCGTTATCGCTACAAAAGGAAAAATTAAGGACGGCGTCGCAAAAGAATTTTCTTCCACATTCTATCAGGCGCTGTCCACAACTCAATACACGATCAAACAAGCATTCGAGCATTCCTTAAACAAACTAAAAACCCGGTACTTAGATCTGGAAAACACCTCTACGGAGCCTATTATCTGGCGCGGGATAAGCACGGGCGCCGAAGACGATCTGGACCGTTGGGAGCTTTACGTGAAGGAAAGTTACTTAGATGAAATCAACAATCTCAACTGGTGGCGAATAGGGTTAATTAAGCCCACGTCAAAGGAAATCCTATCGGGCAATTCAATTCAGGATAGTTTGGTCCGCTGGATTGTCATACTGTTTCTGGTTTTAGGCCTCGCGATCATCACGTATTACACATTCATAGAAAAGGATCTGCTTTTCGCTTTGTTCGGTCTGGCACCCGCGTTATGTTCATTTTTTGGATTCAAAAATCTGCAACGTTACAAGACATTGCAGGTGAATTCCGATGTGGTGGATGGCAATTTAATAAGTAAGCTGAGTTTTATGACTAAATAATCATTCGTAGCTAATGAGTAATTCAACAGACTACCCAGATATCAGGGAGCAATTAGAGGAGAAGATAACAAGTCTCAAAAAGCAGACCATTTGGTCACTTTTGATTGTTCTCGTCTTAATCATCGCGGCCGTATTTCTGAACATTCAGCTAAAAAAAAGCAATAGATCGCTGGAAAAAGTCAAGTTGGATCTCGAAGATAGTACGCGTGCGCTCAAAAGAGCCAAAGATAGTCTGGCATTTTATTCAGAAAAATGGAGGAGCTCCCTTATCAATTCAAATGATAAAAATATTTCGCTCAGTGGCTCATTAATAAATCTTGAGAATGTAAAATCGTTGCGAAGGGACGACAGCTATCAAAATAACCAATCGGCCTTGCCCGAATCGTATTCGGCTGAAAACGATTACAATAATTTTTCCGGTTATATCATCTATATCCAGGACAGGAAAACAAGTAAGCTGTCATCTATTTTTAAGAAAGCACTTGAAAAACAAGGCTTTACAGTGCCAAGAATCGAGCACATTGGTTCTTCACTCCATTTCCAAAATTCAATCCGATACTTCCATCCCGACGACAAAAAAATCGCGATTACGATCCAGGCCACGCTGCTGGAAATTATGAAACAAAGCAACGTGCCGCTGGAAAAGCAAAATTTAATTGTGAGTAATCCGGGTATATCTAAGAAGGTACCGCGGGGGCAGCTGGAAATCTGGGTGGATTTGTAGGATGCCGATTTGATTTATTGCATCACGCTGGCAGGGTTAAACACCTAACCACCTATCTTCATTAAATGGGACTTTGCTTGTTCCACGATTGCTGCTGCTAAGAAAACAGGCGTATACAATCGTCAAACCAGTCAAAACCTTTAAATAAAACCACGGTCCTAATTTTGGGGGAACTAAAATAGTTTCAGTCATTTCGTCTAATATTTTGTTTATTTAAATTATGGTTGTAAATTTACAACTGTAAAAATACAAAAGCAAATTATGACCTATATCAGCGCACAACCTTACCTGACCAATTCATGGGATGACATATGCTATCCTGTAAATCCGGTATGGCTGGCAGATATCTTGCCGGATTATGAAATTATGGCTACCGACAGGCAGCAACTCATCGTTGGGCAGGCGCCAGGAGGCAAGAAGACAATTTTCGGCATACAGAGTGCGGATTATGCGATTATACCGAATGTTTTGATCAGGGAAGTGGTAGACAAATTGTTTGATAACTACACTTTACAGATCAAATACACAATCACGGGTGAATTTAGTATCAACATCATTCTTCCCCATCAAACGTCTATTGGAGGGGAACAATTACAGCGCAGTATGATATTGACCAATAGTTATAACGGAAAGACACCTTTCAGTATACAGGGGCAAACGATGACTACTATGTTGGACAACAATAGCTTGCCAGGCAGCAGCATGTACAGAGCAATATGCGAGAACGGACTGATGGGATGGGCTGACTCGTTTATTGAATTACCCAATTATAAGAAATGGCTAAAAGGGAGTTCGAAAGAAAAGACCAAACCACTGCAGCGCGCCCCTGTTATGAAAAATTCATCCAGAAAAGACCCGGGCATAAAAAAAGTCCATCACAGCCGACTGAACCCAGAACTTTTTCAGCAACAATTATATGAGCTGCTGGTTGGGCAAAGTCAACAAAATGCAACATTAACGGCTACAATCTATGAACATTTTCAAGGAGGTTTCGTAAACAGGGCAGATGAGACCATGCTTAAAACGTTGCCTATCCCAGTCCAACTCGCAAAACAGGCCCATGAAAGGCTCAGATTTGAAAAACGTCTTTTAGCGACGGACTCCTCATATTGGCTGATGTATAATGCTGTTAACTATGCACTTTTTAATGCCCGCAGCAGTCTTACATTAAATGACCGCTTTAAGCTTGATGAAAAAGTCTTTCATCAACTTGCAGCGAGCTCTTTTGCCTAGTATTATAAATGCAAAACTCGCAGAAAATACAGGCGAAACTTGGTTCCAATTAATTGATGTATATGCATTCACGTTATTTACAACTGGGCGCTGCTTCGGTAGCGATGGTGTTGGGAGAAATGGAAGATATTTTCAAATTAAAAGCGGGCTCAGATAAACAAAGGATGTTCCCAGTCAGACCGCATTCCGATTTTGTAGTATATGCCAATTTTATCCAGGAAAATACAACTATTCTGGGGCATGCAAATTCTGGGAGTGATATTCAGCCATCTGCCAATATCATAATCAACGAGACGGCAAAAAAAAGATTTTTGTCTATTCTAAGCCGTGTGATAAAGGCACACGAAGGAATATCACGCCAGGAGCGGGTTTTTGTGCACAGGTTCTGGTCAGCGTTACAGAAAAATCTCAATTTCGGTCATAATACTTGATTTCCAGGAGTAAACACTGGCCAAAAATCCAGGAAATTCACCAAACCTGGCAACGCAGGGCGTGAGCTGTCAACAAGCTATTACTATATTAAAACAGATATGTACGGCACCACTCCCGTCATACTAGAAAATGCGATTTCCGTATCCTAAAACGATATATGGCACAGATGCCTATAAAATGAGTTCCCGGGTTCTGTTCTGTTGCAATTTTGAAGACTTTAATTTCTCTACCCTAATCTCGCATTAAAAACACTGGACTCAGGGCTGGCCTAAACACCAGGCCCTAGTGCATCATAGTGACAATAAAAACTTATTTCTTCGACCTATCATATACTGAACCGGATTTTCAGGTTCAAAAGCATTGCATTGTCTGCCTGAACGAATCGGGCAGGCATTTATCGTACAACTTAACTGAAAATGAAAATGAATAATCAAAAAAACCACGTCATACTTAGCCAGGACGATTTTCGCATGTTAAAACAGTTTGCCGAAAATTTTCCACGCAGCGCCAGCGCAAATGAGATGTCTCTTTCTTACGAATTAAACCGGGCGATCATCGTTGAAAACGGTGAACTACCTACCGACAGTATTCGCTTAAACTCTCATGTAAAAGTAAGGGAATTGACCAGTAATAAAGAAATGGAGTTCTCAATTGTAATGCCTGCTTTTGCAGATTTTAAACAAAGGAAAATATCTGTTCTAACACCTATGGGTGCTGCTTTGATAGGCCTCTGCAAAGGTGAGACCGTGGAATGGAAAATGCCCGCAGGGATGAAGAAATTCAAAGTGTTAGATGTAATACAGGTACCTGTTGAAATGTAATAACAGCGACAGGGCCCTGTTGGCTCTGTTTTTTCAATTAAATAATTTAATCATAAATCATTATGAAAAATGAAGGGTTTAGATCAGTAGCTGAAACTTGCTATGTGATGGCGTGCGCCTTTACAATCACGATCATTTATATATCTATTTGCTTTTTGGCTTTCAGTTTTTAACAAAACATAATTACATTGGAAATTTTTAATCAATTCCTCGATTTGTTTGTAAATCTGGATAAACATCTTGGACAGATCATACAGAACTATGGGGCAATGACACACATACTGCTCTGCTAATGGCCGCGGCCGATGTGCTTGCGAGCCTGAAAGATGAGTTGCGGGTTCGGTGATGTTCTTCCAGCCTGCCGAAGCAGGCGTGGTACCCGGATCGTTGCAGGGCGCCTCGGAGGATTTTTCTTACTTTGCCAAAGAAGTCCCGGGTCTGTATATTTTTCTATGTGTAACGCCCGATGGTGAGGATCCTGCCAACGCTGCCCCAAACCATCATCCGAAGTTCCTTGTCGATGAAAAAGCATTGGTAGTCTGTACCAGGCAATTGCGACTATGGCCGTTAACTTTTAATGAGCAGATCGCCCAATTAACAGCTGACAATATTTAGACGCTACAAAATTCTTCAGCCCTTATCTCGTGCAAGCTGGCGCCGTTGCATCATTGCCGCCCAGACTCACTCTTCTCAATTACTAACAGGCATAATTTACCTTTCCCGACGAACTGAAAGTTATCTTCTCTATTTAAATATTAGTACAATTTTGTTCTAATAATTTGCCATTTAGTATTGTTTCGTATTACATTTACGAACCACGCCAGATTATCGTGAAGCTATAACCTGAACACATGATGATGCTTTTTTTGACCGGTCTGATCGTCACAACAAGTTATTTTCAGGGTCCACTCCCCTCTTTAAAACAGCTGCGCTCGCTTTATCAAAAAGCTTCAACCCAAAAACAAGCCGCAGAAAATTTAGTACACCAGCTGGCCGGAGCAGGGTCCGATGCACCGGCAACCATTGTCTGCTACAAGGGGGTAGCTCACATGTTGATAGCAAAATACAGTAGCAATCCCGTAAAAAAATACAAAAAGTTCCTCGATGGAAAAGCGATGATTACCCGCTCTGTGAGCAGGGATACCCTCAATATCGAAGCCCGTCTCTTACGCTTTACCATTCAATACCACACGCCGCGTTTTTTGGGATACAATGCTGAACTTGAAGCGGATAAACTATTTCTAACGGCAAGTTTACCTCAGATCAAAGACCCCGAGCTGAAAGTAATGGTTGAAAAAATGTTGTCAATCAGCAAGGCCGATCAGAGATGATGCTTGGACTTAAAGTGATGATACACCGAACATAAATGCCAATCCAAAAAATATCTATTTTATCAACCCAAACTAAGAACAATGTTAAGAATCGACCCAGTGCTTCATCAAGAAGAGGACAATACAATCCGCATTGAGGAACAACAAAATTATTCAACCACCACATCTGTTATCGAGGATGCACCCAAGCTTGACGAGGCTATGAAGATGGAACTGATCGCCGGTCATTTTGCCAGCATCATGCAGGTACTGGGCCTGGACCTGGAAGACGACAGCCTCAGAGATACTCCTAAACGCGTGGCCAAAATGTATGTCAAAGAAATTTTTAGCGGGCTAAACCCTGTCAATAAACCCAAACCCACCCTTTTTAATAACTCCTATCAATATAACCAGATGCTCATCGAGCGAAATATCGCTGTTTTCAGCCATTGTGAGCACCATTTCCTTCCCATTGTAGGAAAGGCACATGTGGCCTACATCAGCAGCGGGAAGGTGATAGGCTTGTCCAAACTAAACCGCATGGTACAGTATTGTTCGCAACGGCCCCAGGTACAGGAAAGGCTGACTGTCCAGATTGCAGATCTGATCAAGGAAGCGATAGGAACCCAGGACGTGGCAGTAATCGTCGACGCGCACCACCATTGTGTTTCCAGCCGCGGCATCAGGGATGCTGGCAGTAGTACGTTAACTGCTCAGTATTCCGGGAAATTTTTGAATACCGAAACCAAAAATGAATTTCTAAAATACATAAGTTGATGAATTTCAGTGGAAAAAATATCCTCGTAGTGGGCGGAAGTTCCGGAATTGGCTTAGCTCTGGTCAAATTGTTACAAGAAGCCAATGCGTCGGTATACGTGATTTCGCGTACCAAATCTGCTGACCTTCCGGAAGGCGTTAAACATCTGCAAACGGACGTTACGGGCGGATTGGAGTCGGTCGCCGGATTTCTGCCCGAACAATTGCATGGTCTGGTTTATTCTGTTGGCAGCATTAACCTTAAACCATTTAACCGGCTCACAGCAGATGACTTTTTACAGGATTACCGGCTCAATGTGCTGGGTGCGGCCCTGATTATCCAGCATGCGCTGAAATCTTTAAAAAATTCGGCCGGGTCATCCGTGATCCTGATCAGTTCAGTAGCCGCCCAAACCGGACTGCCATACCACGCCAGTATTTCCGCAGCAAAAGGTGCTATTGAGGGATTGGCTATTTCGCTTGCCTCCGAATTGGCAGGCCAACAGATACGGGTGAACGTGGTATCCCCGTCACTGACGGACACCCCGATGGCGCGCAACCTGCTTAGCTCGCCCGAAAAACGGGAGGCATCCGCAAAAAGACATCCTCTTGCCAGAATTGGGCAACCAGAAGATATCAGCCAGGCCATTGCATTTCTGCTTTCGGACCACAGCAGCTGGATCACCGGACAGGTCATCGGCATTGATGGGGGATTGGGTAAACTAAAAACCGTTTAAGATGGCAAATATTAAAAGTGGCCAGATCGCCGCATTGGAAAAACAGTACCGGATCGGCCTGATCAACAGCTTGGTAGGCTACAAATCCTTAAATCTGTTGGGTACGGTCAGTGAGGGGGGTGCGACGAACCTGTGTATTGTAAGTTCGGCATTTCACCTGGGGGCAAACCCACCGCTTGTGGGAATGGTGATGCGGCCTGAGCGCGAACATAACGACACGCTTCGGAACATCAGAACAACCGGGCAATACACCCTGAACAACGTATTGCCGGATTGGTATAAACAAGCCCATCAAACCAGCGCCAGCTACCCTTCCGGCGTATCCGAGTTTGATTGCTGTGGATTTACTGAGCAATACGTACCCGGTTTCCTGGCGCCTTTCGTGGAGCAATCTACGGTCAGGATCGGATTAAAGCTGCGTGAGATGGTCCCGGTGGAATTGAACGGCACTACGATTGTGATTGGAGAAATAGTGGAAATACTCGCTGACGATTCGGTTATCGGCAAGGACGGCACCATTGATCACGTAAAGGCCGAAACGATGACCGTGGCGGGGCTGGACACCTATTTTGTCCCCCATCTGGTGGGCAGGCTTGCTTATGCCAAACCAGGAACGGAGCCAAAGGAAGTAACCCTGCCAAACTGAATTTACCTTGGAGCAACACACGGATGTAATCATTATAGGTTCAGGATTAGCGGGTTTGACAGCTGCCAGGGTTTTAAAAACAGCAGGCAAATCCATTAAGATACTGGAAGCTTCTGACCAGATAGGAGGCAGAGTGAGAACGGAGGAGGTAGATGGCTTCCTGCTGGACAGAGGATTCCAGGTTTTACTGACTGCTTATCCCGAAACCCAAAAGTTTCTGGACTATGATGCCCTCGACCTGTGCAAATTTGACCCGGGCGCATTGATTTTAAACCAGGACGGTATTACTAAAATTGGCGACCCCATCAGGCAACCCAGTTCCCTGATCAGCACATTACGCTCGCCGGCAGCGACATTCGCGGACAAATTCCGGATGCTGGCTTTAAAATTAGAGCTGACCAATAAAAGCATCGACGATATTTTCTCCGGTAGCCAGGCGACCACCCTTGCATACCTGGAACAATCTGGGTTTAGCCAGCGCATCATCAGCCAGTTTTTCAAACCTTTCATGACAGGCATTTTTCTGGAAGATAAACTCAGCACTTCCAGCAGGATGTTTGAGTTTGTATTCAAAATGTTTAGCCAGGGCGATGCGGCTATTCCTGCAAAAGGAATGGGAATGATCCCTTTGCAACTAGCCAGGGGCCTTTCTGCCGACGAAATCGTTTTTAATGAAAAAGTGGTTGTCGTAGAGGCAAACAAAGTAATAACTGCTGCCGGGTCACACTACCACGCCGATAGCATTCTGATCGCCACCGGAGAATTTGAAGTGCCCGCTCCCTTTCGGCGCCCGGCGGCATCCTGCCACTCGGTTACCAATATGTATTTTACCGCTCCCAGTCCACCTTTTATCGCGCCGCTGATTGCTTTGAATGCATTACCACAAAAGCTGGTCAATAACATTGCGGTGCTGGACCGGATTTCGCCCGGTTATGCCAAAAATGGCCAGTCTTTAATTTCACTATCGCTGATCGGGGACCACTCCGGCTTAGACAGCGAACAGCTTCAGGCTGAGGCTTTGCTCGAAATGCAAAACTGGTTCCCGGATGCCATCCAATGGACACATCTGAAAACGTATCATATCTTATATGCGCTGCCAAATGATGACGAGGTTACCAATGAGGTCGATCTTACACTGACGAAATTAGGTTCGCATTGCTTTATTTGCGGGGACCATTTGATGAATGGATCGATCAACGCGGCAATGAAAAGTGGAAGAAGGGCCGCAGAGGCTATATTAGCAAACTGATCAGCAGAAATTGAATGTAATAACAAATACGCGCCAATTTGACCTACAATGAAATCATACCAGCTTATCCATGAACTGATCGCACTCGTAGAAAAACTTGAGCAACAAAACCCGGGTCGCGAGGTAACATTGCATGAATTTGCCGGATTCCTGATCAGTGAGGTCGGTACTCAAGCAAATAATTCAGTCAATGCAGATATAAGATTTGGGGAAAATGAAGGCCCCGCACATCAAATCGCCTACCAGCTTGACAACAACATTGGCAGGCTGTTTGTGTACATGAGCCGGTACGCGAAGTCCTACATCAAGAAAGCACTTGAAGGCACGCCATTATTGGCAGCCGAGGATTTTACATGCCTTGCAATTCTGCTTACCCACGATCAGTTGTCCAAAAGTGAATTGATCAGCCATAATTTACAAGAGAAAACGTCTGGCACCGAGGTGATCAGAAGATTAATTACCGCCGGATTAGTAAGGCAGTGGGATGACCTCAAGGATAAAAGAAGCAAGCAAATTGCCATTACCGACGCGGGAAAAAATTTAATATACCAGATATTCGGGGATATGAACCATGTTGGCAAAATGATAACGGGCGAACTGACCCTTTCCGAAAAGTTGACGCTTCAATACCTGCTTCAGAAATTGGAAAACTTCCATCAGGTACACCATGAAAACAAAACCATCGCCAGTAAAGAAGATCTAAAAACGGTTGCGGAGCAGCTTACTGGCAGATCTCTTTAAACAAATGGCTATATTAGTAAGCGATGGGTTCTGGCAGGCCGAAGAGCTCATGCTTGCGCCATCCGTCACAAATACGTTTTTGCCGGATGAGGTTTGTTAACTCGTAAATCTGTTAAGACTACTCACGATATACATCGACTATCACTTAAAACAATTGGGGGCATAAACGCTAAAAAACGCCCGGATCAAATGTTTATCTTTTTTTCTCCCCCGACGATAGGGTGTCATCCCCATATTTGACTCTATACATTTAGACGTGCCAAACTGTTCTATCTGGCAGCCTATTACCATAAAATGATGTTATGGAAGTCTCTAAAAAGCTGGTCATTCTGTATTTCAAAGGCAAAAGCACGCTTGCAGAAGACAGCTTGGTAGAAAAATGGCTGGCCGCTGATCCGGATAATTCAAATATTGCGATGCAATGGATGAATGAGTTGGAAGGTGAAGAAAAAAATGAAAATCTATTTTTAGAAATGCTGTTGACCAAAAGTGAAATTTGGGACCACACAGTGAAAAATTTCGGAAATGCCAGCAGCCAAGAAAACCAAAAGAACGCATTTGTAAGATCACCAAAAATATACAATGCGCAATGGCTCTACGTGGCAGCAACGGTGAGCGGACTTGTAATGTTTGCCTTTTATTGGTATCATAATATCCGAATGATTCAGCTGTCAACCACTTATGGGCAGATCCAAAATGTGATTTTGCCTGATAGTTCCAAAGTGACTTTGAACGGAAATAGTAAGATATCATATCGCTGTTCATGGGAAGGCAAGCCGCGCGAAATATGGCTGCAAGGAGAGGCATTTTTTAGTGTCAAACACCTTAAAAACCATGCTGATTTCAAAGTCCATTTGTCAGAAGGAAAAACAATTGAGGTGTTAGGAACTGAGTTCAATGTAATCGACAGGGAAAAAAGAAGTTGTGTCGTGCTAAAATCGGGCAGCATAAAACTGAGCTTATCACGAGAAGCCGATGACATTTATTTAAAGCCGGGCGATCTGGTTGAAATGAAAGCAAAAAACGCGAAATCCACTTCTGTTCACAAAACCGTTGTGGACCCCGAAACCTATTCTGCCTGGACACACGGGCGATGGAAGCTGGATGGGACTTCACTCAAAGAAATATTGCTAGAATTAGAGGAAAAATACGGGATTGAAGCCACAGTGGAGAGTGAAGCATTACTGGAAAAACGTGTTTCCGGATCACTCCCGCTAAGTCAAAATAACGCCGGTGCGCTGGTGGAGGACATTGCGCATTTATTTCAGTTACAAGTAGTAAGAAAAGACAATAAAATTATTCTGGCTAATTAAGCCATATTCCCGGAGGAAAGACCTCATCCCAAGCCGCACCAGGGAAGGTCTTTGAGCAAATCTCCTTAAAAAGCATTCAATATATTTTATGATCAGAAACAGCCGCAAGGTTTCTGATGCAGTAAGTGCAGCGCTTTTACAAGTGCCTCGCAAACGCATTTCGTATACACTATTCCGTTACAAACTTTCACTCCAATTATTCATTATGAAGACGACTTTTAAGATTTTTCTTTATCCGTTTGCATGGGTTGTACTTTGCCAGGTCGGAGTGCAAGCGCAAATGGTTGCGTCCGTCACCAAAAGCAAGCAGATCAGTAAGGATAAGCCGGATGGTCAGCCACAGTTTATCGCATTAAAGGATTGTCTATCGAAGCTGGAAGGCAAATACAATGTGTCCATTGCCTACGAAACGGAATTACTGGAAAACGTACAGGTAAATACACGCCTGATCAATTCGCTTGGCAAAAACCCATCACTGGAAGGAAGCCTGGATGTGATTTTGAAAGATGCCAAGCTACAATATCGTAAGCACCGGGAAGGTTTTTACATTTTATACAAAGAAGAGAGCCAGGCCCCAAAGCAGCAAAGCAAAACAAAAAATGACTCGTCAGCCAGCATGCTCAGAGCTGATTTGGAATCCGGATATGCCAACAAGGCTTTTGGGATTTCCGGAAAAGTTACCGACAAAGCAAATGGGAATGGGGTTCCCGGCGTAAATGTGCTATTGAAAGGCGCAAACATCGGAACGACAACGGATACGGATGGAAGCTTCAAAATCGATGTTCCTTCCACGGAGGGCACGCTGGTATTTTCCTATATTGGTTATGTGACTCAGGAAGTTCCCATTGCTAACCAGTCGGTGATCAATGTGGTGCTGGGAGAAGATGTACAGGCATTATCCGAGGTGGTCGTTACCGCGCTTGGTTTCAAAGAAGCAGCCGACCGGCTGGGTTCTACCAGCAGTAAGGTGACCGGAGAAGCCATTTCCAGGTCAGGAGAAACGAGTGTGATCAATGCTTTGGCCGGTAAAGCCGCCGGGGTCCAGATATCACGCGCAGCGGCCGACCCTGGGGCAGCTGCATTTATTCAGATCCGCGGACAGAACACATTGACGGGAAATACCCAGCCATTAATTGTTGTGGATGGAATTCCAATCAGTAATACGACCGAAGGGGGAAGTTCCGGCGGCGTGGTACCACAATCCCGTCTGAATGACATCAACCCGAACGACATTGCATCGATGCAGATATTAAAAGGTGCCTCGGCAGCCGCATTATGGGGCTCACGGGCTGCAAACGGCGTAATTTTGATCACAACCAAAAGAGGGGCCGACAGTAACAAAATGAACATTTCGTTCAGCTCAACTTATTCAGTGGATAAGGTGAACAGCTTTCACCCATTCCAGTCCAAGTTCGGCCAGGGTTCTGCCGGACTTTATAATCCAAATGGTGCCAATGCCTGGGGCGACAAAATTGACGCAAGATCTGGTGGTCCCGACGAAGTGAATACCACGGGAGCCTATTTCGAAGCGCTGGATGGAACAAAATATTACCCTATCATCAAAAAGAATTCCAAGGAAACTTACAACGACTCCAATTATGACCATGTTTTCAGAAACGGAAGCTTTACGGATAACGCACTGAGCCTGAGCGGTGGTGACGCTAAGACAACCTACTTTTTCAGCATTGGCGACATTCGTCAGAAAGGAGTTCAAAAAGGAAACAGCACCTACAACCGCACCACTTTGAGACTGAATGTGGAAAGAAAATTCAATGATGTTGTCCGCATGTCTGTAAGCTCTGCTTATACCAAAAGTTTCTCCGACAGGATACAGCGTGGTAACAACCTGGCCGGTGCAACGGTAGGACTTTTGCGTAATCCGGCGGATTTTGACATCTCCGATTACAAGGGAAGCTACTATACAAGCCCTACTGCTTCCCCGATCCTGAACAGACAAAGAGGCTACCGCAGCTATCTGGGAAGTGTGATCAACCCTGCCAATAACAATGCACTCTGGGCGCTCTACGAACAGCAGAATTCGACTGATGTAGACCGCTTTATGAACAGTGCCGAGCTGGGCATCAAGCCGGTTTCCTGGCTGGACATCATTGCAAGGGCCGGAATTGACACTTATTCAGACGAACAGATCAACTACTTCCCAATTAATGACATCACCGGTGCGGGAACGGGCCAGTACCAGGACCAGATCACCAAAGAAACGCAAGTGAATGCGGATTTGCTAGCCAGAGCAACCAAGGATTTCGGCCCCAATTTCACATCCACCTTCATTCTGGGCATGAACCTGAACAATAGGAAATATTACAATATGGGGGTAACCATCAATAACTTCCTGGTTGCCGATGCACCTGCCAATTTCGCCAATGCAACCGCTCTGAATCGGACACCGATAAACAGGCGAACTGAGGTCCGCACCATCCGTTCGTACGCTACTGCCAGTTTTGCTGCTTACGACGCCTTGTTTTTGAACCTCTCGGCGGCGGCAGAATCGGCTTCTTCTTTTGGTGCTTTATCCGAGAAAACCTTCTATTACCCCTCTGCCGACATTGCCTGGAACTTTACCAAACTTGGTTTTATGCAAAATATACCAGTCCTGAATTTTGGTAAGTTAAGGGCTTCTTACGGCGTTGTGGGCGTTCAGCCGTTGCCCTACCGTTCGAACACGATTTTTTCTTCCACTTCTTTTTCTGCCAATCCCTGGGGTGATAACCTCGTTGGTTCCCAGTTTGGCAACGGTGCTTACAGCCAGGGAAGTTCGTTGGGCGATGACTTTCTAAAACCGGAACGCAAAACCGAATACGAAGTCGGAATTGACATGCGCTGGTTTGAAAACCGGTTCAAACTCGGGCTTACTTACTATAACAATAAAGTGAAAGATGTGCTGGTTCCGGTTACATTGGCCCCCAGTACCGGATTTGCTACAAAGTATACCAATGCTGCTGTCCTTCAGAACAAAGGATTTGAAATGGACCTGAGCTTTGATGTGATCAAGAAAGGGGATTTCCTGTGGGCTTTGCGTGGGAATTTCACACGTAACCGCAGCAAAGTAATTGACCTCGCCGGAACGCAATCATTGTATCTGGTGGGCGGCATTGAAAACTTCCTGGATGCCAGAGCCGTAGTTGGATATCCGACCGGCGTATTCTGGAGCAGCCGATATGCAATGAACGACGACGGGACCAGAAAGCTGGATGCAAATGGTTTTCCGATCGCGGATCCGGTAACGGGTGTTGTAGGCGATCCTAATCCGGACTGGATTGGCGGATTTGGAACTACTATTTCCTATAAAAAATTCTCCCTGGACGCATTATTCGAAACTTCACAGGGAGGCGATTATTTTAGCGGAACAAGAGGTATTATGTATAACTTCGGGACGCACGCCGACACTGGAAATGAAGTGACACTTGCAGCAGACACCAAGAACTATGCAGGAAAAACGATAGCCGCCGGAACTACCGTTCGCGGAAATCTGAATGACTTCGGCGCCGGGCCGGTTTTGCTTGACGAAAGCTGGTATACTACATTGGGAAGCGGATTCGGTTCCTTGAAACAGCAATTTGTGGAAGACGGCAGCTGGACGCGTTTGCGTCAGCTTTCACTGGCTTACCGTTTGGACACTGAAAAATTCAGAAAGGCTACCAAACTTCAGTCTGTGGAATTCTCGGTAACGGGCCGTAACCTCATTGTCTGGACCAAAGTAGTGGGTATCGATCCGGATACCAACCTTTCGGGCGGCCCAGCAGGTCGCAACATGGACTACTTCAATTCGCCAGGCACGCGTTCGTACCTGTTCACATTGAAAGTAAATTACTGATCGTCAACAAATTCATTATAAAAACAGCATTAAAATGAAAACAGCGAAACTAACAGCAATAGCAGCATTGGTCCTCATGGTTGGGCTGATCTCCTGTGAATCTCTGGTCGACGATTTGAACACCGACCTGAATAACCCCACTGACGCTTCGGCTTCATTGGTGCTCACCGGAGCGCAATTAGGTAATGTATCAGTTCAGGAAGGCCACGTAGCCAGGGTTGCTGCCATGTGGTCGGGATACTTTACGGGAACCGACCGGCAGTATAAGGACATTTACAGCTATAATGTGACCGGTGCATCGTTCAATGATGTCTGGCAGTTTGTATATCAGGGCGTTGCCGAACAGAGCAGGCTGGTTATAGAAAAATCAGAGGCCACCAATAACCGTCTGGTTCAGGGGATAGCAAAGATCGTGAAAGCCAATGCATTGGGTACCGCCACGGCGGTATGGGGAGATATCCCTTTTACAGAAGCTTCGGATATCGCCCAGTTCCCTAACCCTGCTTTTGAGTCTCAGATAGAGGTTTATGCCAAATTACAGCTCTTGCTGGATGAGGCCATTGCCGACCTGGAATCCGGAATAGGAACTTCTCCCGGCGCTGCTGATATTCACTTTAACGGTGATGCTTCCAAATGGAAAGATGCAGCATATACCTTGAAGTCCAGATTTTATATGGAAACAAAGGAATACGCATTGGCCTATGCAGCCGCTGAAAAAGGAATTTCGGCTGCCAGCAGGTCATTGTTGGTTCCACACGGCACAACGTTAAACGTGAACGAAAACCTGATGTATGCCTTCATTGCAAGAAGTCGCGTGGGTGATATCAATGCTTCTCTGTCGCTTGCTCCAAAGCTTTTGAACCCCGCCAGCCCTACCTACCGCGGCAATGCAAAAACCGACGAAACGGCGCGGTACAATTATCATTTTATCACGGTAAATTCCACCGGAACGGTTATTCCGGTTTCTCCAAACACTAACAGCTCTTTGACTTCAAGGGGACTGTTTGGACAATCAACATCTTATCCATTGGTTACTTATGCCGAAAACATGTTAACATTGGCAGAAGCAGGGCTCCGTGCGGAAGGATTAGCTGCCGGGCTTGAAAAACTGAATCTTTACCGCGCATTCCTGAATACCGGCGGCGACCTTGACCCGACTTATAAAACGGGGACTTATAAATACTTATATGAGCCTTACACGGCGGCCGACCTAGCACCTGGTGGCATGCTGAACAAGGCTGGAAGCACGGCAGACCAGGCTTTGCTCCGCGAAATACTCATGGAACGTTACATTACTTTCAATGGACAGATCATTGGTTTCAATGACTTGCGACGTACCCGCAAAGAGGCTGTCAGCGTGCAACTGGCACCAAGCGCCGGCGCCACACTTCCTGAAAGAATGATTTACAGTGAAGCTGAGATCAACTCCAATACCAGTGCGCCCAATCCGGTTCCTGGTGTTTTCGTGCCCACGCCCGTCAATGCTAACTGATCCTTCCGGACTCAAAATTCAATCACCCACTTGACCTAACCGATGAACCTTATTCCCAGCAAGCACCTGTTTCGATTTTTTTGTTTCTTATCTGTTTCAATATCAAATCATGAAGCATTTTCTTCGGCCGAGCAGACAAAGGCGGATTCTGTAAAAGTTACATTAACCGAGGGTACCAACATTGCAATTGCCTTGTCGCCCGACAAGCAAACGATTGCGATGGACTTGCAGGGGACCATTTTCATCATTCCTGCCAAAGGAGGAACTGCAAAGCCGCTGACCGATGAAATGGGCGACTGCCGGCAGCCGGTTTGGTCACCCGATGGGTCTAAAATTGCATTTCAGGCATTTTGGGATGGCAACTTTCACATTTATACCGTCACAAAAGAGGGCGGAACGCCGGTTCAGCTCACCTCGGGAACATTCGATGATCGCGAACCTTGCTGGTCGCCGGATGGGAAAAGCCTTTTATTTTCTTCGGACAGAAGCGGCAATTACGACGTTTGGCAGCTGGAACTGGCAAATGGCGGCCTCAAACAGATCACAACTGATCAAGCCAATGACTACTTTCCTGCATTGTCAGCTGACGGCTCTCAGGTGGCTTATGTTTCGGAGCGGACTTCTGCGCCGGGGATTTATATCAAAAATCTTTCGGCAGGGGAAGAAAAACTTTTCCTTACCTCAATTGGGAAACTAGCATGCCCGGTGTGGCATCCTGTTCAGCCAAAGATCATATTCAGCAATTTCGCCGAGGGCAAAAGCTTGCTGGATGTAGCTCAACTGGGCGGCGGGGATTGGGTAACGTTATCCGATCCCGCCGAAGATGTTTTTCCCTTCAAGATCGCATGGTTATCAGAAACAGAATATCTGTATACGGCTGACGGCAAGATCAAAAGGAAAAAATTGGGGGAGAAACAAAGCAGCACCATTCCTTTCCAGGTGAATATGTCTTTGGCAAGAGACAAATACAAGCTGAAAGTCTATGATTTCAATTCCATTGCAAATAATCCCGTAAAAGGGATCCGAGGCCCGGTTGTATCGCCGGATGGAAATACTATCGCATTCACAGCATTGGGAGATTTGTATATCCTCAAAAAAGGAAGCACGAAACCAGAAGCACTTACCAATGATGCCTTCATTGAAATAGATCCCGCATGGTCGGCCGACGGGAAAAAACTGGCTTACGTCTGCGACCGGAAAGGAAATATGGACCTGTACATCAGGGATATGGTGTCGGGAAAAGAAACGCTGCTCCTGAATGCGCCGGATAACATTACCTTCCCGACCTGGTCGGCGGATGGTTCAAAAATTGCGTATTATCAGAAAGATCCGGCTGCATTTGGCCGGGCGGCTTTAAAAATGATTGAAGTGTCTTCTGCAAAGGAGACCACTTTATACCAGCCGTTGTTTGACGGCTCTCAACCCAGCTGGTCGCCGGACGGGAAATTTGTTGTTATTTCTGCGCTTGTGCCCTATTCCAGCAGATATAGGGAAGGTGTCAGCAAGTTTCTGGTTATTTCAACCGAAGATCTGAGCAGCAGATTTATTACTCCGATTAATGAAAGAACACTTTCAACTCGCGGCAAAAACGGGCCCTACTGGTCGCCTGACGGCACCAAATTCGCTTTTTCAATGGATGGCGTTTTGTGGACAGTCGCAGTCGATAAAAAAGGGGAATTATTGGGCGCGCCAAGAAGGCTGACCAACGAGTTGGCAGAAAACCCCAGCTGGACCGGCGATTCCAAAAGCATTGTGTATATGGCGACGGATATTTTGAAAAAAATATCCCTTGCTGACGGCCAAAGCGAAACCATACCCCTGCAACTGACGTACAAAATCAAGCAGCCAACCGGTCTGACGATCGTCCATGCCGGAAAATTATTCACAGCAACTTCTCCCGAATACCAGACCAACGTTGATATCATCATCGAAGGCAACCGCATTCAAAAGATCGAACCGCATAAAGCAGGGCGAAAAGGAAACCTGATCGACGCATCCAAACAAACCGTGATTCCCGGGCTTATTGAAATGCATACCCACCAGACCGCAGCTGCCGGGGAGCAATTAGGCAGGTTATGGCTCGGTTATGGCATTACCACGATCCGCGAGCCGGGAGGTGATCCCTATGATGTAATCGAAAGAAAAGAATCCTGGGCAAGCGGACGCAGAATGGGGCCACGAAACTTTTATACCGGCGGAATTCTGGACGGAAGCAGAATTTATTACGGCATGAATGTGGGAAATGTACCGGGCGGGGCACAGCTCGAACTCGAACTGGAAAAAGCAAAAAGACTGGGTTATGATATGATTAAAACCTACGTTCGGATGCCGGATGCCATGCAGAAACGCGTAACTGCTTTCGCCCACACCCTGGGCATACCCGTATCTTCACACGAAATTTACCCGGCCATGCGCTACGGGGTGGACGCCGTGGAGCATATGGGCGCGACGAGTCGGCGTGGCTACTCCCCCAAATTGTCTTTGCTGAACAACTCCTATCAGGACGTGACCGAATTGCTGGCAAAATCGGGCATGAACATCACGCCTACTGCATCTTTGCAGGGCGGCTTGCCGATGCTCGTCGCGAAGGACCCTGCTTTTTTTGACAACAAACAGTTCAAAGCCTTTTACAATGCAGAAGTAATTGAACAAATGAAAGCCCAAACGGCGCTGCGTACGAAAAACAATCCGGCATTCCTTACTTCATTCGGCAATATCCAGCGCACCGTCAAATCGCTGATCGAAGCGGGCGGGCATGTCACACCGGGAACTGATTCACCCATTATCCAACCCGGGCTGAGCTATCATGCTGAACTCCAATCCTGGGTGGACGGCGGAATTACGCCTTATCAGACACTCCGCGCCGCGACCTTATTTTCGGCAGAAGCACTGGGGATCAGCAAGGACCTGGGCACATTGGAAAGCGGCAAACTCGCTGATCTGGTAATTATTGACGGCGATCCGTTGAAAAATATCAAGGATGTTATGAATGTCAATACCGTGATCAGGAATGGGGAAGTCTTTACCATTGATGAGCTTTTGAAAAAGAATAACTAAACCGTTTTCGCTTACTTAAAGTAAATTCTATAATGATAAGACCATTTTCGTTATCGGGGATTATTAGTTCAATTAGCCTCAATAAGTTCTGTCGTTCAGCATTAGCGGTCGTCGCTGTCCTGCTTTTCAATGCTGACATTTTGAAAGCTTCAACAGCGGATTCCGTCAAGGTAACCCTCACGGAAGGCACCAACATGGCGGTTGACCTTTCACCGGACAAAAAAACGATTGCGGCCGATATTCAGGGAACGATATGGAGCATTCCCATCTCTGGTGGAGATGCCAAAGCGCTGACCGACGGCATGGGCGACGATCGGCAGCCGAGCTGGTCGCCGGATGGAAATAAGGTTGCATTTCAATCTTTTCGTGACGGTTACTACCATATCTGGGCGGTAAACAAGGATGGCTCCGGCTTGCAGCAAATGACCACCGGCGTTTTCGACGAACGCGAACCGGAATGGTCCCCCGACGGCAAATCGATCATTTTCTCCTCCGACCGCGCGGGAAATTACGACATATGGAAAATGGATCTTGCTTCCAAGGAACTGGCGCAACTCACCACCGACCCTGCGAATGATTACTATCCCTCTTTCTCAGCCGACGGCAGTAAAATCGCATTCGTTTCAGAACGGACCGCTGCACCCGGGATTTACATCTGGAGCGCTGACGGACAAAAGCTAGCCATCAAAAATGCTGTCAAACTGGCTGCGCCATCCTGGAATCCTGCTGGTACACACATTTATTTCAATGCATTCAGCGGCGCATCCAGCAGCCTTGTGGAAATTGATATCTCAGCAGGAACATCCAAAACCATAACCCTTACAACCGGCCCCAAACAATCGGACGTTTTCCCTTTCCGGGTGAGCTGGCTATCCGATACCGAATATTTGTACACTGCTGACGGAAAAATCAAAATCGCTGAAATCGGTCAGGAGGAAGAAGAACGTATTGTTCCATTCAAGGCCGTGGTGACGGTGGTAACGCCCAATTACAAGCGCAAGACCTACGATTTCAATGCTGGAAAACCCAAGCAGGTGAAGGGGATCAAGGGATTGAATGTTTCTCCGGACGGCAAAAAGTTCGTTTTCTCCGCACTGGGGGACATTTGGTTATTGGAAAAAGGAAACCCGGCCCCGAAAGCGATTACCAAAGACCTGTTCCTGGATGCCGACCCAACCTGGTCGCCGGATGGCAGCCAGATCGCCTTTCTTTCCGACCGCTCGGGCACAATGAACTTGTGGGTCCATGACGTAAAAACAGGGAAACAATCGGTTTTGGTTAAACTGGACTATGACCTGAATTATCCAGCCTGGTCACCGGACGGAAGTAAAATCGCCTTCTATCAGGCAGATTCAAAAAATACCTGGGGACGGGGTACTTTGCAAACAGTCGAAGTAAAAAGCGGGAAAGTCGAGAAAATCCACGAATCGTTGTTCGTACCAAGCCAGCCGAGCTGGTCGCCCGATGCGAAGACCATTGCCGTTTCCGGTTTGCAAGTCAATTCCTCGCGCTACCGTGAAGGGATCAACAAGTTTCTGCTTATTTCTTTGGACAAACAGCCCGACCGTTTTGTATCTCCAGAGCCGGACCGTTCATTGGGTATGCGCGCTAAAAATGGCCCGGCCTGGTCTCCGGATGGCAAAAACATAGCTTATGTTCAGGATGGGCTGCTTTGGTTAGTCGGCGTCGATCCCGCAGGAAACCTGACCGGATCACCGAAAAAATTAACCGCTGAACTTTCAGAAGTGCCCAGCTGGACGGCAGATTCAAAATCCATTGCTTTTATGGCAACGGATGCCATTAAGCATATTAATTTGGCTGACGGCAAAATCGAAAGCATTCCGCTCAACTTCAATTGGGAATTCAAGCAACCCAAGGAAACAATTGTCGTCCACGCCGGAAAAGTGTTTGACGGCAAAAATGCCGCTTACCTGACCAATGTTGATATCGTCATATCCGGCAATAGGATCCAGGAAATTGTTCCTCATAAAGCCGGTCGGACCGGTAAGCTGATCGACGCTTCTGATAAAACGGTTATCCCAGGCCTGTTTGAAATGCATACCCATCAGCACGCCATGACAGGCGAAAAACTGGGAAGATTATGGCTTTCCTATGGCATTACTTCATTGAGGGAAACCGGCTCCGACCCTTACGATGCATTGGAAAGAAAAGAATCCTGGGACAGCGGAAACCTCACTGGCCCGCGCGAATTTTTCACCGGCGGACTTACCGACGGCACCCGGATCTATTATGGTCTGGCAAACAGTGTTAAGTCTACGGCACAATTGGATATGGAACTGGAAAGGGCGCACCGGCTTGGTTATGATCTGATCAAAACGTATGTGAGAATGCCTGATATTTTGCAGCAGCGCATCACCATTTTCGCCCATGCACACGGCATACCCGTCTCTTCTCATGAAATTTTTCCAGCCATGCGCTACGGCGTTGATGCGGTGGAACACATTGGAGGAACAAGCCGTCGCGGATATTCGCCCAAGATTACAGCCATGAACCATAGCTATCAGGATGTAAAAGAGCTTCTTGTGAAGTCCCAGATGAACATCACGCCGACGGTTTCCCTGCAAGGCGGCTTCTATGCCATGGCAGCAAAGGATCCTGCATTTTATGACAACAAACAGTTAAAAGTATTCTTCTCGCCCGAATTTATAGCGGAATCAAAAGGAGGAATGACGATGATCGAAAAGATGTTCCCGGGCTATCTGAGCAACTTTGGAAACATCCAAAAGACGGCAAAGTCGCTGATGGGATCAGGTGCAAAAATGACAGCGGGTACCGACAGTCCGTTCATTCCTTACGCCATGAGCCTTCACTCCGAACTACAATCCTGGGTCGACGGTGGCATTTCCCCATTCGAAACGCTGCGCTCGGCTACATTGTGGTCGGCAGAAGCTGTTGGTGTAAGCAAAGACCTGGGAAGCCTGGAAAAGGGAAAGCTCGCAGATCTTGTGATCGTCGATGGTGACCCGCTAACCAACATCAAAGATGCATGGAATGTGAAGTCCGTTATGAAAAACGGGATTTTGTTTTCGATTGATGAGCTGTTGGAAAAGCCAGTGAAGTAACCCACATCCAATGATACTTAAAATTAAATCAAGCCCATTGAAATTCTTCCTGGCAGTTGCCATTGCCGCCTTTCTGATTACGACTTCCGCTATCGGGCAGAAAATTGCAGCCGATAAAACGGATGCATTGATCGCCAAGCAACTCTTGCCTGCCATTGAAGAAATTAAGGATTATGTATCGATCCCAAATGATGCTTTGATCGCGGAGGATATTCAGAAAAATCTGGTCTGGTCGGAGAAAGCTTTTGCACAGCGAGGTTTTAAAACGGCAATTCTCAAAACCGAAAAGCTTCCTTTGTTCTCGGCTGAAAAAACGTATCCGGGCAACACCAAAACGGTCCTGTTTTATTTTCACCTGGACGGGCAGGCTGTACGGCCAAATGAGTGGTTTCAAAAAGACCCTTATGAAACGGTTTTAAAGGAAAAAGATGCTACGGGGGCTTTCAAGGAAATAGATTGGGCCTCGCTGAAAAGTGGGAAGATCAAAGACGAATGGCGTTTGTTCGCCCGCTCTACATCGGATGACAAAGGACCGATCGTAATGCTCCTGCATGCTATGGATATTCTTCAGTCCCAAAATCAGAAACCGCCTTTTAACGTGAAAGTGGTGCTGGACTGTGAAGAAGAAAAAGGATCGCCGGGCCTGAAAGCATCATTGGCACAATATAAAAGTACTTTAATGGCTGATTACCTGATCGTTATGGACGGCCCCATGCATTCTTCCAACATTCCCACGCTCACATTCGGGTGCCGTGGCGGAACCGGCTTTTCATTGACCACTTACGGCGCTATCACCCAGCAGCATAGCGGACATTTCGGCAATTATTCCCCGGACCCGACTTTTATTTTATCCAAAATCATTGCGACGATGAAAGATGACGATGGCCGGGTGCTGATCGATGGCTTTTACGATGGAATTAAATTTGACGAGCAGGCTGTAAAAATCATGGCCGCCGTTCCCGATAAAACCAGTGAAATCAATGACCGTCTTCAAATTGCGGAAGAAGAGAAAGTAGGGAAAAATTATCAGGAATCGATGCAGTACCCATCCCTGAATGTGCGTGGATTAAAGGCTGCCGTAGTCGGAAAAGGCGGCGGTTCCATTATTCCGGAAGAAGCCATTGCAGAGTTCGGGATACGGTTGGTACCTGAAACGGATGGGAAAAGAATGACGGACCTTGTCAAAAAACACATTGAAAAACAAGGTTATAAGGTGCTGGACCATGTTCCAAACAAACAGGAAAGGTTAGCCAACAAGAAAATGGTTTTTTTCAGCGGCGGCGGCGCAGGTTCACCGGCTTTCCGGACGGAAGTTGATTCGCCTATCGGGAAGTGGCTGAGAAAATCCGTGACCGAAGCATTCAAACAAGAGCCGGTTGTGATCAGGATTATGGGCGGCTCCGTTCCGGTTGTGCCTTTTATTCAAACCCTCGACGTTCCGGCGGTGATCGTTCCTTTGGTCAATATGGATAATAACCAGCACAGCCCCAACGAAAATCTACGGATCGGAAATCTGAGAATGGGCATCAAAACTTGCCTCACCATTCTCACATCGCCGGTTGAATAAATCAAAAATCCAGCGCTATGTCCTTTAATTGTAAGATGTTTTCTTGCCTGTTGTTGCTGTCATTAATAACAGTTCATCAATCTCAGGCACTTGTCGCGGATTCGTTGAAGGTAACATTCCGGGAAGGTACCAATATGGCAATAGCGCTTTCTGCTGACAAGAAAACCATTGCTATGGATGTCCAAGGCACGATTTGGGTGATGCCCGTGAATGGCGGAAAAGCAAAGGCGGTTACGGATGCACTTGGCGACTGCCGCCAGCCAACGTGGTCACCGGACGGAAATCAGATTGCTTTTCAATCGTATCGCGACGGTAACTTTCACATCTGGAAAGTCAATAAAGATGGCTCTGGCCTGACGCAACTTACCAAGGGCATTTACCACGACCGGGAGCCGCACTGGTCGCCCGACGGGAAAGCGATTGCATTTTCCTCCGACCGGAGCGGAAATTATGATATCTGGGAAATCGGGCTGAAAAATGATAGCCTGACCCGGCTGACGGACAATCCCGGCAATGACTACTTCCCCTCCTACTCTCTGGATGGTTCCAGGCTGGCCTATGTTTCTGAGCGTGCGGCTGCGGCCGGGATTTACATCCGGGAAGCAAATGGCGAACATAAGTTGTTTGTACACAGTAAGGAAAAGCTGTTTTCACCTGCCTGGCATCCCAATGGAAACCACATTGTTTTCAACAGCCTGCTTCCGGGTTCGAGCCAATTGGAGTTTGTAAAAACAGGAGGCGGTGATTGGCAGACGCTTTCCGATTCGACCGAAGATGTATTTCCATTTAAAGTAAGCTGGCTTTCAGAAACAGACTATTTATACACTTCCGACGGCCAGATCAAACGCAGGAAGCTTGGTGAAAAAAGTGTTGTATCCATTCCTTTTCAGGCGGAAGTGACGCTGAATCGCGCCAAATACGCTGTAAAAGTCCGTGATTTTGATTCTGTAAAACCACAGCCCGTTCAGGGAATAAGAAGCCCGATCGTTTCTCCGGATGGTGACCGCATTATATTTTCTGCACTTGGGGACATTTGGATGCATGAAAAAGGAAAAGCTGCTCCCGTTCAGGTTACAAATGATGTTTTTATTGACATTGATCCGGTTTGGTCGCCGGATGGGAAATCCATTGCTTACACCAGCGAGCGGAACGGCAATATGGACATCTGGATCAAAGACCTTGCATCAGGCAAAGAATATTGCTTGCTCGACGCGGCTGACAATCTGAAATATCCAAGCTGGTCGCCGGACGGGTCTAAGATTGCTTTTTACCAGGCTGACCCTAATGCATACAGCCGTAATGTGCTGAACATTATTGACATAAAATCGTCAGCAGTAACGACCATTTATGGCTCACTTTTCGAAGGATCGCAGCCAAGCTGGTCGCCCGGCGGGAAGTTCATCGTAATATCCGCACTGGATGCATTTTCAACCCGTTTCCGGGAGGGATTGAGCAAGTTCCTGATCATTCCGGTTGACAAATCTGAATCCCGTTTTGTATCGCCCGTTCCCGGAAGATCATTGGCAACCCGAGGCAAAAATGGCCCCGTTGTTTCGCCTGACGGGAAAATGATCGCCTACATTCTGGACAATACTTTGTGGATGGTTCCCGTGGATTCCACCCTGAATATCCTAGGCGCACCTGCCCACCTTACCACTGACCTTGCGGAAGACCCAAGCTGGTCGGCAGATTCGAAAAGCATTGTTTTTCTCGCAACGGATGTTTTGAAAAAGATCTCGGTCGCGGATCGAAAGCTGGAGACCATTCAAATGGATTTTAATTGGGTTACCAAACAGCCCGAAGGCCAGCTTGTCATACATGCAGGAAAAGTGTTCGACGGGAAATCTGAGAAATACTTACAGAATGTCGATATCATCATTGAAAAGAACCGGATCAAACAGATTCTGCCTCATCAGGCCGGGAGGAAAGGGAATCTCATTGATGCATCCGGTCAAACTGTCATTCCAGGTCTTTTTGAAATGCATACCCATCAGAATGCACAATTGGGTGAAAAAGGAGGAAGGCTTTGGCTGGCCTATGGCATTACTTCCATCCGCGAACCCGGAACCGATCCCTACGACGCGCTTGAGAGAAAAGAGTCGTGGGCGAGTGGTAAGCGTTTGGGGCCGCGGACATTTTTTACGGGCGGCCACATGGAAGGAAACCGGATCTATTATAACCGCAACACGAGCAATATTGGCGGTACACAGCTCGAACTGGAATTGAACAGAGCTGTAAAACTGGGTTACGACATGATCAAAACGTACGTTGGATTGCCGGATGTGCTGCAAAAACGCGTTACGGAATTCGCTCATGCCAACGGGATCCCGGTTTCATCCCACGAAATTTATCCGGCCGCCGGTTATGGGGTCGATGGCGTCGAACATATTGGCGCCACAAGCCGCAGGGGATATTCGCCCAAGCTCACAGCATTGAACAGAACGTATCAGGATGTAATAGAGCTCATTGTAAAATCCGGCATGTACATCACACCAACCGTATCATTGCATGGAGGAATGTCTGCACTTGTGAAAACGGATACCTCGTTTTTTAGTCACTGGCAATTTGATGCTTTTTATCCCAAAAAGATGATGGCCGATTTGAAAAGCGCAACGGCACGCGTATCAGCGGGCAGCGATTCTTATCGTTTTATAGAAGAGTCGCTCGTGAGCCTGGTCAAAAAAGGAGCGCGGGTAACACCCGGTACGGACTCCCCCATTATTCCTTCCGGGTTAAGCTACCATGCGGAATTGCAGAGTTGGGTTAAAGCCGGTTTATCCCCATTTGAAACTTTAAGGGCAGCAACATTGTGGTCGGCGGAAGAAGTGGGTGCAGGAAAAAACCTGGGTTCTATTGAGGTAGGAAAGCTTGCAGACCTCGTGATTGTCGACGGCGACCCGCTTCTGGATATCACAGCTGTTTTGAAGGTTACCGGAGTAGTCAAGAATGGTGAATACATGAACCAACAAATGTTAAAAACAGGAAAATAAACCACAATTGTACATATCTAATATTTTTTATAAATACTAAAAATTAAAATAAACTATTGCGTTGCATATTTTTATCGATCTATTATATTTATATATATCACAGATGCAGAATATTATTTTGATTGTATGTTTATTAGATCTTTTAAAATATGAATTTAACATCTATTTCTGACGAGGAGCTGTTGAAGCTAATTGCTGAGGACGATACGGACGCATTTAAAATCATATTCGACAAATACTATCATGTTCTGGTACGTGCTTTAATGCGGTACTCCAATGATCCGGAGCAGATTAAGGATTGGGTTCAGGAAATTTATGGCAAATTGTGGGAGAGCAGAAAAACAGCCCAGTTTGAAACAATCCTAAATTTCAAGGCATATTTCATTGTCAGCGCACGGAATCACGCCATCAGACACCTCCAAAAGAAAAACAAACCGGATCTGGTCCTTCATCAGCAAATGGAAGAAATCGAGATCGCCGACAACAATTTGCTGGAATATCAGGAACAAAAAGAATTGCTTCACGCCTACCAGTCGGCCCTTTCCAAATTGTCTTCCCGTACGCAGGAAGTGTATTACTTAAATCGCGAAAAAGGTTTGACTTACAGCAAAATAGCAGAGGAATTGGGTGTTTCCGTCAAGACAGTGGAGGCGCAGATTTCCCGCGCGATGGCCTTTCTGCGTCAGGAACTGGTCGTTTACCTGAGATGAAGTGATCGTTTACGGCGTGCCAGGCGCTATCCTGAAAGCGACCGGGTTTTTCCGGCACCGATGTGCGATGGATATTTTTAATACAGGCCCTGGTGAAGGCTGCACTCAGCCTTGGGATACGTGTCACCAAATGAGTTTGAGGAGCTCTTAAACAAACAAAAAATAGCGGTTTAATATCTTGTCCGCTTTGTTGCAATTCCGTCGGGAATTCCCGCAAAACCACTCCCCTGCGATGAGAAATATCTACCTTCAAGCAATGTTCAGCAGGCCGACCGACCCACTTTAAGGTCGCGCTGACTGTGTGCTCAGCGTTCCACTCCGCAACATCATGAAACTAAGTTTTAGATTTTTGGAATGGTAAAACAGATTCCAGCAACCAAAAAGTTACTGGAATCTGTTTTTTTAATTAGCGTGAATAAATTTATAGGTACTTACCGAACCATCCGTTTTGGTAATGATCAATAAATACGTTCCCGACTGGAGATGTTTTATATTGATGCTAGCGGATTTTACGGGGCCTGATTTATAGATTTCCTTGCCTGCCAAATTGGTAATGCTGGTACTTTTGATCCTTTTCCAATCAGGCATTCTCAAATTCAAAACTTCATCAACAGGGTTGGGGTAGACAAAGTTTTCAATATCAGGACCCATTTCCACGCTCCTGATCCTGCTGAATGAAAACGTTTCGTCCATATCGATCATTCTCAACCGGTAAAGGTTTTCCCCCGATTTTGATTGGTCATCCAGGTAAGAATAGTTCTGGGCTACTTTGCTTTCTCCTTTGGCGCTTACATTACCCAACACAAGCCAGTCCTTTCCATTGTGGCTGCGCTGCACTTCAAAGCGGGAGCTGTTTGTTTCCTCGCTGGTAGACCAGGATAGCAGCACATTTTGCTCAGATTTTGAAGCTGTAAAGGCTACCAGGTTTACGGGGAGCGGGTCTATTGTGGAGATACCGAAGTCATTGTCGAGATAACTCACATCGGCCATTGCACGTCCCGCACTGCCATAAATGATCTCCTCACAACTAATGATAATCTTGGTAAGGCCGTTATTCACTCCGTCACCAGAGGATTCCCCGGATACGATTGCCCCGCCTTCGCCGATTGTAAAGTAACCTTCCGGCAATTGTTTCACGTCCGAGCCGCCGGCCGTGGTGCCCAGTACCAGCCTGTAAGTCCCCACAGGAATACTGGGAAACAAGTACTTACCTGTTGCGTCCACCGGTTTTACATCTAGCTGCGTGCTGCCGGTTTCCCCTGCCAACAAAGTCACGTACAATCCTAGCGCAGGGCCGTTTACCAGTTGACCGTCAATACCATTGGACAAGCCGGTCGCATCGTCGTAAACTTCGCCGCCAAGGTCAATCAAACATCCGGTCACCGTTAAAGCGGCAGTGCGGGTTTCACTGATGCAAGCGTTGTCCGGATGGGTAATGGTCACCTGATAAGTATTCCCAGTCATAGCCGCGGATACACCGGTAAGCGTTAATGTTGCAGTAGTAGCGCCCGCGTAAATACCGCCATCGACTACGTCGGCAAAACCCGACCCAGTGTCTTCCTGCCATTGATATATCAATGTGCCTGACACGTTTGTTGCGGGTGGTACCGTGTAATTAGGCACACCTGCTGCAAAAGTCCCTGTGCTCGCCGCAGAAACACCAACCGTAAATGTGGCTACACCACCCGATGCTATCGATTGATTGGATGGTGGGGTAGCTACTAAAACTTGTGTGGCCGTTAATACATTGGCAGTAGTTGCCTGCCCGGTGCTGCCGCCAACAGTTCCCGGAGGAGTAGGAATACCATTTGCGTTTACCGTAGTACCTAAATTACCTGAGCTACCTGGCAATGTACTTCCACCTGCTAATGTTCCGGTAGTCACAATATGGTTTGCACCTTCGGTTGCATCAGGGCAGCCGTCGTTATCGCTGTCTGTGTCCAGACAATCCGAAATACCATCTTTATCGGTATCCACGGCAACACTACGGAGACTAATATCATCCAACCATACATCAAAAAAAGCGTCGGTGCTTCCAGATGCTACAACCAGTGAAATATTCATTGTTGCACTGGGAACGGTAAACAATCCTGAAACTCGCATCCACCCAATTGTTGCACCATTATTAGGGGCGAAAGTAAGCGGTACCAGCACGCCATTGACTAAAAGTTTGAGTCTTTTTGCCGCTGTTTCCGTAGTTGTTGTTGCAGTCTCAACATAAAATTCAAACTGTTGCAATTGACCAACATTCTGATTATTAACAGTTTGTCCCCATAAAACAACATCAGCCGCTACTGCACTGTTAATATCACCTGAAACAAAAAACATTCCATTTCCTGCAACTGTATGATCAGGCGGACTAAAACCACCACAATTATCAGTATTGAAATTCATAACAGAATAGGAATTTGCGGGAGGATTGGGCCCTACTATATTAATACAAGTAGCAACTGTATAAACAAGATCAGAGGTAAATCCAGTATTACCTGCTCCGAAATTACCATTGGTAATTTGCTCAGGGCCATAAACAACATTCGCAGATGAAATTTGCGTTGGGGTCGGATTAGGACATTCATCGGTATCCAGTATACCATCATTATCATCATCCAGGTCATTCAAATCAGCCACCCCATCATTATCGGCGTCAGGTAGGATTGTCAAAGCGGCGGTTGACTCCTGGGCAATACATGAGTTATCGGGGTGTGTTATTAAAACCCTGTAATTAGCCCCATTCAAAGAGATTGGTACCGCAGTAAGTGTTAATGTAGCAGTGGTGGCACCGCTATAAATACCACCGTTGGTGATATTGGCAAAACCCGACCCAGTGTCTTCCTGCCATTGATAGACCAATGCGGCTGACACGTCTGTTGCCGGTGGTACCGTATAATTAGGAGTACCTGCTGCAAATGTGCTTGTGCTTGCAGCTGAGGCTCCAACCGTAAAGCTGGCTGTGCCGCCTGTTGCCACCGATTGATTGCCAGGTGGTGTATTAATGGTCACGTTTGTGGCGATAGTCGCATTTAAATGCTGGCCGGTGTACCCACCCTGACCAACTACCAGCCCATCGGCGTCTACGGTAACAGGGCTACCGCCCAAAATTCCGTCGCCATTAGCATCGGTTCCACCAGCTTCCAGGACATCATTGCAGCCATCATTATCGCTGTCCAGGTCCAGGTTATCTGCTATGCCGTCCCCGTCTGTATCCCGGCTGCATGAGGTGCTGACCAGAGAAATGTCATCCACAGAAAAATCATTGCCCGCCACTTGCACAGAAGTGTTGACCAGTGTAAACCTGTATGCCCCTGTGGTAGGCGCGGTAAAACCGAGGGCTTCCGTACGCCACAAAACATCCCCGATGGGCCCGGTATCACTACTTGATATCAAGAGATTATCAGACACCCTTCTGATTGCGATCCGTAAATTGTAAGCTCCGGCTGCTCCCTGGACCCACGCCCCTTTATGCCACATACTATAACTGTAGGTTTCCCCGGCAGTCAGGACGATATCCTCGGTAAAGAATGTACCTACTGAGGTAGTACCATTGACTAATAGATAATTATCAGTAGCTGAACCTGTTGTATGTCCCGGGTATTCCCAAATGGCGGCTGCGTGATTATTTATGGCCCCTTGTAAGTTGGCAACGGTATATTTTCCTGCTGCATTATTACCATTAGTACCAGGGCCATAGGAATATCCACCACCGGGAGGGTTTTGTAAATCCCTATAAAAAGCTGCTGTACTCGGCGACTCTCCAAACGTTCCCGCATTTTCACCATTGACCAAAGTAGAGCAACCTTCATTTACATCAAGTATCCCGTCATTGTCGTCGTCTAGGTCACAGATGTTACCGACACCGTCCCCGTCCGAATCCACAAACCCCGGATTGCCACTCACGCAGGCCGGGTTCTGAGCATTTGCCGTAAAAAAAGTAAAACACACCAGCAAAACGAGCAGGCTCCTTGTGATGCGAAGTGTGTAAAATGAGGTACTGGCCAAACCTAACCCCGCCTCTTTTGTAAGATTACCAAGGTGGCGACTAACATCACAATAATTACAAAATTGATTGATGTTGGAAAATGGTAAATAGTGTTTCATTGTAAATCGGATTAAATGTGTGAGAATTAATAAAAGTTTAGGAGGAGCGGGTAAAACTTTTCAATTATATCGAATTTATTCTACGTATAATAGAATTTTATAGCTAAATATCAATAAAAAATAATTAAATAGTTCTATTAAAACTATGATTTTTAAAATGTCTTGACATAGTTATTTACCGTTTTCTCTTTAAGAAAAAGCGGTAACCAACTGACTACCAGAGAAAAAGAATATATTTATAGAAGCATGTTATTTTCAAAATAATACCTGGTACTGGTGACTAATTTCAGTTGCTTTCATCCCATCAGTATTTACAGTGGCTGCCAACGCTAATACCCGTGGTATTTGTTACCAATACCTTGTCCCCTATGAAATGCTATATCATTCAGTTTGAAATAGTCCTATCACCCAGCTGTTTATACGTCACCCGATTACGCTTACCTCGATTTGAAAATCTTATTCCTCCTATCGCTGCTACTTGCAGCGCCTGGCCTACGAGTAAATCAAGTGCATTCATTGACTTATGGACTAAAATGTTAATTATCCTCTCTGCTGTATCTGGACAAGAAAAGATGGTGACTGTTGTCAGCCATCTTGCCCTTGAACATTCGCTTGTTATGCAATTCTAAGCCGAACATATGTCACCTTATTAGGCTTGCTATATGAATCTGTGTAGTCGCTATGTTTATTGTTGGCTTCCGTTAAAATGGCTGGCGTGACGTTGCTACATTTGTTTGGAGGCAGAAATAGGCAGATTTAATTTTTCAACTAAACTTGACTAGGAGAAAACGACCGTGCGGCAGACCGCGGGTGTTTGACGAATCTTTCAAACGGATGGCAGTAGAACTGTCAGAAGCTAAGGGCTCGGTGAGTGCGGCAGCGGCTGAGCTCGGGCTTGATGCAGGGCCTATCAGTAAATGGGGCGCAAGTTTTAATAAACCTGATTTTCGAGAAAAAGTTGAAGGTTTGACGGAGGAGCAAAAAACGGATCCGGCAATTGGAAAGGTAGCTTCGGGAGGTAAAACTTGAACACTAGATATTAAAAAAGGCTGTACGCATGCGATGCCCTGCAAACGGAAATAGCGGAGATTTTTTTGGCTGCAACTAAGGGTAAAACTATCATTTTGACAATTACGAAACAAGAAATTCTATGGCTCCCTCCCTCCTCTGTCTCAGTCTAATACACCAAGGCTTCCTTTCCGCTATGAAAGACCAGGAAACTTTCACAGAAATCAGCGAGCTGCATAATTTTCTTAGTCAATGTACATAGATGGGGTCATCATCTATAATAAAAGCTATTTCAACTTTTTTCATTTTTCAGATATAGTGTAAATGTTGTTCCTTCATTTACTTCACTTTCAACTTCAATCCTCCCACCCATGGTTTCAATTTGATTTTTTGTGATAAACAGGCCGATACCTCTGGCATCTTTATTTCCGTGGAAAGTTTTATACATACCAAAAAGCTTACTGCCGTGCTGCTTTAAATTTATGCCCAACCCATTATCCTGTATTTTCAAGACGATATATTTCCCTGCACGAATAGCACTAAACCTAACCTCGCCTTTCCGTTCAGGCGAATGGTATTTGATGCCATTCGTAATGAAATTCAGTAAAACACTTTCTATGTAAGCCGGAAATCCCAAAATTCTAATGTCGCCGGCTACATTGTTAATGATACTGACCGAGGCATCCCTGGCTAGCTGAAAAACCGTCTGAATGGCCGTATTGATAGCCAAAGCAAGATCGATCGGTATTAGCTTTTCATTAAAAGATGTATTCATCAAGACCACTTCGTTCAAATTAGCTATGGTATCTTTCAAATTAGTTATAGCCATTTGAAGTAGTAAGATCATTTCATTGTCTGCCATTTGCTGATTCTCGTCAACAAATAGGCTCACGGTCATATCGATGTTACCCATATGTGACCGTAGGTTATGGGAAACTATATAGGCAAAGTTTTTCAATCTTTCATTTTGATCCGTGGCTATCTCAAGCAATGATTGCTTCTCCTGCGCCGCATTTTTTATTTCACTGATATCGGTGGCTATCCCTAAATAGCCGGTGATTACTCCTTCCATGTCACGGATAGCAGTTACCACAAGCTGTACCGGAAATTTCGATCCATCTTTCCGAACATAAGTCCATTCCCTTGATTCAAAACGTTCGCGTTTAGCCACTTCGACAAACACATCAAAGTGGTTTATCGGCTGCCCATAAAGGGCAGATAATTCAATTCCACGACTAATCAGATCCTCCTCAACATGGAAAACTGAGGGGTTACATTTACCAACTACCTCATTTGCGTCGTATTGCAATAGTAGTTCAGCCCCCCTATTGAAATGCGTAATAGTGCCATCAAGATCAGTGCTAATAATTGAAACATGGCTGGAATTTAGAATTGACGTTAAATCATTATTAAGGCGGTATAATGCGTCCCTGGACCGTTTTACTTCATCAATATCCTGAAACACGCCATAAAGACGGGTGCATATCCCTCCTGAGAACTCGGTCTGCCCGATTACCCTCACCCAAATTTCCTTCCCTTTGGCAGTAATCAGTTCTACTTCAATATCGTAGGTCGTGCCAGTACTTATCGCTTCTTCGAACACATTCTCAATCCTGGTCCGGCTGCTGCCTTCTTTAAAAAAAAGGATGGCCTCTCCCAGTTTGGGCTCATATCCTATCGGTACTTCGTGAATTTCACGGGTAATCCTGCTCCATGTTACCCTGCTATTCTTAGTGTCCACCTCCCAGGTGCCTATACGCGCGACTTCATTGGTCTTATCGAGAATTGCTTCAATTTTTTTCTTTTCTTCATCCCTTTCTTTGGAGGCGGTAACATCCGCGGTATACATCAAAATGCCACCTATATAGCCTTCTGATAAATACCATGGTCTAATATCCCAGGTAAGCCATTGAACAGACCCATCGGCCCGTTCGAAACGGGCCTCGTCACATTGGTTAATTTCGCCATGAAGGCATTCCTGGTGAATTTTTTTCCAGTCATCTCCAATTTCCGGAAAAATGTCATAGTGGGAGCGCCCGATAATAGCCATTCCTTCCAAATTGTAATCACTGACCCAGCGTTTCGAGGCGGCCAGATAACACATCTTGCTGTCAAACATCGCAATGGCGTGCGGGGCTTGGTCAATAAATATTTTACTACGCTCGTTGCTTTGCATTAATTCACGCTCCGCCTTCTTTTGAGAGGTTATGTCGCGAATTATTTTCGAAATTTTGATGATGCTGCCATTTTTATCCAGGATTGGTGACATGGTTAACGAAGCATTTACCTCGCTGCCGTCCTTTTTTAACCTTATTGTTTCATATTGCTGAATTGACTGGCCATTCAAGATTTTTGAAATCAGCAAAGTTTCTTCTTCCAACAGCTCAGGCGGAAATAGCAAAGAAATATGCCTTCCTTTTATTTCCTCGAGCGTGTATCCAAACATTTGTTCAGCGCCTTTGTTCCAGGTCAGAATTGTACCTTCCACCGTATTACTTAAAATGGCATCCGTTGCTGACGAGATAATCATCGCCTGCTCATTAATTTCTTTTTCTTGTTGCTTTCGTCTGGTAACGTCCCTGATTGCGGCCGACACGTACAAGCCATCTTGCAATTGTATTGAGCTGATACTTATCTCGACCGGAAATTCTTCCCCATTTTTCTTCAAGCCGAATAGTTCCTGGTCCTCTTTCTCTGGAAATCCCTCAGGGTTTTGAAAAAAACCTGAACGTTCGTCAGGCCCGATATTCCAAAACCGTTCAGGCAGGATCATTTCAATCTTTTTTCCAAACAGATCATTCCTTTGATAACCAAAAAGCCGTTCTGTTTGTAAATTCACAATCTCTATTTCCCCTGTTTGTTTAATGATCACAGTGGCATCCGACGCACTTTCCAGCAGGTCCCTGAATTTTTTTTCAGAAAATGCAAGTTCCTTTTCGAGTTTTTTGATTTGCGTGACATCGGAAACATGGACAAAAAAGCCCTTTACCACGCCGTTTATAATATCCGGGTAGTAGTTGGCGATAGAACTTCGCGTTTCGCCGCCAGGGACCGTGATGTCCCTTTCAAATTGTTGTATTTCTCCTTTTAGAACAGCACTTATGTAAGGTAGGTTTTTTTCATAAAGAGGACCGAGCAATTCTTTCAGCGTTATTTTATTAACCATTTCATCGCGCCCTTTTCCAAACCATTCCAAATAGGCATTGTTGGCAAACCGGCAAACCTGATCGGCGTCCCAGTAGGCAAGCATTGCCTGTATATGGTCGGCAACACGTAAGCCCAGGCGGTTAATGTCGGATAGGGCCGTAAAATGATCATCGGGTTCTTTGGCCATGCTTTAAAAAAAATAGAGTAAACTACCTGCAATAATCACATCAGAAAATCCAATCAGAAGATATTGACCTAATTTTTTCGCTTTTGGTAAGCATAGTGCAGTTACATACACGGTCGTGGCCGTTTCACAACTCATCGACTAGCGATTTAACGAAAGTTATTTAAAAGTTTAACTTTTCGTACCTATTTCAAACATTTCAGTTCCGCGAGTTTCGCCGCAAGCTTTTCCCTGCGTAGGTTTTTGTCGATCATACCACCTCCTTCATGAATAGAACCTGGTGTTGTAGAAGCAACGTGACCCGAATTCCGTCAGGGAAAGAGAACTGTTTGAACAGGTTTTTTTAGCTGGGCTTCGTCGTGGTTAAGGTATCCCTACCTTTTGGGGCCATTATATGGGCCTTATCATGTTTGGGTTACGCAAAAATTTCATAACTCATCTTTTACTACTATTTCTCCGTTGGTTGGGTCATCATAAGTTTTTCGATCCTGATTCGTCTCTCGAAGTTAACCCTAAGGGATACCAGCATATGAATGCTAGTATCGACACCTTCAACTTAAGAATAGCATATCTGAAAATCAGACAGTTATTGCATAGGTGAGAATTAGAGAAAGGTTAAATGCATACATTTGCCAAACATTCATAACATGGAAGATGAAAAAGTAAGGCAACTGGCGGCTATCATGTTTACCGACATTGTTGGATATACTGCCTTAATGCAAGGGGATGAAGAAAAAGCAGTAAATGTCAGAGGCCGTCACCGGCAGATCTTCCAGCAACAACACGAATTACATCAAGGCAAAATCTTACAGTATTACGGCGACGGCACACTTAGCGTCTTTAAAAGTGCGATCCTCGCAGCCAAATGCGCTATCGAAATTCAGTTAGCGTTACAGGAAACAGATCCAGTACCTTTAAGAATTGGTTTGCACATGGGTGATATCGTTTTTGATAAAACCGAGGTGTATGGCGACGGTGTCAATTATGCCTCGCGCATCGAAAGCTTGTCGGTGGCAGGGGCGATCCTTTTATCGAAATCCTTGAACGATGAGCTCAAAAATCACAAATCGATTTCCACCACTTCTCTTGGCCACTTCGAACTTAAAAACATAAGCCTTCCTGTTGAAGTATTTGCGATTACAAATGTCGGTATCGCAGTCCCCGAGTCGGCGCAATTGATCGGAAAACAGAAAACACCTAGTAATGTACTGTTAACAAAACTTCATATTTCGCCGCCTAGTCCTCAAACCGTTCATCGTTCAGAACTTTTTGAAAAGCTGGACAAAGGCCTTCAAGCTAAATTAATGCTCATTTCCGCCCCGGCTGGATTTGGTAAAACAACACTTGTAAGTGATTGGATTATCCAGCAAAGAATCCCGTCGGCATGGTATTCCATTGACAGCGGTGACAATGATGTTTCTGAATTTTGGGGCTATATCATCACCGCCATTCAGGGAATTTACCCTGAATTCGGTGAAAATACGATGAAACTGCTCCGTTCCTCCAAACAGGGGAATCACGAATCGATTGTCCGGCTTGTCATCAATGAAATGATTTCGCTTCCGAAGCATTTTTTATTGGCTTTGGATGATTTTCATTTGATAAACAATCGGGAAGTATTAGAATTGTTTACCTATTTTATTGAACATATATCCACTAACGTTCACGTCGCCATCCTCACCCGCGCCGACCCGAATTTGCCTCTTGCCAAACTGAGAAGCAGGCACCAGCTGGTAGAGTTAAGGTCGGCTGACCTCAGTTTTTCCACTGACGAAATCCAATTTCTATTTAACAAGAAGCTAAAATTAAAATTAAGTGCTGCGGATGTAGAATCACTCGTTTATAAAACGGAAGGCTGGATTGCCGGTTTGCAACTCATTGCTATTTCCCTTCGCGACCGGGAAGATGTAACCACTTTTATTCAGGAATTTAAAGGTGATAACCGGTATATCATGGATTATCTGATGGAGGAAGTCCTGAAAATACAAACGCCGGAAATCAGGGAATTTTTAATTCAGACATCCCTTTTGGAGCAATTGTCGGGTTCGCTTTGCAACGCTATTCTGGATCGGCCGGACAGTCAATCGGTGCTGGAAATGCTTGAAAACAATAACATGTTTATTGTTTCCCTGGATTCGGACAGAAAATGGTACAGGTATCATCACCTTTTTTCAGACCTGCTCAAGCAACGCCTGTTTTTGAAGGAAAAGTCCGTCATCCAGACGATTCACAACAAAGCTGGCGAATGGTTTGAACAGAATAAAATACTCCCGCTGGCGATCGAACATGTCCTTAAAACTCAGAATTATGACAAGGCTATTAGGCTATTGACAGAATCAACAGAGCAGATGTGGGAGAATGGCCAGCATTCTTCCATCATAAAATATGGGGATCTTTTGCCGGAGGATATTGTCAAACTCTATCCTGAATTTTCCTTATTCTACGCCTGGGTATTGGTAACGGCAGGGCAAATTCAGAAGGCGGGACCAATCTTGACCTGTGCTGAAACAATAACCAGACAGCGCATTGCCGAAAATGAAACGAATGCTGAGATACTACATTACCATCAGAAATTATTAGGCAAAATAGCAGTTGCAATCGCTTACCAGAATTCATTTTTGGGAAAACCAAAAGTCATTCTGGAATATTGCAGGATTGCGATGGAAAACTTATCTGAGAACGATCCTTTATGGTTCAGCTGGGGCTGGTATGTGGTCGGAAAGGCGGAATTGGCTAATTCACACCTTTTTGAAAGCACTGAGGCTTTCAAAAAGGCATTGATATTTGGAAAAAAATCTGGCAACATTTATCTCATGACCAGCATTGCGATCAACCTCGGTTTCAATGAGGGCCGGTTGGGCCATTATAAAACTTCCTACAAGAGGAGCGCCGATCTTTTACAGTTTTTGAAAGAGAGTGGTTATGGTAATTTAGTTAAAACAGACTGGACTTTTGCTGTTTTGTATGCCAATATGGCCGCCATCCAATACTTTTGGACCGATCTGGAAGGAGCTGCTGAAAACATCAAAATCGCTTATAATCTATGCATTAAGGAAGCGGATATCACTTCCAAAGTGCTAGCGCTGGTGGTTTACTCAGTAGTATTACATGGGCAGAGAGATCTGATTGGCGCAGAAATCAAGATGAAGGAATTGGAGGTAATCATGCAGAAAAACAAGGTTAACCCATTTCAGGAATCCATGTATGTGGGTTGGAAAGCTATTTTTCTAGTTTTTCAAAACGAGCTTGAAAAAGCGCGTGCTTTTTTAGAAGCGCATGGTGTAGAGTCTGGTAAAACAGTATCCTACGTCGAAGAGTACCGCTATTTTGCGTTTGCGATCCTGCTGATTGCGGAAAAGAAAATGGATGAGGCATTTCTGCTGGTTAATCAATTATATGAAATGGCCAGCACTCAAAGCCGCATTGAGCGCATGATTGAAATTAAAATTCTTCTTACTGTGATTTTTCGGGCTACCGGAGAAAAAGAAAAAGCGATTTCCAGCCTGACAGATTCTTTGAATCTTGCTGCCCCGGCAGACATATTAATGTCTCATTTGAACTACCTTGATCAGATTAATCCCCTGTTACAGGAAGTATTCAAAAATCAGGCAAGAGGAGAAACAGATATCTCCAATCCATTTATCAATAAACTTAAAACTGCGATTGAGAAGAGGAAAACAGCTCCTTCCAATCATTTCAACCTTACTACGCGTGATTTGGAGGCGCTGAAATTAATGGCAGAAAATCTTTCAAATCAGCAAATAGCCGAAAAGCTGTTCATTTCCATGAATACGGTGAAGACCCGGTTGAAAAATCTTTTTGTAAAGTTGGAGGTCGACAACCGCAGCAAAGCGGTCGATAAAGCGAGGGAAATGCGCTTGATCTAAGCAAACCCAATAAAACATCCTGTTTAAATTCATCCTGAAAACCACCCGCCCGGGTGGTTTTTTCGTTTTGGGGCTCCCCTACTTTTGATCCTGTCAAAAAGGAACGAAAATGAAGGGCTTTGCCGAAATAATAATACAACAACAGCTTGACCAGCAATGGGAAGACCGCTTCGAGGGCATGGTCATCAGTTATCGGGACAATCATACCATCCTGCAAGGAACGCTCAAAGACCAGGCACATTTGCATGGCATTCTCAACCTCATCCGGGACTTAAATCTGAAACTGATCTCGGTCAACCTTTGGGAACCTGGTTAGCAATGCAAAAGTGATTTCTAACACCAAAATTTTTCCTCAATTCAAATCCTCACGATCATGAAATACATTTTCTTAACAGTATTCATACTTTCCTATTATCTCAGCCCGGTTTTCGGGCAACAGCTGTCACAAACGGTAAGAGGAACTTTGACCGATGCAGATAGCCAGACTCCCTTAATTGGGGCGACGGTACTGGTATTGGGATCCACACCAGCCATTGCCACCTTTACCGATGTGGATGGTAAATTCAGGTTGACCAACATTCCAATCGGGCGCATTACGCTGCAATTGTCTTATCTGGGTTATGAGCCGAAAGCCATTCCTGATGTGGTCGTAAATTCAGGTAAGGAGGCGGTTTTGACCCTGAGCTTGCAGGAATCGGCAATAAAGCTGACGGAAGTATTGGTGACAGCGAACCAGGTGAAGGGCCAGGTACAAAATGAGATGGCGCTGATCAGTGCCCGCTCCATTTCACCGGAAGAAACGAGCCGCTACGCCGGAGGGTTCAACGACCCCTCCACAATTGTGTCCAATTTCGCCGGAGTGGCCAATAACCCAAACGGGAATAACGACATTATTGTCAGGGGCAACTCTCCAAAATATGTCCAGTGGCGGTTGGAAGGTACGCAGATCACTAACCCAAACCATTTTGCAGATCAGGGAGCGATCGGCGGTGGGTTAAGTACATTGAATAACAACATTCTGGCTACCTCCGACTTTTACACCGGTGCATTTTCAGCTGAATACGGGGATGTTTTGTCGGGTGTTTATGATGTTAAACTGAGGGCTGGTAATAACGAAAAGTTTGAATCTGTTGTCGGCGTTGGTATCCTGGGTACCGAAGCTACTGTTGAAGGACCATTCAAAAAAGGATACGGAGGTTCTTATCTGGTCAATTACCGGTATTCTACGATTTCCTTATTAACCGACCTGGGTTTAACGAAAGTAAAAGGCAATCCCAATTTTCAGGATGCTGCTTTCAAGATTGTGCTGCCAACTAAAAAAGTAGGCTCTTTTTCTTTTTTTGGATTGGGAGGCGCCAGCAACGCATTTTTAAAAGAGGTAAAACCCGAAGTTGCGGAAACGCCCGGCGACCGATCAATGCTCTCCGGTATCCGGGAAGATTTGGAAAAAGGATCGTTCCTATTAAACCTCGGCATGAACCATACGCTTCCGCTTGGCCCAAATAATTATCTCCATACCTCTATTTCTCATTCCCGGGAAGGAATAAAAGACCAGGTTTTCGAATCCAATATCCTGAAACAGGATGATGCAGCCGGGGGAGTTCTCCAAGATTCTGTCCTTAGTACGGCGGTCAATTATAAAAGCCATTTGTTTAAATCCACCTACCGCGGCGCCCTCACTTACCACCATAAGCTAGATTCCCGAAACAAAATCCAGATTGGTACCCAATACGCCCTGGTCGATTATAATTACCGTCAAAGTCAGTTAAATGCCGATTTGACCAGCCGGGTAGACTTACTGGATTTTCGGAAAATGATGGGCACCATCCGGAATTATGTCAGTTGGAAACACCGCTTCAATGAAGCGATTACGCTCGTGACCGGATTGCAAAACATGAACGTGCTCTACAATAAGAAGAGTACCATTGAACCAAGAATTTCGCTGAACTGGCAAGTCGACGCAACCAATTCCTTTCAGGCTGGATACGGAAAGCATAGTACCATGGAAAGTGCCCACAACTATTTTGCAAAAGTGACAGCAGCAGACGGAACGGTAAGCGAACCAAATCACAACTTGGGATTGCTGAAAGCCCATCATTTTGTGCTCGGTTATCAAAAGCGGTTTTCAGAAAATCTGACTGCCAAAGTGGAAACCTACTATCAGAACCTCTACAATTTGCCTGTCGAGAATAAGGCGAACAGCACTTTTGCCACGATCAATGAAGGCCCGGATTTCAACTATGTCGCACTGGTAAACAAAGGGACCGGCAAGAATTTCGGTGTGGAGCTGACTTTGGAAAGGTTTTTCAAAAACAACTTATATTATCTGATAAATGCGTCGCTATATAGTTCCACTTACAAGACATTGGAAGAAAAACAACGCAATACGCCTTACAATGGGCATTATTTGGTGAATGTGTTGTTCGGGAAGGAATTCGTAAAACTGGGCCGGAATAAAAATCAAACGCTGGGATTGAATTCAAAACTCTTCCTGAGCGGCGCCAAAAACATCATTCCTCTTTTGAGAGACGAAAATGGAAAGCTAGCAGTTGACCCGGCCAGCAACCAATTTTGGGATACATCAAAGGCTTATGAAACCTCTTTGGGGGCGCTCTCAAAACTGGTCCTTTCGGTCAATTACAAATGGGACAAGGCTAGGGCCACGCACGAGCTATTCCTAAACCTTGACAATGTCTCTAATGCACAAGGAAAGATCACTGAATACTACGATCCCAGCAAGCCTGGCTCGATTGGCCATACTACGCAGCGAGGCCTGGTCCCCAATCTGATGTACCGTTTATACTTCTAAGTTCACAATCAGTTAAAAAATATAATTATGAAACGCTTCTCTGATTCAATCAAATATCTAATTGCGATCGCGTTGATTTCATTGTCTACGTCCATCAGATCCTATTGCCAAACGACACGTTTCACCCTGTTGGCAAATAATGTAAATGCAAATTTTAACTATGGAAGGTCAAACGGAACGCTGCAACCTTATAAAAAGAATTTTAAAGGTTTGCAGCTCGGCGCCTCTTTTCAGGCTGGAATTACTCCACATTTCTCCGTTTTAACAGAGCTTTATTTTGTAACAAAGGGCGGCTGGCTAAAAGAAGACAATCCAGTTACTTTCAATAAATCCAAACTTCGATTGAATACATTTGAATTGCCAATGCTTGCCCGAATTCACATTGGTCGTGTATACACGAATTTAGGACCATACGCTGCCTACAATTTATCCGGTCGGCTAAAAACCGAGGGCTCCACAACTTCGCCCGAAAGCTCACAGTCACTTTCATTTCAAAACACTCCCAATGGGTTTAGGCGCTGGGATGTCGGCGTGCAGGCGGGCGCAGGATACATTTTTCCGTTCAAAAAAGCTAGTATCCTTCTGGATGTAAGGTATGGTCACGGACTACTCAATATATCACGCGGCATTGAACGCTATAACAGGGTATTGAACATTAGTGTGCTCGTTTCCAAACCCTGGAAGAAGAACCCATTCAGTAAGCATGGTTAAAATCTCGCAGGATCATTTACAATCATTAATACTTTACATAAATAACGTGAATTCGGGTTAAGCGGCGGTTAGAAAAAGTTGGTTTGTTTTGACTTTTTGAATATTAAGTGACGGTTTTTTGGGAAAGAAGCAGTAAGCAACTAATGCGCCTAAAATGTTCATTAT
>NZ_JBDSFX010000100.1:0-40080 GCF_039919315.1 Dyadobacter sp. | reverse complement strand
CTTTATCCTTTGAAAACACGGGAATTTATTGGTTAAATATTTGAATGTCAGATACTTAAATATACCAATATTTTCCCTGTTTTTATAAAAAATGATTAAATTTCTTATCCCGAACTCACGTTAATTACCATCATAGTGGTCCTGACAGGCGCATTTACGATCAGCTTTTGTACCAAACCATCCTCAGAGGACAAAATACTGGCATTGCTGCAGGAAACAAAAGCAAAGGTCTTTAACCATGAAAATGGTTTTAGTCCCGAAGCGCAGCTCGTATACCTGGATTCGTTTCTTAAAGTTGTCCCCAATACAGAACCTGGCCAGTTGTTCAGGATCAACCATTTCAAAGCCAATGTGCTGTTGCAACTGGGACGATCGGAAGAGGCGCTTAAAATTCTCAGAAGGCTCGAACGCGACCCGAATCCTTTCTATCTGCAATCGGGTGTGATGAGAAAAGTGAAAGACGACATAGCGCTTACTTACCTGAGGATCGGTGAGCAGACCAACTGTATCACAAACCATTCTGTGGAAGCCTGTATTTTACCGATCAAAAACGGCGGGGTGCACCAGAATACGAGAGGTTCGAAAGGGAGCGTGGCCATGTATAAGGAAATGCTGACCAACAACCCGGATGATTTGGAGGCACTTTGGCTACTCAACATTGCGTATATGACGCTAGGTAAGTATCCTGAAGATGTCCCGAAAAAATGGTTGCTGCCGGGTCTGAACAGTTCAGGCGAAATCACAGTGGAGCCATTCCAGGACATAGCGCCTGGCTTGCACCTGGATGTGAAAAATATGGCCGGTGGCCTGGTACTGGAAGATTTCGACAATGATGGCTACCTCGATATGGTCATGTCTAGTTGGGATTTGAGAGAATCCATGCATTATTTCAAAAACAACGGGGACGGTACATTCACGGACAAATCGGAACAATCCGGCCTGAGCAAATTTACCGGTGGCCTGCAAATCATGCAAACCGACTATAATAATGATGGGTTTAAGGACATTTTCGTTCCGCGCGGAGCGTGGCTGAGCGGTACTTTTGGCGAGCAACCTAATTCGCTTCTGAGAAACAACGGGAACGGAACTTTCACAGATGTAACGATCGACAGCGGCCTGCTATCATTTCATCCAACGCAAACTGCGACCTGGAATGACTTCAACAACGATGGCTGGGTAGACGTTTTTATTGGTAATGAAACTAGTATCGGCGCGAATTATCACCCTTGCGAACTTTACCTGAACAACAAAAACGGCACATTCACCGAAGTAGCGAAGCTCGCAAAATGTGAAGTGGCGGCATTTGTGAAAGGGGTAACTTCCGGGGACTACGATAACGATGGCTGGAATGACATATTCATTTCAACACTGAGCGGCAGACGTTTTTTGCTTAAAAACAAAGGTGCTTCCAAGGCAGGTGGCGCCGCAGGGATCAGTTTCGAAGACGTTACCGAAAAAGCCAATCTGCATGTTGACCAAAACCGGAGTTTCACGACCTGGTTCTGGGATTATGACAATGATGGCTGGCTGGATATTCTTTCGGGGGATTACACGATGGATCATAACCTGAGCTACTACACGGCGGCTGAACAACTGGGTACTTCACCAGAATTTCACGGGCAGCCGGTGGTTTACAGAAACAATCACGACGGTACGTTCAAGAATGTGACGCGCGAGCTTGGGATGGACAAAACGGCTTTTGCAATGGGCGGCAGCTTCGGCGACATTGACAATGACGGGTTCCTGGACGTTTTTCTGGGAACGGGTAATCCGAGTTACAAGTCATTGGTACCGAATAAGATGTTTAAAAACATGGGTGGAAAAGCATTTGCGGATGTTACTACCTCTGCGCAGGTTGGTAGTCTTCAAAAAGGCCATTGTGTTGGATTTGGTGATATGGATAATGATGGTGACCAGGATATTTACGTTGAAATGGGTGGTGCCTACGCGGGTGACGCCTATCAGAATTCATTTTTCCTCAATCCATCTGAAAATCATAACGGCTGGATCTCCATTAACCTGGAAGGCGACAAAGCGAACACGGCTGCCATTGGTAGCCGCATTAAGCTTACGTTCAAGGAAAATGGCGTGTCGAGAAGCGTTTACCGGGATGTCAATTCCGGCGGTAGCTTTGGTTCAGCGCCATTGAAGCGAGAAATTGGTGTGGGACAGGCTACAATGATCGATGAAATCGAGATCCGCTGGAATGGAAGCGGACTGGTACAAAAGATCAAGAATGTAGCGGCCAATCAATTTGTGAAGATCAAGGAAGGGCAGAACCTGGAAAAACTGGACGCTAAGAAACTGACTTTCAGTAACAAGGAACATCAGCATATCACAATGTGCACGCCTGTGCCAGTGCCCGCAACGGCAGCTGTGGCGAAAGCTTCATTTTAAGCAATCTGTTTTCAACACAACCTTTGCAGGGGATGCCGCCTGGTGTATTCCTGCAAAGGCTCAATGTATGGCCAAACCGACATTATCGAAGCGTCTTTATCTGCGTCTGCTTAAATTGATAGCTCTTTCTATTCGCGGCCGATTGTATCTTTGAAGCAAAATAGGATATAGATTTAGTAAAATATTCAATGTTAGCAGCCACAAGGATTTGAGGAGCCCGAATTTAAATGCCACGAAAATATTGAACCCCAGGACTACAATCAGAATAATGATATGTCCTAATTCCGATTGTCTTGTTTTGTAATGCAGGTCCATTAAGGTTTTGGTATTCTTTTCTATCGGGTTGGATTTTTTGTTCAACTTTTCCCATCCGATCCCAACCAATAGTTTTCTGAAAATATTGACTCCAAAAGACTCATATATTTTTCCTCTCAGTTCCCATGGCTTATCGTGATAGTAAGAAGAAGTAAGCGGGCTTTTTAGTGTTTCAGTAAAAGTAAGCACGCATGCCATCAGCAAAAAATTAAGGATCCATGCGAATAAAAAACCTTGCATCGGAATGTAATGAGTCAGGGCGTACATGAAAACAATGGAAATGATGACAATAAAAACTAAAATGGAGACTTTTCGCATTGATTTACATTTGTTTGATTCCAAGATTCCGCACAATTCTTAAATATGCGAAAATTTTGCAAACGACGTGCAGCCGTAGCTTTTGTATTGTTTAAACCAATGAATTGCGCATTACACTCTATGAAAGCCTTATTTGGATCTATCAGTGGTTATTAAATAGAGTAATGTACTCATTTGCAGTCATATAGAGTCGTTTTTTGCCTTTCTGTCGTCGTTCTTTTCCTATCTGTCGAGTCTGTTTTTTTGTTCTTGGACGACCTGGTATCATTGTATCATCAGTCGGACGCAGGGTTGCTTCCTTCAAAACAAAAACAATCACATTTAAACATAAAGAATCATGAAAACGCTCATCGCATCAGTATTATTAACAGTATCAATGGCAGTATCCTCTACCGGTTTTGCCCACGGGAATCCTGCGGCTTCCGCTTCAACCGCTCAAAATGACGACACCAAATTTTCGGTAGTAACAGGGAAAAATGGTAAGATAGACGTTACCGTGATCAAGTCAGACCTGAAAACAGTATCTGTTAAAGTGGTCGACAAGTCCGGACACACGCTGGCAAACAAAATGATCAGCAAAGGTAATGCTGCTACCCGCACCCGTTTCGATCTGAACCAACTTCCTGACGGGGCATACCAGGTCATTTTGATCGAAGGCGACAATCAGCAGGTAAAAGACATTGAATTAAACACTCAGGATGCGGAAACACTCCGTACTGTTTCATTAGGTTAATATTTCAAATTGCCTAAATAAAAAAGTCCTTCGTTCCAGCCGGAACGAAGGACTTTTTTATGATCAATGCTCTGCTACTATGTCGAGGCGGAGTGCTTCATGAACGGCTTTGAGCCTGGTGTTACATGCCTAACGGCATTTGAACTGCGCAGGTGCAATTACATTTGCTTCCAAGGTTTTATCGCTACGCGATTTCTGGCAGTATCACATATTGGAAATTACGCTAAACAGTCAAATCGGTTAGCGATGTAACCTCGGTAGCAAAAAAGAATTGATTGACATTATTGCGAATATCGTCAGGGATGTAACGTCATGGACGCGGTCGACGATGGCGGTTTTTTAGACATTACCCAAATCCTCAATGCTATTAATGAGTTGCTTGTGTTGCAAAACGTTAGCCATACCTGTAAAGCTGCCGTTTGATCTGGCGGATTAGCGGGCCGACTATCGGCAGATTTTCGTAATACAGTTCACCGGCGTCGTAGTAGTTGCGGTGTGAAACGATTTTTTCAATGCAATGCAAAACTGTGATCCCCGACACGCTGATTGCTCTGCGCGGTATCCTGAATTCGAGTTCCAGCTCCCAGGAGAGATATGCCTTGTCGTGCAGGATGCTTTGGTGTGTGAATTTGTAACTTCCCCGTGTCAGGTTTGCGTTGAATTTTCGATTGTACTTGCTCACTTCTTCAATTCCCCTCAGAGTCCGCACAGGGTCTTTGAACTCGATACTATGCGCATAAAAATCTTCCAGATGCGAAATGTCGACGGGTTGAAGACATTCAAAATGCTTCTTAAACTTTTCAATAATGTCCGGGTTCATTGTGACGAAGGCTGTCCAGTTAGTAAAGAGGCTGTGCGTATCATGCGGACAGCCTCTTCAATAGCTATTGATTGAATTAGAAAGACAGAACGGTAAACTTGGCGTTGGCATCCGTACCTTTCACGTCGCCGCGAACCAGGTCTTTCGAGAAAAAGTACACCGGTTTTTTGTTAAACGTTACCTGCTGCTTGGAGTCAACGCGGGTGATTTTGTAAAAATCACTGGTTTTCAAAGGGGAAGGCACTACCGGAGGCTCCACGAAAAACGCAGGCCACACGGCTGCACAGCCATCTTTGCAGTTGCTGATATCGTCCTGATCATTCGCAAATGTGTACAGCGTTTTGCCAAATGCATCGACCAGATAGCGGCCAGCGCCTTTGCTTGCAAAGAATACGCTGTAATCTGGCTTGGCAGCGAAGAAACCATTTTTGTTGTCGCCTTTCACGTCACCTGCTTTTACGTCCTGCGCAAACCGGTACAGGGGCCAACCCTTATAGGTAGTCTGTTTTTTGCCGTCTTCCCGGGTAATGGTCCCGAAAAGTGAAGCCCCTATGCCGGGTGCCGATTTGATGTTTTCCGAGAAAAATATCGGCCACACATTGGTGCAGCCACCGCTGCAAAGACTTTTGCCTTCCACATCCTTTTCAAAAAAGTAAAGTGAATTGCCGGTGCCATCAACCAAGATATTGCCCAGCGTAATGTCGTTTTTCAGGGAAATGTCGAAAGTAGGGTCGGGGATGAGGTGGTCTTCGCTGGAACACGACTGAACGAAAATGGAACCTAGCGCCAGCATAACCGGCAGAATTAAACATGTGAATTTGATTGTTTTCATGACTTGAGTTGAATTGAAAATTTAGAATATGAAAATTGAAATGGTAATTAATTGCTCTTCATCAGCCTGATCGTCCGTACCTCTTCCTTCGTTTTTATTTTGAGCATGTAAAGGCCTGAAGGATATGGGGTAAGGTCTAGTTTGCCGGTTTTGATCGGGGCTGGTAATAGTTTGCCTGTGAGGTCGTAGAGGAATGTCCCGTTCACGGCGGTGGGCAATTCGACATTGAAAATTCCGTTGGTGGAAGGATTGGGCCAGGCTTTCAGGCGGACCACGCTTTCATTTTCAGGTACCACTACTACGATTCGGGAAAGGGTGAATGTGCCGTTGAAGTCGATCTGTTTCAGTCGGTAGTAGGCAGTGGTAGTAGCTTCCTCATCTAAAAACGTATAGGTTTTCAGATGGTTGGCATTACCCAGGCCGTCGATCCAGCCGATGTTGCTGAAAAACTTGGCGTCGGTAGATTTTTGTATTTCAAAACCCGCATTTTCCCTTTCCTCGGAAGTTTGCCATTCCAGCAATGTCTTGCCTTCGCCAGCGGCCTTACCGGTGAAACTGACCAGCGTGACCGGGAAAACCTGTACCACATTACCTTCGAGGGTGACAATGCTTTCGGCCAGCGTCCCCACGCGTTGTACCAGGTTGCCTGTGATCAGGCCCAGTGGGGCAGTTGTTTTAAGTCTTACAAAAATAGTCCTGGTCAGTGCGCCGTTGGAAAGAGTAAGTAGCAGCCTGTCGGTATACGGCCCTTTTTCATCGGTGCCGATCTCAAAATGAACAGGTGCGTCGAGGGTAAGCGTTTCTTCCACCAGTGTGGTGGGGAAGTTAGCAGCTTTGGTCACGTAGCTTTTGGCGAATGATGCTTTGCCCAGTTCGGCTGCAAAGTCTTTTAGCGACAAAGGATTGGAAGTCAGTTCAGGCGCAGAACCGATCGTGCCATTCAATATCAATGTGCTTGGCGGAACACTGCCCATTTGTACCGGCATGGTTCTGTTGACCGTTCCCGATCCCGTTCCTTTCAGCCGGATGAATAGTTGTCTCGAAGCCGTATGATCTGCGGCTACCCCTGCCAATGTCGAAATGTTATCAGAAAAAGGGCCAGCTGCTGAAAGTGCCAATTCATAATCCGCCGGGGCGGTCGCGGTGACGCCAATGATCGGAGGAGTGGAAATGGGGAGGCCCGTTCCTGAAATAGTAAATGCCTGAGCAGGTGATGGTGTAGTCGCCGCAGTACTGAATGTAAGGGTGCCGGGAGACAGGGATGTAGCGGGTGGCGGCGCTACCTGGCCTGTTACGGGGATCGTCAGGCTTGCCAGCGGTCCTACATTCACGTCGATTTCCCCTGTTAATGTGCCAGCCAGGGCAGTTGATTTAATCCGTATCAGCACATTTTTGGTAAGGTCGCCCTTGTTGTCGAAGTCAGTAAAGTCGAGTTCTTCGCTGAATGGGCCATTGCTGGACAGGCTGATCTCAAAACTAGACGGTGCCTTGATATGGAGCGATTCTCCGTTTTGCAGATCAGTAAAACCCTTTGCCCTTACCAGGAAATTATTAGTACCCGAAGCTGTACCCTGAATTGTATTCAATGCAATAATGCTGCCTGGACTGCTGGTTAGCGTTTGTGGAAACTCCTCGAATGCTTCACCGGAAACGGATACTTTGTGATTACCAGTGAGTGAATTCACATTCACAATGTCGCCGGAATAGATGCCAGGTGTTAGCCCGGATTTTAACCGAACAAAAATGTTCTTTTGCAGGTTTGAAAAATCAGTTGTATTATCCTGATCATCCACGCCGCTGTCAATCGTAATGAAATCTTCGTACGGGCCTGACTTGTTGACACTAACCTGAAATCCGTTTGGAGCGAGAATCGTAAATTGGCTAGCAATAAGGGCAGGCAGATCGGTAGCAGATAAAACGTAGTTTTGATCTGGTGAGGGAAGCGTTTTCGAAGCTTTAAAGTTAGTTAGGCTAGATGGAGAAACGCCGGCGGTAGCATTAGATGGCACAACTTCACCTTTTACAACCTGTTCTACCTGACTTGTTTGGGGATTAAAATGCTGAACAACCGATTGGTATTTTCCAATGGGCAGACCAGCTTTCAGACGGAAGAAAATTGCCGTTTCCTGAGTGACCAGGATTTTATTGCCTGAGAAAGGTAATGTAAGGACGGTGCTGAATGGCCCAATCTCCTCGAAACTGATCTCGAAAAATTCGGGGGCAGTGATTTGAACAAATTTAGGATCTTGTCTCAGCAGGCGGTCTATCTTCAAAAGGTAGAAGTTTGGCAGCGACGTTTCACCGAACTCTGTACTGGGTGCGGATATGGCACCTGATAAGACTCGGAGCACGCCAGGGTCGGCCAGAGGGGTCACGACACCGTTCACTGCAACAGGTGCTGCCGTCAGCGTTTGAGTACCACCGGTAATATTGGCGTTGTAATTCCCCGGAAGCACCGCAGGGGATAATCTTACAAAAATGAATATTCCTGTGTTAAGGGATGCGAGACCGCCAGGAATTAGAATGTCGGAATCAAAATCTCCAAAAAATGGACTATCACCAGGCTCGTCGGTTGCTCCGAACACTGCGGTAATTTGATACCCTGTGGGCGCCTGGAAACCTATTCCTTCCTCATTCGTGATGTTTTCCCAGTCTACCCGGTATTTTACATGAGCGGATGGTGATCCTACTATGGAAGTAAAAGCGGGCAAGCTTGTTGCTGCAACAGTAATTTTTGGAGGGTCAGCTTTCAGGGGATCCGTGTAAGGAATTGCCTGGATGTCGTGGAAATTCGCAGCGCAAAGGCAAATCAGAAGACTAATCCACAAGCTGGGATTTTTCAGTAAAAAGTAATTTTTCATAACATATAGAGATTAGTAAGAAGTGGTAACCGGACATAGTTCTTCCATCTTGCTTCGCGAGCGAGCATGAAAGTGTGCGCATAGTGTACTGGAAATTGTCTACGACATGAGCAAAGTAGTGTGTGGCTTTTAATGGTTTTTCTCAGGATTCAGAAGGGGTGAGTTTTACGCCGAGCTGTAAGACCCGACCAAGGTCATCAGCATTGCGCCAGGTCTCTACCATCATTCCGTCAACGATGTGAAAAATGAATGTGCAGGTGAAAACCTGCCTGATACCTGCCGCAGGAATCCCCAGAAAGCTCGATTGCATGCAGGAGTTGGTGGCGCGTACTGTTACATAATCGCCCTCTGCAAAAACCATATCAACGGTCCATTGCTGGTCGATGTGATCAAATGTGCTGAACAGGTAACGAATTCCGTCCGGGCCTTCGGGCATGTTTGGAGCGCCGCCGTGCATGCGCCACGTCGGGGAAGTCATGCTGCAAATGGCTTCAATGTTACCTTCGCTGATCAGTTGCAGCCACAGCTGGGCTATCGTTTTGTTTTCGGTGAAGGATGTCCTTCGTTCTACGATGTTAGAATTTTTCATGGCTAAAAGAGTAATGTGCTGAACGTTGTGTTTGGTAGTGAATGCCTGACTATCATGCTGGCTGATAACGCCTTGTGTTCCTTTCGGTAGGACAAATGTATAGGGCCGGAGAGCGCTTAAAAAAATGAATGTGAGCCAGGCGTAGCTTTTTTTTATCGAAGTGTGGCAAATTTCAATTGTAGCGTTTTCAGCAGTTAAGTCGGTTTTATTCTTCTCCCAAACTTATAAACTCATGAACTTTTAACTATATACGTAACTAAAAATACCAAGCGCAAGTCGCTTCATTCGAAATTCCATACGCCTCGATTTACTTTTACCACACTTGGATAAATTAGATTATTAAATGATGCCTTTTTTTGCAAATTTTATGAAATGACGGGCGCTGCCGGTCATGCGCTCATTACCTGGCCATCAGCATTGTATGCAGTTATTTCTTTCAATGATTTCAACTTTCTGGATATTGCAGCTTTGCCAGTTATGCGGCAATGTCCGACTAATGGCGCAGGACCTGAACATGAAAGTGACCAGGTACGATGAATCCGAGGGATTGGAAAGCAGAATAGTGAGCGGAATGGTCCAGGATAAAAGCGGCTTCCTGTGGTTTGGGACAGTGGAAGGGCTGGCGCGATTTGACGGATACCGGTTTAAAATGTACCGGAAAAAAGCAGAAGACCCTAATTCTATCTCATCCAATAACATTACCATGCTCGCCACGGATAAAAAAGGCCTGATATGGATCGGATTTCAGCAGGGTGGCGTCAGCGCGTATGATCCTGCCACGGGCAAGTTCAGGAACTACGTGCTGCGCGACCGGAAAAACCGGCCATACCCTTCGCAGGAGATCAGGGCACTGTTTGTGGATTCCGACGATGAGATCTGGCTGAGTGTTTATCGACTGGGTTTCATGCATTTGAACCCAAAAACAGGTGAATGCGACCATTTCAGCCTTTTCCCGTCGAATATGCCGGAGTCGGATAGCAGGCGGCTTTACGATTATGTAGGAGGAATTTGTGAAACGGGGAAAGGTAATCTTTGGCTTGCCACAGCCGACGGCCTGTTTCAGTTCGACAAAAGGTCTCAAAAGTTGGCAAAAGTACCGTTCCCATTTCCGGTACAGAGTGCTGTGCGTAGCGATTTATTCAATTTTATTCTCAATGACGGAGAGCGCCTTTGGATGGGATCGTGGTCTGGAGGGATTTCGTCGTACGATACAAAAACAGGTAAATGGCAGAATTTTAAACATAACAAGACGAAGATCTCGGGTACTACCAACATTATCAAAGGAATGGTGCCGGAAGGGAAGGATACATTGCTGATCACGACTTCGAATGATGGTGGTTTTGGATATTTTATCAAATCTACGGGGGAATATCATTTTGATAAAGACAATTTTTCGGACGATCCGGCCCATCCCAAAGGAGAGTATTTTGGCTTATGGCGCGACAGGTCTTCTAACCTTTGGGTATGCCACGAAAAAGGATTGTTCAAGGTTCGCACTGAGAGTAAAAAGTTTGTGTTCCGTCCCGTTCCCGTTTCCCGGTCCGACAATGGCAGCCTGTACGTGATATCGAAAATATTTGAGAATGACCGGTTCCTGATCACAGGCACCATTTATGCGGACGGACTGCATGTGGAGGACAAGCGGACGGGGAAGCAGAAGACGCTGGCATTTGACTATGGACTCGACGAAAAACTCATGCTCGTCAATGATATTTTCGAAGATAGCAAAGGCAGGATCTGGATCATTACCCGGGATTACATTTATCTGCTGGATCAGGACAAATTGGTTTTGGAAAAGACATTGCAACCTCCCGCACCGAAGTTTGACCCCAACAGCTCGAATTTTTATTACCGTGCCTGCGAGGATCAGCATGGTAATATCTGGATCGCGTCGAGGCGGAACGGGGTGTTTGTTTTTGACCAGCATACGCGGCAATTCCTGCATTTCTCACCGGATGAAAAAGGGGCTGGAAGCATCCCTGCCTTCCATATCCGTGCAATTTGTATGGATAAAAAAGGGCATATCTGGATCGGCGGGAACAATGGGTACCTGGCGTATTTCAGTCCCGGGGAAGGCAAGTTTATCACATTGAATGCTAAAACCATGGGCGCGGCGGCGGGAAACCACATTCACGCACTGATCACGGACAGAAAAGGGACGATCTGGGCAGGTACCAATGCGGGGTTGCTGAGTTTCGAATTTGCAAAGAATGCCCCTGAACGAACTTGCATGCTCACGGCCGAGCATGGTATGCGGGGCGACATTGTCCTGGATCTGTGTGAAGATCCGGAAGGTAGGATCTGGTGTGTTACCAGCTCGGTCCTTTGTGTGTTGAAGCCTGAAAACCATACCATTACCAGCTTTGGCCCGTCGGATGGAATCGAGTACTCGGATACCGAGCAGCGCATTATGATGACGTATGACAAAAAGATGCGATTTGGCATGGCAAGGGGTTACTATCATTTTGATCCCGCATTTTTGAGTAAAAAACGCGCAGTGGTCCCAGTTCTGATCACTTCGTTGAAGGTAAACGATCAGGAACGATACTACGAGGACAAGCCGGGCCGTAGCCCGGAAATCAAACTGGATGTAGAGGAGAATAAGGTGTCATTTGAATTCGCGGCCATAGACCTGAACCAGCCTGAGAAGCAGCATTATGCATACAAGCTCGAAGGGCTTGACGAGAGCTGGGTGAATTGCGGGAGCAGAAGATACGCGAGCTATACCAACCTGCCTGGCGGAGATTATGTTTTTAAAGTGAGGGCAAGCAGCATTGACGACGATTGGAAGGAACCGGCAGTTGCCCTTCCGGTACATGTAGCCACTATATTTTACAAAAACTTATGGTTCAGGATCTTCGCGCTTGTGTTTTGCCTGGGTGTTGTCTACATGATTTTCAAATTCAGGATACGGCAGGAGCAACGGATTTATTCGCTGGAAAGCAGGGCTAATTCATTGGAAAAGGAAAAGGCAATGGTCATGTACGACAGTCTGAAACAGCAGCTGAACCCGCATTTTTTGTTCAATTCTCTTACTTCGCTCAGCAGCCTGATCCGGATTGACCAGAAAAAAGCGGGAGAATTTTTGAGTGGCCTGAGCAATACTTACCGGTATATTCTCAAAAACAGGGATAGTGAGCTGGTGTCTTTGAGTAATGAGATACAGTTTACCGAAACCTACATCAAATTGCAGCAAACGCGTTTTGAGGAAGGCCTGGTGGTCGACGTTGACATTAACCCTGAGTACACACATTGGAAAATTGCGCCGGTTACGGTTCAAAACCTGATCGAGAATGCGATCAAACACAATGTGATTTCGGAAAAGCGACCGCTTATGATCAGGATTTTTAATGAAAATGATAAGCTGGTGGTACGGAATAATTTGCAGCGGAAAAACTTTGTAGAAACCAGTAACCGGAAAGGCCTTACCAATATCAGTTCGCTCTACGCATATCTCACCGACCGCCGGATCGAGATTATTGAGGACCAAGACTTTTTTACCGTAAAAATCCCACTCATATAAATGAAAGCCGTCATAGTTGAAGATGAAAGCCTGGTTGCAAAGGAGCTGAAAAGCAAGATCAGCTTCGTGGCCGATGATGTGGAGGTGATCGAAGTGCTATCGAGCCTTGAATCTGCGATCAACTGGTTTAAACTACATGACCAGCCTGATATTCTTTTTATGGACATTCAACTGGGCGACGGGATCAGCTTCGACCTCATTGAGCACGTCAACATTACTTGTCCGGTCGTGTTTACGACCGCCTACGACGAGTACGCGATCAGGGCTTTCAAGGTCAATGGCATTGATTATCTGCTGAAACCTGTGGACGAGCCTGAGCTGAAAAGGGCCATCGATAAATGCCGGACGCTGATCGAAAAGAACAAATATATGCAAACCGATCTGCGGCAGCTGCTGGATGCATTTACGAATCCCCCCACTAGTAAGGCTGCCTACAAGAAGAAATTTATTGTGAACTTCCGGAGCCAGATGATCCCGGTGAATACCGAAGACATTGCCTGTTTTATGAAGGACACAATTTTGTTTTTATATACGTTCAAGGGTGAGCGTCATGTCATTGATTTTACGACGATGGATGAAATTGAGGAATTGCTGGACCCGGCCAAATTCTTCCGGGCAAACAGACAATCTATCGTGAATAGTGAGGCTATCCAGGGCATTCGCAGCAATGAAAATCAAAAACTTACCATTCTGCTGAAATATCCATTGAAGTCAGAATTGGATATCAGCCGGGAAAAAGCGCCTTCATTCAAGAAGTGGTTTGATAGCTAGATAGCAGCTTAAGCAATGAAAAATCTACGTTAAATCAGTAGGATCAATAGAATAGAGGATTGATTCGCTTTTAATGCAAACCCAACATAATTTCGAAACCGTACTATGATAGAAAAAAGCGCTCCCAGGGCCCAGGCCGCCGGAAAGGTATCCATCGCGGTATTGCCATTTTTGAACCTGAGCAATGACATCGAGCAAGAGTTTTTCAGTGATGGCGTTACCGAAGAAATTATCAATGTGTTGAGCCGTACACCCAACTTACTGGTCGCGGGCCGTACTTCTTCATTTACATTTAAAGGTAAAAACCAGGACCTCCGGCTGATTGGTGAAAAACTCAATGTTGATCATATTCTGGAAGGCAGCGTGCGGAAATCGGGTAATACACTGCGCATCACAGCGCAGCTGATCAATGTGGCGGACGGCTATAATATGTGGTCAGAGCATTACGACCGGGAATTAAAGGACATTTTTGACATCCAGGACGAAATTGCGCTTTCGATTTTAAAGGAAGTAAAGGTACAGTTGCTGGGCGATGAGCTTGGTAACACATTTAAGAGATATACCAATAATACCAATGCCTACCAGCTTTACCTGCACGGGCGATTTTATCACAACAAATTTGCCGGGGTCTACGAATACAATAAAGCGATCGGGTATTTTCAGTCAGCCCTGGAAGTGGAACCGAGCTATGCGATTGCCTACGCCGGAATAGCCTCCTGCTACCTCAATATGTGGTTTTACCGGCACTTGCCCGCTTCCGATGCCTTGGCACGAATGAAACAGGCAACCGAGCAGGCGCTTGCATTGGATAGTGGCATCGCCGAAAGTAATCTGGCCCTGGCCCGTATGCTGATGCTCTACGAATGGGACTTCCGCGGTGCATCCGTGGCATTCAAAAAGGCATTGGAGCAGAACTGGAATACTGCCGACCTGCACGGTCAATATGCTCTTTACCGGGCGCTTACCGACGATTATGCCAAAGCAGAAGAGCAAATAGCACTGGCTTTGTCGCTCGAACCATTCTCACTGATCAATAACTTTTACGCAGGCTACGTATACTGGATTGCGGGAAATCTTGAAAAGGCGATTGAGCAGGGCAGGAAACTGGTTGCACTTGAACCTACATTCTGGGGAGGCCACATGATCCTCGGGCTGAACCTGATCACATCCGGCGACTACCCGGCGGCTCAGGATGCTTTGGAAGCGGCGCTGGAAATCAACTATAATGGCATTACCCTAAGTGCCTGCGGCGCTTTATTCGGGCTGTCGGGAGAAACCGAGAGCGCGAGGGATATCCTTACCCAAATGGTCGCCCTCAGCAAAACGCAGGTGGTTGCCAATTACGATATGGGCATCGTATATGCCTCTTTGGGCGACACAGATACTGCTGTCGGCTACTTTCAAAAGGCCATTGCTGAGCATGAGCCGCCAATGTTATTTTTCAAATACATTGTCCGGGACTGGCTTTCCGAATCTGGTAGTGGTGGGCGGTATGAGGAGTTGATCAGTCAGGTTGCTCTTTGATGGTCAATCACAAAAACTGAAATAAAAACCCTCGATAATGACCTCTTTAACCAAAAGCCGAATCGAATCCATTGACCTTTTGAAAGGTTTCGTCATGGTACTCATGGCCCTGGACCATACCAGGGACTATTTTTACCAATCCACGTCATTTTTTGATGTCAGTAATCCCGCTACTGCAACGGTACCGGTGTACATTACCCGCATTATGACGCACGTTTGCGCACCTACTTTCAGTTTTCTGGCCGGGGTATCCGCATTGATGTCCGGCAAACGAAAGTCGAAGGCTGATCTTTCTATTTTCCTGATCAAGCGGGGCTTATGGCTGATTTTGATGGAACTGACCATCATAGCCTTCGCCTGGTATTTCAATGTGCATTTCACTAATGTCGATCTGGCTGTGATCTGGGTTTTAGGCGCGAGCATGATTTTCCTCGCCGGGTTTATACACCTTCCTAAAAACGCTATTCTGGTCATTTCGTTATTGATCATTGCGGGCCATAATCTGCTGGATAGCATTCATTTGAACAATGTGTGGTGGGCGATATTGCATGAGGTTTACAGTACCAAAATTTTGGCCAATACTACCTTAACAGTCATTTATCCGATCATTCCCTGGATTGGCGTGATGTCGCTTGGTTATTATTTCGGTCAATTCTACGAAGCTGCCATTGAACCGGCACGCAGGAAAAAGCTTTTCAACACGCTTGGCGTTTCGTCCATCATTCTTTTCGTACTCATCCGGTGGGCCAACGTCTATGGCGATCCGGTTCCATGGACCCATTTGAATTCCGCAGGCAGAACGCTGATGTCATTCCTGAATGTCAACAAATATCCGCCGTCACTTTCCTATCTGCTGCTCACGCTATCGTTCACATTCCTATTTCTGGCCAATTCGGAAAAGTGGCGGGGAAAAGTGGTTAATTTCTTTTCCGTTTTTGGCCGCGTACCATTTTTCTACTACATACTGCACCTTTACACGATCCGTATACTGGGAATGATTGCCGCTGAACTTACCGGTTATGGCTGGGAGAGTATGATTCAGAAGGAATTTGAGATCAATCTGCACGGTTTTGGATTCAATCTCGCGATCGTATACCTGATCTGGATCGGCATTATTCTGTCGCTTTATCCGATTTGCAAATGGTTTGACAAGTATAAGCAAAGCCATCGCGAGCAATGGTGGCTGAGTTATTTGTAATCATGTATAACACAACCCGAATTGTGTAAAAGACGAGGTGTAGGCTCCGGTTATCTTTGTATAAAATAATTGGAAACCATGGAGACCAACATTAGTGAAGATATAAATGAGAAAAAAGCGGCTGGTAAGCTTACAAAACAAACCTTTCCGGTACTTGGAATGAGCTGCGCGGCCTGTGCCGTGAGCGTGGAAAGCATGCTGAAATCAACCCCAGGTGTGCAGGATGCAGGGGTGAATTACGCTAGTCAGACCGCCTGGGCAGAATACGACAAGAGTGTCAAAACGCAAGATCTGCAAAATGCAGTGCGCGCTATTGGCTACGACCTGATCATTGATTCAGAAGATCCACAGCTGGAACAACAGCAGGCCCAGGAGCGGGATTACGATCAATTAAAAAAGCGTACGATCTGGGCAGCATTGCTATCGCTGCCGGTTGTGGTGATTGGTATGTTCTTCATGGAGATTCCGTACGCCAACTGGATGATGATGGTGCTGTCATTTCCGGTCGTGTTTATTTTGGGGCGGAAGTTTTTTGTAAATGCTTTCAAACAGGCGAAGTTAGGTAAAGCCAATATGGACACGCTGGTCGCGCTCAGCACGGGTATCGCCTTCTTATTCAGCCTTTTCAATACCATAAATCCTGAATTCTGGCATGCGCGGGGCCTGCATGCGCACGTGTATTACGAGGCAGCAGCGGTAGTGATCGCTTTTATTTCACTGGGAAAACTCCTGGAAGAAAAAGCCAAATCCAATACATCGTCAGCCATTAAAAAGCTAATGGGCTTGCAGCCCAAAACGGTGAGGGCCATTGTGAATGGTGTGGAGCAGGAAATTCCCGTTTCACAGGTACAGGTAGGATATACGATCGTGGTGAGGCCGGGCGAAAAAATCCCGGTGGATGGCCTGGTGCTATCCGGCAGCTCGTATGTGGACGAAAGTATGATCAGTGGTGAGCCTGTGGCGGCGGAAAAAAGGAAAGGCGAAAGAGTCTTTGCGGGCACCATTAATCAGAAAGGTAGTTTTCAGTTTGAGGCGCAGAAAGTGGGCGGGGATACCGTCCTGGCCCAGATTATCCGAATGGTGCAGGAAGCGCAGGGAAGTAAGGCACCCGTACAAAAATTGGTCGATAAAATCGCCGGCATATTTGTTCCGGTCGTAATCGGGATTGCGATACTGACATTTATAGTATGGATGATTTTTGGTGGTGAAAATGCCTTTACACATGCGCTGCTCACATCCGTGACCGTGCTCGTGATCGCCTGTCCCTGTGCGCTCGGACTTGCAACGCCCACGGCCATTATGGTGGGTGTAGGAAAAGGAGCTGAAAATAATATTCTGATCAAAGATGCGGAAAGCCTCGAACTGGGGTACAAAGTGAATGCGATCATTCTGGATAAGACCGGTACTATCACCGAAGGCAAGCCCACGGTGAGTGACATTGTCTGGAACGCTGCGATTCAGGATAACACCATGTACAAACAAATTTTGTATGCGATTGAGGTCCAATCGGAACATCCGCTGGCCGAAGCGGTGGTCAATAACCTGAAAGAGCATGACCTTAAAAGTACGCCGGTGGACCAGTTTGAAAGTATCACCGGGCTGGGAGCGAGTGCTGTCACACAGGGGACGCAGTATTTTGTCGGGAACAAAAAACTGATGGACGAAAAAGGCATAAGCATTGACGCGAAACTTCTGACCGAAGCGCTGGAATGGCAAAATCAGGCAAAAACGGTCATTTACTTTGGTTCCGCGAACCGTAGTTCCGCGAACCGTAGTTCCGGAAGCCAGGCCCTGGCTGCTATCGCGATCATGGACAAGATTAAAGCAACATCTGCCGAGGCGATCAAAACGCTGCAAAACCGGGGCATTGAAGTATATATGCTGACCGGTGATAACAAACAAACAGCCGCCGCAGTGGCTGCGCAATTGGGACTACGGCATTATAAAGCAGAAGTAATGCCTTCCGAAAAAGCCAGTTTCGTGAAAGAGCTGCAATCACAGGGAAAGGTAGTGGCGATGGTAGGCGACGGTATCAACGACAGCCATGCATTGGCTCAGGCGGACGTGAGTATCGCCATGGGAAAAGGATCGGATATCGCGATGGATGTTGCCAAAATGACCCTGATCACCTCTGACCTTAACATGGTCCCCAAAGCACTATTGCTTTCGCAGAAAACCGTGAAAACAATCCGGCAAAACCTGTTCTGGGCCTTTATTTACAATTTGATCGGTATCCCGCTGGCGGCTGGGCTGCTGTATCCATTCAACGGATTCTTGCTCGATCCCATGATTGCGGGGGCAGCGATGGCTTTGAGCTCAGTATCGGTGGTCAGCAATAGTTTGAGATTAAAAGTAGCTACCATTTAAGCAGCATTAAAGCATTTTTTCCATGTAAATGGCGCCGTCGATCGGGTTGAAGCGGTAGGCTTGAATGGTCTGGAAACCAAAAGATTCGTACAGTTCACGGGCTTTCACGAGGTTTGCTAATGTATCCAGTTTCATTTTTTGGTATCCCAGCGCTTTTGCCCCTTCCATAGCACGTTCCAGCAGTTCTTTTCCGAGCTTGTAACCTCTGTACTCAGGGCGAACAAACATTCGTTTAAGTTCTGCTGTTTCACTGTCAAATTGCCTTACTCCGACACATCCAGCGGGTAATTCGTCCAGGTAAGCTAGCAGCAGCAAACCATCCGGTTTGTCATATTGTTTCCGCAGGTTCTCCAATTCCCCGGAGAAATTCTGAAAGCAAAGATCGACATTCAGAAATTCGGCATATTCCTGAAAAAGCTCCTTCGCCTGCTCAAATTCCAGGTCTGTATCGGCAATTTTATAAGTGACATTCATAAAAGTATTGGGTTATTTCATTGATCAGGAGTGTCAGGATATTTTGGACATAAATATAGAGCCGTCTGCCCAATAATTGCTTGGTATTTTGTTTTTACCGGTAAATCTGACCCATACGTTTCAACCTTCGTTCGCGCCAGTTCATGGAATAAAAGTAGCACTCTGTGTATGAGACCATTTCGGCGCCGCAGGTCAGGTGATAATTTTGATGCATCAAACAAAAACAAAAGATCATTAAGCCATGAAAAACCTATTCAGTATCAAACACATTGCCGCGTTATTTATCCTGTTGATCTCTGTCAGTTCCTGTAAAGACGATAAGGATGAAGTCGCTCCGGCCGACCTGGCGACCAAAGTATCAGGGAAATATATTTTCTCCGAACTAGAGTTCGAAGGAAAGACGGTGCCTGCCGACGAAAGTAATTTGAAAGGAGACATTCAGATCACCAAGAAAACAGCCACTACCATTGACGCGTCCCTGAATATCCGTTCCAAATCGACGAATGAAGAGTTCATGGTTTACGATGTAAGCGACATCGAAGTGTCGGAAACATCGGGTACCATTGATCTGATTTACGAGGGAGAAAAAGTCGCGCGGATCAAGGGAAAAAAGATCATTATCAGTGCTACTGACGATTCAGGTACAGATTTCACACTGACCGCGACACGCTGATCGGAGCCTCACGTTGGAATATCAACGCTGTGTATGTTTTCACGTGCGTAACCCATTCACGTGCCGGGTCGGGAATGAATTATGGAATCTCTTGCTGTGTAAGCGATCCCTAACCCCGCGGCTTTAGCCCGGGGCTAGGGATGAAGAGAAACTAACTCATTCATGCATCCTGCAGCTACAGCAACGGAAGTAACACCCGAAACGACTCGCCATCATCTTCCACGACAGGCGCAGTTTGCCCCAGGACCTTGTATTTTGTCAGGATGTTGCTCAGGCCTACGCCGTTAGACAATATCCGACTTTTTTTTCGCTGTAAATTGTTGCTGACGATCAATCGGTTGTTGTGATCAGTGAAAAGGGAAATAATGAGCGGTTGGGAAGGTAGGATAATGTTATGCTTTACGGCATTTTCGATGAGTAGCTGCAGCGTCAGTGGCGGTAATTTTAATTTTTGTTCGGACGGGAGAATATGGATCCGCAGTTGCAATGCGTCACCGTGCCTGGTCTTGAGAAGCTGGAAGTAGGACCGGATAAATTCCAGTTCATCGCTGAGCGCTGTTAAAGGCCCCTGATTGCTTCTCAGCAGATACCGGTAAACGGAACTCAGTTCTTCCGCGAAAACTTCGGCCTGACGAGGATCTTCCGAAATCAATGCAATGAGCGAATTAAGACTGTTGAAAAGAAAATGCGGATTAACCTGCTGACGTAAGGCATCAAGCTGGGCCTGAAGCTGCGCTTTATTGAGTGCTTCCACCTCTTGCCTTGATTTTTCCCAATTTGCAAAGTTGTGAATGCCTTCGTAGACAAAGACCATGATCAGGACGAGCAGCAGGATAAATAATAATCCGAGCCCCAGCCTAGGCAGGTTAGGGTCAAAGTGTGGAAGCGGAATGAATTTAAAGCTCAGAAAAAGCAATGTATAATTGATACACGTACTGATAGCACACAACCCTAACCGCCAGAATGCCCGGCGCATATATTTTTCTAACCCGGGGAATCTCTGGTCAAGATATAGTGATATGTAATTGTTGCTCATCCAGTTAAGGAATGATAGAGCCAGCGTTAATAACGTTGCCAGCCAGAAAGTGGCAAAGAATTCCAGGTAGGGATCCCCGACGACAATCCAGTTATATCCTCCAATGACAATCGGAATGACGATAACCTGTAAAAGCCTATCGTAACGGGAATAGGAAAGTATTTTCATGCAAAGCTGAGGAGGAATTTCGCTTTAAAAATACACATTTTTAATCCTGGACGCCGCATCCGCATCCAGCAAAATTTCGCAGTTCGGGCGCATTTGCACAATGGAAGCCGGAATGTCCGAAAATCGCGTAGCGATGCAAGCTCGGTAGCAATAATGTAAGCCAGCATTCGCCGTCCAAATGTCGTCAGGCATGTAACCGGCGCCAGCGCAAAAGGCTGGCGTGATTCATATTTTTTATGCGCTGGTCATCTCTTCGTACTACTATTTTCCAGGCTGTAAATGTGTACTGATCGCAATCCGGTTCCAGGCGTTAATGGCTACAATGGCCATAATGATCTGCGCCAGATGCACTTGACCGAACGCTGTTTCTGCCCGTTGATAAAGATCTGCATTGATGCCTTCGTTTTGGATTAGTGTAACGGCTTCGGTCAATTCCAGGATAATTCTTTCTTCCTCTGTAAACAACCCTGATTCTCTCCATGCACTCAATAAAACGATCCGCTCCACACTTTCTCCGTACTTCAATGCGTCTTTGGAATGCATATCCAGACAAAATGCACAGGCGTTGATCTGTGATGCTCTGAGTTTGATGAGTTCTCTATGGGTTTTGGTCAATTGTCCGGTTTGCAAATAACCCTCCAATGCATACATTGCTTTATAGGCCTGAGGTTGTACTGTCTGAATGTCTACGCGATTTTTCATGATTTGTTTGTCTAATGTTTTGATGCCAAGCGACTTGCTGAATGACATAACAAAGATCGCAGGTCGTAGGCCAAAAAAACTTAAACTGGTTTAAGAACGCTTTTTGCGGAGCTCGCTCAGATATTCGGGTGTGAAACCCAGGTAAGAAGCCAGCAGGTACTGGGGAATGCGCTGTGTAAATTGAGGGAAGTTGTCGATAAAATGGTGGTAAAGTTGCTCCCGCGAATAGTCGTATTGATACTTCATCTTGACTTGCGAGGCCCCATAAGCACGTTGGTAGATCAACCGGAAGTAGCGCTCCAATGGAGGGAACTGGTCCAGCATCCGCTCCTGGTCTGCGGTATCAATGGCGAGAAGCTGCGAATTTTCCACTGCCTGAATCGTGAATTCCGTTATGCCTTGCTGTGGAAACGCCATAAAATCGGTGAGCCACCAGTTTTCGATCGCAAATTGTAAGGTTTGTTCTACGCCTTTTTCATTCAAATAAAACAGGCGGATACATCCCTTCACGACAAAATAGAGCGTGGAACAGGGATGACCGGCCTCGATCAGGTTTTGCTTTTTGCTGACTTGAATCGGACGAAAAAACGAAAGGATCGCCGCTTCGTCGTCAACATTCACGCTGACCAGCTTGTCAATATGGACGATTAATGGATGTGACACGCTGCTCACAAGAGGAAAGATGTTTTCATGACCGATAAATTAGTAAGCTTTCGTCAAACTTTCTGCATATTGATCAGACAGCGGCTTCTTTTAAACGGCTAAAATTCTTTCTCACCAAATTCACTGGAAGGAAGCCTGGCTTTTTTGGATGCCTGGTTGAGGTTATAACTGATGTTCAGCAGAAAAATATCGGTTTCCTGAATGTAATTGGTTGTAGTGAAGAAATCCTTTCCAAAAGTGGTGATCCGCTGTCGGTTGGTTCCAAGTAGCCCCAGATCAATGTTTTGCCATTGAAGTGTCGCCGCCAATCGTCCTTTTAAGAATGTCTTCTTGGCTGTCGCGGTCGGAACAATGAAGCGGGAATCTTCTCCCTGGGCAGTAACTCTTTTCGAAAGATAACTCACCGTCCATTGCAGCTGAAAAGTAGGGGAAACTTTAAAGGTAGTATTGGCATTGATCGAATACACGACGCTGGACGTGTTGACATTCACATTTTTATCAAACAGCGAGCCTTTGATCTTGTAACGGTACACATTGCCACCAGCATACCATTGCCACCACCTGTTCACATTGAAAGTAGTGCCCGCTTCCAGTCCCCAGGAGGTGGCCAGGCCTGCATTCGTATAAATGCGGTTTAATATGGTGTCATTATAGACGCTGTTGACCCGATTGACTACATTTTTAATGCGCTGGTTGTAAAGCGTGGCAAAAACGCTTCCTTTTTTGAAATCTTTGACAACCCCAATTTCAGTTAAATCAATCAATTCGGGCAGTATGTCCGGGTCTCCCGATTCGAGCGTTTCTGAATGTTCGCGCTCGGGGAAGGGATTCAGTTCGCTGTTGGTGGATCGCTGAACCCGTTTGCTGTATCCCGCTTTGGCCACCAGAGACTCGCTCCATTTGTATTGCAGGTTCAATGATGGGAAAATGTTAGATAAATACAGGTCTCTAACCGGCTGTTTACCAGCCGTAAAAGCACGGGTTGAGTACTCGTAGCGCAGGCCGGCGATGTATTCCAGTTTCCCGGGCTTGGCCGAATACTGCCCGTATACTGATTGAATGCGGTTGATCACCTTGGTATTACTGCTAAACTGCGGCACGATTACATAATAACCACTGTCGTGATCCAGATCCTGGTATTGGAAATTTCCTTTCTGAACCTGGTTGCGGTATTGGTACCCCGTTTCCAGCTTCCCTTTACCAATCTCTATGGCGTAATCTGCTTTTAGCCGATACGCATTCAACGGATTAGTACTTGGGTTTTTAGTTTTTTGTAAAACAATCTGACGTTTAGGCTCATCCAGATTGATGTTGGTTGTCAATCCGTCGAGATCGGCGTTTTCAGCTAATCCTGACAAAGTCAGACTGGACTTATTGGTAAAAATGTGGACGTAATCCAGATTTCCCAGCATGATATCCGAAGATTTGCGGGCAACATTTGAATTGAAATAAGTGATGCGGCCCACGATATCACCATTGCTAAGGTCCGTTTTGGTATTGTGATAAACAATATCGGCACGGCGTGACTGGGAGCGGTAACCCTTGTAAATACCTGCCGAAAATGTATTGTAAATGTTTGGTTTGAAAGCAATGGATGAACGGATGGTGTAATTTTCGCGGATGAAACTCCGTTCCCCGTCCGAGGGAAATGAAGTGAAAATCGAATGGATAGTCGTGTTCACATCACCTGTTCTCCGGCCCGCAATGTCATTCCGGAGGTAACTGCCGCTCACATTAAAGTCCCACTTTTCAGATTGCAGACTGAAAGTGGCGTCACCGCCAAAACGCACGGGATTATGCAGATTATGGTAGGTGTAAATCGCAGGAAGGCCTCCCTGGGCATTGGCCGAAAACGATCTGCTGCCCGGTAACGCAGCTTTTGTGGTGATATTGATGATACCCGCTTTCCCATCGGGGTCGAAACGGGCAGAGGGTGAAGTGATTACCTCGATATTTTCAATGGTGTTGGCAGGAATTTGATTGAGTATCAGGGCCGGGTCGGTCTGCACGGGTTTTCCATTGATCAGCACTAAAAAACCGGATGAACCCCGCATCCTGATGTCTCCTTCGCTATTTACGGTAACCGACGGCGTATTTTTCAGTACATCGATAGCGGTACCGCCCTGGCTGTTGAGGAATTTGTCGGCGCGGTACACTTGCCGGTCGATCTTGTTTTCGACTGTTTGGCGTTCTGCTTTTACGTCTATCTCCCGGAGTGTTCTTGCATCGGCTTCCAGCAGGATTGTCGGCAGGCGTACCAATGACTGGCCTGCCTTGATTTCGGGCAAGCTAAGGAACAGCTTGTGGTAGCCAATGTATTGTGCTTCAATGTAATACTGGTCTGCGGGAATATTTTCAAATTTGAAAATTCCATGCTCGCCCGCCAAAACACCATTCACCAGTGTCGAATCACTGCTTTTAAAAAGGGCAACAGAACAATATGATAAAACGCTTTTTGTTTCCTTGTCGGCAATGTTGCCGGTGATGGTTACATTCGTTTGTGCATAAACCTGAATGGTGAACAGTAAACTGATTGTGGCAAAGAGGAATAATTTCATTAGGAGTAAAAATGCCTGTTCTGTGATCTTAGACAGGCAATTTAACTCTATAAAAACAGTAGACTTTGTACATTAAAGCCGAAAACTAGTACATTCAGGAAATCCCTTTTCTGTAAATTCCCGGTAGTACACCCGTTTGTTTCTTGAAAAATTTATTGAAATGAGAAGGGTCTGAAAAACCGAGCTCGTACGCCAGTTCGGTGAGGTTGAGGTGCGAGTATAAGAGCAGCTTTTTGGATTCCGCCGTGATTTTTTCATTAATGACAGTCCCGGCAGTTTTGTGCAAGTATTTCTGACAAACGGTGTTGAGGGCCCTGGGTGTCATGTTCAATTGGCTTGAATAGCTGCTCACCTCACGATTGGTCTTGAACTGGCTTTCCAGCATTGAAAAAAAGTTCTTCAACTGAGCAGGATAGGGTATGGATAGGTCTTGCCCGGTTTGCCTGTCGAGCAAATTGAAAAGCAATTGCAGGTAAGTTTGTATCAAGACCTGATAATTCGTCTCGCGCTTGTCATATTCAGTTTCAATGCTCTGAAAAATGTTGGTAACCGTCCCATTGATCTCTGTCAGATCGTAGTGACCGGAGTAGGCGGCTGGAAATGTTTGAAACAATAGCTCATAAAATGGGTTTCCCAAAAGAAAATCCTTTTGCAGCATCATGACGTATCCTTTTGGTATTTCGGTCAATTCCCAGCTGTGTATCTGGCCAGGCATCACGAGGTAAAGGCTATCCGGGTTGACTTCGTATCTGTTGTGGTCGATATGGTGCGTTCCGGCACCAGCTTCGAGGTAGATAATTTCGAGATAATCTTTGTGGCCGTGTGGATTGGTGGTTTTGATCACCTCCTTCATCCTTTTGATTCTAAAAAGTTCGTTATTGTCAAGCTTGTTTTTGATCGGGATCTGCATTCAGGGTTAGGATATGGTGGTTTATTGTCATGGTTTTTTGCTCCCGCTAATTTCTGTAATTTTCTTTTGATGACAGACGATTGGCCCATGTTTATGTTTTCTGCATTTTGTAACTTTGGTTACATATCGATCACTTCGTGTTAAGTCCTGGACTGAGAATTAACACGAGATGATTGAGAAAAATTAAGAAGGAGAAAAAACGGCGCCCAAATGGAACAAACCAACACTCAAAAGACACATTCAGCTCAGTCTGATTCCCAACGAGAAAAATGTGGACCTTTATGTTGTCACTTTTTAATTCCTCTTCGATTTTTGAGGGGCTGCGAGTGATCACTCAGCACTTTTCGAGAAATGACAGGTTGCCGTTTTCTTACTTTGTACTGATAGGTCTTGCCGCCGCTGCACTAAGCTGGGGGCTTGACAGGCTGGTTAAGAAAAAATCATTTAAGACTAAGATCCTGGTCACGGTTACACTGACGGTAATTACTTGGGGCCTGGCGCTTGCTTCTGGATTATTGTGGGTTGAATAGCACTACTCGACCGCATGATGATGCGCTCAATCTGCCACACTTAACTCCTCACCGCTCCACTTTCACATCAAACAAAAACGTTGCCGTTCCTGTTGTTACCTGCGTCTGCGTGAACCGGATCAGGCCTTTTTTGCCTTGCTGGGTTTTGAATGACCATAGATTTTGGGAAAGGGGCGCGGCTGTGGTGAGGTCGGTTAGTGATTTGACCAGCTCGGCGCTTTCGTTGGCCTCTGCATCGAAAGTCCAGGCGCGGCGCAGATCAGCTGCGTTGCCGTAGGTGCCCCACTCGCTGGCGGGAATGGTTGTGTAGCGCAGGAAGGTACTCTGAAAGTACGGCCATTTCTGCTCGTCAATGCGAGGCCAGATTGCGTAAGCGCCGCATGAGACCCCGCAGTTTTTGACGGCTCGCGGTCCGGCAAACCACGGTCCGTTGTAAAAGTCGAACACGACATCAATATCGGGTGCTACCAATGCACCTTTTGCAAACGGATAGAAGGTGCCATTGTCAAGATCGAGCAGGTTTAATGTTTGATTGTCAGCGGACTGGCCTTCTTTCAATGCGACCTTCAGACCGATGAATGTGGACACTTCCGGCGTGGCTTTAAATTCGCGCTGGCTCAGCAGGGCCGACTGCACCATGCGCTCATCACCGGTAATGCCAACGTCGAATATGCAATGCCCCAACTCGGGCTGGCGGAAAACACCTGCCGCCTTACAAACGCCTTCGGCCCAGACCAATTTATCGGGAGCAACTACCGGAAGCACTTTCGGGAACGACCGGTCGGTGTAGGATTCGGTGTTTTTCCCAGCTTCGTATACAAATAACGATGTGGGATTGGTGATTCGCCAGCTATCAGCAAAGGCTCCGTGAATTGCTGAAAAAATGGGTTCGATGGCCGTACCATTTGTCAGAACGAGGTCATTCTTATCATTACCATCATAGTTGCCCAATAAACCGGCCACTTTTCCCTTCCGACTGTCGCCCAGCATAACGGCATAGTCCAGGTATGGCGTGTTCCAGTAAATCACAACCCCCTCATTTTGTGCATTGCTGAACACCAGCTTGGTAGTCGCCGCAATTTGAAGCTTATTACCACCACTGAGCGAAACCTGTGCGATTGCCGACAGAGGCGTTTCTTTTTTATTGACAAACAAACGGGGCTCCGAAATTGTCGCAGGGTTCACGAGCAAGCAGATTTGATCGCTCCCGAGCCTGGCAGCTACTCCGGTGTTGACCGTGGCGCGACTAGTTTTATAAACGTCTTCCTGCCGCGCCTGTATTTCCAGGTCGCTGCCTTTGGTGGCTATAAATTCGCCTGCTGCCTGTAAATCATAGGCTAAGCCGTCGTGCATTCGGAAATGCGGATCACCGGCAGAGCCACCCTGATCCAACGCGCCGCCGAGCGGATCTCCCAGTCGATCGAAAATACCACTGAGTGCATCCGAAAGGTTACGTGGGCCCCGGTTGGTACGGCCAGCCTGCGCAGCAGCCCTTGCGGCCTCTTCGCGGGCGGCCCGTTCCGGCATCGTTTCACCACGTGAGTTCCGCTGCTCAGGAGCGGCCTTCGCTGGCATCTGGCCTTGCGTCACCGGGTTCACAAACCTGTATTCGGGTAGGGGTGAACCGGGCTGAGGAGGCGGGCTGTATGAATAGGAATTGTGGTAATTCAAGCCATCATTGCTTCCCACTTTTTGGGCGTATGCGGGCGTAGCAATCAGTGCAGCGAGAAAAGCTCCAAAATCAAATGATTTCTGCATGCCATGCAGTTTGGCAATGGTCGTTTCCTCATTGGCAAGGATTCCCCACATCGCATCGCTGCCCAGATTTTTGGTGGCTGTGTAACCCTGCACTTTTTCTAACCTGCTTACAATGAAATCAGTCATAGTGGGAAAGGCTTGCACCGCGTCGGCCTTACCAGCGATGTCCGCATGGGCAGTTTGAAGGGCCGCGTCGATAGGTAGGAAGTCTTTGGTGCCAAAAGCGATGTATTTACCAAATCCATAACCCGCCATTTCTCCATCAGCGTAGGTATCGAACCGGAAATCGAGGATCGCCACGCCTTTGTTCTGGCCTGTGGCCTCGGTGCATTCAATGATGAGTTGATGGTAGCGAATTTCGGTCGGACCATTGCTGGTTGCGGCTGGTGCATTTTCTTTTTCCTTACACGATAGGGGCAGGAGCATTGAGAAAAGTGTGTACAGCAGGAAACGACGGGCGGTAACTAATGACGTTTTCATTGGATCAGTTGTTTTAGGGAGTCCCTGGAAAAGGGACATCGACGGAGCGAAATTGACCAGTTTGGTCAGTGCTCACAACACCTAATCGACAAACGACCGTTTGAATCGACTAATAGCCAGTTAAGTTAAAAATGCATCATTCAAGCATTTTGGGATCAAGTTTTTCCGTCAGAAACAGATAAGGTTTCGGAAAGTGGTGCTGCCAGATGTTGGGATTGCCGGGGTCGTTGTTAAACTCTTTGAAGTAAGTTTCATCCGCAAAAAGGACAATGGTCTTGCCCGTTCTCACATAATAGTTGCTATTGAAGTACGCAGGTACATTGAACCCCGGGATTTGTTTTTTTACAGCCTGAGAAACCATTTTGCCGAGAAATCTTTGATAGTTCCTGCGGGCTTTTTCGCTCGGTTTGCTCATTCTGTTATATACGTGCTTCAATGCCAGGTTCTTCGGGAATTTCTGCTTTTTCATCATCGCTTTCGCACCTCGAAATGGATTGACAGCAGTGAAATCATCCACTGTCTGGACGGTAAATGGCACATCAGGCACCCAGTCAGCCGTATTGATTACATTATAACCCCAACCGCCCTGTGTCATATTTTCGTACTCGTGGGCATAATGCAGGTTACCCGGCTTCGGGCCCGCGCTACAATAGGTTTTGAACCGGATGTCGGCAGGTAACTTGTTCGCCGCCTTCAAATTTTCCAGGTAAGAGTTGAGCATAAATGTAATACCGCCACCCTGGCTGTGCCCTGTCAGAATGAAATCCTTGATCCCGGCTTTGTAGCAGGAATCGATTTTATGTTCAATGGTTTTTGACAAATAAGCCATTGCCACAAACCAACCTACATGCACGGCCGCATTGGGGTTATGGGCCAGGGTGTAGGTAAACTTGAAATCCTTATCCAGTTGCAGCTCACCTTTTGCGGGGATCATTGCCGCATACAAATTCGCCAAAAAACTAGCTCCTGTGGCGATGCTTCCCTGCACCGCTATCATCGCTACGCGCTTGTTCTTATGAACCCACAGGTCCCAGATGTTGTCAAAAGCCACCACCGGCGACCGATAGACAAATTTGTAATCCTCCGGCTCCGGAAATGTCGTCGTTTCAGCCCATTTGTTGAGGGCGATATGTGCTTTTTGGTTGATTTTCAGGGTCTCAATATATTCCTGTTTACTAAATCCGGGTTTGAGCACCTGGGCGGGAACTGTCAGTGAAACAAGGAGTAAGGCAAAGGAAAATGGGAAGTAAAGGACCTTGCAGGACATATTTTGTGGCTTTTGTTGATGAACAATACCTCGCTGGATGGCAGCTGGGTAAATTTAGTCAGATAAATGATCTTATACCGATGCGAGCAGCGGACAACTGTTGCTTGGAGCTGTGTACTTGGTGATGGTAACTTAAGATAATCCAGTCACGAAAATACCTTAGCGATAAACAGCGTGAAACACGAGGCCGCTGACGCCGCCCAGGTGTACTCAGGATCAGGCTATTCCTGCTTTGCCTCGCAGTACTTCAAGCTCCCCTTCCAACTGCCGGATATATTGGTCCTTGGCCTCGGTTATCTTTTCTATATCAGCTTGGCTGTATCTGGGTGTGATGTGTTGCGGGCAATTCCAGTCATAAGCTGTGATATGGAATAGCATTAAACGCTCGGGCTTGAACTTGTAATCTTCCGGTTTTAACTGATCGAACAGGGCTGGATTGTCATGAATTTCAATGATTTCCGCCTCGGCAAAGATCTTCAACCTGGCCCTCAGTGGGTAGGAGACAAGAATTAGCGATACTTTTGGGTTCTTTGCAATGTTTCCCACCGAAATATACTGCCGGTTTCCACTGAAATCGACTATCCCGATGGTTTGCTCGTCAATCACTTTGATGAACCCTTTCGGCCCGCCGCGGTGCTGCACATAGGGATATTCATTATTTCCAAAGGACGCCATGTAAAAGCTGTCCATCTCAGCGATAAACCTATTTTCAACAGCAGTCAGGCCGTCGACGTAACTCATTTTCTCCACGCGTTCATATGCGCCCCGGCTGCCCATTCTATCCTGAATTGCCTTAATGTCATCAGAAAACGCAAGCTTTGAATAATTCATAGTAATGATTTTTTGGAGCAGCCGGGGCCGCCGTACATTAAATAGATGTCCGAAATAGAGCTTATTGGTACCGGCACGTGCACCGCAATTCCGTCCAATTTTACGGCATCTTGCGGCAATGCCTCGATGGTAGCCACTACAGCACCGGTAGCCCGTTGATTGCGATCTTTTTCATGAAGATATTTTTGGTTGAAAACTTGATACTTCAATATTGGAGTTTTCTCGGCAAAAATCCAATGCACACCCCTCTTGTGGCATAAGCTTTACATCACCTCTCCCGGTTTCTCCTATGCTTTTTATATTTTCAATAACACAAAGTTCGTCCAACCCATAAAGGAAAAAGTTTCACTAGTGAAGATTTTAAAAAAGTAAGCACATTGCTTTCTGCCTCGTTGAGGCGTTATGCAATCTAGCATAGCGTATAAGTATGGTAAAGGTTCACAAATTGCGCTAACTGTTAAGTATATATCGGGCGTCGCTCTTTTTTAGATGTACTGATAAGTCAGCTAAACCCGCAACCCAATATGAAGGATTCCCGAGCTGACGATAAGACCGATCTGGCTAATTTTGGCTATCGGCAGGAATTGAAACGCTCGATGGGCAGCTTTTCTAGTTTTGCTGCCGGCTTTTCTTACATTTCTATTCTTACGGGGCTTTTCCAGATGTTCCATATGGGTTATGGGGTTGCAGGTCCCGGATTCTTTTGGACCTGGCCGTTTGTATTAGCGGGTCAATTGCTGGTGGCGCTTTGCTTTGCAGAACTAGCTTCCCGTTTTCCGTTGTCTGGTGGGGTTTATCAGTGGGCTAAATTTACCGGAAACCCTTTCTTTGGATGGATGACAGGCTGGATTTACCTGGCTTGCCTTATTGTCACCCTTGCTGCGGTAGTGATGGCATTACAGGTAAGCCTGCCCCAAATATCAAGTGCTTTTCAGGTCATCGGAACCTCAGATGATGCAGAATCGGTTGCTATCAACGGCATTTTACTAGGGTCTATTCTAATTGTTATCAGTACCATCATTAATGCCAGGGGCATTAAGGTGATGGTGCTCATTAATAATATTGGTGCTGTTGCAGAACTGGTTGGAATTGTATTATTAATAATCTTGCTTTTTCTAAATAGGGTAAGGTCTCCGGTCGAGGCGGTCGTCCACGTTGAACAAATCAAATCTGTGGGCAGCTCTTTTCCTGATTTGAGGATTTTTTTGGCAGCCACCGCATTGACAGCCTCTTATGTTCTGTATGGCTTTGATACTGCCGGAACATTGGCCGAAGAAACGCATGACCCCCGTACAAAAGCACCCCGCGCCATCTTGCAGGCGTTGTTAGCGGCAGGGACTGCGGGATTACTCGTATTGCTTTTCGCACTCATGGCCGTCCCAGACTTCAATATGCCGGATCTGGGAAATATACGCGGAGGGTTACCCGGTTTGGTCAAATCAGTCCTGGGGGAAACTACAGGAAGTCTATTTCTTTGCTGTGTTATTTTTGCCGTCACTGTATGTAGCCTGGCTGTGCACTCCGGCGCCGTAAGATTGATGTACGCCATGGGGCGTGATGGGTACCTGCCTTTTAGCAAATCCTTATCCGAAGTTTCCTTAAAAACCCAAACCCCCGTTTTAGCAACGCTAATTTGTGGTTTGGGAGCGATCATCGTTTTGGCAGTGAACATTCAGTTTCCCAATGTATTCGCTTTGGTAACGTCTATCGCCATACTTTGGGCCAATTTGGCTTACTGGATAGTAGTTGCTCTTCAGCTTAAAAATAGATTAATGTCGGACCGTAATGACAGAGATCCTAATGCAAGGTTTGATTTAGGCAGATGGGGATTACCAATTAATATTCTCGCACTCTTTTGGAGCACATTTATGGTGATCAATGTATCGTGGCCGCGTACTGAAACGTATGGTTTGGAATGGTATCACCAGTATTCGGCATGGATGTATACGGCTGGCTTAATTGTGATCGGGATTTGTATTTATTATCATAGGTCATTAAAAGACAATGGACAAAATTTTTGACACAATTATCATTGGAGGTGGGTCTGCCGGTTGTGTGCTAGCAAACCGGTTAAGTGAAAATCCGGACCATAAAGTACTGGTCATTGAGGCGGGAAGAACAGATGCCTGGTGGGATATCTTTATTCACATGCCAGCAGCTCTGACCTATCCGATTGGCAGTAAATTTTACGACTGGCAATACCAATCGGAGCCTGAGCCGTTTATGAATAACCGGCAGGTGTATCATGCCCGCGGCAAATTGTTGGGAGGTTCCAGCTCTATTAACGGAATGATTTTCATTCGGGGTAATCCACTGGATTATGAAAAGTGGGCAAAGGACCCGGGAATGGAATCATGGGATTATGCCCATTGCCTGCCTTATTTCAAAAAATCTGAAAACAGAACTGCCGGAGTCAATGCCTGGCGTGGTGGTGAGGGGCCTCTGCACCTGGAAACCGGGCCAGCCACTAACCCGTTATTTCAAGCATTTTTTGATTCGGCCAAACAAGCAGGTTATCCGCTGACAAATGATGTGAATGGATTCCAGCAGGAAGGTTTTGGAAAGTTTGATCGTAATATCAAAAACGGAAAGCGCTGGTCTGCCTCCGATGCATACCTGCATCCTGTTTTGGGAAAACGTAAAAACCTTGAAGTAACCTGCGACGCGCTCACAACCAAAATTCTGTTTTCGGGAAAGCGTGCAGTGGGCGTAGAGTTTTTGAAGGGAAATAGTTTGCACAAAGTTATGGCAGGCGAGATTATCTGCTGCGGGGGTGCCATTAATTCTCCCCAGGTTCTCCAGTTATCAGGAATTGGACACCCTGAAATGCTGAAGGCGGCGGGGGTAGAGGTCCTGCACGACCTTCCGGGTGTGGGCCAGAATTTACAGGATCATCTTGAGGTGTATATCCAATATGCCTGCAAAAAGCCGGTAAGCGTATACCCGGCGTTGAAATGGTATAATAAACCCTGGGTTGGTTTGCAATGGATGCTGTTTCGGAATGGACCCGCGGCCACCAACCATTTTGAGGGAGGCGGATTTATCAGAAGCAACGAAACCGTTGCTTATCCTAATCTTCAATTTCATTTTTTGCCTGTGGCGATCCGTTATGATGGCAGTTCTCCTTCAGGTGGTCATGGCTATCAGGTGCATGTAGGCCCAATGAATTCGGATGCTCGTGGATCCGTCCTGGTCAAGTCGTCGGATCCAAAGGAAAAGCCAGCCATCCGATTTAACTATTTGTCTACGGATAAAGATCGGAAGGAGTGGGTAGAGGCGATCCGCTGTGCCAGAAAAATCCTTAACCAGTCAGCAATGGGTGAATTTAATGGCGGCGAGCTTTCGCCAGGACCTGCTGTGGAGACAGATAAGCAAATCCTGGATTGGGTCAGGCGTGATGCTGAAACTGCCCTGCATCCATCATGCACTTGTCGCATGGGTACCGATAGCATGTCTGTGGTTGATCCGCTAACGCTACGGGTGCATGGCCTTGATGGTTTACGGGTCGTGGATGGCAGTGTGATGCCGTATATAACAAATGGCAACTTGTATGCACCCATTATGATGATTGCCGAAAAGGCAGCCGATATCATTTTAGGCAATCAGCCGCTCGCACCGGAAAAAGCTAATTTTTATAGAAAGCCTTGATACATAGCGACAAAATTACTTACCTCCTTACTACTTCTAACTGAAACTCCTTGAAACCTGCCCAATTTGCTGCGCTATTAGCCGGACCAGCTGCATTTTTTCTTGTTTTACTTTTTGCTGACTTAAACCCTGGCCATCCCGAGGTTACCAGAATGGCTGCGGTGACGGTATGGGTTGCCATTTGGTGGCTTACCGAAGCAACTGACCTGGCCGTGACGGCCATGCTGCCTTTCATACTTATTCCTATTCTTGGCATAGCCGATTCGCAGACGGTGGCGGCGCAATATATGGATCAAACCATTTTTTTGTTTATTGGGGGCGTGCTGCTAGCATTTGCTATTGAACGGTGGAACCTGCATCAGCGGATTGCATTATCCATTTTATCGAAACTGGGAAGCAACCCAGCCACCATGCTTGCGGGCGTGATGGGCGCTACTTTTTTCCTTTCTATGTGGGTGTCAAATACCGCTACCGTTATGATGATGCTCTCCGCGGTGCTGGGCATTATCATCCAGGTGGAAAAACACGACATATCTACTTCTCAGAAAAATGCGATCGCCAAGGCAATGCTGTTGGGGCTTGCTTACGCTGCATCCATTGGTGGCATGGCTACACTGGTGGGAACGGCCACTAATCTTGCTTTCTACAAAATATATTTAGATGCTTACAAAGATGCCCACGACATGAACTTTGTCAGCTGGTTTGTGCTGGCTTTTCCTATTGCAGTCATGTTGTTGGCCGCGGCGTTTTTCATTCTTAAATTCTCCTTTCTACGCCATGCAAAAAATGTTGTATTCGACCGCAGCTACTTCGTTGCCTCCCTGCGGCAATTGGGAAAAATGGCTTTTGAAGAAAAGGTCGTATTTGCGGTTTTTGTGATTACCGCATATTTGTGGTTTGGCCGAAAGGATATTGATTTCGGATCTTTTCATATAAAAGGTTGGAGCCGTCTTTTAGGTACACGTGCATCGTTTATTACGGATAGCACGGTGGCTATAGTAATGGCGGTTTTACTATTTCTCATCCCTTCGAGAAATGAGAAAGGAAAAATGCTGATGAGCTGGGATGAAGCGAAGAAACTTCCGATAGGCATCATCCTGTTGTTGGGCAGCGGTTTTGCTTTGGCAAAAGGCTGCGACCAGTCGGGGCTAAGCACTTGGCTGGCACAAGAACTACTTTTTTTAAAGGATGCGTCCCCCGTTTTTGTTATCGCTGGCATGTGCGTTATCATTTGTGTCATCAGCGAACTTGCTTCAAATGTTGCATGCATACAACTGGTGCTACCCATTTTAATAGCCATACAAAAAGTAACCGGCCTGCCGCCGTTAATGCTGATGGTGCCCGCCACGCTGGCTGCATCGCTCGGGTTTATGCTTCCGGTCGCAACCCCGCCTAATACGATCGTGTTCGGAAGTGGGCGAATCCGTGCGGCTGATATGCGCAATGCAGGGTTGCTGCTTGATGTTACTGGTATTGTTATTATTACAGTAGCGTCGTTGATTATCCGGGTGGTTGTTTGGCAATAAGGACGGGGAAATAGGGCGGAAGGACTGACAACCAGGTTTGTACTTTTTTTCGCCGACGCTAAAAATGACTAACCAATATAAAAAGCTAAATTTGGCCGGATCGTGAACCGAACCTGAATGAGTAAGAAAACTAAATCGCTTGTTATGCCTCCTTCGTATGAATAAAGACAAAGTAACACTACCAAGCTTCAACGAAGCTGAGTACAAGGAAATACTGCATCAAGCGATTAGTCAGATTCGGGCGGCACGTATATTGATTGCCCGTCAGGTTAACAGCAGTACGCAATCTGTTTATTGGAATTTGGGAAAATTGCTTTCCGAAAGGCAATTGGAAGAAGGTTATGGCAGCGGTGTTGTGAAACAATTGTCCATTGACTTGAAAAACGAGTTTCGGGATATGGGCTTGTCTCCGCGAAATCTTTGGGACATGAAACGCTTTTATGAGCGTTACCATCGGGCAGATATAAAACTGCGACAGGCTGTCGCAGTTTTGCCATGGGGACATAATTTACTGTTAATCAACAAGGTTAAAGATGATTCTCAGATTGAATTCTACGCAAGCGAAACCCTGAGCAAAGGTTGGTCGAGAGACCTATTGCTGAATGCCATTAAAATGGACAGTTACAGCCAGGCGCAAAAGCAGATCAAAACACACAATTTTGACCAAACGCTCCCCGAGGCACATGCAGATTATGCTAACGAAGTATTCAAAAGCACCTACAATCTGGGATTTTTGGGCGTTACGGAACCAATCAAAGAGTTGGAACTGGAAAACAGGCTGATTGCCAAAATCAGGGCATTCATACTGGAATTGGGCAGAGGATTTAGTTTCATTGGTAACCAATACCGGCTGGAATACAATAGCAAGGAATATTTTGTAGACATGCTTTTCTTTCACCGCGGACTGCGTTCTCTGGTGGCAATTGAATTAAAAATTGGCAGTTTCAAGGCTGAATATGTGGGTAAAATGAATCTATACCTCTCCTTACTCGACCGTCTGGAAAAAAGCGAGAATGAAAATCCTTCGATCGGCATTATTCTCTGTGCCGATAAAGATCATTTGGATGTTGAGATTGCTTTGCAGGATATTAACAAGCCGATAGGTGTGGCGGAGTATCAGCTTTTGCTGCCGCAGGCGGAGTTGCAGACGTTGGTATTGAGGGAGTTGAATGCGTAGAGCAACAACGCTGGCGATATTGGATCTTTCGGGATTTCTTTACTGTTTAAGTTGCTTAATGTGCTCTTGTCTCAAAGATCTCATAGAAAGCTCAAAGCTGTTATGGCGATCCATTGATTTTGTAGAAGATGGGTCAGCAGGCTTTGAAGAAGACTTCAACTCTTGAATGTTTTTGTATTTGGCTGACTGGTTCATGATTATTTCTTGCCTTTGGGTTGATGAAAGTTACCAGAAGTCAAAGGAAACTGTTCAATGTTTTGAGCGGAAATCCTGACTTTCCCTAGCCCGAAATAGTGCATCTATCTGATTTCCGGCGAGCCAAGGATATTTATTTCTTTCTCCTAGCAAAACTCCTAAGTATTCATTTATATTTTTCTCCTCGTCTTTTAGATGTTCTGGAAATTTTTCGATAAACCGACTTTGCTGCAAAATTTCTGCTAATATGCGAAATGTGCGTCTTAGAACATTATCTACCGAGAGCTCGTCAATACCATATTGTTGTTTCAAGATCTCCAAAAATGACGCGCCAATTGCAATGATTCTTATCGCGGAATGTGGATGTGTGCGCTCATGATAGTAAATTGGAAGTTTGATGCCTTCTTCACCTCCTAACAAATCAAAAAGAATAAATACCGCAGCAACACTCATCGTAATTAGAGTTTCAAGGAATTCGTAGGAACGTGCTCTATTGGAGCCTTTTCCCAAGTTGCCATGATATGATGAATAGTAAAATTTGAAGCAATTTCATCACTGTCCATTTCCATGACATGAAGGAGGAGTGAATTGTCAAATCCCTTAGACGCCATATTTCGTTCAGTAATCATCATATTCATTTGTGAGAACTGAATTACATGTCCTAATTCGTGATAATATAGGAATAGCATTAACTCCTGAAACATTAGGTAATACATAGGTGCATCCATCAAGTTTTCGTCTTCCAGCTGACTAACTCCAGGTAGGCTACTGATGAATTTTCTATTCTGATAAAATATATCATTCAGCTTTTCAAAAAGCCCGTTATTAATTTCAATTATTCCTTCTCCTGTTGAAAGACGCCTCGCAAGCGCTTGGAGCTCTTTGTCATTTCGGAAATAAATGAAGCAGGGATGAAAGTCAAGACCTTGCCACTGCGTCAAAAGATTCTCTTGACAAAATTGAAAATAACTTTCATAATTACCATTGTATTCGGTTAATTCATAATAGTAAATCAAGTCTTCAAATCCCAATGGGAAGATTTGTTTAACATAATCCCGATAGTTTTGCATGTGATAGTTTTAGATTATTCTAAATTTTACTATTCTTAGTTGTACTTATAGGCTTTCAATTCTCAATTCGAACTTATCTATCGCGCGTACCATTAGATACTGCCTAATTCCATTTTTAAAAGCGAATTCTCTTACTAATTGTATCATGGGATCAGTAAAGTCGATCTTTGATCCAAAATAAATTGCAGTCGGTAGTGGGCAGGGAATTCTGTTAGAAATTATAGTATCCCACATAAATAATCTCCATTCTTTCTCATATATCCAACCCTCATTTTTTGCAATACTTGCCAAAATTGCTATGTTATATAAATTCAAACCAGATTTGTAGCATGAGTTTAAGTCTAAAAGGTCGTTGGAATAATGAATAGGGTACAACTGCATTGAAAACGGTGTTGATAATAAATCTATAAAATCAAATTCAACACAAAATCCAGTATGATTTAAAGCGTAATGTCCCCACATTAGTATCGAATCATTTACTTCACTAAACGAGCATATTTTCAAACCCTTCGAGAAACTCCGATTTATTCCTTTCAAAAAATCATCATCTCCAATAGAAACATCTCCTATCCATCCCAATTGAGAATCATAAGGGTCATTAAGCTGATCAGGAGCGGAATGCCATAAGTATTGCTCAATCAGCGATTTACCAGCATTCTCATTGGGTCTGAAGTATTTAAATAATTTTTTTGGTGCGATTCCTGCTAAAAGCTCGGTGCAGCATTTAGGATCCTTGCCATTTTTTATCTCTTCAAAAAAATTCTGTTTAATGTCTCCATTCATAGATTTTGCTTAGTGAAGTGCTAACCGGTTTACATATTATCAGAGTCGCGGATATTATATCGCATTTGTAATTATACTCAATTTATGATGACATTCATAATGACTAGAATACCAGGAAGTGTCGTTTAAGTGACAGTATGGGACTAAGCATGTAGAGTGTTTTACTGATGGAACATGGTAGTAATATGATTCTGTACTTTAAGGTTGAGTGGATTCAGCAGATAGAAAAAATCCCCTATATTTGCCACGCAAACAATCTACAGAAATTATGAAATTATTAATGAAAACCGGCAAAAAATGGTCCTGGAGAGGCAAACGGGTGCAAGTCCCGAGGCCTGGTCGATGTAGTTTCATTCGGTAGAGTTTGCGGTGACCTCTCCATTTTATTTATCCTAATCCATTTTTTAATGCAAACTCAAAATGGCCCAGGTGTTGACGTGAATGCAAATTCAGTCAACGCAACGAATGATGCACGTCACGCATCAAATGTCGGCGACCCGCTGACGAAATCACAAGCCGAGTTTTGGTATCTAGTAGAATGTCAGGGCTGCAATGAGCTGGCGCATTCGCTCAAAATGATCCACGATCTAGCGCTTTATCATTCGGATGTTCCATTTGATACGGCTGAAAAGACGGCTCTGTTTGATCTGAAAGTACTTTGGGAAGGGCTTGAAAAAATGGGTGAGAAAGCTTAGAGATTGCAGGACTGTTGGCGACAGTCCTTTTTTGTTTATTTGTCAACGGATAACAGTTCTTCTTCGCCACCCATGCAATTTAAAAATACATGCAGCATTACGAGAAAATAGCAACAACCATCCTATCTACTGCCATTCATCGTGGCGCTGAGAAAAGTACCTGTCCTTCTGAAATTGCACGCATGCTGTTTCCTGACGACTGGCGTAAACATATGAAAGATGTACGGGAGGTAGCAATTGATTTGCATAACAAGGGCAGCGTCGCAATAACGCAAAAGGGAATACCTGTTGATGTTAACAATATCGAGGGGCCGGTGCGCATTAAAATTATCTGAACATAGCGGTATTGTATTATCTGGCAGATAAACTGCTTAAAAATGTCAAAAAGTGAGATTTTGAAAGAACTGTAAAAGAAAAAAGCCCCTCAACTTGTGTTGAAGGGACTTTGTACCCGGAGCCGGAGTACCATACTTTCTTAACTCGCTTACACTGTTTTTAATCATCTATATATCAGTATATTTGATTATTAGGAGGATTTACGGAGGGGTAATGTTATTGTTTTGAATTAGTTTTTATTTACATTTAGCCACCCTTTTGACCACCCTTTAACGGTATTTAACTAGCTTTAATTGAAATGAAGGTAAGTTTTGAGTTAAGAAAAGAGAAAGCTAATTCAAATGGATTAATC
>NZ_JBDSFX010000099.1:0-44157 GCF_039919315.1 Dyadobacter sp. | reverse complement strand
TTGTGCACAATGCTTCGGCTCCGCTCAGCTTGACAAACGATGTACAAGCATCTGCTAATCAATAAACAAATCGCTGGCGATGCGGTCGGCGAAGAGTTTTCCTGATTCGGTCAGATATAATGATTGGGTATCTTCCCATATCCAGCCGCTGGCCGACATTCTTTTCAGGTCCTCGGCGTGCACCATTCGGAATGTTCCGCCCGACAACAGTTCTAGTTTTTCTCTATTAACCCCCCATTTCGTCCTCAGCCCGGTGAGCAGATACTCATTGGTTTGATCGGCCACCGATAACTGCTCGATGGTGGCAGGAATGGTGCTGTTTTGAATCGCTTTCAGATACTGGGCATTGTTGGAGACATTGTACTCGCGGCTGCTTCCATTGTAGGAATGCGCGCTAGGCCCGACGCCCAGGTAGGGGTGCTGCTTCCAGTAGGAGCTGTTGTGGCGGCTATATTGTCCGTTTCGGGCAAAATTGGAAATCTCGTACTGTTCATAGCCGTTTTCAGCCAGTGATTTGATCAGGATTTCAAACTGACGCGCCGCGAACTCTTCATCAATGGGCTGGATTTTCTTCTTTTTAAGCCAGCTGCCAAAGGCGGTCTGCGGTTCAATGGTAAGACAATAAGCTGAAATATGTGAAATGTTCAGCTCAAAAGCCTTCTGAATGTCGTCCTTCAATATTGCGTGGCTATCGGCGGGAATGGCGTAGATAAGGTCGATGGAAATATTGTCAATACCAATGTCTTGTGCCGTACTCACGCATTGCCCAGCCTCGGCAGCAGAATGGATGCGGTTCAGGAATTTTAAATGCGGCTCGTGAAAGGACTGGATCCCAATGCTGAGCCTATTGATTCCGGCCGCGTGAAACTGCCGGAGTTTGTCTTCGTTCAGATCGTCCGGATTGGCTTCTAATGTAATCTCGGCATCTTTTGCTACTGAAAAATGATTGTGGATCGTTTCCAGCAGCAGCCCGAGCTCGGCCTCATCGAGCATGGAAGGTGTTCCGCCGCCAAAATAAATGGTTTCAATCTCTTTCCCGGGCAGGTAATCTTTGCGAAGCACAATCTCAGCTGCAATCGCTTCTACAACAGCACGTTTGTTTGAAGTATTGGTACTGAAATGAAAATCGCAGTAATGGCAAGCCTGCCGGCAAAAAGGAATATGAAGGTATAAATGCATTATTTAGTATTTTTCTGCCACTCCCAGCCCACTTTCACACCTGCCCAGACATTGTTTTTCGGAGCCGCATTGAAGTAACGGTTCCCGAATGCATTCAAATCATAGCCCAGACTGTAGATCCCTGCATTGACTTTCTCGGCCGACGCTGAGAGTTCGCTGTAAAAATGTTGTCCCCAGCTTTTCTTCCAGCTGATGCGGGCAGTCCATTGATTATAAGATGTGTTTTTAACAGTATTGGCATCATTCAAATAAAATGAGTCGCCGTGCTGGTAAGTAACGTAAGCCGAAAGGCCGTATTTGAACAATGCATCCAGACCTGCATTCTGAGAGAAGCGTGGGATTCCGGGAATCAGTTTACCACTCAGGTCCACTTCGGCTTGCTTGAAGTTTTCGAAGGTATATTTGGTATAAGTACCTGCATTCCAGATTTTGAGCATCACCGGCAGCTGCGGATCTGAGAGAATTTCGTAGGCAACAGTCCATTCCAATCCTTTTTGCTTGGTTTTTCCCGCATTGATAAAATATTCCGCGCCAGCTTCATTGGTCCTTCTGACGATGGTTTCTTTCAGCCCAAAATGATAGGCGCTGATCTCACCGGTAATGCGTTTCCCGGTGCGTCTGATGCCCACTTCCACATTCGTACCTCTTTCTGCTTCCAAATCTTTGCGGAAACCTCCTGCCGACGGTCGAACTTCCTGCAAGGTAGGAGGGGAGAAACCGCCGCTGTAAGATGCGGTAACTGCCCAGTTTTTGGCAATGACCTTGTTGGCTGCAAAACGTGGAATGAATATGCCGTCGAAGGTGCGCTGTTCCTTGCTATATGGCAAAGCAAAAAAGCGTTCGTATTTGTATTTGAATGTGTTGTAGCTTATGCCGGCACTTAGTGTCAGATCTGTGAAGAAAACTGCTTCCAGCTGGCTGAAAACAGATAAATTGGAAGTTCTGATGTCTTCCACGGTTTGCTGCTTGCCGGGCTCGCCACCCGTGTTATCATAATTTCGCTGCGCTGATTTGCCATACTGCCATTCAAAGCCGCTGGTCCAATTGGTTTTCACGTTTCCGATCTGCGAGCGGTTTTGCCAAATATTTCTGCCGCCGATCCCATTCTCGTCCCTTTTTTCATAATTGGAAATAAATGGATTGGCAAAATCAGTGAATGTCGCGTAAAGTGCAGTGGACTGGGTCCAATTGTCGGAAAGCTGCAAAACGTAGTTGCCGCCCAGCATGGCCAGTTTGGTGTAGATGGCCGCCTGCTGCGCCTCGCTGCCCGGTACGGTCGCAGTGGACTGGCGCGCGAGCTTGGGGTCCTTCTGGTATTGGGCAATGTTGATGCCGCCCGGCGTCTGATAATACAGGTCGGAATACATTCCTAGCAGCGACAATGTGCCTTTTTCACCGATTTTGGAAGAAGAAGTAAATCGGATCGCATCCCTTGTCATAGCGCTATGGTTACGATAACCATCCTGCTCGCTATGGCCATACTGGATAGAAATATCGCCGATCTGTAAAGTTGAATTCCGGCTCTGAAAGCCATATTTACCAAAACTGACACTTTGCTCGGCACGGTTTTGAAACTCATTGTCAGCATGGCTTTGCAGCAGTACCACGCCGCCCGTACCTGCTCCATAAAGGCTGCTTCCAGGCCCTTTGATGATCTCCATACTTTGAATTGCCCCGTAATCCAGCGAGTTCAGGGGCGTGTTGCCACTGGCGTCCGTGAAAGGGATGCCGTTCCAGTAAAACTTCACATTCCGCACACCGAACGGGCTTCTGATCAGGCTTCCGCGCACCGAAAACCGGTAACTACCCGGCGAGCGCTCCTCCATTCTCACGCCCGGAAGGGTATTGATCGCATTGGTCCAGGTGGTAGCGGAAAACCGGTTCAGAGTTCTCGCACTTAGCAGGCCTACGGTTGCCGTGGTCGTGAGTGGGTTGGTTTTTGATTCAAAGGCATTAATGGTGAGCTCCTGCAAATCGCGGGCTTTCAGGCTGTCGCTCTGGGCCGATGCTTTCCCGGGATTAATAAAAACGATTAAAGAAATGAAGAGGCTAGGAAGATAAAATTGGCGCATAACGAGTGAGATGGATATCAATAAAATACAAATCTGATCATAAAAGGGAATACTGTCAAGATATATACCAGTCATAACCTCTCAGATGGCGTTGTAGTTCATGGGTTTCCGGTGAAAAACGATGAAAACTGAAACGGGCCAGCCAACTTTTGAGCATTATTTTCTACAAAATCATCGGCTGCATGCGTATAGCGGTTTGGTAGGGTTTTTGTAATTGAATTCAATAATATTATTTATCAAATGAATTTATTAAAACCTCGAAAATGAAAAAGATCACCTGGATGGTAGCTTCCATGCTAACCTTGGGAATGCTGACACTGACAAGCTGTTCCGAAAAAACAAAAGATTCTGCCAACGAGACTGTCGCAGAGGCTAAAAACGATATGGAGGAAAATGTAGACGAAGCCAAATCGGACATCAAAGAAGCAGGCAACGATTTCGAAGCAAAAGTAAAAGAGGACAAAGAATCTTTGAAAGAAGATATAGACGAAGCGGTTGCTAAGCTTGACAAGAAAATCGATGAAGCTGATGCGAAGATCGACAAGACAACCGACAAAGAAAAAGCCAAATGGCAGGAACGTAAAAAAGAACTGAACAACGAAAAAGAAGACCTAAAAGCTTCTTGGAAAGAGGTTCAGGACGAAACTGCTGACAAATGGGATTCATTCAAAGCTAAAACTCAGGAAAAAATTGCAAAAGCAAAGGCGGACCTGAAAGATTAAGCAAAAAATTTAGATAGGGTTACCAATAGTGAAAAATGCTCCTCTTTTGGGGAGCATTTTTTTTGTGCTTTTACTTGATAGGTAAGTGTATTTCCGTCATCATACACCGGGCAGAGCCGCCCCCATTACCCTCGATCACAGACAGATCAGTGTGTAGCAACCGGGCGTGCTCACTGAGCGCCTGGCGCTGCTGCTGGCTTAGTGAATCATAAGCATGGGTGGACATGACCAGAAATTTATTGGATTTATCGTCCTTGACCATCAGCATATTACCGGCAAAGTGCCTGACCTGCTCCAATGTAATTTCGATGATATCTTTTTTGGTTTCTTCCAAAGCTGAACGCACGAGGTAACGTTCGTCCGGATTTTTGATCGCTTCCAGGCATACTACTGCGAAAATATCGCCAATGCACATTAGCACATTGGTATGGTAAATCGGTTTGTCGTTTTCATCGGAGGCCGAAAAGGCAACGATCTCGTAGCCGAGCGCGTCCGCGAATGCGTGTAGTACCTCTATATGTGTACGCGGGGACAGGCAGGCGTAGGCGATTTTGTAGCGGCGGTCCAGGACCATACTTCCGGTACCTTCCAGGAATTTGCCTTGCGCCTCAAAATGGGTCAGATCTATTACTTCCTCAACATTAAAATCATCGGCTAGCCTGTCTATAATGTCCAGTCTTCGCTCAGCGCGGCGGTTTTCGGCCATCATCGGGTAGAGTACCACTTTGCCGCTCTGGTGAAATGAGACCCAATTATTGGAAAACACAGCATCAGGTCTGTAAACATCTTCGGTATCTTCAAAAATATGCAGATTGACGCCCGCTTTTTTCAATTGATCAATCATCAGGTCAAATTCCTCTTTTGCAATTTGCTGGGCCGTTTCTCTGGTACTTTGGGCAAAAGATTCCTGTTGAAACTCGTTGCTTTCGGCAGTTTGTTCATTAAAGCCAAACCTGACCGGCCTGATCATCATGATCCGCGAGGTAGATTGTGGCTGAATTTGAGTGGATGAAGTGATAACGCGCATAGGAGTATTTTTTCTAATGGTAAGCCTACTGCAATTTACGACCGAAATATGGCGATTACAATATTAAAGTTCACCGAACTACGGCTCCCGCAATATGGGCATGCTCATACAATGCGATCCGCCCCGCGCACGGGAGAGCTCGGCTGACGGAAGCGTAATGAATGTATCCGTTAATGTGATCGGGGATAATTCATCATTTTCAAATTTATCAAGCAGCTCTTTGACGCTGATCACCGAAAACCCTAGCTTTTTAAAAGCTTCCAGCGTCCTGTCATTTCGATCATAACCTACGACGACACCGTCTTTTAACGCCAGTAAGTTGCAGGAATCGGTCCATTGCTCGCGTTCACCATAAGGGAATTCGTTGTCTCCCGAATAAATAAACCTGACCGGTTCTTTCGATCCCAGGTCTTTCTCGCTGATCTCGGCCAGCAGATCTTCCAGGTTCTCGATTTCCCGGGGCTGATGCTGATTGCCTTTTACAAATTGTAATATCCTGAATTCTTTATTGGTATCGGCGGGCGCAAAGAAATGCAGCACATCTTTTTTTCGCGCCTCGTCACCCAGCCTGGCCAGTGAGCCAAGCAGTACCCACACATTTTTTTTGACCTGCGTAAAAATGGTGTCAATGTGCATATAGTCCCGCTTTTTAGGGATTTTGATGATGGTGATCTTGTCAACCACATTTTTATCAAATAATATTTTCATGACCTGCTGGGCGGCGTAGATTGATGTTCTTTCGCTGCAGCCGATCAGCAAATGGTTAGGAGCGACCATCATGACATCTCCGCCTTCGAGAGTACAGCGGTGATAATCGCTGGCTTTTTCGTCGTCGGGCAAAAGAAAATGCCGCTCATTTTCAGGTATTTCAATGAGATTTTCCCGGATATGAGCAAACATAGGATGATAAAAAAAGACGAACTGCGCCAGAATCGATTCCCTGGTGCGAGCAGTCTTTGCAGGCTTATTGAGCAGAATGTGGTCATTGATAACAATACCAATGTCGCGCATGAATATCAGGTTGGGCAGCGGGGCGAAGAGCATTCTTTTATCTGAGTAGGAGCCTGAAATGAAGATTTTGGCCAGCTCGTGCGGATCATAGGCATTCAGCTCCTGCTGGATCCGGTAGGAACATCTTTCTATTCCACAAATGGCCGCCGTCAGCTTGACGCGCACATCATCGTTTTCAAGGATCTGACCCAGCAGTTTTTGAATGTCAACCACGCGGTCTGAATCGTAATATTCTTCCGAGCCGGGGATGAAGAAGGAGCGCGTGGGATCATGGTCAATTTGGCTGAGTTTCCCCTTGATTTTATCAGGGTCCAGAAAGTACAGCAGCAGCTTTACATAGTAGTCATATTCCCCCCGTCGCATGGTATCCAGGTGGACGATGTCTTCAAAAAGCCAGTCCTGGGCTTTGCTGGGCACTACTTTACCCAGGCCCCGGTCGGGGCTATGGATGAGTAATCTCTTTAAAGTACCCGTTTCGGAGGAAACGTTGATTGCATTACCCGGTAATGCGTTACCGGATGTGGAGCCTGTTCTCATATACGAAGTGTTGGAAAGCCTTTCTCGCAAAGTAAATCTTTCTTTACCAATTAAAAACAAGCCCTGTTTCAAGGAGTTCATAATGTGGGTTTTCCAGCGAGAAATATATAATTCCGGGGAACAAGGCTGCCTCTAAAAAGGTTAATGAATATACAAGTAGGAAGTTTGCCGTCTTTGACATTCATTTTCTTTTACGCTTAAAGCGTGTTACTTTTGCGGTAAATTACCACGAACTATATATTAAGGATTAATTAGTTATGCTCTCTATTAATGACTTGCGTGCCTCAATTGAAGGTAAAGAAATATTAAAAGGCATTAACCTGGAAGTCAAACCGGGTGAAGTGCATGCGATTATGGGACCCAATGGTTCCGGAAAAAGCACTTTGGCATCTGTTTTAGCTGGAAGAGAGGAATACGAAGTTACTGGCGGGAGTGTTGTTTTCGACGGAAAGGATATTTTGGAAATGGCCCCGGAAGAAAGGGCGGCGGAAGGTATTTTTCTTGCATTCCAATATCCGGTCGAAATTCCAGGTGTAACCACCATTAATTTTCTAAAAACTGCTGTTAACGAAATTCGTAAATATAGAGGCGAAAACCCGCTGGATGCCGCTCAGTTCCTGAAAATGGTACGTGAAAAGGCCAAGCTGGTGAGCATGAACGATTCGCTTCTGAAACGTGCATTGAACGAAGGTTTTTCGGGCGGTGAGAAAAAAAGGAACGAAATCTTCCAAATGGCAGTACTCGAACCGAAACTGGCCATCCTGGACGAAACAGATTCCGGTCTGGATATTGATGCATTACGTATTGTGGCAGAAGGCGTTAACTCGCTTCGCTCTCCGGAACGCGCAACCATTGTGGTAACCCACTATCAGCGTTTGCTGGACTACATTATTCCTGATTACGTACACGTGCTCTACAAAGGACGCATCGTAAAATCCGGGCCGAAAGAACTGGCACTGGAACTGGAAGAAAAGGGTTACGACTGGATCAAAGCGGAAGTTGAAGCCGTTGGTTAAGAAAAAAGAAGGTTTGGCCTTGCTGTAATTCTTAACATTAAAAGTACATATTACTACATCAATGAGTACCGAAACAATAGATTTGAAAACCAGGCTGATCACGGACTTTCATGCCCGTGAGTCCGTAATGAATGGTGAAGCCTCTTCGGCTTTTCATCAAAAAAAACGTGCAGCCCTGGCTCAGTTTGATAAGTTGGGTTTCCCGACTCATCGTAATGAAGAGTGGAAATATTCCAACGTAAAGGACCTGATCAGTGTTAATTACAACTTCAATGCAGACAGTGCCCTGGGGCTTGCCGAATTGGAGGATCTCAACATTCCCGAGCAGGAAGCTAACATTATTTATTTTGTCAACGGGCATTATAACCCGGCATTGTCCCGACTCATATCTGCTCAGGATCAGATCACGATTGAGCCGCTCTCAGAAGCTTATAAAAAGAACCCTACCCTGGTTAATACCTATTTCAATGAATTGGCGCACGAAGCGGACGATGCTTTTACAGCATTGAACACAGCCTTTGCACAAGACGGTATTTTCATACACGTAGCCGATCATCAAACGGTGGAGCATCCTGTGATCCTTCGCTTTGTGAGTGACGCGCGGGTACAGAATGTAGGTAGCCAGCCCAGAAATGTTATTGCTGTGGGCCGTAATGCACACGTGAAACTGGCGGAAGCGTTCCGCACTTTGGGCGAGCAGCGCTCATTTACCAACGTGGTTACAGAGATTTTCGTCGGTGAAGAAGCGGGTGTGGAGTATTATAAAGTGCAGAATGAAAGCGATAATGCTTACCACATCGGAACTACCCAGGTGAGAATGCTGGACCGCTCGCAGTTTTACGCAGGCACCGTGACGCTCAACGGACGTTTTACACGCAACAACCTCAATATTATCCTGGATGGAGAGCGCTGTGAAGCACATATGTATGGACTGTACTTCCCGGACGGCACGCAGCACGTTGATAACCACACGGTTGCCGATCACCGCAAGCCTAATTCTGAAAGTAACGAGTTATATAAAGGGATTTTAAGGGATAAGGCAAAGGGCGTTTTCAATGGTAAAATATTTGTGCGTCCTGATGCTCAGAAAACCAATGCGTTCCAATCTTGTAAAAATATAGTATTGTCCCCCGAGGCGACAATGAACACCAAGCCGCAGCTTGAAATTTTTGCGGATGATGTCAAATGTTCCCACGGGACTACCACCGGCCAGATCGACGAGGAAGCATTGTTTTACATGCGTTCACGTGGGATTTCAAGGCCGGAAGCACTGTCACTATTAATGTTTGCTTTTTGTGCAGATGTCGTTTCTCAGATCAAGATCGATTCAGTTCGGGAATATCTGGAAAATGTGATCGCCCAGAAGCTGGCTTCAAAATAATATCCCGCGGTTTTTACAGAGGATACCAAACTTATTGCTACCCAACCTTCAATTTTTTGGGTTGGGTATTTTTCTTAAATACCCATGACAATGAGCAACAATCTCAATATAGCCTCAATCAGAAACGATTTTCCGATCCTCAATGAAGTCATTAACGGAAAACAGCTGGTGTATTTTGATAACGCGGCCACAACTCAGAAACCGCGATTGGTACTGGATGCACTGGCAGGATATTATGAGCATTACAATGCCAATATCCACAGAGGTATTCACCATTTGGCAGAAAAAGCAACTTCTGCTTTCGAGCTCTCGCGCCGCAGATTGCAAACCTTTTTAAATGCAGAATTCGCCGAAGAGATCATTTTTACCTACGGAACAACCGATGGCATCAATCTGGTCGCTTCCAGCTATGGCCGCAAGTTTTTAAAAGAGGGCGATGAAGTGATCATTTCCACCATGGAGCACCATTCCAACATTGTGCCCTGGCAGATGCTCTGTGAAGAAAAAGGGTGCGTTCTGAAAGTGATTCCTATCAATGACGATGGTGAGCTATTGATGGACGAATACGAAAAGCTGCTCACCGAGCGCACTAAATTTGTGTCGGTAGTGCACGTTTCCAACTCACTAGGAACAATTAATCCCGTCAAGGAGATCATTGAAAAAGCGCATAAAGTAGGAGCGAAGGTACTTTTGGATGGAGCCCAGGCTAGTTCTCACATTCACCTGGACGTTCAGGATTTGGATTGCGATTTCTATTCGCTTTCCCTGCACAAGATCTACGGCCCGACCGGAATGGGGATTTTATATGGTAAAAAAGACTTGCTTAACGCGATGCCACCTTACCGCGGCGGCGGGGAGATGATCAAAGAAGTGACTTTCGAAAAGACTACTTACAATGAGCTTCCCTATAAATTCGAAGCCGGAACGCCCAACATTGCCGATGTAGTGGCAGCCAAGTACGCCCTGGATTATGTGGATACTTTGGGCAAATCTAACATTGCTGCTCATGAACACAAACTGCTGACCTACGCCACTGAGGCTGTGAGCGAGATCGAAGGTTTGAGAATTATAGGTAAAGCCAAAGAAAAAGTAAGCGTGCTCTCTTTTGTAATAGATGGAATTCATCATCAAGACATTGGGGTATTACTGAACCAGCAGGGCATTGCGGTACGTACGGGGCATCATTGCACGCAGCCGCTGATGAATCGATTCAATATTTCCGGAACCTCGCGCGCCTCATTTGCTGTTTATAACACGATCGAAGAAATCGATCTATTGGTAAAAGGCCTCCATAAGGTCAAGAAAATGCTTGGATAATTTTGCTTAAATTCACCCGGCCCGGCTGGTCTCCTTGTTGAAACTAAACTATATACACATATGCCCAACACAGTACAGGAAGCGAAGCGTTATCTGGATAATGCAAAGGAGATTTTAAGAGAGAAAGCTAAGAAAGGAGACGGCTATTATGAGGACAGAAAATATGTGAAGCTCGCTGGAAACGCTGCCTATACTGGTATTTTAATAGCACTAGACACGCTGTTTGAAAACAAAGCGAAGGGTAGGAAGGACGTTGATTGGTATAAAGAACGAATAGCGGATAAGAAAGTGTTCAATGCTTTTGATAGTGCACATGACACGCTTCATTTAGCAATGGGATACGATGGTAATCGTTCGGTCGAAGTGTCCACTGCTGGTATTGAATTAGCAGAATCTATCATTAACTGGGTTGAAACTAAGACAGCAATTGCTCAAACTTCATGAATATGGAAACGATTCCTAAAACGGTTTTAATTGATTCATTCCAAAACTTGCCTGAACAGGTGGAAGTTGAACAAGTCATTGAACAGATTATTCTTCTGGCAAAAACCGAAAGGTCGAGGCGTCAACTGGACAATGGAGAATCCTATACGCATGAAAAAGTTAAAGATGCTTATCAGAATATTAGAATACAATGACCATAAACGAGATACAGGACGAACTAATTTCTGATTTTGAATTGTTTGATGATTGGGAAAGCAAGTACGAGTACATTATAGATCTTGGAAAGCAGTTCCCACCGTTGGAAGAACAGTTTAAAACAGAAGAAAATATCATCAAAGGTTGCCAGTCCAGGGTTTGGCTGAATGCTTACATGGACGGGGAGCTTTTGAAATTTGAAGCGGACAGCGATGCGATCATTGTGCGCGGATTGGTAAGTATGCTGGTCAAAGTGCTTTCGGGGCATACGCCGGAGCAAATCGCCAGTGCGGACCTTTACTTCATGGAAAAAGTTGGTCTGCATCAGCATTTGGCACAAACCAGGTCGAATGGTCTGGCAGCTATGTTGAAACAAATGAAAGCATACGGGATTGCCTATCAGGCCAAATCGGTGAATGCAGAGTGAAATCTAAGTCGTCGTTACTATAAATAAATTGAAATGTCAGAGTCAGAATTGAGAGAAGAAGTAGTAAGAGCGATTAAGACGGTTTATGACCCGGAAATTCCCGTCGACGTCTATGAGCTTGGACTGATTTACGATTTGAAAATATTTCCGGTAAACAATGTTTTTGTTTCCATGACACTGACATCCCCATCGTGCCCGTCGGCAGGTACATTGCCAGGCGAAGTGGAGCAAAAAATAAGGGAAGTAGAAGGTGTCAATGACGTTAGCCTCGAACTGACTTTCGATCCTCCTTACACAACAGAGATGATGTCGGAAGAAGCGAAACTGGAACTGGGGTTTATGTAGTAGCTTTTAGCTATTAGCTGTTAGCTTCTTTTATTTTTGAATTTACTTTAAGTACACAGAAGGAGCTAATCGCTAACAGCTAACAGCCATTGGCTCAAATAAAATTAACTATCAATTCTAAATTTTAAAACAATATGTATCCACCACAATTAGTGGCTCCGATGAAAGCTGAACTTACTAATGTTGGCTTTCAGGATTTGACAACTGCTGAGGAAGTTGACAATTTCATGCAAACAACCAAAGGTACTGCCTTGGTTGTGATCAATTCAGTTTGTGGATGTGCGGCTGGTGCGGCACGTCCGGGCGTGAGAGAGGCATTGTCCCGCAGTGAAATCAAGCCTGATCATTTGGCAACTGTGTTTGCAGGAGCCGACCTGGCTGCAACTGCCAAAATGCGCGAGTATACCTTACCTTATCCTCCGTCATCACCCGCGGTAGCGCTTTTCAAAGACGGAGAGCTGATCCATTTCGTTGAGCGTCACCACATTGAAGGACGTTCGGCTGAGATGATCGCGCAACATTTGCAAATGGCATTCGAAGAATTCTGCGCAGAAGAGGCATAATTCGGTCAGGATTTGTAAGTAATATGCGGCTACTTTCGATAACTTTGAAAGTAGCCGTCTCATTTTAGGGATATTTTTAGCTGAATTCTTATGCGTGGACATCGTTTTTCCAAATTCATACCGGCCGAGCAAGGCGCTAACAGTAAGTTTGACCAACTTTTTGACATTTTTCAGCAGCTGTTGTTGATGACTTCCGGCGATGTCAGCGAAGCTATGTCCTGGCTCAGCGAGCTCGACCGCCAGTACAACCTCACCAACGATTCTTATGGTATCGGTGATTTCTTTGATGACCTCAAAAAGAAAGGATACATCACGGAGGAAAAACAGGAAGGCGAAAGCAAGCTTATTATGACGCCGAAAGCGGAAAAAAGCATTCGCAAAAGTGCATTGGATGAGATTTTCGGGAAATTGAAACGGTCTAAATCAGGCGGAAATCACCATACACCACATATGGGCGTGGGCGATGAGCTCAGCAGTGACATACGCCAATTTCAGTTCGGTGATACATTGGATCAGATCGCAATGACCGAATCCATTAAGAACGCGCAGGTCAATCACGGCATCGGAGATTTTATGCTCATGGAAAGTGATCTGGAAGTGGTCGAGCGCGAGCAAAAAACGACTACGGCGACGGTAGTCATGATCGATATCAGCCATTCAATGATCTTGTATGGCGAGGACCGCATTACCCCAGCCAAAAAGGTAGCGCTGGCTTTGGCCGAATTGATCCGAAGCAAGTACCCTAAGGATTCGCTGGATATCATTGTTTTTGGTAACGACGCCTGGCAAATCCAGATCAAAGACTTGCCTTACCTGGAAGTAGGACCTTATCATACCAATACGGTTGCGGGATTGGAGCTTGCCATGGATATTCTGCGCCGCAAGAAAACGCGTAACAAGCAGATTTTCATGATTACCGACGGAAAGCCGACCTGTTTAAAAGAAGGTATCCGTTACTATAAAAACAGTTTCGGCCTGGACCGCAAGATTATCAACAAGACTTTGACACTGGCTGCGCAATGCAGACGGTTGGATATACCGGTAACAACCTTTATGATTGCTACCGATCCGTACCTGAAACAATTTGTCCAAAACTTCACCCAGGTCAACAATGGCCGCGCTTATTACAGCAATTTGCAGGGTTTGGGCGGGTTTGTGTTGGAAGATTTTCAGCGTAACCGCAGGAAAAATGTGAAGTAGGGGCGAACCCTACTTCTTCCCAACCGAAATCATATTAGCAAACAAGCGATAGGCTCCGGTAACGCCGGCTGGCAGCTCCCGGAAAAATGAGAGGCCCGTGTAAATGTAATGCCCTTTGCCATACTGGGCATATAGCACGCTACCCTCTTTTTGGCCTTCTTCCTTATCATTACTTGAAAATAGCGCCTGGTAATTTTTCTTGTCCCAATCCTGTGCAAAGTATAGTCCGCGCTCCTGAATCCATCCGTCAAAGTCTTTTTGCGTGATTTTGTTTGGGTAGTTCAGCAACGTATGATCAGGTAATAAAAACCGCATTTCCGCATCTTCTTCCGTTACCCTCTCACGGCCCAACGTTATCGGAAACGGTCCGATCTGTTTTACTTTTTGTCCTGGAATCGTATACTGAACGACCATGGTACCGCCATTTTTAACGTAATCCATAAGCTTGCTCTGGTAATTGGCAAGGTAATCTTCCGTGTTATAAGCCCTTACTCCAACAACAATAGCGTCATAAATGCTCAAATCCTTTGCTAAGCCTGATTCATTCAGCATCGTAACCTGGCAATCCATTTGGCGCAAGGCAGTAGGCACATCATCGCCTGCTCCCGCTATGTAGCCAATGTTTTTTACCGAAGTTTTGACGTCAATGTGGGCAAGCTTGGCTTCCGAAACAGGGAAAATGGTCTGGCTTGGAATGTGGCGGTATGCAATGGTTTTAATGGATTTGTCAAAGGTCTTGCCGTCAACCGTTGCCACGGCCTTTAATGTCGCTTCCGAGTTAGCCGAGGGCGGGGTAATAATGAATGAAAAATACTGCTGCTGATACTTACCTGAAAAATTGAAATCCGCAGTTTCCGGTACTGATTTCCAACCGGCTGGAAGTGCTGGTTTCAACGTCCCTTTCACATTATTCCTTTGCGCTTCTACTACCATCGTCACCGTTTTCGGTTCAAGGGAAGAAAAAATAAAAACAGGCTCGGTAATGGTTGTTGTCACGAGCGGCCTGATCTCGAAAGGGCGGTAAATTTCTCCTTCGGCAGGGTCTGTAAATTTGTAAATCCAGGGACGCTCAAATGTGAGACGCTGGCCGCTGATCTCAAAAGTGTAATGTGTTACTGTCTCCGGGCGGTTTTGCGGGTAACCAATGTCTTGCTGATTGTCTATCTGAAATAAACCTTTATCAATCGGCTTTTCAAGCCAATAGGGCTGGCTGATCTTCAATGTCGCTGGTAGTAGTGCTTTTTGAGCAAACGAATTCAATTCATTTTCTCCCAGAGCAAGATTAAGCAGACTATCCTGCGTTTTTCCAGTCCATTGAAGGGAAACCAACTTGACAGGATAATCAGATCTTTTTACAATCGAAATAGTCACGGCCGCTGAGTCACCGGCCACTCCTGAAAATGTAGCAGGGTTGGTTTCAAACCATAGCCCCGCACATTGCACCAGCAGGTCCTTTACTTCCTCTTTTTTAGTTTTAATGTATACATCAGACGTATCCAGTTTGCTCAGCTCCGCATTGATTTTTAGCAGATCAGGTATGGACGAAGAGGGTTTGTTGACTGAAAACTTCTTGATCGTTGCATGGATCAATGACTGAATCTTTTCGCTTCCTTTTACCCTTTTCCAGCTCAAATCGATGCCATCAAATAGGTTCTTATCAGCGGGTTGGCCTACTTTATGAAGGAAATAATCGATACGGTCGCCTCGCTGGGCCGAGCTACCAAATCCCTGGCTTTTATGCTGACTGCGACTTTCGGCAGCGATTTCAGTGTAAGATTTTCCCAAAACAGGATTGTAGCCGCCGATTTCGACCGATATGAATGGGGTTTTCTCTTCTAATGGCTGCTTATTGGTGAACCCAGGCGTGTAAGTATTCCAAACCAGCCGCTTGGCTTGCCAGGTTTTAACAAATTTGAGTTGGTCCGGGTAGGATTTCGGATCGGCAGCCATGGTAAATCCTTGTTCTGCCAGGAAAGCGGAAGTCTGGTGGTGGCCGTGTCCTGCGCGCGCGTCGGGTGGGAAGCGGGTAATGATCACGTCCGGCTGAAATTTGCGGATCATCCATATTACATCACCAAGTACTTTGTCCTTGTCCCAGAAATTTAGCGTTTCATCGCGCGTTTTGGAAAAACCAAAATCATAGGCTCTTGAAAAAAACTGCTGCGCCCCGTCAATCCTCCGTGCACCAAGCAATTCCTGGGTACGGATCACGCCGATATTATAGCCCTGCTCAGCACCGATCAGGTTTTGACCGCCGTCTCCTCGGGTCAGCGAAAGGTACCCCGTCCGCACGAGCTGGTCTTTGGACAAATAGGAAAGCATTAATGTATTTTCGTCGTCGGGATGCGCCGCAATGTAGAGGACCGAGCCTAGCACATTCAATTTTTTAATGTTCTGAAAAATTTCACTTGATGACAGCGAGGGTACTTGGGCGGAAATTTTGAAAGCGGAAAGGACAAAGAGGATCGTAAGAAATCTGCGCATATATTGCTTGAAGGTTAAGGTTTAAGGTGGTTTTAGAAAGTCCAGGTCAGTACATAATCTTCAAAAGTCTCGAATTGCACAAGAATATTTTCAGTCATGTTCCCTTTCAGGATAGAAACCTGAATTGTGCCGTTTTGGTTGCTATTGAATGAATTTGTAATGATATGTTTTTTTAAATTAAGATCCGTATCTCCCGCGTATTTGAAAATGGATTCCTTTGCTGACCATATCAAATGCAGCAAAACATTGTCGTCCAGATCGGCCCAGCGCTGTTCGTCGTCATTTAGAAAGTAATCGGCACCCTTGGAAATGCTGGGCTTCATTTGCTGAATATCCACGCCTACAGCATGGGTTTTGTGCAGATATACACTCACATACTCGCCCGAGTGAGACATCGATAATTGCTGGCCGCTGTGTTGGATGTGCGGTTTTCTGTTTTCATCATAATAGATGACTGGCTGAGTATCTGTCATTTGCTGCAACAATGCCCGGCACGCCAGCCATTCCTGTTTTCACCGATCTGTTTTCTTTTCCTCCAATGTTATCAACTCATTGGGAGGTAAATGGACGATATTTCTTAGCTGCTGCCACGGCTCGGTCATATGCCAAAGCCCCAATGCTGAGTCCGCTGAAACGCTTTTTATGTAAGAGATGCCCATTTATTATTAATTTTGATCTTATGCCAGTTGCCAATCGGCAGACAGCTGTTTTGTTTTATCTATATGTGGCCAAAAAATAAAGTAACAAGATCTGTACTCAAATTCTTCGGTATTTTCCTGCTGATAACCGTGCTCCTTTTCGGTTTATTCATCTGGCGAATCACGGTGCCGGCTCCGAATCTTGAAAGTAATAAAACTGTAGAGAGTTACAAGCGTGTCAAAGTGGCCGAAAACCATTACGCGGTCGGCAACTGTTGGCTTCGGAAGAATAAGGAAGGTATCTGGGAAATGTACTTGGAAGGGGCTCCCTATGAAAGAGGGCTGATCTACGGTATCCTGGCCAAGGAGCTCATGGAAAAACAGGAGGTACATTTTGTGGGCCAGATCAAGGAAATGATCCCAAGCGTGATGTTCCTGCAAGTGCTGAAAGGTTTTGTGGGCTGGTTTAACCGAGACATTTACAAATACATTCCCCAGGAAAACCAACAAGAAATCTATGGCGTTTCCCAGTCATTTTCTGAGCAGTTCAACTACATTGGCCCCAAATATTACCGCATACTCAATTACCACGCTGCCCACGATATTGGCCACGCGTTGACTGACCTGAATATGGTCGGCTGTACCTCCTTTGCAGTAAACCATTCGCTTTCCAAAGACTCCACTTTGCTGATTGCGCGGAATTTTGATTTCTATATGGGCGATGCTTTCTCGGAAGACAAGCTTATCGTTTTCATGAAACCCGATAAGGGCTACCAATTTGCCTCCTACGCCTGGGCAGGACTGACCGGCGTGGTGTCGGGCATGAACGAGAAAGGCATTACCGTCACCCTAAACGCGTCCAAATCCGACATTCCGTTTGCTGCCAAAGAGCCGATTTCGATTTTGGCAAGAGAAATATTGCAGTACGCCGGTACCATTGAAGAAGCAAACCGCATTGCGCAGCGCAGCGAAACATTCGTATCAGAATCTTTACTAATCGGCTCGGCGGCTGATGATAAGGCAGTTATCATTGAGAAATCACCGCAGAAAATGGATGTTTTCGAGTCAGGCAAAGATTACCTGGTGTGTGCCAATCATTATCAGGGCAATGCATTCATCAAGGATTCGGTCAATATCAACAATGTCAAGGACACGGATTCCAAATCTCGTTTTGACCGGATGAACCAGCTGATGGGCCGGTCCTATCCGCTGGACGTGAATAAGGCGGCCTCTATTTTACGGGATAAAAGTGGCGTGAACGATAAATTTATAGGCTATGGTAATTCGAAATCATTGAATCAGCTCATAGCCCACCACGGTATCGTTTTTAAACCTGCCAAAAAGGAAATGTGGATTTCCACGCCTCCCTACCAACTGGGAGAATTCATTTGCTACAATTTGAATGATGTATTTTCTGGGAAAGGAAAATTTGGTACAGTGGATTCATTGGCAATCAAAAAAGATCCTTTCCTAAGTTCAGCGGATTACAGGAAATTCGAAGCATTTAAAGCGACCAAACAAATGATCATCAGGTACCTCATGTTGGATGTTCCTTTTGAACTTTCTGCCGAAGAGGAAAGGAGTTTTGTGAGTAATAATCCGCAGAGCTACCTTACCTATCTGTTTCTGGGTGATTATTTCAAAAAGAGCAAAAACCTGAAAAAGGCCATCAGCTACTACCAGGAAGCATTAAAGCATGATGTTTCTTCGCTCAATGAAGAAAACGCGATCCGCGAACGGATTTCAGAATGCAAAAAAGTGAAGTTCCTGATGTTTACCTACAAATCCGAGTGAAAAAATGACCTCTGCCATGAACCGTGAAACGCAGGAACAAAAACTGAAACATCTGCTGGCCTATGTGTCGGCCCATTCACCTTATTACCGCAAAGTGTTCAGAGAGCACGGTGTCGACATTGATTCCATTGTCAGTATTGCCGATCTTGTTAAGCTGCCATTTACTTCCAAAGATGACCTTGCCGCGGCCAATGATGATTTTTTGTGCGTGCCCAAAAGCAGGATCGCCGATTACGTAACGACCTCAGGCACATTGAGTGACCCCGTTGCATTTTATCTGACCGATTCGGATATAGAAAGACTGGCCATCAACGAGTCGGATTCGTTTCGTTGTGCAGGCGGCAGCGAGCATGATATTTACCAGTTAATGACCACCATTGACCGCCGTTTTATGGCCGGATTGGCCTACTGGATGGGTGCCCGCAGAATGGGCGCGGGTATGATACGCGTCGGCCCGGGTGCACCGTTTTTGCAATGGGAGTCCATTCAACGGTTTTCTCCTACGGTCATTATCGCCATTCCTTCATTTATCCCGCGTCTGATCGACTACGCCCAGGCCAATGGCATCGACTACAATGCTTCCAGTGTCAAATCGGTGATCTGTATCGGCGAGCCGGTCCGTAACGCGGATTTTACCTATAATGGGCTGGGCAAAAGAATCACCTCTCAATGGAATGTGAAACTATATTCCACCTATGCGTCCACTGAAATGGGCGCAGCATTTACAGAATGTGAAGAAGGTAAGGGAGGGCACTTGAATGAAGACTTGCTGATCCTGGAAGTTGTCGATGAGGCCGGGCAGACAGTGAAAGACGGTGAACTGGGTGAAGTGGTAATCTCGACGCTGGGCGTGGAAGGCATGCCTATGCTGCGCTATAAAACAGGTGATTTGTGTCATGTGTATTACGCGACTTGCGGTTGTGGACGTAAAAGTCCGCGGCTGGGGCCGGTGGTAGGCCGCAAGCAGCAAATGATCAAATTCAAGGGGACGACCATTTTTCCGCCAGCCCTGTTTGATGTACTGGATATGGTCAAAGAAATAGATCTTTATCAGGTGGTAGTTTCCAAAAATGAGTACGGAAATGATGATGTCGCGATCCTGATTCCGATGGCATTAGACACCCAGATTTTCAGGGAAATGCTTCATTCTCTGTTCAAATCGAGGCTTCGGGTGACGCCCTCTTTCCAGTTTATAACCGCTGAAGAATTGTCGCTGAGAATATACAAACAGGAAAAACGCAAACCTGAAAAATTGATATATATTTGAAGCCTCTATTACCTTAAAAATCACATTACTACAATGAAAAAGTTTATCTACGCATCCATCTTAACCGTGGCTGCAATGGGCGTCAGTGACTCTTTTGCCCAACGCGTTGATCTCCGCTCAGGAGATGTAAGTGTATTGTCAGGACAGAAAACAGTTAATATCGAATACGACTATTCCAGCTTCGGAGTAGGGAAATTTGCCACCGAACAGGAGTATCTTGACAAAAAATCCGCGGAATATAATAATAAGGAAGCGGGTAAAGGGGATACCTGGAAAAAGGCTTGGGTGGAAGACCGTAAAGCCCGCTTTGAACCCAAATTTGAAGAACTTTTCAATAAGGGACTAGGCGAGAAAGGCTTGCAGGCAATTCAGGCAAGACCCGATGCTGCCTACACGCTGATTGTGCGTACCAAATTTATCGAGCCGGGTTTCAATGTAGGCGTCATGCGTAAGAACGCTTATGTGGATTACGAGGTAGACCTGGTTGAATCAGCCAACAAATCGGCCAAGGTAGCCGAGATCACCATGAGAAACGTCCCTGGCGGCCAGTTTGGTGGTTTTGACTTTGATACCGGCGTCCGTATTGCAGAATCTTATGCCAAAGCAGGTAAATCTCTGGCTGCCTTTTTAGACAAAAAGCTTAAATAATCAACCGTTTCAAATTACTCATGTTATGAAAAAGTTATTACTTCTTGCATTCGTTCTTTTCAGTGCCGGCAGCGTTTCAGCGGATAACACGATGGCTGATTTATTTGCAGGCAAGACCAAGCTGGTATTTCTGGGCCTTGATTTCACGCAAGCCAAATATGTTGGGAAGATCGGTTTTACCGACCCTGCAGCTATTCAGAACCAGCACATGGTGAGCTGGAACAACCTGATCGAAATGGAGCCTAAGAAATTCTCTTTGCAGAAAGCGTTCAACCTGAAAGATGATCAGTACCTCTCCAAAGTGGAAGATATGGTCAAATTCAACAAAGCGGCTAACGTGGCTGACAACATTACAGATTCAGAGGTTACATTGACTGAGGATCAGGCAAAAAAAGCGGTTGGCAAGTATTCATTGAGCGAGAAAGACGGAGTAGGTGTGGTTTACATCATTGAAAGCCTGAATAAGACTTCCGAAAAATTAACGGCCTACGTTACTTTCATTGATTTGGCAACCAAAAAAGTACTTTATATCGAGAAAGTAGAGGGTAAGGCAGGCGGTTTCGGATTCCGTAACTTTTGGGCCGGAGCAGTATACAAAATCAATCAGGAGATCGATTCCAAACTCTACAAAAAGTGGAGTAAATCTTTCAAGTCATAAAAAGTAAATAGAATTGCTTATTTTTAAAGTTGAGATTTCATTACCGATACCAAAGCAATGTTTTGTAAGCTGTGATTTGTTTGCCGGTTTGGGTGAACGCTTCACAGCTTACTGTTTAAACTGATAACCCATTATCGTGCGAATTTTATCGTTGAGCCTTATTGTCCTGATCTCCGTACTTTTTTCCGGTTGCGGTAAAATGCTTTATCGCGCGGCGGACAAGGCATTTCAAAAAGGCCTCCAAGACCAGCCATACGACGCTGTGATCGTTCCTGGTTTTCCGCACAATGGTCAAAAGTGGGATATGGTCCTGCAAATGCGCATTCACTGGGCCCACTACCTTTATACGAAAGGCTACACTAAAAATATCATTTTCTCGGGCTCGGCAGTTGCTACACCTTATGTTGAAAGTAAAGTAATGGCTACGTATGCCGAGGCGCTGGGCATTACCCGGGAGCATATTTTCACAGAAGAAAAAGCAGAGCACAGCACCGAAAACGTATATTATTCTTACCGACTTGCAAAAGAGCTCGGCTTTTCAAAAATTGCATTGGCGACCGACCCTATTCAGAACAGCTATATGCGCAAATTTATCAAGCGCTTTGAGCTCCCGATCGGATTAATGCCGACGGTGATTGATACTTTGAAAGTTTTGAATCTGTATGAACCGAAAATTAACGCAGAACCATCCATCAGAGAGGGCTTTGTCAAATTGTCGGACAGAGAGAATTTTTTCCAGCGTTTCAAGGGAACAATGGGCAAGTACATTATCTGGCATGAAGAAGACCTTAAAAAGAAAAAGCACAGAAGAAAGTTCAAGGATAGAATGATACCTGCCTCGTCGGAAAGTAAGAACCTTAAAAGCGTACAATGAAAAAAGAATTGTCGGCTATTGAAGCCAAGTATGAAGCACAGAAGATAGCATTCGGGCCGATGTATTTCCAATCGGTCATAGCACTAAGGGACCTCGGGATTCTTCAATTTATTAGCAATCACCGTAAGGGTGTGCATGTGGATACCATCATTGCGGAAATGGATGTTTCCGAGTACGGCATTACCCTTTTGCTGGAAGCAGCTGAAATTTTAGGCGTGGTAGAGATGGAGGAAGGTTTGGTCAAGATCAGCAAGGTCGGGTTTTTTCTTTTGAAAGATGAAATGACCCGTGTGAATGTTAATTTCATGAATGATGTGTGCTACCTGGGGGCCAAAAGCATGACGGAGAGCTTTAAAAATGGCAAACCTGAGGGGCTGAAAGTGTTAGGCGATTGGCCGACGATCTATGAGGGGCTCTCGATTCTGCCAGAGCCCGCAAAAACTTCCTGGTTCGATTTTGATCATTACTACTCCGACAATGCATTTCCGGATGCTTTGAAAATTGTGTTCAGGAAAAATCCGAAACTGATTTTTGATGTAGGTGGAAATACTGGCAAATGGTCTTTTGCATGCTGTAATCATGATCAAAATGTACAGATTAAAATCTTGGATTTGCCCGTACAGCTCCATGTAGCAAAAGCCAATGCGACCGAGAAAGGACTGCTGGATCGCATTGAATTTCACGCGATCAATCTGCTTGACGAAACACAAAAAATACCGCAGGGTGCGGACGTGATCTGGATGAGCCAGTTTTTGGACTGTTTTTCTAAGGAACAAATTTTGCAAATCCTTAAAAATGCATGTCAGGCGGCCTCAGAGAGTACTACCTTATACATACTGGAACCATTTTTTGATAACCAGAATTATCCTGCAGCGCAATATAGCCTGGTGGCGACATCGTTATATTTTACCATCATGGCCAATGGGAATAGCAAAATGTACCGGATTGAAGTCATGAAGGACTTGGTCAGCCAGGCAGGATTTGAGGTGGTGGAAACTTATCCATTGATAGGAAATAGCTATCATACGATCCTGGAATGCCAAAAAAAGGCGTAAGCCAGCCGGATCATCATCCATTTAAATACAGAATACGTAAGTGCACGATATGAGGGGATTCGTAGTAATTTATTTTTTGCTGATCAGTGCGCTAGCGGCCCTCGCACCGGCCCAAGCACAACAAAGCACTTATTATAAAGCATTATCCAGTGGCGAAGAGGATGTGATCAACAAAGCGCTCGCCAGACTTGATGGCGAAAAAGTGACGCCTCGGGTGAATGCCTATAAAGGTGCGTTAACGATGAAACAGGCGGGATTTGTGAAAGGGGTAGGAGGTAAGTTAAAGACGTTTAAAAGGGGTGTTCAGTTACTGGATGACGAAATAAAGACCAATCCTGCTAATACCGAATTTCGTTTTTTAAGACTCACCATTCAGGAGCATGCACCTGGAATTTTAAATTATAACAAGGAGCTTGATGAGGATAAACAGGCCATTGTCTCGGGATATAGCAAGCTGAATGCTGATTTAAAGGAATTTATATCAGATTACGCAAAAGATTCCAAGGTTCTCAAAGAATCCGATTTAAAGTAGATCAGGCATAAACAGCATTGTTATTCAATGAAAAAAATACTAGTTGTCAATTACACCCAGAGCGGACAACTCAATGAAATTATCGATCAGTTTTTGTTGCCTTTTGATTCTGAGACCGTAGAAAGGGTGCAGGTTTTTCCTGCCCGACCCTTTGTTTTTCCGTGGACTACCGAGGAATTTTTCGATAAGATGCCTGAATGTGTGCTCGAAGAGCCCATCGAGCTGAAAGCACTTCATTTTGCCTCAGACCGTTACGATCTGATTGTGATGGGATACCAGCCCTGGTTTTTGTCGCCGTCCCTTCCATTTACGGCATTGCTTAAAACTCCTGAATTTCAACGCCTGCTAGCCAATACGCCCGTTGTGACCATCATTGGCGGCAGAAATATGTGGCTTAACTCTCAGGAAAGTGTCAAAAAACTCATTAAGGATGCGGGCGGCAAATTAGTGGCCAACATCCCTTTCATGGACCGGACCTCCAATCTGATCAGCGCAGTGACGATTTTGCATTGGATGCTGACAGGCCGCAAAGACAAGAAATGGGGTATTTTCCCTTTCCCGGGTGTAAGTGAGCAGGATATCAAGAGCGGGGAAAGATTTGGACACATTGTGAAAAGCGCTTTTGAAAAAGAGGAGTACAGTGATCTACAAAAAGAGGTGCTCGCAACAGGGCTGATCCAAATACCGACCGATATTTTATTTATTGAAGAAAGGGCCAAGAAGATTTTTCGTATCTGGGCAGGGTTGATCAAGAAAAAAGGTACTACTCCTGAAAAACGGAAACGGTTGGTGGGCTTCTTTAAGTATTATCTGCTGATCGCCTTGTTTTTGGTGGCTCCGGTGCTGCTGTTTATCTATAATTTGCTGATCGCACCCTTTACCGGAAATGCGATTAAGAAGAAAAAAGAATACTTTTGTGGGGTAGAAATCAAATAGTAATGTCAGAAGCATATATTACCAGAATTGCCAAGTTCTTACCGAATGAGTCCGTTTCAAATGAGGAAATGGAAGAATACTTAGGATACATCAACGGAAAACCGTCCAAATCAAAAGCAATCGTTTTACGCAATAACGGTATCAAAAGTAGATATTACGCGCTTTTAAAAGACGGAACGCCCACACACAGCAATGCTGAAATGGCCGCACTGGCGGTTTCGGATTTATTTAGAATTAATTCGGAGGAAATCTCCCAGGTCGATCTGTTAAGCTGCGCGACTTCGAGCCCGGATCAGCTGATGCCCTCGCACGGCGCAATGGTACACGGCTATTTGCCCGGGTCGGGTTCGATTGAGGTAGTCTCTCCGTCAGGGGTTTGCTGCGCAGGTATGCATGCCTTCAAATATGCCTATATGTCTGTCAAGCTCGGTGAAAAGCAAAAGGCAGTCGCCTGCGCTTCCGAAAGGTTGTCGCCAGTTTTGCGTGCAGACCGATTTGAGGACGAGGTGCAACAACTGTTAAGACTGGAACAGAATCCGTACCTATCCTTTGAAAAGGACTTCCTTAGATGGATGTTATCAGACGGTGCTGGCGCATTTTTGCTTGAACCCCAGCCGAATGCCGAAGGGATTTCATTGAAAATAGATTGGATTGAAGGCTGTTCCTACGCCAACGAGGAGGAAGCCTGTATGTATATGGGCGCAGATAAGCTTGCCGACGGCTCTCTCAAAAGCTACAAGGAATATTCTGCCGGCGAAATTCAGGATCAGTCTGTTTTTAGCATCAAACAGGACGTGAAGCTGTTGGGCGAAAAGATCGTTAAATTGGGTTTTGTAAAACTGAAAGATATACTTACCAAAAAGGGCATCAGTATGGAGGATGTCAGCTATTTTCTGCCACATTTATCGAGCTACTTTTTTGAAGTTAAGATTGATGATTTCTTTAAGGAGAATGGCATTACAGTACCCAAAGAAAAATGGTACACCAATCTGGTCACCAAGGGTAATGTGGGAGCGGCTTCTATTTACATGATGCTGGAAGAAGTTTTCAATAGCGGCGCATTGAAAAAGGGTGAGAAAATTCTTTTGGCGGTACCCGAAAGTTCCCGCTTCTCCTATATGTTTTGCTTGCTGACTGTGTGCTGATTTTGCCGCAGTGCACGCTCAGTTTGAATGAATGATATCTGACAAATCACTGCTGATCAAATGAAAAAGGAAGACCTTCCCCAGGACCCGGGCGCATTAGACAAGTTTACCAGAGAAGTTTGCTACGTCAAAAATCAGGACGGCAAATATGAAGCCGCGCTGAGCAGGGGATGGGAAGTCAAAAAGCAGGCGCTGGACAGCGCCTGGGACGATGTGAATGAGCGCATAGAGGATGCCAGGCAGGCCGTGACCAGAGGCGAAAAGAGTCCGGTACATTATTTTATGGAACTTCGCTTGATGGACCTTTCCGTACTTTCAGGGTACACGGGTTTCTTCCCTTTTTTTATAAAGAGACATTTAAAACCATCGGTTTTTAAAGATTTGAGCGATCGCAAACTGGAAAAATATGCCAGGGCGTTCGATATTACCGTAAGTGAATTGAAAAATTTTAAAGGCTAAGCCAGTGAATATTGATAGTCAAACCGATGCGTTCCGCCATGTTCAGACAGCCCATTGTGAAAATGGTGTGACTACTGCGCTGCTGCGCTATCACGGTCTGGAATTTATGACCGAGCCGCTGGCGTTTGGCATGGGTTCGGGGCTGTTTTATATCCAGATCCCTTTTTTGACAGTCAACAATGGGCCTGCGATCTCGTTCAGAACCATGCCCGGGGCTATTTTCAAAAGAACCTGCAAATCATTGGGCGTGGAAGTGACCCGCAAGAAATTTTCCAATGTAGCTGCTGCCGAGGCTTTTCTAGATCAAAAAGTAAAGGAAGGCGTGCCGGTAGGATGCCAGGTAGGGGTTTTTCATTTGACTTATTTTCCCAAAGAATACCGGTTTCATTTCAATGCGCACAACCTGATCGTTTTCGGCCAGCAAGATGATAACTATCTGATCAGTGACCCGGTGATGGAGGATGTCACGACTCTTTCGAAAACAGATCTGACGCGCGTTCGTTTTGCGCAGGGACCTCTTGCGCCAAAGGGACACATTTATTTTCCTGAAAGGGTCAAACCAGTCAGCGATGATGTCATCCGGCAAGGTATTGTGAAAGGTATCCGCAGAAATGTGCGCGATATGCTCAGAATTCCGGGGAATTTTGCTGGTGTGGACGGCATCAGGCATACATCTGGCCATATTCGCAAGTGGCGCGATAAACTCGGGCTTAAAAAAGCCAGTCTTTACTTAGGGCAGATCGTGCGCATGCAGGAGGAAATAGGGACGGGCGGCGGCGGGTTTCGCTTTCTATATGGGGCTTTCCTGGAAGAAGCGGCTGGCTACATGCAGGACGAGCGGCTTTCCAACATTTCCGAGGACTTTACCAAAGCCGGGGATATGTGGCGGGCCAGCGCCATTAAAATGGCCGGAGTCTATAAAGGCAGACTGACCGAACAGAAGGATTTTGAAGAGATCGCCGATATGCTGCTCGACATTCGACTGGTAGAAAAAGAGGCCTTTCAGAAGCTTTCAGGGCTTAATCTGGGTAAGTGAGCATAACGACAGATCATGGCCGGAGCAGTATGCATTCAAATTCAGAATATCTATAAAAGATACAAATCCTCCCGGGAGGACAGCCTCACCGATGTTTCCCTTGACATTCAAACCGGTGACGTCTTCGGCCTGCTAGGGCCGAACGGCGCCGGAAAGACGACTTTGATCTCCATACTATGCGGGATCATACCAGCTTCATCAGGGCAAATTCATTATTTCATTGACGGTGATCAGGTAACTGAAACAGAGCGGAAAAATCGTGTAGGATTTGTTCCGCAGGAATACGCATTTTATCAGGAGCTGACAGCCAGACAGAATCTGGACTATTTTGGGGCCATGTATAACCTCTCCAAAAGCAACCTGCAACAAAGAAGAGAGCATCTACTGGAAGTGTTGGGGCTTACCAAAGCGGCTGATAAAAAGGTAAGTACCTATTCGGGAGGAATGAAGCGGAGAATTAACCTGGCCATCGGCATTATTCACGAGCCCGCCATCCTGTTTCTTGACGAGCCCACAGTAGGGGTCGATGTCCAGAGCCGAAACGCAATCATTCGCTACTTGCAGCAAATCAATCAGAGCGGAACAACCATTATTTACACTTCACACCATATGGGGGAGGCGGAAGAATTCTGTAAACACATTGCCCTGATCGACAATGGAAAGGTTATTGCAGCAGGAGAATTATTGAAACTAAAAACGGAAAATGCTGTGCCCAGCTTGCAATCTTTATTTATTAAACTGACCGGAGAGCAGTACCGCGACTAATATGTTCAAAATCATTTCATCATTGCGCAAGGAATTTTTGCTGCTCATCAACGATAAGGTGGGCCTCGCATTGATGTTTTTGATGCCGTTGATCTTGGTTTTTATCATTACCATCATTCAGGACAGCGCCTATAAGGTCGTCAACGAAAACCAGATCCCGCTGCTGGTGGTCAACCATGATACGGGCCAAGAGGGGACAAAGCTGGTAGCCGCATTGAAAAAATCCGGACTTTTTAAAATTGATTCTCAGAACAAAATCCAGCAGCAGTCATTGAAATCGGAACTGCTTTCGCGTGGAAAACTGCTCGCATTGTATATTCCGCCGCGTTTTTCGGCCGGACTGGAAAGTAATGCGGCAGATGTGAGCAAGATCCTGATGGAGGATCTCGGACTGGAACACCATGTATCCGACCCTGAAAAAGTGGATATGCCCAGGCTTTCTTTTTACAATGATCCGGTCTTGCAGGAAAATTACAGCTACTCAGTGATGGGTGTCATTCAGTCCTATATGAGCGTGATCGAAAATTCGCTGATGATCGACCGGATGTACACCAGTATGGATCTGGGTGATAAGTCTGAAAAGCTGAAAGAGAAAATGATTTCCAATAGGGTGGCCATTGACCAGATCGTGGCCAGTAATGGCAATTCAACTGCTATCCCCAATTCCACTCAGCACAATGTGCCGGCCTGGACGATTTTTGCTATGTTCTTTATGGTGGTATCATTGGGTAGCAATATTGTAAAAGAGCGCGTCAATGGCAGTTTTTTACGGCTCAAAACCATGCCTACCACCTTCATGCTGGTCATGTTTAGCAAAATGGCTATCTATGTGATTGTGGCCGTAGTGCAGGTTGCGCTCACTTTTTCGATGGGAATCTGGATATTGCCCAGGCTGGGCCTGCCACTGCTGACTGTCCCTCATAACTTTCTGGCTCTGGCGGCGGTAGTACTCATTAGCAGTATGGCAGCGGTCAGCTATGCTTTAATGATCGGCGCTTTTGCCAAAACCGAGCAGCAGGCCAATGGCTTCGGAGCAATTTCGATTATCATTTTCGGAGCCATCGGAGGCATTCTGGTACCGACATTTGTGATGCCGGGCTTTATGCAGTTTGCCGCTAATTTTTCGCCGTTACATTGGTGTCTGGAAGGATTTTACGTGCTTTTTCTCAAAGGCGGAAGCTGGCGGGAGCTCAGGTATGTATTTGCTTTCCTGGGTATTTTTATCCTGATTTGCCAACTTGGGACCTATTTTAAGTTGCGGTTAGAAAGAATTATTTAAGTTTGAACCACAGAACACCCTAAAAGAACATCATACAGTCGGAAGAGACTAATCAAATCATATGGACATAGAAAGTTTGAAGCCCATCTTGAAAGGGCAGATTGTGCAGTATCTGAATTTATTGGATATCAACCCTGCCGACATCAAGGACGACGAACCTTTGTTTGGAGGCGATCTGGGCCTGGATTCCATCGATTCCCTTGAACTTGTCGTTCTGCTTGAAAGAGAGTATGGCATCAAAATAACCAATCCGGCGGAAGGAAGAAAAATCTTGGTGGATGTCAATCATATGGCCCAATACATTTTGGCCAATACCAAACCTGCCTGATGATGAAACGGGTGCTGGTGACTGGAATGGGCATTATTTCTGCGATTGGTGAAAATCTTTCTGAAAATCATGAAAGCTTGCGCAGTGCCCGTTCGGGGATTTCCAAAGCTACCCATTTTAAATCTCACTATGCTGGTCTGCTGCCATTTGGTGAAATCAATGTGGATAATGAGCGCTTGAAGCAGTCGCTGGGACTGGCATATAGGAGCGGCTACACCAGGACCTGTCTTCTGGCCGACAAAGCATTTTCCGAAGCGATCAACGATGCAGGACTATCCCGGGCCGAGCTTTCAGCTTTTGACACTGCATTGATATCGGCCAGCACAGTAGGGGGAATGTGTCTCACAGACCAGCTTTACGAGGATGCGAACCTGAAATCTAACGGTTCAGAGTACCTGAATGCATATAGCTGCTCGGCACACACCATGAAGCTGACCAGGCGATACCAGATCAGGGGATTTACTGATACGATCAACACGGCCTGTTCTTCTTCTGCCAATGCGATTATGCTCGGCGCGCGTTTGATTCGATCCGGAAGAGCCAAAAGGGTAATCGTGGGAGGAGTGGATAGCCTGGCCAAATACACCGTCAACGGTTTTAACGCGCTTAAAATACTTTCTGAAAATCCCTGTAAACCCTTCGATGTGGATCGTGACGGGCTTAACTTGGGTGAGGCCGGAGCCTATCTTGTTTTGGAATCGGAGGAAGTCGCCTCAGGAAAAAAAGTATATGCAGCAGTGGCTGGCTATGGCAATTCAAATGATGCCCACCACCCTTCTGCCATGTCCGATGATGCAGTGGGCGCTATTCGCAGCATGCGGGAGGCGGTCGAGGCTGCGGGCATTTCCTATGATCAGATTGACTACGTGAATGCGCATGGCACGGGAACGCAGAACAATGATGAGGTTGAATTATACGGCCTTAATAAGCTGTTTGGACAGATTCCGCCATTCAGCTCCACCAAATCTTATACCGGGCACACATTGGGAGCTGCGGGTGCGGTGGAGGCTATTTTTAGCATTTTGAGCATTCATCACGCCGAATTGTTTCCCAGTTTGCATGTCGAAACGCCAATCCCCACTTATCAAACCAGCCCCATTGCGGTATATACCAAAAAGGAAAAAGTTAATTACGTGCTTTCCAATTCTTTCGGCTTCGGAGGAAACTGTACTTCGTTGGTTTTTGCTGGTATGAACTAACCTGCCATTAATTCCTTCAAGATCTTTTGGGCTGCGACGGAAATGATCGTTCCGGGCCCAAAAATGCCTTTCACGCCTGCATCGTAGAGAAACTGATAATCCTGGGCAGGGATTACCCCGCCCGCTATGACCATAATGTCTTCCCTGCCAATGCTTTTGAGCTCAGCAATCAGCTCTGGGATCAGTGTTTTATGGCCCGCAGCCAGACTGGATGCGCCGACAACGTGCACATCGTTTTCAGCCGCCTGCCGCGCAACTTCCTGCGGCGTTTGGAACAGCGGACCAATGTCGACATCAAAACCCAAGTCTGCAAAGCTGGTCGCAATGACTTTCGCGCCGCGATCGTGACCATCCTGGCCCATTTTGGCAACCAATATCCTCGGCCGGCGACCTTCCGCCTGAGCAAACTGATCTGAAATCTGCAAGGCGAGACGGAAGTTTTCATCATCCGATGCTTCGGACTGGTACACGCCCGAAACAGAGCGGATGGTGGATTTATAACGCCCAAACTGCTTTTCCATAGCATCAGAAATTTCTCCTAAAGTAGCCCTTTTACGTGCCGCATCAATGGCCAGGGCCAGCAAATTAGTGCTCATATCCTTTCCGCCCGCCCGCTTACAAGCATCGGTAATGGCCTGCAACGACTCATTTACCTGCTCAGCATTGCGGGTTTTTCTGATGTTTTCCAACTGGGAGATCTGGGCCTGACGAACGGCATGGTTATCGATTTGGAGAATATCGAGCTCTTCTTTATTTTCTGTTTTAAAACGGTTTACACCCACCACCACATCCTTACCCGAGTCGATCCTGGCCTGTTTTCTGGCCGCAGCTTCCTCGATTCGCATTTTAGGCAGACCCGTTTCAATGGCTTTGGTCATGCCGCCCAGGTGCTCGACCTCTTCGATGAGCTGCCAGGCTTTTTCTGCCAGTTCATTGGTGAGATACTCGACATAATAGGAGCCGCCCCAGGGATCAACAGCCTGGCAGAGATCTGTTTCATATTGGATAAAAAGCTGTGTATTACGGGCAATGCGTGCTGAAAAATCGGTAGGTAATGCGATGGCTTCATCAAGTGAATTGGTGTGCAGTGACTGGGTGTGGCCCATTACAGCGGCCATGGCTTCAATGGTCGTGCGCGCTACATTGTTATAAGGATCCTGCTCGGTGAGGCTGTATCCGCTGGTCTGACAATGCGTTCTTAACGCCAGCGACTTTTCATTTTTAGGTGCAAATTGATGCACGATTTTGGCCCATAACAGCCTACCAGCACGCATTTTGGCAATTTCCATGAAGTGGTTCATCCCTATGCCCCAAAAAAATGAAAGCCTGGGAGCAAAATCATCAATTGCAATGTCTGCATCCAGCCCGGTACGAATGTATTCAAGGCCGTCGGCCAGCGTGTAGGCCAACTCGATGTGCGCCGGGGCGCCTGCTTCGTGCATATGATAGCCGCTGATGCTGATCGAGTTGAACTTGGGCATATAGCGGGATGCATAGGCAAAAATATCTCCGACGATGCGCATGGAAGGCCCGGGCGGATAAATATAGGTATTGCGCACCATGAACTCTTTGAGGATATCATTCTGGATCGTGCCCGAAAGCAGCTCAGAACTAATGCCTTGTTCCTCGGCAGCGACGATAAAAAACGCCATGATGGGCAGCACTGCGCCATTCATGGTCATCGACACTGAGATTTGATCCAAAGGAATGGCATCAAAAAGCATTTTCATGTCTTCCACCGAATCGATGGCCACACCTGCCTTTCCTACATCGCCGGTTACCCGGGGATGATCTGAATCATAACCACGGTGGGTGGCCAGGTCAAATGCGACAGAAAGCCCTTTTTGCCCGGCTGCCAGGTTTCTTTTATAAAATGCATTCGAATCTGCCGCCGTCGAAAATCCGGCATACTGCCGAATGGTCCAGGGGCGGTCCAGGTACATGCTCGCATACGGCCCGCGCAGGAATGGAGCCGCACCGGCACCGAATGATAGATGCTGAAAATCTGCTATATCCTCCGCCGAATAGGTCGGCTTGACCCTAATGCCTTCCGAGGTTACAATTGACTTTTCGCTGGCAGTAACCTGCTCAACCTGGTCTGGTATTGGGATATGTTTGAAATCAGGCTTCATTTTTTAGTCAGACTATGTTGGTGAAAATAATCTGACAAAGAAGATCTGTCATTTAGAATTGTAAAAGGTTGTGTAGTATTAGTATCTAGGTGTACAGTGTTGTTTTGAGCAGTTTCGCCAGGCTCGGTAAAACGATTTACACCCACCATCACCTGATCATGATTCAATGCATTCACTTTCTGCTCCAATGATTTTTTTAATTCAATTTGAATCAAACCATTTTCAAAACATTTGATCAAACCTCCTTTTTCTTCCATATCCAAAAATAATTTCCAGGCAGCATCCGCCAGTTTGCACGACATGTCTTCAAGCATATAGGAGCCCGCGGCCGGATCGGCCACAACGCCCAACGCGCTTTCATAGGAGAGAACAGAGGATACATTTCGGGCAATCCGCTCAGAAAAATCAGTGTGCACGCTGCGATGCTGATCGAAGGCCTGCACGGTTAGCGCATTGCATCCACCGATCACAGCGCTCATGGCCTCTGAGCACGCCCGGATCATATTGGTATGGGGCGAGCTGCCGCAGTGGTAGAAAGAGGAGGTACGAGCCCGCAAAAAGGGGGCGCAAAGCGCATCAGGCAGCCCGTAGGCGCGTGAGATGTTTCGCAGCAGGTATCGGAATGCCCTCAGTTTGGCAATTTCGGTCAGGTACTGGGTCCCTACTGAAACGGAAAAGAGAATCCTGTTGAATGCCAGTAGTGGTGCCACGCCATTGTTGGTAAGCAAATCCATATATGTTACCGTGGCTGCGATCCCGTAGGCCAGTTCTTGCACCGGGCTGGCCCCCTGATCATGGTATAAATGGGTCTGGACCATATACGGGCGGAACTCGCGCATATTTTTGGTGTGGTGCAAAAGCTCCGAAATAGCATTGATGGATTCATCAAAGGGTTTGGCCGTCCGCATCCACTCGGCGACCGGATCAAAAGCCACACCGCCTTTGAGATAATACCCGGCATGCCGGGAAATTTCAGAAAACAGCTGACCGCTATTTTGACCGGTTTGAAAAAATACCGGCGTGTCGCTCAGTCGCAGGCTATGAAGCAGTTTAGGGAATTCGCAGCGGTTCAGCTCGGTATCTCTCAGGTTCAAAACAATGGCATCGGCCCCATTGGCCAGCGCATTTTTAATGTTAGCATTGGTTTTGCGCGGATCCGTGAAGGTAACCTCGGGCATGTTGATCCATCCCGGCGTCTTTTTCTGGCATCGCTGCATGGCTGCCATTTTTTCAAGCTCTGTTTGCTGGCTGGTAACATAGGGCTCAAAGCTGAGCTCATCAGCAATCGCCCAGGGGGGCAGCTCATGCAGTCTGCCTTTCAGTTCCTTTTGAGCCAGTTTTTCCCAGGCGTCTTTGCTTGAAGGTCCGAATTCTGAAAATAAACTACCTGGCATTTTGTAGGAAAAATCGTCGTGAGTACCAAAAATGTGGGTTAACAAAGCTACAAATTACATATCATTTTTTTATTCATGCATGTGAATGTGGCCCAGGCGTTAGCACGGCGGGTTTATGAAATAGATTTATTTACAGGCTTGGAGATGGAAGGCATTGGTATTAAATTGAACCTTAGTTTAATCTGGAGAGATCAGGTATTTTTATATCTTTGCCGTCCTTTTAAAATTTGACATTCTGAATACGGTAGATTATACATTGGAACGAGTAAGCACATATAGAGAAGTCGACCAGATCTGGGATGCCTGCCTGAGAGTGATCCAGCAGCACATTCCTGATGAGAGCTTTAAGACTTGGTTTGAACCTATAAGGCCTTTGAAAATCTATGGGAAAGTGCTTACCATTCAGGTTCCAAGTCAGTTTTTCTACGAATGGCTGGAAGATAATTATGTGAACCTGCTCAGAAAGGCGCTGGATTATGCAATCGGGCGGGATGGCTTATTGGAATATTCCATCATTGTAGATACGGGCAATGATAAGCACCAGCCGCTTACCATGAATGTGTCTACCCAGAAATCCCCTAATTATTCGCGGCCCGATAATTTTGCTACCGATCCTCGGATGGGTTCCAATCATAAGGACAAGGACCAGGACTCGATGAACCTGGATACCTATCTGAACCCCAATTATTCTTTTGACAATTTCATTGAAGGTGACTGCAACCGACTTGCACGCTCAGCCGGGTTTGCGGTAGCACAGCGTCCCGGACTGACTTCATTTAATCCGCTGATGATGTATGGCGGGGTAGGGTTGGGCAAGACCCACCTGGTGCAGGCGATCGGTAATTATATCATGAACCACTTCGATAACAAGCTGGTGCTCTACGTTTCCTCCGAAAAATTCACGAACCAGTTTATCAACTCCATTAAAAACAATACCCTTCAGGACTTCACAGATTTTTACATGAAAGTCGACGTACTCGCTATCGATGACGTTCAGTTTCTGTCGGGAAAGGAAAAAACACAGGATACATTCTTCCATATTTTTAATCACCTGCACCAGCTCGGAAAGCAGATCATCATGACCAGTGACCGCCCGCCCAGGGAGCTGCAAGGCTTACAGGACAGGCTGTTATCCCGTTTTAAGTGGGGGCTGACTGCTGACCTTCAGACGCCGGATTTTGAAACGCGTATCGCTATTCTTCAGAAAAAAATCCAGGCCGAGGGAATCTCCATTGACTATGATGTGATCGAATACATTGCCCACAGTGTCAATTCCAACGTGCGTGAGCTGGAAGGTGTGATTGTGTCTCTGATGGCCCAGGCCTCGCTGACCAGACGTGAAATCGATGTAGAACTTGCTAAAAACACTTTGCGCAACATTGTGACCAATGAGGATAAGGAAGTCACCATCGATACCATTCAGGAGACCGTTGCGGACTACTTTCAGGTGACCATTGCGGATCTGAAAAGTAAGAGTCGCAAGAAGGAAGTGGTCTATCCGCGCCAGCTCGCGATGTTTTTGGCCAAAGAGTACACGGACCTTCCATTGAAATCGATCGGGTATCACTTTGGCGGGCGCGACCACAGTACCGTGATCCACTCCATTCAGAGCATTAACTTGCTGATGGATGAAACACCGGACGTCGAAGAAACTCTTCAGAAACTTCGCAGTTACTTTAAATAGAATCAGCGTCTAAGGAATAAGCCTCATCATTCACTGACTTATTCCGACTTCTTTTGACGCCCATTCTGCTAGACCGCACAAAAATAAATGATGCCCGCTGGGATCAGCTCATCAGCTCCTCAAAGCAATGTGTCCTTTACGCCCATACCTTTTACCTGGACATTGTTTGCGGCGGATGGCAAGCGTTAGTCTGGCCTGATCAATCTAGTTATCAGATTGTAATGCCGTTACCGGTGCGTATCAAATGGGGAAAGAGCATTGTTTTTCAGCCTCTTTTTTGTCAGTACCTTGGCCTTTTTTCAATGGATTCACTCACTGAGGCCGATTTTCTTGCCTTTACGCGATCCTTGTCCAATCATTTTTCCTACATCAGTTGCTACCATTTCAATCCCGAAAATTTCAATACTTTATCGAAGATTAAAGATCAGCTAGCCGAATTTACATTCGTGACGTATCACACGCATTGGTTAAGCCTTGACAAACCTTACCGGCAGATTGGTGCAAGTTACTCTGCGGATCGCAGGGTTAATGTCAGTCGAAGCAAAAAAGAAGGCTGGGCTTTTGAACTCAGTATTGAGGTAGAAACACTCATTGAGCTATTCGAAGCAAATCATTCTGAGCTGATAGCGGGAGGGGTCAATCAAAATGCTTACGGGATGCTGAAAAAACTCTTTGTTGCGGCCGAATCGACAGGTATAGCAGAACTTTGGTATGCAAAGAAAGAAAATGTGATTCATTCGGGCATACTGCTGGTCAGGTATGCAGGAAGGGTTATTTATTTGTTTAATGCCTCAGATCCGGTCGGCAGAAAGGGTAATGCACGAAGCGGGATGCTTGACATGTATTTTTTGCAACACGCGGGGGAGGCCTTTATTTTTGACTTTGAAAGCCCGGAAGTTGATCAGATCTCTGGTTTTTACAAAAGCTTTGGAAGTCAGGCAATCCCTTATCTCAAAGTCAGCAAAAACCGGTTATGGTTTCCATTCAGGCAAATCCAGCATTGGAGAGTGAGCTATTTTTTAAAACCAAACCAGGTCTTTGCGCAGGCCCTTATAAGATTTAAGGTCCATTTCAAGCGAGCCGATTTTTAACTCTACTTCGGCTTTGAGCGGTATTTTATTGGAATCATCAGAGACCCAAAGCCGCATCGCACCTTCATCTTTGAAAAATTTATTGTCAGGAATCAGCGGGTTGAGTCTAAGAACTTTGGTTTTGCCAAACTTGGTTTTAATCACATCTCTGCCCACATACCTAACCCTCAATTTGTAAACCTGACCATCAAAAAAGGTGGGTACCTCTATAATTTCACCCTCTGTTACCTTTTCAAAATTGATGGTGCGCAGAAAAAAGTAGCCGCTGATGATGTCGTGGATGTTATTGGGCACATTGAAAGTTTTGGTTTCATCCTTGATGCTCGAAACCGCCTGGTCTTTGCTGTGATTGAAGAAAATCTTTTCTTCCTTACGGTATTTGTTTTCCTGTATCTGCCGCTCAAACATATGCGGCAGTATAGCGGTCGTGTCAATGTAGGAGCGCCAGGTATCGCGAACGCGCGAAATCAGATCGAATGCGCCCACAGTCCTGCCTGTTACATTAACCCGGAAACAGGGCCTGTTGTTGATCATGGAAACGTTTTTGCCAACCTCTACCTTCGCCTCAGCGGCATTAATAAATCCATAATGAACCCGGTATTCCACTCGCTCACCGGTGCAAAAGCTTTTGTTGGGAACGACTCTGTTCTGTTCCGATTTTTCCTCGTACTGTTTGAAAGAAAATAAGATCAATAATGCGCAAACGGATGCTAATATGTACGATATCTTCATACTCGTGTAATTAAAGAGAGGGGTATTTCTGTTTTAAATAGGCTAAATAGTTCTTAAAATTTCCTTGAAACTTATTCTGAAACTCCTCCCGAAACGTATTCTGCTTTGATTTATAAGTCTGGTAACTGATAAAGTATGCATTGTTGGGAAGGTTACCCGCTTGCCACCGGCTCGCCGCCTGGCGGTTTTTGTTTGTTAACGTTCGATTACCTGCCAGAAGTGTATCCGCGTCGCTAAGTATATGCATGATCAGACTGTTTTTGAGCGAGTCTTTTCTGGCGTTGGGTGAAAGATCCTTACCAAAGGTCTTATAAAGACTGTCCAACCGGCCTATACCCCTAAGCATGTGCCCCGAATAGGCATCATTGAATTTTTTGGAATATTCGTATGTACGTAATTCGGGGGAATCCAGACCATACTTGTATTTCAAAAAACGGATCGCACCTTGATCGCCGACAAAGCTGGCCAGATTTTCGTTGAGTTCCAGGTTACTTTTCACAAAAAGCGTACCATGTGTCAGCTCGTGCAGGATCAGATTGGCCAGGCTGCCCACTTTTCGTCTCAGCATACTCGACAGGATCGGATCTTTCAGGTACCCCAAAGTAGACCACGCAGATACCTCGCCAATGTCGGTGTCAAAGCCCTGGCTGATCATGGTTTTTTCTTCCGAAACGGCGCGTGTGGAGTCAAAAAAGCCTTTGTAAGGAAAGCTGCCGATCACAGGGAAATTCCATTTATAGGCGTTGATCTTATAGCGGTCCGAAGCTGTAATTAGCCAGATCAGAGGCTTACCATGCTGATTATAGAAGGTCGTGTAGTTTTCAGAAGGTTTCAGACCCAGCGAATCAACACCAAATTGCTTGATTTCAGCAATCAGCCTGATCGTTGCCTTTGCGGAGTCGGGTATGGCAGGATCTTTGAGTACGTCCTCCACATCCTGGACATTCATTAATATTCCGATCTGCCCCGATGCCTGCATCCAGCCGTAGCTGAGCAGATCTTTGTAATAAATTCCTAGTAGTATAAGTATGACCAGAATGGCCAGCAATATTTTTTTTAACACTGAAACTTCAATTAAAAAATGAATGGGGATCAGATTGTACAACAATCGTTTCCTGCACAAAATTATACAAAAACGACAGTATTTATCCACTGGTCAAAGAGCGCAAATTCCGGTTGCTAACTAGTTTAACTCGGTGGGTAATTATTTTGTTTCTCCTTAAAAATAATTACCGGTATTAGTGGTTTTTTCTAATCAGAAATTACATTTTATTAAGAAAAAGGGGCTTGGAATTTTGAGCAAAATTCGGTATTTTTACATCTCAGAAAAGACCAGTCATCGAGCGGTTTTTGTGACGCAAAGACCGCTTTTTTATGTACAAACTAAATTTTTGTCACTTTTTTTATGGCACAAGCAACCACTGATAAAGACAACAAACTAAAAGCGTTACAGACCACGCTGGAAAAGCTTGACAAAGCTTATGGAAAAGGCACAGTAATGCGCCTTAGCGACAGCAAGGTTTTAGATATTCCCGTTATTTCAACAGGTTCACTCGGGCTCGACCTCGCCCTTGGCGTAGGTGGCGTGCCACGCGGTCGGGTGGTGGAAATATATGGACCGGAATCATCCGGTAAAACTACATTATCCATGCATTGCATTGCCGAAGCTCAGAAAAAGGGCGGCCTGGCAGCATTCATTGATGCGGAACATGCATTTGACCGCTCTTATGCCGAGAAGCTAGGCATTGATACCAGCAATCTTCTGATTTCGCAGCCAGATAATGGAGAGCAGGCGCTGGAAATCGCCGAGCATCTGATCAGCAGCGGCGCAGTGGACATTATCGTGATCGACTCGGTGGCAGCATTGGTTCCCCGCGCTGAATTGGAAGGCGAAATGGGAGAAAGCAAAATGGGTTTGCAGGCGCGTTTGATGTCGCAGGCACTGCGCAAGCTGACGGGCGTGATCAACAAGACGGGATGCTGCTGTATTTTCATCAACCAGCTGCGTGAAAAGATCGGTGTAATGTTTGGTAACCCGGAAACCACTACCGGTGGTAATGCATTGAAATATTATGCTTCTGTTCGTTTAGATATCCGTCGTGTTGGGCAGATTAAGGAAAGCGCGGATCAGATTCTTGGTAATCGTACACGTGTTAAAGTAGTAAAAAACAAAGTAGCGCCGCCTTTCAAGGTAGTGGAGTTTGATATCATGTATGGCGAGGGAATTTCCAAAGTAGGGGAGATCATTGACCTGGGTGTTGAACTGGAAATTATCAAGAAAGCTGGTTCCTGGTTTAGCTATGATGGAAATCGTTTGGGTCAGGGCCGTGATGCGGTGAAAGCCCTGCTGAAAGATAACCCTGAATTAATGGACGAATTGGAAGCCAAAGTACGCGGGAAAGTAAACAATGAACCGGATGCACTGATTGATACCAGCGAGCCTAACGTTGTCGACGAAGGCGCTCCGTTATAATTTGAGAATCTACACTGATGTATAATAAAAATGCCCTGTTTCTAGCAGGGCATTTTTATTGGCATATCATTTTAAAAAGGCTTTCTGTCATCATCGTCCTCGTCGAAATCATAATCTTCATCGCCCGGGCCAGAGAACATACTGCTAACCAGGTCCTGGAATTTCATGCCCTGGTCGAGGGATTGTTTTCCGATCAATGAAAACTCTGCCATGCCGTGCAGGGCAAATTCCATCATGAAAAGCTTTTCCTCCGCAGTCGAGTAGGCACTAAGCATATCGACAAAATCGTCAAGCCCGTCAATGGTTTTCAGGCGCGCCATATATTCGCGGTCTGTCATATCACCCGGCATTTCCATTTCATTGCCGGCCCCAAACCATTCGATTACCTTCGCATATGGATTGATCTTGCTTTTCTTGCTTTTCTCAGGATCCGGGAAAAAGCTCAGGAACTGGGTACGGATCGCTTTTCCGATCAGGTTTTGCGCCACGATCACTGGTCCTTCCACTTCTCCTTCGTAGACCAGCTCCACCTTTCCGCAAATCGCCGAAACAACGCCGTAAAGATCCGAAATGCGTACACTGGTGCGGGTTTCTGCATTAATCAGCGCTCGTCTTTCGGCTGTACTCAAAAGGCCTTCATAGGCGGAAATCGTAAGACGTGCCGAAACACCGCTTTTACTATCCACATATTCGCTTTCCCGCGCCTCAAAAGCAATTTGTTCAATGAGCGTTTTAGCCAGCTCGAAGACCGATACCAGCTCTTTTTGCCCGGGTTTGACGACCGCTTCCTGCTCGGTAATTTTTTTACCTGTTTCAATGGTCTTGGGATAGTGGGTAACAATCTGGCTTTCGATACGGTCTTTCAAAGGCGTAACGATACTGCCGCGATTGGTATAATCCTCCGGGTTGGCCGTAAACACAAATTGAATGTCTAGTGGTAAACGCAGCTTAAAACCACGGATCTGGATATCGCCTTCCTGCAAAATATTGAATAATGCCACCTGGATACGCGCCTGCAAATCAGGCAGCTCATTGATAACAAAGATGCCGCGATGGGAGCGGGGTATCAGTCCAAAATGGATGACACGTTCATCAGAGTAAGGCAACTTCAAGCTCGCCGCCTTAATTGGATCCACATCGCCGATCAAGTCTGCCACCGATACGTCGGGCGTTGCCAGCTTTTCAGTGTAACGCTCATCACGGTGCAGCCAGGCAATTTCAGTATGATCACCGTGATCAGCGACCACATCTTTTGCGAATCTGGAAAGAGGCTGCAACGGATCGTCGTGCAGCTCTGAATGCTTAATGTAGGGAATGTACTCGTCGAGCAGGTTGACCATCATCCGCGCAATGCGGGTTTTGGCCTGGCCACGTAATCCAAGGAAATTAATGTTATGCATCGAGAGGATCGCCCGCTCAACATCAGGTATGACGGTTTCTTCGTAACCCCATATTCCTGGAAAAACATTTTCTTTACTCCTAATTTTGGTAATCAGGTTATCTCTTAACTCCTGTTTGATGGAACGCGGCTGATAACCTGCTTTTTTCAGTTCACCAAGCGTATGGATACCCAATCGTTGTGAACTGCTAAGCTGTAAGTAAGTCATGTATTTGAAGCTAGGTTAACGCGCATACGCCACTGAGCGCATTTCACGGATCACTGTAATTTTAATTTGCCCGGGATACTGCATTTCTTTTTCAATTTTCTGAGAAATATCAAAGGAAAGCATTCCCGCTTTTTCGTCCGAAACATTATCGGCGTCAATGATCACCCTTAATTCACGGCCTGCCTGTATCGCATAGCATTTTTCAACGCCATCAAAAGACAAAGCCATGGCTTCCAGATCGCGCAGACGCTGAATGTAAGATTCCATCATTTCACGGCGTGCGCCCGGACGTGAGCCCGAAATCGCATCACAGACCTGAATGATCGGAGAAAGAATGCTCGTCATTTCGATCTCATCATGGTGAGCGCCGATGGCATTGCATACCTCGGGATTTTCCTTGTATTTCTTGGCAAGCTCCATTCCCAGGATAGCATGCGGCAGGTCGGATTCTTCCGGCCAAACTTTACCAATATCGTGTAGCAATCCTGCTCTTTTCGCAAGTTTCGTATTTAGGCCCAGTTCGGATGCCATGGTAGCACAAAGTTTAGCGACCTCACGGGAGTGTTGCAACAGATTCTGGCCGTAAGATGAACGGAAACGCATGCGGCCGATCATTTTAACAAGCTCCGGGTGCAAGCCGTGGATACCCATGTCAATGACAGTCCTTTCGCCAATTTCGACGATCTCGTCATCAATATTCTTACGGGTTTTCGCCACCACTTCTTCAATTCTTGCGGGGTGGATCCTTCCATCCTGAACCAGGCGGTGCAGCGAAAGTCTGGCAATCTCCCTGCGTACGGGATCAAAACCTGAGATAACGATCGCTTCCGGGGTATCATCGACAATGATCTCAACACCTGTGGCAGCTTCCAATGCGCGAATGTTCCTGCCTTCACGACCGATGATTTTTCCTTTGATATCGTCGTTTTCAATGTTGAATACCGACACGCAGTTTTCAATGGCATGTTCAGCCGCAGTACGCTGGATAGTCTCGATAACGATTTTTTTCGCTTCTTTGGTTGCTGTGAGGCGAGCCTCTTCCATGGCGCTCTTCACGTAGGATCCGGCCCTTGTATCGGCTTCTGCTTTCAGGGCGTCAACGAGTTGGTCGCGCGCCTGGTCTGCTGTAAGATTAGCGATTTTTTCCAGCTGGGTTACCTGCTGCTGCAATGATTTTTCAGCTTCCTCGCGGCGTTTTGAGGCGAGCTCTACCTGTTGGTTCAGGTTGGTTTTGAGTGTTTCAAGCTCATTTTCACGGCGCTTATTCTGTTCGATGGTTTGATTCAGGGTCTGCTCGCGTTGTTTGAGCTTTTGCTCGTTGGTTTGAAGAATGACACGTTTTTTATTGGCATCGTCTTCAAATTCTGATTTCAGACGGAGATATTTTTCTTTAGCTTCTAGTATACGGTCTTTTTTGATGTTTTCAGCAGCACTTTCGGCATTACGGAGAATTTCAGCAGCACGTTCCTGAGCTTCCTTTTCCTTTTGGTCGAATGACCTCTGAAAAATGTATTTACCTGCAAAAATACCGACGCCAATGGCAATGATATCGGACAGGACGATGATGAAAATTAAAGAATTTGACATTTCAATTATGGTTATATATAGTTGGTTTTACCGACTATCCCGCGTTAAAATGCCGAAAATGAAGAATTGAAAGTTATTTAGAAGATTCCGTATAAATTAAAGGTTAGGGGTGTAGATTGCTCAGCTTTCAATAGCGCTGGTAATTGTCTCGTCCAGCTTTTCCACTCTGCTTTTAAAAGCCATCACCAAGTTGTCCATTTGCTGCTGATTCCGTTGCAATGCCACCAGGCATTCAATGGAGGTAAGCGCAATCGCTTCGATGTCACCGTATACTTTTCCTTTTAATTTATGCTGCTGCACGCGTTGCATGAACACCTCATACCCATCCCTGTAGAATTTCTCCTGATCTGCCGGAACACTCAGTTTGAAACCCCTGTCCAGCAGTTTTATAAAGACAGAAACGTCCGGATTGGGTATGCTATTTTTTTTCATAAGGTATCTTCAAGCAATTCAATGCACTTATCGATCTCTTGTATATATCTTTCAACTGAGTCTTTCAGTTCGGCTATTCCGCTCGTTGGTGTCAGTTTACTAGTGACAATTTTAGCGAAACTTTTAGACTTATTAAAGTCTTTTTCCAAAGTAGTGTATTTTTTCTTTATTTCTTTCGCTTCTTCCTTGAGTTTGGTATTTGACAACCGGAGCTCGGTATTTTCACGTTGCAGCTCTGTAACTGACCAACTTAATTTTTCTTTTGCATTGATCAGTATCTCAAGTTTTTTCTCAAGATCAGCTAACTTAAGCTCAATGATTCGCGCTGTGCTTCTTTCCATTTGCTGACTTGCCTACTTTCTGATTAACGCTTCAAATTCCCTTTCATAAGCGGTGATCAGTCGTTGCATTGACTTGTCTATGACCTTGTCGGTCAGTGTTTGCTGATCGTCCTGTAACACAAAACTGATGGAGTAGGACTTCTTGCCTTGC
>NZ_JBDSFX010000098.1:0-48122 GCF_039919315.1 Dyadobacter sp. | reverse complement strand
CTTTATCCTTTGAAAACACGGGAATTTATTGGTTAAATATTTGAATGTCAGATACTTAAATATACCAATATTTTCCCTGTTTTTATAAAAAATGATTAAATTTCTTATCCCGAACTCACGTTAATTATCACTTTTTGAGGTATAACGATCTTATTTCCAGAAAGGATTTGATCCGACAAATACTACTCTGAAACCTTGTTACAAGATTAGAAAACTTAGCTATACGCACCGTCCTGTTGTGTCCTGCATGTAGAAATAAATTGAGATTTAATGTGAGATTTGAAAGTTTGCACAAAATGAAATGGTCCGAACAATACTAGTTATGTTCAGACCATTTCAAGACGTTTTTACCTTAGTCGGTTACCTTTGAATTACGATTTTTTTTATTTTGTCCCCTATTTTGATTGTATAGATGCCGTTTGTCAGACTTTCCATCTCCACATTTCCCTTTGCGTCTGTAAATTGTTTGGACACCAATATACCGTTTTGACTAAAAATGGATACGTATTCACAATTCCGCAATCCGGAAATGGTCAATTGATTTTGTGCAGGATTGGGATAAATACTGATTTCGACGGCAGCCTGCTTCACCATTATGATTTTCGAATACTCAAACTCGCCGTTGTAGCGGTCCGCCGCGCGGTCCAGCTGCTTCAGTCTGTAGTAAGTAATTCTGTGCGGCTGCAAATCTGTGAAATGGTAGATCCTGTCTTCCTCCGTATCGCCATTGCCATCCACGAAACCGATTTTTTCGAACGTTCGGGCATCAGCGCTTTTTTCGATTTCAAAACCAGCATTATTGGTTTCCGAGGTAGTTTTCCAGGTGAGGTGATTTTTGCCGGTATCCTGCTTTCCCTGAAAATAGACAAGTGTGACGGGAAGTGCTGTAACGTTATAAGTGGCGCTTGTCAGCGTAAGTCCGGTGGCAATACTATTGGTAACCACTACCTTATAAATGCCAAAGCCCCAGATTTCAGCATTGAAAAATTTGTCACCTACATTGGTTTCGATTAAACTATTATTCCGGTACCATTTGTATGTATTGTTTGCCACTGTACCGCCCGCCTCCACAAACAAAACCCCGCCCGGTCCCGATGATCCGCTAGTGCTAAGCGGAAAAACTCCCTGCATTGGAAGTAATGCCTGATTGCTGTAATAATCCAGACGGCTGATATTTGCTTCTATTCCGGCGAAGGTGAAAGAGTTATTCGAAATATTCACGTTTGCAGAAACAGGCATTCCTGATAGGTTCGGGATTGTTCCGCCTAATTTTCCAAATTCAGTTTCTCTCAGCCAACCATCATACCTTATGTCTAAAACAGTCAATTTGCTCAAACTTCCAAACGAGGATGGAATGTTGCCACTGAAATTATTATTTGCTAAATCAAGAAATTCCAAATTGCCCAAATTGCCAAGTTCTGGCGGGATATTCCCACTTAAATTTTGTGATGACAGATCCAGATGCTTTAAGTTAACCAAATTTCCAAACTCAGACGGAATACTACCAATCAATTTCCCATATGGGTCAAACCCTGAATCAATTGCAATAAATCTTAAATCGAGATATGACAATTGAAATAAATTGCCAATGCTGGAAGGTATAGACCCCGTAAAATGATTACCGCTCAAATCAAGGTGTTCCAGCTTCGTAAGATTCCCCAACTGAGCAGGTATTGCGCCGCCAAGTAATCCATCAGGGATGGCGATATCTTGGTCAAACTTTGTTTTGAGTGATTTCAGTTCTGAAAGTCCCCCTATCTCAGCGGGCAAATAGCCACTTATACTATTATTAGACAAATCTAATTCCGTCACCCGGCCACTTGTACAAGTAACTCCATACCACCCGCAAGGATTATCGCCAGGCAAACCTGGCACAACCCACCCTGTATTAGACCACCAGTTCGCTCCATTTGTGGCATTATACAATGCAACCAAAGCCAGTCGGTCACCTTCCAATGATTGTGAAAACACCTCAAATGAAAAGAAAGAGGCAATAGCAAGTAAAAAATATTTCATGGCTCTGCTTAGATTATGTTTTCAAGAGGAATAGAGGTACTTACTTCCAATTGTTATTGTTCAATCAAAATTTTCTTTGTCTCACCACCAATTTGAATTAAATATAATCCATTTGAAAGGTTACTGGTCGTAACCCGCTGATTAGGAAGTACTTTTTGCTTCAAAAGAATTCTTCCTTCGGTATTTCGAACCACCATATCTTCTTCTTTCTCCAAGCCGCTCACCAGCATGTGGCTTTTCGCAGGATTGGGATAGATACTGAACTTTGCACGCTCGCCTTTCAAAGATATAATCCGGGAATATTCAAAAGTACTGTCGTAATCCAGTTGTTTCAATCGGTAGTAAGTGATTTCCAAAGGTTCCAGATCGGTAAAATGGTAGATCTTGTCTTCCTCAGTATCGCCATTGCCGTCAATGAAACCGATTTTCTGGAAAGTCTTTCCGTCTACGCTTTTTTCTATTTCAAAACCAGCATTATTGGTTTCGGAGGTAGTTTTCCAGGTAAGTTGATTTTCGCCAGTATCCTGCTTTCCCTGAAAATAGACAAGCGTTACGGGAAGCGATATAACGTTATAATTGGTACTTGTCAGGGTAAGTCCGGTTGCAATGCTATTGGTGACCGTCACGAAATAAACGCCCGGATCAGTGACTTGAAAATGATTATCACCGATGATGGTGGCTTCCAACACCGGCGGAGTACCAAATACGGTGGATTCCTTGTACCACTTAAACGTATTGTTTGCAGTGGTCCCTCCGGCTTCTACATACAACTTTCCACCTTGCATATAAATAGGGATTTGGGCTTGCAAGGAGTAAGAATCAATCTTATTCGCGTTTGTTTCCAAACCGTCAAATGTAAAAGCATTGTAATTGATCGACACGACTGCAGAAGTAGGTATTTCTGATAAATCCGGTATCGGACCGGTTAGTTTGTCGGCCGGTCCCCATTCACAACAAATAGGACCTCTTAAACCCAGGTATTCTAAATTGACAAGATTCCCAATCTCCGCGGGAATAGTTCCTGTAAATTTCTGAGCGCTCAGATCTAGATATTTAAGGTTAACCAGATTACCCAATTCCTTTGGAATATTACCAGTAATAGCCCCCTGATATTGCAGGTCATTTCCTTTATAACTCAGATCCAGATAAGTCAGTTTAATTAAATTCCCAAGACTGGCAGGCAGCGGGCCCGTCATAGGCATTGGCCCACCCCACATGTACTCGTCTGTACCACCACTCAAATCCAAATGTTCAAGATTAGTAAGATTTCCAATTTCTGTGGGAATCGGCCCGTAAGGCCCGGTATAATAATCAGCGCGACGCGCGTTTGTGGCAAGCAAAGTCCATCCCAAAATCAATGTCTTCAGCTGGTTCAGATCACCTATCTCAGCCGGTATATTCCCGTTTAGACCACAAGAATTGAGACTCAATCCGGTCACTCTGCCACCTTCGCAGGTTACGCCATACCAGCCGCAGGGATTCGTTCCAGGCAAACTTGCAGGGCTCCAACCCGATTGCTCGGCCCAATTTATTCCGTCGGTGGCATTATATAGCACAATCAGCGCTAGCCGGTCACCTTCCAATGATCCCTGACCAAACGTTTTCAATGAAAAGAGAGAGGCAATTGCAAGTAAAAAATATTTCATAAGCTCCTGATATTGAGGTTAAAAAACAGAATCTTAATGATAATGGTAGATGAGATTTAACAGCACCTTCGCCACCGGCAAGGTTTGAGGGCTTTGCAGTGTTAAGATTTTCAATTTGCGGTTACATATTTACAAATAATTTTGTAAAATATACATTTCAAATTGGATTTATTCAGTAATCATAGCCATCACTCCCAAGCTAACCCCACATTCCAAAACAAAAACGCATAAATATCCGTCTGTGTCTCCAATGCCTTTTTTGTATTGACGGCTCCGTGGCCGGAGTTGGTGTCAATGCGGATTAGTAGTGGGTTTGTAGATGTAGCACCTGCTTTTCCTTGCAATTCAGCGGCATATTTGAATGAATGCGCCGGTACCACTCGGTCGTCGTGGTCGGCGGTGGTGATCATGGTGGCCGGGTAGCTGCCATTTTCTTTGATGTTGTGTAATGGCGAGTATGCATAAAGGACTTTGAATTCCTCAGCATTATCACTGCTGCCGTAGTCGGCGATCCAGTTCCAGCCAATTGTGAATTTGTGAAAACGCAACATATCCATTACCCCAACAGCTGGTAATGCTACCTTGAAAAGCTCCGGCCGCTGGTTCATCACAGTTCCAACCAGCAAACCGCCATTAGAACCTCCCTGAATCGCTAGGTATGCCGGTGATGTGTATTTTTCTTGGATCAAAAACTCGGCTGCTGCGATGAAATCGTCAAACACATTCTGCTTCTTCAATTTCATTCCTTGCTCATGCCAAGCTTCTCCATACTCGCTCCCGCCGCGAAGGTTGGCTTGTACAAACACTCCACCCTGATCGAAAAACGGAATACGGGTAGAACTGAAAGAGGGTGGCAAGCTAACATTGAAGCCGCCATAGCCATACAAAATGGTTGGGTTTTGACCATTCAGACTAAGCCCTTTGTTATGAGTAATGAATGCAGGAATTGGGGTTCCGTCTTTGCTTGCATAAAAGACTTGCGTTGTAACATAATCTTCCGGTTCGAAAGACACTTCCGGTGCGCGGAATATGGTACTGGTTTTTTGAAGTATATCGTATTTAAAAATCGTAGGCGGGTAATTGAAGGAGGTATAGGTGTAAAACACAAATGTGTCATCCTTTTCTCCCCCAAAACCGCTGGCTGAACCCAGCCCTGGCAATTTCACCTCATCTTCCTGTTTTCCGTTAAAATCATACAGATACGTCCGTGTAGTAACGTCTTTCAGATAAGCCACAAATAATTTACCACCAGCCGCCCCGACGCCTTGCATCGGCTCAGGCTTCTCAGGGATAATCACTTTCCAGGTTTTTGATCCTGACTCGAACAGCACTACCTTACTATTCGGCGCATGCTCATTGGTTTCAATCAAAAAGTCCTCTCCAATGTTTTCGATAACGCCGTAACTGAAATCGGTGATCTCCTCCTGAATAGCCTTGAAACTTGAAGCTCCTCTTTTCAATGCCCAAAGACCATTGCCATCCTTCCCTTTTCCCCGGTCGCTCACACTCAAAATGGCATATCCCTCATCTTCGGTAGTGCCTACCGTATGAAAACGCTGCGGACTGGCCGCATCTTCAAAAATAAGTGTGTCCTCCTCCTGGCTAGTGCCAACTTTGTGATAGTAAACCTGGTGGTTTTCATTTTTCGCAGCCAGCGCGCTACCGTCCGGCTTAGGGTAACGACTGTAATAAAAACCGTCGCCCTGCCACGCTGCCCCGGAGATTTTCACCCATTCTACTTGATCAGGCAACATCGCAAGTGATGCCATATCCATCACATTATATTCCTGCCAGTCCGAGCCGCCCTTGGAAAAACCTAATACCGCATGAGATCCGTCTTTTGACAAACTGAAAACAGTAAGTCGGGTGGTACCATCCGCAGATAGTCTGTTAGGATCGAGCACGATCTCAGGCGCTCCGTCTAATCCTTTTTGGCGGTATAAAACTGCCTGATTCTGCAAACCATCGTTTTTATAGAAATAGAAATACTCCCCTTTTTTCGACGGCGCAGAATATTTCGGATAGTTAAATGCTTTTTCCAGATCAGAAAAAATCCGTTGTCTGAACGGGATTTTTTCGAGGTAATCAAACGTAACCTCATTCTGGGCCTTCACCCAGGCTGCTGTTTCGTCCGAACGGTCATCTTCCAGCCAGCGATATGGATCAGGGACTTCTATGCCGTGGTACTCGTCCGTATGATCTATTTTGTTAGTTAATGGGTATGTTATTTTTTGAGCAGAACCGTCCCCAGACAGCACAGAAGCACTATTCACATTCATCAGAAAAACTTTAAAATTCTTAAATAATGGTCTTCGCTATTTGATCACATCAACTTCCAGCGCGCTGGCAGCATTCAACTGGTGGTAGACGGTCTGTTTGACAGTAGTGAAGTCGGAGTCCTGTGCTTTGTAAATATTCTCCACGTATTTCTGAGGATTTCTGTCAAAAAGCGGGAATGCAGTACTTTGAACCTGAATCATGATTTTATGACCTTTTTTGAAAGTGTGCAAAACATCCTGCAAACGAAATTGAATGTCGGTGATTTTGCCTGCTACCAATGCTTCTGGCTTTTCAAAACTATTCCGGAACCTCGCCCGCATGATCTCGCTTCGTACCATTTGCTGGTAACCCGCCAGTACCGTCTTGGCATCAGGCATAAAGTCGTGGTTCTTTTCATCGCCCGGATATACGTCGATTAATTTGACAAAAAAATCTGCATCGGTGCCGGTGCTGCTGATTTTCAATAATGCATTGATCTCCCCACCCAGCGTAATATCCTGATCCAGCACATCTGTTTCAAATACCAATACATCAGATCTCGTGGCAGCAAAGCGCTGGTCTTCCGACATATATTCGAAAGGCGTAAAACCGGACATCTGCTTGTAATTGGCCGTATAAGGAACAGGTTTTAACGGATCGCTGACGTAGTCGCTAACTGATTTGCCTTCTTTGGGCGCATTAAAATCCAGCTTCCCGTTCGAATGGAAATACAGTTTTTTCTTTTCAACAGAGGCTACCGGCCATTTATCGAAAGTCTTCCACTCTTTTTTACCGGTATCAAACAAATATGCTTCCGGCAAACCTGTTTTGCCATCGCCTGCCTCCTTTAAAAAGTGCTTGAAAAATTTCGCCTCAATGTTATTCTGGTAAAATGTCGCTATGCTATCCCCAAAATAAATGTCGTTGTGTAAAGTATGACCCGTTTCCCGACTCCATCGTCCATGTCCAAATGGTCCTACCACAATCGTATTGTAAGCCGAAGGATTATTTTTCTCGATCGTTTTGTAAGTATTCAATGGGCCGTACAGATCTTCTGCATCAAACCATCCACCTACCGTCATAAATGCATGCTTAATGCCCTTTAAATGCGGTAGAATGTCTCTTTTCTTCCAAAATTCATCTTTGTTCGGATGATCGACAGTTTCCTTCCAGAAGAAGTTTTTGGAATAATAGCGATCAAAGTTTTTAAGAGAACCCATATTAAGGTTAAATGCAAAACCGTCAGGCTCAGGCTTGATCATATCACCCGCAAACCATGAAGAGGTTGTGGGCTTTGCCGGTTTGATACCAAATACCGGAAATGTTAGGTAGTAGCCCTGTGTAAATGCGCCATTGTGGTGAAAATCATCAAAGAAGAAATCGGCAATCGGTGCCTGTGGCGACGATGCTTTCAATGCCGGATGCTCACAAAGTGCGCTGGCAGTGGTGTAAAACCCGGGATAGGAAATCCCCCATTGCCCTACCCTGCCATTGTTATTGGGGACATTCTTTAAAAGCCATTCAATGGTATCATACATATCGGATGCTTCATCCACATCACTTTTGCTCTTCTTCTGATCAATGTGAGGCGTCATATTCGTCCATTCACCCCCGCTCATGTAGCGCCCGCGCACATCCTGGTAGACAAAAATGAATTTGTCACGCATAAGGGTCGGGCTTGGCCCTAGTCTGGGCGGATAGTTGTCCTCACCATACGGCGCGACGCTGTAACACGTCCGCTGCATCAGAAACGGATATTTCTTTTCCCCGGAAGCGTCCTTGGGCACATATACAATGGTATGGAGCTTTACGCCGTCCCTTACCTGAATGTCATATTCAGATTTTGAATAATTTTCCCGGATAAATTTTTCGTCACCCGTATTCTGCCCATGGGCAGCACAAACGAAGAGCATCAATGCGATGCTTAGTAGATTTTTTAGCATGAGTTGATATTATTTTCTTTTGTAATAATTAAGGCTCACCGATGCGGCATTAGACCTTTCACTTAATGTATAAAAGCCATTTCCGTCAGCAGCAAAGCAAATTCCCTCACCCTGTGGTTCCAGGGCAACGAGCAGTTGTTTGGTCGCCGCTTTCATTAATGTTTGACCAACCGATTCGCCCAGCGTGCGTTTCCAATAGTAGGCTGCGAGGTATGTGCGGAGTATTATTTCGCTTCCATCTTTGGAAACACTAGCGCCGGTAACCGTGGAAACAGACGGAACACTACCTACTTTTTCAGCCACCATGGTTTCAGTAATCGATTGTGGAAATGCCAGACGGTAAATGCCTGTACTAGCGCCCTCTTTTGAAATGATAAAAATGTCCTTAGAAGCCGGATCCAGCAGTAATGCTTCCGCATCTCTGGGGCCGTCGGGGTAGCTGAAAGTCATCTTTTCAACATCACTTTGATTAAAAGCGCCATTGATATCAGTGATTTCGGGAACACGGTAAATGGTACCGGTGGAAGAAATGGGAGAATTATTGTTCCCGATATCCCCGATGTAAAGATAATTGACTCCGTTGGCCGGCCCTGGTCCAATTGCCACATCCTCCCAGTCACGGTTTGTCGTACCAGGCACATTAAATTCCTTGATCGATTTCCCATCCTTACTGATAAGATAAAGGGAGTGAGGCCGCCCCGAATCCTGATTGGTCCACAGTGAGCCGCTCATATTATAGCTAGGCGCCAGACCGGAAGCTTCATCAATAATACCGGGGGCAATGGTTACTCTTTCAGGGGTAGTTTCAAATTGATCAGAATTACCAGTATCGGGTTTCGGATCAGGATCGCAGGAACAGGTAACACAAAAAATAAGTGTGGAAAGAAGAATTCCAACCTGTCCGCCCCGCATTTTATATAATTTCATAAAAAACACTTCATGTTAGATTTGCTAAAAATACGTAGTTTTGCGCCATTTATTATCAGCCACTTTCATTATATCAGTATTAAAATAGTTATATGTTACGTACACATACCTGTGGGGAGTTAAGCTTAGAACAAGTAAATCAAGACGTTGTATTGTGTGGGTGGGTTCAGCGCGTTCGCGATAAAGGCGGCATGATCTGGCTCGATTTACGTGACCGTTATGGCTTAACACAGCTCCTTTTTGAAGAAGGAAAAACGCCCGCAGCTGTATTGGAAACTGCCCGCTCGCTGGGCCGTGAATTTGTGATTTCGGCAAAAGGCGAGGTTATTGAACGCCTTTCCAAAAACGATAAAATCGCTACTGGCGATATCGAAATACGGGTTTCAGAACTTTCCATACTCAATCCCGCGAAATTACCTCCCTTTCTGATCGAAGATGAGACTGACGGTGGTGATGACATTCGCATGAAATACCGGTATCTGGATTTACGGAGAAATTCTGTTCGTAAAAACCTTCAATTACGTCACCAGGTAGCCCGCCATACCCGCGCCTACCTTGATGACCTTGATTTTATTGAGGTTGAAACCCCGGTACTGATCAAATCAACTCCTGAGGGTGCCCGTGACTTTGTTGTCCCAAGCCGGATGAACCCGGGAGAGTTTTATGCACTTCCGCAATCACCGCAAACTTTTAAACAATTATTAATGGTAGCGGGTTTTGACCGTTACTATCAGATTGTAAAGTGCTTCCGCGATGAAGATTTGCGCGCTGACCGCCAGCCGGAGTTTACTCAGATTGACTGTGAAATGTCATTTGTGACGCAGGAAGACATTCTGAACACATTTGAAGGATTGATCAGAAACCTTTTCAGTAAGGTCAAAGGCTTTGATCTGCCGGAAGTACCGCGTATGACTTATGCCGATGCAATGAGTCTGTACGGTTCGGACAAGCCCGATATCAGGTTTGGAATGCAATTCACCGAACTCAAAGGAGAGACTATTGACCTCACATCAGGCAAAGGATTTGGTCTTTTTGATGATGCTGGACTGGTAGTGGGTATATGCGCAACTGATTGTGCGGTTTATACCCGTAAGCAGATCGATGAATTGACGGACTGGATCAAACGACCACAGATTGGTGCAAAAGGTCTGATTTATGTGAGATACAATACCGATGGATCAATCAAATCGTCCGTTGACAAGTTCTACTCCGAAGAAGATATTAAAAAATGGGTTGTGGCGTTTAATGCTAAGCCTGGTGATCTTTTGTTGATCCTTTCAGGGCAGGGCGATAAAACCCGAAAGCAGCTGAATGAGCTGAGATTGGAAATGGGTTCACGACTTGGGCTGAGAAATCCACAGGAATACAGGGCTCTTTGGGTTCTCGATTTTCCGCTTTTGGAATTTGGTGAAACTGAAAACCGCTGGTTTGCAATGCACCATCCTTTCACCAGCCCTAAACCGGAGGATATTGATCTTCTGGACAAAAACCTGGGCCTTGTGAGAGCAAATGCATACGATATGGTCATTAATGGCGTTGAAGTGGGCGGAGGCTCTGTCAGGATATTCGAGAAAGAACTTCAAAAGAAGATGTTTGGAATTTTAGGATTTTCTCAGGAAGAGGCTCAGGAACAGTTCGGTTTCTTATTGAATGCATTTGAATTCGGCGCACCTCCACACGCAGGAATCGCCTTCGGGTTTGACAGGTTGTGTTCTATTTTTGGAGGAGCAGATTCGATCCGGGACTTCATCGCATTTCCGAAAAATAATTCAGGAAGGGACGTAATGATCGATTCGCCGTCATTGATAGCAGACAGCCAACTGAAGGAGCTATCGATAAAAGTGGAATAATTAAATTTTTTATCAATTTAATATCTTTTGAAAGAATAATTTAATTAAAATAAGATTTCGTAGTTTTGACGAACTTAAATTTTATAATTTAACTCAATGGTGCCTTTACTGTGAGGGCACCATTGACTGTAATAAGACACTGCATGCATTATCATTCCTTTTCAAAGAAATACATTAAGAGTATTTTCCCCATACTTTTAATGATTGTGAGTCTTCCGGTTTTCGCACAAAACACAGCCCCGCAAACGGCTCCAACCCAGCCCACTACGCAACCTCAAGTAAATCCATCCCAGATTTCTAACACACAAGCCGTAGAATTTTATAATCAGGCGAAGGGTGCGGGTATGTCCGACATGGACATTGAGCGGGCCGCGCTCCAAAGAGGTTACACACTGGATGATATTTCTGCTGTACGACGCCGTTTGCAACAGTCTTCCAAAGACAACACTCAAAAAGATCCTAACCGGGATAAGGTTGACGACACACGTGAACAAGACGATAAGGATGAACTTGATGACGAAACCAACAACGAAAGAGATTCCACGACATTAGGCAGAGCGCGTCAGGGAAGGCTGGACAGAACTTTCGGATCTTCATTTTTTGGAAGATCAACAGTGACTTTTGAACCAAACCTAAGAATCCCCACGCCAAAAAATTATGTATTGGGTCCTGATGATGAACTGGTTGTAGACATTTATGGAAATGCCGTGGATAACTTTCGGATGAAGATCAGTCCGGAAGGAACCGTTAAGATGCTGAATCTTGCACCTGTGTATGTCAACGGTCTGACTATTGAACAAGCGAGCGAACGTATTATTAACAGATTACGGCAAGCTTACTCCACGCTCAACAGGCCTGGATCGGGAACATATTCGACCATTACACTTGGCAATGTCAGAAGTATCAGGGTAATGGTTATCGGTGAGGCAATAAGCCCTGGTAGTTATACGGTATCCTCACTTTCAACAGCTTTCAATGCACTTTATGTATCCGGAGGGCCAGGTCGTAATGGTTCCTATCGTAACATTGAAGTAATTAGAAACAACAAAATTATCCGCAAGATTGATTTGTACCGCTTCCTGGTCGATGGTGATCTGCATGACAATATTTCTCTACAAGATCAGGACATTATTTTGATCAGGCCTTACGACACGAGGGTTGAAGTGGAAGGTGAGTTAAAGAAAACCGGCATATTCGAATCGAAACCCGGGGAGACGCTCAAAGATATTTTGAAGTATGCAGGCGGATTTACGCCAGAAGCGTACACAGAATTGATTCAATATCAGCGGAATACCGGCAACAACTTCATCATCGGTAGCGTTGATTCCACCCAAGTCGGCACTTTTACTCCTAAAAATGGGGATATTTTTACGGTCAAAAGAATTCTGGAAGTAGTTGCTAACCAAGTTGAAATTCGGGGTGCAGTGACACGGCCAGGGCTATATCCGCTTGATGAACGCACGAAAACAGTAAAAGAACTCATCAACATTGCCCAAGGGATTGGCCAGAGAGCATTTTTGAACCGTGCCCTACTGGAAAGATCCAGCGGTGATACGCAAACAGGTTTGGTAGCGATTGACCTGAGAAAATTGATAAATAATGAGATCCCCGACATTGTATTGCTACCGGGCGATATCCTGACCATTAAATCGGTTGAGGATCTGAAAGAATTCACCTACCTGTCAATCGATGGCGCCGTGATCAACCCTGGTGCTTATTACTACTATAAAGACATTACCATTGCTGACCTTATTTTCCAGGCGGGAGGCTACACAGAGGGCGGGGTTCCTTATCGCATTGAAGTATCGCGCAGGGTTAAAAATGATACGACCGGGCTGCCTGATAGTCAAAATGTCCGCATTTTCACGCTCAATGTCAGTGACAATCTAATATTGAACGAGGACGACCAGAAGTTCACACTTTCTCCCTACGATATTGTTCTTGTGCGTAAATCCCCAAGATATGAGGCTCAAAAAACGGTAACAATTGCTGGTGAAGTCACATATCCTGGCACCTACACCATAGTTAACAACTTCGAACGGATTTCAGACTTGTTTCCTAAGGCAGGCGGATTGAAAAAGGAGGCGTACATTCAAGGTGCACGATTTTATCGAAATAGTGAATTGGTAGCGCTTGATTTAGCAACAATAATTAACAAGCCGAATATACCTGCGAATCTGCTTTTAGCTGATGGTGACACACTTTACGTCCCTAAGAAATCAGAAATGATAAGAATTCAGGGTGGTGTGTATAACCCATCTGTGATGAACTTTGACAAAAACTTTGATTTCAGAGAATATATATCCCAGGCAGGCGGATTTACCGAGATGGCGCGAAAAAGCAGGGCATTTGTTTCCTATCCAAACGGCCGTACTCACCGTACCACCAGATTTCTTTTCTTTCGGTCATATCCACAAGTTGAGCCAGGTTCAGTCATAACTATTCCAATAAAAGAACCTAAAAACGAGCAACCAATGTCACGTGGCGAAAGACTAGCCCTAATATCTTTATTTTCAACTTTGGCGATCACGCTAATCCGTTTCTTATAAGTATGCTTGATCAACAGAATACAAAAAAAAACGAGACCCTGGAAATCAGTATAAGGGACTTAATTAATTTTCTCAAAAAGTATTTTTTATTATTGGTGCTGGCTGGCGTGAGCTTTGCGATCATCGGTGTTTTATATAGTTTTTTGCTTACAAGAATGTTCACTGCCCAAACTGTTTTGCTACCGGAATACAGTATGTCCAATAGCAATTCCATCTTCAGTATGGCTGTGGGATCGGAAAAAGGAGGCGCAGAAAAGCTAGTCCCCGATCTCTATCCTAACATTCTTAAGAGTACTCCCTTTGGACAGTACTTATTGAAACAACCCGTTACTGATGAATCCGGCAAAAAATACGCTCGCCTCGAAGAATATTTGGGGCGCACCAATGAGGTAAGTATCATTTCAAGTATCTTATCAATATTCAAAAGCGGTAAAGCTAAATCAAGTACAAAAAGTGCTCCAATATCTTCTCCGGATATTTTAACTTTAAGCAGCGAAGAACAAGGAAAGATATCCGCCGCTATTGGTCTCGTCGGCATAAACGTTGATAATAAAAACGGCATTATCACAATAGACTGTGAAATGTCTGATCCGGTGGTGGCTGCCATTCTGGTAGAGGCAAGTAAAAAATATTTGATCAGTTACGTTGAAGAATACCGCACTTCCAAAACCTCAGATCAGGTTACATTTTTACAAGAGAGAGTGACAGAATCAAAAAGCAGACAAAACAAGGCCGAATATGCACTTCAGAGTTATCGCGATAGAAATCGTAGCTCGTATCTCAATGTTGCCCGTATAGAAGAACAACGTTTACAGGCCGATTACACATTGGCACAGTCTGTTTATTCCGACCTTGTCGTTAAATTGGAACAAGCGAAAATTAAGGTAAAAGAAGAGAAGCCTGTCTTCAAAATATTAGAGCCGGCAAAGGTACCCACTTACAAGAGCAGCCCAAAACGCCCTATTATTGCCATTATTTTCGCGGTAGCTGGTGGATTTATGGCTCTATTGTACATTATCTTCTTTAAAGAAAAATACCATTTGAAACTATAATAAATCTTTTGTGCCTAACTTTCGCACGAGAGGATAGAATGCTATTTCTCTTCATGCAAAAGATGGCTGAAAACAAAAGTCACACTATTAAATTTTATTAAATGAAAGTTGTCCTACTCGCAGGAGGCTTGGGTACACGCCTGTCTGAAGAAACGGTACTACGGCCAAAACCAATGGTTGAAATTGGCGGCAGTCCCATTCTATGGCACATCATGAAAATGTATGCGTCACATGGCTTCAATGAATTTGTGATATGCCTTGGCTACAAAGGCTATGTAATCAAAGAATACTTCGCCAATTATTTTCTTCATCAGTCGGATGTTACGTTTGACATGAAGGAAAACAAAATGGAAATTCATAACTCGCAGGCAGAGCACTGGAAAGTAACTTTGGTTGACACTGGGTTTGGAACAATGACTGGTGGCAGGGTGAAAAGAGTGCAGAAATATCTCAACAACGAGCCATTCCTGCTAACTTATGGCGATGGCGTAGGCAGTGTTGATATTAGTGAATTGGTAGACTTTCACCGCCAACGCAATAAACTCCTGACAGTAACAGCCGTACAACCATCCGGCCGCTTTGGCGCCCTTAACATTTCCGAGAGTAATAGTGTTTTATCATTCATGGAAAAACCAAAGGGAGACGGCGCTTGGATAAACGGCGGCTTTTTTGTCTGTCAGCCGGAGGTTTTGGATTACATTTCAGAAGATAGTACTATTTTTGAAAGAGAACCCTTGGAAAATATCGCGGCAGACGGACAAATGATTGCTTACAAACATAGTGGTTTTTGGAAACCAATGGACACGCTGCGGGACAAGCAAGAACTTGAGAGTTTGTGGGAAGCGGGAAATGCTCCTTGGAAAAACTGGTAAAATAGAACTATGAACTACCAACACTTAGCACATTACTATAAAAATAAACGGATTTTTATCACAGGGCACACCGGATTCAAGGGCTCTTGGCTACTTTACTGGCTCCATCTATTAGGTGCTGAGGTAAAAGGTTACTCATTAGCTCCTGAAAATGAATTTGACCTTTTTCATTCTATTAAAGGTGATGAGTTGTGCGACTCCGTTATAGCTGATGTTCGGGACAGGGATCGGATCATAGAAGAAGTACGGGCATTTGAGCCAGATTTCATATTTCATTTAGCCGCACAACCCCTGGTTCGCCTTTCCTATGACATCCCGGCCGAGACATTCGCGGTAAATGCAATCGGTACAGCTCACCTACTCGATGCCGCCCGTCTGCTTAAAAAGTCCTGTAAAGTCATTCTAATTACTACGGATAAAGTTTACGAAAATAAGGAATGGCACTATCCGTATCGTGAAAACGACCGGCTTGGCGGCTATGATCCATACAGCGCCAGTAAGGCATGTGCCGAAATGGTCATCAGTTCTTACAGAAATTCCTTTTTCAATCCGTCCGATCATGACAAACACCAAAAGGCTGTTGCAAGTGCTCGTGCAGGCAATGTAATAGGCGGAGGAGACTGGGCGAAAGATCGAATCATTCCTGACATAATTCGAGCTTTAAGTAGCGGAAACCCGGTTTCTGTGCGTAACCCAAATGCTATTCGACCGTGGCAGCATGTTCTGGAACCGCTGGGTGGTTACCTGCATCTTGGAACTAAAATGATAGATGACCCGGTAACATTTTCCGACAGCTGGAACTTTGGTCCATTGCCTGAAGATAATCTGACTGTGGAAAGTTTGGTTAAAATAGCTTTACAGGTATGGGGCGGCGGCAATTATGAGAAACCTGATTTACCTGGACAGCCACATGAAGCCGGTCTGCTCAAATTAGATATTAGTAAAACTGTAAATGTATTGGATTGGAAGCCCAGATACGACGCCGCCACAGCTATTACAAAGACACTCAGCTGGTATAGTGAATATGAAAGTAACAGGTCAATGGAGTCATATACTAAAAGCCAAATAATGGAATTTATGTATGCCTAATAACAGAGTATTCATCACCGGAGCGGCGGGATTTATTGGTTCACATATTACAGAACATCTTTTAGCTCAGGGATTTAAGGTAATGGCCCTGAAAAGAAACAGTTCAAATCTGTGGAGATGTGATGATTTTAGAGATTCAATCCATTGGCTAGCTAATGAAGATTGGAAGGAACAGGTTATCAAGTTTAAACCTGATACTATCATTCATCTTGCGTGGAATGGCATTAGTCCCACAGAGAGAGAGGATTTTGAAAAACAATTCTTCAACTTACAATTACTTTTTGATTTAATTGATATAGGAAAAACAGTATCTATTAAAAAGTTTATCGCCTTTGGTTCACAGGCAGAATATGGATCTATTGAAGGTAGAATTAGTGAAGCCACTCAGCCAGCCCCTTTCAATGCCTATGGTGTTGCGAAGCTAGCAGCTCAGAAATCCTTGGAGATTTCCTGTGCTAAAAGCGGAATTCATTGGTATTGGCTAAGGATTTATTCCGTTTTTGGTCCAAAAGAGAATACAAACTGGTTCATTCCAATGATAATTACCAATCTGTTAATGGATGAAGAGTGTAAGCTAACAGGATGTGAACAGTTGTATGATTATCTTTATGTTAAAGATCTGGCAAAAATGGTTTTAGCCATCGTCAATAAGGATGGGAATCATTCCGGGGTTTACAATCTGTCCTCTAACCATTCCAGATCCTTAAAATCTATTGTTGATGATATAAATGAGATTATAAACTCCAAGTCAACGATTTCATTTGGTGCAGTTCCTTATCGGCCCAACCAATCTATGCATATAGAAGGTAATAGTGATCTTTATGATAAGACCTTCGGCGAACGTCCCGCTGCTAATATCAATTCAGCACTTAAAGATACTATTGCATATTATTCGAGTTTGCCTAACAGAGAAAATCAATGAAAGTATCAGACTATATCGCGGCATTTATTCATAAACAAGGAATCAATGTCGTTTTTGAAATGGCAGGTGGAATGATCACGCACATGCTTGACTCTATTGCAGCATACAATGAGATTAAAATTGTAAGTATGCACCATGAACAAGCGGCATCTTTTGCGGCTGATGCTTATGGTCGTGTAACGGGGAGACCTGGTGTTGCATTAGCGACCTCGGGCCCGGGAGCAACAAATCTGTTAACGGGTATTGGAAGCTGCTATTTTGATTCTTCCCCCGCTGTTTTTATTACTGGACAAGTAAATCTTCATGAACAAAAAGGAGATCGTAGTATAAGGCAATTAGGTTTCCAGGAAACGGATATTGCCTCAATGGCAGAGCCAATTACAAAAGCCGTATACCGTATCACGGACGCTTCTCAAATCAAACAAGTATTTGAGGAGGCATTTCTAGTGTCTATTAGTGGCCGTCCAGGTCCTGTTCTTATCGATATTCCAATGAATATTCAGAGAGCCGAAATTGATGTTGATCAAATACTTTACATTGAAAAGGAATTCACGGCTCCCTCCGTAAAAACGAACCATCAGGAAATATTCGATCGCATCATGGCGGCCACCAAACCTGTAATTCTCGCAGGAGGTGGAATAAGATCGTCAGGAGCAGGGCCATTGTTCACGGAATTCATAGAAAAGACCCAATTGCCAGTGATCACCTCGCTGTTAGGGATTGATGTATTGCCCAGAACCGATGAACATAATGTGGGGTTTTTAGGATCCTATGGAAACAGATGGGCCAACTTGGCTGTTGGTGAATCAGATCTTATCCTAGTTTTAGGTAGCCGTTTGGATATCCGTCAGACCGGTGCCGATACTAATTTTTTCAAGTCAAAAACAATAATTCATGTCGATTGCGAAATCGGGGAATTAAACAATCGGATAGATAATTGCTACATTATCAATGATGATCTAATCCATTTTCTTCAAGAATCACTCAACTTTATCCGCACAACCAATATCACTATTGAATGTTCAGGTTGGAAGGCAAGAATCAACACTTTAAAAATTAGCTGGCCAGACATTAATGAGCTTCCATCCGTCAAGGGAATTAATCCGAACATCTTCATGCACAAGCTGTCTGCAAATGCAGAAAGTATTTCTGCATGGATTGCCGATGTTGGTAACCACCAGATGTGGGCAGCTCAATCATTGGAGCTAGTCGAAGGACAACGTTTCTTAACATCCGGAGGGATGGGGGCCATGGGTTTTGCTTTACCAGCAGCAATTGGGGCCTGTTTTGCATCGAATAAGCCTGTTGTGGTTATCGCAGGTGACGGAGGTTTCCAACTTAACATACAAGAATTGCAGACTATTTTCAGAAATAATTTGCAAGTCAAAATGATTGTAATAAATAACAATAACCTAGGAATGATCCGTCAATTCCAAGACAGTTATTTTAATTCACGTTATCAGTCTACATTCTGGGGTTATTCCGCTCCCGACTTTGCAAAAGTAGCAACGGCCTATGGAATCGAATCTCTGACAATTTCCCGGGACGACGAGATTGCAACTGCGATAGAGTGGTTTCTAACAGATGATCAGGAGCTTAAACCGAAACTTTTACAAGTAATAGTGGATTCATACGCCAACGCATATCCCAAAATTGCTTTTGGAAAACCCTTAACTGAAATGGAACCGTTTGCACAACCAATTGCAATGGAGAGTACCTAAAACTAGAAAATTATAGTGAAGTAGTAATTCTTTTTAAAGTCATCTAAATGGAACAATCACAATTCAATAATATTGACAGTAGTTTAATTGAAAAATTACTTCCCACTCTAAGGAAAAATACCACCAGAGAAATAATTGCCGGCAGAGACTACATTCCTGTTACTGGTAAAATAATAGATGAAAACGACTTGTTATTGGGTATCGACTCGATGATGGATGGGTGGCTTACCACCGGTCGGTTCGGTAAAAAATTCGAATTTCAGTTTGCGAAATATTTTGGATCCAAATTTTCTGTTTTGGTAAACTCGGGATCCTCAGCAAATCTTTGTGCATTCTACGCACTAACTTCTCCCAAATTAGGTAAACGCCAGATTAAACCGGGAGATGAGGTAATCACTGTTGCGGCAGGTTTTCCTACCACAGTTAATCCCCTAATTCAGTACGGAGCTATTCCCGTTTTTATTGATGTAGATATCCCAACTTACAACATCAAGTCAGAATTGATTGAGCAAGCTGTCACAAGCAAAACCAAGGCGATAATGATTGCTCACAGCCTTGGCAATCCTTTTAACCTGGATACTGTGATGGAAATAGCAAAGAAATACAATTTATGGGTAATTGAAGACGATTGCGATTCTTTGGGAGCAACATACAGAGACCGAAAAACGGGCACTTTCGGTGATTTGGCGACGGTTTCATTTTATCCTGCTCACCACATTACGATGGGTGAAGGAGGTGCAATACTTATCAATAATCCTAAACTTAAAATGATAGTAGAAAGCTTTCGCGATTGGGGTAGAGATTGTTACTGCGAAACCGGTAAAGATAACACCTGCCGTAAGCGCTTCGAATGGCAACTTGGTGATCTGCCTTTTGGGTACGATCATAAATATACCTATTCGCACATTGGTTTTAATTTGAAGGTTACCGATATGCAGGCTGCAATCGGATTGAGTCAACTACAGAAAGCCGATACATTTGTAGCCCGACGAAGAGAAAACCATAAGCTACTTTATGCAGCCCTCAAACCCTTTGAAGAGCATTTAATTTTGCATGAAGCCACCCCACACAGCAATCCAAGTTGGTTCGGCTTCATGATAACGATTAGAGAAAGCAGTAATATCGACAGGAGTAATTTGACTCAATACCTGGAAGAAAATAAAATCGGAACGCGTCTATTGTTTGCAGGTAACCTGCTACGTCAACCAGCCTACAAAGGGATAGAACATAGAGTTGTGGGCGATTTAACAAATACCGATATAATTATGACAAACTCTTTCTGGCTGGGTGTCTGGCCCGGATTAAATGAGACACATTACTCATATATTCAAGAAGTAATAGCAAAATACATAAGTATAAATTTGTAATTCAATGTGTGCAAAATCAAGAATTGGAGTTGCAATACCTACCTACAATAGAGAAAATTATCTTAGGATATTACTAAATACAATTCCCGACAATGTCGAAGTGGTAATCAGCGATAACGGAAATGGCTGCTCTATTGAATTTAAAGAGGAGTTCAAAAATCGTAAATTCATTGGCACCGATCATGTTATTGCTCCACTAGAGAACTGGAATAACGCTGCAAGCAATCTGGACACTGAATGGATTTGTTTAGCCTGCGACGACGATATTTTTTTTGAAAATGCATTCAGTGAATTCAATTCATATCAAGAGAAATATCCAGACGCCGAAATGATCATCTTTGGGCACAAAAATATAGATGAACAAGGAAAAGAAATAAATTCCTGGAAAATAGATACGCTGAGAGTTCTGGATTCACCAGAGGGTTACGAGATTTTCAAGTATGGTGTAGATGCGAGGATTATTGGAGTATTCTTTAAAAAGGATTTATACAATAGGATTGGTAAGTTCGACGAAACATTTAAGGTCACCGCCTCGGATAGTGACTTTATTCAACTTGCATTGCTTAATTGCAAGTCAGTATTTGTGCCTGAAGTAACAGTTGGCTACCGAATTTGGGAAAAAAGCTCAACAGAACAAACCATCGCAACAAAGGAATGGATGTATGAGGTATTTTACTGGCAATCAAAGGTAGCAGCAGAATTAAAAAAAACAAATTATAGCAATTACGAAATCAGAAAAAATACCAACGAGGTAATCGCGAGAAATCTTGTCGGAGGTCTGAGCTCTTTAAAAAGGCAAAACAACGATATTTGGAATTCATTCAAATTTCTCCTTCATTTCAGATATCCGTTTTTTGCTACTATCAAAACTCAATTAAGGATAGTATCATGCTTATTAAAAACCGCATTAAAAGTGTAGGAAGGGCTGGAAAATCATTGTCGATCTCATTCATCAGTCAAATTACGACATCGATCGTCAGTTTTATAATGGTACCACTACTCATTCAGTACCTAAGCAGGGATAATTACGGATTATGGGTAACCTTAATTTCACTAGTTAGTTGGATTCTCTCATCTGATTTTGGAATAGGATATGGTTTCCGTAATCGGGTAACCGAATATTTAGCCGATCATGACAAAATTAAATTGAATGGTTATTTTAAGAATACATTCCAATATTATCTTATCATCACTTTTTTCATTATAGCATTTTTCATTTACGTCCTGAATACTAATCCGATTCTCAGTAAATATAAGTTGTTGTCACTAATTATTTACCTACCCTATATCGTATACTTCCCTTTTAGCATTAGTAACCAGATTCTACAAGGTTTGCGATATGTGCATTTAACTGCTCTAATAAATTTGTTTAGAGCATTGCTATGGGCGGCATTCGTAATCTGTGTTATTACATTAAGCAAGAAAAGCAATTTATTCAATATCGCGATTGGGTATAGTGTTGTCAATTCAATTGTGAATGCCGTTGCTGTATATCTTGCATTTACAAAATCACAAATTACTATTCCAAACTTTAAGAGCTTACTAGCATTACCGATAATTGATAAGACCTTAGTAACAGGTCTTAAATTTTTCATTTTACAAATTAGCTCACTTTTACTATTCTCTATGGGCAATTATTACGTGTATTCAAACCTGACACCCAATGATACCGCTCACTACGACACGATAAATAAAATTTATACCCTATATATGACCTTTTTCAATATGATCATCTCAGTATTCTGGTCTGAAATTGTTTTTCAGAAAGCCACTGGGAATTTTGAGAAACTAAGGGTAACGTATAAAAAGTTACTAGCTATATCAGTAGTAGTTTCACTTGGATCTTTTTTAATCGTATTTGCTGCCCCATTTCTCATTTCATTCTGGACAAACAATAAAATTGTCGTGAGGGCAAAGGATTGTCTTCCCTTTTCATTCTTGGTATCGGTTCAATCTGTTGCTTACGCCGGCGCCGTGTTCCTGAATGCATTTGAGAAGGTCATGCCTCAGGTCATTCTTGCAGTGATCAGTACTGCGTTAGTTTACCCCTTAATACAGCTTGGTTTCAAGCATAATACGGGGTTAGGCACCGTTCCGCTGGTATCCGGTATCCTAACCTTACCCGCATTAGTTATCTGCCACCTCTTCGCTTTACGTTTAATAAAGTCTGATATCCCCCACCCGGTAGGAAATTCCATCTGAATTTTCGCCATTTAAAATTTATGTTAAATTAAGACAACTCTATTCACAATACTATGGTAAATCTAATACGAAAAAAAATAGAATCACTTCTTCTAAGCTTTAAAAGGTCTCTTAGCTCAGACCTTGAGACAATTAAGATTTCACAAGGGTTAATTTTAAGTAATCATAACTTGTCCCATAATGTACCGCTGATTTTAGATGATATAAAGAAAAGCGAATTCAAAATATTCTCACAATGGGGTGATGATGGCATCATCAATTTTCTGGTTGGCTATTTAGACATTAAGGACAAAAGATTTGTAGAGTTTGGAGTTGAAAACTATACGGAATGCAATACAAAGTTTCTGTTAATTACCCAGAACTGGCGGGGCCTGATAATGGATGGGTCAAATAAAAACATGACATCTCTTCGAGCCAGTGAGCTATATTGGAAGTTTGACATCAAGGCTATTGATGTGTTCGTAACCGCAGAAAATATTAACTCACTATTAAATGACAACGGTTTTTCAGGAGAAATTGGGATTTTACATATTGATATAGACGGCAACGATTACTGGATTTGGAACGCCGTAACGGTAGCAAATCCGATAATTGTCATAGTTGAATATAACAGTATTTTCGGCTATGACATGCCCTGGACCGTTCCGTATAATCCATCATTTGTAAGGACCCAAGAACATTACTCCAATTTATATTACGGCACGTCGCTGTTATCAATTTGCGATTTGGCAGAAGAAAAAGGATTCCACTTTGTTGGATGTAATTCAAATGGAAATAATGCATACTTTGTTAGAAAGGACTGGATTAAAGGCTTGAAAGTGTTGTCCCCTCAGGAGGGCTACGTCGAGTCCAGGTTTAGAGAATCGAGGGCAGAAGATGGCACGCTGACGTTCATCAATGGCTCCGAGCGGCTGAAATTGCTGCGTGGAAAGAAAATCCATAATACCCGAACAAACTCGCTGGAAGATATTTAACCTTAGAAAAGAGCTATTTATTGATAGCACAGGTTATTGTATTAGAAAACATTCAGTTGTAAGCGTTTAATTTCCTTCATTTGAAAGGCATGAAAGTACTAATAATTGGTTCAAAAGGATTTATCGGAGCACATGTCGCTGACTATTTTAGCTCACTACCCGATACGGAGGTCTTCGAATGTGACGTCATGGTGGACTATGAAAAAGTTAACTATTTTCTCATTGACGCTACTAATTCAGACTATCAGAATATCTTCCAGAACAATCCTTTTGACGTTTGTATCAATTGCTCGGGCGCCGCAAGTGTACCTGATTCCATCAAAAATCCGTTCCGCGATTTCACATTGAACACGTACAACGTTGTGAAAATGCTTGATGCGATCAGAACGAATCAGCCTGGTTGCAAATTCATAAACCTTTCAAGCGCAGCGGTCTACGGTAATCCAACGGAACTTCCTGTTCACGAAAAGCTACCATTGAACCCTATTTCGCCGTACGGAATTCATAAAATGCAAGCCGAGCAAGTTTGCCAAACTTATTCCAGTTTTTACAATATCCCAACATGCTCGCTAAGAATTTTCTCTGCGTACGGTAACGGCCTGAAAAAGCAGCTTTTTTGGGATCTGTATCGCAAGGCTAAAAACAGTGGCGCAATCGAAATGTTCGGAACTGGTAACGAAACAAGGGATTTCATTCACGTGGACGATGTGGTCCGTGCCATTCAATGCTGTATAAGCAATGCCCCGTTCATCGGAGAAGCTATCAATGTAGCTAACGGGGAAGAGATTAAAATTAGCTCAGTTGTAGCTATTTTTCTCTCTCATTTTCAATCGGAGAAGGCAGTGAATTTCAACAATGTTGAGAAAAAAGGAGATCCTCTAAATTGGAAAGCAGATATATCACAATTAAAAACACTTGGGTATTTTCCCACAGTAAGCATAAACCAAGGTTTGGAAAGGTATTTTCTATGGGCAAATCAGATTTAACACGACGTCAGCTAGGATTACTGTTCTATTCATCCAATATGGCTTGGGCTGGGGGAGTTATTTACATACTCAATATCATTCGTGCCCTTAAACTGCTGCCAGATGATAAGAAACCTGAAATTTTGCTTTTTCACTCCTTTGCTTCTCCATTGCAAGAGGTTATTGATATCGATTACCCTTACATAAAATTCCATGAAATACACAGTGCCAATAAGTTCAAAAAGGTTTATTACTTATTGAAAAGACTCCTTACGGGAAAATCTGCATTTATCAAGCTGTTACCAGAACTTGTATATCCTTACAATGAGGATCTATTTCTAGGAAGAACGCCAGTAAATTGGATACCTGACTTTCAGGAATGGTATCTCCCGGAAATGTTCACAGAATCAGATATTAAAAATCGCAAGAGGTATCAACAATCGATAGCAGATAACGCCCAAATAGTAGTATTCAGCAGTCAGGATGCGATGAATGATTTTAATAAGTTCTACCCAAATAATAGTTGTACCGTCAAACTCTTACGCTTCGCCAGCATTCTTCCAAAATTCCAACACTTAGATATCACAAGTTTAAAAGAAAAATATGCCATCGGCCAAACCTACTTTCTGACTCCGAATCAATTTTGGAAACATAAAAATCATAAAATTATTTTGGAGGCGCTGGTTTTATTGAAAAATCAGGACCTGGGCTTTCAAATTGTATTTACAGGAAGTCCAAAAGACTACAGAAATAAAGAGTTTTTTCAGAGTTTAGCAGATTTCATTGAGCTTAACAAAATACAAAAGTGGGTTACATTTTTAGGATTTATTGATAGAGCCGAACAATTAAGTCTGATGCATCATTCCTTGGCTATCATTCAACCCTCCTTATTTGAAGGGTGGAGTACCGTCGTCGAGGATACAAAGGCCTTGAATCAATTTATTATTCTAAGTGACATTCCAGTTCATCGGGAGCAAATAAACGCTAACTGTCGTTTCTTTGACCCTCATTCCGCTGAACAACTTGCTTCTCTAATTGAAGAAACTGTAAGTAAGCATCCGAAAAAAGAATTTATTGACTATACTCAAAATGTCACTGAATTTTCCGAGAATATTTTAAGAGTTGTTAATACTGACATTCAATAAAATGAATCGAGGCTTTTAGTACTCAGTACATTGCAGATAGTAGTAGCTTGTTAATTAATATTTTGTTATGAACCTACTTCCAACAATATCAATAATTACCGTTGTAAGAAATGGGGAGCGGTCTATTGAGCATGCCATAAAAAGTATTATTTCTCAAACCTATAAAAATATTGAGTACATTATAATTGATGGAAAGTCAACGGACGGTACTGTCGAGAAAATCCAAAAATACCACGAAAATATAAATTACTGGATCAGTGAGCCAGATAGTGGCATATATGATGCAATGAACAAAGGAGTTCTGGCTTCCAACGGAGACTGGTTACTTTTTATAAATGCAGATGATCATTTAGTCAGTGCGACGAGCATAGAAGAGGCCGTTTCCTACCTCACTACTTGCGAAAAGTCAATCGCGTATGGCAAAATAAATTTTACTTATCCCAATGGATCCGTCGCATCGTATGGTTCTGAATGGAATGATCTAAAGTACCGATTTCGGAACGTTGCGGCGTGTATACCTCATCAGGCTACTTTTCACGCCAAGGCACTATTTGCAGGTCAGTATTTTGACACCTCCTTCCGAATTGCGGGAGACTATGACTTCCTTCTAAGGCATTTAAAAGACCATGATGCTTGTTTTATTCCAGTAACAGTAACTAATATGGACGGAGGAGGTATAAGTGCTACTGTTAGCAAGATAGATTTGCTCAAGGATACGCGAAAGGCACAAATTAAAAACAATATGTATAGGTTCTCGCCCTCGATTTCGTGGTATATTTCCGCCATTAAGCTACTAGTAGTGGATTCAATAATACGGACAATTGGCATCCGCGGAAAAGATAAAATCAGAGATTTTTTTCGTTTTAGCAAGCCTCGGACACTTTCGATATAACTGTAATGCGATACGCCAAATTTAACCAGCAACTATCATTAATCTAAACCATCAATACGCTACTCAATTTCTTTAAGGCATAATGTTTCCATATCTAGCAGTTTATTCATTCTTTCTCATTTTCGGGCTGTTTGATTTATTCATTTCAGATCGAAAAAAGGTTATTACAGTTTCCCTTATGACTTTTTTAGGGGTTACCATGATTATTTTTGCTGGAATGAGATGGAATACCGGTACTGACTGGGGGTCCTACCGCTCCTATTTCACATCGATCGAACGAAGGCAATGGGGAGGTTCTGGCATGGAGATTGGATACGAAATAATCGTCAGATTCTTCAAGATGTTTATCAGCTCGGATCAAACACCATTTTTGTTTTTTTGCTCCATCTTCATTATTGGCTTTACCTACCCTACAGTATACAAGCATAGCCCCTTCCCATTATTCACTTTGTTTCTATTAATTTCCTACAGTCTGGTAGGCAGTGGCTTTGGGGTTAGGCAAGATCTTTCCATTGCACTTACACTTTACTCCATTACCTTTATCAAGGAGAGATCATTTTACAAATATGCAGTTATAGTATTTATTGCTGCCCTGATACATAATTCGGCAGTTATATTTTTTCCGGCTTACTATATATATCTCTTTAAATGGAATACCGCCAAATTTCTTATTATTTCGGCAGTTGTTATAGCATTCATATTTTTGTCCGGCACATTAATGCAAACGTTTGGAGCGCTTGTGGCTGAAAGAAAAGCGGAGCACTATCTTGAAATGGGTATGGATCAATTCGAAAATCCTTATGTTGCGCTTATGAAAGGCCTTTCAGGACGGCTCCTGTTTCTATCGATATGTGTATGGTTCGTTAATTATAAAACAGGTGAAAACAAGTACTACAACGGCCTTTTTAATTTGTACGTTTTTGGCATTATATTGTATGCAATATTTTCTCCGATAAATTTAATATTTAGCAGACTCGCCAGACCTTATGATATTTTTCAAATTTTGATAATTCCTCTCGCCTATTTTCAAGCCAAAAGGATATATAAAATATTCATCGTTGTAATTATTGTTGCATTTTCAATCTTGAAATTCTCAACAATTATAAGAAATGACGACGGAGTGAATATTCCGTACAAAAGTGCGCTTAGTAGGTAAATCGTTTTAATATTTATAATAATGATATATGTAGCCGATGTTTCTTCCACTGGTTCCCAGCACGAACAATTTAACTCAGCATTTATTCATATTTTAAATAGCACAACTGGTCAGAATTCAACTACTTTTTTCACTGATGAGACACATGGTGCTGTTGTACAAAAGAACGGTGCTGGCCTGAAATTAGAGAACATCACCATATACAACAAGCGAGGAGGCATTAAAGAATTTGTTAGAGCCTATTTTCAGTACAAAAACTTAGTAGAAATACTTAAAAAAGTTCGTAAAGAAAATAACCCTGGTACCCTATATGTCCTGCTTATTCATCCATTTGCGCACTTTCTTTTCAAACAATTCGGGTCTGCGGGGCCAGACATCGCATTCGTACTGCACGGAGAATTAGAATCTATTAAATTCAACAAGCATTTCGTCAATAAAATTTGGGGATGGTTCTTGAAAAAAGCCCTCACAAAAAAAAGAGCTGATGTAAAGTATATCATTCTCGGAGAAAGTATATATCGGAATCTAGTAAAGGTTCTTCCAGTATTTTTGTCTCAGCCGTCTATTATTCTCGATCACCCATACCCATTTACTACAAATCCAGCCAAATCAAAGGTTAGTAGCAAGATAGTATTCTCCTCTTTCGGTGTAGCAACTGTATCAAAAAACACTCAATATATTTTCGATGTAGCATTAAAAATACAGCAATTAAACCTTCTTCATCTTTGCAAATTTAATATCATAGGCCAGGTCTACAAGAACATGACGCCCTATTTAAATGATGCCGTCGATTACAAAAAGAATTTTGCTCAATTTACTCGTGTTGAGTTAAATCCTTTAATGTCTGAATCGGATTTTGCGGTATTCTATTATGATAATGCAAACTACTCGCTCTGTGCTAGCGGTGCGTTTTGGGATGCCATTAACGCAGAAGTACCGCTTTTGTACGTTCACAACGACTATTTTGATCACTATGCTGCAATTGTCGGTGATATAGGAGTCGCATTCGATAACCCTATCGAATTGAATGAATTTATTATATCTATAGTAAAAAATAGCAATATTGGAAACGAGTATAGTCATTTTTTGGAAAACATACGAAGCTTGAAATATGATTATATGAAACGAGAAAATCTTTTGAAGCAACTACATCCACTAGCCAGGGAGGTATAAATTTAATAATGCTTGTCCGCCTTCGTATCAGGACGATTTAACCCTTCCATCTGACAATCAATCATCCAAATCAGATGATACCAACTGTCATTATAATGTCATTTGACCTGCCGCAATTGTGAAACATCGCTATGACTGTTCAATAAACAAACCAAAAGCTACGTTTCAGTTGGATAGAAGGCATAGCAGTTGTCTTCGCAATTTTGAGCTTAACCACTAATGCTATGATGACTAGACGTCCCTTTTTTCTGCCGATCCTAGTTCTATCCTTGTTTTTCTACGGAAATGTCGTGGGAGCCGACAGAGAAAAAATGCTTCGCGATAGTACGATCAAATACGGGGTCAATATAGAACCCTACCTGAAGAGCCTCAACAATAATAAAATCGTTGAGGGATTCAACTACTCGCCACACATCAACAAGTTTTTGAAAGAACACAAATACGTAAAGTTCCCTGCATACCTATTAACCGTTGGTATCGACGACTCTTTTCCCGGCTACAAAAGTCACATAGTAGTAAGTTCAGGTAATCGCATATATTTCCCGAAAGGAAGTTCGCTGGTGTGTCCTGCTGACTTGAAAACGAATGGCTACATGGTGTTCATTGCGTGGAACGTGCGTGATGTATTCATCGATGGCATCAATCTAACCGGCGGTAAGGCCAACCCTGGATACGTCACGTCTCCCTATGGAGCAGGGATTGCCATGTATGCACCCACTAATGTCCTCATATCCAACGCAACTATAAAAAAGAACACTGGTGACGGACTGACTGTCAGAACGCAATGGGGAAAACAATGTGAGAATATTACCATTAACAAAGCTGTCATTCTAAATTCAACACGCGTAGGCATGTTGGTTACCGGAATAAACAACGGCGTCTTCAGAAATATCTACATTGAAGGAACGGGGGAAAAAGTAAAAGAAAAAATTGTCAAACCGCAAACCGGTTTATCCTTTGAACCCAATGATTGTACAAGCAAATATATCAATTGCAGATTCTACAATCTGGAAACAAAAAACAATCTGGGCCCAGTCGTTGCCACGACAAACTTTTACAACATATTCGTTAAGAATACCTGCGGAGTCAACAAAATTGATATTAAAATAAATAATTGGAAGGATTTTAGTGATGACCCTGCATGCTACGGAGCGTCATTTGATGTCGCCTGTGGGGACATGCAACCTTATGATACCAAGGATTTATCAGGGACATTTGAAATAATCAATCCTACTCTGATCAGAAACATCAAGGACAATTATTATTTTTTTCACGGCCAGGAGGAAAAGCGTAAGGGTGGTGTGGTTTACAAAATATCTAACCTTAAACTTATTCACCAGGGAGTTACCTATACCAATAAGAATAAAGAAAAATACAAAAAAATACAAGAAATTCTCAATAGCGCAAATACCAGTAATAAGATTTTAATAAGGTAGCGTCCACCTTGCAAAAACGCTAATGTAGCAGCACAGAGTCTTTCCTGTGCAACATTATGCCTGGTAAATGATCGCCCATCCAACATTACCCCTTTCTTAATAGTAATTCTTCCTCTCTGGTTCTTTTGACCACTTTCAATATTAGCAGCCGCAGTAGCGAATGCGAAACGAAAGTGCGCCTATCTCTCTGCCCCGCAATTTCCCTAAACGAGGCTCTTGGCATCTGTGCCCTACTTACAGAGGCAAAAATAACTTTATTGGTATTTTGTATAATTTTTTCATATACCTTTGACGAAGTTCTACGTCAACTATGGCAGTTTTTATAGATATTTATTATAGAATTAATTCTATAATATTATTGTCTTATAAAATGTCCTTAGGTGTAGATAGGCTATAACTTACACTAATATTTAAACTTGTGAAGACTCTATCAAATCACCTGGCACTCTTTTGTTTGCTTTTTTATTCATTGTCCTTTCCTGGCCATTGTAGCCCCAAAATCGACCCCATCAAGTTTACGCTTAGTACTAATGCTACACAAATTTCGCTTAATGAGGAATTTCAAATAGATATAAGGGCAAGCTACCTCTATATTCCATCGAATACGGCTTTTGTCTTTGAAGGGGCCAATGCTTTTCGTTTAAAACTTATTTTACCCGATGGATTTGAACAAACTGGTGGCGATTTCAGTGACTTCACGGGTGCTGAGTTATCGTCGGTAAAACCATATATAGCATACACAGTAAAGGGCAAGTTCACCAAAGATCAAGGTGACGGTATTTTCCAACTTCTTCGAAGTCATAAAGGCGCCGACAATCAAAGCACCTACGTCCAGGTATCAACCCTGTCTTTTAAGACCGACGACCATGAAAACGTAAATGATAATGGCAGTTCAGCGCGAATTTCGATACTACCAACCCCTGGGTATGTCCCTTATATGAGCATAAGCCAACTAAGAGCTGGGCTTGCAGATACGGCCAGGGCGGTATTTATAACTGATAATGGCAAGTACGGGATGTTCAGATACAATGCTGCATCCAGCTCGGCTGATGATGGTGCAATGACGATCGTGTCTTCTGCCCGCCGCTTTGAGCGTGTATACGAAGGAGCGATAAACGTTAATTGGTTTGGAGTAGTCGCAGACGGCGTCACGGATCAGACAGCGCTCATACAACCGATCTTGAACAATGTGAAATATCGGAATATTTTTTTCCCGAGAGCCACCGCTTCTTACCGGATAAGAACTTTACGAATCCCAAGCAACAGCACATTAACATTCGAAGAAGGCACTGTGGTTGAAGGAACGGGAACATTGGGAACCAGTGAAAAACTGATGTATATGTATGATGTGGATAATATCATCATCAGAGGATATGGAGTGATTTTTAAAGACCATAGAGAAAATTATACATCCGGCCAATGGAGACATATTTTTTCCTTAGAAGGGGTCTCCAATGCGGTTATTGAGGGAATGGCTGCTAATAATAGTGGTGGTGATGGGTTTTACATTGGCGCAGGAAGCGTTCGCAAAGTAAGTGAAAACATAAAAATCATTAATGTCAGTGCTGATAACAACAGAAGGACAGGGCTAGCGCTCACGACCGGCAAAAATATTGACATTATTAATGTAGTACTATCCAACACCAATGGAGAAGGCCCCCAGGCGGGCATGAATTTGGAACCCAATGGTACTGACAACCGACTTGAAGGAATACGAATCGAAAATCCCAGAACCAGCAATAATGTAGGCCCTGGAGTAATGATAGGCCCTGGCACCCTGGCATCGACAGACCGAGTTGTAGATGTGGTGGTCTCGAACCATCTGGATGACGGAAGCATCTACGGCTTCCTGGTAACGTCAGTTAAAGGTCCTTTGCCCGGATCCATTAATATAGAAAACCCGACCTGGAAAAACTCTAAGCTATGTGGATTTGTTTCAAGAAACTGGGGATCTAGGGCTTGTGCCGTTATGGTTAATAATCCTACCGTTATTAATTGCAATACAAATGCCAGTACATCGCCAACCGCCGGAGCTGCCTTCTACATTCACAGGGAAGCCGCTGACGCTGGGGATTCTAATATTGGCAACATCCATATAATAAATCCCAAAATTCTGGATATGAGAACTCCGCAACTCATTCGGAGGGCCTTTAGTTACAGAGACTGGAATGGCATCAACAAAATTCTTAATTGCAGCATTATTGATCCGGTTGCAGTTGGCAATTTCTTCGTGAACAGCAGCATGATTGTAAATACAGAATTAGTAATTTCCGACAAATACGATGCCCTGATTCATGATTTTGGCACAGGCAACAGCATTATGGATTACACGTATTACAAACATTTATATACCAATCAAAGCTCCACAGCAGACCGTAATTTAACATTGGGGAAAGTTAATGGTGGTTTCCCCGAAATAACCATTGAAATAAGATCACCCTATTATATTAATATCATTCCGAATGCAACAGACAACATTGTGCCTCTTGCTAGCGCAAATGGTAAATACATCCGGAGTAACGTAGTTGGAAATAAGATTACGCTGAGAAAGAACCTAGATAATAGCTGGTTTATTAAAGAAATGATAGGTACCTGGACAGTTCAACCCTGATAAGACACTTAATAAAAACAGAAAAAGCTCTCGTAATCTCTGATTACAGAGCTTTTTCTGTTTTTAAACATGTAAATACGACCGGGAAATTATTTCCATCAGAGAAACCTTCAAAATTGGATGCAATGCCGTATTTTTGGCCGTCAACACCAAAACACACTGACTATGAAGATTCTTACTTCTCAACTTTGTTTGGAGTCACGATCAATACCTGGGTTGGAGACATTATCTAGTATGCACTAACCCAGTACCTAAGGAATGATCCATAAAAACATTCTTCTCCTTGCTCACGATGGGGAAGATTTTTATAATGCCAGAATGCCTTTTGCGCGTTTTTTGAGAAAAGAGGGGTTCGAGGTCTTTGTGCTGTTGCCGAAAGACGATTACACCAACCTGATAGCGGAAGAAGGTATCATAGTAGAACATTCAAGCCTCGAAAGGGATAATAAGAACCCGCTGAATCTGTTCAAAACCCTTCTGGAAGTCAGAAGTTTTAGCAAGAAAAATAATATTGATCTGGTTCATTCTTTCAAATTTGTACCAAACCTGATCAATTCTTTTTCTAATGTACTCACTAAAAGAAATGTAGTATTGCACATTGCGGGTCTGGGTATTGCATTTGCTAATTCCGAACCTAAATACAGGATTCTGAAATTTTTATCCCAGATTTTATTTTTCATCCAATTTCTGAGGGCTGATCTGGTCATTATACAGAACCCGGACGACTTTGATGATTTTCTGTTCAAAGAAAGTTTTCGGCATAAAATCAAGTTAGTGAAAGGCAGCGGAGTCAATATTACCAAGTTCTCCCCTGCTGAAATACGACCTGGCGAAAGCAAATCGCGAAAGTTGACCTTTTTGTGTACGACCAGACTAATATGGGAAAAAGGAATAAGGGAAATGGTGGAGGCCTTTGAGTCATTACCGCCTTCTTTAGCCCAGAGTATTCAGTTAAACATCATTGGCGAACCAGATGACAAAAATCCCAGAACCGTCAGTAGAGAGTACATCGACCGTTATAAGTCAAGCAATCTCATTCATTTCCTGGGACGCCAGAACAATGTCCAGGAGTATTTACGGAAGTCTGACATTTTTATTCTCCCCAGTTATTACCGCGAAGGGATTCCAAGAAGTATATTAGAGGCATTATCATGCGGCCTGCCGGTTATAACCACTAATGTCCCGGGCTGCAACCTGACCGTGATATCAGACAAGAACGGTTTGATGATTGAACCCCGATCGGTGACGACAATTGCCTCGGCAGTTCAGGATTTGCTTTCCAGGAAGGGCAGCTGGCGCCAAATGGGTGAATTCAGCAGAGAATTAGCAATTCAGGAGTTCTCAGAGAATAAAGTATTTAGTGAAATTGTTAAATTGTATCGCTCGTGAAGATTTTGACATTTAATGAGCGGAATTTCAACATGATCTAAAATCAGGATTTATGGTTGTTTACACGCATTGCGCACTATAATCGAATGGGACGAAAAAGGCTATTATATATTCTGCACAATGTACAAATCGGTGGAGTAGAAGTGGCCCTCCTTTCGGCAATACCAGACTTGAACAGAAAATATGATCTCAGAGTTTTGGCTCTGGGAAGAGTAGACGATCAGATCATCTCGAATCTGACCGAAGACGAAAAAAGTGTCTTTTACTCGTTCGATTTCAAACCATACCTCTACCCTTTTCGGGTTACCCAACTTCTCAATTTTATTGCAGATTTCAATCCAGATCTGATGATATGCTCACTCTGGCGGGCATCATTGCTTGGAACGATCGCAAAGCAATTCCACAAAAAAATATGTTTTGTATCGTTTATACACAGTTCCGGATTTGCGCATGCACTGGATCGCTTCTTTTCTGTCCTAGCCATCAGCAAAGCAGATAAAATCCTGACAGATTCGGAAGCAACTTCAAAATTCGTAACATCCAATTTCCTGCCTAAGGCACCAGTTCACGTTATTTCGTTCTGTACCAACCCTTCGCCCGATCAAAATCTGATTGCGCCGTTGAATCCGCATGAAATACGTTTGCTGTTTCTTGGAAGGCTTAACAAAGTTAAAAACCTCACGCTTACCGTAGAAGCTATTGCAGACCTCCGATCCAGGAACATGAACGTCACCCTGGACATTTATGGCAAAGACGATGGCGAGCGTAGTATTTTGGAGAAGCAGATCGAAGCGCTCGCCCTGAATGACTTTGTTCATTTCAAAGGCGAGGTATACGCCGCAGAAAAGCTGAAAATCTTTAAACAGTATAATTTTCTGATACAACTGAGTTCGCGGGAAGGCATGGCCATGAGTGTTGCGGAGGCTATGCAACATGGGTTAGTATGCATTGTCACGCCCGTAGGTGAAATTCCTAACTACGCCACGGACATGGAAACAGCAATCTTTATAGACGTTTCAAACAAAGAAAAATGGGAGCAATCTCTCGATAAAGTAGAGCGTGTAATCCATGTCGACGGCATCTATGAGCAAATCAGCAGTGCCTGTTATGAAAAATTCAAACATGTAAAAACCTATTCTGATTCACTCATTGACGAATTGGAAACGCTGTAATTTGTAAGTACAGTTGAACGTTTTGCGTATACACTATACGGACGTACTTATACTACCGGCTTAAAATTAATTAGGTTCGTCCTCATTTCAGCGTTCCAATGGCCAGGTAATGAAATAAACAGCATTTTTTCCTCTATCTCACAAACTTTTTCCAAGAGCAGACGACAGACCCAAGTCAAGTATTGATCATAAAACTTTTATCACCAATACTTTGCATTATGATGCTTTGAGCAGCTTAGTGACACATTTACCAAACATTATTTTGCTCGAATGCGCCGTGCCGATCTCATGACTAACAGATGATAAAGAAGGCGATATCGGCCTAATATTCACATAGTTTGATTTTTTCATGATAAATATGATAAAAACAACATCGGTAAATTTCTTTTTTGAAAGTTTATTCATAAACTTGTGATTCGTAACACACAGCTATCTTTTCTTTACTATTTCTAGAATACACACATATGAGAAACACTTACGTCTCTGATCGCAGGTATGTCCACCGGCTTTTAAGCAAAACTGCAGTTTCAGAAGAGGTTTTAATTGTAACGAGTTATGATTACTTCCTTCAGAAATATGATCTGGCTTTGTTATTAAAGAGGTACAAAGAGATTATCCTGATTCCCCATTCCGATGATGATGATTATCTTCTTAATCACACGGTAAGGCCATTACTTGACAAGTTTGAGAAGATACACCTGGTCACCAATCCCCAATTCGACAAAAGGAACAGGGTTATATATGAGCTGGTTGTCAGAAAAAATAAATCCATTAGAATAACCACTGTATACGATTTTTGCGAGAAAAGTCTAAAAAAAGTGTACATTCCTGATGATGTTTCAGAAATCAATCCTAATCTTCTGAACATGCCTTCCTTTGGCAGACGGGTGCGGTATCCTAAAAAGATCATTGATGTTACGATTTCGATCATTCTCTTTCTTGTCACCTTCCCTATTTGGATACTCAGTTACTTCAGAATAAAATTGCAATCTCCGGGTCCTGTATTTTTCTATCAGGAACGTGTCGGAATGGATAATAAGTCATTTCATTGCATTAAATTCCGGTCAATGGGCCTTGATGCTGAGCAGAATGGCGCTTCGTTTTCAAAAAAGAATGATTCCAGAACATTCTCTTACGGTTCATTCATGCGGCAAAGTCGCATTGATGAGCTCCCGCAGCTGATCAATATTTTTAAAAGAGACATTTCGTTAATCGGTCCCCGCCCGGAAAGGCAGGTGTTCACTGAAACCTTTGATGAAATTATCCCTTACTACAACATGCGGCATAATATCAAGCCGGGAATCACAGGCTACGCTCAGGTAATGTACACCTACGGCGCTGGTGTATATGACGCACGTCACAAATTGATGTATGATCTGTATTACATTAAGAATTGGAACCTGTTTTTGGAATTAAAAATAATTCTCTTGACAGCCGTGGTCATTTTTGGCAAGAAAGGTAGGTAGCGCATTTCCGGGGTATATCTGAATCATTTACAAATGCTGAATGAGGAAATATTTCTATCTGTTACTAGGTCTAGTAACATGTTACTCCAACGCATACCCTCAGGATTCCACGCTCTTCTATTCTGCTACCCTGTTGGGCGCAGCTTCCACGCCTGATAGCCCTTTTTGGATCAATGCAAATTCGTATGGTGCCATTCCTTACAAAGGATCATTCCTATCCGCCAAAGCTAGCATTCATAAAATATATAATCCAAATAATCCGCGCTTCTTTCAATGGAGCGGCGGAATAGAAGGTATAGCAAATGCCGGCAAACAGTCGTCCATTTTCTTCACTGACCTCTTTATAGCAGGAAAAGCAGGACCAGTTGAACTAAGCATTGGTCAACGAAAGGAATTTATCGGATTAGCCGACAGCCTCTTGACCACAGGCTCAATCGCAATGTCTGCCAACTACCGTCCTTATCCCAAAATCCAAATTTCAACGCCGCAATTTGTAAACATCATCCCGGGAAATGACATCTTTACTTTCAAATTTTCCTATTCAGATGGATTACTCGGCTCAGCAGGGGTACATTACGGCAATGTTACCAATGTGCCGGAGATCTATCTGCATCAGAAATCTCTGTATTTAAAGTTAGGAAAGCGGCGGCACAAGCTCAATCTATATGCAGGTTTTAACCATCAGGCGATCTGGGGAGGTGAAGATAAAATATTCACAGGCGGACTGAAAAAAGCCGAAGCCTACGAATATGTAATTCTGGGAAAATCTTGGCTATCGAGCAGAGTAGGAAATCACCTGGGCACAATTGACATCGGTGCAGAATGGAAAGGTCGTGACTGGACGCTGTTTGTGTATCGCCAGAGCATATACGAGGATGGCTCGCTGGCTAATCTTTCGAATGTCGCCGATGGTTTGAATGGAATTCGGTTCAAAAGGAAAGATCAAAGAGAAAAGGACCCAGGGTTGACATTGAATACCATATTGTTTGAATTTGTTTACACGAAGAATCAGGGAGGGGCTGTGTTCGATTTTAACACAGGAACTTTCGGCCAGGATAATTATTTCAATCATTATGTATACAACCAGGGATGGTCGTACAAAGGCCGAACCCTTGGCACCCCATTGATTGCGCCTCAAAACGTGATCAGGAAAAACCTGACTGACTTGGGCACATCGTACACAGTGAATAATCAAATCATCGCCTACCATTTGGGTGCTGATGTTTCATGGAAAAAAATCAACTTCCTCTTCAAAGGTACTTACTCAATGAACTTCGGAACTTACAAGAACGAATATGACCCTTACCTGCATCAAACCGCACTTTTAATTAGGGCAGAGACAGTAATTTTTAATAAAAAAACAGACCATTTGAGTGTAGCTTTGGCCACAGACATCGGACAATTTTATCCTAATAACGCAGCGATTATGCTGGGATGGCGGAAATCCGGTTTTATCAAATAACTTTGGTAAAATTGAGTATTAGTCAACGGATGAGAAACTTCTAGAACGTCAATGCCCCTCCCAACTTTTCGGATGCGAGTCTGTCTTATTATTTTCATTCTATGTCTCGCGTTACAGACTCACGCTCAGGACTCTACTGTATTTTACAAAGCATCCGTCACCGTTGCAGGTGCTACGGCTCGGACACCATTCTGGCAACACGCCAACCAAAATGGAAGCGTACCAATGGATGGCAACTATGCATTGGGAAATGTCGGACTGTATAAAATCTACAATCCAAATAATCCGCGGTTTTTTCAATGGCGTGGAGGAGTAGAAGCCATCGGAAGCTATGGCAAATCTGGCAGGGCATTTCTTTCTGACGCCTTTGTCGCAGGAAAAGCAGGAATTATTGAAATTCTGGCAGGCCAACATAAGAATGTTATCGGTCTCATGGATACCACACTAACCTCAGGTTCCTTATCAGTTGCCGGAAACGCCAGACCACATCCCCGACTACAAATTTCTATTTCGGATTATTTCCCGTTATATGCGACCAATAATTTCGTTGCCCTGAAATTTTCTTACTCCGATGGATTTCTGGGTGGAAGCAACATTAATTACGGCAGTAGCAAACACGTTTCAAAGACCTATTTGCATCAAAAGTCATTGTATTTCCGATTCGGACAAAAAACGGATCGGTTCCATATCTATACCGGGATCAATCACCAGGCTATCTGGGGAGGCGAGGACAAAATACTGCCTTTGTACGATTTGCAACCACCCAAAGCATACTGGTATACCGTCTCTGGCAAAACATTCGAACACCGAAAAATCGGTACGCATTTCGGGACCATAGACCTGGCGGGCGAATGGACAGGAAAATCCTGGTCGTTCTTTGTCTATCGGCAAAATATCTTTGAAACGGGCTCTTTATTCAAAGCCATCAATTTTGAGGACGGGCTAAATGGTCTGAGCGTCAAGCGAGTAAAACCATTACCTGCCGGATCCACCTATTTTGCGTTCCATTCCTTTCTGCTGGAAGTGGTCGGCACACAAAACCAAATCAACAATTCGCCGCTTTCAGGGTTGGCATTGTACGAGCGGGGAAACTACTACAACAGCTACATTTATCAAAGAGGCTCGTCCTATTATGGGAACGGAATTGGCACACCATTAGCCTCCGCAACTAACAATACAAATGGTGATTTACCAAGAAATGCTAGTGAATTTACAAATAATAACCGCTTCTGGGCGTTTCATACAGGTCTGACTGCAACCTGGCTAAACACAAAATTGACATTCAAAGGCACTTATTCCCGTAACTCAGGAACATTCCTCAGTCCCTACAACGCTGTTAAGCAACAGGCATCTTTGTTTCTGAGTGTCGAGAAAAGTTTAAAATTATTGAAGGGATGCAGTATTTATTCAAGCATATCATCCGATATTGGCGAACTATATCCTAATTCATCCGGACTGGCGCTTGGCATTCGAAAAAGCGGCTTCCTGGATTAGCCAACAGGCTGGTATCACTTTTAAGCACAATATGAATAGCGAAAAGTTATACTTATTTTTGTTGGTTAGGCTACATTATACACATTACGAAACAGTTTGAGGGCGCGTTATGAGATTTTTAAATTTCCTTATCTTAATTCTATTCGTTGTCCCCTTGGCTGGCTTCGCTCAATCTGAGTCGGGGCAAACTGAAATTTATACTGACTCCACCACCAATTTTGTAGAAGTTGCAGGCTACGGAAGCTCCAACGGCCACACTCCGTTCTGGCTTCAAACCAATCAGTTTGGAACAGTTCCTGTACTGGGTCCTTTGGGTAGTGTTCGCGCCGGTCTTGAACATTACTGGCCATTGTCAGCCAATAGCAACCGAAATGTATGGCGCGTGGGCGTGGGCGCAGAGGCCGTCGGAAATTTCAGCCAAACAAATAACAAAGTCCTTTTTCCTCAATTACACGCCACGCTGCGTTATAAAAACTGGGAATTATATGTCGGCAGAAAAAAACAGTGGGTAGGGCTAGCCGACTCGACCATTGGTTCCGGCTCCTACGCCTGGTCCGGGAATGCACTGCCAATTCCAAAAATCTACCTCGGAACAACCCGTTTTGTTTCAGTTCCATTTACCAAGAACTGGATTTCCTTTCAAGCATTTTATTCCGACGGCTTATTTGAAAGCCATCGGCCTGTGACCAGCGGATTGAAATTTCATCAAAAAGCATTCTATCTGCGCATTGGAAAAGCGCACTCCCTATTAAAATTATACGGAGGCTTTAACCATCAGGTACAGTGGGGAGGAAAATCAAAATACCTTACTGCCGAAGATGGTAAACTTCCGGACGGTATATCAAATTATTTCCATGCTGTAATCGGAAGCATCGGAGGAACAGGACCGGATATTACGCATTTTGATAGCACCAGCCGCATTGGAAACCACCTTGGCTCCATTGACCTGGCATTAGAGGTGGAAACATACGAAAGCAGTATTTTTCTTTATCGACAATTTGTATACGAGGACGGGTCATTATTTTATCTGACGACACTTTCCGACGGGTTATATGGCGCAAGGGTCAGAAAAAAGAATTCTTACGGTGCCAACTTTGAAATAACAGAGGGAGTTTTTGAAGTGCTTTTCACCAAAAATCAAGGTGGTGATGTTTTTATCATTGGAAATGGGAAGTTTCGGGGCCACGATGATTATTTCAACAATCAGCAGGTACGAGATGGGTGGTCCTATTACGACCGCACGATTGGCACGCCGTTTATCACGCCTACTTCTGAATCAAGCTGGAAATGGCCTTTGTACGCCGATAACTTCACTAATAACAATAGAGTACTGCTCTACCATCTTGGTCTGAAGGGCACGCTGTTCAGAAAAATTCAGTGGCAAACTAAATTCTCGTATTCCAATAACTCAGGAACCTATAAGCAACGTTTCGACGGATCTCCAAAACAATTTTCCGGCCTGATCTCGATGCAAACCAAGCTTGATATACTGGGTGGAATGACGCTGAAAGGTGCATACGCAGCTGACATTGGCGACTTGTACCGCAAAACCTACGGCTTCACACTCGGTCTGAGAAAGGATTTCTCCTTTTACTGATCCGGCTAAAAGCTGGCTCGTATTTTTTCAGCCAACGAAGCCAGTTCTTCCTGTGATATCTTTATTTTTCTGCTAAAATCCGCGTCTGACATGCTATTGAGCGGGAGCAAATGCACGTGCGCATGAGGAACTTCCAATCCTATCACACTTACACCTATCCGCAAACAAGGGACGGTTCTTTCCAGAGCCGGAACAATGTTTTTAGCAAAAAGGAATAAACCGCTATATAATTCATTGTCCAGATCGAAGAGGTAATCAATTTCTTTTTTTGGAATAACCAGTGTATGTCCCAGAGCTATCGGAAACGCATCCAGAAAAGCCAGGTAGTCTTCATTCTCGGCGATTTTGTGACAAGGAATCTCTCCGTTAACGATTTTTGAAAATATAGATGCCATGAAAATGTGGGTTAAAGTACTTAATATTGCGATCCAAAACTTTTAACAAATAAGACATGAATTGTACAAAATGGCAAGCTTTCGGCAAAGCATCTGTTATCGCATTGATTACTTTGGCTTTAACCGGAAGTAACGCAGAGGCACAGAATAAAGGAAAATGGGTTAGCCTGTTTGATGGTAAAAGCCTGAATGGCTGGCATAGCTGGCAGTCCGACAAAGTTCTGCCTCAATGGAAAATCGAAGATAATGCGATCGTACTGGCAGAAAAAGGAGGAAAAGATCTTGTAACTGATAAAGAATATGGCGATTTCGAACTTGAATTGGAATGGAAGATTGCCGAAGGTGGTAACAGCGGTATCATCTACCATGTAATTGAAGATAAAAAATATTGCTGCCCATACTCAACCGGCCCTGAAATTCAGGTTTTGGATGACGTAAAGCACCCCGACTCAAAGGCCGGTAAAAATGGCAACCACAAATCAGGCTCGCTATATGACATGCTTCCTCCAACGGACCTAACGGTTGTAAAACCAGCAGGACAATGGAACAAAGCAAAGATCGTCATCAAAGGAGGCCATGGCGAAAGCTGGCTGAATGGCAAAAAAGTGGTTGACTTTCCAGCTGCGGGCCCTGAATTTCAAAAATTGGTCGCAGATAGCAAATTCAAAACCTGGGAAGGCTTTGGCGCATCTTCCAAAGGAAAAATTGCCTTGCAGGACCACGGAGACAAAGTTTCTTACAGAAATATCCGCATCAAAGAATTATAATATATCCTGGTTCAGTGAATCTGACCAAAATTCGCGGCTGTAAACGCGCCTGAAAGGCCAGTTTTTCAGCTGCAAAAGAAGGGGTAAATAAGCGTGGGGTTCTTTGGATGACTTACTGTGGTGATACAGATCGTCGTCCGTCAGTATCAAACCTTTATATACCCCTTCTTCTTTTACTGTCAGATCGCCAAATGGGAGCTCTTTCTGATATCCATTTTGCAAATTCAACAGACGGTCTTTAAGTAACCAATCCGTTCTGAACTGCCTTGTCAGAACCGGAGCTGGCTGAAATTTACCTTCTGAAACCTCCAATGCATATTCCAGGTAAGCTTTCAACATCTTAGGCCCCGCATTAGCAGTTTGTTCAGTTTGCAATTGCGATGGCCAAAGACTGGTCACAAAGTAAATGCGCTCCCTCGCCCTGGTAACCGCCACATTCAGCCTGTTTTCGCCACCCTGCATATTCAGGCTGCCAAATTGCATCGAGAGCTTTCCTTTTTCATCAGGTGCATAACCCATCGAGAATATGATAATGTCCCGCTCGTCTCCCTGTACATTTTCAATATTCTTGACAAATAAATCCCTGGCTTCGACCCCATCTCTTTCCAGCCCGTCCTGAATGGCTTGCTGCTGATAAAAATTGAATGTGACCACGCCAAGGCTTTTGCCGGTTTCACTCAAATCTTTCACCAGTTCAATAACCTTTTCAATCTCGACCAGGTTCATGTTATTTTTCCAGACACCTTCGGTTTTAATGTACTGTATGCCAGGCTCGTTTTCATTGATTTTTCTGAAATCTGGCAGCAGTTTCAATGTGTCCTTATAAAAATTTCGGTTAGAAAAATCGATAAGATCCAGTGAAAGGCTCCGGTAATGTCCGGTAAGCTGGTACTGGTCCAGCGATTGAGCTGCAAGATCCAGTAAAGACTCTATTTCCAATGCCGCAGAATATTCTTCCTCCTCCGCTTTGTCGTCAAAGCGGATCTTATAAAGGTCACTGGGCGAAAGTTGCTTGCTATCCCCCGTCACTACTACCTGCCGACCCCGAAACGCAGCGGGTAGCCCATACTCAGCGTAACATTGAGAAGCTTCATCAAAAATAACAAGATCAAAAAGCGCCTCTTGCATAGGAAAAATAGCAGAAACCGCTTCCGGAGAAGCCATCCAGCAAGGAACCAATGAAAACACTTCCTCTGTATAACTTTCCATCAGTTTCCTGATTGGCCATATTTTACGCTTTTTAGTGACCTGATGCCCCAGTTCCCTGTAAGTTACCCGATTCCCCAGCCTATTTTTTTCAATGTCCTGATAGGTAGCCTCACGCAATTTAATGCCAGTAATGTCGCTGCTCAGTTTTTGCTTTACCAAAATACTTTGCTGCAACTGCTCTTCCCACTGCTTCATTTTAAGCGAAGTCACTGAGCGCAAATGAGGATATTTTGTTTCAATGTGTTCAATCCAGGCCAGTTTGACACTGTTTTCAAACAGGCCAACCATTTCTCCCGAACTGCTCAATTTAAGTTTTCCGCTCTCATCTGCAACCAATTTCGTTACCGACTGCTCGGCCACGGACATTTCTTTCCACAACCAGTCCATATCCGCGAGGGAATCGAAATCTTTCCGTAATGATTGAAGTAGCGCCTGGCTGTATTCTTCCGGTTCGGCAATTAAATGCTGGATCTGTTCACGCAACAAAAATGGCGAAATAGCCTGCTCAATGCGATCCCATGCTTCCAGCCAGTGAACCAAATTTTCTAAAACTGACTTGAACCCATTCAAATCTGAGTCAGAAGCGATCCTTACCAACATTCGAAACCACGGCTCCCATGTTGCCCTTACGACTGCGTCAGCAGCGGCCTCAGCCTTTTGAAAAAACAGGACGAAATGCTGTTCCGGCGTTGGCGCGAGCGTATCTAAAATCTCAGCCTCAACACCCAGACTCTTGTTGCTTAGCCAACTTTCCAGTTCCTTTCTGTTCCGTACTTTTAGTTCAAGCTTAACCAAATCGTCGAGTGATATACCGAGATCATTGGCAGCAGCAACCCTTTCAATTTCTTTCTTCTCTTTACTAAACATACCCCACCAAAGCCCTGAAACTGCCGATTGCTTTGATTCTATTGATTTTTGAAGTGATAATGCAAATGGTGAGAGCTGACTGCCCTCCAGAGAAAATTCAATGCCATCTTCGGCCAGAAAACCTTCCAAAGCATCGGTCGTTTGTCTGATGAAAGCCAACCTCTCATGGCCATTGAAAGAAGACTGAATGTATTTTGTAAATAACGACCAGGTAGCGTGATCCTGAACGAGACCGTTAATGTCATTCAGGCGTTCCAGAATTTCCTTTCGATTTTGGATAAAATCCTGTGAAAATGGTTGCCTGGTCAGCTTTTCAAATTGTTCTTTTTGCTGATAAAATGCCCGCGGCCAGTCGGAAAGCATGCTTTCCATGCTCCTCAATTCAGCAATGCCAAAATCCGCAAAACTCCTTCGCTTAGCCCATGCATGATCCGAACCGAGGTGAATGGTGTATTCGCTGAATGCTTTGAAACATCTTCGGAAACTATCCCATGTATCCAGCCGGAAAAACCGGTACTGATCCTTCAAATCGACCTGAGACGCCGTTTGATCGCTAGTAAGATACAATTCCTTAATACTTACCCCACATTCGCTCTCATCAAATAATGCCTTACGAAAAGCGTCCAGATCATTGACAGTTCGATCGATCGCACGACTTTCCTGAGTAAATTCCCGTTCCAGAAAAACTGCGTCCAGACTGTAATTTTGTTGCTTATATGCCTCGACCTTTTCTATCTGAGAAGCAAGCTGCCGATAAAGCTCGGCACGGTCATTCTTGAAGTCGTGAATCAGGCCTACGAAATCGTTCATACCGATCGTTGCCAGCCTTTGATATACTACGTCCAGGGCCGCTCGCTTCTGGCATACCAGCAGCACACGTTTACCCCTGGAAGCAAAATCGGCCATTAAATTGCAGATTAGCTGCGACTTCCCACTGCCCGGAGGGCCTTGTACTACGACAGATTTTCCCGATTTCACTGCCTGAATAATCTCTTCCTGGGATTCATCGATGGCAAATGGTGTTAAGGTCTCTTCCTCCTTTACATGGCGACTAGGTACAGACGGCGCGGCCAGATCGTCAGTAGCGTCAATCTCTTCAACTTCTTCGCTGATTAGAGGAATCGAAAATGGCTTTTCGGCAAAGGCTTCCAACAAACTATTGTAATCTGGAACCAGGTACGACCCGGCCTGCGGAAAAATCCCCAGAACTGCCTCCGGGAACAATTTGAGTTCACCATTTCGCTCACTAACAGCCAGTTCCGAGCTTTTCTCGGAACTGAATGCTGCTAATTTATCTTCAAAAAGTTGTTGGTTAAAATTGATTTTGAATGGCGTAGTTTTCAGCCACTCATACAGCTGAGTCCGGAATTCCAGAAAATCTTTTGAAAAGTCTTCGAACGATTTTTCGAGTACCTCGTCGGAAATGACCGACTCATTGAAATGCGCATAGGCCAGCGCAAAACTTTGATTTAGTGTAATATTACCTTCCTCCCGCTCAAACAGGCACCATTGTTCCTTGTCCATTTTGAGCGTAACCGGGAAAAACAGCAGCGGAGCATGAATGGGTGTCCCATCGGAAAGTTTTCCTTTGACAAAAGGGTACCCTACATATAAGTCCTGGGAGCCTCGCTCCTCTTCAATGAATCGTTCGGTTCTGCCAATTTTCCTGATCCGCTTGCTTACCTCATTGACTTTTTCATAGCGCGCATCGATGACGTCGCAAAGTGCAATGCGGTTCTTTCCCTGAACCAGTTGTTTGACCAGATTCACAGCCGGCTTTTCCAGAAGGAAATCCGTATCATTTAAATCAAGGAATTGCTCAGCTGATAATGTTGTGAGCAACAACGACTTATTACGCGTACTGAGGTTTGTAAGGCGTTTTAGGTAGGCTTTGAGAATGCGGTTCATAGATACTCAAACGATCCTTTACACCTAACTATTGGATAAAGCTTTTTCCTCTTCCAATTTCTTTTCCGGGAAAACGACCGAGGCCAATATACTGACGGCCAGGATCCCAAGTATCACGTATAATGAATACACGGTCTCGAATCCGACAGATTCTAACCAGGTATGCGCCAGCATTTTACCACCAATGAACACCAGCAACACGCCCAGTCCATATTTGAGGAATCGGAACAATCCCATGATGTTGCTCAAAAAGAAAAACATCGAACGAAGGCCCATGATCGCGAATATGTTGGAGAAGAAAACCACATAAGGGTCTTTTGTCACTGAAAACACGGCCGGCACTGAATCAACTGCAAAAATAAGGTCTGTAAATTCTACGATGAGCACCACTACAAACAACGGTGTCACCAGCCATTTGCCTTTTTTCAATACAAAGAAATGCTCCCTCACATATCTTGGAAAAACGGGCAGGTACTTGGCTGTAAACTTCACCACGGGATGCTTGGCAGGGTCAATTTTTTCATCCTCACCGCCTTCAAAGAATATCTTACCACCCTGATAAACCAACAGTAACCCGAAGATGTAAATGATCCATTCAAAACGCTGCATTAAAGCAGATCCAAGGAAGATAAAGATAAAGCGCATGACGATCGCGCCCAAAACGCCCCAGAAGAGCACTTTTTTATAATATTTCGGTCTAACACCGAAAGAAGAGAAGATCAGAATAATGACAAAAATATTATCAACAGACAAGGCATATTCAAGCAGGTAACCTGTGATGAATTCCAGGGACATATTTTTCCTGTATATTTCCAGGCTTGCTTCAAAATTGCCCGGTACCAGCTGTAAATGGGGTGCGAATTTGTTTTTGATCGTTTCCAGATCGGAATAGTTGTTCATTCCGTGGACCAAATCCCCATGCGTGTTGATGATCACATAAAATACGAGTGCAAGTACAATCCACGCAATGGTCCAGGATGCGGCCTCTCCGAATTTCACAACATGGTCTTTTTTATTAAAAACGCCAAGGTCTAACAGGAGCATTACGCTGATCACCAATATAAACCCTCCAAAAAACAGTACCTCGTTAGAAAACATGAAAAAACTTATTATAATTAAAATAAAACGTTCAGGAAGTTAAAGATTCGGGCGAATCTGCCTCTAATCTAATCATTATCCCCTTGCAGGAGGCAAAGGTAAGCAAAATATAAAGCGGGAAGATTAAATAGGACGGGCGGCGAAAACCCAGTTTGATCAAAAGAATTTATGAGCTAGTAGGCCTTGATTTACAATTTGTTAATAAAAAGGTGAAGTTTTTTTATCAAATATTTCATATAAAAACTTGCGTCCAATGGGTCGGCTGCATACATTTGCACCACGATAATCAAAATCGGTTATGCGAAAGTAGCTCAGCTGGTAGAGCGCGACCTTGCCAAGGTCGAGGTCGCGGGTTCGAACCCCGTCTTTCGCTCAGAAGATAAAGCACCGGAAACGGTGCTTTTTTTCTCATAGGTACCAAAAGTTTCCCAACAAATGGTTAATGCCGGGGTGGTGGAACTGGTAGACACGCAGGACTTAAAATCCTGTGAGCCGAAACGCTCGTACGGGTTCGATTCCCGTCCCCGGTAC
>NZ_JBDSFX010000097.1:0-59780 GCF_039919315.1 Dyadobacter sp. | reverse complement strand
GGAAGGCGATTACCAAACGGCATCAAAATGATCAAAAGGTGTGGGGAATTACACATGATATGAACCTCTTCACTTGGAACCGAAGAAAATTGGAGAGCTCGCCGGAGCCACTGCTGAACCGCCTGGTAATTGTTGGCCGCCATTAAATAATGCTTTGCTTGTAAGTTTCTGTCATCTGCTAGATTTGCCTCCATCTATTTCAACAAATACAGACACATTATGAAAAAGCTACTGCTAGTTTTCTTAATCCTCAGTTACCAGCAAAATGCATTTGCCCAGGGCGTAGGTATCAACACCAACACACCGGACCCGAGCGCCGCCCTTGATATTCAAAGTAGTAATAAGGGATTGCTGGTGCCGAGAGTTGCATTGGGTTCATTATCGGACAATTCCACAGTTTCCAATCCAGCGCATGCACTACTGGTGTTTAATACTACGGACAACGTAGCGTTAAACCCAGGATACTATTACAATGAAGGCACTGCGGCATCTCCTTCATGGAGACCAATTAATGATTTAAGTATTCCATATTATAACGCTACTTCGACGGGCGGGGCTGCATTTCAGATTGACAACTATAATGGCTCTTCGGGGGGAATTGCACTAAAGGGCTACAATGTAGGAGTCGGTACGGGTGTGTATGCGCAAAGCGACAATGGTTATGCATTAAAAGTTGATGGAAATTTAAGAATTTTTGGAAATGGCCAGATTCCCGGTGCGGGTAAGGTACTAACCAGTGATAACAACGGGGCTGCAACCTGGCAAAATGCTCCGAAGCTGCCTGATGTTGCGTTTAGCGCTTCGACAAGTGCTGCGGTCGCGCAGGTACCGTACAATATACCTAAGCAGGTTCCTTTTGATTTAGAGAGCTATGATCTAGGCAACAACTACGATCCTGCTACTTCAATATTTACAGCACCTGTTAAGGGCATTTATCACTTTGATGTTCAAGTTGCATTTAGAGGTGATGAGGATAACCCAACCGATGATTACGGTTCGAATATAAGATTGCTAGGTACAGAACATCAAAATGATATAACCAATAGTTATTCAACGAAAAATGCTCACAATATCTCTTGCGATGTAATTTTGCAACAAGGGAATCAAATACAAGTATCTTATTTCCACACCCTCCAAAATGGTTTCATACATATAGAAGAGGCTGATTCCTACGGAGCTGACACTTACTTCAATGGAAGGCTTGTTACCAAACTGTAGTCCTCATTAAGAAAAAACACCTGAACGACCATGAAGAAATTATTAACATTTTATTTGCCTTTGCTTTTCACCAGTGAAAGCCAAGCCCAGTTCACCTCCGGCAACAGCTTCTTTGTTTCGGCAGCCACCACGGTTTCAATAGATGGACTGACGTTAAAGCCCACATTCAATAATTTTTCTTTAACGAATAAAGCACTCCCGGTATCTTCCGTAGCTATCCCTGGCTCGCCTCACTATAGTATTCAGCGGGTTTACATTTTTAATGAGCCGGTTAAACTAGTCGCTAAACCTACTAAATGCCTGCAAATACCAAGGAATTAGCCGTTAGTTAACCGTGAAGGACTCTGAGGGTTATTTAACATTCAGCGGCAGACTCGTAATGACGCTGTAAAAAATTCAAATTATGTTCACGACCATCTCATCATGAAAAAACTTCTAATTCTACTTCTGCTTGCAGGCTTGCAAGAAGAAGCCCAAGCCCAATTCACCTCCGGCAACAGCTTTTTTATTGGCACCACAGTTTCCATTGATGGGCTGACATTAAAGCCCACATTCAACAACTTAGTGCTAAGCAACAAGACGTTGACCGTTTCCTCCCAGGCTATTCCCGGATCTCCTAATAACAGCATTGAGCGGGTTTACACTTTTAATGAACCCATTAATGTCATTGGCACAGTCGGTATCGCGTACAAGCCATCAGAGCTCAACGGTAATGCCGAGGGGGAGCTTAGTATCGCCTACTACAACGACCAGGAGCATTATGTTACCACGTTGGGAAGCGTGGCCGATGAGGCTGCCCATTACGTTTTCAAAGATTTTAACCTCATTAACTCTAAAAACATGCTTAAAATAACCGCCGTCTCCAACAGTGTGCTGCCCGTAACGCTGGTGGCATTTGATGCTAAAAAAGCAGAGCGTCACGCCGTTCTTTCCTGGAATACCAGCACTGAAATCAATAGCAATTTCTTCGAAATCCAGCACAGTCGGGACGGCAAGGAATGGACTTTTATTGGCCGGGTTCTTGCAAACGGTGAAAGCAGCACATTAAAAAATTACACTTTCAAAGACATGTTCCCTGCCCCAGGCGAAAATCTCTACCGGCTCCGAATGGTCGATAAAGACGATACTTTCGCTTTTAGCAAAATCATCAGCCTCCATTTTGCAGCCCTTCCGACGATCAGCGTTTACCCTAATCCGGTAGCCGATCATGTAAATATTGAGATGGAAGACTGGACGAAGGTCACGGGTATCGCTTTTTATAACGCGTCAGGGGAGCTCGCGTTGCCGGAGAGCATCCCCTCAAAAAATCCATCATTCAGGATTTACAACTTAAAGACCCTTCAAAGTGGTATCTATTTCGTTAAAACTACCTATACCGACGGCGCAGCTAAAACCTTAAAAATCATTAAAGAGTAGACTGTAACGACCGGTCATTGTCTGACAAACTTTCTAATCTCCGCTTTCCCGCCAGCGACGCTAATGTGTATGTTATACAAGCCCGCTGGCAACTGTGCGGTGTCCAGCTTGTGGGTGGTCGCAACAGAATTTCCTTTTGAAAACTTTTTAGAAATAACCAGCTGACCCAAAATATTGTAAACCTGAATCGTGCCCGGCTCATCCGTATCATTCATTCGGATGAGCAAATTTTCAACAACCGGATTAGGATAAATTTCAAAGCCCTCCAAATCCGTAAACGTTACATTCTGAACACGGCTGTATGCATAACTTCCATCCTCATCCACCATTTTGAGACGGTACAAATTGTCGCCATTCACCGGAAAACAATGTGTGAAACGATAGTTGACAACTGAGCTGCTCTCGCCGCGTGCAGCTACTTTACCAGCCGTTTGCCAGTTTGCTCCCGCATTGAAACTATGTTGGACTTCGAAATAAGAACTCTTCATCTCACTGCTCGTTGACCATGAAAGTAGTGTACCCTGGCCCTCTTTCGTTGCTGAAAAACTAACCAGCGTCACCGGTAGCGTCACACAGGCCTGTACCACTTCTTCCCGCGTTTCGCAGCCCGTTTTATTCCCCGTAATCTCAACCATATCCGGGCCCGCATTATTAACAATCGTACAAATCGGGCTAATCGCGCAGGTTTCCAATTCAAGATTGTCCACGATCGTCAGCGTTCCACCTATTGAACTTAACCCGCTCATGCCCGCCAGTGATACGAGTGCAGCATTTTCCCAGATCATCAAACCACCGCCGATCGTACCTAAACTACTCAACCCGTCCAGATCCGGGAGTATCAGGTTATGCGTGATCGCCACGGTATCGGTGACGGCCGTGAGATTAGTAAGTCCGTTCAGGCTTTCCAGCGCATCATTGCCCTCGATAAAAAGACCTGCAACGGTCTGTATTTTAGTCAAACCATTGAGGTTAACCAGAGATGGATTGATGACGATTACCAAATATCCTTCGGTACCGATTGCTTCGAGATTTTCTAACCCTGACAAACTGGTCAACAACGGGTTATATGAGATTTGCAAATCTCCATCAATGCTTTCGAGGGCGGACAACGCGGTAATGTCCGTTAAAGCGAAGTTTGCAGAAATTAGTAGACCCAGGTCCCCAACGAATGTGACGTTGTTCATTCCTTCCAGGTTTTCCAGCGAAGAATTGAATGAAATGATTACCTCGTTGCCATAAGAAGTAACACCCTGGAGACCGTCGAGATTAGGAAGTACGTTGTTAAAAAAAACATTAAGCCCTCCTCCAACGGATGTCAGACTGCTCAATGCCGATATGCTGAGAAGATTATCATGCTCCGCAATCGTGACATAGTCCCCTACCGATGTCAGTTTCTCTAATCCAGCCAGGCTCAGCAAATTTTCATTCAAATCAAGATACAGCTCGTCTCCTATCGTTTCCAGATTATCCAGCCCGGTCAGATCAGCCAGATTATCATTGACATCAATGAATACTGACCTGCCCACAGCCGTGACACCTTCCAGGCCTACCAAGTTTAAAAGCGCCAGATTCGCCGATATTTCGAGATCACCAGGAACGCTTGTGATATTAGCCAGCCCTGTTAAGTCTGTGAGCAAATCATTGTTTACGACGCTGAGTGATCCCCCGACGCTGTTAACCGTCAATGCACTCAGGCTCGTCAAAAAATTATTTCCGGCTATATCGAGGCTTTTTCCAACGGTCGTTATCTGATGAAGACCATTCAAATTGGGCAGCCGGTTGTTGTTACGGATAATCAGGTTTCCTCCAACTGTGGTAAGATTTGTAAACTCAACGAGGCTGAGCAATTTTTTATTCCTGGTTATTTTCAGGTTCCCATTAACGGTCAGGAGATTATGAAGACCATTCAAACTTACAAGAAGTGCATTGTCATTAATAAATACATGGCCGAGTGCAGTGATGCTCCCGAGCTTTTGCAAATTGGCCAGTTTCGGATTCGAAATAAGGTTCAAATGGCCAATGCTCGTAATACTTTCCAATCCGGTCAAACTAAGCAATTCGCTATTGTCCGCTATCTCCAGTGAATCGGTGACGGTATCCAGATTTTGAAGTCCCGTTAAATCAACCAGCAACGGGTTACTGTAAATAAATACACTGGCACTGACGGATGTAATATTATCCAGACCCGTTAAAACTGGCAGTAATGCGTTGTTTGTGACCGAAAGACTTCCGTCTATGGTCACAAGAGCGCTCAGGGATGTCAAGTCCACTATATCCGGGCCGTCAATAGTCAAGCTTACCGGAAGATTCGGACACCCTGCATAATCTGTTGGAAAGGCGGTTACTTGCGCTTGACTGGATAGTACCAGGTCGGTTGCAGGACATTGGGCATGAGAAACAAAAGGCAAAAGAAATGCCACAAAGCAGTAAAGTTTTTTCACGAAGAGTAGGGTTTAAATTGTTCAGGAACAGCAAATATAGTCCTAAAAATTCCTGTTAAATGTCAAACTCTAATCTTCGTAGTATTAGTTCCGCTGTTTTTCAGTCCCCTACCCAAAAATTGGAACCGAAAAGGATATATCTACTACTTCTTTTTCTCAGAAATCACTGCCTTGATGGCCTCACACATGCTTTTCACTCGCAGGTAAGAAGCCTGATTGTGGCCGTTTTTATCCATTTTGATCATCACATTACCTGGCGACGATTCAATGTCCAGCTCAGTTCGGTCGTCCAGCGTGGTCGTAAAATCCAGCCCATTGTCCGATTCCACGTGCGTTGGGGCGATAAATTTGTTGATTACGCGTTCCACATAAGGAGTCCTGTTCCGGTTGAAGCTGGCGGAAAATTTGTAGATATCCTTACTATCCTCGACTTTGATATGTATATCGTGTGAGTTCCAGCAGGATGTCAATACCGACATCAGCATTGCAGTGATCATTAATTTTAGTTTCATGGCTGTATATGTTTTGCAAGGTACTATGCAATATACAGTACTCAATCAGTTTCGGTCAACTCAATTACATGAACGGATCTAAAAAAGGATAAGCGAAATGTGCTCTGATGCAACTTTGCAAGCGGAATATGTGTCTGCCTTTGTAAAAGTAATTCTTTTACCAACCCCTTCACTTTATGATTTCGTTAGTGCTCCGTGAGATCCGGATTTATCAATGGATTAAAAATCTGCTCATTTTTGCCCCGTTAATTTTTTCCCGCAAACTGTTTGATCAAACAGCTTTTGTGGATGCGTCGCTTGCCTTCTTTGCTTATTGCATGGCGGCGTCGGCCATTTATGTGATCAACGACCTGAAAGACGTTGAATCTGACCGCCTTCACCCGGTCAAAAAACATCGCCCACTAGCATCCGGGCGGCTCTCCCGACCGGTAGGGATAGCACTCGTAGTGGCTTGCACAGCATTATGCAGCGTTTTGCTCGCCGTACTGAATGATGGTATCCTGATGATGATATTGCTGGCATATTGTGTCATCAATGTTCTGTATTCCCTCTATTTCAAAAACATTAGCATTATCGATTGCTTCTTTATTGCATTCGGTTTTGAGCTTCGCATTATTGCCGGTTGCAAGGCAATCAATGTACTTCCGTCAGATTTTATTCTGGTAGTAACTTTTTTTCTGGCGCTAATGCTGGGCTTTGTGAAAAGAAAAGGCGAGCTGAAAGTATTGTCTCAGAATGCCGAAAGTCATCGCAAAGTGCTGGCAGACTACTCGATTGGCATGATGGACAAATTCATTTATTCCTGCTCCACGATGACATTGATCAGCTATATGTTTTATACGATCGATAAAAACGTGATCAATCTCGTAGGACATGACTACCTCAAATATTCGCTGATCTTCGTGGTATATGGACTGTTCCGGTTTGTGCAGCTCGCTGACATTGACAAATTCCAGGGTGAAGGCGACCCTACCACACTGATATACAAGGACAAACCAGTGCAACTGACACTAGCGCTGTACCTGGTATTCGTATTATTCTGCTTTTACGGACACTGGATTTGATTACCAGGATTAAGTAAAAATCCGTTTGTCGTGATTCGGGTGGGTAGCGATCTGCATCATTTCCAGATCGCCCCGCGAATCACCGTAGACGTATATATTACGATATTCGGAAGGATCGAGATACGCTTTGATGCGGTTGAGCTTTTCAATGCCATAACAATTTTTACTGCCAAAATTCCCTGTCAGTAACCCGGATTCTACTTCTACACCGGTGGCAATGAGTTCGATGTTTTCTTTTTTACACCAATGGATCAAAATGTTGTCGAAGCCAGCGGAGACTACCAGCACCCGGTGGCCTTGCTGCCGGTGCCAGTTGATCTTTTCCAGGGCTTTGCTTTTAACAAATGACTCGATCTGGTTTACAAAACTGCCGGCCTGCGCATTGAAATGATCGGCAGCCATTCCTTTGTAAAAAGAACTAAAAAGATGCCTTTTAGCTGTCTCATTGGAAATGAGGCCCAAACCGTAGGCGACCAGGTGCGGCGTCACGCGAAGGATGTTGACCACTCCCTGTAACCCGGGATGTGTGTATTTGAGAAAATAAAGGAAGGTATCTTTGGAAGTAATGGTCCCGTCGAAATCAAATATTGCCAGATCTTTGTCCATTCAGGTAAGATTTTTCAATTTCGTATAGGACTACCGGTAGCATAGCCAGCGAAAAAGGTACTAAAAAATAACGCGATTCGAGGACTGCAAATGACCAGTAATGAACAGCAAACCAGATCGGTATGATTGCCAGCCAGATCGTTCTCAAAATGATATCGGTCCGTTTTAAAAACATCATGCTTAGGAACGGAAAGATCAGCATAATGGCAAACTCTCCGCTGATCACCGAATAGTTGGTAAAGTTCTCAACCACCCTGAACCATCCCGACGGTACAATGTAAGGCTCATAGCCGAAATATTGCCGCAGACCGAAAAATATCCCGACGGCCAGCATACCTAGCCCTGCCGTCCATGAAGTCATTTGAATGTTGAGCCTGTTCCCGTTTCTGACAAAGTTGATGACCAGATACAACATTGGAATGAGTATGGCCGTTTCCCGGTTCAACATCCCGATAGCGACGATAGGAACCAGAAAAGCCGGGGAATATCGCTTGATAATGATGACGATCGCCGTCAGAAAAAGCAGAAGATCAACGTAGGTATCAAACCCAAATGCCGTATCCCTAAATGCATTGTTCATCCCATTGTCCAGAAAAACCAGTCCTAGCAGGATCATCCATTGATTTGAAATAAAGATCCGGAAGAAACAGAACGCCGCCGCCAGTATGAGCAAGCCTATCACAGATCTGACTAGAATAAAAACAACGAAGTACCTATGGAATTCTTTTGTTACCTCCCACGAGGATGCGCCAGCGCTGGCTTTTCGCACAAAATATTCCGGTGTTGTGATCGCCTGACCATTTTCACTGAAACGCTTCAAATCCGCAGTAACAGCAAAATGTTTGCTACTATTCACATCCAGGATTCTTATGATGCCATCGATCGGGATCACCTTATCGACTGTGTGCAGATAAACCTGATAAGATTGCTCTACCATCCAGGTAGAAAAAATCCGGTACTTCCAGGGATTAGGGAACCAAAAGTCGCCCGCCAGCGCGGCCTTGTGTGATGCGTATTGGTGCAGGCCAAGTCCGGTATCGATGGAGCGCACGACCGGCATCGTGGTCATTAAAAAAACCATGATCACCCAAAGAGCCCTTTTTACTAAAAACTTCAAACTAAACTCTGTTTATTTTTTCAGGTATTTCAGCCCAACCGAAAGACCGATCTGATAGGGCTGAACACGGAATTGGTTCTTCTCGTTACGCAATTTCATCAAACTGTATTCAACGTATGGCCCAAAGGTAATCCGCATATTTCTATCTACAAACAGCTCTCGTCCGAAACCGGCATTGATCCAAACCATGTTGGTGCGCGATGTGAGGTCGCGGTTCACTTCCAGGCCCAAGTCCCCGAAATAGTTTTTCAGAAAGGTACTTTTCCTTACCAGATGTTTTTTCAAGCTCATCCCTACCAGATCGGAAACCGAGTTTTCTTCCACCGGCGTCCCCTTACGGACTACCTTATACTCTCCCGATTTATCAGGCTGCAACAGATATTCATCCCGTGCGATCTCGTATCTGAATGATTGTCTGAACTTTCCGTAGTTCAGCAGTAACTGAAAGCCATTTTTTTCGATCCCGGCGCTGAACTTGTACCCCAATGTTTGAGCGGAAATGCTGGTAGGGAATTGGAAATTCTGGTAAATAACGCCATTGGTATGGCCGATCGTCAATGTCTGAAACGTGCGCAATGGTGCTGCACTCACAATGAAAGCCCAGTCATTTTTGTTTTCATCGACAATTCGTTCTTTCGACTCGGAAACTGAGATAATGCTGTCTGTATTCCAGGCGTGTTGCGGCAAGTTCAGCGGCTGGTTTGCAAGCAGGTCAACGTCCATTTTGGCGGGACTATCAGCGGTACTACTCACAAAATCTTCTACATTACTACCTGTCACATCACTGCCAGCATTTTCAATCTGGCGAATTTCGGCTGTATTAATTTCGATTAATTTTGGGGTTATCAATGTATGGGTAGCCTGTGCTTTCCATTCTTTTTCAAAAGATACTTTTGGTTTACGAATGATATGATTTTTTGCCAGAATCACCTGAGCGGTTTTACGTTTCGCCGCTGGGACTGATACCCCTTCTTGCATGTCATCTGGTTCGTCAACCTCAGCCGGATACTCGTTTGTTTTAGCTAAAAACGAGTTGTTTGGTTTGGCTCCAATTGATCTGTTCGTTTTTCCTGCAAATACTTTGTTTTTCTTCGCAAAACTGTCGTGCTCATTCCCGGCAACAGAGCTGAATAGCAATGTACCGGTGACCATGATCAGAAACAAAAGCCCCAGAATAATGGATTGCTGAATGATCCCCGGGTTGTCCGAAATGTTGAGCGCACGCCATACCTTCTCCGACAATGAGGGGTCGGGGACGCTTTCAAAGTTATCAAACTTGCGTTTCAGGGCTTCTCGCAATGCCTCGTCGATTTTCTCTTCAGGAGATTTCATATTGCGTAATACCTTTTTCCTGTAATTTCTTCATCAGTAAATTTCTCCCTCTTAAATACTGCGATCGCGACGTACCATCCGAAATGGACAGCATTTGCGCGATCTCACTATGTGTATAGCCATCAATGAGATGTAAATTGATGATCATCCGGTACCCATCCGGTAACTGGCTGATCAAATCCAGCAAAACCGCTACGTTCAGCTGGTCAATTATCCTTCCGTAATCGTCTGATTCTTGTTCATACTGCATATTATCCAGGGACGAATGCAGCTGTTGTTCCTTAGTTGTGCGGTTATAGTAATTGATCGCAGTCCTGATCACCACTGATTTTACCCAGCTATCGATCGCACCCGGGTCCCGCACTTCGTTGAGGCTTTTGAAAACTTTGATAAAACCTTCCTGAAAAATATCCTCCGCCTCTGCCTTGGTCTTCGCGTAGCGCACGCATACCCCCAGCAGTTTTGATTTGTACCGGTCATAAAAAGCAGTTTGCGCACTGGGTTCCTGCCTTTGACAAGCCAGGACCAGATCGGGTAGCGAACTGTATTTTTTACTGCGGAAAAGGTTCATTAACAGGGGCTGAGTATTGTATCGTACTGAATACTAATTTAATATATATCCAATCATTAATCGTATGCTAAGCAAAAAAGCCATTTAAAACCGCCGTCCTTATCAAATATGACCCTGTAAAAGGTCGAAAAACGGGCTGGGTCTGCTGACATGACGGACAGGTCGAGACTATATGCGACTTTGCCGTCCTGCTCATATTTTGAGGCTGCCTGAAAAAACCCTCGTTGCAAAAATATAGGCGATGTATTAACGAAATTTTGAATTGCGACGGGCAGTTCGGCAAGACTCATATATCTGGTCCTGTTTGTAAAATCACTGTACTCTAGTGTGCCGTCCGTATCGAAGCTAAAAAAATACAAAGACGTCCCATCGCTGGCGTGTAAATCGTATCGGGCAGTGTTATCGTCCTTCACGTATACCCATGCCTGGGAAAAAGTCAGCTTGTTCTGTTGAAGAAACTGAATGATCTTATCGGGCATTCTGTTCACGTCGGCAGCATTCAGCTGATAGTGTAACTTGAACTGAAATGCCAGGTCGAGCCTTAACTTTACGCCCGGTGCTCCCCGCCAGTTTGCCGTATAATCCTTGCCATCCAGCTTGTATCTTGAAACCATCACTGTGTCTTCTGTTCCATTGAGCGGCACCCTGAAATCCGACATCACCCCACCCGGAGGAGGCAATTCGGCTACTTTTTTTCTTAAAGAATCGGGAACATCATCGAGCAGCCTGAATGATTTCAGAATGTTCCTGGTGTTCAGTACGGAATAAAATTTGTCCGGGCCAATATGATAATTTACCTCATAGAACTTCTCTTTCTCGAATTCAAGTTTTTTAAAAACAGCGTCCGTAGCAGTTGGATACGCTTGCTTGAACACTGTAATAATCGAATCCGGGAGGTCACTTTTCACAATGGGTTCATCCTTTACATTACTGCACCCATTGAGATACACCATACACAACCCTATCCCAAAAATCAAAAATGATGTAAATCTCGAGGTCATCTGCCTAGTCTTCATGTCGTTAATAAAAATCCACTCAAATTACGTGACGAAAGAAGCAAAATACCAGGGCATTTCATACTACGAAAAAATTCTTTTCATGGCTAATAGTTTTCCCCAACGTCGCATGGTTACTGCCATAACAAAATGGCATTCACCAACCCATTCATCAGGTAAGACACCCTACCGCCGAAAAACGCTGCACCGAATCGAAAAAAAAATTACTTTACATACCGGGAAGCTTTAAGCCGGACATTTTCAGGCCCTGCATCATTTTCTCCTGGATCTCCATTTTGGTGTCCACATATCCATGCGAATCCAGCCACACATTCACCATTACCTTATAGCCGTCGGGCTCGATACTAGAAATACCAATACGCCTTTCGGGCAATTTAAGGGCATTTTGGGCATGATCCAGTACATTGTCGATCGTTTTCTTCACGGTATCAAATTCAATGGCATTACTGAATTTCAGCTCCACATCCAGCCGCCGGTTGCCCGATCCGCTGATGTTAATGATGACTTCATTGGAGAGTTTACTATTGGGGATAACCACCGTGCGATTATCATAGGTCGTTACAATCGTATAAAAAATCTTGATCGCCGTCACGGTACCTTCCTGTCCCTGCGCAATAATGTTGTCGCCAACGTGGAATGGTTTGAGGATCAGAATCAGGATTCCGCTGGTGAAATTCTGCAATGTACCCGACAACGCCAGGCCGGCTGCTACACCAATAGCGCCGATCAAAGCGGCAAAAACGGTCATTTGTATACCGATGATCTGCATCGCCGACACGATCAGCAATACACGCAGCGTGGTAACGCTCAGACTCAGCAGGAAGGGTGTTAATGAAGGATCAATGTTGTTTTTGTGCATGTGGGTGTTGAGCCACCGCGACAGTATTTTGATGAGCCAGAAGCCCACCACCAGTACCGCAATTCCGAACAATAAAGAGGGTCCGGTGTTCAGGATCCATGCATATGCTTTGTTATAAAATTGATTAAGTCTCATTCTTTTAAACGTATTTGAAAAAAATAGGAGCAAAAAAATCTGTTCCAGCGATTAGGACTACACCTCGCCCCAAGCTTCGCAAAAGCCGTTATGGCATATTTTTTGTTGACGTTTATGGAAATAAAAAATCAACTACACCGGACACACCGGGGTCAAACTTATTTACAATGGAAACCACATACGTGAAAAAGCGCGGTATAGGCAAGTACGTCGTATACGTACTACTGGCAGCAGTAGCAGCAGGCATCGCCTTTTATTTTTACGCTCCCAAGCCTGTTAATAATGCTGCGATTGATAGCATGAACATGTTTATTCAGAACAAAATAACCGACATTGACCAGAACCTGGCACAGGGAAACAGCAAGGCCGACATTGCTACCCGCCTTTCGTGGCATAAGTCCAACACTGCCCTGTATGAGGAAGTCAAAACGAGTAAGGACGACAAGGTAAAAGCACAACGAGCGGTTTTGAAAACCAAAATGATCCAAATCCAGTCGCGCGAATTTCCAGTGTTAAGAACTGCCTACGTTGAATCCAAGAAAGAAGTACTAGGACCCCAGAATATTAAAATAGCGGTTTCAGGACAGAAAAAGGATATTTTGACATTTACAGGCGCTATTTTCCAGCCTGAGAAAACACAAAAAGGCTTCATGAAAAACATTCATGAAATCATTACTGATCTGCGTTTCAAGCAAGTGGTTTACAAATGGTCAGATCATGTGGAGGATGTTGCTGACTACAAGATTGATTCCAAAACCGACGATGAAATTTAAGCGCGTATTACTTGTCGATAAATTCGCTTTTGTAAATTTTGATCAGTAAGAGCAGATAGCTGATCAACAGCGGGCCGAATATGAAGCCCCAGAAACCAAATAGTTTCAACCCGGCGATCAAGCCGAGAATGGTGATCACTGGATGCACATTACCTACTTTTTTGAGGAAACTAATGCGAACCAAATAGTCAATGTTGCCAATTACGACAGCGCTATAAATGATCAGTCCAATGGCTTTGCCGTTCTCGCCGGAAGAAAACAGGTAAATGACCAATGGTATCCATATCAATGCCGTCCCGATCACCGGGAAAAACGCACATATACCGGTGATCAGGCCGAGCAGCACAAAGTCGTCGATACCAAACACCCAGTAACCCAGCATGGCAACCAGTCCCTGAGTGAGCGAAATGAGCGGTATGCCCAGCGCATTGGCACGAACCATCCCCATGGTTTCGTCAGCCAGCGAATCCAGGTTTTTTGGTTGCAGCGGTACGAATTGTCTGATCTTCTTCTCGGCAGCCAACCCACCGGTAAACATAAAAAATGACAGAAAAAGGATCATCAGCAGATTGCCTATCATGGTTGCCGAGCTGTTGAGGACAGCAGGAATGAGACCGGCTGCTTTTTTCCGAATATCCATCGTTGCCTCCTTGGTCAGCAGGTCCTGCCCGGTCCAATCCTTGATTTTGGCCGATATCTTGGCAATGGCGTCATTGACCTGGTGGGGTTCTTTTAAAATGTTGTCGATTTTGGAATAAACCATTTCCAGCGAAAGATATATCGGTGCCACGATACAGCACAGAAAGAGTACCATGAACAGTAAAGCAGTGGCACTTTTATTCCACTTTCGCTTGATCGTGAGATAGAAATAGTATTTGCGGGATAAAATATAGAGGGTGAGAGCGCCCAGAAATCCAGGAAAAAATGAATATAGCTGCCTGAAAATCAGGATCGCCAGCGCAGCGACGATCAGCAGAAAACATATCTGTCTTATACGATTGTTATAATCTGTGGTCATTTTGGATAGTTTAATAACCCATGCTGTGCAATTACTATACCAAAACCCGCCCCGGTTAAAAAATCTCTATACGCCAGGCAGAAATTTTTCTACAAATGGTGTTGCAGAGGGATTGTACATTTGGCCATGCCCCAACTAAGACGGCAATTTAACACACTGACTTTGAGAAAAATATTACATGTTGAAAACCATGGGATCGTCCGGCTGGCGACCCGCTACCTGATCAGCGAACTTGAAAGTTCTTTTGAATTTTATGAAGCCACTTCCTTTGGTGAAACGCTCCAATTGCTGGAAACCCATCAGCTGGACCTGCTCATTATGGATGTGCTGATCCCTCAGGGTGAAGGTTTCCGGATGATCGCTAAAATCCGTGAGATCCAGGCCAATGTCCCGATCCTGGTGCTTACCCAGCTTCCCGAGGAACTTTACGCGATCCATTATCTGAAAGCTGGTGCAAATGGTTTTATATCCAAATCTGCTTCCAATAATGACATCAGGAATGCGATCCAGGCGGTGATGAATACAGTTGGCTTTGTCAGTAACCGCATTCAAAAACAACTGATCAACAATTCGTTTGATAAAAACATGCACGCCAATCCGCTGGGAACGCTGTCTCAGCGGGAGCTGGAGGTGATGGAAATGCTGCTGGATAGTCGCTGGACGAAAGAGATTGCTCAAAAACTCAGCATTACTGAAAGCTCCGTCAGCACTTACAAGGCGAGGATCTTTGAAAAACTGAAAGTGTCTTCGATGATCGAGCTTTACATTAAAGTCGAGAGCATTAAGAACACTGGTCATTAAATTCATCTGCATTCAGGTCATTTACCCAGCCACTTTTTGAAGTCGGAAGCTTTTTCGCGGCTAATGATCACCTCGCTATCCGGCGCCGGATTGAGCATGAGTTTGATCTTGTTGTTAAAATAAGGATTGATCTGCGCCACACATTGCACCCCAATGATATACTGACGGTTAGCACGGAAAAAACTATCCGGGTCCAGCATTTTTTCAAGCTCATCCAATGTATAATCCACCGAAAACTTCTGGTTGTTCCGGGACTTGAAAAGGCTCGTGCCCTCTTCCGAATAAAAATAAGCAATATCAGTTACTTCGATCGGGATCCACTGTTGTAAATGCTTTACAAGGAACCGTTTGCGGTACTCAGTCGGCTGTATTTGCTGCCGGAGCTGCCGTACCAGCGAATCGATGGCTTCCAGATCGAGATTCCGGCTGCTTTTGTCTGCTTCGTGATCGGTACCTTTTGTCAGGCGGTTATATTTCGCCAGACTGGCTTCCAGTTCTTGTCTTTTAATCGGTTTCAATAAATAATCAATGCTGTTGACCTTAAAAGCCCGCAGCGCATATTCGTCGTAGGAAGTCGTAAATATGACCGGTGATTCTACGATTACCTGTTCAAATATTTCGAAGCTCTGCCCGTCCGCCAGTTCAATATCCATTAGAATAAGATCAGGCGCGGGATTGTTTTTCAGAAAATCCACAGACTCCTGTACACTCGCAGCCTTCCCTACGATGTCAATGCTGCCGTCAATTTCGGTGAGCAGTTTCGACAGTTTCCTCACGGCCAGATCTTCATCTTCAATCAATAATACATTCATAACAGTTTGTTAATTTCGACTACTTTTTATTCCAAAATTTAGCCTAAATCCGCAGATCCAGAACAGCATATTCATCCGGATTGAAAAAAGGGACTATGAAACGGTATTTACCCGGGATGAAGCGACAAAGACCACTTACAGGCCACCCAGCGCAAATTTAACACCCGGACTTTCCCCCACCTCATCGAAAAATCATTTTAAACATTCAGTTTAGCATTTCATACCATCCTAACTACGCTTGGAAGGAAATACAAATGGCTGACAGGCACGGCCAGGCTAATTTTGAACCATCAAATCAAAATAAAAACAGCCATGAGAATGATCTCTACTTCGCCATGTATGCTTTTGAAGAAAAAATAGCTATGAAATCCTGCATCTATCTCATCCTCATCACAGCCGCCCTTTCCTGCTGCATTCATTCTGCCCCCGTACCCGACGAAATAAAGTCCTCAGCCCCTGGTTTTGGGACTTCCAGAATGCGTCCTTCCGGTGAAACATTTACCTATCCGGCCGGGATCCAAGTGCTCGGAAAACCACATTGGGACCTGGAATGCATGGACGAAGCTAAAAAGAAAAAGCGGGTTTTCGGAAGCGGATCGGCCGTTCACTTCTGCATCCAGTTCGCCAATACCACCGACAGATTGATTGTCGTCACTTTTCCGCCGGGTACCGTTTTCATTTCTGAAAGTGTTGAATCGCAGAACGGTATACTGGTACAAGGCATTTCCATGGAGGTACCTGCACAAAGCGCGCCTGTGTTTCATATTTTCAATCATTGCATCAATGCGGACCGCGATGTCACGGACTACAATGTCACATTCGAACCGGTGCCATTAATCTCCGATCACGCCGGAATGTACGAACTGACCAGTTTGCTGGCCGATAAAAAGATCAACAGCGAAGATTACAACTATTCGGTGATCCCCACTGAAATATTCGTCCCTATCCAGATGGCAGTAGACGAAGTGGCTCATACAGGCGAACTATCTTCGGCCTCGCGGGAGGCTCTCCGAAAACTGCCGGGCAAATGATCAGGCCGTGGTGAGCAGCGGTAATTTGACCGAAAAATAGCTTTGGTCTTCCTCAATGCTGATCTCTCCCTGACCCAGCAGGCTGTACTTGGAAGCAATGTTAGCGAGCCCGATCCGGCTGGAAGGTATGGTTACGGTCTTTTTCTGCAAATTATTGGTCACGACCAGTTTGCCTTCGGGTGTTGTTTTCAGCTGAATAAAAAGTGGCTGCTGCGGCATGATCACATTATGCTTCACCACATTTTCCATTAAAAGCTGCAAGGTTAAGGGAGGAAGCATGTAATCTTTATACTCGGGGTCAATGCTTTCTTCCAGTTGCAGGTTAGGACCGTACCGGGTGCTCAGCAGGTGAAAATAGGAATTGGCAAACCGCAGTTCCGATTCCAATGTCGCCAGCTCGGACTCGTTGCTGCGAAGCAGATAGCGGTACACGTTGCTCATTTCTTCAATAAAGCGATTGGCTTGTTCGGGATCCTCTTCGATCAGTGACGAAAGCGAATTGAGACAATTGAACAAAAAATGCGGGTTGATCTGCTGTTTTAAGCTTTCAAACTGGCTTTGCAGGTTCGCTTTGCGCAGCTTTTCGGTTTCAAGCAACTTTTGCTGCCACAATTCAAACGCATACACACCTTCATGGATACACGTCACGACTATGTTCATGGATGCGCCCAGTGCCAGCGCCCACTTGTAGGAAACCACATTGAATGTATAACCGGGGAATTGGAGAAATTGATAGCCGCTGAACAATGCAGTAATGATCACCACATTCACGAGGATATGGGCGGGAATCATGAGCAGCATCCGTCGCGGGGTCTGCTTGAAGTTCGAGTACCGGTTGCGGAACCGGTCGGCAATACGGGTATGCAGAAACTGGTAAGCTAATCCAAGGACGATAAACAAAATAATCGTCGCTTTCGCAAATATCGCAAACCCCGAGAAGTAGGGCGGCCCAAGCAATAAGTAGTTCATCAGCAGAATGTAGACGGGTAGAAAGCCGATCGCAATCCATAAATCCTGTTTGGTATAGGTTACAAATTTCATAGTACCTGTTTAATAATTCATGGCGATCGGGATCTTAACGGTGAATGTCTCTCCGTCGTCAAATACCAGCGGCAATGCGAGTCCCAGGTCGCTAAACCGCCTTAATGTAGCTTCCAAGCCTTCCCTGGCGGCGGTGATGTGCTTCGGCTGAATCGAATTCTTCACTTCCAGCCATTGCCCGCTCGACACAATGGACAGCCGGAGCGGCTTTTGCTTCATCACTACATTGTACCGGATCGCATTGTCGACGAGCGCCTGTAATGTTAATGCAGGCAGAATGCCAGCGAGGCACTTTTCGTCGATGGAAACATCTGCTTCAAATGCTTCCCCATACCTTGTTTGCGTCAGAAACAGGTAGGAGGTGATGAAGTCCCGCTCACTTTTCAATGTCGCCAGCCCATTGTCATTGGTATGCAGCAGGTACCGGTACACGCTGGACAGTTCGTCCAGGAACTGGCCTGCTATCACGCGGTCTTCATCGATCAGGGCGGACAATGAATTAAGGCTATTGAACAGAAAATGGGGGTTTACCTGATTTTTAAGTCTGTCAAACTCGTTTTGCAATGCCGTTTTTTTGATCGCCTCTGCTTCCTGTAAGGTGATTCCGTACTGATTGAGCGAATATATCAGCTCATACAATGCACCCACGACCAGTATCATGATCATACACAGGAACAGGTAAGTGAGATATTCTGTCAATGTCACCACTTCCCAGTCCCAGCGGGCGGTGTCGACAAACAGGAAAAACAGTCCCTGGCTCAGCAGTTCTATCACAACATACCCGGAAAATGTCACCGCCAAACGACGCGTGGTTTGTGAAATGTGCGGATAACGTCTTTTATTCCGGTCGTTCCATTCGCTCATCACCTGCCAGGTCAGAAATGCAAACAGCATCCAGGCCGCAGAGATACTGACGCTTTTCCACAGGCTGCTGACAAATTTTTCAAGAAAAAAGAGGTACAAAAGAATCGTCAGGAGCAGTATCACGACCGGACGCGTCCATTTCCAGTTAGAAGGATCTTTCAATTTTTCTAGTCATTTGTAAGGGTTTAGTCTACGGATCGGAATCCATTCATAAAGCTAGCTTTACCTTTTTTATTTGCCAAGATTTTTAAAAAAACCTTCCAGTCAATTCCAGCGGAAATTTTCTTGATTTTTGACTCGCACAGTCATTTTTTTGACTCTCACAGCAAAGAATCGCATAAAAAATTACCGTAATTTTGATTTAAGCAACCCCCTCCTGATTCGCAACCATTTAATAACCGCAGCGATGATCAATGGATATGAATTTCTGAAATACCAGCCTGAAGTGTACAAGCAACTGGCTTGCAAGGGAATGACATTTATTTACTATGATTGTCCGCAGACGCTCAAAAGGGTCGATATTTTCACCAATCTCAATATCCTCTCGTTTGTGATCAAAGGGAGAAAACTGCTGCATCGTCCCGGCAAATCCTGGCTGCTGGAAGAAGGGAAATGCTATTTTTTCAAAAAAGGTGCATTTAATCAGGAGCTGTACCTGGATGAGGGCTGGCAATCGATGAACCTATACATTCCGGACGCTTACCTGCGGCCTCTGATCAAGGATTATTATAAATATTACAAAGGGAAATCCATCATTAGCCATCCCAGTGACTATATTTTTGAATTGGACGTAAACGATATGACCAGTGATTTTAGACAGGCCATGTTGTGTTCGTTTACACAGCAGCCTCCGGCAGACGAAGAATTGCTGGAAGAACGGTTCCGTGAGCTGGTATATTCAATACTGAGCAACAAGCATAACCACGCACTGGTTTCTTACCTGAATAACCTGGCCGACTGGCACAAAACTTCGCTGTTTGAAGTGATGGAAAGCAACTATATGTACAATCTCTCTTTACAGGAATATGCCAAAATCGCCAACAGAAGCCTGGCGACATTCAAGCGGGAATTTAAGTCCCTGTTCTACACCACACCCTCAAAATGGCTCATTAACAAGCGATTGGATTACGCACAGCTCATGCTCAACACCAGCAAGAAGACCATTAATGATATCATGATGGAATGCGGATTTGAAAACAGCTCTCATTTCAGCAGGGTATTCAAAGAGAAATTCGGAGCCTCACCACTCAACTACCGCAAAGAGCAGGTACGATCAGCAGTTTTGTAGTCAGGAAACCGGACCTTTTTTAGCATAGCATTGCCAATATTCGCCCGTCGGCGTCATGGATTTCGTATGCACTTTCATTTCACTTAAACGTCACCCCCAATTATGGAAACAAATGCTCCCGTTCAGTCCCTGCCCCAGTTTCGCGGTCGTGCCATTTTCCCCGGTGACCCCGACTATGACCAAGCCAGAAAGGTTTACAATGGCATGATCAGCAAATTTCCGGTCATGATCATTCAATGTGCCGACGACGAAGATGTCGGCAAAGCCGTAAAATATGCAGCCGCACATGGTCTTCCGTTGGCCGTACGCGGTGGCGGGCACAATGGTGCAGGCCTCGGCGTATGTGACCAAGGGTTAGTCATTGATTTCTCGGCCATGAAAAAAGTAGAGGTCAATGCCGAAGCGCGTACCGTTCGGGTAGGCGGCGGATGCACATTGGGGGACGTGGACGTAGCAACACACCCATTTTCACTGGCAGTACCTTCGGGAATTAATGCAACCACAGGCATTGGCGGACTTACATTGGGCGGAGGCCTCGGACACCTGACCCGCCAATGCGGCCTGACAATCGATAATTTACTGGAAGCAAATGTGGTACTGGCAGACGGCCGGGTAGTAACCGCGTCAGCGACCGAAAACAGCGACCTTTTCTGGGCGATTCGCGGTGGTGGTGGTAACTTTGGTGTAGTCACATCCTTCTTGTTCCGTGCCCATCCGATCGGGACGGTGTATGGCGGACCTATGTTTTACAACATGCGCGACACAACTGAAATGATGAACTGGTACCAGGATTTCATCAAAACGGCTCCTGATCACATTAACGGCTTCTTCGCATTTCACCAGATCCCTCCTGCCCCGATGTTTCCGGAGGAACACCATCTGGAAATCATGTGCGGAGTAGTATGGTGTTACACCGGTGATATGGATCAGGCCGAAAGTGTTTTCGAACCGATAAGAGCATTTAAAAAAGCCGATATCGATATGGTAGGGCCTCTGCCTATGCCGGTGATGCAAAGTCTGTTTGACGATCTTTTCACACCAGGCATGCAATGGTACTGGAAGGGCGATTTTGTGAAAGAGCTAACTCCGCAAGTCATTGACATTCATATTAGTCACGCTAATAAAATCCCTAACTTTTTCTCAGGCATGCACCTTTACCCCGTTAATGGGGCCGCCTCCCGTGTTCCCAAAAATGACACGGCCTGGAACTACCGGGATGCGACCTGGGCAATGGTTATTTTTGGAGTGGACCCGGAAGCGGCAAATAAGGATACGATCAGCAATTTCGCGCGAAACTATTGGGAGGAATTGCACCCGTTTTCCGCAGGCGGTTCTTACATTAATTTTATGATGGAAGAAGGGGCCGAACGCGTAAAAGCGACCTATGGTGATCACTACGAGCGGTTGTCGAAAATCAAAGGCAAATACGATCCAAATAACTTGTTTTGTACCAATCAGAACATTAAACCGACCTGAACAAAACCTCAGATAATGAGCTTGTAACCAATACCTCGGATGTTAATGATTTGAATTTTAGCATCTTCCCGGAGATACCTGCGTAGCCGTGTGATAAAAACATCGAGGCTTCTCCCATTGAAAAATGAGTCGTCGCCCCATAGTTCCGTCAGCACGCTGCTGCGTCCCAGTACCTGATTGCGCTGTTCGTAAAGCCGCCTGAGCAACTCCGCCTCCCGGTGCGACAGCAACACCTCTTGTCCGTCCAGCATCAGTTTTTGTCTGGACGGATCAAACCGGTACCGGCCAATGTTCACTAATGTCGGCAATTCGTTCTGAACCTCTGGTTTAGAGCGCAGTAATGCATTGATTCGCACGATCAGTTCGTCGAGACTGAATGGTTTTTTCAGATAATCATTGCCACCCAGTTCAAAGCCCCGCACCACATCAGCCGTTTGCGAACGGGCAGTAAGGAACATAATGGGAATGTGCGGGTTTTCCTTTCTGATGAGTTCGGCCATGGTGAATCCATCCATTTCGGGCATCATTACATCTGCCACCACGATGTCGGGCTGATGCTCACGGAACATGTTAAGTCCCTCAGCGCCATTCAAAGCATTAATGACCTTGAAACCGCGCACACCCAGGCTATCGCTCACGATCATCCCGAGCGCAGGTTCATCTTCTATCAGTAAGACCGTCGGCATCATTCAGAATTTTAAAATAAACTCACTTCCTTTTCCCGGCTCGCTGGTGACGCGAATGTTCCCGCCATGCCGCTCTACAACCTGTCGTACATAGGCCAGCCCGAGCCCAAAACCTTTCACAACATGCAGGTCGCCGGTCGGTACCCTGAAAAACCGGTCGAAAATGGCGTTATGATATGCTTTTGGAATGCCGATACCATTGTCGGCTACCGCCAATTGCCAGCCATCCGGCTCCTTGCGGTAGTTCATTCTCACTACCACCTGCTCCGCTGAGTAATTGATCGCATTGTCGATCAGATTGTTAAGTACATTGCTAAAATGAACCCTATCCACCGAAACCGTGGTTGCTTCCGGAATGTCCAGTTTAAAATTAACCTGCTTCACCGCCCTGACGCGATGATCGGCGACAAGTGTTGCGACCAGCTCCGACAGATTGATCGGTTCAGGACGCAATTCTAGTTCCTGTCTCTCATCCACAGCCAGGTTCAGCACCTTCTCCACCAGGTCCGACAGCCGGTGCATATTATTTTGTGAGATCGTGAGGTAATCGTTTGTTTTGGCAGGATCTTTCAGTGCACCGAAATGTAGCAATGCCTCAATGGCCGCGGTAACCGTCGAAATCGGCGTTTTGAGCTCATGTGTCATGTTATTGATGAAATCGTTTTTGATTTCTGATAACTTTTTCTGTCTTAAAATCGTGTTGAGCATCAACAGAAAACAGCCGGTTGTCAGGATCAGCAACAGTACAGAGCTGCCCAGCAGCCAGCCCATTCTCTGCAATAAATACGATACCGGTTTCGGAAAGCTGGCCTGCATAAACAAATGTCGCACAGGATTGACCGGCAATGGAATAGTCCTCAAAACGCCGTCGTCAGGGGTTTTGTAAGACTCGCTGTCAAAAACCACGAGATACCCATCCTTTTCCTCCGGCGTAATCAGGAGTGTATCCAGCCTGAATGCGACATCCACACCATGACGTTTCAGCTCGGCCCGGTAGATCTTTTCAAACTTTTTGAGATCAATCTGACGATTTTGTTCCCAACCGCCGACGATCCTTTTCGAGAGCCGAAGCGCCAGCGTGTCTGCTGGTAAGACGGCGGGTGGCGAGCTGGGAGCGAGTAATTTGGAACCTCGTAAGTTTGAGCCTGATGACCTCGAAACAGGTGGGCTGTCGGGTACGCGGCTATTCGTTTCTAAATGATAAAAATATTTGTTCTTCTCGATTTCGGGCGACTTGTATCGGATCAGCAGCCGTGGATTTCGTCCTGGCATCGCAAGGTCATTGTCTTCTTTCTCATCAAAAAGCTTCCTCGCTGACGCCACCTGCTGGCCTTCCATGGTTTGAAACCAGGCATCCTGAACTGTCATTAAAAACTGCTGCCGGTTCAAAAGATACGTCGTCCAGAGCCAGTAACCCTGAAAAGCATTGATCGCAACGATGCACGAAGTCATCAACCAAAAAATCGACCGTATCCTTTTGTTCATGTGACAAAGCTACAAGTCAGGAATCAGGTTTTTGGGGGTTTAACACTATTTAACACAGGCTAAGATTTTCAAACAGAGACTGCTAGCAAAGTTTCTTTCAACCAAAAAAATGTAAAACAATGGTCAATGGCTTACTATCAATAGTCAAACACAGCCACATTGATATGAGCCAGCAGTCTTTCCAGTGCTTATGATTTAAGTTTGTTAAATGGCATACCATTTTCGGATTTAATATGATTTCCCCTCACATATGTGATCAAATGGCACCTTACCTGTGAATTTACCTTATTACCTGGCTTGACGAGCATCGTATCATTCAAATGAAAACTAAATAAGTCATTCGAGTTATTCGAAGTCATCATCGCACAGACATAACATTTATCTTGCCGATAAACATTAATACACGACACAATTACACCGGAGTGTGTCACGAAGCTCCCCGTGTCTGGCATTTCAAAATCCAGAGCAATGATATCTCCCTTATTAAATGGCATTGGAGACTACAATTGTGTAGGAAGAGATTCAAGACCCAAATCGGTAATACCACTTTTTAAGTACTCCGGTGTTTCAATGATATCGGAGTCTGCATTGATAACCTGGTGCAGTTTGGCTTCCAGTTTGAATAGAGCTTTCTTTTGTAATTTGAAGCTTTGGGAAATATTGGGATGATTGAATTTTGTGATTGCGGCGTCGAGTTTTTCCATTGAGGGCAGGATTTTCCTTAACATCGCTATTCGCTGTTCCGCATCACTCACTGACATATCAGGAATTAAATTTAATTGAGATTCAAAAAACGCAGTGCGATCGTTAATGTCGGTCAGTATATGTGCCGATATCTTGTCCGAGACTGATTTTGCGAAGCTTTTAAGAAAATCTGCGATCCGTACCGACCAGGAGATTCTGGTGGAGATTGCCGTGTCAAAAGCTGTGAGGGAATGCGTCATAGTGTTTATTAAATAATTGATGTTTATTACTATACGCTATGATCTGCAATTGGTCACTGACAATCAAACAAATTTAATTCAATCGCATTACAGTACCAAGCTTTGCCAACCGGATGCTTTTGTTCCCGGCATTGATTCCCTGAATTTGCCCTCTGCATTCTCATAAAAACCAAGTTAACACTATTTAACACTATTTACCAGTGACTTACAAAGCATCGCCGGACATTTGATCCGTTCAACTAAACACGATGTTTTTATGAAAAAGTATGTCATTGTATGCTTGCTAATGTTCTTCATGGCTGCACTTCCCGCCCGTTCACAATCGTCAGGACAGGTTACCTATGAGGTGACGCGTAAGCTGGAAATTCATCCTGGGGGTTTGAAATTCATCATCAATGGGGAAGTGGTGAAACCCGGCGACGCCAATTTCCCAACAGATATTCCTGACACCCGTACTTATGGTCAGAAGGTATTGTTTGCAGGAAATTTTGCAAAAGAAAACCGTGACGAGCAAAACATGGTACGCCGCACACTGGCCCACGACCCGCTTTTGGGAGGTGGCGCACCACAAACAAAGAATATGGGCCGCCCGTTTGAAGAGCAAACCTACGTGGACCTCGCTGCACGTAAGGTCGTCACCATGCTCACCATTGGTAAAGAAAAAGAGGCCAAAATGTACAGGTCAGAAAAACCCTTCCAACCCGTTACTGGCTGGCAAATCACGGATCAGACTAAAAAAATTGCCGGGTACCTATGCAAAAAAGCAACCGTACCATTTAACAAAGAAATCTACACGGTTTGGTACACAACCGAACTGCCCGTTACGTACTCCCCGGTTTACGATCTCACACCAGAAGCCGGAGTGGTGCTGCTGATCGAAGGAAGCAAGGAACAGTACCGCGCGACGAAAGTCAATACCGATGCCGTGGATATGAAGGAATTGCAACCATCCGCGGATGCTCAAAAAGTCTCTCCCGAGCAGCTTAAAGACCTCCGCGAAAAAGCAATGGCTGATTTTCAACAAGAAATGGGTATAGGTGGAGGCGGAGGTAACTAAGATTTTTCTGAAAACACATTTGAAATGAAAGTACTGAAATTGCTAGTGCTCTGCCTGTGCTTCTGCATCGGCGCAAAGGCTCAAAAACCGGCTGCCAAAACCGAGATCAGCGGAACTGCGACAGATTCCCTGACCGGGAAACCGTTACGCACTGCCTCCGTTTCCCTGCTCACCGAACGTGATTCAGCATATGTGACGGCCACTATCACTGACGGCGACGGGCATTTCCGTGTCAAAAACGTATCCCCGGGCTCGTATAGATTGCTCGTGACGTTTCTGGGCTACCGTAATGCGTCGCGCACGGTTGTCGTGCAGGCCTCTGCTCCCGTACATGTAGGTACGATACTCATGAGGGAACAAGCCGGAATGTTGGATGAAGTAGTCGTCAAACAGGAACGTCCGCCGGTTACTATTAAGCATGATACGCTCGAATTCAACGCCGGGTCGTTCAAAACGGAGCCTAATGCGCAGGTGGAGGAACTGCTGCGAAAGTTGCCGGGCCTGGAAGTCGCTCGTGACGGGACCATTCGTGCCAACGGGCAGACGGTGAGCAAGGTAATGGTGGACGGGAAACCGTTTTTTGGCAATGATCCAAAAATGGCTACCCGTAACCTGCCAGCTGACATTGTCGACAAAGTGCAACTTTACGACCAGTCCTCGGATCAGTCGCAGTTTTCGGGTGTGGACGATGGTAACCGCGAACGCACCATTAACCTGACCATTAAAAAGGACAAGGGGAAAGGCTATTTTGGTCAAAATGCACTGGGTGCCGGCAAAAGTCCGGGTGAGGGAGACATTCGGTACCAGGGCAGGTTGAATGTAAACCGTTTCAATAACCGCAATGGCGGCCCGGGCAAGCAGATTTCGGTGATCGGGCAGGCTAATAACCTGAACCAGCAAAACTTTTCATTGCAAGACGGCGGACCGATGTTTGTTGGTGAGCCAGGCGGTGGTGGAAATGGTAACCCGCAGACACCTTCCAATATCACCGAAGTCCGGGCGGCCGGCATCAATTACCGGAATGAAAGTGCCAAAGTGAAATGGGGCAAAAGGGCGGAAATGTCGGCCAGCTACTTTGCAAACCAGGCCATTACCACCACCGATCAGAACAGCAAAAGGGAAAACATTCTTCCAGAAAAGCCATTTACAACCGATCAGACCAATTTCTCAAAAAACAGTGTGACCACGCATCGTTTCAATGGCCGCTTTGATTTCCAGCTCGATTCGCTGACCAGCCTGCGTATCAATCCAAACATTTCCTTGCAATCGACCCAATACAACAGCCTCGGCAACAGTTCTTCTTACCTGGCAGCAGGGCTGCCGCTCAACGGCGGCGACACACATTACCATTCAGACGGCGACAATTACAATGGCTCGAATAACCTCCTGCTGATGCGTAAATTCCTGAAAGAAGGTCGGTCGTTTTCTGCCAATGTGAATACGGTGCTGGGGAATGAGCATGTGAAGGCTACGAACCAGTCCACCCAGCAGTTTTATGATTCAGTGTGTCAAAATCCGGTGGAGAGCAAGGTGCAGCAGCGCAACAAACAAAATGGCGGAAACCTGCAAAATACGTTGACACTGTCCTATACAGAGCCATTATCACTCAACAAGAAAATAGAATTCCGATATGCTTACGGCAATAATCGGAACCGGCAGCGGCGAAATGTCTTTGATTTTGACGAAGAAACCGGATCGTTTAATATGCCTAATATCGAACTTAGCAATCATTTTGCGAGCATTTTTGCAACTCACAAGGTCGGGAGTACCTTCCAGACGAAGCGGTTGCGGTACAGTTATGCACTCGGTTTTGATCTGCAAAATGCGGGACTGAAAGTAGAAAACCGTTCCGTGGACACCAGCGCGAGCAGGTCTTATACTCAGTTTTTGCCGAGTGCATTGTTCAGCTACACGTTTTCAGGGAATCGAAATCTGAGACTGCAGTACCGTAGCCGGGTCACGCCGCCGACCATTACGCAATTACAACCGGTGGCTGATAATTCTAATCCACTCAGTGTCCGGCTTGGAAACCCTTTGCTCAAACCCGAATACTATAACAATGTGACCCTTACTTTTAATGGCTCCGAAGGCTCCGGTGAGAAAAGCCTGTTTATGCTTGCCAGCCTGAACCAGAGTAACAACCGGATCAGTTCAGCGACCCGTATCAGCGATTTGGGTGCACAGACGACCCAGCCTATCAATACCGAAGGTTACCTGGCAGCGAATGGTTTTTTGTCTTTGGGAAACAGGATCAATTTCCTAAAATTGGCTGGTACCCTCACCAGTCATGTGAATTTCACCAAAAGTACCAGCCTGATCAACGATCAAAACAATTTGTCTAGAAACATGACATTGGGACAAGGGCTTCGCATTCAGTCCAATTACAATGACAAGATCGAGTACGGTGTTAGCGGGAGAGTAAGCTACCAGCGAGCAAAGTATTCCATTTCATCCCAACAAAACACGGCTTACTGGTCACAATATGCCACTGCTGACCTGTTTTGGCAGCTTCCATTCAACTGGGTACTCACGAGCGACCTCACTTACACCGCCACTACCGGCCGCGCTGCGGGATACAACCAACAGTTTACACTCTGGAATGCCGCATTGGCCAAACGATTGCTCAAAGGCAAGCAGGGGGAGGTACGTTTGCAGGTTTTTGACTTGTTGAACCAAAATCGCAGTCTCGTGAGAAATACGTCGGATTCGTATGTGGAAGATGTTCAGAGCAAGGTACTGAAACGCTACTTTTTGGTGAGCTTTATTTACAACCTCCGCAAGTTTGGCATCTGATAGTGAAGTAGATGCTCATTTGTAAAGTACCAATAGTTTCAGGTTGGCATTCGTGTGTTATCTTTGGGCAACACTGAGTTTCAAGCGCATAGCCACCATGAAAAACGAATTAATGCACGTTACAGGCTCCAAGGCATTGGGGCTCACAGTTGACGCGGGCATTTCCCTGATGCCATTCATCAAATGCCTCGAAAAGCGCCTGCATGAAGAAAAAACACTGAAAGCATCTTTTTACCATAGCATTCTGGAATATTTCAGGACGCGCGACCTGCCCCAGGGAGACATTCCACTGGACGAGGTAAATCAATACGGTGATTTTTTTGAATACGTATATGCCAGTCTTTCGCCGGCTTTGCTATCGGAAAAGAATGAAGCCTGGGGACTGAGTTTTCCGCTTGTACCGAGGGTTTTTTACGGTACCGATTTGCTTTACGAATTGCTGGAATCCAAACCGAGCAATTCGGAAGACAATGAGGTCAGCAGGGCGATTGAAGACTACAAGACAGAACGGGTGCAATTTGTTTACAAACTGATCCTGCAAAGGCATTATAATTTTGAAATACCGGTCAAAATCAAACAGGTCCATTCCTGGATGCACGAGAAATCGGGTTTGCTTCGATATTACGAAGTAGCTGTAAATACTGATTTTGTGGAAGTTACGGTTAAAGGTAAACTCCCGGAGTTAAATTTCGTAGAGCTTTACAATCATTTTACCCAGGACAATGGCCACCTGCTGCTGGAAGAAGTCCTGCCGCTCGACCTGTTCCAGTTCCGGGGCTTCGCGGTGCTGAGCGTCACGGATGTGACGGCCAAGATGGCGGTTGAAAACATCGCCCGATTACGGCTCAACCGCACTCCCGGCCATTCGGCAGAGCGGTACCGGCAAGTTTTGCTCTCTCTGAAGACGCTGGTTCAGAACAGCCACATTGAGTTTGATCTTTTTCCTTTTGTGCGGGTCAATAATGAGGCTGTTTACGGCTACGAGCAAGCAGGTACCGGCATATTGTTTTCGATTTGGGGAGAACAAAGGCTTTCGCCGGAAGCGTTCCGCAAACAGGCAGAAGGCTATGCTTCCAATCCCAACTCGTTTTTCTCTCCCGACATTTACGGGGAGGATGAGATGGCGATGGCTTTTCTGACACCATTCAGGGATGCCAATGTTGAGTCGCTGGCGCTGATCCCACTGTTTTTCGACCAAACGCTCGTGGGTGTACTGGGTATGCATACGTGGCGCGGGGAAAGTTTTGACGAAAAAACGCTGGCACTGCTCGACCCGGCCTTCGCTCCTATTGCGCAGCTTTTACAAATCTACATCGACGAATTCAATCTGGAACTGGGCGGCATTATCCGCGAAAAATATACATCCATTCAGCCGTCTGTTCAGTGGAAGTTTAATGAAGCGGCCTGGCATTCGTTGCACCGGAAAAAGAAAAACCTACCGGAGGTGACTGAAAACATTCATTTCGACGATGTGTACCCACTTTATGGCGCGATTGATATCCGAAATTCCACACTGGAAAGGAACCTGGCCATCCACGCCGACCTGGATCACCACATTAGCCTGCTCGACGACACCCTTACCACATTGCAGGTCCACGACAATTCTTCGCTCATGATGGAATTGCGGTTCAATTGTAGTAAATGGCGGCAGCTACTCGCGCAGGGTGAACTGAATAGCACCGGCGAGGGCAATCTCAACGCATTTCTGACAGAGGATACCCGCGAGTACCTGGTACATCTTTCCCGCGAGAATCCGGCCACTGAGCCTGTCATTGCCGGTTTTCTGGAAGCCGTGCATCCCGCAAGCGGCCACGTCAACAGGCACCGGCATGAGCTGGAAGAAACCATGCTGATGATCAATACGGCGGTAAACAATTATTTTGAATCCGAAAAAGACACCTTGCAGGAATCTTATCCCTGCTATTTTGAAAAATTCCGGACCGACGGCATTGAGTATGACATTTACATCGGACAGTCGATCAGCCCGAAAAAACCATTCAATCATTTTCACCTGAAAAACCTCCGGCTCTGGCAGCTTTCCTCTATGATCGCGGTGGCGCGGCTTACCCAGCAATTGCAGGACACAACACCGAAGAAGTTGAAGACTACCCAGCTCATTTTTGTGCATAATCACATGATCGACATCAGCTTTCGTGCCGATGAGCGAAAATTCGATGTCGAAGGAGCCTACAACATCAGGTACCAGATGATCAAAAAGCGGATTGATAAAGTACATATCCGTGACACCGACGAGCGCCTCACCCAGCCCGACACCATTGCACTGATTTATTTTCACGAACGTGACCTGGACGATTACCTGCCCTTTATCCGGTTTTTGCAGGAAACGAATTCACTGGACTCCAAAATAGAACGCCTCGAACTCGAAGATTTGCAGGGACTTAGCGGATTACGCGCCCTGCGTTTGGGAGTGATATATCCCGAGCCGGCTTAAAGCTTATCGATTTGCTTTTGAATGGTTTGCCGGTCAGTTTGTGTTTTTGCGAGCGCCAGTGCCCGGCGGAAATTCATTTTGGATTTGAAATTGTCAATGTCTTTATACAGTTCGCCCAGTAATGCGAAATAAAAACGATTCTCTTTCAAATTCAGCTTTTCTGCTTCTTCAATAGCTGCCGCTTTTCCATACACTTTGGAGTAGGCATAGGTGCGGTTGAGTGCTGCTACCGGTGCATACTCAATGGATAGTAATTGATTAAAAAGCTGTAAAATACGCTCCCACTTTTCGGGCGTATCCGCCTTAATTGTATGCCAGTAGGCAATGCTGGCTTCCATGTGGTACTTTGAAATCCGGTCGCCGGTAGATGCCTTATGCAGGAAATGTATTCCCCTGGAAATCAATTCGTCATTCCAGAGATTTTCGTCCTGATCCTGATACAGGATCATCTCTCCATTTTCATTTTTTCTGGCGTCAAATCTTGACGAATAAAAGCACATTAATGCCATCAATGCATGGATAGACGGCTGGCTGGTTTGTTCATTTTCGAGGAGCAGATAAGTAAGCCGCATTGCTTCCAGGCACAGATCTTTGCGGACTAGCGCGTCTTTACTTTCGGAATAATATCCTTCATTAAAAAGTAAATAAAGGGTAGTAGCCACGTTTTGCAGCCGATTATCAATTTCGGTTACACCCGGAAATTCGATCGGTATTTTTTCAAGGCGCAGCTTTTCTTTTGCCCTGAAAAGTCGTTTGTTAATGAGGTCTTTATTGGTTAAAAATGCGTCCGCAATCTCATCTATCCCGAACCCGCAAAGAATTCGTAGTGCAAGCCCAATTTGAGATTCAGGAGAAATAACCGGGTGGCAAATTGCGAACAACATTTGCAGCTGGCTATCAGTGATGTTATGCTCCGACCAATCAATTTCGATCTCGGAAACCAGGCTATCAGCTCCGGCGATCTTGCCGGCAACCTTATCATTAAAAATAGAATGATGGGTCAAATGATTCTTCGCTTTATTTTTGGCAACGGCGTATAACCAGGCTGTGGGATTGGGTGGTAAACCCTTATAGCTCCACGTTTCAACGGCTGCCAGAAAAGTCTCACTCGCAATATCTTCTGCGATTTCAATGTGCTCAATACCAAAAAGTTTACAGAGTACAGACGTTATTTTTCTGTACTCTGTTCTAAACAAATGCGGTATTAATTGCTGGTGCTCCATGGCAGAAATTCTGCGAAGACAAATATCTGTTAATTAATGGGTTCCGTCGCCCCTGGCAATTTTTCTTACCTCTACGCTATTGCCGTCGCCCTGCAAAACTGGACATCCTTTCGCAAATTCCACAGCTTCCTCGACTGACTCAGCTTTGACGATAATGTAGCCGCCAATCGTTTCCTTAATGTCGCCAAAAGGACCGTTGGTCACCACATTATTGTGCCATACCACGCGGCTGTCATCGAACGGCAGGCCGTTTCCAACCGTGAATTTATTCTGGGCAGCGATACCGCCGATCCAGTCCATCGTTTGCTTCATCCAGATCTGCATCTGCTCTGGTGAGGCAATTTTACCACCGTCTTCGTGTCTGAAAATTAACATGAATTCTTCCATTTTGCTGCTGTTTTAAATTGTGAATATTTGATTAGTGTAATGCGTACTTCACACTTATATCAAATGGTTTTTTCAAAATAGGACATCAACAGAAAAATATTTCTATTTTTTCCTGTAACCGGAAACTCCGGGAGCCGCAGCTTCGTGCAAGTGTAGGGTACGAATGCTATTTCTTACAGCACGCAGGAATGCGCAGATGGAGGGGGCATGAGAGATTGTAATGATTCAACAAAAAAGAAGTCCCATTGCTGAGACTTCCCTGTGTTTTTATTCTGCAATGACGTCTGCTTTTTTCTTACGGCCTCTTGGCTTTCCAGTGTATTCTGGTTTAGGTTCCGAGTTGGAAAGTGCCAGCTCATACCCTACTACACCTTCCTCGTAATTAAAAGGAGTTACCGTAAATTTAAATTTGTTATTCTCGAAATCCACTCCGCCTTTTTTCAAAATCACTTCCAGAGGAATCGTGAAACCACGGCCGCTTTTCACCAACGCGAAAGTGCCATTAGCATCAGAGGAAGGAATAAGGTAAAGGAATTTCAATGTTCTTTTCCCTTCCTGCGAACCGATTTTGAAGCTCGTTGATGTTGCGTCAATTCCTAATTCTTCGAGTGTTTTGGAAGGAAGAACAATTTTGCCGGTGCCTGAAATGTAACCGGTAAGTTCTACTTTGGGCTGTACTTTCTTGGTGATAGTGCTATTCTCTTCTGGCGAAAAGAATTTAATCGCTTTTGCTTTCATAAGATAATTGATGTAAATCAAGTGGATTATTTTTGTAAAAGTAATCATTATGATCCAGTATCAAAATAGTAATTCCACTACACCATTTATTCAGGAATAGCTTTAATGTATGTTCATTTTTTTAATTTCAATTTAATACAACAGTTATAAATAAACAAACGGTTAATTAATTGCATTTTCAAAATATTGAAATTTATTTGACGAAAATGCGTTGTACCCGGCTATAATTAAAGTAGCGGTATTTTCCCAGCAGTGACATATCAGCAATTAGCTTGTAAGTGCCCCAATCGTATTTAATTTCAGCAGTCACCATTTCCTTTTTTAACTTACCAGCGGATGCGGCAGGTTTTTTCAGGAACTCGGACATCACCCTTCCATCCATTCCCGATGATGGCAACATACCGTATAAGTGCAGGATAGTTGGCACAATATCGACATTGGAAGTCGGTAATTCTCCGGTAAATGTTTTCTTAAAATCAGGGCCGCTTGCCAACAATGCAATGTTAATTTCATACGGGCTGGAACCGCCATGTCCGGCTACACCACCCGAATAATCCGTACCGGCATAACCCTTATTATTTTTGTCATCATTCCAATTCATCGCCACCAGGATATCGCCTGATCTTTGCGGATGATCGTAATGAATTGCGTCAAATGAAATGGTACCATCGACCCAGCCTTTCATTTCACCCTTATTTTTAGCTTTGGTAAAAACAGCGCCTACCCATTCCTGTTGATGAAGCGCAGCCACTATTTTTTTGATCTCTTTTTCATCATGATCCTTTACATAAACAGCCCCTTCCGCAATGACCACATCTTCCGATTCTTTACTTTTTTTCAAACCATTCTGAATTAGAAAATCAGTCAGACTTTGCTTGCCAATGTGGGTTACAAATCCGTGATCGGTCGAGAAAATAATATTATATTTTTCGTGCAGCCCTTTTGCTTCTAATGCTTCCAGTATTCTGCCAAACTGCCCGTCCACAAACCGGATCGCACGCACAGCTTCCGGCGAACCGATACCGTGCTCGTGCGCCGCGCCGTCGGGATCAGAAAACCATATTGCACTGACCAGCGGCCCGTTATCAGCGAGACCGTATTGCAACAATGCGTCCGTGATCCACTTGTGGCGTTCACTATCCTCAGTGCCATCAGCCGGAGTGGGCCCTACTTCGGCAAGGACCTGCGATTTGAAAGATTCGGGTAAAATAAGGTCCGGGTTCACCACGGCCCCGCGTCCTACCTTGTGGTTTTGCAGAAAAGCCTGGCCCGTCGTACCCGAGCTGAACACCATCATCCTTTCTCCGGCGGCATCCAGCACTTCTCCAAGCGAAGTGGCAGTGAGTAACGGACCGGAAATCGCCTGGCTGATTTTGGTGAGGTCGCTGTACGAAGTTCCTACGCTCTTGACCTTATTAACCGCCGGAAAATAGACGCTATTGCCCAATATCCCGTGCGTTCCAGGGTAGGAACCCGTGGCGTAGGAAGCAGAATTGACCCGGGTAACGGTCGGAAACACGCTGTGATGATGCTTTCCAAAAGAGGCCTTTTGCTTGAATGCAAACAAATTGGGCATTTGTTCCTGCGTAATGTAGTCAGGCCGTAATCCATCGAAAAATACGATCAAGGTCTTGTTTTTGCTGGTACCCGATTGGTTTTGCGCCATTGCGTGCGGACACACCACCGAAACGAGCAGGAGCGCGAGAATGCCTGCAATGCCAATGTTTGTTTTCATAAATTTCCGTGATTACCTGATCTCCGACAAAGTGACTGTGTTCGCAGCCCGATTAATTCCATATAATAATACCCGGCTTTTGACTGAATGGTCCATTGCAATGCCCTGCCCGTGGATGGGCGCGGCGAGTGTGCGTACGTGATCGAGCGTGTAACCATGCCGGGGTAGCCGCATCACATACACCTCTTCCCGATCGTGACCGGTGCAGTATAGCAGCCCGTCATTGCCCCAGGCTCCACCGGAATTGCTTTTGGGAGTGAAAAGTGCAACCAGATTGGCCGGAAACACCCACGATTCGGTCTCCCGCCATTCAGCGTCGTATTTCACCAGCGAAGTCCATCGCACGTCCCGGCCTTCACTCGATTCCTTGCCGCCATAATGGGCAAAGCCAATCCACCAGTAGCCATCCTTTTGGTCAATCCAGGTAAGCGAACCGTGCGGTGCAATGCCAAAACTATGCGTACCAATGTGTTGCATTGTTTGCACATCAAAAATCTCGACCGAGCTGGTCATCGGGATATCGGGATAATTGGAGTTGGCGCAGTACAACTTGCCTTTAATCACCACACCGCTGTTCAAATGTTTAATACCCTCCTTTTCGCCGTCCCATTCACCCGTCAGTTTTCCATTTACCTTATCATACCGACGAATGGTACTGTTATTGATCACATAAAATGACTTTTCATCAACTGCCACAGCCTGTTTGGCCTCCGCTACCTCAAATGTTTTGAGTTCGGTAACCGTCTGCGCCATTGATTTTAATAACAAGCCATTGACAAGAAATAAAATTGAAAATGCAACTGATTTAAAAAGGGCCATGGTTGGAAAGAAGGATTACCCGCATTCAAAAGTAGATAGCGTTTAATCCCCGAATTTTACGTGAATGTTATGATTAAAGACTTTCAGTATATTTTTTAAAACTATCCATAATGGCTTGCCAGCCACTTCTCTGCATTTCAACAGGATTGGTACCTTCCGCATCGAAGCTTTCGGTCACCAATGTCTTGCCGCCGAGGTCCTTAAAATGGATCTCCACCTTTCTTTCGTCGCCCAGGGTATAGGTGATCAGTTCGTGCTCTTTCACTTCATCATATACACCTCCGAAATCAAAACCGAAACTGCCGTCTTTAGCTTCCATGCGCGAGGAAAAAGCACCGCCGGTTCGCAGGTCATTTTCTGCTTTGGTGGTATGCCAGTCGTCCGATGCGCTGTTCCATTTCACAATATGTTCCGGGCTTGACCAGGCTTCCCATACTTTTTCGACAGGCGCATTTACAGTAGCTTCTACGGTGATGATCGTTTTGTCAGAAGTAGCCATTATCTTTTGGTTTTAATGTGATTGTTGAATAATAAAATCATTGGATAAAGAAACCGGCGCCCTAAGTTTACCTGTCTTTATGGACAACTCATTGCATAACAATAATGAATAGCAATATGAAATGGCGCATCTTTCTGGCCCTTGTTTCGTTCGTCATTCCTTTGTCCAGGTTGAGCGCGCAAACCTGTAACCCGACTACATTAATGTCCACGCCTGGTCAATGGAAACCCGGCCCGGGCGGCTCAACCAGCAATACAGCGGCAGCAGACCTCGCAAGAGAAAAGGCAACTATCGGGCTCATTCACAAAATGTTGCAGGAAAATTATAAACCATTGGGCGCAGATATTAGCTACTCCGGAGTTTATTATGGCAACTATGGCCCTACATCCAAATACCCCAACTCATTTGCATACAGTGTGTTTGTGCTGCCCTACTTTTGTGAAAATGGCGGCTTGCAGAAAGCACGTGAAACCAACACCACTCTTTATGTCAATGCAAATGAAATGGGTGTGAATATTTACGAGCCAGACTTACGCGAAGAAGTTTCAATCGACGGCTTTTTCTCCATTGATGGCTTTCCGGAATTGAAGGACGGCATGTACCAATGGACCAGGAATGTGAACCTTGGAATGGGAATGGAAGGACCGCAAACCACTTTCCTGATCACTTACGACGGTCAGCTTCCTTATTTGCAAGTTTCCAGAAAGGAGTTTTTGGAAAAGAAAAAAATGCTGGTCCAGAAATTCAAAAGAGAGAATGGTGCCAGGATATCCCAGGACTTTCCGATTGAAAAGGATAAACAAAAGCACGAAGATGCCATGAAACGCGGAAATGCGGACTATAACGCAACGCTCGAAAAAATCGCAAAAGAACTGGAAAAGCCGGCAGCTGAATTAAACCAGCCTGCAATTGTCGCCATGGACCCGGCCAACTACCTGCTCCCGGTTTTCACGACACCCGATCACCGGTACGCCCGGACGCTGATCAAACCTAACCCAGCCTACTTCAACAAAAAACTTCCCCGTTCATCCCCACAGTTTTTCTCCGTCGTCATCAAAGGCAATGACGAAAATCTGGTACTAGGCAAAGCCATCACCGACCTGCCCAAGGCTATTGATTTCGCAAAACTGAAAAGCATGCTAGGGAAATAAAAACTCATTCACTCATCCACTCATCCACTCATCCACTCATTCAAAATTGAAAAAAAGTACCACCCTTAGCGATATTGCCACTGAACTGAATATGACCGCTGCGACCGTTTCCAGGGCGCTGAGCGACCATCCTGAGATCAGTAAAAGCACCAAGGAAAAAGTAAAGGAAATCGCCAAAAAACTGAATTACAATCCCAACCGCATTGCTTCTTCGCTGCGATCGGGCAAAACGAATGTCATCGGCGTGCTCATTCCTACCGCTGAAAACGCATTCTTCGGCTCGGTGATCCACGGCATCACCAAGCTCGCCAGCAAGCAAGGGTACTCGGTGCTGATCCATGAATGTGACGAAGACTATGAGCTGGAAGTAAAAGGTATTCAGACATTTATCGGTGCGCGGGTAGATGGCATCATTGTTTCATTGTCGAGAAATACATTGAACTATGACCATTTCCTGGAAGTGCAAAAACGCAATATCCCGCTCGTGTTTTTTGACCGTGTACCTGACGATCTTTCGTTCCCGACGGTGGTATTGGACGCTTACCGCGGTGCCTTTATGGCTACCCAGCACCTGATAGACCAGGGTTACAAGCGAATTGCTCATATCTCAGGCCCATTGTTTATCAAGACATTCAATGATCGCTACAAGGGTTATGTTGCCGCCTTACAGGCTAACAAAATCCCGCTCGATCATACGCTGATGCACATTGGCGACCTTTCCATCGAGTCAGGCAGAGCGGCTACCAGGCAATTCTTACAGCTCCCCAATCCTCCCGATGCTATTTTTGCAACCGAAGATTTCACCGCATTAGGCGTGCTGAAAGAATTGAAAGTCAACAAAATACAGATACCCGAACATTTCGGGATACTGGGTTTCTGCAATGATGTTTTCAGTGAACATACTACTCCCTCCATTTCGACCATTGACCAACAAACTTACCTGATGGGCCGTGAGTCATTTATCATGCTCAACGATATGATTGAAAACGGTCCGGTAAGTACTTCCGAAATCGTTAAGACCGTCATTGACCCTGTGCTGATCGTCCGAGAATCGTCGATGAAATCTACTAACGAATTGTAAAAGTTTCGCTCTGGATTCAGTTTCCGTAATCGTTTACGTACATTTGGTGCGATCATTTTATTCAACAAGTGCATAACCATTGTATTTCAAAAAAGACGTCTTCAATTATGCTCAGAAAGTTTGTAAGTCCCATTCTGATTGCGTTTTTATACGCAGCCGCCACACCTTCCTTTGCTCAGGTGAAGACACCTGAGATCAAGTTACAGCTCATTACGGATGAGCTGACATTACCCACCGCTTTTGCTTCCACGAAGAGCTTGCCCACAACCCTGTTTGTTTGTGAGCAGGAAGGAAGGATCAGGATCATTCAAAATGGCAAACTCGCTGCTGCCCCGTTTCTGGACATTGCGAGCGAGGTTTTGAAAAGACAGGGCTATGACGAGCGCGGCTTGCTAGGTCTTGCATTTCATCCTGATTATGCTTCAAATGGCAAGTTTTATATCTATATCAGTGTCAAATCGGAGGGCAAGAAAGGTGTAGACCATGAGACAGAAGTTCGTGAATACACAGTGAACAAAGCGAATCCTCAGCTAGCAGAAAAGTCCTCCATGCGCAAAGTACTGGTATTCGATCAGCCGGAGTCAAACCATAATGGCGGCGATCTTAAATTCGGGGCTGACGGGTTTCTGTACATTTCCAGCGGCGATGGCGGCGGAGGTGGCGACAAACACGCAGAGCACGGCAACGGCCAGAACCTGAACACATTACTTGGCAAAATTCTCCGGATTGATGTGAACAAAGCGCCTTACGCCATCCCGGCCGACAATCCGTTTAAAAACACAGCGAACGCGCGTCCGGAAATTTATGCTTATGGATTAAGAAACCCCTGGCGGATCAGTTTTGACAGACAAACGCAGCAACTTTTTGCGGGTGAAGTGGGACAGAACAAATACGAAGAAGTGGATATCATTACCAAAGGGGGAAACTACGGTTGGCGATCTATTGAAGGGTTACATGCATTTAATGCAGATGATCCCAAACCTGAGAAGCCGATCAGCCCTATTTTTGAATATGCTCATCCCGAGGGGCTTAGCATTACCGGTGGCTTTGTTTATCGTGGCAAAGCAATCCCCGGTCTGGTGGGAAAATATGTTTTTGGCGATATGATGGGCCCTGTATGGCTGCTTGCAAAAGGAGCCGACAATGCCTGGAACCGTGAAAAGCTATCGATTTCGAGAGATCCGGGTTACTGGCATGTTTATAGTTTTGGCGAGGATGCTCCTGGTGAACTATACATTCTGACCAGGCTGCTGGAACAGGAAAAAGGCGCTGTTTACAAGCTAGTACCTTAAAAAAACACCGGCTCTCCTGAAACAAAACATCAGGCGAGCCGGCTTGTAGCGTTTAGGAATAACCAGTAAATTTTTTGGTTAAATATTTAGCGGACACTTACGGGGAGCCAATGTCGTAAACGTTTACGAGATCACAAAGCCCGGGTTATTAAGTTTTTTTATCAGGTTTTAAGAACTGCCAGATTAGGGTGTAGCCATAGTTGATTATATTTGGTACTGAAATGATTAGTGCTGAAATGACTCACACCGCTCTCAGCCTCGCGGCTGACATTGAAAAAATCCAAAAAATAGAAATCGTCCCCACATTGCTGGACGTTATTTGTCATTCCACCGGAATGGGTTTTGCTGCCATTGCGAGGGTTACTGCCGACAAATGGATTGCCTGTAGCGTTCGGGACGACATTCAGTTTGGTCTTCAACCAGGTGATGAATTAGAGATTAAAACTACTATCTGTGATGAGATCCAGAAGTCGCATTGTATGGTAGTTATCGACCATGTGGCAGAGGATGAGTACTTCGTCAATCATCATACACCGCGTATGTATGGTTTCCAGAGTTACATTTCATTTCCGATCATCCTAAAAACAGGTGAGTTTTTCGGAACGCTTTGCGCCATTGATCCGCGCCCTGCATTGCTCAACAATGAGAAGACGATCGGGATGTTCAGACTATTTGCAGACCTCATTTCCTTTCATTTGCAGAGCCTCGATCTGATGGAGCAGAGCAAGCTGGCCGTCAAAGACCTGAACCGGCAACTCAGTAATTCCATGGATGAAAACCGCCAGTACCACTTTATTTCCAACCATAATTTACAGGAGCCGCTTCGAAAAATCAGATTGTTCAGCGATATGCTGGTAACAAGCTCCGAGAACAATAACCTGGAAAAGACGAAAGAATTCGCATTAAAAGTGAATTCCGGTGCCCAGAAATTTTCGATGATGATCAAAGACCTTTCGGATTTTTCTGAACTGAACCAGCCTTCCGCATTTATCCATGTGGACTTGAACAAGGTGGTTGCGGACGTATGCACGCAATTGAACCTGGACCGAACGGCTGGCGGCGAGATCATCGTGGAACCACTCCCGGCCGTACACGCGATACCGGTGCAAATGGAGCAGTTATTTTACCATCTGATCCACAATGCAGTCCAGTTTACGAAGCCTGCCCAGCGACCGAAAATCCGGATTTACACCGTCGAATCAGATGATCAGCTGCAACGCAATGGCAGCACGTCTGGATTAACAGAGATCAGGATCGAGGACGAAGGTATCGGGATTGAAAAATCACAGCTTGAAAAGATATTTGACATTTTTTCTCGCCTGTCGTACGGGCATCCTGTGCAGGGTGCCGGCATAGGACTTGCTTATTGTCGGAAAATCCTCCGCAATCACCATGGGGAGATCAAAGCTATTTCCGAAGTTGGAAAAGGAACTACGATTTCTCTGTTAATGCCAAAAGCCTGAAATCCCGCCATTAGATTAGCTTTCAGCCGATAGCTAAGTTTATTTGTAGATGTCTTCCTGATCTCTACAAATTTGTATCATTATTTCCATTCAGAAAAACACCAATCATGCTAAAACCGTCCACCCTCGCCATGCTGCTCTGCCTTGCCGGAACAGTTTATGCCAAACCGTTTAGTTCGGGTAATGCCATCCCGGCTGCTCACGTAGTTTCCGCCCCGGACAAGGATCTCTCCTATTCCGAAATTGTCGATTGTGGTAGTGTAACGCAGATCGAGCTGTTCAGACGTGCACGTTTGTATCTCGCTCAGACCGCTTATTACAACAAAACATCAGTCGCCGACAAAGAAACTGGTGATCTTGTGAGTGGAGGGAGCTTTACCATCACTGTTCCGCGCTCAGAAAATTCCGGGGGAGGCGTTTACACCTTACAATACGTTCTCTCAGTAGAATGTGTGAATAGAAAATACAGGGCCACTATATCTGGCCGGCTACAAGGGTATTCGAAAGCATTTAGCTCTAAATCAGAAAAAGACTCGGACCCCATAAAGGCAGAACTCGAAAGCAGACTGAAAGGCTTGTTACAAGAGTTGCAACTGGCTGTCAAAGACTACAAGCCATTCTGATCCGTACCGGCCACTCATGGACCACACACAAAAAGTCCTGTTCTATCTGTTTGCCAGCATTAATACCCTTATAGGCATCGTGTACGTGCTGGTACCGGTTTCAGAACTGCTCTCCCCCCGGCGGGGTTTTGACACGAAAATGGAAAGCCTCGCTATCCTCGCCGGAAGCTGTACGGTGCTCGGGCTGATCTTCTGGTCATATCATCTGGTGATCGTTCAGCAAAAAACTTCGGCTGGTTTTACAGTCGTCGGCATTTCATACCTGGTCTGGATCGCTGTTTTTGTTCTTGGCCTTCATTTTTTCAAAGGCAGCTGGCAGTAAAACGGAACTCGTCATGAATAAGAAAATTCCTTTTGGAGACCTCTTTGTTCTACTCTTTTTTCTGATCGGAGCGCTTTTTGCGGGTATCTCTTACTACATCTATCAGGGTAATCAGAACCTTGTCAGGCATGGCGTGGCTACCAAAGGGATTGTCATCAGCATGCACCGGATTGATCGTAAAAAATATCCGGTAGCGCCGTCGATCCGGTACTTTACGCTTGATGGAAAGGAACATGTATTTCACAGTTCGGAGGGCCGAAACCCGCCCGAATACCAGATTGGGGAAGAGATAAAGCTTTACTATAACCCCAAGAATCCCGAAGATGTCTATCTGGATGGCAACTATCTGCTAGTATATGTCTTCGCCGGAATGGCTAGCGTTTTCTGGCTGATTTCAATTTGGGGCGTGCCAGCCGCGCTCTACGCTATTTGGTTCTGGATCCGGAATTAGATATCTTATTTCCCCATCCAAACCTTAAAGTCCCCAACCTTCTCCCTGCTCACCAATGCTTCTTTTGAATGCACCGGGCGCAGGCTGAGGGCCAGCCGGTTTCCGAAATAAGGGTCTATTTTGTCAATGGATTTGTGCGTTACCATCATCCCGCGGTTGATCCTGAAAAAACGCTGCGGGTCCAGTACTTCCGCCAGCTCGTCCATGGTGAAATCGACAATCAGCTTCTGTCCTGATTCGGTCATAAAAAAACTATATCGGTCGTCGGTGAAAAAGTAAGCGATCTCCCCTACTTCAACGGACAGCAATTTCTGTCCTTGTTTTACCAAAAAACGCTGTCTGTACTCGACAGCTGACTTTTTCTGAAAATCTTCCAGTAATTTCCTGATACCCGAAAGTGAATCCGCGGGCTGCTGGGGTTTCATGTTCTCGTATTTTTGCAAACTCCGCAGCAGGTCATCACGATGCACCGGTTTGAGCAAATAATCAATACTATTGAGTTTGAAAGCCTGCAATGCGTATTCGTCGTACGATGTTGTGAAAATGATCGTACTGCTCACACGGGTGCGGTTGAAAATCTCAAAGCTTTGTCCGTCCGAAAGTTCAATATCCAGAAAGATCAGGTCCGGATCTGGCTTTCTGGCCATTCGGTTAGTTTCAACCCATTCCACTGTGCCTTCAATACTGTCCGTCACGCCGGCAATTTCAAGGTCTGGCGCAACTTCACCCAGTAGTTTTTTAAGCCTGCGCACCGATAAATCTTCATCTTCAACTATTAAGGCATTCATACTATGTACGGTATCAGGATATCAATGGTAAGGTAACGGTAAAAAACTCATGATTGCTTTCAATCCGCGGCTGCGGCAACCCTGGCTTGTATTCGGCCAGCAACTGATATTTTGAAATAATATTAGCCAACCCAACCTGCGTGGATTCCAGGTTTTCGACACCGGCGGTAAAGCTTTTCTTTTGCAAATTATTACGAACCATCAATTGTCCGTCGTAAGTGCTCAATATAAAAATGGTAAGCGGCCGACTGACCCGTATCACATTGTGCTTGACCGCGTTTTCAACCAGCAGCTGCAAAGTAAGGGGCGGAATGCGCCGATGTAAGAAATGGTCCTCCACGTGAATGTGTAGCTTCATTCCCTCGCCGTACCTCGTTTTTAAAAGATGACTATAAGATTCAATGAATGAAAGTTCCTTTTTCAATGTCGTGAGCTGACTAAAATCGCCCTGGTCGACCGACGAATGATTGGTTTGCAAAAGATAGCGGTATACCCGGGCCATTTCATCCACAAACTGCTCCGCTTTGTCGGGATCTTCCGTAATGAGCGCTGAGAGTGAATTTAATGTGTTGAACAAAAAGTGCGGGCTAATCTGGGATTTGAGACTTTCAAGCTGGCCGTTGATATTTTCTTTGAGAAGCCTTTCCTTATTAACCTCATGCATTTTCCAGCGACCAATCGCATAGTAAGTTTCTTCGAGGCCTGTCGTGATCAGTATAACCGCCAAACTGATCAGAAACATCGTTACCACCGTGCCTCCGTTCAGTTTCGATCCCAAAAAATCCATCCTTACATACAACACGGTGATGAGTACCCAGAAAAACGCGGCGATAATGGTATGGCAGCACACCGACACCGCTGCTCGTTTCAGGGTATGGTCCAGGCCGTCGTATCGTTTTGAGATCTCCTGGTTTGTATGATTAATTCCAAAAAAGACTCCCGCAAATAATGCCCCATTCAACAAAGTGACCACTCCAAAAACCTCCCAGTTTGTCAAGTAAGCCGACCCGCTCACCATATAGTTGAAAATCAGCAGAAAAACCGGCAATATCAGCACGTACCGACGACGCCTTTGCGGATTTATTGTTACTGAAAAATTTTCAACTGATACCTTTTCCATAGTCGGCCGGTGCGCGGTATATACTACCGAGACTTAAAAATACAGTGAAAACCAAATCAGGTCAATTGGCAAGACAGGATAGTTGTATCAACTGCAAAAATAAGCTGGTGAACTGTCATTCGTTCATTCCGTAGCATAAGGAGCAGGTCCGCGGTCGGACAGCAAGGGAAGTGTAACCGTGAAATCCGCATCAGTTTCTTCAACAACTATCTGTCTGCTGCTCAATGCACGGTATTTGGAATGAAGCCCGGCCAACCCGACAGTACTGCTACCGATTGTGCGGATTTTGCTCTGAATGTTATTATGTACCCGGAGGTTTTGTTGATCAAGTACTTCAATGTAGATTGTCAGTATTTTATTTGCCGACATGACATTGTGTTTGATGGCATAATCAACCAATATTTGTAAAACCAGGGGTGGAATGTACATGTCCGCCGAATGATGATGAACAGGCTGAATAACTTGAAGATTGTCCCCGTGCCTGACTTGCAGCAACCGGGTGTAAGTTTGTAAAAAGGCAAGCTCCATATTTAGGGAAACCAGATCGGTTTTTGCGGCTTGTAACATGTACCGATAAATTTTGGCAAGGTCCTCTACAAAATGTTCAGCCCGCTCCGGATCTTCCCCGATAAGCGACGAAAGTGTATTGAGACTGTTAAAAAGAAAATGTGGGTTAACCTGGCCTTTCAGCAGGTCCAGCTGTTGCTCCGATGCAATCCTTTCCAGCTTTTCGCTTTCAGCCTGGTTCTTTTTCCATTGATCCAATGTATAAATCAGCCCGAGCAATGCGCAAAGAGGGAAATTGGCAAACTCACAAAAAATAATGGCCGGCCACAGCCATGGCCAGGTAAAAGTAACTGTCAGGCCCGGGACGATACTGTAAATCCAAACACAGACAATGGTCAAAAACAATGTGAGGCTACCAATGAGCCAAACCATGGTGCGGATTCTCCCCGGTGTTTGGTCGACGCCGGGGTACCAGCTGATGATCCGGCGAATGGCAGTGGTTAAAATAATGACGGACAACCAGTAGAGAACTAGGATCATTCCGGTACCAATCAGGAAACTGCGTGCATTGATGAAGTAATCCGGACCGATGAAGTAGTAATTGCCTGCCGCCATGATCACCGGCATCATGGCCAGGTGGTAGCGCCATTCATACTTCGAAAAAAAGTCAGGCTTCATTAAATGCAATGCGTGAGGAGTTTTCAGGATGAGTTTTCAAAATTAAGAAAATACCCCGAACAACCCCTCACTGCACTTTTAGCGCATTACTCAATCTTAGTGAGCGGCGCAATGTTCTTATCCGCACCATCATATCCCACATTCTGGTTGATCACCCCTTTGGTATTGGCCGTAATGATCGACGAAGGAATGGGCCACAGCACGTGGAATGGCGCCATATTAGCCGTATTGCCCAGTAATTGGATCTTTTTCGCATAGGTCGTATTGTATTTGGTAATCCTGTCAAAGTAGAAATTTTTCTGACTGAAATTCGTCAAACTGTAACCACCTGTGCCGGATTTTGCAAGTATATAGGATACTCTCACCAGTTCTGAGTGCCTCGGTTCCTCTGCGAAAAGCTCTCTGCCACGTTCGTTCATGATAAAATCAATGGTGACGTCCCCTGCCGTTACCGGCAATGCTTTCGCACGCTGCCTTACTTTATTGAGATCATCTGCTGCCAATGCGAGCTGGTTTTTCCAGTAGTAGGCCTCAGCCCTCAACAAATAAGTATCCGCCAGCCTGAAAATGTACCAGTCGCCGTTTCCGCCCATCGGTACTGCCTTCGGATCGTCCTGCGGGTTGTACATAATGTAATGCGGCATCGCATACACGTGCTTGAACGTATCCACCTGCGCTGCGAGATTGGCGATTTTCAATGGTTTGCCAAAATCCACCGAACTCGGGTTGTTGTATTTCAGCTCATAAATGTCAACCCAGTTGATGTCACTTCTTCTCAAATCAGGCGTGGTACGCCAGGTATCACCTTTGTACGACCAGATATCGTATTGGTAAAACCCGGTGAGACGTACATTGGCATTTCCCCTTCCCAGCGAGTCGTACATAGGGCCGCTTGCCACCATGCCCGGCTTGCCCTGGCTGTCGAGTACCTGCGGCTGAAACCACTGGCAATTGTACATCCGCATCGTGTAAAGTCCCGCCGAACGTGCCCCGGGAGGTGCCTCGAAGCGATCGATCGCATTCAATATGGTTTCGGTATTTTGTGCATTGCTGAAATTTTTAGCACGGTGCAAATCCCAGATCACATTGCGGTAACCTTTGGCCGCATCGATCCCGAAACGCTGGGTGATCAGCGAATAGGGTCCGTTGATCACTTTGGTAGCAGCTTCAATGGCCTTGTCATACTGCGTGTTGGCCAGGTAGATCTTGGTCAGCAGGTGGTTGGCGGCGCCTTTGGAAATCCCTCCCGCTTTCGCTGTCACAGGTAACCATTCGGCCGCAAACTCTGTGTCCGCTTGTATTTTATCCAAAATCGCCCAGCGGCTGTGCGTTTGAAAATCAAGCTTCGCACCCTGAATTTCCTCCTGGATAAAAGGTACGTCGCCATAGGAATTCACCAGCCGGTAGTACCAGTACGAACGGTGCCAATAAGCTTCCGCCAGGATCGCATTCTTTTCGGCCTCCGACGCCCATTCCACATCATCGATCCTCGAAATAAGCACATTGGTGTTTTTAATGGAAGAATAAATGACCGTGAACATGGCCAGGAAACGATAGTACTGGTCGGTATTGGGCGTTAAATTGTAAAAATCCAGCTGCGACCAAGGTGCCGCCAGGTCCGACGCGGCGAACTCCATCACCAGGTTGGGCATCGTTCCGGTGCATTCGTTTTTCAGGTCTTTACGCATCGTGATCACCAGTGATTCCAGTCCGGCTTTGTCGGTATAGACATTCTCGGGGCTGTAAAACGAAAGCGGCTCGGGTTTGAGCCAGTCCTTATTACAGGACGACTGGGTCAGGATCAGGACAAAGAGTACGGCGAATATTTGAATCAGACTTTTCATAAATCTCTTGTTTTTTCTTGATTACAATGACAGGTTCAGACCAACAGTAAATGTTTTGGGCATTGGAATGTTGTTCCCGCCTGAGTCCCAGGATTCTGGGTCCCAGCCCGGCCATTTGGTGATGGTGTAGAGGTTTCGCGCAGCAGCGAAGATCCGTACATTGCTTACCTTGATCTTTTCTGCAAAAGTCGCAGGCAGCGAATACGCCAGGTTCACGTCCTGCACACGCAGGTAGGATACTTTTTTGTAAACTTTTATCCCTCCGCCGAAAACATTGGTATTGTTGTTCAATCTTGCGTAGTCATTCGTCGGATTGTCGGGCGTCCAATAAGCAAAATCGTTGGTATTCCTTCTGTCGTAAGTATCCGAGCCACCCGTGCGCAAGCCTTCTGCGAATGGCGCAATGTTGCCCAGCTCGCTGCGAAGGAAGACGGACGCCGAGAAGTTTTTGAAGAAAGTAAACTCATTCCTGAAACCGATCCGCATTCTTGGCTGGCGGTAGCCGATGAACATTTTGTCCGCCAGGGCCTCGTACTTGCCATTACCATCCGCATCAGTAGCCTTGAAATCACCCGGTTGCAACTTGTAAACTGCCGCTGCGTCCTTTTCATTGCCCTGCCAGATACCGGTCACGTCATAATTCCAAACGCGATCGAGCGCCTGGCCGGGAAACCATTCATTGGAATAATCCGGCAGCTCAGTTCGCACCGTTTTGCCATCGACCGTCACTTCTTTGTAGTCTCCAAACAGCCTCTTGATCTTATTACGGTTGAATGAAATGACCAGTCTGCTGCGCCATGAAAAATTACGTTTCTCGGTATTAATGGTATTGATCGTCATTTCAAAACCTTTGTTACCCAGTTGACCGAGGTTCGATGTAATGTTTTTGAAACCTGTAATTTCAGGAAGCAAACGGTTCATGAGCAGGTCGGTCGTCGTCATATCATAATATTCCATGCTCATATCGATCCGGTTTTTCATCAGGCTCAGATCGACACCGATGTTGATGGATTTGGTTTTTTCCCAGACCAGGTTCGGGTTCGCGAGTGATGTGTTGTACACCCCTACCTGCACATTGGTACCATCATAATACATAGCCGAAAGCAGCTGGGCCAGCGCCGAATACGGCCCGATATCCCTATTTCCGTTCACCCCCCAGGATAAGCGCAGTTTCATCTGGCTCACAAAATCCACATTGAAAAACTTCTCTTCGGAAATCTTCCACGCAATAGCTGCGGCCGGGAAGGTCGCCCTTGGTTTTTTGGTACCAAAAGCCGAGAATCCGTCGCGCCGCACCGAAGCCGTGATCAGGTATTTGTCCGCAAGCGTGTAGTTCAGCCTGGCCATGGCAGCATCGCCGGTGATCTGCGTGTCGTTGGAATTCACGGCCGGGTTGGTTCCGTATTGCAAGCCGTGAAAGCCGAGGTTTTGATTAGGAACAAATGTCTGGTTGCTCGCCGTGGAGGCCCATTCTCTTTTCCTTTCAGAGCTGTAAAGCAATGTTACGTCAAACTGGTGGATGCCCACTTTCTTATTCCAGTGAAGCAAATTGTCCAATATCCATTCATAAGTAGAGGCATCGTCCCTTGTACCGTAGCCACCCGAGCGCGTCGCCCCACCTTCCAGCGTTTTGGAATTCCAGAAATTATAATCCTTTAATGTCTCGTAGCGCGGCTGAAATGATAATTTGTAATCAAAGCCAAAAGGCAGTTTCAATTTGGCATACATGGAGGCGAAAAGCGTATTGATCTTCCTCAACCTATCCTGCCCATAGTAGTTGATCATCGGGTTAGAAGTCGCCGCAAAGCTGTTGGGGTACCACGATACGTCGCCATTTTTTTCAAACATGGAGCCATAGGGACTCATCAGGTACATTTGGCCCAGGTTCGCAGTGACCGTACTTTCATCCCGGTCCGCAAACTGTGAGTTGACACCTACATTCAGCCAGTCAGTTACTTTGAAATCTACATTCAGCCGCGATCGGATCGTCCCGAATTTATCTCCGCGGATCAACCCCTCATTCTTCTGGTAGCCCAGAGACCAGTAATACGTCACATTCTTCGCACCGCCGCCAATGCTGACATCGTAATTCTGGCGCTTTCCAGTACGGATCGCCTCTTTATACCAGTCCACCGTTTTACCCGCCAGGTAGTTTTCAGTTTCAATGGGGAAAAAGCGCAGCCTGCCCAGCCATTCCTGGGTATTGTCCGTCTGCGGATTATTACTCGCCGAGCGCCATTGTTCCAGCGTCACGCCAGAAGGAAGCGATGTGGGGTTATCATAGTAGTAAGCAGGATTGTTAGGGTTCGTCGCCCGCAGCACATCTCTTCTGAATGTCAGGTACCCGTCTTTGTCAAAAGGCTTGAAATCATTGGTCGTTTCAGTAATACCCACATTGGCCGACACATTGATCACAGGCTTCCCGGTCACCCCTTTTTTGGTGGTGATCAGGATTACACCGCCTGCCGCACGCGCTCCGAACACTGCCGCCGAGCTCGCGTCTTTCAGGATATCCATCGTTTCAATATCCGCCGGGTTAATGTCCGAAATGCTCCCGTTGAAAATCACACCGTCCATCACCACCATCGGGCTCGACGATGCGTTCAATGATTTGGGGCCGCGTATCTGCAATGAACTGCCACCCGCAGCCGTAGTCGCCTGGTTCGCATTGAAACCCGCGACCGTGCCCGTGAGCATGTCGGTCAGCTGGGTCATAGGCTGATTTTTAAAGGTCTTGGAATCGATCCGGATCACGGCTCCCGTCAGATCGCTCTTCTTCATCGTTCCGTAACCCACCACCACCAGCTCGTCCAATGCATTGGTACTGGGCTGCATACTGATCGTGATTACCGACTGGTTACCCACCGGAACATCCTTTAAAACATATCCGACAAAACTGAATGAAATCACATCAGAAGGAGCTGCCTGAATCGAATATTGGCCTTCCGCATTCGTAGTAGTACCGCGCTGGGTACCTTTCACAATCACCGTTACACCGGGTAATCCCTGGTTCGTCAAACTGTCGGTTACACTCCCGGTAACGTCTTTCAGGCTCTGGGCACGGAGGTCCCACGGCACCATCAGCATCGACAACAGCGTGAAGATCCCGGACATTCGCATAAGTAGTCGTTTTAATCGCATATAAGTTGGGTTAAGGTGTTTTTGGGCACAAAGAATCTCCTTCACAAATGCGGTTTGTGAAAATTTTAAATCGACAAGCTGCGGCTTTACAGTATTATATTTCGAACAGGAGCAATGTTACAAGGAAACTTAGATGGTTCAATGATATTTGTCAAAAATAATAGCGAGAACGTTACCGTAAATGCTGATAGCGAACTGATACTTTAAATACCAAATTTAATTCTGGAATGAAGTCCGCAGTTGGGCGTAGTCTCTGACTACGTGCGGGCGATGATAGGTCTCCGACCGAATCCCGTACTCGTACCGGTCAGAGACCGGCATTCGCTCGGACATAGTCGGAGACTATGCCCAACTTTTGACCGTCGACCGTCGAGTAGCGCCGTTCAATTCGAATGACATCAAGCCGAATACTCAGGTTTCCAAACCTGCACGGATTCCGTGTCAGCAGCAGCGTTACCCATATGGATCGCTATCGAACCGTCGCGGCCGGTTTCGACGTTGGAAATGGGTTTTTTCTTTGTTTTAATACAGTTTACAAAATCCTGCAATGCGTACACAGTCGGTTCCAGGCTCTCTTCGCCAGGTTTTCCAAAAGCTAGCTCCACACCCTTGCCCTGGGTGGTTAGCGCCAATGTAGCCCCGCTCACTCCGTCCACCACGCCTTTGGCATTATTCGTCGTTTCGGGATAGATGTACGCCTTGTCCCGAAGGATTTCAACAGTAGCTTTATCACCCAAAATGCGTATACTATAACCGTTATACGCATTGGAAAGAACCGACGTCACGCTGGCCTTCACACCGTTCGGATAGTCGTACACGGTGCGTATATTATCGTACGTATCTCGGCCATCCTTCCAGTAATTAATGCCACCCAAACCGACCACTTTCAGCGGGTGACTGTCGAGCAGGTAGTTCACCACGTCAATTTCGTGGGCACATAGCTCGGACAATGGGCCGCCGCAATACTCACGGTACATGCGCCAGTTGACCGCCCGCTCTTGTTTTGGATCATTCACCGGAAACCGCCAGTTGGAATTACGGTTGTACTGACATTCAAAATGCGTGATCTTGCCCAGCCAATTCTGATTAATGATCTCTTTGACCCTGTGATACAAACCATAGTAGCGATACTGGTAACCGATCTGAAATACCAGCCCGGAACTGCGTACTTTCTTGACCAGATCTATGGCTTGCGGAATGTCATAGGTCATGGATTTTTCTAAATAAATGTGCTTCCCAGCTTTCAGAGCATCCACCGCCATGGGATAATGCAAATAAAGAGGTGTCGCAATGATCACCGCGTCGAGGCTTTTGTCTTCCAGCAGCTTGCGATAATCGGTATAGGCCCTGGCCCCTTTTTCGGCCAGGCTCATTCCCTTTTGCAGATTTTCAGGAATAACATCGCAGCAGGCTACCAATGCCAGTTCGGGTATATCCTTGATCAAAGTGGCCAGTCCCGATCCTCTCGAACCCGTCCCGATCAACCCGATCCTGATTTTATCCGCCGCTCCCGGTTTTCGGGCAAAAACAGAATCCGGAACAGAGAGTCCGGCCATGGCAGCCAGGCCTGTCGTAACAAATTGTCGGCGTGAAGTTGTGAAACTTGACATATTTTGAAAAGGTTAAAGATTCAATGCGTCATCCCCGACTCTTCAATCAGCTGTCCAAATGCAAAATGGTTGAAAACGGGCACGTGCCCGTAAATATAGAAAAAGATTGTTAAACAACTAGTAATCCAAATAAATAATAGCTTAACTGATCATTTTCAAACAAGTAATTGGTGAAAGTTGTTTTCGTCAATTACTTGTTCTGAATATTCAATATGAGAGATATTACTTCCCGTCCCGCAGATATCGGCCGGTTAGTGAATCTCTCGCTTTCAGCAGATCTGCGGGAGTTCCTTCAAACAAAACCTGCCCGCCTTTCGCCCCGCCTTCCGGGCCAAGGTCAATGATCCAGTCTGCGTTTTTGATCACTTCCGTGTTATGCTCGATCACGATCACCGAGTTTCCCTGGTCTACCAAATGATCAATAATTTCGAGCAAATGGCCCGTATCGGACATGTGCAGCCCGGTGGTAGGCTCGTCCATTACATAAATGCTGCCGTCTTTGTGCAGTTCTCCCGCCAGCTTGATCCGCTGACATTCCCCTCCCGACAATGTACTCAGCGGCTGGCCGAGTGTGAGGTAATTTAGTCCGACCTCATGCATCGCTTTCAGTTTATGCAAAATGTCCTTTTTGGTAAAAAAATCAAGCGACTGCGCCACCGTCATTTCTAGAACGTCGGTAATGGATTTACCATTCACTTTATAATCAAGTACTTCCGGCTTGAACCGCTTTCCCTCACAAGTTTCACATTCCGTGCGGACCGGTTCCAGAAACGCCAGGTCCGTCAGGATAAATCCCAGTCCATGACATTCCGGGCAGGCACCGTCCGAATTAAAGCTAAAAAGTGACGGGCTTACGTGGTTCGTTTTACCAAAAAGCTTCCTAATGTCGTCCATAATCCCCGTGTAGGTCGCTGGATTGGATCGAATAGAAGTACCGACTGCGGACTGATCTATGACGATCGCTTCGGGATGTTGCGAAAGGAAAACCCTATTGATCAACGAACTCTTACCGGAACCCGCCACACCGGTTACCACTGTAAAAACACCGGTAGGGATGTCCACAGACACATTTTTGAGGTTATGCACCTTCGCATGGCGGATCTGCATGGAACCCGTCGCCGCCCTCACCGATTCTTTGACCGGAATATCCCGGTTGATAAACTTCCCGGTCAGCGTGTCCGCTTTTAACAAACCATTAAAATCACCTTCATAAACGATCTGGCCGCCTGCGCTGCCTGCTTTCGGGCCTACATCCACAATGTAATCCGCGATACGGATCACGTCCGGGTCATGTTCTACCACGAGGATCGTATTCCCTTTGTCGCGCAACTTTTGCAGCAGCTCATTCAGCCGGTGAACGTCACGCGGATGCAAACCAATGCTGGGTTCGTCGAATATATAGGTAATGTCAATGAGGCTACTGTTAAGGTGCTTCACCATTTTGATCCGCTGCGACTCGCCGCCTGATAATGTCGCAGTTTCACGGTCCAGGCTCAAATATCCCAAGCCTATGTCGATCAAATGCTGCAAACGCGACGAAAGTGTTTCGATCATCGGCGCGGACACGGGATCATGGATTTTGCCAATCACTTTCGCTAGTTCCGTCACTTCCAGGGCCGACATTTCCGCAATATTCAACCCGTCAATCTTGCTACTTAATGTTTTCTGACTCAGTCTCGCACCTTTACAAAGCGGGCACGGGCCAAACCTTAGAAACCGTTCGGCCTTTTTAACCGTTTTTTCTGAGATTTCGCTGCTGTCTTTCTGAATGTAAAGCCGATTGAATTTGTCCACCAAACCTTCAAATTTGGCATTGACCGGAATGTTGTTATCAAGCTTCACTTCGAACTTTCCTTTGCCGTAAAGCAGCTCCTGCCATTCCTGCTCGGTATAATCTTCCAGTTTCTTGTCATTGTCCAGCCTACCCGAGAACACGTAACTTTTCCAGTACCAGGTACCGACGGCAAACACCGGAAACAGTATCGCACCTTCATTCAGGGATTTTGATTTGTCCAAAAACTTGTCGAGATCAATCTCCATTTTACGCCCCAATCCATTGCATTCCGGGCACATGCCGGAAGGATCATTGAACGAAAAAGCATTGGAATAACCTGCAAACGGCTTCCCTAATCTTGAAAACAACAACCGCAGTACCGCCGAAATATCGGTAACCGTCCCCATCGTCGAGCGCGAATTTCCGCCCAGGCGTTTCTGGTCAATGATAATGGAGGTGGAGAGATTTTCGATGGCATCGGCGTCGGGCTGGCTGATCCTGGGCAACCTGTTTCGGATAAACATGCTGAATGTTTCATTCAGTTGCCGCTGGGCCTCAGCGCCGATCGTGTCAAAAACAATGGATGATTTTCCCGAACCCGAGACGCCTGTGAAGATGGTAATTTTCCGCTTGGGAACATTCAGCGTAACATTTTTCAGATTGTTTTCTCTCGCTCCCTTGATGCGGATGTATTCCTGTTTGGTCATAAAAAATGGTTATGTTGGCTAATAGTTACTTTTTACTGGAAAGGTTTAACAAAAGAATGCCCCGGATGTTTCCATTAATTGTGTCTTTTTTGTTTAAAAAGTTACTTTTTCGAGATATCTCAAATTTTTTTTAAATTTTTTCTACCGGAATATTGCATTGGGTTCAGGCGGGGTTGCGGCTCAAAATCCTGGTTACTAGCATTTAACCTATGATCCGTTTATCTTTCTGCATCGTTCGGTTTTCCTGCCAAACCTGCATAAAATAAACGAAATGCACATGAAACAACCCTACCTTTTGACCATTATACTGACGGTAATTTGCTTGGTTTCAGAGGCAGCCACTGTCAGGGAAATAAGTTCGCCAGATCGGGCCATTCGTTTGTCTGTTGATGTTGGCAAGAAGATTACTTACAGCATTTACTACAAAAATATATTGCTCCTTTCCCCGTCAGAAATTGATATGGAGGTATCTGGTGGGAAAAAGCTTTCGGACGGTTTGGCAAAACCGAAGTTTGCGCAGCGATTGGTCAATGAAACGATTATTTCGCCGGTCCCCGAAAAACGAACGCATATTCCGGACCATTACCAGGAATTGAAAGTAACGCTACCGAACTCATTTGCAGTGATTTTCAGGGTTTACAATGATGGCGTCGCCTACCGGATCAGTACATCATTCAAAGAAGACATTCAGGTAAAAACAGAAACCGCCCGCTTTCAATTCCCTACTAACCCGACCGTGTACTACCCGGAGGTGGCACCGCCAGGCAATATCGACAAGTATCACTCTAGTTTTGAGGAACTGTACACAGTCAAATCGCTGGACAGCATTGCGAGCAAAAACCTGGTTTTTACGCCGATTTTAGTCGCACAGGCGCAATCTCCCAAAGTGGTAATAACCGAGTCCGATCTGGAAGATTATCCTGGTATGTTCCTCACAGGCAGTTCTGGCAATGAATTAATCGGAGATTTCGCGCCCTACCCGCTCAAAGAAGAACAAAATAACGAGCTCTATTCCCTGAAATTCGTGACGAAACGGGCTGATTTTTTGGCCCGGACCAAAGGCAGCCGCAATTTTCCCTGGCGGGTCCTGATCATCGCCCCCGAAGATAAAGATTTGCCGGGGAATGACCTGGTTTACAGGCTCGCATCACCTTCCCGCGTCGCGGATGTGTCGTGGGTGAAGCCTGGCAAAGCGACGGATGAATGGGTGATTTCTTCCAATGTATATAATGTCCCGTTCAAAAGTGGGATCAATACGGCGACTTACAAGTACTACATTGATTTCGCCAAAAGGTTTGGTTTTGAACGCATTATGATGGATGCCGGATGGAGCGACAATAATGATTTGTTCAAAATCAATCCGGAGATCAATATGGATACCATTGTTGCTTATGCTAAAAGTAAGCATGTGAAAATCAGCATGTGGACGCTGGCACTAACATTGGAAAAACAGTTGGAACCCGCATTGGATCAGTTCAATAGATGGGGCGTGGACTTCATTATGACTGATTTTATCAACCGGGATGATCAGAAAGCCGTGCAGCTTTTTTATAGGATCGCAGAAGCCTGCGGTCGGCATAAGTTAATGCTGATGTTTCACGGCGCGTTCAAACCGGCTGGCTTTAACCGGACTTTTCCGCATGCAGTAGCCAGAGAGGCCGTTTTGGGTTCCGAATACAATATGTGGAGCGACAAGCCTTCTCCGGAACACAACCTGCGGCTGCCTTTTATCAGAATGCTCAGCGGGCCGCTCGACTATGAGCCGGGATTGCTCAACAATGCTACGCCGAAAGGTTTCCGGGCGATACCCGAAAGTGTGATGTCCATGACCACCCGCACGCAGCAGCTCGCGATGTACATTGTATACGAGAGCCCGATCCAGTTTTTCACAGGAAATCCGTCCCAGGGCTTTGCCGAGCCTGCTTTTATGGAGTTGCTAGGCAGCATTCCGACCACCTGGGACACCACCCGAATCGTGGATGCAAAGCTGGGCGACTACATTATTACAGCCAGAAAAAAGGGAAATGACTGGTACATTGGCGCCATGACCGATTCCTCCGCACGCGACCTGCATGTGCCGCTGGACTTTCTTGGCAACGGAAATTATACCGCCACGATCTGCGAGGACGGGATTAACGCAGACCGGTATGCGGCGGATTACAAGATTTCTTCCAAGAGATTAACCAGGAAATCTGCATTAACCATTCACCTGGCCCCGGGAGGGGGGTATTTGGTGAAGTTGGTGAAGAAGAATGAATGATTAACAGGATTGATTTTTATTTCGATACCGTGGTTATTGGCTCTCCTACCGGGTGGTTTGCTGTGAATTTGAAGCCTAGTAGTTGCGCGGCGGTTTGGGCGATTTGATCTTGGTAAACTTGTGTTTGGGTTTTCATTTCGCCGCTGGCTGGCGTGTCGGGGCCGATTACGGTCATCCAGGTTTCGTTGGATCGGGGCGCTGAGCTGCCGTGGCTTATCCAAAGGTCATCAATACCGCGACCGTGATCGGGATAGATGATGAATGTGGTGTTGCCTTTGTAGAAATCATCCGCCTGCATGGTTTTCCACAGATTTCCGATCATTGCATCCAGGTAATGCGCTGCGTCCAGGTAGGAGTCGTACTCACCTGCGTGACCGAAACTGTCCGGGTCGGCAAAATCGATATGGAGCACTTTGGGATGATGAACTTTAATGTACGATTGGGTCATCGCGTAGGTACTGACGTCGAAACGCACTTCTTTGCCGAAGTATTCGGGCATATAATATTGCAGTTCATTGGAAAGCGCCTGTGCCTCGGTCAGTTTGGGATCTTTAATGTCTTCGCCGGGGATGTTGACGAGCATTTTATTACGATTGCGGTTTAAAATCCGCGATAATGCATCCCATGAAGCGAATGTGACCACTTTGCCGGCGTAATCTTTTTGCTTATTAATGAATTCCAAAACATTCTCATTTGGATTGTCCGGGTACTCGTTGCTGTTGATTTGAGGATCGTAAAATCCGCACAATGTTTCGCTGCGGCCCGGGTATGAAAACCAGTATTTGTTCCTGACATTCACCTGGTTACCAAGTTGTCGGTTGCCGTAAAGTTGCCCCTGAGTGGCGATCATATTCCAGAAAAACGGCATCAGCTTTTTCTTTCTCTCGTCTTTTGTTTTGGCCCAATATTTAGCCGAAAATGCTGCTGAATCCTGCTTGTGATACTTTTTATTAAAGAAAATAGCCGAATCGGCACCATTGAAAATCTCCTGCCAGCGGTAGCCATCAATGGAGATCATGACGATATTTTTGGTTTTGTTTTTTTGCCCAAAGCTGTAAAAATTGATTACGAGCATAGTCAAAAGTAGTACCCTTGTTTTCATAGTTTACTTGTTGCGATAATGGATTGGGAAAGGTAATAAATCCCTTTTTCCCGATTTCGCAGCGTAGCAAATGTTCACTATAATTTAACAAAGCTTTAAACCTCCAAAAACCGGTTTCTGACCAGCAAACATGCGCCTAGCAGGCCCGCTTCCTCGCCCAGTTTAGAGGTTTTCAGTTGGGTATCATTATTGACCAGGCTGAGCGAATATTTGTTGATCGCTGTCTTGATCGGCAGCCAGATGTATTCGCCGGTTTGCATTAAACTTCCGCCCAATATCACCAGCTCGGGGTTAAATACATTGATCAATGAAGCAATACCGCGGCCAAGGTTTTCGCCCAGCTGGGCAACGAGCTCGATTGCGAGTACGTCGTCGGCGATGGCGGCTTCGATGATATCTTCCATTGCAATTTTCTCAGGATCAGCAATTTTGGAACTGATCACTGAGGAAGAACCATCCCGCAATTTATCCCTGAACATTCTCACAAGCGCCCAGCCGGAAGCCTGGGTTTCGAGGCAGCCTTTTTTCCCGCAGCGGCATATATATTCGTTGTTAAAAATAGGCATATGCCCAAATTCGCCTGCATAGCCCGATTTTCCATAATAAAGCTTCCCGTCCATGAAAATGCCGACTGCGATTCCGTAGTCAAGATTCAGGAATAGTACATCCTTTTCATGCTCTACCACGCCCATACTAAACTCACCGTACGCCATGGCGCGTGAGTCATTTTCAAGAAAAACCGGGTACCCTACTTTCTCCTCAACAATCTGCGTGAGTGGACGTTCGTCAAAATAAAAATAGCTGTAACTGTGCCCGGTCTGGTAATTAATGCGGCCGGAAAGGTTGATCCCAATGCCCTGAATCTTGCCTTTTGGTATGGAAAGACCGTCAATAAATGTGTGGATATGATGACAAAGTGCCTCCAATGATTCCATCGTATTGTCCAGAAAATAAGGTACTTTACCCGATTTTCTAACCAGATTTTTACCCAGATCCGCAAGCCCCATGCTGATGTGATTTTGCTTCACATCCACGCCGATAAAGTAGGCGGCATCGGGAGCTACCCCATACATATTTGGACGGCGACCACCAGAGGATTCTATTTTGCCGTAGTCCTTCACTAACCCATTACTTTTCAACGCATTGACGAGTACAGTCACTTTGGGCACGCTCACATTCAACCGCTTGCCGAGCTCAGGTAAGGTTGTACCGCCATGATTGGCCAGATAGCCCAGAATGACCCTGCCGGGATCTTTGGCTTTGTGGTTAACGGCAACATTGAGAGGTCTGCTCATAAAAATCGGATGTGTGAATGCGTCAAAATTACAGATTGATCAGGAATCTGCGGCCTGTTTGTAACCATTTAAGCCAAAAAAGAGAATAAAGAAATAGCAGACCATTGGCAGCGTAAATGCAATGGCCCAGCTGTAATGATCGATCAGCCAGCCTTGTAAAAATGATACGATAGCCCCGCCGACAATGGCCGTGGAAAGCCAGCCGGAGGCTTTGGTTGCATACTTTTCCAGCCCGGCTACCGACAACGAAAAGATGGTAGCGAACATAATGGAATTGAACAGTCCAACGCCTATCATACTCCAAACCGCCACGGTACCCGAGGTATTGACCGAAAGAATGATCAGCAAAACCGAAGCTGCCG
>NZ_JBDSFX010000096.1:0-8807 GCF_039919315.1 Dyadobacter sp. | reverse complement strand
GGACACTATTTACAAAATGCCTTACGATACCGACTGGCAGGACCTGATCACGCGTACCGGAAAGGTCACTGACGTACAGCTATCAGCTTCGGGCGGTACTGATAATGTGAACTACATGATCTCGGGCGGCTTTTTTGATCAGCAAGGGATCGTTAAGAACTCGGATTATAATCGTATCTCTTTCCGGGCCAACATTGACCTGAAATTGACGAACCGGATCCGGGCAGGTCTGTTGCTCGCCCCTACCCTCGAAAACTCTAATGTGCTGCCGAACATTGAAGGCGGGAGCACCAGCAATCCTTTCTACAATGCAGTAGCAATGCCTCCGATCTGGAACCCGACCAATGAAAACGGCGACCCGGTGTTTTACGGAAATACATTGCTGGATCCATGGGACTGGAACTTTGCATTTTTCGTAAACCCGCTCCATTTGTTCCAAAAGCAGGATAGTAGAAGGAATTTCAAAAACCTATCTACAATTTACACTGAAATTGATATCATTAAAGGGTTGAAATTCAGGTCGGAATTCCATACTGAGTACCGTTACAGACAACGTGATTATTTCAACCCGAGCTCGGTACCTACCGCTTCCGCAACGTTTTCAAGATCACAAGGTATCAACGAAACGACCAACAGACTGTACTGGAACTCTCAGAACTTTTTGACCTTCCAAAGAGAATTCGGCAGACATTCGGTGAGCGCAGTGGCTGGTTATTCTATCGAGGAATCCAAATACCGTGATTCTTATATAATGAAATATGACTACCCGACAGATTTGATACCTACTTTAAATCAAGATATTACGATCCAAAATGCGCAGACAGATGCTCGGACCAACCGGTACAGCGACGCTATGATCGGTGGCTTCGGAAGGGTTATGTATAATTTTGCAGGAAAATATTACCTGACTGCCAGTGTGCGCCGGGATGGTTCGTCGAAGTTTGGTGCGGACAAAAAATGGGGTGTGTTCCCATCCGTATCTACGGCCTGGCGTATTTCGGATGAGCCGTTTTTCAAACCATTTCAACGCTTCATCAATGACCTGAAAATCCGCGGCGGATGGGGAATTATCGGAAATGCTGGTATCCCCAACTATCTGGCACTGAGCACGCTCAATGCTTCATCTTATGTATTAGGTTCAGGCTCGACTGTATCACCTTCGTATACGGAAGGAAAAATCGCCAACTCAGGACTTGGCTGGGAATCCACTACCGACTGGGGCACGGGCGTTGATGCTGAGCTGCTTAACAACCGCATTACACTGAGCGTTGACTATTTCTATCGCCATACCCGTAACATGCTTTTCAGCATGCCGCTTCCCGTCATTACCGGTTTTGGATCTTACATGGCCAATATCGGGTCCATGCGTAACCGCGGATATGAGTATTCCATTACGACCAGAAACCTGGTTGGACAGCTCAAATGGACGACCAATGCAAACCTATCGTACTACCGCAACCGGGTGCTGGATGTGGGCAAGGATAAACGTCCGCTGCTGAATAATGATGGTTACACGACCGAAGGCCGACCCATCGCCGGTATTTACGGTGCGAGCTACCTTGGACCATACCGTGATTGGGAGGATGTCAAAACCTCACCGATCGTGAATGCCAATAATCCAAGCTGGCGGTTCAGGTCCAGTCCGGGTACACCGAAACTGGCCGATGTGAATGGTGACGGTATCATTGATGCTAGTGATAACACAGTCATCGGCTCTGCGATCCCTGACTTTGTGTGGGGTATGACCAACTCGTTTGAATACAAAGGCATTGACCTGACTATCCAGATCAACGGTACGCAGGGCGGCGATATTTCCATGCGCCAAATGGAGGGGATTTATGGAAGAGGTACCGGACAGAACAATACCACGACCGACTATTTCCAAAATTATTGGACACCTACGAACCCGGACGCGAAATACACTGCGCCCAGCCGTAAATCGTACGATGGTACCAACCTCAGTGGCTCACTGCTGTACAAAGGCACATTCGTGAATTTCCAGAACATTGCGCTCGGCTACACATTACCGCAGCAAATGGTGGAAAGATTGAAAATGTCACGCGTAAGGCTTTACATGACGATCATCAATGCGCTGTATATCACCAAGTTTCCGGGATATAACCCTGAGGCTAATGCAGAGGGGGACAATGCGCTGTCACAGGGTATCAACCGTGACTCGTATCCAATGTCGAGGTCGATCTCGTTCGGGGCTAATTTATCTTTCTAAACTACTTTCACAATGAAGAATATACTGCTAGTTATTATTGCCGCCACTTTACTGATTTCATGCTCAGAGAAATTTCTGGACAGGCAACCGGAAGATGCGCTGTCACCAGGAAGCTTTTACCGAAATCCTGCCGAAATGAAAACCGGGTTGGTAGGAATTTACAAAGTCCTGCAAAGTATTTATAACCAAGGCGACCTCCCGCTCATTCCTGAGCTGATGTCGGACGATGGTAAAGACCGTTTTAGAACAGACGTGTGGCAGACATTCAAGAAAACGAATGGAAATTCGCAATCCGGCATCTGGACCAACAATTTCAAAATGATCGCCAATGCGAATAATCTCATTGAGATCATGGACAAATACAAGCCGAAGGATGCGTCAGAGGAAAAAACCATTAAAGCGTACAAAGCTGAGGCTTCATTCCTTCGCGCGCTGGGTTATTTCAATCTGGTAAGAGTGTATGGTCCAGTGCCATTGGTTTCCAAACCTTTCACCGACTTGTCGACTGCATTTGGCGTGGGTCGTTCTCCGGTCAGCGAAGTTTATACCAAAATGATCCTCCCGGACCTGGAATTTGCCGCTGAAAACTGTTTGAAAAAATCAGAATTAAAAGGCGAAGAAGCCAGAGCGTCGAAAGGCGCGGCACTTACAATGTTAGGTAAAGTTCACTTGACATTGAAGAACCATGCGAAAGCGGCGGAAGTTTTAAAAAGGCTGATCGTGGACAAAGAAGCAGGTTCGTACGCGCTTTTGCCTAACTACGCCGATGTGTTCCAGGCTACCAATAAGTTCCATGCAGAATCAGTTTTTGAAGTCAATTTCAATATCGCAGCTGGCCAGCCGAGCTACTGGTTTCGGTGGGTTAATAATGATGTGGGACTGATCTGGGGCGTGGCGGGGGCCTCTAACCTACTTATTGAGCACAATCTGATGCGCGAATTTGTAAACGGCGGTGAAACGATCCGGTACAAAACCACAATAGACTCGGGCTACATTGCTTCCAGTACTATTCCAATCCAGGCCTGGGTGATCAAGCATTCTCCGGCACCGGCGCAATTGAAACCATACAACAACACGGGTACGGACAACAATTATGTCATTACGCGCTACGCAGATGCATTACTTATGTACGCGGAGGCTTTGATGGTGCTGGGCAAAAAGGATGAAGCCGTCGCCTATGTCAATGAAGTTCGTGCGAGAGCGAAGGTGCCGGCGATTACCGCTGCCAAACTTGACATTGACGCCATTTTGCACGAAAGAAGAATGGAGCTGGCCTTCGAAGGCCACCGCTACTTCGACCTGGTACGGACCGGAAAAGCCGTGGATGTGATTACGAAAGCGATCATGACGAAGGTTGATTTTGACACCAACATTGCGATATCAGGCCCTATCCCGGAAGAGCAGCTGATACTGCCGATCCCTGTCGGCGAAATTGAGAAAGACCAGACATTGCCGCAAAATCCAGGTTATTAATTACTAATTGAAATGATGAAAATGAAAAATATAGTTTCCAAAATTGCACTTGGGATGTTCGCGGGAATGTTGTTCACATCTTGTCTCAAAGAAGACATCGTGGCTACCCCATCGCTGAACGCCGTGAAGTTTTACCTTGCCGATGCCAGCGGAAAAGATTCACTGGTACCTCAGCCAGTGAAAGGAAAAGCGGTGAAAATCGTTGTCGATACCGATGCTGATATGTGTTCGGTGTGGCCTGGCGGAACCCGGGAGATCATGAAGAAAAAGGTCAGTACCGACGGCGGGGCCACTTTTGCAGATTCGGTTGATATGTTCAACCACCCCGTATTGGCCAAAAGCGACCTCTATTCCGATTATGGTTTAGTAGGTGCCAAAGGACTCAAAACTACGCTTTCGAGCGAAGGCTGGTATTGCACCTACACCTATCCGAAGGCCGGGGAATTCAGCCTGGTCGTGGTGGTGACCAATCACGGCTACAACACGAATGAGTTCAAACCGGCAGTTGTGGAAGTAGGAAAGCTGCAGGTGAAATAATAAAGGTTACCATTAAGGTTAGAAGCCCTTTGCATCTTGCGGAGGGCTTTCTTTTGCCACCTATCTATATTAGGAACAATTCTAAATTTTGTCCTAGATTCTAAAAATTTAGTTTTATTGGCCGAATCTTTTTTTAAGCTGTGTAATTTTGAGTTAAGCTCAAAATATCCAGCCATGACACCGCAGAAAAGGTATCGAAAACACGTTGCCTTGACCGATTTGCAAAGCAGACGATTAAGTGAATTAAGCGACTTCGATGGGACAGATCCTATGGAGCACGCCAAAAGAGCCATTGACGAGTACCTTCAAAAACAAAAGCTGGATTTCACGCCTCCTAAGGAAAATGATATCCGTGCTGAATTCAGGGACCATTCCGGAGATGCAAATATCCAGGGAGCATTCTGGGTTTCGGGGACTGTGGACAAATACGAATTTTCAGCACTGATCCTGAAATTGCCTTCCAAATTAGGAATTGACAAGGGTAAAATATCCAAACTATCCATCTGGGACCCTGTCGTGCTGAACAACACCAGCAACTTCACTGGCTCCTGCATTGTCAACTACGACCGAGGATGGGACATCAAACCAAGCCGGATCGCCGAGCCATACTTTAACAAAGTAAAAGCCCTGCTGGTACAATCAGCAGAGCAGTTTATTAAAAACAGGTTTTTGAGATAGGCAGCCGTGTCCACTTTCATTACCGTTAAATAACATTCCCTTCTTAACGGTTTTATTATTTTCACAAATCGCTACATTAGAGTGAAGTACCTAAGGCGAACATTGGATTTGCTTTATTTAACATCCGTTTAGGCGATATGATCCTTCTATATGGGATTATCCCTTTGTGATTTAGCCCATGGTTCGTCCTGGGCATTTTTATCTTACACACGCTTGGTACCGGGCAGATACATATTTAAAATCTGATTTTCTAAACCCGCTCATTATCATGTTTGTATTTGTACAATGCTCCTTCACGGATGTCAGGACTTTTACCAGCGAGCACAATACACTGCTCGATAGAACGAAATGGGAAAGCCCAACTCCTACCAAAAATTTCGCACGTAACCTCGGTGTATGTGTCAATCGAAAAGACCTGACCGTAAGAGGGTTCATTCCAGAAAATTATTTTTTTAGTTCTAGAAATGGATTCAGATCGCCAAAGGTCTTTAAAGACGATGCAATGAGTATCATGAGCCACTACAATCACTATCTGTTCGACGGCAGCGTGCTGGCCAAATTTGAATTTATTTTCAAAGTTTTGAGAAATAACACTTCTGCAAATCCAAAGCAGGGTGGTATCAATAAAAAGTTCGTCGATGATGCGATCGCCAACATCATGAACTTGGAATTTAACCTATTGACAAGGGCAGCAGGTCAGAAAGTCAGTACGCCATGCCCTCTTCAAAAGTTATCAGTGAGTCTTAAAGAATTGCACATCAGGGCCACTACACGAAAACCAAAACTTATTCGCCAGGAACAGTCAGGGCTAATTGCAAAAAATCAAAACCAGATCATTGTATCCCTAGAACCCAAAGAAAAGTTGGATACAGGTAATCTGCAGACTAGTAAAATTGCGGACGGATGTTATAGCTATTTCAACAAGGAAGCAAAAGTGCTGCTGCTGCATTATCCAGAAGGCTCTGGGGAAGCTGAACTTAATGCTAACAGAAATCAACGAATCCTGCATTCACGTCTTTTTATAGAAAAGGAATGCCTGAACAATGTGTTTGCATTTATTGGTAAAAACGTGATTGATATAAAACCGAAGGATTTGACGCAAGTTGGGACTGGACCGAGTGAGAATGACGAAATAAATGACCGGCTGCAAAAATACCTGGATAACAGAATCAAACGGATTTCGGATTGGGAACAGCTAAAAACAACCGCCATTAAAATCGAAATCAAATACCAGGACGATGTTGATCAATTAAAAAATAGGATTTCTGAGCTTAATTTAAGGAAAACAGTTGCCAATATCTCACAACAGTATATTCAAATCAATCATACAGAAATTATGGAAAGCAAGTTTAACATTTCAGGTGGTCAGATCGGCCAGGTTGGCGACAATACAACTGCTACTGGTACTGTATTCAATCAAAACGTCCCATTGCAGCCAGATCAGGTTGTGGCACTAAATGAAGAGGTATCACGGCTACTTGCCGAGTTGAACAAAAAGAAAGCAGCGGGCACTTCCCCCGAAATAGAAAAAGCAGTGGAAGCCGTCACCAAAGCGGACCAAGAAGACAAAAAGGACGGTAATAAAATACTAGAACACCTGAAAGCCGGTGGCAAATGGCTTTTTGATTTCGCCAAGGAAGTGGGCGTTAAAATCACGACCGAATACCTTAAAAGTCAGATGGGCCTGCCCTGATGAGGCCGGCATCCTACAACTTCCTCAACTTAATATTCCGGTACCAAACGGTGCTGCCCCAGTCTTGCAAGCCAATTTTTCCAGTGTAGGACCCTTTGCTGATCGGTGCTGCTTTGAGACCGCTGTTTGCGATTTTCTGTTTCCAGTCGGTTCCAGCCAGGTCGTGCTCCTGTACCATGAACTCGTTTTGGTAAACGGTCAGTTTGTTCTTTTTAACAATAAAATGGATCTTGTTCCATTCTCCCTCGGGGTTACCTTCCCGCAGACGTGCATTCGCTACGCCGAAAAAATCACTGGCGCGGTGCGTATTTTCTTTTGCGCCTTCATAGATCTTGTCATCGATCACCTGCAATTCCAGGCCGGTATCGTGCATATTTTTGTATTTCGCCGCTTCAGTCACGAAGAAGAAAATGCCACTATTGGCATACTTGCTCACTTTCCATTCTGCCTTAAATTCAAAATCACCATCGACGACATCGTCAATCACGATGTCGCCGCCGTTTTTCGCTTTGTTACCCGCTCTTTCCGGAACATTCAATTTGATAGCCCCCTGATCAATGATCCATGCTGACCCAACTCCCTGACCGCCGTATGCATGCCAGCCTTTGAAATCTTTACCATCAAATAAAAGCTTCCAGCCTTCCTTCTTTTCGGCGGCAGAAAGTACATTAAGGCTCTGGGAACTGGCTTTTACAACAATGAGGGTCAAAAGCAGGGCAAAAAAGGAAAATCTTAACATGTTACGGATTGAGGTTATTATTCAAACTAAGACAAGCTTCGAAGAGTCAAAAAATACTGGTGAATCTTGAAAAAGTATCACCGTTCCGATTTATACAATTCCGTGAAATTCTCCTGGCTTATTTTCGTAAAATGTAACTGCACACTTCATTTTTAGAACTATAATACCATACTTATCAGTTTAACAGTTCAAACGCAGTCATATGCAATTCAGGCATTTCTTTCCGTCAGATATTTTACAACCTTACGTTAAGCAATACTACATCTTCGAATCGGATGCAGACATTGCATTCGAAGACATCGTTTGTCCGAGTGGCGACATGGAGATCGTTTTCAATCTTGGTGAAGGTTCGTGGGAGTTTTTAAACCAAAATGATTACCTGAAAACCCCTCCTATTGAACTTTGGGGGCAGATTACCAAACCCTTGGCAATCAGATCCAAAGGAAAGCATACCATGCTTGGCATTAAATTCTACACACATTCGGCGGCGTATTTTCTGAATGACGACATCGCCATTTTTAATGACCAGGTAACCGATGTCAGTGATATCATCGGCGATCCTATCAAAGCATTGCACGCAAGTCTTTTTGAAACCCCCGATGCGCAAAAACGGATAGACCTCGTGGAAATATTCTTGAAAAAGAGATTGATCGGCTCCGAGAAAAAGAGTAACCGGATTGAGAAAGTAGCAGACATTTTGAAAAGCATTAAGAAGGATCCGGCAGAAAATAACCTCGGGAACATTGCATTCAAGCATGGTATTACACCCCGGTATTTGCACAAACTGATTTACCAGCATACCGGCCTCTCTCCTACTTCATTCAATAAAATCAACCGGTTTCAGATCAGCCTCGGCCTCATTACCAAAAATGACCGGCCATTAACTTCCATTGCCTACGATTCAGGTTACTTCGATCAGTCGCATTTCATTCGCGATTTTAAGGCGTTTACCGGTGTCACTCCTTCTGCCTACCTGGAAAATATTACTCCCGTCAATCAACTTTTGCAATAAAAATTAAAGCGTTCCGGTCTGTACAATTTGACCGTTTTCCGATCCGATATCTTTGTTATTATCAATTAAAAAACAAAAATATCGTATGGATCATTTTAATAACTTCCTGCAACTTCATCAAAATCCGGCCCCATTTATCTTAGGAAATATATGGGATGCAGGCAGTGCAAAAATTTTTGAAAGCAATGGTTATCAAGCCATTGGAACTTCCAGTCAAGCATTGGCCAATGCAATGGGTTACGAAGACGGTGAAAATATTCCGTTTGAAATACTTCTTCAATTTTCAAAAAGAGTCATTGAAAATGTGAACATTCCATTTTCGGTGGACATCGAAGGAGGTTATAGCCGCAACATTGACGGTATCATTGAAAACATCAGCAAACTGCACGATATAGGTGTAGTGGGAATCAACCTGGAAGACACGATTCCGGGCCCGCAACGAACATTG
>NZ_JBDSFX010000095.1:0-75029 GCF_039919315.1 Dyadobacter sp. | reverse complement strand
GGCTTTATTTTTAACATGCAAGCACCAGTCACAAATATTTTTGCAACTTTTTTTGCAGCACAGCCTAATCACCTGAAAACCAAATCAAAAACACCACAAAATATTCTAAAATAATTTGAAATATTCTATCACATGCATTTTAAGAAGCGCTTCTTGCTTCAAAACATCGCCTGGCGGAAGTGCCCGATTTAACTTATAATGCGGCCAGCCATCCTTATCGTTGTACTCAAATAGGTAATAGGATGACAGGCTTAATACCTTACATATTCCTATATGCATTAAATCTTGTTTTTGTTCTTTGGTAAACCGTTTGGCGCCTTGCCCCAATTCCTGAACACCTATCAGAAAGAGGACGCCATTGAGATCGCCCGGTTTTTTTCCAATCAGGTTTTCCAGACTAGTTAGTAAATGTTCCCACTGCATTTCCAGGGGCTGATCTTCGATATTCATGGCATTCCTATTTTAAAGCAAACTATTAAACCTATATCTAACCAATGCGGTTCGGAATCTGCAATATTATTTCATTAAACCGAGGAAACTTAAATAGCCTTACATTATATATTGAAAGGAGGCTTTTAATGGTTTTTCCTAACTTTGGCTTTTGCTATATAAGAATGAGTAAATTGGATAAATATACAATTTTGAATCGTAACGATTATTTGTCAACCCTGAATGAGCCTCAGCGTGCAGCAGTACTGCACGGAAGTGGACCGCTGATGATCATTGCAGGCGCGGGCTCGGGGAAAACAAGGGTTTTGACATTCCGGATCGCTAACCTGATCGAGAATGGGGTTGATCCGTTCCGGATTTTATCCCTGACTTTTACGAACAAGGCATCAGGTGAAATGCGTCACCGGATCGAGGGCGCGGTAGGAATGGAGGCACGGAATATATGGATGGGGACATTCCACTCAGTATTTGCAAAAATATTGCGGATTGAAGCGAGGTACCTGGGCTATACCAGTGATTTTTCTATTTATGATACCGATGATTCCAAGTCTTTATTAAGAAGTATCATTAAAGAATACAATCTGGACGATAAGGTATATAAGGCTAATGTAGTTTTCAACCGGATATCCGGGGCTAAAAACAGGCTCATTTCCGCAGAAGACTATGCGAACAATGCTGTAATACAAGCGGATGATGATGCGGCCAAAATGAAAGAGATCGGAAGGCTATACAAAACGTATGCGGCCCGGTGCTTCCAGGCCAATGCCATGGACTTTGATGACCTGCTGTTTAACACCAATATCCTTTTCCGGGATTTTCCGGATGTACTATATAAGTACCAGCACAAGTTTCAGCATGTGATGGTCGATGAGTTTCAGGACACCAACGTATCCCAATACCTGATTACCCGTAAGCTTTCCGCGGTTCATCGTAATATAGTGGTAGTGGGTGATGATGCGCAAAGTATTTATGCTTTCCGCGGAGCCAACATTGAGAATATCCTGAATTTCGAAAAGGACTTCCCAGATGTTGTCACGATCAAGCTGGAACAAAACTATCGATCGACCAGTAACATTGTCAATGCGGCCAACTCTGTGATCGCCCGCAACAAATCCCAGCTTAAAAAGGAAACCTTTACAGTGAATGAAGAAGGTTCCTTAATAGATGTGATCAAGGCGGGATCTGATAATGAAGAAGGAAGACTGGTAGCGACTGCTATTTTTGAAGAAAAAATGCAGAAAGCGCTACGGAATGAGAATTTCGCCATTTTGTACCGTACCAATGCTCAGTCGCGATCATTCGAAGAAGCTTTGCGGAAGCTGGGGATCAAGTACCGGATCATTGGTGGGCAGTCGTTTTATCAGAGAAAAGAAATCAAGGACCTGCTTGCTTATTTGCGTTTTACAGTCAATCAGCGCGACGAAGAAGCATTTAAAAGGATCATTAACCTGCCTAAAAGAGGAATTGGTGATGCTACCGTAGCCAAAATAGCGGTTACTGCCTCCGAAAATAACATCGCGATCTGGGAAGTAGTAGCCAACATCGGCAATTATGCAAGCGGCAGGACTATCTCTCCTATCGAGCAGTTTGGAACGCTGATCAAAAGCTTTAAAATTCAAGTTAGCGAAGGAAAAGACGCTTATGAGGTTTCAGCACACATTGCCAAAGCTTCGGGTATCCTGCGAGATTTGTATGAGGACAAAACTGTTGAAGGATTGTCGCGCTACGAAAACGTACAGGAGTTGCTGAACGGGATTAAGGAGTTTGTTGACAATGAAGAAACCGAAGATAAAACCCTGAGCGCGTTTCTTCAGTCGGTATCATTATTAACCAATGCGGATGAGCCGGACGATAATAATGATAATGACCGCGTGACAATGATGACTATTCACTCCGCAAAAGGTCTTGAATTCAGAAACGTATTTATCGTAGGCCTCGAAGAAGATCTGTTTCCAAGTCAAATGATGCTGGAAAGCAGGCAGGACCTGGAAGAAGAAAGGCGCTTGTTTTATGTAGCGATCACCCGTGCGGAAAAGAAATTGTCCTTTTCGTATGCTGAAAGTCGCTATCAGTGGGGCCGTCTCAAAATGTGTGAGCCCAGCCGTTTCCTGCTGGAAGTTGACCAGCGCTACCTGAATGTGTCTAAAATGATATCGGCTGCGGCAGAACGTGAAAGCTCTCCCACAGCCAATCCTTTTTCTGCAAGAAACCTGATACAGCGTAAACCAGCAGAGCCAAAACCTAATCCGGCTGTCGCTTCCTATGTCCCGTCTGCGGACTTTGTACCCAGCGATACTTTTGACCTCACCGAAGGAGACAAGGTGGAGCACTTGAAATTCGGGTTTGGGCAGGTTACTAAAATGGATATAAATGGGACAGACCGTAAAGCAACAGTCAAATTTGACCTGGTCGGAGAAAAAACATTATTGCTGAGTTTTGCCAAATTACGGATACTTAAATAAATCTTTTCAAATGGTTATAGTCGCTTCTTTGCCAGCTTTACTATAATTGAATCATTCCCCAAAAATTCACTGATTAAACAATAGATTTATGTTCATTGAAAAAGATATCGTGCAAATAAATGACCGCGGCAGCGACATTCAAGTGGTGGAAGAGCAAGTCCGTTACTTCGAAAACGGGTTTCCGTTTCTGCAGCTTTCCAAAGCCGCTACGGTGGGCGACGGTGTTATCCGCCTCACGGACGAGCAAATTGCACAGGTAATTTCTGATTTTGACAAAAGCGCAGCAGACGGAGAGATAGCGTTATTAAAGTTTGTACCTGCCTCAGGTGCTGCTACACGGATGTTTAAATCTCTCTTTGGCTTTTTGGAGCAGGGAAAAAAAGATAAATCGGTCGAAGAGTTTTTTGCCAAATTGCCCGACTTCGCTTTTTATGAAGACTTGAAAACCTCCTTAGCTGCTGACGGAAGCAACATTGAAACTGCTGATGAAAAAACGATCGTATCCTATTTCCTGACAAACAAAGGCCTGGGATATGGCGAGTTGCCAAAGGGATTGCTAAAATTCCATAATTACGACAGTCGTTCCCGCACACCCCTGGAAGAACATTTGGTGGAAGGCGCGAAGTATGCCAATGCCGGAAGCAATGTTCAGATCCATTTTACGGTATCGCCGGAGCATCGCGACAAATTCGAGAAACTTGTTGTGGAAGTGCTGCCGAGCTATCAAAGTGAATTTGGTGTGAGATACATTGTCTCTTTTTCTGAGCAAAAAAGCTCGACCGACACCATTGCGGTTAATTTAGACAATACGCCATTCCGTGAAAAAGACGATTCTTTGCTGTTCCGTCCTGCGGGCCATGGAGCGCTTCTTGAAAACCTGGGACAATTGGATGCGGACATTATTTTTATCAAAAACATTGATAATGTAGTTCCTGACAGAATTAAAGAGGAAACCATTACTTATAAAAAAGCTTTGGCAGGAATCGTTTTGCAATACCAAAAGCGAATTTTTGCCTTTCTGGAAAAGCTGAGCGGACAGGTTGACGCCTCACTTTTTGCAGAACTAGATACTTTTTTTCAAAAAGAATTATGTGTCATTCCCCCCGCAGCGTTTGGAAGCTGGTCTGATGATCAGAAGAAGGAATATTTTGTTCGAAAGCTTGACAGGCCTTTGAGAGCTTGCGGAATGGTTAAAAATCAGGGAGAACCTGGCGGTGGACCATTCTGGGCGGAGAATGCTGATGGCTCATCCTCATTACAAATCGTAGAGTCCGCTCAGGTGGATGTTGATAATGAGGATCAGAACAACATTTTCAAGAATTCTACCCACTTCAATCCGGTGGATCTGGTATGCGGCGTGAAAAACGGAAAGGGAGAATTATATGATCTGAAAAAGTTCAGAGATCCGCTGACAGGCTTCATTACTGCGAAATCCAAAGACGGTAAAGATCTAAAAGCGCAGGAGTTGCCAGGGTTGTGGAATGGTGCAATGGCGGATTGGAATACGCTTTTCGTGGAAGTTCCGCTGATCACTTTCAACCCTGTTAAAACAGTTAATGACTTGTTGAGAGAGCAACATCAATAGTATTTGAAACCTATCAGGTGCAATAAAAAACCCGCTGGAATTGATTCCGGCGGGTTTTTTATTGCAATTTCTATACGAGATTGTCATGGTATCGGTAAAACCTTACTTTCTTTAAAAGTAGACAGGATAACCATTGTCTGGGTACTTGCTACTTCTTCGATTTCATTGATTTTTTCAAGCATCAGCTTTTGATAAGTACTGATGTCCTTTGAGATAACTCTTAAAAGAAAATCACCTGTACCTGTAATATGGTGACATTCAATTACTTCGGGGATAGCGTGAATCTTTTCAACAAATGATTCCGTAACCGCTTTCCGGTGACCAACCAGTGAAATCTGAACAAAAGTGCTAACACCCAATCCAACCTTTTCAGGTTCAAGCTGAGCGTGGTAGCTTTTAATGATTCCGGATTGTTCCAGTTTTTTAACGCGTTCCAATGTTGGCGCAGGAGACAGTCCTATTTCTTTGGATAGTTGTGCGTTGGTTATTTTTGCGTTCGTTTGTAAGATCTCCAGTACTTTACGGTCTATCTGGTCTAACTTAATAATGGCCGACATTTCTCTATGACTATGGTTTATATAACGCCCTTTTTTTGGGACGATGCAAAACTAATTAGTTTCCCGAAGAATCTTATAATTATATACTGGAAATTTGTCAAAAAAAAGAATTATAGTAGGCAAAATGTGATTTTAGTATGGAAATATTAGGTTAGACATAATGTAACCCATTAAATACATTAAGGTTACACTGCGTAAGTTTCAATTTTTTGCAAAAAATCCTGATAAGTCAGCTGGATCCCTTCTGCCAGCTCAATGCGATGTTTCCAGCCCAGATCGTGCAACTTACCTACATCCATTAATTTGCGCGGAGTACCGTCAGGTTTGTCTGTGTTCCAATGTATCTGCCCTTCATATCCCGTGACATTCCGGATCATTTCAGCCAAATTTTTGATGGTAACATCGTCGCCTACCCCAATATTAAGGAACCCGGCCTCATTGTAATTCTGCATTAAAAAGTAACAGGCATCAGCCAGGTCGTCCGCATGTAAGAACTCCCGAAGTGGCGAACCTGTGCCCCAAAGCTCAACAAATGGCTTGTTTTCTTCTTTTGCTTCATGGAATTTCCTGATCATGGCAGGAAGCACGTGCGAATTATTAAGGTCGTAATTGTCATTCGGGCCGTACAAATTGGTAGGCATCACGGAAATAAAGTTGCAACCATACTGAGCACGATATGCCTCACACATTTTTATACCTGCAATCTTAGCAATGGCATAAGGTTCATTGGTAGGTTCCAGCAGACCAGTCAGCAGAGAACTTTCCTGTAATGGCTGTGGCGCCAGCTTTGGATAGATGCAGCTGGATCCCAGGAACATCAGTTTTTTAGCCTCAGTCCGGTATGCGCTGTCGATGATATTGTTTTGTATCAACAGGTTATCATGCAGAAATTCGGCCCGATAAATGTTGTTGGCCATAATGCCACCTACCTTTGCAGCGGCAAGAAATATATATTCGGGACGTTCTGCTTCAAAAAAATCTTTGACATCGGTTTGGTTGCGCAGATCGAGCTCGGAGGACGTTCTAAGTATAAAATTATTGAAACCTTCCTTTACTAATTTTCGGTGAATCGCGGAGCCGACCATGCCGCGATGTCCGGCAATATAAATTTTAGCACTTTTTTCCACTGTGTTTTTTTAAATTTGTCCGTTGAAAATCAATATAGAAAAAATCAATTCGTTACAAAAGTAACAATGTTACCCTGAAGAAAAATCCAATACACATGCAAAGAGTAATTCTGGTCTGCGGCTTTTTATCATTAGGTCTTACTGCTGCCACGCTGGCTCAGTCGGTACCGAAGGATACTACACCCCCGGCCTGGCTACCAAAGGAAACAGTTAAAAAGGATACTGCCAGTCGTTCAAAGGACTTGAAATCCTTTATTTCTGGCTTGGATCCGGTCGTAGGAGCCTCGGTACCAGGTGATAAGGGCAAGTCTACGAGCCTCTCCACTTTGTTCGGGGAAACAATTCCGGATTTGGGATTAAGGGTAAAAGAATACAAAAGCCAGAAAAAAGACCGGAAACGTAAGAAAGAAAAAACCAGGCTTGCCAAGGTACAATATGAAGGAATTCCAATGCAGAGTATGTCTGTCAAGTATGGTAGCGGCGATCGTGCTACGGTGGAGTCTTTCCATGTTTTGAAAGAATATAAACCAATGGATCCCTATGTAAAGGCCACAGAAACAAGGTGGTATGATAAAAAAGGGAAGAAGCTCAGCTCGGCCTTGGTAAAAGAAAAAGAACAGTCACTTCCACTTCATGGCTCCTACAAAAAATATAATGGAGAGAACCTGATCGAAGAGGGCTACTATTATATGGGTGTGAAAGATGGCCGCTGGGTAAAGTACGATACTAAATACAACCTCATTGACAAGGCAGTATGGAACCGCGGCTTCCCCGCCGAGTCCCGCATTACTTACTACGATTCAGCCCATACGCAGGTAAAGGAAGTGATGCCGGTTGCGTTTGGGGAGGTTGAGGGCGAGTATATGCAGTTTTACAAAGAAGGACAGCTGATGACCAGCGGTAAATTCGATACCGGCAAGAAAGTAGGCCGCTGGGTCGAGTACTACCAATTCCGTCGTCAGCGCAAAAAAGAAATCCAATATCCAAAGTCGGGCTGGGATGAAGAATTCGAACCTTTTATTCTGCGGGAATGGGATGATAAAGGCAAGCTTCTGTACGATTATACCAAAGATCCCCGCGCTTCCGCTGAAGAAGAAACCGAAAATTAACGGTTTGAATGGTTGAAAATCATCATTCACCTGCTTAATTAGCATGCCCGAATTAGGGCGTGATTTCATGAAATATGTATTTATCTTTCCTCGATTTCGTCAGAAATAAAAGCTGGCTTGCTTCATTGTTGTGCGTCATTCCTGTACTGATCTACGTCTGGGTTTTCAAAGTGATTGCGCTGAATGTCAATTATGTAGCTTTTGATGATATTATGATTCTGGGCATTATCCCAGGCTTCGAGCATGCCACCCTTGGCGAGAAATGGAAGCAGCTCACAACGCTTTTTCCTGAACACAGACTCGTTTTTTCGCGCTCCGTCATTCTTCTTTTACATGGCTTTCTCGGCAAAGTGAACCTGGTATGGCCTATGATCATTGCCAATATTTGCTGGGGGTTGTGTGCGTTTGTATTCTACCGGGCTTTTAAAAGATTGAAAGCAAACTTCTGGTATTTCGTGCCGGTGATGTGGCTTTGGTTTAACATTCAGTCGTTCGAAAATATCTTCTGGGGCGTAAGCTCGCTTTGCAATTTCGGTGTGTTACTATTTATTCTGAGCGCACTCTACTTCGCGGTTTATCATCCTGAACGCATTGCTTATAGTCTTTTATTTGCGGTGGCCGCCACATTTACCTACGGAAACGGTCTGATGGTTTTTCCGGTCATAGGCTTTTTGTATCTGCTTTCTGGCAGGCGCAAAGAGTTTGTAATCACATTGTTAACTGCTGTCACAATCGCGGTTATTTACTTTATTGATTTCACACCGATTACCCAAAACCTTGACTTCTCCAATCCCAAACAGGTAAAGGAAGGATTCTTCGGGTTCTTTGGCTTCATAGGATCCATTGCGACGCTCAGGGCTTACGGTGCTCCTCCGATTGTGCTCTCACTGGCCGTAGGAACAGGTATGTTAATGATAACAACGCTGCTTTTTCTGTACCGGAAACAGTATCTCAAACTTTGGGACTCATTATGGCTGAAATCCCGCTATAATAATCAAACAGCCCTTTTCGCATTATCTATCGCAATTTTTGTAGGTATCACAGCACTCGCATTGACCTACAAACGAATCCCAACCGACACCTTCGAAGGGATGTTCAAAGGACGCTACCGAATGTATTCCACATTGTGGTGCATTGCGCTGTACTTTGCCTTTTTATCTGTTTCAAAGGAGAGACTTAAAAAATGGATCTCTCCTGCAATCCTTCTGGCCGCTGTCGGACTTAACCTTCTCATACTGCAAGGCAATTTTGCTGACGCTGTGAACAACCGTCGCGCTGCCATTGTGCAGGAATTTAATGCAAGATATAATGCCGACTGGCTGGGAATCAGGATGTTTTCAATGGATCAGCAGCATTTCGAAAAGATAAGGTCCTATTACCAATCCGCCGATCCGATTGCTGAGGGTTGGGATCCTAAAATTGGGAGTGATAGCGTGGTTTGCGACAGTTTGTACAGAGCCGATGCCGTTACCAAAAGAGGGGACCACATTGTGGTTAGTTTTGAGAATGATTTTTTCAAATCGCTGAAAGACTATTCTGACGGTGCTTACGTGCTATTGAAATCTCCCGGACATGTGTATGCTTCGCCGCCTAACCAGTTTGCGGTACCTTTTAAAACTACAATCAGGAGACAAATGTATTTCTCAAAAGGCGCATACGGTAGTTTTCACGTCGCCACCGTTGAGCCAGGGGTATACAGCATTTATTTGCTGGTTCGCCGAAATGGTAAAAACAGGATTTACTGTACTGGCCAGACTTGGGAAGAGAAAGAATAGCTTAAAATTTGTTGTGTAACCCGGTCAGTATCCGCTCTACTTCCTTACGAACCTCACCGGTTGGCCGTGTAAAGTTGTTGTTCATGAAGCTGAATACCAATGTCTTGCCTTTTTTGGTTATCAAAAATCCACTCAGATTGTAGTTGTTGCTCAAACTACCTGTCTTAGCAAAAATAAAAGGGGCGTCCTGCTTGAAGAGATTGCTGAGAGTCCCGGTTTTTCCACCGTTAGGCAGTATTTTGAATAGTTTTTCACGCGGAACCTTCTTGTAAATCTTCTGTAACAACGCAACGATGCTTCTTGGAGTGAAGAGATTGTAGCGGCTCAACCCTGATCCGTCTTTCCAGATTGGCCGGTCGGGCAAGTCGCTCATATGGTGCTCAATGGCATGGGCAATGGCTTTTTCAGTATTTAAAGGCAGTTTATTAGCGGTAGCATAAAGAAGCATTAATTGCTCGGCGAGCATATTGTCGCTCACCTGCATCATTCTGGTGTAAAGCGAGTCGGTAGGAATGCTATAAACGGTTTTTAAGTCAATTTCCAGTGGAATATGGATCAGTTTGATCTCTTTTTTCAATGTATCGCTCAGAAGCTGGACTGTCAAAAGATCGCTCATATGTACGGGAACGTCCTGGATCAGGCCCTGTGGGACAGCAAGCTTTGAATGGTGGAAAAGATTCTGCGACTCTTCCCTTTCTATTCCTGAGGCTGTCGTATCAAAAATCATTGATTTTTTCCAGAAACCAGGGCTTACCTGATAATTCTGGGATGACTCGCCCTTGAACCGCGCAATGTTGCCGTAAACGGGTAATGCAGTGATTTCAGGCTGATAATAATCGTTGTAATCGCTCCAAGCCCATCCAGACCCAAAGCGCTTATTTTCAAAATGATATGGTGTGTAAAAGATTTGGTCTTTCCTGTTTTTTAGAAAATCAAAAACTTTGCTGTGAGGGAGGTCAGGGTGTAAAAGTGAAGGATCGCCGGTACCCCGGATAATGAGCAACTCGCCCCATTCCAGATATTCCAATCCCGGAACGGAGTCGCCCAGGGCACATAACCCGGCGTAAAAACTGAATAATTTGGTATTAGAAGCCGGTGTAAAATACCTGTTACCTTGATATGAGGCCAGCGTTTTGGAATCATTCAGGTTGGAAATAGAAATGCCGGTATGCTGCTGACTTAAAACAGAGGAGTTTTTTATTTCCCGGTTCAGATAGTGCGAAACGGAGCAACCGGATAATGTAAGAACACTAATGAAGAAAAGCAGCGTGCGCATGTAAATTAGTTAGAATTAGCAGAAACAAAGATAATATTTTCGCTGATTCAATAACGAGCCGTTCGTTCATTCCTGATTACCAGATAAAAATTTCCGTGCAGCGTAATGACAGAATCCTTTTTGGCATCGAACTGAGGCAGGCAGTCCGTATTCGCCAATACGTACCTGGAAGTATCAGCCCCAATGCCGATGTCTTTGAGCGAGAGCAAATGATAGCGTTGGAAATAGGAATGAATATCTGCAACCTGGTACAAATCATGACATACACCTATGGTTGAGGCACGTGCGACGTACTTTTTTACATCTTTCGCATTCTCTGCCATCACATCAGGCTGAATGGAATTGACCTTTTTCAATGTAATTCCCCAGAATCCAATGGTAACAACTGCAAAAAACAGAATGCACAATTTTGGAACGACCTGGCTTAGGGAATCTATTTTTTCGACTAATAATGCGGCGAAAAACATTGCTACAAATGGTAATGCGGGTACAAGATAATGCGGATACTGTTTCACGCTGACTAGCATCGGCGCGATCCCGGAAAAAGCAATCAAAAAAGTAAACTGACTGATCCGCGTCACCGCTGGACTGATCTGGCGTTTTAATTTTAGTAAAAAAGCAATGACATTTAATCCAAGAAGCGCCAACAAATGGGGATATACGTTACGCAGCAAATCAGGAATAAGTAGAAAATGAGCCTCCCAGCCAGTACCCGTTTTTTCTCTTTTTTGCATTAAGGCCTGGACTACCTGACCCTGAAAATAGGTGCTCAAAAACTCAAATGCGGGCCGGTATGCAAGTGTCAAACCACCCGCCACTACCGCGATACCCAGCATGATCGCAGTGCTTTTTAAGCCTTTTTGAAAGGTAATGTCTGCATTTAAAAACGAGTAGAGCATTGTAAACGCCAATGGGTAAAGCCCTACCGGTCCCTTAGTCAGGAAGGCGAGAAATACGCCGATTCCAGCTAACAGAGGCCATATATAATCTTGTTTGGAAATGGTACTACGCGTCAAAAAGACAAGCTGGAAGTAGCACGATAGCAGGCAGAAAACGCCCATTGTGCTGTCTAGAAAGTTGTTTGGGATGCTGTACCAAACTGTGGCCATACCATACCAGCACAAAACCGGCATCCATGCATAGCGTTGCAACACGGCCTGGCTGAGGAATAGTTTTTGCCAGATTTTAGCAATTAAGATGATGTAGCATATAAGAACAATCAGATCGTAAAAATTCTCCACGGCAGTAGTATCGCCCATGATTAGGAAAAGTATCGATTGCATTCCGAATTGTAATGGAGGATGTCCCGAGAAAAAAGTACCATTGTCATAAGGAAGCCAGAAAGAATCAGCAAAATAGGGCTTCCAGAACGACCCGATACCTAATGACATGTTCCGTGCTATCCCCGCGTATGTCATTCCATCCATAAACATGGTGTCGTCCAGTGACCGTGGAAGAAATGTGATGAGGATAAAGCTGATGGTAAATATCCAGGGAAGAAAGCGGAGATATTTATCATTTCTGGCAACATCAAATAACATATCGTGGAGTGAAGTTTGTCCAAATTAAGGCATTTTTAAGCGGACTCATATACTTACCCTGCCACCTTTTTTTATGAACCGCAACAGATGATCCTTTTCATAACAAACATTATCACATTACTTTGCACGGGTTTTCCAAGGCATTGCAAACACAACTCTGATGATTGATCTTCACGCCATATTGAGGCGGTATTGGGGTTATGATACCTTCCGTCCTTTTCAGGAAGAAGCCATCAAAACGGTACTTAATGGGATAGATACGCTGGTTTTACTTCCAACAGGAGGTGGAAAATCGGTATGTTTTCAAGTACCGGTCATGGCGATGGAGGGGGTGTGCATTGTGGTAACTCCGCTCATTGCCCTGATGAAAGATCAGGTGGAGCAGCTCAAAAAACGGGACATTCCTGCCGCCGCAATCCATTCGGGAATGAGCCGGACGGAGATTGACATTACGCTTGATAATTGCATTCACGGGATTACCAAGTTTCTATATGTATCGCCCGAGAGGCTGCGAACGGATATTATGATTGCCCGTGCGAAACAAATGAATGTTTGTCTGCTGGCAGTCGATGAGGCACATTGCATCTCAGCCTGGGGTTACGATTTCAGGCCCTCTTACCTCCTTATTGCCGAATTTAGAAAGCTGATTCCGGGCGTTGCCGTGATGGCACTTACCGCCACAGCTACCGAAGAAGTGCGGGCGGACATTCTGGATAAGCTTGAAATGCGCAATGCCAGGGTATTTAAGCAATCCTTCGCTAGAGCTAACCTTTCCTATTCTGCATTCGCCGAGGAAAGCAAAGAACGAAAGTTGCTGCAAGTCCTGAAAAATGTGCCGGGATCGGCAATTATCTATGTAAGGACCAGAAAAAGGACCAAAGACCTGGCCGACTGGCTGAGCCGGCAGGGTATATCGGCGCAGAGCTACCATGCGGGATTACCTTTCAAGGAAAGATCGGACCGGCAATCGGCATGGATTAAGAACCACATTCGAGTGGTAGTGGCTACCAATGCTTTTGGCATGGGGATTGACAAGCCGGATGTACGTGCAGTGATCCATTTCGACCTGCCCGACAATCTCGAAGCATACTATCAGGAGGCTGGGCGTGCCGGAAGGGACGAAAAGAAAGCCTATGCCGTAGCGCTGTTCAATAAAATTGACCTGGAAGAGCTTTCGGACAGCATTGAAAGAAAATATCCTTCGGTCGAAGTACTGAAAAGGGTTTATCAGGCTTTGGCAAATTATTACAAAATAGCGGTCGGAGGCGGTGAGTTTGCGGCTTTTGATTTCGATATACAGGAATTTACAGGGATTTTCGGACTGCCCGTTAATGAAACGCATTATGCGCTTAAATTGCTTGAAGAAGAGGGATTTATCCAACTGAGCGAGAATTTTAATGATCCTGCAAAAATCCATTTCCTGGTCGATAACCGGCAATTGTACGACTTCCAGATACGTTACCAGGAATTCGATTCGTTTATCAAAGTGATTCTGAGGATGTACGGAGGAGAGGTTTTTACTGAGTACGTCCGGATATCAGAAAGTGAGCTGGCCCAGGTCTATTTTGCTCCGGAACCGGAGGTGACCAGAAAGCTTAGATTTCTCATGGAGCGCGATATTTTGATATACGAGCCCAGAAAAGATAAGCCACAGCTCAGTTTCCTGACACCGCGGTACGATGCTGCATTGTTACCATTGAATGTATTTGAAATAGGAAAGAAAAAGGAGCGTGACCTGGGTAAGGCACGCTCAGTTGCACGATATGCGTCTCACGAACATCTTTGCAGGACGCTCCTTTTATTAGAATATTTTAATGAGTTCGACGCACAGGAATGCGGTGTTTGTGACAATTGTATCAAAAACAGAAGGGAAGAAAGTCAGAAAGATACGGCCCTGGCCGAGGCAATTACAGACCATTTAGACCAGGAAGGACCTGTTACTCCGCTTGATTTGAGCCAGGCATTTGAAAATGTGGCCGAGGCGGATTTTTTGAAAACGTTACAAGAATTAATTGAAGAGGAAGTGATCCGGTACGATCCGATCGGAAAGCTGTTCTTAACTAACAAAACTCAGCATTGAAAAACTTAACACTCACTTTCGCATTACTATTTATTTCATTTCAGATCTGCAAAGCACAACAGATCCCAGGTTTGGAATTCAGCAACTACGGAGGATTGTACCGGGCTACTTATAATCCTTCAGTAATCGGGGGGCCAAAGCATAAGTTTCAGATCAATATCATTTCACTCGGAGGAAGCATTAAGTATCGCTATTTCAGGTTTTTGGGTGAAAATTCTTTTCTGACCCCCATACTTGCGTCACATTCTACCAAAGAGATATACGGCCGATCACGTACCATGGGATCGCTGACCTACAAAGACCCGATTTACGTGGTAAGTGAGATCCGCTGGCCGTCCGCGATGATCGCGCTGGGTAAGTACCAGGGGCTCGCATTGCAATTACGCACGAGGGGCTATGTGCAAGGAAACAACATTCCCGATCCTATTCAGCATATTTATTTCAAAAGAATGGACACGGGAAGTACCAATGGTTATGAAAATGAAGCATGGGGCGACTTTAATCTGGTGCAGCAAAGCTTTTCGGACATTAGCCTTACCTACGGTGTTCAGCTGCTGGATCTTGAATCTCATAAATTACGCGTTGGTGCGACGGTTAAGCGCGTTTTTGGCGCGAGAGTGGGTTATTTGACGGGCTCAGCAGATAGTTTCAGCATCCGCCCGCTTGCCGGAAACACTGAAACCAGCGAATTGGTTATTTCCGATCTTTCCTATGAAAGCGGTTACAGCGCAGCCAATCGAAAAGCAAACATTGGTAGACTGATGGATTCCGATCTGTATGGTGCAGGCTGGGGATATGACCTGGGCGTTTCTTATGAATTAGGCTCTTATTGGCATAAAACCAAAGAAGTGTTTGACGAAAGTCCCGAATATCTGATCCGTTTTGGTGCGTCGTTGACCGACATTGGGTCCATTCGTTACCGGACTTCCAATACACGTGTGGAGAGAGGTCGGCAGGCAACCACCGTCGTTGGCCAGACGGAGCTTGAAACGATCAGCGACCGGGGACCAGAGGGCTTTATGAGTTTGTTCCCGGCTGATACCACTACTACTTTCAGGCAAGATGTGCGCCTGCCGCAGGCTATACACCTCGAAGCCGATATTCAGCTTGTCAAAGGATTTTTCCTGAACCTTTCCCAAACAAAGCGTTTCAAAAGTCGGGCGGGGCAACCATTAGATATCTACCAACCTAACTCTTTTACCATTACCCCACGGTTTGAAGATGAGGATTCGGACTTTTCTTTTCCAATCACATTCATTCGTGGTAACAACCGGCCGTCGATCGGTGCAGTGGGACATTTTGGTCCTATCTTCTTGGGATTCAGCAATGTAAATGGTATATTAAAACCCGGCGGTGCGAGGGGAAGTATGATGTATATCGGGTTTAGCGCTTGGAAATTGAGCCGGAAAAAAGAAAAGGATTGATATGAAAAAGACCTTTACACGCATTCTCGTCATTTTATTCGCACCCCTCCTCTTGCTGGCACAGCAACACGATCACCAGCCTGCGCCTTCTGCTATTGTCCAAGTGGAGCCGCAGCCATTGTTAGCGCAGGCAATGCGTTTGCAGGAGGCACTTTCCTTTTCGGGGAATTCTTTATCGAATGCGGATGCACAACGGCTGAAAATATTAAGTAGCAAGCCTTTAACCAATGAAACAGTAAAGGGTATTCAGGAAATTCTTGATCCTTATTGTTTGAATGTGGTCACTATTAACCCCGAAGGACGGGTAAAAGTGGATCGTGGAGCCGCCAAAGCAATTTTGGTTCAAGGCGGCTGGACAAGTTTTCTGGTCAAGGTTCATAATGAAGCGGGTATCACTGCCAAATTGGAAGCAGAAAGCCCAAATGGAGAGAAACCATATCATTCCCCGTCGTTTGGATCGAAAGTTGAAAAGAAGCATGAGTTGACGGCAGGACAAGTTGCAAACCGGTTTTTGGAAATACAGATTTATGCCAATAGGCCTTTGCAGCCGAATTTATCTGGTCTGAAACTGGAGTATGCGGTGGTGCAGATCTACTCCAAAGAGGCTGGCCAACGTGAGGCTGAGATCAGCTATCATGTAGGCCAGGGTTCGCAGGATATAGGTTTCCGGAATACGACACACATTTTGTTTGAGGTGAAGCGAGCTATCAAAGTCAAGTTTCAAGTGAAGGACCACGATGGGTTACCTGCGATTGCGTCATTTTTAATCACAGACTCACAGGAACACGCTGCGGGTAAGTTCAAAGGCATTTACCCGCTTCCTTCCAGGCGTGTCGCAGCCTATGATGAGTACCCTGATTTCTTTTTTCAGCCACAGATTTACCGCAAAGATGGCGAGCACGTTCAGTTGCCGGCTGGTAAATATAATGTCACATTTACCCGTGGGCCAGAGTACATTAGTCAGACCAAAGAAATAACGGTACCTGCCAACGTTGACTCCATCAATGTGTCTTTTGAACTGAAAAGATGGATACAGATGTCAAAACTGGGCTGGTACAGTGCTGATCATCATATCCATGCAGCAGGATGCAGCCATTACGACAGCCCTACCGAGGGTGTGGATCCTAAGGATATGTTCCGGCAAACCATGGGCGAAGATCTTAATTTGGCGGCTAATCTCGCCTGGGGGCCAAGCTGGTATCATCAGAAAACATTCTTCACAGCAAAGGATCATCCATTATCCAATTCCAAAAACATCATGCGTAATGATGTGGAGGTTTCGGGCTTTCCTTCGTCACATTCGGGGCATATTGTGCTTTTGAGAATTAAAGAAGACGATTATCCGGGTACGACTGCTATTGAACAATGGCCGAGCTGGACGGCACCTGTACTTTCCTGGGCCAAATCCCAGGGTGGTGTCGTGGGTTATGCGCATTCTGGTTGGGGATTACAACCAATGCAGTCTACCGATAAGATATTCAATGATGTAGTGCCAAAGATGGACGGAATTGGCGCGAACGAATACATTGTGACCGTCGCTCAGGACCTTGTTGACTTTTACAGTGCCGGTGATACACCGGCGCCCTGGGAGCTCAATATGTATTACCACACGTTGAACTGCGGATTTAAGCCGAGGCTTAGTGGTGAAACAGACTTTCCCTGCATTACGGACGCGCGTGTGGGGCAAGCCAGAAGCTATTTCAAGAGTGACATGCCGTTGAATTACGACAATTATGTGGCCGCCATCAAGAGCGGCCGGAGTTACGTTTCGGATGGTAAGTCGCATATCATGGATTTTGCGGTGAATGGAAGTGAGGCGGGCGTAGATAAGAGTGAGGTTTCGCTTCAAAATGCGCAATCAGTTTCTGTGACTGCGAAAATAGTAGCGTATTTACCCGCAAAGCAGGATAGCATCGGAGAGAAAATCGCTAATACGTCAATCCATATAACCCCCTACTGGGATATTGAGCGCGCCAGGATCGCTAAATCCAGAAAGGTAAGGGTGGAGTTGATCGTGAATGGCGAAGCTGTGGATACGACTGAAATTACAGCGAATGGGGAGCTAACCGATGTGAAATTCAATCATCAGATTAGCAAATCGAGCTGGGTTGCACTTCGCGTTTATCCGAGCTCACATTCCAATCCGGTGTTTGTAACAGTCGATGGCAAACCGGTAATAGAAAAGAAAAGTGCAGAATGGTGCCTGGCTACATTAAATCAATGCTGGAAAATGAAGGAGCCGAACATTCGTGTCGAGGAAAAGAAAGCGGCTGAAGAGGCGTATGAACAAGCGAGGAATGTTTATCGCAAAATCATCGACAGCCAATGACGTTGAGGGATTGTTATGCCTGACGGCATTTTAATGGGTTATGCAATGTTATTTTTATACCGTCTTCCTGCGAAATAACCCTCCTATTCTGCTGAACATTCTTTTTTCGAATTCCCAGAAGAATGTAAACTTACCCCACACCCAGCCCCACGCGAGCAAAATAACCTGGTATAGCGGCAAAATGATCAGGATATTTACTGTCCAGCGAATCCAGGCCGGCGATTGCTCTGTGAGGCCAATCAACTCGAAAAGCCAGCGTTTGACGTATAAGACAGAAAAACCGGTACAGGCGAAGACGACGAGAATAATGAGGACATCCCACCCATTCCTGACGTTCCAGCGTTGTTTCAGTTTTTCGATCATGCTACTTATTCATACAAGTGGTCCAGATTTTCGGGTTTGATCACTTCGGTATCCAAAGTTAAAAATTCTTCCCAGAACGGGTCATTAGGTAGGCCTGCTTTGCAGATAATCGGCTCTTTTTTAACAGGATGCTCGAAATATAGCCTGCGTGCATGCAGATTAATGTTATTATCACGATTTCCAACCGGATAGCCATATTTCACATCACCGCGTATCGGGCAGTTCATCGAAGCCAGTTGCACACGGATCTGATGGGGCCTGCCGGTTATAGGCATTACTTCCAGCAAATGGAACTTGTTGACCTCTCCCATCCAGCGATACGATAGCTCAGCGCGTTGTGTGCCAGGCGCTTCGTAGTCGTATGCCGTGGTAACATTGCGCTTCTCGTCTTTTGAAAGCCAATGTATCAGCTTCCCTTTTTTCTCCGCTGGCCGGTGTTTTACCACTGCCCAGTACGTTTTTTGCACATCACGTTTACGGAAAATCTCATTCATGCGCTCCAACGCCTTGGAAGTACGTGCAAACACAACGAGTCCGCTTACCGGACGATCGAGGCGATGAACGGTTCCGAGAAAAACCGCACCGGGCTTATCATAGGCTTCTTTGATATAGTCTTTAACCATATCCAGGAGGCATTTATCGCCGGTAGCATCCCCTTGAACCAGAATTCCTGGCTCCTTATTGACGATGATCAGGTGATTATCTTCGTATATAACTTGAAATGGTCTTTTAGCCATATTAATAGTTCTTTACTTTTTAAAAGGTCAATATGATTCCTTCTCATTCGGAAACGACTTGCCTTTTACATCTTTGATATAATTGGAAATTGCATCGGTCATTACACCATTCAAGTCCGCATAGCGACGCAAGAACCGTGGTTTAAATGCTTTATTGATGCCCAGCAAATCGTGCAATACTAATATTTGCCCGTCAGCATGCGGACCTGCGCCTATGCCTACCGTTGGAATGGACACACTTTCTGATACCTGTTTGGTCAATGTGGAAGGGATTTTTTCTAATACCATTGAAAAACAGCCGACTTCTTCCAGCATTTTGGCGTCTTCCAGCAACTTCTGTGCTTCGTCCTCTTGTTTGGCACGAACCGTATAAGTACCGAATTTATAAATGGATTGTGGTGTAAGTCCCAAGTGACCCATTACAGGCACGCCGGCACTTAGGATCCGGGTAATGGAATCCTTTATTTCCAGTCCGCCTTCGAGCTTCACGGCATGTGCACCGGATTCTTTCATAATGCGGATTGCGGAGTTCAATGCTTCTCTCGAATTGCCCTGGTAAGATCCAAAAGGTAAGTCAACGACCACCAGTGCCCTTTTGACAGCCCGTACCACCGAAGTAGCATGGTAAATCATCTGATCGATCGTAATGGGCAGCGTCGTTTCATGCCCGGCCATTACATTAGAGGCCGAGTCGCCCACCAGGATAAGCTCTATTCCTGCTGCATCCACAATGCCAGCCATAGAGTAATCGTATGCCGTAAGACAGGATATTTTTTCTCCACGCGTTTTCATTTCCTGAATGATGTGGGTCGTGACGCGTTTAATATCAGGGGTATGGATCGACATTTCTCTGTTTCAGATTAAAATTTGATGGGTCAAAAGCATCTGCCTACCTATGTATCAACCAGTTTTCCGGATTGAGGCGTGATGTGTTTTTCCAGATTTGGAATTGAAGTTCAGATGTTCCGTCGCTGTCGGTAGCTACCCGGCCAATGTTTTCGCGCGCCTTCACTTTCTGGCCCGCCCGGACGGTAACCCCATTCATTTTGGCGTAGATCGTCATATAGTTACCGTGTTGAATGGCGACGACATTGCCCATTCCCGGCATTTCCGTTACGTCCAGCACTACACCGTCATACACCGACCGCACTGACTCCCCGGCGGTAGTTTGAATGTCAACCCCCAGGTTGTCAACCATTACACCTTTTAAAACCGCATGTGGACGCTGACCAAAATGTCCCGAAACGAAGCCTTTTACGGGCCATGGCAGGCGGGCCTGCGACGCCGTAAATGAGGATGCCAGCGTAGTTTCTTCCTCGCTCATACCACTCGAAATAACAGGTTCTTCCTCTTTTGGCGTTTCCACTACGGCAGCCTCTCCTTTTTTCTCTCTTTCGGCATTTTCCCGGGCTATCCGCTCCCGTTCCGCTTTCCTGCGCGCTTCGCGTTCCTCCCGCTCCTTACGCTCCCGTTCCAAACGTTCACGTCGCTCACGCTCTGCGATGCGGCGGATATTGGCTTCCAGCAAATCGGTTGCCCTTTTGTTTTCCGCGATCTGATTTCTCAACTCAACTTCTTTCTGAGAAAGCTCCTGGATCACTTCATTCTGCTTCACTTTCAGTCCTTCCAGCTTCGTATTCTCGGTTAGACGGGTATCCAGAACTGTTTTTTGCTGATTCTTTTTGCTGGTAATGCGCTGGCGTTCAGCTACTACCTGTGCCTGTAAAATTTCAATTTCCTTCACCTGCCCTTGTCTTGCCTCCGTGTATTGTTTCAGATATTTGTACCTTAAAACAAACTGGTTGAAAGTCCCGGAGGAAAAAAGAAAGATTAATTGATTAAAATATACATTCCTTTTGGAAGCCTCATAGATCATGTGGCCGTACTCTTTTTTCAGCTTGTTAAGGCTGCTGTCCAATGCTTGGCGCTTTTTTTCAAGAACTTTTAATTCTTTGTCGAGCAGTTCAAGATCGTCCGAAAGAAGGTCGATTTGCTTTTTGTAGGTATTTATTTGTTGATTGAGGGCTTTTAACTGGCCTAAATTGACATTTTTCTGAGAAGACGTCTGTTTCAGGATGCTTTGAATTTCGCGGATCTTGCTTTGGTTTTCGCTCTTTTCACGTTCCAGCTGTTCACGGTTTTTCTGTGCATAGGCGCTAATACCCGCACACAAAATGAACGTCAATAGTAGAAATAAACGGCGTAAATACGGTTTATGAAGGGGCATACTGTTAATTCTTGCGACCAGATTCCTTAAAAGGCAGGCAAAGTTAAGCAGACTTGGGGTTTTTGCCCCATGATCGTCATGACATTCTGTATTTTACCTTTTTCGCTTGTACGACGAAGGTACACTGAACGGGAAACCAGGGTTTTGATCTACGAGATCTACTTTGCTGTGTTTGATCCGCATATTGGTTTCGTTGATCTGCTGATCTTTTTGTGACTTTACATTCAGATTGATCTGGCTTGTAAAAGGGAAAAGGAAGGTTTTTACCTCTTTAAAGTCTTCGTAGTCAAGCGTAAATGTATTTTGAGTTGGAACCTCAGTCGCTTTTAGCCGGGATAGTTTCAGGCTGTTTTCGGAAATGAAATTGTCTATTTCCAGCCGGTCCTTCACCTGTTTGAGCACATAAAAATCCTTTTCCTTCACAAAACTTCCGTTGTCATCTTTTGGAAAAGGAAGGTTACCAATGATAACTGATTGCAGGAGAGCAAAATTGAGGTCGAAATTATATTGTTTGCTCAGTTGTGCGTACGTGAAGACAAAATAGTCTTTGTGGATTTTGTCCATGAACACGATCGAGTCCGGGGTAATGATCCCGCGTGCCACTTCCAGCCCCACACCCGTAACCGACAGCCATATCATGCTGTCTTTTTTCATACGAATGTTCAGATTGGTATTATCGAAATCCTGCGATTTACTTTTGAACGATACCTTCGATTTGGCTGTCAGATATTTGAAATCGACTTCTTTGACCGAAATCGAGCCTATTGATTCGGGTGTAATCGTTTTCGTGGAGTCGGTAGCATCAGGGATCGTATTGATCAGCGTCGTGTCTGCTGCCGGATTCTTATTGATACTCTTGGAGGTACGTTGTTTGTGACAAGCTGTAAACCATAGTAAACTCATGGCCACCAACCCGATCGTAATTTTATTGCTCATGTAATGCGCCTGTTGCTATTTTTTTATCAAGAAGTTCAGTGGTCTCGCCCATTCTTTTGGCTTTTTTCCATTGTGCCACTGCATTGTCGCGTTCGCCTAATTTGAACAGGACATCACCATAATGCTCAACAATCGTGCCACTGACACCACTGCTGTCCACCATCGCTTTTTCGAGAAACTCCTTGGCTTTTTTGTAATCTTTGCGGATATATAGTACCCAGGCGTAGGTATCCAGGTAGGTAGGGTTGTTCTGATGTTGCAAAACCAGTTTTTCAGACATTTTCAGTGCCTGATCCAGTTTTTCTTTACGTAAGGAAAGGAAGTAACTGTAATTATTGAGCACATGATCATTGTTGGGATCTTCTTTCAAAGCCAGGTCATAAGCCGCATCAGACTTCTGATGCTCGCCTAAACCGTTGTATGCGTCCCCAAGCTGAGCGTTGATATTCGGTATCAGGTCAGGCTTATCAGTGATCAGTTTCAGGCTTTCTTCCAATGAGGAAATGGCTTCCTTATAGTTCCTTTTCATCAAATGCGCCATTCCGTTGGAGTACCAGAGCAAGCCCTGGTTAGGGAATACTTCCAGCGCCTTTTCCGAATGCACCAGCATGCTATCGACCTGATTAAGGTCACCGTCAAGCTGCAAAATAGCGCCCCACACCTGAAATACAGAACCATCTATCCGCGCAGCTTTGCTGTACATATCCCGCGCCTCGGCCTTTTTGTCGAGACGCATCAGCAAGTCGGCATAAATAACATTGGTGCGCGATTCATTAGGGTGTGTTTCAGATAGTTGCTTGGCCAGGCTAATCGCTTCGCTGAACTCTGCTTCTGTTTTCAGCATGGTGAGGTAGCCGCTAAGTACCCTTATTTTAGGATCTGCGTCCAGATTAGGATTGGCAAAAACCAGTCGTAATTCCTGATTACATTTTTGAACATCACCATTGCGACGGTAAATGTCGGCTAGCAATACGTGGGCCTGCGCTTCGTCCGGGTTAATTTTTAGAGCCTCTTCCAGCGGGACAACAGCTTCGACGATCCGATCATTGGCGATCAGCATTTCAGCCAGCTCTACACGGTAGCTCACCTCGCCCGGTTCGGCGGCGATCAGTTTTTTGCCTTCATTCAATGCCTTATCCAGGTTATTTTGTCTCAGATAAAGCTGCTGCTTCTGGTGAGTAATCTCTTCGGTTACGCCCAGGGATTTTTCAAGAATGTTATACGTGTCAATGGCCTTATCAAACTGATCATTAAACACATATACAGCCGCTAGCTCAATTCCATACTGAATATTTTCGGGGCTTTTGGAAAGAAGGGATTCGTAAATCTGAGCGGCTTCTGAATATTTTCTGCGCTTCGCGTACAGCTCTGCAAGCTGCTGCGCATAAAAAACATTCTCTTTATTGATATCGTAAGCTTTTTTGGAAGAAGTAATAGCGTCGTCGTACCGTTCCATTTTGATCAGTGCAGAGGCAAGCATATAATGGCTGGCTCCTTCCTGGGCATTCATCTGGACCAGTTTTTCGAAGACAGGGATGGCGCGTTCGAACTCGTCCTTCATCATGAATTTCATCCCTTCTGCGGCCAGGGTTTCTTCGCCCAGCTGAAAACCGGTACTTTCAGATTTCACTGACTCTTTCTCGCGGTCTTTGTTACGACGCTGCGCATTCGCTGATGGGGCAATGACCACGCCAGCCAGCAGACAAATAAGAAGGGTCAGTTTTAGATATTCGGTCCTCATATTTTCATCTTATGCCATCAGATCGCGGGACATAACCGGCCATTTCAGTGTAAACAACAAAGTTACCAATTTTTGTCTGGATGAACCGTCCAATTGGTTATGCAAATAAGAATAGTAACGTGGAAAACACAGTATTCTTATTTCAAAATCATTAACAATCATCAATTTACGGAATAGGTTGATTTACCATAACCCGGAACGCCGATAGGGCTAAAAACTTCCGCCTGAATGTCCACGGTGGTGGCCGCGTCAGAATTGAAATACTGAATTTTTACCTTTCCCTCTCTATCTGTTCTTAACATTGGCGCCCAGAAAATAGTTGACCGGTAATCAGGAATAACACTTTGCGACCGGTCCGTCACATAAGCAGGTGCATAAAAGTCCCTGGGTACATTGAAACCCGGAATCTTCGAAACCAGCACCCCCGGCACGATTTCCTGCGAGTAATCGTAGTTTTCATTACCTCTTTTGGTCAAAACTGAAATGACCCCATTACCGCCCCGGCTACCATAAATAGCAGCAGAAGCCCCTTTCAGTACGTCGATCGATTCCACGTCAAACACATTCAGTGACGTGATCATAGCCTTATCAACAGGCATTCCATCTAACACAAAAAGTGGCTCGCCCCGGTTACCACGGATGAAAACGGACGCATTCATACCCGATCCGCTGACCTGCACGCCTGCAACCCGGCCTGCTAGCATATCGAGTACGCTCATGTTTCCTGACGCCATTTGCGGCGTAATTTTTAAAGAAGCGTCTGCCGAATTATATAGCTTTCGGGAATCTCTTGGCACCTCTTTTTTTGCCTTTATGGTCACTTCCTGCAATAACCGCTCGCGGCTTTCCCTGATCTTTCGGGCTATTTCCTGATCCTGTTCTGCTCTTTTCAGATAATCGGCCAGTTTTTGCGAATCGACTGTCACGGGATTGTATGGTACTTTCACCAAAGTAGCCCTGGGCGTATCAAATGGAGGTATGATGAATGATAAATTTTGATTACCCTTCTTGTTCATGCCTTGCAAACGGATTTTCAGCGAGTCGGGGAACACCAGATTGTAGATTGCAAATTGTCCGGCTGCGTCGGTTTCGGATGTCATAAATGTACTCAGGCTATCATTGCTCAGGTACACCGAAAGCATAACTTTCTCTGTAACCTTGCGATTGTTGCGTTTCACTTCGCCAGCCAGTGTGACGCCTTGTTCAATGTAGCGTTTGGGAGCCGGAATAGAGTCCTGCATTACATCCTGCCAGCGAAAGCGTGACCAGCCCTGCGTCATCATCAGGTAGTCCAGGTGAATTTTCCTTTCCGATCTGCTTTCGTCGAAATAATAGGCTGGTTTTTCTACAAAACCTTTTAGATCAGAGGATAACAGCAAGAATGAAACTATATTCTGATCATAGGCTTGCTGCACGATCTGGCCGGCATCGGTGATGGAAATGGACAGGCTGGCTTCCACAGGCTTGCCCGCAGAATCGGTGACCGTAACTTCTACTTCCGCTTTTTCACGAGGCTTGAATGCAGTTTTGGATGGATTAATTTTGACCCGAAGCGTGTGAGAATGGTCGATGAAAACCAGCCTCTCGCAAACAGGTTTATTCTCGCTGTCAAAAAGTGTAAGATGCGTAATGCCGTCCGGAAGGTCCGTCGTCGGCAGGACCATCATCAGTCCCCGGCTTGAAATTTTGCCTTTCGCGACGAATGCCACAATGCCCCTTGATTGGCCTACGATATGCACCGGAATTTCGGTTTTACCGGGGATACGGGCATAAGCGATTACCCGCATTTTGGTTTTACTGGAAAGATTATCGACAACCATCGCGAAGCCCGTTTCCTGCAAAACCGGGAATTTGACAGGAGTTACCTTACCATTCTTTTCCTTTATAAAAGCCGAGTAATTCTGTCCGATTTTTGGTTCGAACTGGAACCGCCCCATTCCCAGGTGCTCACTTTTGAAAGAGGCCACAGTATCTTTTTCCTGATTTAGGACAAAGCCGTTCACATCCTGACCCATTCCGGCGGGGTTCAGAGCTTTGAATGCCACCCGCGTATTGATACCAGCGACCAGCTCGCCCCCCTCGGGGAAAAATTGTACGTCCAGACCTTCCTGAACAGCCGCTGCCTTGTTTTCTCCCTGATCAAAAATGTGAATGTCTTTTTGGAAAAAGAAATCTTCTGAAAAATTGCGCATCCAGTTGGTATAGGCCCTAATGGTATACGAACCAGCGGGAATAGAATCGGCCAGGACAATGTCGCCGTGGCCTGTGCCTCCGTTCATCCGCACGCGCTGTAAAGCCATGTTGCGCCCTGTTCGTTGCTCGATCAGATCCACATACATAAGGTTACTCGCGCTGTCGGCGAGGTGCAGCGATCCTTCGGCTAGGTATCCTTTAAACCAGAGTGTGTCGCCTTTCACATAATAGGGCTTGTCGAGATGTAGGTAGGCTTTTTCGCTCGGCAGCACATGCCGGTACATCTGTAATTTAGCAGAAATAAATTGAGTGAAATCTTCTTCGGTCCATTTGAAACCGGCAATGCAGAGCAAAATGACCGGTATACATAAGGATTTCAAAATGATCTTATTCCATGGCATAAATTTGTCTAATTTAAGTTAATTATATATGCAGTTTATTCCAAAGCTGATGCAGATATTTTTTTACTTATTTAAACGGGTTACCAGCAAATACGCTGGGTAGCTGATGATCAGAAAGAGCAATGCGTACTGGCTGCTGGGCAAATCCTGGACTACGGCACTCACCAAAAACGCAATCGAGAGTAGCAGCATAATGATTGGTAAAAGCGGGTAGGCCGGAACTTTCCATGGGCGGGGCAGGAGGGGCTCTTTGCGCCGGAGTGCCAGCAATGATGCAAAACCGGAAGTATAACCCAACACAAAAAAGAATGTGGCTATATCTGAAAGCTTTTCGGTGGCATCTTTTCCGATGAGGATCAATGTAATGGCAACGCCGGATGTAATGAGCATGGCTACCGCTGGCGTACCTCCTTTGTTAACCGTAGTTCCTGCTTTTAGAAAAAGTCCGTCGCGGCTCATGGAGTACAGTACCCGTGGATTAAAAAGCAACTGAGCATTCACAATCCCTAAAATAGAGATCATCAGGAACAGGGTCACAATTTTACCGGAACCTTCTCCAAAAATCAAGGTGATCGCGTCTGCCGCTGCAAGTTTTGATTGTGACAGATCATTCATGGGTAAAATGTGCAGTATAGCCAGGTTGCAAAGCAGGTAAATGGCAATGATCAGCACTACGCCGCCAATCATAGATTTTGGCAGATTTTTGGAAGGATCGCGGTCTTCTTCTGAGAAGTAAGCTGCTGTGTGCCAGCCATCGTATGTATAGAATATGGCTTGCAAGGAAAAAATGATGGGGGCGATCCAGCTTCCTGTTTCGATGATCCGGCTGGTCGTAAGTTGCGCGTCCGCTGTTGATACTTCGTCTCCATAAATGTAGCATACGGCCACAAAAATAAACAGACCAACTCCTTTCAAAACGCTCATCACATTCTGAAAACTACTGGCCAAGGCTAACCCAATCCAGTGAATACCAGTAAGTACCAGGAGAATGGTAGCCGCCACATACGGTTCGTAGCCCGCGAGCGTAGGAATAAGCAATGCGATGTACTCGCTCATGGTATAAACGCCAAACCCGAGCGCGGAGCAAGTGCCGAGCCAGCTGTTGATCCCCACCACAAATCCCGCATAGTTACCGAATGCCCGTTGTGCATACACGTACCACGCGCCTGCCTTGGGTACGGAAGTGCCCAGCTCGATCGTACACAATGTTCCCAGAAAAGCATATAGGCTTACCGCCAACCAAAGGGCCATAATCAGCCATGGTTCACCCAGTTGCGCCGCAATAGGGCCCGGTTTGCGGAGAATTCCCGTTCCAATAGTACCCCCAACCGTGACGGCGATACCAAAGCCTACGCCCAGGATTTTGAACAATTCGTTTCGCGTAGCGGGTTGCTGCATAAGAAAGGAGTGAGAATGTGCTTTTCGAAAATAGGAAAATTTTTCTTTTAGTAACTCCTATATTCGTAATCATTTACTTATCTGGGCCTAAACAGTACAAATGGTCATGATTCGGACGAGAAATCTTTGGATAATTCACTTGCTGGGATGGATATTGTTCATTTCCCTGCCGCTGACGATCATGTCACGGGAACCCGAAGCGGATATTCAATTCATATTGCTAACCTCAGAGTCATTCTGGCTGTTTTTCCTGCTATACTTCCTGCTTTTTTACTTCAATGTACTGGTCCTGATCCCCAAATTGTTTCTGAAACAAAAGTATGTTTTGTACTCAGTGATTTTTATCGGCGGGCTTTTAGCTATTTTTTATTTCCAACCATTTGAAAATCTGATTTTTAAAAAATTTCATACACAGGAAACATCTCGCATGTACGACGAGATGCTTCCGCCCCCGCCGCCGCTTCCACCCCCGCCTCCCCGTCCGTTCGATGAAAATGTGCCGCCACCGAGGCGAGGGTCTGATAATGGAACGACGGTAGATTTTGTGAGCCTGGTATTGTTTGTCGTGATATGGGTAGTGGCTATGGCAGTCAAAATCTCGGAACAATGGCGGCTTTCTGAGAAAAGGGCCATTCTTTCGGAGGCGGATAAGGCGCAGGCTGAACTGTCGTTTTTCAAAGCGCAGATAAACCCTCATTTTTTGTTCAATACCCTCAATAATATTTATGCATTGGCAGTCAGCAACAGTGAAAATACGGCGGAAAGTATTTTGAAACTGTCCCAAATGATGCGCTACATTACCGAAGAGGCGATGGAAGATTTTGTTCCGCTGGATGATGAAATTGCCTGCCTTCGAAATTACATTGATTTACAAAAACTCAGACTGAATGCTAAAACGTCGGTGTCTTTTGAAATAACTGGTTCGGCCCGAAGTGTTCGAATTGCTCCATTGATCCTGATGACATTTGTGGAAAATGCTTTTAAATATGGAGTCAGTAACCGTCAAGAGTCAGCCATTGTTATCCGGGTTGAGATCTTGCGGGATGAGGTCGTTTTCTTTTGCCAAAATAGGATATTTGATGTGAATCCTGATTTGGAGCGAAAAGGCGTAGGCATTGTCAATACCAGAAAACGGCTTGAATTTTTATATGCAGGTAAGCATACATTGGCCATTGAAAAGAGCGACGAAGTCTTCACTGTCAATTTAAAGCTAGTCTCAGTATGAAATGCGTTGCTATTGATGATGAGCCACTTGCATTGCAGATCTTGCAAAAATACATATCTGCATTTCCAATGCTGGAACTTCTGGGGACATTTGATGATGCCATTGAAGGTACCGCATTTTTGAAAGATAACACCGTCGATCTGCTGTTTATCGACATTAATATGCCCGATCTGTCGGGGCTGGACCTGGTATCGCGGCTGGAAACACGGCCTATGATCATTTTCACGACGGCGCACAAAAAATTTGCGCATGAAGGATTTGAACTGGAAGCATTGGACTATCTGTTGAAACCGATCACCACGGAGCGTTTTGAAAGAGCGGTTCATAAAGCTTTGGAACAATATCAGTTTAAAAAATCGCGGCAAAATGAAGCTGCTGAGTCGGTTATTGTCCGTTCAGAATACAAAATGATTAAAATTCTGCTCAGCGACATTGAATTTATAGAAAGCATGGAAGACTACATTAAGATCCATCTGATGAGTTCGAAACACCCGGTTTTGACATTGATGTCATTGAAAGGGATATTAGAAAATCTGCCCGAAAACAGGTTCAGTCGTATTCATAGAAGCTACATTGTCCCTGATGCTTTGGTAAAATCCATTCAAACCAAAAAAGTAAAATTATTGACCGACAGAGAGTTGCCAGTAAGTGATAGCTACCTGGATTTTATAGAACGCTGGAAAATCCGGTAGGCTAACCTTGCAAGAGGCGATTCACCGAGAAAATGGGGGCATTGACCGACACATAGGGTATACGGTGCAACAAATGAGGGCCAGAAAACGATAATATATTAAAATCACAGAACTGTTGCACCCTATGGAACGTAAGGAATTTTTAAAAAGAGGTTTTTCGGCCCTCGGATTGGCTACAATCGTGCCGTTGATCAGCTGCTCAAATAGGAGCGTAGATGCGGAAACTACCGACACACCAACAGGATCCACGTCGGGTTCCACAAATGGGACTACCAACGGCGCCTGTACGTCAACGGCCTCGGAAACAGCTGGTCCGTTTCCAACTAAGTCGCCGGCAAGCTATGTGTTAACCGATATCACCTCTGACAGACTTGGGACGAAGCTTACCGTCAAAATTACAATTCAGAATAAAAGTAATAGCTGCGAAGGCTTGTCCGGTGCGCTGGTCGACATCTGGCATTGCGATGCTGCGGGAAGTTATTCAGAATATGGCGGTTCAGGGATGCAGTCGATCAACTATACCAATGTTCACTTTCTGCGTGGGAGACAAACGACCGATACCAATGGCGTTGTAAATTTCGCGAGCATTTATCCGGGCTGGTACTCCGGCCGTGCGCCGCACATTCACGTACACGTGTACGATTCGAGCGGGAAATCGCTTTTGGTTACCCAGATTGCCTTTCCGGAAGAGATCAGCAAAGTGGTGTATGCGCAAGGTGTGTATGCAAGCCACGGCCAGGCCGACACGACGATTGCGCGGGACAATGTTTTTGGCGACGGGGTTTCTACCGAATTGGCAACTGTAACAGGCAGCGTAACAGCCGGATATGAATTGACCCATGCCATTGTAGTAACAGCGTAAGATATGATGATGATTCAAACAGCAGCGCAGATCTTCGTAGAAAGTGCTCGGGGACATTTTCAAACTTCGCATTTCCGCAGTTTCCGGACGTTCAATTTTGAAGACTATCAGGCCGAGGGTCGCGAGGCTTTTGGAAGATTGTTTGTGGTGAATGACGAGACGTTGCTTGCTGAAAGGAGTCATCAAATCGTGGTAGAGAGCGAATGCAGGATAATTTTATTGCCGCTGGTAGGAGGGTTTGAATGGACGGACAGTACCGGAAACCTGCGTTTTATTGATTCCGGTGAAGCGGTGATCTTCGTTGCGCAGCCGGGAGAAACCTATACATTGACAAATCCATACGATCAGGAAGCGATCAATTATCTTCAGATCAGGATGGAATGCGACACGGATGCAGTTGGCGATCCGTTTATCACACGGTTTGATCTGGCTCACAAAAACGCACTTCTTCCAATATACCGCAGCGCGACGAACGAGGGGAACGTTTACATTGGTAAATATGGGGGTAGGGAGGAAGGTGTTTTTGTTAAGGACCTATTGAATCGTGGAATTTTTGCATTCATCATCGAAGGAGCTTTTGAGGTTCAAAACCGCTTATTGGAAAAGCGCGACGGCTTATCGGTCTCATTCGCAGACGAAATTGAGTTTGAAGCGCTTTCGAATGATGCGGTTATTTTGATTTTGGAGGTTTAAAAATAATAAGACTTACCGCGTCTCGAAGACTTGGCAAGTCTCTCCAAAAATAAAAAATCAGATGCCGTTTGGACAGCATCTGATTTTAAAGCAAAAATTTATATCCTACAAAACCGCTTCGGCCAGCACCAATACCTTATTGTTGAGCACTTCCACAACGCCGCCGTCAATGACGAAGCTTTGTTTGGCTGCTCCGGTATCTACTACCACATCTCCTTTGCCCAGCGTGCTGACCAATGGTGCGTGGCGGTTCAAAACCTGAAATTGTCCTTCGGTACCCGGTAATGTAACAGCAGTTGCCTCGCCGGCAAATACTTTTTTATCTGGGGTAATGATTTCTAAATGCATTTTTATTGGCGTTTAGCGGTTAGCATCTAGCTCTTATCTCGTTGCTTCTGCAAGCATTTTTTCTCCTTTGGCCTGAGCGTCTTCGATGGTTCCAACGAGGTTGAAAGCCATTTCAGGAAGGTGATCGTAGCCGCCGTCCATGATCAGGTTGAAACCTTTGATGGTATCGTTGATATCAACCAATGTTCCTTTCAAACCTGTGAACTGCTCGGCAACGAAGAATGGCTGAGACAAGAAACGTTCAACACGACGAGCGCGGGATACAACCAGCTTGTCTTCGTCAGAAAGTTCTTCCATACCAAGGATCGCGATTATATCCTGCAATTCTTTGTAGCGTTGCAAAATATTTTTTACGCGCTGTGCGCAATCGTAATGCTCATCACCCAATGTTTCAGCATTCAAGATACGTGAAGCTGAATCCAATGGATCCACAGCTGGGTAGATACCTTTTTCAGAAACTTTACGGCTCAATACCGTCGTAGCATCTAAGTGGGCAAATGTTGTCGCAGGAGCAGGGTCAGTTAAATCATCCGCAGGTACGTATACCGCCTGTACGGAAGTGATAGAACCACGTTTTGTAGATGTAATACGTTCCTGCATCTGTCCCATTTCAGTTGCCAGCGTAGGCTGGTAACCCACAGCAGATGGCATACGTCCCAAAAGGGCCGACACTTCCGAACCTGCTTGTGTAAAACGGAAGATATTATCGATAAAGAAAAGAATGTCGCGACCTTGACCTTCGCCATCACCATCACGGAAATATTCCGCCATAGTAAGACCTGAAAGTGCCACACGTGCACGTGCGCCAGGAGGTTCGTTCATTTGTCCGAAGACGAAAGTAGCTTGTGAATCTTTCAGAGTATTGTAATCCACTTTGGAGATATCCCATCCGCCTTCTTCCATGCTATGCTTGAACTCGTCGCCGTATTTAATGATACCGGCTTCGATCATTTCACGCATCAGGTCATTTCCCTCACGGGTACGTTCTCCAACTCCCGCGAATACTGAAAGACCAGCATAAGCTTTTGCGATATTGTTGATCAGCTCCTGAATCAATACGGTTTTACCAACACCAGCACCACCAAACAATCCGATTTTACCTCCTTTTACATAAGGTGCAAGCAAATCGATTACCTTGATACCTGTGAAAAGTACTTCGGTAGCCGTTGCAAGATCTTCAAATTTTGGAGCAGAACGGTGGATAGAAATACCATTGGTGTTGTCAATAGGGGTAAGTCCGTCGATCGCTTCACCGATCACATTGAACAAACGACCTTTGATGCCTTCACCGATCGGCATTTTGATAGGCGATCCAAGCGGAGTAACTGCCATACCGCGCTGCATACCTTCGGTACTGTCCATCGCGATGGTACGGATACGGTCTTCGCCCAAATGTTGCTGACATTCAAGAACTACTCTCTGACCGTTTGATTTGATGACTTCTAACGCATCCAGGATCGACGGGATGTTACCGCTGTCCTCAAATGATACGTCTACAACCGGACCAATTACCTGCGTAATTTTTCCTATGTTTGTCGCGTTTGCCATTATATAATTTTGATTATCTCCGATGAGGTTTTTTTCAGACCGCAAAAGTAGGAGATAATTTGGTCAGTACCAATAGTACAATGGGGGATTTATTGGATATTTTTTAGAAAATACGCCTGTTTTTGTGAAAAATATAGTTTCAATTTTTAAAAATTCTCATAATCGAGATCGTTCGGGAACTTTTGTGAACGACGGGTATTGACGGCGAGTTTGATGAAATTTTAAAAAGAAGTAAATTTGGTCTTTGTCACTTATATTCAGATAATGAACACGCAACTGCTAGAACGCATCACATTTAATCCTAACCAATGCGGAGGAAAGCCCTGCATACGGAATATGCGAATTCGGGTAACCGATGTGATCGAATTACTGGCAAGTGGGTTGTCTCCTGAGCAAATTATCACCGATGAATTGCCGGATCTTGAACGGGAAGATATTACAGCCTGTCTATTATATGCGGCTGTAAAACTCAATCACCCCGTTTTGCAGGCCGCCTAATGATCATACTGGATGCACATTTACCTCCCGGTCTGGCTGCCTGGATCAATACCAATTTTCAGATCGAATGCTACTCCGCCCATTTCTTAAATCTTCGTAATGCGGAGGATGCAGAGATTTTTTCAATTGCTAGAGTACATAATGCCATTGTTATTACCAAGGATGATGGTTTCGTTTCTCTTTTAAACAGAAATGGAAGTCCTCCGAAAGTAATCTGGCTCACTTGTGGTAATACCTCAAAAAGTAGATTGAAAGAAATTTTAAATGTCAATCTTGTTCCAGCTCTGGAACTGCTTCAAAATACAGATTTGGTGGAAATCACCGGTTATTAATAATTTTTCGTTACTATTCGTCACGGCTTAAACGAGATTTATGAAGGAGTTTTTTTTCTGGAAAGTGTGGTCGGCTTCCGAACGGCGGATGACGATCGCGGCTTTGGCAGTAATGGTATTGGCAATTGTTTTTTTTGTTTTCAAAAGCATTGATCCTCTTGGCAATGTCATTCGCTGGAATGTGGTCAGTGAGCTTTCTGAAATCACTGCTGTCGTAGACATCTTACAATTGGGTCAGTGGCAGTACGGCATTTCAACACCTTCTCATTTGGTTACTGAAAGCTTCATGGCATCCGTAATGGAGATCGATTTCTGGGCCGTCAATCTTTTCTGGGTTTTTGCATTAATCGGTCTTTCGCTGATCCTGGCAGCCTTGACGACCATGTCGAGGTTCTGGTACCTGGGCGGAATGATCGCTTTTATCATGTTCCTGGCATTTTCCAGACTGGAAACACTGGGTGTTTTTGGAGAGGGGAATCGTACCCTATTTCTGATTGCAGTAGTGCTCTATGGAGGAGTAACCTATTATTTCAATGCTTTCAGGCCCGATTCCGGGATTAGTATGCGAATTCTGGGCATATTGGTAGTATCCGTTTTGCTCAGCCTGCTAATAACATGGGCATCAACTAACCCATTTCCGGCTCTGGCATCTGCGGTATATTCATTTCCGTTGTGGCTGTTCATTACCATTATGTTTTTGCTCGTCAGTTCGACCGAGATCATGGCTGGGCTGGTGTGGCTGAGTACTAGTGGCTCGCTTGTAAAAGGACGCTCGGGCCTGACGAATTTTATCGTTATCAGTGTGTTATATCTGATTGTGCTACTATTAATGTACCTGAGAAACACCAAGCAGATCGACTGGGACATTACTTTGATAAGCCCCGTCTATCTCGCACTGGCCGCCGGTGTACTCGGGTTGTGGGGTTTCAGAAGACGTGCTGATTCTACTGAGGGGCTGATTCCATTCAGAAGTACCGGCTTTTGGCTGTATCTGGGCATGTTCATCATCGCAGTCGCGTTCGCGGGTTTCGCGGCAGGTACCGCCAACGATCCTGTGCTGGAAACATTGGAGGATGTGGTGGTACAGGGGCAGCTCGCAATGAATGTATTGTTTCTGTTTTACGTACTGATCAATTTTTACCCGTTATTCCAGCAAAAACTCGCTGTATATAAGGTACTTTACAAACCCATGCGGTTCGGTCTGACACAAACGCGGCTGTTTGGTTTTGCGGGAGTAGTGATATTATTCTCAATTCAAAAACTGTTGCCGGTTAACCAGGCGATTGCCGGATATTTTAATGGGCTGGGAGATTTGCATGTGAAAACAGAGGAGTTTCCTTTGGCGGAACAATACTACAAACTCGCATTGCAACAGGAATTTCAAAACCATAAATCAAACTACGCGCTGGCTTCTTTGGCGCTGAAACAAGGTGATAGAAATGCCGCGGCCTATTATTTTAGACAATCATTGCTGAAAAACCCGTCGCCGCAGGCATATACAGGGCTTAGCGGGATATTAATTGAAGAAAATCTCTTTTTTGATGCAGTTTATAGTTTGCAGGAAGGAATACGTCGTTTTCCTAAAAGCGGCGAATTGCTGAACAACCTTGGAATGCTTTATTCAAAAACCAATGTAGCAGATTCGGCATACTACTATATTGATAAGGCAAAGAATAGCACGCAGCGCGCCGAAATTCCCGCAACCAATTTGCTAGCGATCATGGCGAAGAGTACAGACTCGGGGTTGCTGGATTCGCTTGCTTCGGGCAGTGAGCGGCGGAATTACCTTTCCTGGCAGGCCAACTGGCTCGCAATACAGAATTTACGACAGAAGTTTTCAAAGGAAAATTTTAATAAAGAGTCTGTACCCGCCGATTCCCTTCTCAGTGTTTCAGCATTCGCTTACCTCTTGAACTATGCGACCAACCAGGCAACACAGGATAGCACATTAGCGACTTTGTTGCCAAAACTGGCCATCAAAAATCCACTGCTTTCGCAGGACCTAAGCTTTGCGGCACTTTATCCGGGGTTTTACAGCGGGGATAAAATCAAAGCACTGGAAACGCTTTCTTCCTGGTCAGGTGAAGACGGCGAAAAAGGAAACCTGTATAATAAGGTACTCGGACATTGGTTATTGCAATTAGGATTGTATGACAAGGCCATAGAATCATTATCCGTGGTAGAAGGGGTTGAGGGGACCATTGGTATGGCGGTGGCCAATGCATTGTCTGACAAAAAAGAGATAGCAGTTATTTTATTGGATAAAATTCAGGAAAAGGAGAAAAGTACCGCAGTGGAGCAATTGAAGCAAACTTTGTTTTCAGGCGTGAAACCGAAATTTATGGGCGATTCGCTCATCCAGGTAGCCCAGAGTTCGCCTTCAGATCAGAATTTTGCAAATGCGGTGAAGTCAAACCCTTTTGATGCAGACATTGTATCGGCCGCTTCGGAATATTTCAGAAAGAAAAAACAGACGGCAAAAGCTTACAAAATTATTCTGGATGCGATACGATTTAATGAGTATGCGCCACAACTTTGGGAGCAATATGCGTATTTAAGTCTGGAACAAGGATTAGTAAGCCAGGGAAATGAGGGAGAAGCGAAAGTACGGCAATATGCGGCACCTGCCGATTATCAGCGATTTTTGAATCGCTATCAACCCATGCGGGCTCTTATCGAAAAACAAAGGGCGGAATTTCAGTGATTTAATATTTTAGCTATTATTTCTTGATTACACTTCATCAACTATGAATTTATCCTGGAAATCAAATTTCAGCGGAACTGAATGCCGAATTTTCCGGGATAAATTAATAGTCGGCCTATTAAAAACAAGCCTTTGGAAAGGAGACGGATACGGGGAGTTACATGGTAATCTGCTCCGGTTTAAAACCAAAGGATTCTGGAAGCAAACTACTGAAATCTGGGACATTGACGGAAAAAGAGTACTCGGCGATATTCGCTACCATGTGCTGAAAAGTACCGCCACAATCACTTACGAGGACATGAGTTATCATTGGCAATTCAATTCCTGGACCCGAAAGCAATGGGTGGTAAGTAATGAAAACGACACTGCCAGTTTCGAATTAAAAAGTTTTTGGAAAAATGATGGAGTGATAGAAAATGAACAAATTCCGGCTGCCATTATCCTGATCGCCTTATATGTTCACGGCCATTATCGCAAAATTTCAAGCTCGTCCTGAGTCAATTAAAGACACATTGCATTAAAAGTTTTCCCCATTCTGAAAATTTCTTTACATGAAAATCATAGATACCAGTGAAGTTTCGAAACGTTATGTGATGGGAAGCGAAGTAATCGACGCGCTCAAATCAGTAACAATTTCGGTGAATAGGGGCGAATACGTGGCTTTTATGGGGCCTTCCGGCTCGGGCAAATCCACTCTGATGAACATTATCGGCTGTCTGGATACGCCTTCTACGGGTCGGTATGTACTGAACAATAAGGATGTAAGCGATATGACGGAGAGTGAGCTGGCGGAGATCAGGAATAAGGAAATCGGTTTTGTATTTCAAACTTTCAACCTTCTACCCAGAATGTCTTCACTGGATAATGTGGCTTTGCCGCTGATATATGCAGGTTTAAGCAAGTCAGACAGAACTGAAAAGGCCATGCTGTCGTTAAAAAACGTGGGTTTGGAAAATCGTGCGGGACATAAGCCTAATGAACTCTCGGGAGGGCAGCGACAACGCGTCGCGATTGCGAGAGCGCTGGTGAATGATCCGAGTATTCTGCTTGCCGATGAGCCTACCGGTAACCTCGATAGTAAGACATCTTATGAAATTATGGATCTCTTCGATCAGCTGTATAGCAAAGGAAATACGATCGTAATGGTTACGCACGAAGAGGACATCGCCCATTACGCGCACCGGATCGTGCGTTTACGCGATGGACTGGTGGAGTCCGATGCGATTAACCCTAATCCGAAGAAGGTAAGTGCATTGGTTTGACTTATTTCGTATTCAAAATTTCAGTAACTTTCGTAAAAGCACAGAGATATTATGAAAGGAATCAGTTATTTAACAGATGAGATCGGCCATAAAAAAGCGGTTGTCATTGACTTTGATCTTCTGAAAGATCGCGATAGCCTTGTAGAAATTCTGGAAGACATTGAGGATGAAATTGCGATTGAACTTCGTAAAAATGAGCCGTAGCTGGATTGGAAGGCTTACAGAAACGAATAGTAATATTACCTTTGTAAAAGAAACGCTCAGAGACAGATATAACAGTAGAGTGCATCCGGATGAATTACCTTTTGAGTAATTCATTCGGATTATTTTTATTAGAACATTTTATGAAGATTAATTTCAAAGACCTCATATTATTCGAAAACGAGGATTTTTTACTGGTCAATAAGCCACCACATCTTGCAACATTGGATGAAAGGACGGCGGATAGAGGAGGCAGCGTGTTGCGGCTCGCGAAAGAATACAATCCTGAACTTCAGGCAGCACACCGGCTCGACAAAGAGACTTCCGGTGTACTGGCGTTTGCTAAAAATGCAGCTGCTTACCGGCATTTGGCCATGCAGTTTGAGCACAGGGAAGTGACGAAGCGTTACCATGCCGTTGCAAACGGTATCCATAACTTGGAAGGAATTTCAGTGTACCTGCCGATCCTGGCTTTGAAAAATGGCACTGCCGTGAAGATTGACAGGATAGAAGGCAAGGTGGCTGAAACGATATTCAACACTTTACAGGTGTACCGGGGATATACTTTAGTGGAATGTATACCCATTACCGGACGTATGCACCAGATCAGGATACATTTGTCGTGCCTCAAAGCCCCCATCGTTTGCGACCCTCAATATGGTGGTGAACCTATATTTCTTTCCTCCCTGAAACGCAAGTTTAACTTGAAGAAAGAAACAGAGGAACAGCCTCTTATTCAGCGTGTTGCGCTTCACGCGCATTCGCTGTCATTTGCTTTGATGAATGGCGAACCGGTACGGATTGAAGCACCCTATCCCAAAGATTTTGAGGTACTTGTAAAGCAATTGAACAAATTTGGAATGTAGTAGCATAATTTTTTAGGACATGTCAATAAAGTTTGTGTACGTTTAACCAATCCCATTGATCATCCTAACTTTACGATTATGCAATTACACACATCTAGGAACCTGCCGATGATAGCGTTTGCCGTGCTATCCTTGTCCCTGGTCAATTTTTCCTACGCGCAGACCGGCCGCAAAAATGATGTCATCGTCAAACGGGATAGTTCGAGAATCCAGGCCATTATTACCCAGATGAGCTATGAAAAGATCAACTACCGCGACCTGGGTACGGCGGATAGCGCGAAGGCTTACATATCCCTTGACCTAGTTGCCCGGGTACTGCTCAAAAACGGTAAAACCATCAATGTAAGGGATTCGGTATTGATCGGTCAAGTCCCGCCGGATAGTGTTGGACAGTATGCGGACAAGAATAACCTGCCGACTAATGCATTTGAGCGGAGTGTAGTGATGGCGAATTCGGACCAGTTGAGAAACAAATACCAGTATCACAAAGACCGTTCGATCGATGGCAAAACGGGCGCCATTGTTTTTACATCGGTAGCCGTTGTGTCTTTGATCTCCGGGATCATTATTTCAAGTACAGGCGACAGCCCTGATAACAAAACCATTGGTAATTCTCTCGCTATTACAGGACCAGTCGTTGGAGGTGTTTTAGGCCTCATTGGTTTCCGCAACTACAAACGTCACAGCGCCAGGGCAGAAAAAGTGAAGACAGAACTGGAAAGAAGAAACCAGCCGCTAAGCCAATTGCGCATCGGCCCTGCCTTTGATCCGTTTAATAAATCAGCACAACTTACGCTGCGATTGTCATTTTGATAAGGGTAAATTTATTACTTCATTCGAAAACAAAACAATCAAATTTGAATTGCTACCGCCATGAAGTTAAATTTATCATTGAAGAATTGGTTTCTCATTATATCAATTCTGATCAGCTACGTGCCTATTTCCCATGCACAAACTACCCGTAAGCCCGACATTATCACATTACGAAATGAGAGTAAACTGGAAGTGATCATTCAGGAAGTGGATGAAAATAATGTCAAATACAAAAAAATAACCGACCAGGAAGGTCCCATTTTTGCATTAAGAAAGAGCGAGATTGTTTCGATTCAATACGGGAACGGCGAGATAGAAACTTTTGAAGCGGTGTTGGAAGTACCTAGCTATTATTCACCTTCCAAAACGCCCCAGCCAGCATCTACAAACGCACCCGGACCACAGAGAGCTCAGCTTCCCAAAAATAGATTTGCGGAAAGCGTACAGAATGCCACACCTGATCACCTGCGATCAATTTACAAATATTATAAAACAAGATCGAAGACTGGAATGGTTATGGGAATTGCAGGAACTTCCATAGGCGTAATAGTTGCTGGTATAGGTACTGGAATAGTAGCCAGCGCGACAGATGCGAATGGTAATTTCGCGACTTATCAGGACGAAAGGAGAGCTATCAAAGGCGCCTGGATGATGATAGGTGGCTTTGCAGGAGCGGCTACTTTTGGAACAGTAGGGTTCATCAAAGCAGGAAAAAATGGTTCGAAGGCCAGCAGGATCCGGAGAGAGCTGATCCATAGGGGTGAGCCGTTAACCATTCACATTGCTCCGGGTTACAATCCTCTGAACCAGGCTGGTTACCTGACGCTGAGTATGAAGTTCTGATTTGAAAAGACATAAAAAAAGGCTCTGAAATCATTTCAGAGCCTTTTTTTATGTCAATACCTTGATTTCTCAGAATTTGAAAGCGATACCAGCTTTTAAAGCCGCTGCGTTGTAACCAACTTCTGCAAAAACACCGAGATTAGGCTTGAAATAATATCTTGCACCAGCAAAAGCTCCGAAGAAAACGCCGTTTCCATAAGCATCATAACCAAGGCCATCATAGGAAGAGCTTGCTATGCGGTAACCCAAGGCAGGACCAGCGTAGAGGTCAAGATTATCCATTTTTAGAAAATGTTTTCCGTAGTGGTATGAACCTCTGGCTGCAATACTTATAAAGTTATAACTCCATCCATAACCATAACCTCCTCCGCCATAGCCCCAATGCATAAAGTCGAACTGGCCACCAACGCTGATGAAGTCGTGAATACCACCTTCGAACGATGCACCTGCACCAACACCGCCACCACCGTAAGTACCGCCTAGGTTGATACCTGCATTCAATAATTTATCTCCTTTTTCAAATTGGGCAAAAGCCTTTTCTGAGGATACACTCAAAACCGAGGCTACGAGTAACATGAATAGAGTCTTTTTCATCGTAATAGATTAGTTATTGTTAAAAAATTATGGCACAAATTAAAGCCTTTATTTCATTGCTCCAAAACTTGTGCCATTTATACTTATTATACGGGTACTCTGACTTTATAAGTGGTTTTTCATTGCGCTTCGAGCCTGTAAATCAAATGTGTTTGCGCAGTTTGTCCTTGAAAACCTTCTTGAACTTATCCAGTTTAGGAGCGATCACGAACGCGCAATATCCCTGGTCGGGGTTGTTCGCAAAATAGTTTTGGTGATAGTCCTCCGCAATATAAAACTTCTGAGCGCCAGTGATTTCCGTCACGATCGGATTCGAGTATGCCCCCGATTTGTCCAATTCCGCCTTGGCCTGCTCTGCGAGACTTTTCTGCTCCGCATTGTGGTAGAAAATGACTGAACGGTACTGTGTTCCTATGTCATTTCCCTGGCGGTTCAGGCTGGTAGGGTCGTGGCTGCGGAAAAATGCTTCAAGCAGTTCCGCGTAACTGATCACTTTGGGGTCGTATGTAACTTCCACACATTCCGCATGGCCGGTGGTGCCGGTACACACCTCTTTGTAATCAGGATTTGCAACATGTCCGCCCGAATAACCTGAAACTACTTTTTTGACACCGTCGAGAGATTCGAGTACTGCTTCCGTACACCAGAAACACCCTGTCCCGAAAGTTGCGATCTCGGTATTCGCGGTATCCACGTTATTCTCGTCCAATGCCGTAGAGGCAGTCTCTTTGTCCATTTTTTTCTTATTCTTTTTGTCCGATTGTGCACAGGAGATAACAACCATGCAACACATAAAGAGGAATGTTAAAATTGGGATCGTGGTTCTTGTCATTTTGTTTTCGCTAATTTATTAATCAGTAAACGAATAGCCGGTAAAGAAAGTTTTATATCAGTTATTCATGCAATATTTACGAAATTTGAGGGCAAAAAGATCGGAATTTTTCAACACATGATCTGATCAGCAAAGTGACCAATTCTCTGTTATGACGTATCTCCATTTTAAAGCGCTCCACATCATTTTTGTCGTCAGCTGGTTTGCAGGACTTTTCTATATGCCGCGCCTGTTTGTGTACCATACCGAAGCCAAAGACAAGCCCAGCCCCGAAAGAGAAATCCTTATTGCACAGTTTACCAAAATGGAAAAACTGCTCTGGAATGCGATCATGACGCCTGCGAGTTGGCTTGCGTTACTATGCGGTGGGGCTATGCTGTACATTACACCCGCCTGGCTGGATCAGGACTGGATGCGGTTGAAGCTGCTCTTTGTTGTTGGACTTATCGCGTATCACTCTTTTACACATAAAATCCTCGTTGAACTTAAAAACGAAAAATTCAGATTTACATCCTTTCAATTACGGCTTTTTAATGAGGTAGCAACCATATTTCTGTTCTCCATTGTATTTCTCGTAGTATTGAAAAATACGGTCGACTGGCTTTTCGGCGTGCTCGGACTGATCGCGTTTGCTGTCGTGATCATGACAGCGGTGCGGATCGTGAAAAGAATGAGGGAAAAAAGCAAAAAGCCATAACACCGACGGCGCCATGGCTTCTCATTTTAGCTGTTGATTTTAAAGCGGAATGAACGAGTTCTCAAACATCATTGCAATCACAGTAGGGTCGGAGAGATCGCTTTCAGGAGAATTTGCGAAGACCGCTACTTGTATCTTGCCGAAGTCAAAAATAATGGTCTCGTTATTGTCGCCAATGCTTGACTTGTAGAAGTAACTTCCTTTGGTCCCAGTTAATTTCCCATCAAATCCGAGCAGTTTGGACTTCATTAATTCCAGGTCCGCTAGACTAATCACCTTGAATTGTGCCACTGCTGATTGTAGCTTGGCAAATTGCGAAGCGCTGAGATAAAGGCCTGTCACACCACAGTTGAACCGATTGATTGCTTTGGCTTTTCCAGGCTCATTCCCAGTCTTTGCAGGATAGCCTTTTGTACCAAGACTTGAACTGATCGGTCCGGTATTATCCCAGGTTTGCCAGTCGATTATTGAAGCATTATCGAGTCCGGCCGGCACAAAGACATCCGTTCTCACAATGTCCCTGTAATGAGCTCCCCATGCTGTAAAGTTCTCAGCCACTGCATCCAATTCATTCAATTTTGCGTTGCTACCCTGCTTTTTGAGCTCGACGGCTTCCACATAAGGAGTTATAATCCCGAGCAACAAATAGTTAATATCATTATTCTCACGCGTTTTGGCATTGAATATCGGATCGTTTACGGGACCCTCCACAGTCAGTTTGAGCTTAGTCAAATCATTGTAGTTGAGAAGCCCGGTTCTATGAGCAAGTAACCTTTCGAAGTCAAGCGTTTTAAACTTGTCGCTCGGTTTCCAGGTTTTTGGCAGATATGGCCACACTTTGGTCGACAATGACAAATTATACTTTTTAATGATACGCAGAACCGCCAATGCAGTGACATACTGGGTAGTCTTCAACGTTTCCTGCTTCACGATCGCACCGTGAGCTTGAAAGCTGGATTCGATATGCTTCCTGGCGACACCGTCTCCACCGTTTGTGTTGAAATATTCCTTTCCGTCGTTAAAAATGGAGTAGCCGAAGCCTGCCACCTTCGGGTCCAAATAATCTTCAATGCGTTGTGCGAACGCTACCTGGTCAAATTTAGTAGGTATGCCCAATTTGGCAGACCGGTCATCATCTTGTTTTTCGGCAGCTTCCGGAGTAAGAATTTCGTTTTCCTTGCAGGCGGTTGAGAATAAGACTGCGCTAAAAATGAGACCGCAGCTTAATGATTTCAAGAATTGAGTTTTCATTGTCCTTAGTTAAAGTGTGACTGATTGATTTGAAAAATTTTGTTTGATTTTGATGTTGACAAAGGTATGGCACGCCCCAAAGCCGAACTTTTAAGGGTTCGTAAAAAAGTATAAAAAAATATTAAATTAGTTATTGGAAAAGCGTCTGGTACTCAGCCCATTCGGACAGTACCAGACGCTTTGCAGATTGGAATTGCTACTTTTCACTGATATCGATCGGACCCCATTCTTTGCACTCGATCCAGCCTTTTACAAATGGTTTTCCTGAGTCGGAAATGTCTGTGATCCTGTATCGCAGCGGAGCGTCAATGCGCACTGCGTATTCAAATCGTACGTTTTTGACGTAAATGTCTGGTGATCGACGGTAAAATGTGCCCTGTGCCGTAATCGGTTTATTCTCAATGGACAAGGCTTCTATTTCGATCTGTTTGGCATACAAATCATCCCTTAGCTCATTATTAAAATCATAACAACGGACATCGATCATAGCGTATTCCGGCGGGAGCTGCTCATTCACATCTACCTTGCTGAGAAATTTCTGAAAATCTGCAGGGAGCGTAATACCTATCGAACCGGCACCGGCCAATACTACTTTTTTAATAGGTTTCAAATTCAAGCTGTCGCGGAAATCCTGAATAAAATCAGCAAATAAAGGAGTCCTGATTTTGCCAGAATCAACTTTGATTGAGGCATTTTCAGAGGAAATCCCTTCGGCAAAAAATGCATAGCCTACGCTGATTAAGGCTTGCTGTTTCTCAAATGCCTTTTCCAGGATCTGCGCATCTGCATTGGAAACCTGAATAGTGAATGTGCGCTCGTCGCCTGAATTGTTCGAAGCTTCCTCTGTATTTCCATTGATGATAAAACCTTGTTCAGCGGGAACTGCCGGGGTGTAGATGAGGAAAGATTCAATGCGGTTCAAAGGCATTTGTTTCAATGTCACCCACCCCAGTTCCGATTGGATCGCAGCCAGCTTTTCTTTCGAAGGCATTTGTATAGCAACTTTTAATTGACATATATTCCTAAAAACCTTCTTTTGTCTGTCCTGGCTAAGCTTTCTTCCGGTGTAGCGCATCATCACCATGCGGAAATCAGGATCGCCGTCCCGGTCTTTCACCAATGTCATACCGGCGGGCGGGTAATAATAAACCTGCTTGTCTTTCACATCAGGGTATAGGCGTAATCCGTTATTGAACAGGCCATTGTCCCAATTGACCTGAGCCCTGCAGCATACACCGGCAAGTTCCAGGATGAGCAGCATCATTAAAAATCTCGTGCGCATGACGTACTATTTGAGTGGTCTGCCTATTATTTTTTCAAGATTCGCTTTGTTGAGGTAAACCTGCGGGCTTGTTTCACTGATCCAGCTGGTTTCTACCTGTGCCTGATTGCTCACCACAATGATTTTATACTGGTACGAAAGGCGCTTGTCCTGGCCGGGGTAAAGCGGTCCGAGCTTGATATCCTCCCCGTCTTTGCTAATGTTCGCTGAAATTTCGGCCTCCCTGTTGTGGGCCGGATCGGCCTGGGTCGATTTAACCCTGACTTGTACCAGTTTCGCATCCAGGCTGCTCACCAGGTCCATGGACTGAAATACAATGCTGGTTTCGAAACTGCCTGATAATCCCGTTGTTAAGGATTGTAATAATGCTTGGGTACACGTGGGACAAGGCATAATATCATATTCAAGCCAGATCTGGATGACTTTATTGCTGCTGTCAAACCATTGAGGGATCTTGACGCCATTGAAACTAACGCGGGACGAAGGCGGGGCAACCGGCCCATTGCAGTTCCACGAATAAATGTAGTTACTGCCATCATTCTGAACGCCATTGTCTAGCAAAGCATGCATGTACCGGATCCTGACAGGGTAGGGGAAAGGGTTCTGCCAACCACTTTGCCGCCAGTTTCCTTTTTCCAGAATGATCTTTCCGTAATTGCGTTTGTCATTGAATGCAATGGAAACAGGAATTTTTCTGATAATAGAATCTGTTCCAAAAGTGAGGGTACCATTCAACCCGACACCGTTTTGCAAAGCCAGTACGATCATATCCCGGGTCTTGTTGTCGGTAGACCAGGATACCTGCAGCGGACTGGTAAAATCTGTGGGCGCCGTCACATCGAGCTTGGAAGGATCGATCTGAAAAACACCCTGAAAATCACTTTTCAATGACATCGCCGGTGCCGTATTCGCTCCAAACAATTGAATTTTAGGCGATAGCATTTCCACATTCTGAGACTTCATCAGCTTGCGGATCAGGTACCTCGTCGTTTCCAGTTGCTTGCTGGTAATTCCCGCATCAAGCCCCGCATGAAACGTCACTTGGTTGTTAGCGCCATACAGCACTTTGAAATTCTGATAGCCCTCCTCCTTATTCCAGCGCAGATTATAGGCAACCGGCGAAATGTAGAAAGTTTCAGAGGCAGGATTAATGTCAGGATATATTTCAGTTCTGATGTTATTGATATCACTTAGTTCAAAATCAATGTCTGTTTTAATATTGTCCCAAAGAGAAAAGGGCTGCCGCGAAGGGCCACGCGGGGTTTTATCGCCTGTCGGCCCAGGTGCAGGCACGCCCGCTCGGGTAGCGAGCGAAGGTGTTGTGCTACCCGCCGCCTTGGAAGGGTTAGGCAGCGGATCGGCCGCCCCGAGTTGCCACAAAGACGCGGCTGACCCGATCGGTTCGAGATTAATGACCTGCACCAGGTTCTCACCTTTGATCTGACTAGTCCAACGTTTTCCAAGTGAAAAAATGTAATCTTTCTGCGGGGCAATGCGCGCGGGATCTTTCAGTTCAACGGATAAAAGATTGGACTGAACTTCCATATTTTCGGGAATATTGGCCTTCAAAGTAATTTCAGCTGGACTTTGCCCTTCCATCACGGTGACCATTTGAGGAAGAATGTACGACTTAGCCTGGCTCTTATCTGCCGACACAGCAACCTGGATATTGGCCTTTGAAACACCCGAAAAATAGACCATTACCGTCAGTTGCAGAGGTGCATCATCCAACACAATGACTGAATCAACACCTGATTTCGACCGTGCGCTTTTACCCCCGGGAGGCCAGTCGGGCAGCTTATCTTCCGAAGGCAGCGCACCCTGCACATTGTCAAATGTCTGGTGATTATCAATGTTAGCCAGTCGCAACTTTCTGTTTTTTAGTCCGCTGTGGTTCTGATACTGGCCTGTTGCCGCGAAGCTGATCGCAAGCAGGATCAGTAGTATTGCAGGGTTCGGTTTCATATCAATTGGTTTTTGGTAAAACGTCCACAAACAATACATCCGAAGTGGAAGTGCTTTTTCCGGATTTAATATTGGTATTATCATTGAGTACCCATTCCGTTTCAAAAGAATAAGTGAGGTCTTCTTTTGGATGAATGATCTCGACCTGTTGCTGTAAAATGTCGCTGGCCGGGCTGATCGTGGCCCTTTTCACATATTCTGTATCGCCTAGTTTGTAATAAATTTTAACAAAAACAGCCCGTACCGAAGCCGCTTTCAGCAATTCTTTATCCGCCATCAGCCTGATTTCCGACCGGTTGAACGGGGGAGAAACACCGATCACATTCTCATTCGAAGGTTTCCAATCCTGGTGAATGGTGTACCCGCCAAAAAAATTCCAGGTAGTCTGGTAGTCGTAATCCAGCCAGGTGCGGCGATCATTATCACCATTGCCCCAGCCGTACATCATTTTAAAAGCATTCCCTTTGGTATTGAAATTCTTTCTGTCGATCCGTACCTCGTCATATGTCAGTTCGCCGGCCTGGTGTTTCTTGCGCATTTTGACGGTCACATAGTTAATGTATTTGTCAAAATCAGCCAATGCGCCGCCATCCAGATACGTCACTAGCTCGCGCTGCGTGTACAAACTACTCGCAGTATTGACTTCCAGCAGACAGCCACGGCAATTGATCCTGCCAATATTGCCGCCAAAAGGCTCATCGATCGTCACCGGATCATAATGGTTGAGATCCAGGACAAAACTTCCCGAACGTTTTACTTTGGAGCGATGATAAACAGCTTCCACGGAAAAATCAGCCAGAGAAATGCCGCTGAGGTCTTTTCGGTCCTCTTCAATTCCCGCTATTTTTTTGGCAGCTTTTTCTACGTCTTTATTGGTACCGTCAGCTTCTTTTTTTGTTTTGGTCAAAGATTCTGCCTGTGTTTTTTCCTGAAAAGTAGTACCTGTTTTTTCGGCAGCATCTTTTGTTTTCTGCGCTTTGCCAAGTGCCGCAACAGCTTCTTCCAGCTCCTTTTTCGCGGCTATTTTTTCGGTACTGTCTTTTGCTGCGGCCTGTTTTGTGACTGTGGCAGCATGTTTTTCCTTGGCAGCCGCTAATGCTTTTGTCGCAGCTTCAGTCTCCTTGTCCAGCTTGTCTTTTTGCAGTTTAATGTCAGCCGTTTGTGCGGCATCATCCTTTTCATCAGCGGCCTTGTCGGCTGCTTTGGCGGCTGTTTGTTCCGTTTTCGCCGTCGTCAGATCCTCCCCCAACCGTGTTCTTTCCTTGCCGCGCTCCGAATCCTCTCTGGTCAGTTCGCGATCTCTTCTCGACTGGCCATCTTTGCCCGGGCTGATCAGATAGTTACTGGATGAGCGTCCCAACCGGCTTGAATCCAGTGATTTGGAGAAGCAAAGGTCGACGACCATATTTTCAATTTTTGAAATCAATGCAGCGTCGAGCGGTTTATTTCCAACGGTAGTAACCTTGATCGTTCCATTTTGCCGCAAATCAGTCACCATATCACTAATCTCGGCCTTCACTACCGGCATATCGAGGGCAAGGTTCATGATGCGATGCTGGTTGACAATGTCCCAGTTTACCTCCATTTTGGCACCTATCGGAGAATTCAATCCCGCAATGGTCATGTTGAAATTCAATGAAACGTCCGGGTTTGAACCTTTCATGGTTTCCCATAGAATGGTAGCATCCGTCGCATTCAGCGGGAAACCTACCGCAATGAAGTCACCATCCAGCACTGGTGCTTTTTCAGTACCCAGTATCCTGATCTTGTCGTTGGTAGCAGCACTTTTTGTAACAAGGCTTACCGTTCCCGATCTGTAAATCACCGGGCCAACCAGCTTTGCACCAGGTACTTTCCCCGATAAATCAGACGCCGCAGTCGCAATTTCCGCATCGCTGACCGACAATCCCATCAGCACATGTACCCAGCCACCACCATCGCCTTCCTTAATTTCAGTGCTTTCCGCGTCTGACCGTTTGTTGGTAACATATTTGATAAAGGAGAATTTGGGCTGGCCCGTCGTTTCGTCCGTGGCAATACGCAGCTTGTTGGGCAGATAGTAATATTGCAGCGGATTGTCTTTGGCCGGACAGGCTTTCAGGCTACCAATGGTAATGATCTTGTCCAGCAGTATGCCCATGAAAAACTGGGCGTCGGCCTTCGCAGGAGCGGTTTGCTGCGCAGTCGCCCGGCCGCATAGCAGTATGCAGGCAATGTAAATCAAGGTTTTCATGGCTGTTCTATTTATTAAGATTTGGCAAAAAACTCACCGAAAAAAACGTCCTGTCCTTATTCACTTTCAGGTTCACGGGCTGTATCAGGTTGGAATAGGCATAGCCTGCACTGATGAAAATCTCATTGGAAATGAACAAATTAGCCTCAAAATTTCCGGTAATGATCTGGGTAGGAGGGATATTGCCCCTCGGTGTTTTGAATGCTACTTCAAACTGCTTTCTATTGAGGATCTGCTGAAAAGTCCCGAAAACCCTGAAAGATAAATTCCCGGCAATGTTGTCCCGCAGCGCAGCACCTTTGGCCGCGGCCTTCGATTTGACAAGTGGGATCAGGTACCTGAAATCCAGGCTGGCCTGCAAGGAAGGGATCAGGTACGACGATATGGCCTGTTTGTCATTTTTGTACTGCTTGTCCATTACCTTCGAGCCAAATCTGAAATCGAGCTGCGCACCCTTGATATCCTTGTTCATGATATCGCCCCCATTTGCAAAATAGGCCACTTTGGCCAACGAAACATTGAGCAACCCGCCGAGCTGGTTAAGCAGGTCATTGGCAAAGGCGCGCGTGGAATCCTCGCGGTTCGAAACGTAAAGCGGCACCGTATTGTAGAAAAAGAAATTCCAGGGACTCTCCCCTATATACGCGGTGAGTTTGTAAGTTTTGATACTAGCCGATGGTGCTGTTCCCGCAAAAGCAAATGACGCAGTGCTCAGGAAACTAGACCCTGGTTGTACCTCTGAGGTCTTGGTATCGACCTTATTGGTTTCAACGAGCTGTCCGAAAGCTGAAAATGACGCGAATTTCAGCATAAGAAGTATATACAGCAAACCTTTCCAGGCCGCCGGTACGACGAGAAATTTTCTCATGATATGACCAGTTTATTTTTTAAAAATGAATGCTTAATCAGGCGTAATCACACGGATCGCTCCATTGCCAGCGTCGTACACATAAATGCGGCCGCCTTTTCCGATACTCAGAAATGTAGGTCTGTTGAACCGTGCATTTTTACCAATCCCATCCACTTTTCCAGACATATTCAGATCACCGGCAATAGTCGAAACGAGTGGTTGAGCCGAAGAAAGCTTACTGATTTTTCTGATTATACTGTTCTCCGAATCGCAAATAAACATATCACCGGCCATATCAAATGCGAGGTCGGTAGGGGCGCGATACCCTGCGCTGGCTATCGGCGCATTGTCGGCAGTGGATGTGCCTCCGCCTGAGATGGTTGAAAACGTCCAGAGTTTGCCTTTGCTTTGTTGGTATATATAGATTTTATAGTTTTTGGCGTCACACAGATACAGTTGCCCATTGTAAAACTCAATGTCATCAAACGAGTAGGTAGTACTGTTGTAGATGGACGAATAAGCAAACCGGGAGCCTGCGGTATTACTTCTGGTGAGAGAATAAATACTGGAACCATTGTCAGGCCCGCTTGATGTTATAGATCCGGTTGCATAGAGTTGATTCGCGTTGGCTGCCGTAGCGTTACTAAAATCAATTCCATTTTTCGACGACCGCTCCACGAACCGGGGTGATGGAGTCGACGGACTTTTGGCTATTTCTGTAATCCTGTATTCTTCTGAGCCAAAAGAGGTGATATAATGATAGAGAATCTTGTCGCCGAGTGGCACGAGCCAGCGGAAGGCAGGAAAAATGTATTGCCCCCCCGCGTTTTTCGTTCTAAGCAATTGCGGAAGATTAAATGGAACGGCCACCGGTATTGCTGGGCTGCCGGGATTGTTTTCGATTCTGATGATGTAAGTATTCTCCAGCAGTTGCTGATAACCCAGATAAATAACATCGCTTCCGGACGCAGTATCGATTTTGAAATCCCTAACGGAGCCGTAATCCGTGCCTGCTATTCCCGTTGTGTAAGAGAAAGTACCCACGGTGTAGGTTGTCAGATATTGGAAATCCGGTTTTTCAACTGCTTCAAAATCAGATACTTTCAACGTTATCTTTCCTGAGCCGATACCTCTCGGAACCTTGAATTTGATCTCGGTATCAGTTGCAGATTCAATGTTGGCTGCTGCAATTTCAACGGAACCAATGAATAGTTTCAGCTCGGTTTTCAAAGGCGTGAAATTGGTGCCCTGAATGATAACTTTTTCATCCTTGGCACCTTTCAAAGCAGTGGTAGTAATTTTGGGAACATCGTAGGTAAATTCCAGTACACCGCCGACGGCGAAGTTGCTCACCAGTACCACTACATTGTCCTTAGCCGGCACTCCTTTCGGGATCCTGAACTTGATTTCAGTATCGCTGACACTCAAAATGTTCTCCTGGGGAATGTTAACCGTCCCGATTTTGATCACAATGTCCTCCTTCTTCGTCCCGAAATTGATTCCTTTAATGATCACCTCGTCGCCCGCCTGCCCGGAAAGGGTAGCAATGGTAAACTGACCTTTCCCGCTGAATGCAAACAAGATGTCTGCCGGTTTATCGGTGATACCGATATCATCAGAGGCCAGAATTTCGGTCCCGACATCTACTTTCACCACAATTTTGCCCATTCCCTGCCGCCCCGCAGGTACTTTGAATTTGATCTCCGTATCGGTAACACTCAGAATATCAGCCGAAGTAATGATCGTTTTTTGTGGCTCTGTAATGATTTCGAGGGTTACTTTGCTCTTATCGCTGCCAAATCGCTGGCCGGTAACCGTTACTTCGCTTCCTTCCTGCGCCACAGGTGGATCTACCTTGGAAACCACCGGGCAATTGGGGCAGGCGCTGTCCCCGACGATTTGTTTTTCCTCGCATGCCCAGAGTGTGAGCAGAGGAATGATGTATAAAATCCTAATAAATGTTTTCATGATCTTGTAAAAAGTTATTTAGTGATGACTTTGTAGATATCCTTGAATTTTTCGAGCACTTCCGTGCCTTTCTGGACCACTTTTTCAGATCCCGTACCGGCAGCGATCACCTTTCCGGCTTCGGCTGCCTTTTGAAAAATAGCCGAGGTCTTGTCGTTGAATTGCTCCGGAATACTTGCATACACATAACCATCGTTGATTTTTGCACTCCAGTCCAGTGCCAGTTTCCCTTCTGTTTTGTGTGTAAATACCATCCGGTAAGCATATCCCTGCGTATCCCGGTCGACGAGGATCATTTTCTGAACAATAGGCTGCCCGCCCGCCGCGCTGAGCGGTATCTCCGATTCAGTTTCCTGCCCAAATTTCTTGTAGCGCACCTGCAGGACTGCCCGGCTGATCTGCATCAGTTTGAGCTGTTCCAGGTCACCTTCGAATTCAATGGTACGCGGTGTTACCGGCGCGCCTAATGTCACGCCCTGCCATTCACCACGCAGCCACGGCGGATTTTCGGGATACCTGATGTTCCCTTTCAAGCTCCATTGCATTCGGTATTCGTACGTATCATTGCCGTTATCACCATTCCGGGCATAGGTAACGCTGGCCTGCGTGCCCGTTTTTTTGAGATAATCCCTGTCAATGGTGATGTCTTCCGTGAATGGATCTCCCGAGCTGCGGGTTTTGCGAACGTACACAGTTACATAATTCACTTCCTGCTGAAAAATCTGTTCAGCTTCCAGGTCTAGGATAAATCGGATATCCCGATGCTGGAAAAACGGATCAGCCAGGTTGACCGACGTAACACAAGCCTGGTTATGCCGCACGCCATTGTACCAGTCCGACAAGTTGCCGACAATGGTAACCGGGTACGAAATGGTTGTCCTGAGTGCCAGGTCGAACGTTTCGATCTTCTTGACCATCTTACTTTCCAGTTTGGACTTATTAATGCTCCAACTATGCCGGATATCGGCATCTTTGACGGGATCGTCGGCGCTTTCGGCCGGGGTAGTTGCGGGAAGCGCTTCTGTGCTTTTGTCGGCAATGGAATTGATAAACATTTCTGTAAAATGTTCGATCAACTTATCCGCAATGGCGCTGTTTTCCTGATATTTTTCAATTTCAACCTTCACTATCTTGGTTTCCAGCAGCAGCTTTTTGAGACTGTCAACCTGGGTTCTGGTGATTTTCTGGATCTGATTGGAAGACCACAATCCTAAGAACCCAGCGCTTACCCGTTTCTTTTCCACATCGATCTCGTCTTTTACGGACCGGGTCATTTGTTCCAGTTTTGACCAGTCAAAAGTTATTCGTCCCTGTACCGAAGGCGTGAGGAGCTTGTATTTCAAATCCAGCTTAAGACTCAGATCCGAGATCGAACGTGTTTTTTCCAAAGTCGTCGACATTAGCTGCGCCGCATACTTGTCCATTTTGACGCTCGCTGCGAGCATGGCACCGGGTAATGCTGGCGCACGTCCTGTGTGCATGATTTTGGCAGACTTTTCGTCCGATAGCGAGGCTGAAATAATGCTGAATGAATTCTCGCCCGATTCCAGTTCCACCGGACCTTTAACTACCGGTCTCACGCCCCCCGATGAGCTTTGCAGTTTTTGTTCCAGTTTGGATTGCAGTTCCGATTCTTGCTGTGCCGTTAAGCCCCATTCCATCATAAAATGCATCAATGCGCCCTGTACGCCGCCATTTGTTTCCTTGGCATCAGTCGTGTATTTAATAAATAAAAACTTAGGTACACCATCTTCCCGCCTGGACAACCGAATGTTGGTAGGCAGGTAATAATATTCACCCGACAATGTGGTACTGCCCATCGCAGGGGCCTTGCCATACAAAATGATATTCAATCCATCATTCAGGGCGATTTCAACTTTGTTGTTGTAATCCAATGTCTGAGCCGGAGCTATCTGAGGGGCTGCCACTGACACAATCAGCAGGTACAGGCCAATGAGTTGTATTTTCATAGGTCAAAAAATTTAGTTAACAGGCACATTATCAATGAATACCAATCCATGTTTGTCTTTGCCTTCGCTGGTAACCTTGCTGCCGTCTTTGCGGATCCAGGTAATGCTGTAATCGATTTCCTGCTGATCGTTCGGTACTGTGATTTCCAGGTTCCTGCTTTCTGGGTTTTCGGGAGGCTTAATCGTGATGCGTTCCGGTTTTTGCAGCCCGGCAAACGGATAGCTCGCCTGAACCGAAATGGCTACTACGCCCATTTCTTCCAGCTTTTTCATGTCTCCTGTGAAATCCATCTTCCATCTTTTGTAAGGCAGGTAAACATTGACCACCGGAGAGTTTGCCTTTGTCCATTCCGAAGCCAGCCGGCCACCGCCCGGAAATTGCCACGTTACCTGGTACTCGTAGTTCAGCCACCGCATCCGGTCGTGGTCGCCCTGGTTGAGATAGGACATGGACGGGCTGGCGCTTTTTTTGAAGAATTCTTTATTGATCAAAATTTCTTTCACGGTAACCGAGCTATCCTGATGGATTTTGCGGAGCGTTACCACCACATTGTTGACCATATTGTTAAAATCCCTTTCAACCGCCCCGTCAATGTTAATACTGACTTCCCGTTGCTGAAATGTTTCGTCGGATAAAGGAACATCACGAAAAACCGCCGGATCAGTCCCATACCTGCTGTAAATGTCGCCGATATTGAATGTGAGGAAATGGTGGCGCTCCAATGTCGACCGTCCTTTGAAATCGTAAACGGTGCTTCCCTCGGTCCGCGTTGACTTCCTTTTGTAAGAAGCATTCAAGGCAAAAGGGATTGCTTTCTGAACTTCTTTGAGCGAATTGGCAATGATTTTCGGGATCTGATCTGTGACATCATCGGACTTGTTGGTTTCCGTTTCGGGCCTCACCGGCTCGTACAGAAGCTCTACCATTTTGTTGTAAACCCTGTCCACCAATGCTTCCATGATCCGGTTCTCCCCACTGGTCGTGAGCCGGATCGCCTCCTTGCGCAGGAGCTTGTCAATCTCGATCTGAACGTCGGTACCGAAGTAGTAAATTTTGGCCGTCACTCCGCCTGAGTTTTCCAGTTGGGTTTTGGCCCAATCCACTTCCAGCTTGGCATTGTAGGAATCGCTCAGTCCTTCAAAAGTAAAATCAAAGATCACCGATACATCAGAAGTCCCGGTTTTGAAGCTTTCCAGCAGAATTTTTGAATCCACGGGGGTTAACTCAAATGAAAATGCCAGGCTGCTGTTTTCCAGGACCGGGGCCTCTCCTGTCCGTAGCACATGACTCTGTTCGCGGTCCAATGTCGAGGAAATCAGCGAGTACCGCGCTTTTTTAAAAATAACCGGACCTCTGATCGTAGCCTTGGGAGCCGCTTTTTTCTGTAAAATACCTTCTGCCTTGCGAACCTGCTCATCGGTAGTATTGTACGTCACCAAAAAGTGCAGCACCGCCCCGCCGCCGGCATCGGAAATGGATTTTCCAGAGGTATTTTCCTGGTAAGTCACATACCTCAAAAACGAAAATCCTGGTAATCCTTTTTCCGTCGTGGCCAGGCTGGTACTCGTAGGCAGGTAGTAGTAAGTCAGCGAATCGGAGGCCAGCGGGAAACACCAAAGGCTACCCGCCTTGATTCCCCGATCAATGGAAATTTGCTGCGCGGCTACGTGGAATGTGCCTGTGAGTACGAGAATGCATGATAGGATGAGCGTTTTCATTATTTCTGTAATTGACTGGTGGCTGGGGTCTGCAGGTAGAGGTAGTTTTCTCCTCTTGCCAATTCTTTCAACTCTTCCTCCACTTTTCCGGCATTGCCGTACCAGGTGATCTGATAGGCAATAGCTTCATTTGCGTCGTGAAAAAGGGAGAATTTGAGGGAAGCACTTGCGTCGCTCTGTTTCAGCGCGAAACTTTTCTGCGTCTGGGGCTGCCTGTTGAGCACGACGAAAAAGCGAATATTAGCTGAAATGTAGCCTCTGTCTTTCATCGTATTTTTATCAAATTCCAGTTCCACCACACGTTTTTTGAATGGCGGTACCAGGATCACGGATGACCCGTTCGCCTTGATCCAGCCGTTGTTATCCGCAGGCTCCCTGATCGAAATGTTATTTCCTTTGAGGCTCCAATCGATCTTGTACTGGTAATCCAGCCAGTTTTCACCTTTCAAACCAAGACGGGGGTACTTGACAATTTTCAGGTCGGAGCCCTTTTCCACATCCGATTTTCGAATCACAATGTCCTCGGAAACATCATTTTCACCGGAGGCGTATTCTTTTCTGAATGTGACAGAAACAAAGTTGAGCAGGTCGGAGAAAGTCTCGGCAAAAGATCCGTCGAGCTGAAATGTTACCTCCCGTTTCTGAAAATCCGGATCGTCGAGAAAAACAGTGCGAAAGTATTTTTCAGGACTTTGGGTAGTAAGCTCGGTGTACAGCCCACTCAGATTTCCGGATGCGAATACTGGCACTTTTATCGAGGTAGCCTTGCTGAGGTTCAGGTAAAATTGGCGCGTCCTGATGTCTTTGATATCTTTCAAAACAAACTGATGATCGGTATAGTAAGCATTGTTTTCAACGCCACGGAAAAGCCGGTTGAGCCAGCCGGCCTGTTGTCTGCCAGCCAGTTGTCCTTTTTCAACGGCCTTCTCTTTTTCCGGTAGTACTGCCCATCCGTTCTGGCTGTCGAATAGCAGGGTAGTCAGCTTTTCGGTCACCAGATCAAGGATCTTTTGCATGTTATCAGCCTTGATACCCAATCCTTCCGACCGGTCAAAAACTTCTACCTTCATTACCTGGCTTTGCTGTAAATCATCCACGATCTTTCGGATCTGCGACTTGTCAAATCCTTCCTGATTGGACATGATCTTGCTAAAATGCGCATACAATGTCGATACTTCCACAGAAACAGAAGCATTGTAGCCCTGAACATATGCCTCGTAATATCCTTGCAATGAAACAGATACATCGGAGGTATTGCCTTTGAACGACTCCCATAACAATGTCGCACCTTCCTGATTGAGATTTACTGCGATGGCAGCCCTGGATTTGGGCAGGAACGGGGCGAACGTGGAGGTCAGTACTTTTCCTTTCAAAAAACGGTTGTTCTCCCCTTCGTTCATGATCGCCGAAACGACTTTGATATTTGCCATTCCGTCTTCTCCATCTACCATCGCCTGCTGCATAGGTACCGGGCCCGCAATTCTGGCTCCCGGTACCTTCTTTTTAAGTTCTGCTTCAATGGATTGGATCATGTCGTCGGGCAAACTGAATTCGATGAGCGCATGAAAAATCCCTCCATTGTTCTCATTACTGGCCTTGCTCACGTATTTGATGCACAGGAATTCGAAACTGTTATCGTCTTTTCTGGCGATACGGGGGAACTGCGGAAGGTAGTAATAAGCGGTGGGGTCTTTCAGGTCCTGCAGGAGTTGCACCCCGTTGATCATCAGCCGGCCCTCGTCGTATTTTACAATGCAATAGCCGTCCAGGCTGAGGAGCATCAGCAGCATTAATTTTTTCATGACGTTGAATTTAAAATACCCAAAAACGAATGAAATCCGTTCTTGTTAAGTCATTTATGTATTTTGACATCTTCATAGAAAACCTCATTGAATACGACGTACCTGGCCCGTTCCATTTGCTTGATGATATCGTTAGTGAGCGGTTTGAGTTTACCGTATCCGTCCAGGGCATATAGGAACATGCCGTCACCACCACTGCAACCCTTCCAACCCACTTTGCTGCTGATGTTAATTTTCCCGTCTTTTCTTGTCACAGGAACCATAACCGAGCAGTCCCTCGTGCAGCCGGGAGGGTGAATTTTCATGTGAAAATCAACATTAAGATCTGAGAGAAGTAGCCTGGATTGGATATCAGGTATCACTCTGAGTGGCGTAAGTACTGCATTGGCAGCTGCCGTAAACTGGGTTGCCATATCACCTGTAAAAACGTATTTAGCCTTTTCGATGATTGGGCAGGCGGGCGTAGGGGTGGTATTTGATGATTCCCATCCACCACGATCGCAGCCCGTCATCCAAACCTCACACATCATGAATTCCTTGTTTTTGTATGACTTTGCGACGCCGTTAATGAGCTCTTCAAGAATCTTGAATTCAAAAATCAGGGTCTGTATTTTCACGCCTCCATGCGTTTTTTGTAAAGCCACTTCCATACTTTTCAATCCTTCTGATGCGTTTGTAAGATAGGTACCTCCGTCAACCTTGAATTTGGCTAGTAAAATTTCTTCAATGCTTGCACGGTCCAGGCTAAACGTCGTCGTTCTGCGCTCGGCGATTTGCGCGAGAATTTCCTTCATTCTGTTCGTCGCCAAAGCGTTTTCAATCCGTATTTCTTTTTCAAGTCGGGCCTGATCGAGTCTATAAATATCTTTGAGGAGATCCACGCCAAATGAGACACCCGGAACATCGGGAATCGAACTATCCAGAACTTTCTCAAAAACCTTTGTGAAACTAAATGTCCACACACTTTCAAAATCTGACGATTCGACCTTAACACCGTCCAGTCTGCTGAAAACAGCGTCAAATGCCGACGCAGAATTATTTAGCATGTCCTGATTAAGTTGAAGTACACGTGTTGAAAGGTCACGTATCTTAAGCGCATCCTCTCTTTCTAGTTCAAACTCGATCCCCGGGTCTGCTGCCTGCGCCAATGCTCGCGATGAAACGAAGCAGGTGATGATCCAAAGTAATAATACTGTTTTCATGTTTCGATTTGTTTAAATTTTAATGAGCGGTTTTTGACTTGATGCATCAAAGTTGACGACTATTCAGGCCTCTGTAAATCGCATAAATTGATGATATTAGAAAGCGGTAAATCAAGGTGTTACATTGATGGAGCGGGCATAGGAAAGTACGTCGTCCGCATTTTTGATGCCCCGTTCCAGCTGCCATTTTCCTTTTCTGTTAATACCTGCCTGGATTTCATCCTTATTTTCCTCACAAAAGGCTTTGAACGAGTCCCAGCTGTCAGGGGCAAACTCTTTCTTTTTCATGACTTCAACGATGTTTTCAACGCCATAAGGAAGCCAGTGCATGAGTTTGGTAAGGCCCAAATAAACCTCCCCTGAGGCATCTATACCAAGCATTTTCGCATATTTGGCTGCCGAAGCACCCCGAAGGTCAACCAGTTTTACACCTGCATAAATCGAATAATCCCGGTCGGTACTCAGTCTTTCATGGTCTACTTTTAACGCTTTGGATTCGTCGGGATGCAACTGGAAGTAACCACGCTCATCCAATGAGGTGTGGCTTGCAATACTTCCGTCCGACTCTTTCTTGATCCACGCAATCAGGAATTCCAGTGGCCATTCGCCCCGGTATTTTTCAAGAGAGGGGATGAGCACACGGAATCGCTGCGGAATGTTGCTGGTGTCGGCAGTAATGAGCGAATGGTTTGCGGGAACATTTGCATAGGCAATGTTCGAGGCGCAGGCAAAAAAGCAGACTGTCAGAAATGATTGTAATGTTTTCATGGTAGGATTATTTAAAATGATTTGATTGATTTTGAATCTTACACTTCAAAGTTCCCTACTATATAGCGGCCTGTAAATCACATAAATTCATGATTTTAGTTTTGGGATAAATGAGTGAAAACGGGAATGGTATGATTATAAAAAAGAAACGGCCTCATTGATAATGAGACCGTTGAAGCAAATTGAAAGGGAAAATGGTATGGGCCAATTTAGGTAACCGGCCCGGTGGGCTAATAGATGTATTCAGGCGGGGTAATGCCACAGCAGCGCAGGTAGGTAGTAGCCTGTCCGCGGTGGTGGGTAATGTGGTCCAATGTAGTGTGAAAACCAGCGATGGCCTCATTTCTATCAGATAACTCCGCGAGGGTTTTTTCCAGCATTTCAAAAGCATCAAGAAGGTAAGTGGCAATTTTGCTTTTGGAGGTGAGGCTTGCCGGTGGGTTCCAGTCGGTTTCTATACCCCGAATGTAATTTTCTTCCCACCAGTAAATCCCATAACCAATGTGGTTCAATAGCTCTCCAAAATTCCAGACAGTATCCACAGGTTTGAAACCATAGGTATCGGCTGGCATTGCGGCAGCTACTGCCAGTGTATAACTTTTAGAGTTGGTAAGGATAGTTTTTAGTTGCTCTTTCATCGTATTGTTGTTTTAGTGATGAGCAAAACTATCAGGTAGCGATTTTATTCATTTGAGGAAAATTGCTGTTTTCATAAACGAGTGGCAGTGGGAGCTTTGCCGAACTGATTTTTATAAGCTGTTGAGAAATTTTCCAGGCTATTGAAACCACACGAAAAAGCAATGGTCGTGATCGGAAGGTCGGTATTGGATAGTTGAAGATTAGCCTGCTGCAACCTGACACGAAGCAGGTAATTGTAAGGACTGGCATTGGTGATCTGTTTGAAAACCCTGTTGAAATGATAGGGGCTCATATTGCCAAGGTCCGCCAGCTGCGATAGGGAAAGATTTTCGGCAAATGAATCATTGATGAACGCCTTCACCGATTCAATAACTGGCAAGTAATTCCTTTTTTGCTTGTAGCTAAGTTGAAAACCCGAAGTGTCATTTTGGGAAGACGAAAGTACCTTCAAAAAAAGATCTGTGATTAATTGTTCAGCAAGCAGCCGATGAAACCGGGACTGACTCATCATTTGGAATATGTGGTGGTGAAGGTATTCCGTCTCAGGAGTTGCTTTGATCAGAATAGATTGCAAGTCAGGATTCTTGAAAAACCAGGAGTACCCTTGGTTTTGCGTCCGTAAATGCTCCAAACTGTCCGCTCCCAGCGAGAATATGGTACATTGATCAGGCATGTCATGCACATGACCAACCCGGTACTCATAGCCTGGTTTCGATATCAAAAATAACCCGTGATGCGCATCAAGGTCATTTTTGAATGTCTTAAACAAAAAATTACCAGTCCTGACGTAGGCAAAAGAGAAATTTTCCTGGTATTCCGTCGCTGAAACCTTACAATCGTGGCACTGACATAAAAAATTATGTACAGAACATATTTTTGAATGATAAAGCGATTGAATTTCTGCTTGCATAGCTATTTCTGAACGAAATCTATGCCAAATAAAATGATTGGTTGTGACAACAGTATGTCAGTAGGGGGATAGAAAAAGCAGAATTGTTAATCAGCAACCCTACAAACCGGTTCATGATGCACCTTAAAATTGACTGAATTAGCGATGAAACATAGTTCATTGGCTTTTTTATGTAATGCATTTGCTGTTTCAATCATTGAGTTTTCAGTAACCGTTACGTTAGGATGCAATGTTACTTCGGAAAAGTATCCGCCTCCATTGGCGGTTTCAACCATGACGCCTGTGGCGTGATCCGTGTAATCCGTTACGACTACGCCCGCTTCGGTGCACAAATGCAGGTACCATAGCATGTGACAGCTTGATAGCGAGGCAACTAATAGCTCCTCAGGGTTATGTTTGGTCTTGTCTCCGCGAAATGCAGGGTCAGACGATGCAGCTATTTCTGCTTTGTTATTGACCAAAATAGAATGGCTTCTTTCGTAAGCTTTGTAATCGGAAGTACCAGTTCCGTTGTTGCCGGTCCATTGTATGGTTAGATTATAGTTGTGCTGTTTAGCCATTTATTCAATGTGTTTTCTGAATGTTTATTTTAAAATTCCAAACCTAAGCTATTCGATAATTGCAGCTTACCGGTTGGGGTAATGATAATTTCGCGGGAAAACTGTTTTCTTCTGATCCAGTCATTTTTCATCAATCCGTTAAGCAGTGACGTGCCCAGGGCACCAGCCAAATGATGCTTTCTTTCACTCCAATCCAGGCATTGATGAGCAAAAGAACGCTTTTGAGATTTACTCTCTTCGGGATTGATTCCAATGGATTGAAACCAGACAACTCCCTCGGGGGTTACGGCATACCTCTTTTCCTCGATCCGAAGCATGTTCCTTTGAACCAGAGAAGTAGTCAGATCGACACCGAATTTCCCGGCCAGATGGTCGTAGCAGGTTCTGGCGTAGGTAAAATCATTTTGAGCAGGTTTCCGAATTCTTGAATGCTCATTGCTCAATGTCACCAGGCTCGCCATAGACTCGATCACCTGCGCTACCTCCGCACTGGCATAGCGATAGTACCTGTGCCTACCCTGTTTTTCAACGCCCAGCATATTCGCATTGATCATTTTAGCCAAATGATTACTGGCAGATTGGGCAGAAATATTGGCACAAATGGCTAATTCTGATGCCGTATAGGCACGTCCGTCCAGCAAGCACCAGAGCATTACGGCCCTGGATTTGTCACCTAAAAGCGCAGCAATTTCACTAAACTGGTTTTCAAATTCCTCCATTATTGTTATGGCTCTTGCTCCATTGATCCGACACTAATTTACCGTTTTCATAATCATCCACAACCAATATGAGTTGATTAGCATGATCACTGTAAAGCGTTTCAATGTTCACGCCGGCTTGTTGCATTAACCGCGTTATCATGCCCAGTTGGCCAGGAATGTCTTGTTTTAATCGCTGAACAAGGATTTCATTTTCCTGAATAACCTCAATTCCCACAGATTCCAGCGCTAACCTTGCTTTGCCACCATCTTCAAAAAGAAAATGAGCAATACCACTTTCCGCAAAAGTCCATGCACCGCCACCTTCAATGCTAACACCCGCCGCTGCCAATGCTTCGCCCATTGCAGCCAATGCGCCCGGGCTATTTTTCAGTCTTATTTCTAAATCTTTCATCTGGATTGTTTTGGTTCTTTTAATTAGGACACAAAATTATCGGCTTTGTGAAAAGACATTTCATTTTAAAATGAACAGTGGAAATTTGACCAATAAAACCTACCATTGTTAAGTAGTAAAAGCAGGAAACAACGAAAAATGATTTAACTGTGTCGATATTGAAAATCACTTACAGATGAAAACAAATTGTAATCGTGCTGTCGCATTTCAATTTTTTGTAGCACTGAGTTTCGCTTTTGTTGCTTGCGACAATTGTTCAGATACGGTTGACGCTCCCGTGAGTACACCCATTACGTTTTCAATCGTTGATCCCGTCGGAAACAATCTCGTGGATACGTCTCGGTCTTACTATTCGGTTGATTCAGTCAAGCTTTTCGACATTGAAGATAAGGAGTGGCTATATCTGACTTACCTATATGTTCCCGCTGCTGGGGGATACGTTTTTTCTACAGATTGTCGAAAAAATAGCAGCGGGAAATCGTCATTAATTCTTAAACTGAATAGCATGGACTCTGATACGTTGGATGTGTGGTATAAGCAAAAGGATACCAAATGTTTTACTCTTTATGAATACACATATTTTCAGCATAACGGGAAAGACTTACGACAATCACCTCTGACTTCCGCTCTTCTAATCACCAAAGCAAATTAGCTGGAAAGATCCGCGCATGTTGCAGTTTTGACAAAACGTCTGTTTCGCGAGAATAGGGCCTGTTTTTATGCTACTGTTGTGCGAAGTCCGAGAGTACTTTTTGGTTAACCTAAATTATTAAACCAATAAACTTTTAAATTCACTGAATTAGCACTGAGACGAAGGGCAGAAAGCGAAAGCGAATTTTAATATATTCGATCATCAAACATGCCACAAGCTCAAACTAGCAGAATTCAGTGAATACATTATTACGCCTTTGGGCCGCCCAGTTGGTAATCCTGATTGGATGCTCATCTATCCAGGATTGTCCCGAGGGAATTAATCGGCTTCCTATGTATGGCAATGCGAAAAAATGTCCCGAGCAGATCGAGGCAGATAAGCGATTTATAAAAGAAATGGAGCAATCATGTGGAGGTGACAGAATAATGGCAGCAAAAGATAGGGTGGCAAGAGCTTGGAATTATTTCGACAAGAATGTTGCTGACACCGCTATGATGCGTTTTAATCAGGCCTGGTTGCTGGACAGTACCAATGCGGATGTTTATTGGGGTTTCGGAAACTTACTGGGCGGCCAGGAAAAATTTAAAGAATCTCTTCCATTTTTCAGGAAATCACTTTGGCTTAATCCCGATAATCCTCGTGTCTGGGAAGCTGCGGGTCAAAGCTATGGTAACATGTATGGCGATACGCGTGACAAGAATGAAATGGATAGCTGCCTTTACTATTTAAGAGGATCATTTACCCGGGATCCAAAAGGTATCGGAACAATTTCCAAATTGACAATTGCATACACTTACGCAATGCAGAAAGATAGCGCGGTCAAATATTTGAAATTGGCAGACAAGATCGATACGACGCTAGTCCCAGATGAAATCCGAAAAATGATAAGGTCTTTAAGATAACTTTGTGATATAGCTAATAGTCCCATATGGTCAGGTTTTGTACTAGTTTGATTTTGCTAAGTTGCCTTAGTTTTTCAGTTGCCTTTGCGCAGGATGACACGATCCGTATTTTCTATGATGAAAACTGGAAAGAAATTGCGGATCCCGCGTCAGCCGCCTTTCGCAGAGTTGCTTTTAATAATGACAACGGATTTTGGCAGGCAATGGATTACTACCGGACCGGGCAGTTGCAAATGAAAGGCGTTTTTTTGGACAAAGATTTGAAAAAAAGACAGGGGCCTTTTGAATTTTATTATGAAGACGGTAAAATTCAGTCGCGGGCTATGTATATGAATGGCAGTCAGGTAGATGATGAAATTACATATTACAAAAATGGGCAGGTTGATTCTCATTTGCGCTATGACAATTCAGGCAAACAGATCGATGCTAAGTACTACAGAGAAGACGGGTCAAAAAGCTTGTTTGTCAATGCGGAGTTTCCTGGGGGAATGACCGAAATGTATCGATTTATTGGCGAGAAAGTAGTGTACCCCAAGTCGCTGCCCAGGCGCGGAATAGAAGGAAGGGTTTTTATCAGTTTTTCTGTGGATACGAATGGAAATTTGGTCAACATTTTTGTTTTTGGCTCCCCACATGAATCAATGTCAAAGGAGGCAATTCGTGTAGTGAAAGCGATGCCTAAATGGAAGCCAGCCCAGCGCGACCAAGTGCCGCTCAGTATTAAGTATAATTTGCCTATTTCATTCACATTGAATTAATAAACACCGTTTATACGGGTAACTACATTAATTTAAATATTTTCGGGCTCTCTATGCCATTTAGCTCTGCCAATGCTACGCAGAGTAATTTCTCTCTCCTTGCATTCGGAAGTCACAAAGATCAGTGACCTAAGTTTGGCCAGGTCAATTTCTCTTCTACATATTATAGTAAGAATTCCTCTAAAAATTAAGCAACCTAGCTTTTTTGAGTATATATAATATATTTAAATATAACAGTAAAAACCCTATCGAGGCCACTTTTTCGAGTGTTGAGAACTCAACATAATCAGCGTCAAATGATGAGAAATTTGAAAACTAGATTTGTGATTTTGCTATTTATAACCTGTTTCGGCATGCAGGTTTTCTCCCAAACACCTACACGCATGGGCCCGGCACCCGCCGCAGAAATTGCAAAAGCGTTGGTTGTCGTGGAAGCTAATATGGATAGTTTGAAAGCCCATCAAAAATATATATATGCGATGGGAATGAAGAATCCGCTTCTTTTGGACCAGTACGATGTGTGGATGAAAAAATATCCGAACAATGTGAATATTCCTTTGGCCATCGGTACAGTTTATTTTAAAGCATCAATGCCCCAGCCCAAGGACTTCCTGTTAAAAGCTGCCGCAATGGATCCAAAAAACGCTAAAATATGGTCTATGCTTGGTTCAGATGCATATATGGGGTCGAAATACGAGTTGTTTACGGAATATACGGAAAAGGCAGCTTCCCTGGAACCATCAAATGCCGGCTATGCATATAGTTACCTTATGTCTTTTGAAAGTAGTAATCCGGATACATACGAGAAAAAAGTTTTTGAATTTGTAAAGGATTTTCCTGAGGATCAACGTGGGGCGGCTGCCATATATCAGTTAGGTCTGCGGGCTAAAAATCTGGATGACAAGATTCACTATTTTGAAGTGCTCCGGGAACTGTATCCACCACAAAAATTTGAATGGTCAGTTTCCGGGACGGCGAAATTAGCAGATGCTTATCTGGAAACAAATCCTGAAAAGGCCTTGGCGCTGATCAACGAAATGGGTTGGGAAGGCGATTGGAAGATCAGGAAAGAATTGGCTGAATCATTAATCAGGATTGATAAACTGGACCGAGATCAAAATTATAAAGAGGCTATCATGAGTCTTGATCAGGTTAAACTTCCCCGGTCTAGTTACCTGGACGACTTTATTGCGCTTAAAAAAGCTTCCTTGCAGGCAAAATCCGGCGACATTAAAGCGGCGTACGACAGCTTGTCCGTAAAATTCGCAAAACTACCCACTGACGCGCTTTACAGCGCACTTGAATCGTATGGACAGAAGCTTGGCAACGACAAAGGACAGGTTGATAAAGACATTGAAATGATCAGGAATAGCACGGCTGTTACTGCTTACCCGTTTGAGCTGGGCCTTTATACAGGTGACGAAAAGTTAGATTTGAAATCGCTGAGAGGTAAGGTAGTTTTGCTTACATTCTGGTTTCCTGGTTGTGCACCTTGCAGGGAGGAATTCCCGCATTTTCAAACGGTTGTCGATTCATTTAAGGGGGATAGTGTGGTATACATCGGTATTAATGTAATTCCAGCGCAAGACGGCTACGTGCTTCCTTTTATGAAAAATACCAAATATTCCTTTATCCCATTACGCAGTACCTTCGCTTCTGCCAAACAAAGCTTTGGTGTTGAGGGTGCACCTGAAAATTTTGTGATTGATAAGAATGGAAAAATTATTTTCAAAGATTTTCGTACGAATAGCTCCAATCACCGCACATTGGAATTGATGATTTCTTCATTATTGGAAAAGGGTCCGGCGAAGGAATAGAATGTAATGTTGCCGACACTCCTTACTTTACATTAAGCAAGGCAAACGTGGAATATTTAGTCGAGGAAGCTGAATTTAGTATTTGTTCAGCAGCAAAGACTTTTCTGTTTTAAAAGCCATGATCTGGACCCGAAACATCTATAAATCCGGGAGCGCCCTCCTTGCACTCTCCGTCATAACGGCAGTTTTTGATCGTATTATGTATCAGTGGATGGGGATGGATTTTTATGGTCGTGAATGGGCTACGCTACTTTCCTTTAAAAACTGGTTTATAGTTGAGAACATCGTATATCTGCTGGGAGCTATATTTTTGATCCGATATTATCACTACAAAAGATATCGGATTGTCGTATGGACGACGATTATTGCGGCGATATCAAGTGCATGTTTTGCTATATTGGTGTACCTGGTAATGTCATTACATCGCGAACTGCAAAGCCTATATAGCCCTGTCATGTTTGTGAATATGGGTGCTCACATCCTCCTGGCGGCAAGTTTGATCTTTTCCGAATCGGGCACGCGGCATTGGTTGAAGTGGTCGGGGATTGTATTAGGTTTGGCCATATCAATGCTTCTCGTGCTAAACCTGTACCTTATCGGTTCGGGGTTGACCATGACGGGAACACCTGAAAAGTTAAACCAGGCATTAGCATGGATTAGCACACTTGTTCCCATTCTATTCATTTTAAATTTTTCGGACGAATCAAAACACATTCATACCGAAAAGCAAAATAATCCCGAGAACCTGGTTTCAGAAAACCGGTTAAACATTTTGATAGTCCTGTGTGTTGGGATAATGCTTTGGTTCGGCGCAAGTATGATCGAGCGTGATTATGTCTTATTTCACGTACCGGAAGACGCAAGGGTTGCGGCGCAACCTTTTGAGGTCGGATCATATGTGAGTAGTACCGGAGATTCCTTGTTGTACCGGTTTATGAAGCCTTTGAACTACGATCCCAATGCGAAATATCCATTGGTAGTATGCCTGCCCTTTTTCTGCGCAGACGACAATGACCGTCAGATACTGTGGAACGGACCTGCGGAATGGCTATCGGAAAAGGGGAACAGAAGCAAGTATCCGGCTTTTATTTTCGTTCCAAGATGTCCGAGAGGAACAGGCTGGGGCGGAATACCTAATCATCCTTCGATTGAAAAACTTGCATTGGAGGCGATTGCGTCGCTGGCAAAACAGCCGGGCATCGATCCAAAAAGAATATATGTGACCGGCGTTTCCCGGGGCGGATACGGGTCGTGGCAATTCATCGGGACCCGTCCCGACCTGTTCGCAGCAGCGGTGCCTGTCTGCGGCGGCGGCGATCCTGCTCTTGGCAAAAATATGGTTAATGTAGCTGTTTGGGCTTTTCATGGCGCAAAAGACAAAAATGTTCCCGTGTCAGGTTCGCGGGACTTTGTTGCAGCCATGAAACGTTCCGGCGGTAACCCCCGCTACACAGAATTTCCAAACCTGGAACATGCTATTTTTCACAAAGTCAAAACCACACCAGGCTTGCTGGATTGGCTGTTTGCACAGAAGCGGAAATAGGTGTTTCGGAAAGAAAAGCCTGTTTTATAAAACCGTCCGGGGCTGTTGGATAACTCATTAAATCATACGATTTTTAATACGAGCAACCAAAGTCCTTATTATGGTGTCATTCAGGTAGATAAATTCAGAAACTATGAAATTTGTTGTAGCTTTTTTTATAATGTGGAGCGTTTATGCGTGCAAGTCGAAAGAGCTGTCTAAGGTTCCCGACGATCTTGTTGGTAAATGGAAAATGACCTCTCAACAGGTTACTAAGGATGGCATAGTCGAATGGCAAGATGTTCCGGAAAAGGATTCCATTTACATGTTTTTTAGTCGGTATGGCGAATATGTAACATCGAATGGCCTTGTCCTCCCATGTGGTCCATCGTCGTTGAGGATTAATGGTAGCTTCCACAAAATCGAATTTCATAGCGAACCTTTTATTAGCATTATCCTCGGTCTTTGCGCCGAATGTCCTACCTGGGATCTCGAACTGGATGAGACACGCCTCATTCTTCAAAGATGTTCACCAAATTCAAAAATGTTATTTGTGAAGGTTGATTGATTCTGATTGCATATCAGATTTATATATCTTTAATACAACAACGTGAACACTTCAATATGACTAAGCTTTTCACAGCGATCTTTGGATTGGGAAACCAGGAGATATTTCTGACTTCCCTAGCAATCATATTTTTTGCTTTGGTAATATGGACTATCAATGATCTGATGTTCAATAAGGAGCTGGCGGTTGTGCCAAAGTTAATTTGGCTAGCCGTTATCCTCTTCTTCCCTTTTTTGGGTACGCTCATCTACCTGTTTTACGGGCGATCCGAGAAACATTTGAGCAATAATCGATGATGTAATTTCGTGTGCGAGTTTATGACTGAGGGGCGAAGAGAATTTGGATGGTTTGGGTCTTCTATTACATTTATAGCAGGGGTAGTTTTCCTTGCGCTCACGTATATAATCTATCGGGATGATGCGTGGCAAGATGAAATGGCCAGTTACAGCCCGGTAGTTTGCATGAAAATTACTGGTAGATATCGGGGAGCTGGAACAGTCAAACTACCTGCCGAGATCTACGCTGAATATAAAGGTAAAGCGTACAAATTTGAGCTTGGTAGAAAGTATTTTCGCCGCATGATGGGCGTTGATACCATCGCAGTTTACTTCGATTCTGCAAGCGGAAGGGCAGTTCTTCCCACATCGGGAAACGTCCGGCATTTTGCTTTTTTATATGTGATGATTGCTGGAATGGGGGTAATGTTGATCTGGGTTAGTATAAATCAGTTTGTACAGCTTGCCAGGGATGCCCGGGCAGAAGGGATTAGCTGAAAAGTTGATGCTTATTGGCATAAGATTATTTATGCAAATGCTGATGGGCTCTAATCAGCCCGCGGATCAAATCCTCGATCACTTCGCTGTTTTCAAAAACTTCGGCAATTCTGTACGGACTTAGGTTCCAATCGTTGTCGGGATGCACATAGCGTTTCACCATGTCATTAAAAAGCCTTTCGATTTCTAGCAGGTCATATTCTGTGCCGAGGAAATTGGCTACAACTTGCTCTTTGGTAGGTGTGTACTTTTGTGGATCTTGAAAAAAAGCCATCGTGCATGTATAGGTTAGCATGATGCGCAACTATAAACGGTGCCGCGCTTGCCGTTGCTCAACCCAAGTAAGGGCAATGGTGTTTAATCCATTACGGTAGCCACGACACCGTCAATCGGTGTAGGCAGCACATAACGGCACCAAACAGATACTATAAAATTGTAATGGTGCCGAGACACCTTACTTGAATTGAGCGTGGCAAACGTAGAATATTTGGTTGAGGATGCCAAAAAGAATTTTCCTTCGGTAGGGCTTTTTGCTTGTAGACAATGTTGCACCTGCGAAGCATTCCTGGATTTCATTTTCAATCCCGCAAAATTCTACCGGACGACAGATTGGCGTTTAGGATATTGTTAATTAAATATATAATCAGTTACTTGCAGCAGTAAGCTAACCCGATGACAATCGAATGGTTAGCATTGTAGCAAACCATTACAAAACTAGTTGAGCCATGAAATCAACCTTATTTTCACTAGCCTTCACGCTTTTTTTGATCTCTTGTTCTAAAAAGGAAAATGCCCCGCCGGATATAACAATCGAGCCAACAAATGAGCTTGTGGGCACAATCTGGCAAAGAAATCTTAATCCGGAGCTATACAATTATCTGGAATTCAAAAACACGAAGGAAGTAGAATTTTCGTCAAAATATAAAAGCGAGTTGTCAATCCCTGTGGCGCATCCCTACACTTTAAAAGAAAAAACCGTCGTATATAGAAGCAATGGCTTCAACTACACGGGTACTATCTCGGCCGATACCATGTTGGTGATGGGTACCGCCGGATTAATGACCTACGTAAAGTTACACTAACTCCGTCTAGCACTTATTTTAATTCATATTCAGCAATCAAAACATCCGGAATAAACAGCAGCTTACTGAACTTGCGGACCATTGTTAGAGAAAGAACTTGCTTGTAATTCAATACCTTACTTATGGTACCCTTGTCTCCATATTCTTTGGCAAGATCAATAGATTTGTAACCAAAATCCTCCATTCTGATTTTGATGAGTTCTACCGGATCTACCTGTGGCAGGTCACTGGTTTTTTCTTCGTAGTCGGCAATTAAATGGGCCAATAAAAGATTCTCTTTGTGAGCAGAACAAAGAAATATAACTACCTATCCCTAGCTCATTGAGGATGCTAACAATGTTACATCACAGTGCGGATTATCGGTAAGAATAACGATAATAGTGGCGCACGGTATCGACAGAGTTTTCATAACTATTCAGCAGCTCACTGGTTTGCATTTCTCTAATATCACTGCCAGGATTTCTGCTTAAATAGTATTTAATGAATTTTGATCCGTACTGCTTGATAACTGAAAGCTGAGCGAGGTCCTCTTTGTAAAAATCGCGGGATTCGACCATTCGTAGATACAAAGAATCATTCTGATAGAATGCAATGTAGTCGCTTCCATCATTTTCATGCTGAAACGTACGGCTATACCCTACGGATTCAGGAGTGATTGTTTGACTGGGAGTAACCGTTTTGATCCATTCCCATTTTCCCATCAATTCAGAGCTCAATGGCGGAGCCATACAGCCACAAATTTTCTCGCATCCTTGTGCAAATATACATAAAGTCAAGATCAAGCATTTCGAGATTACTTTCATCATAAAATTTGTGATTTATACTTTTATTGACCCAAATGTTCTGGTAGACGTTGCATCACATGCAGGAACTTACTTGCTGTAAAATCTATGCAAAATCTTGATTGCTAGCAACTAACATTTGTACCTTGTGGTATACATACTAATTTCTACTAGCAAACACATTACAGGCCATGAAAACTACTATACTTTTTATCCTTTTAGCGGGTATTTGGATAACTACCGGCTGCGAGAACGATGTTGACCCGGAGGTGGAAACGCACTATTTTGAGGCTGATTCTGGCCGTCAAAAAGCAATTTCAAAGTTGTTTGAAATTTATAGTTCTTCTGATAAAAGCAAACCCTATTATGAAGTAGTGTCTAAAGGCTACCGTTTCATAGTTAATTACTATCCCAGTGGAGACTTGTTAACGATATGCCACGATACCGGCAGTGGATGGGGTGGACAACTTAAAAATGTTACGGATGCGAAACTGGAGAGATTAGCGACATTAAAAGTTGAGTTGGACGGGATCAACCAATATGTTATTAGTGATACGACTGTCCAACATAACCGACCAATTGTTGAAGTCAAAACAAATGGGAGGCCTAATTAATGTTTGCAACACATCGGATTTGTACACAAAAAAACCTCAACTCGCTATCGCTAGCTTATTGAGGTCTTAGAGTAGTGCCGAAGATGGGACTCGAACTAGCCAAATTGTATGTTTTTGAAAACTGCCAAAATTCCGACAAAATCGCTTATAATGAACTTTGAAGGGGTTTTTTTGAAACAATGAAATTCAAGTAGGTTCAGATAAATACAAAGAAATTTAAAAATGCCGTCCAATAACCCGTCCAACGGATTGTTGATTTGCTATATTTGCTCTGTGTTAAATGCTTTATACAAAATATCATCATGGCTAAGAATCAGGAGGCAGCAATTACGTATGTCCTGCATAATCCGAAGTCTCCGACTGAAACCCCTATTTACGGTATTGTGAGATTCAATAACGACCGGGTAAAAGTTGCGACTGGCTGGAAGGTGTTACCCAAAAATTGGAACGGTGCGACTTTCGACAAATCAGGTAAACTTATTGATCAGGGTAAACAACGTGTTAGGAATGTTGTGGCCGCAACTAACCGGGAAGCTATAAATATGTTTCTGGATGGTATGGAAACGGCTGTTGAAGGCATATTGACAGATTTAAAGGCTAATCGGGTAACTATTACAAAGGAGGAGGTAAAGCGGCGTGTTGATCTGTGGAGAAACCCGGCACCTGTTAGAGTTGCGCAAAATGACTTGTTGGCCTATGCAGAGGATTTATTAGAGCGTAAGGATTCTATCAAGGTAAAGTCAGGAAAGAGCAAAGGTCGGAAGCTTTCACCGGGTACAATACAGCGATACCGAACCACCGTAAACGGGTTAAAGGATTTTCAAAAGGTGTACCCCCGTAAAATGGCCTTTGCTGACATAGATAGTGTCTTTTATGATGCATTGGTAGACTGGTTGACCTATACCCGCAAATACGCTCAAAACAACGTCAGTAAGTACGTTGAGAATGTTAAAACCTTCATGCAACGGGCTTTTGATGAGGGATTGCACAAAAATATCTCGTATAAGGCATTTGGAGGAATGCGGGAAGAATCAGAAAATATATATCTGACTGAAAATGAGCTTGAAACTATTTATAAGCTGGATTTGTCCGGGACACCAGGAATGGAAAGGGTGCGGGACTTATTTATTATAGCGGCTTGGACTGGTTTTAGATTCTCCGATTTCTCAACGCTGCAACCTGAGCACATTAAACAGGATGAGGAGGGGAATTATATCATAGAAAAACGTCAGCAAAAGACGGAAAATAAAGTTTATGTTCCCGTATTCCATTACTCTACTATTGAGATTTTGGAAAAGTATAATTTTGTTCCACCGCGAAGTATATCAAACCAGAAAACCAACGACTACTTACACGACATCGCAAAATTGGCCGGATTGAATGACCGAATCTTAAAACACCAACACAAGGCCGGGGAGTTGAAAATTAAAACAGAGTCGGGATGGGATAAAATGAGTATAGGGGTTGAAAAGTGGTCGCTGGTGACCTCGCATACTGCTCGGCGGTCATTTGCTACCAACATGTTTAAAAGGCGCGTCCCAGTGTTTATTATCATGGAGTGTACGGGACATAAGAAGGAGGCCGAATTTAGAAAGTATATCAAGGCTGACAGTTTGGAGAAAACCCAAATGATACGGTCATACTTCCCGGATGCTGGAAGGACGAAAACTTTAAAGATTGGCTAACCAACATTGATAAAAACTTGAATATTGATAAATATATAAAATGGCTGTTTGACACTTGTGAGAAAGTTGAGAAGGAAAATGATGGTATTATTCCGGATTTGTATAGAAAGAATGCATTCTTGCCAAATAGTGAAGAACGAGCCTATTTAACAATTCAGGTTGAAAAGGATGTGAATATGTTGATTTATGGGTTGGAAGGGACGGTAAATAGTAGTGTCTTATCGGAATTAGAGGTAATAGAAAAGGAGTATAAGGATATTTGGAAACTGGATTTTAGATACAAACAGTATTTTATTGACGGCAAGCCGATTGAACTATCAGAGGAGGATACATATTCGAGCACGATATTTGAGTTTAGGAGAGCAGTTGGTAGCATTAAATTTGATAGCTATTTGAGAGACAGAAGTGAGGAGTTGAAAGCTATTCCAGAAGGCAAACAGGATAAATTAGTTTGGCTCGGTCAAATAAATGAATTGCCTGACCTGATTCTATCATTAGTAAGTAAGGGTAAGATTGAAGCCCCAATGATTGGAGGCTACCCAAATGTTAATAGACTTACAAAAATGATTTTAACGGCCTTCAAAACAAAAGATGGCGAATTAAGTAAAGAGAGTATTTACAAAGGTATAAGTCCTAATACCAAAAAGGGGAAAATAGCCCCTTCTAAAAAGGGAAAACTAGCAGACTGAATATCAAGCAGTTGTCAAATATAGTAGGTGCAAATTTTAAAATTTGCACCTACTTGCACCTTTTCGTCATACCACTCAAAAGATAGATTTGCCCTGTCAAATAGATGTAAAATTCATTTAAACAGGTGTAAAGATGGTAGGTGAAAACCCCACAAAATTAATTCAAATTGAAGGTCTAAGCGTTCAGGCACTACTAGGCCGCTTGGATAGTCTTAGTAATCAATTATCTGAA
>NZ_JBDSFX010000094.1:0-23196 GCF_039919315.1 Dyadobacter sp. | reverse complement strand
CTTCCAAAATCTATTTATAAGCGATTACTGCGCTGGAAGGTCCCGCGAGGTGTATTTTGGCAGTGGAGCGGAATCCTGCCTCGGTGGCCCATTGATGAAAATCGGCATGGGTATAATCAAATCCTCCCGGTGTTTCCACGGCCATATTCAATGACATCATCAAACCGAAAGCATTTTCTTTGCGCTCGTCGTCAATGATGTTTTCAATCACCACCAGAGCGCCTCCTGCCGGAAGTGCCTCGTAGGCTTTTCCGATCAGCATTTTCTTCTCTTCCAGGTTCCAGTCATGCAGAATGTTACCCATCGTGATGACGTCAGCCTCGGGGAATGCTTGTGATGTGAAGTCAAGCGTACCTACCTGAATACGATGCGTCAATTCCAGTTTCTCCACATTCTTCTGAGCGATCGGAGCTACGGGCGGCAGGTCCACCGAAAGGCATTGCAGTGCTGGGTGACGTTGCGCTACGCAAACGGAAAGCAATGCATTGGCGCCGCCAATGTCGACAAGCTTCTTGTACGGACTAAAATCAAATGCTTCCGCCAATGTCATAAAGTTGCCTACCTGCGCTCCTGCCATTCCTTCGAGGAATATTTCAAGACCGGAAGGATCAGCATAAATGGCTTCGAAAAGCGGCTTGCCGGTACGTTTGATCTCGTTTTGAGGTAATCCCGTGCGAAGCGCTTCTTCGAGGTCGCCCCAGTATGGATACAAGCGGTCATTTGCCATTTCCAGCAAGCCTCCTACGTAAGCAGGTGTGTTACGATCAAGAAACAATGCAGTCTCGGGTGTGTTTTCGTAGGTGGCCGTAAATCCAATTCCTGCACGTTGCAGAAAACCCAATGCTACCAATGCATCTAGGAAGTCGAAGTAGCTCCTTTCGTGCAGTTTCAATCTGTCCTGAATTTCGGAAGCAAAAAGAGGACCGTCGGCCAGTTCCGTGAACAGACCTAGTTTGACAGCGGTAAGAAGGGTTTTGGCAGGCCAGAAACTCATGCCGGTTTGAAGAATGTGTACGGGTGAAACGGCTTGTTCCTGTTCAATTTCAATGGTGCTCATGGCTATATAATTGTTACGTCCAGGGTGTTATCCCCGGTGTTTTAAGTGAAACATGTCCCAAAAGTATAGCGACTATCATAGCAGGCACAGCCTGTATGTAATGAAATGAGAAAACCGGTTTCCGAACCGTACTAAAATTCGGATGGGATGATTGTGAGCAGTTTGTGAATAATTTGAAAAATATTTTGTCACCGTTGTCCAATTTGCGAAGTCTCATTCGCCATGAGGGTGTATTTCAAATATTCACTGACAATCAAACAAAAAATGGAAAAGAGAATCAATGTTTTCGCGAAGGGACAGGGAGCTATGAAAGCGATCTACGGTTTGGCAACGTATCTGTCGAAATCGAATTTGGAAGAGTCACTTTTGAACCTGGTATATTTCAGGGTTTCTCAGGTTAATGGTTGCTGCTATTGCCTGGATATGCATTCCAAAGACCTGCGTGCAAGAGGGGAGGCCGAGCAGCGGCTTTATCTGATGAATGCGTGGCGTGAAGCACCCTGCTATTCAGACCGTGAACGTGCCGCATTCGCCTGGGCCGAGGCTGTTACTAAAATCGCGGGCGGGCACGTACCGGACGAGATCTACCAGGAAGCGATCAAACAGTTTTCAGACGAAGAACTGATTGATCTTACGCTGGCTGTGATCACCATTAATAGTTATAACAGGATCAATATTGCCTTTCCAAACAAGGTAGGAGACTACCAGCCGGCGAAATTTGCAGCGCATCAGTAGCAGAAGTTGGATGAATCCGGTGGGGGACGGTTACCTTTTTTTAGAATAGGTAGCCGTCTTCCACCCAAAATGCGGGACGTTCCTAAGCTCGTTATTCCACCTGGCTGCATTCCAGCCTCTTGTCACCTGCGTCTTTGGAATATGCTTGTGTAACGGCGTCAAATGCGCAAAGCTGTTATCAACTGTTTCGGCAAGGCTGGTAAATTCTTCTTCATTCACCGGTTTGATCAGGCAATCATCAATTCCCAGCTCGTGGGCCTGATCGATCATGTCCTGATTTGAGATGGTAGACATCATCAACACTGGAATATGAGCGCATTGTGGCATCGATTTTAGAAAAGCGAGGGTTTCCAGACCACTTTGCCGCGGCATATTCATGTCCATTAAAATCAACACGGGGTGTTGCCAGGTACCATGCGCCTTGATCATACTAAGCAGCTTTTCCCCGTCCTCAACCTCAATCACTTCCACATCGTCGATGACGCGCTCAATCGCATCGCGAATAAGCATTCGGTCATCTTCGTCGTCGTCTGCCAGATAAATCGTTTTCACTTTCTTTGTATTTTAACTGCGTGGTGTAAGATGTTACCTGAGCAGATAAAAATATAGTGCCACGGTTACAAAGTGATCCGGCGATCGGTACTGTTTTTTAGTTATCGGTTACTTATCACACTCAAAAGGAAGTCCAGGGAGGTAGCATCGGGCAAAGCCCGGGCACCCTTACCGATCACCATGATCTGTTTTTCCTTCGCATCATACAGTGGCCATTGAGGAAGTCCGTTCCCGTTGGGATTCCCGGTTTTGACAAAATTGGCCCAGTACCACGACATGTCGTGCGCTATCTTATCATCGGCCGGCTCTAACGGCCGGAGCTGGTGGTTGATAACGCGGAGATTATCGTATGCATAGGCAACTTCGGCCGTGTGAAATGCGCCATATTGGGCATATTCGCCCGTGGCAGGGACTTTTCTGTCGAAACGGTATAGGTAAACCTTCTTGCCCGCATCGCTCTGGATTTTTGCCCAGGCATAATTTTGTGCCCCGAAAGTCATATCGCGGGACATTCTGTTTTGAGATAAAGTCGCTTCTGCCTCGGTATTGGCCGGATAAAATTTCAGCAGCTCATCGGCTTGCTTACCGTATTGCTCTTTGATCTGCTGCTGATAATCAGCAGCACTTTTGGGTTTTCCGGAGAGCCCTTCGTCCTCATTCCAGCCGGTTAATAAAATCACATCATTTTGTTTACCCGCTGCAAAAATATCCGCAATGGATGCTGGCAATACATAGCCATCCACAATCGGTCCGCGTATCGCCTGTGTCTTTTTGAGAATATCCTCCGCAGGTACATTGCGTAACCCGGCCAGACTGGATACATTCAGTGCCTTCGCCATAGCCAAGCCGCTTTCTTCGGCTTTTTGTAAACTAGGGTACGGTCTCGCGAAACCTGCTCCACTTTCAGCAATGGCTTTGTTAAAGAGGTTTTTGGCCAAAGGCGATGCGACCAGGCAGTTCACACTCATCGATCCGGCGGACTGTCCGGCAATGGTGACATGGGCAGGGTCGCCGCCAAATTGTGCGATGTTCTTTTTGATCCATTGCAAAGCAGCGATCTGATCCAGGAGCCCGTAATTCCCTGAGGCATTTTTCCCGGATTCGGCGGTGAGTTCGGGATGTGCAAAAAAGCCGAAAGGACCTACCCGGTAATTAATGCTTACAAAAACAACACCTTTTCTTGCCATTGCCTCACCGTCGTAAATGGCGCAGCTAGTACCGCCGCTGCCAAATCCGCCGCCGTAAATCCATACGATAACAGGACGCGGTTTGCCACTTTTTTTACCATTGTCGGTCCATACATTCAGGTTGAGGCAGTCTTCGCTGATCGGTTCCTTGGCGATCAAAAACTCAGCACTCCACATGCTGAACGGGGCTGGGCTTCCCTGCATGGGACTAGCTCCGAACGCCTCGCATTTACGAACACCGGACCAGGGAATAACGGGCTGTGGCGCTTTCCAGCGAAGATTTCCGACAGGTGGAGCCGCAAATGGAATGCCTTTATATATATTGATCTTACCGTCGGTAGTGAGTAAGCCTGAAATTTTGCCACCTTCGATGGACACTATTGCGGGCTCTTTTTGAGAGGATGATAAAAATGCGGTGCTAACCGAAAAAAGAAAGGCAATCAAAAGTAAAAGGCGTATCTGCGTTCTCATCGGTTGGTGGTTTAGATCCTTACAATCTGAAAAGCTGCTTTGCATTTTCATATAATAGCTTTCTTTCAACTTTTTTAGAAGAAGCCAGTTTTTTGATCTCTGAAATCGTCTGAGAACCCTGGCAGGCTTTCCCGCTGCCTGCAATGTCATCACAATCACTTCCGTAAAGCAACTTATCCTGATGGCGGGTCAGGAAATCGGTCGCATGGTCTTCGTCCCGCGTCATCGATAGCAGCCCCGATCCGGCCGAAAGGTCGCCGTACATATTCGCGTAGTCGCTGAGCAGCCGGTCGGTGAGGCCGCCTTTGGTTACTTTGGTTTTCGGATAAAGCACGTTCTGGTCCGTATGGTTTTTATCAATATTAGCCCACCAGGTCTGCGCGTGGCCGATAAAATTGACTTTGGGGTACTTTTCAAGCATTTTCGGAAAGCGTTCAAAATTGTAATTGAACATTTGGAACTGCCAGTGCATCAGCACCGGCACCTTGTATTCCTCTGCCAGCTTGTAAATATTTTGCATTTCTTTCGAGTCACAATCCAGACCGAATTTGAGTTCACCGATCATCGGCGCACCCAGTTTCAGGTATTTCTCAATTTCCTTTACCGCATCCGGCAGGTCGGGCACCTCATTAGCCCCGAACGTGAATTCGCCGGGATATTTTTGTGAAATCGCATAACACACATAATTACCCGAACATTTGGCTTGCAGCCCATTGGTTTTGCCCTGGTGCGTCGACATGCCAAAAGCGGGTGTCCCGGCAGGCAGCAGGATGGTTTTAGAAATCCCCATCCTACGCTGGTGCGCCAGCAAATGTTCGTGGGTACGGCCGGCATAATCAGTATGTTGGTGAATGTCGATAATGGGTTCGTCCGCCGATTCTGCGAGTAAGGGAATGTGGCTTGCCAGCAGCATTGCGCCGGTACCGGCCAGAAAATCTCTTCGGGAAATAGGAAAGTTTTGGCACATCACAATTTTAAATAATGGGTTAGGGTAATGTCATTTAAATGGTTCAGGTAGGACTGGGAATTAAAAATAGCAAAAATCAGGACTGGCAGTTGCGTATAAATCCGCCAGTAAATGGTTACTTGCAATTGCTTTTTATCCAATACATAACCCTAACCTCAATGTCTCGCATCCAATTGCAATATGGCATGAAAACGATTGCCGGCACTTTTTTTATCATGCTATCGCTGTTATCCTGCGGTGAAAAAACAGCTACCGATGCTGAAAAGGATGACCAATTGCCCATTACGGGAACCTGGAAACTGATCACCGGCACGCTGATCGAAAAAGGGGATACGACCATTACAGATTATACCAAAAATACTTCCTTCATTAAAATTATCAATGATACCCACTTTGCTTTTTTACAGCACGATTTGAACAAAGGCAAAGACTCCACAGCAGCGTTTTCTTCCGGTGGGGGCACCTACTCGCTGAAAGACAGCACGTACTCCGAACATTTGGAATATTGCACGGCCCGTGAATGGGAGGGAAGTGACTTTCCATTTACCATTGAAATCAAGAACGACACCCTGGTTCAGCGAGGCGTGGAGAAAGTCGTGAGCGCGGGTGTGGACCGGTTGAATATTGAAAAGTATGTTCGGATGAAGTGATGTCCCGAAACTTGTTTTATTTTTGCAAAAAAACCAATTGTATGCACATCGTTACCTTTTTCTCCTGTATCCTTCCTCCTCCGGTAGCTGCCTAAGCTAAACGACCGGAATATTTCAATGTGATCTTCCTGATTTTCGGGAAGGTATACTGCTATTGCCTGTTTCCATTTGTCATCAAGGTTGTTTGGCTGGGCGCCCTCAGGGGCTTGTTTAACCCGGCATGCGCTGTCGTATCCACAAGTTTCGGCCAGCGCACTGCTATTTTTCAAACCTTTATTTGAGCAATGATACAAATGAAAAAGGCTTTCATTAAACTACATATAGCCATAGTACTCGCCGGTTTTACCGGGATTTTTGGGAAATTAATCACATTAAACGAGGGCTTGCTGGCCTGGTACCGGATCTGTCTCGCAGCCATTTTACTGGTGGTGATCCTGGCCGCGACCAAAAAGCTCCAACCCGTCACTTTCAGGGACTTTGGACGAATTTCGCTTGCGGGCTTTCTGTTGGGATTGCATTGGCTGTTTTTCTATGGGAGTATCAAATACTCCAACATTTCGGTGGGCGTGGTTTGCTTCTCTTTGGCCGGGTTTTTCACGGCGATATTTTCACCGCTCATTAATAGACGAAAATGGGTCATTTCAGAGCTGTTGCTGAGCTTGTTAACGCTGGCTGGGATCCTACTTATTTTTAGTTTTGATTCACAGAACCGAGCCGGCATTACGCTCGGTGTTATCTCGTCCATGCTAGGCGCATTGTACACCATTACCAATGAGCGGCTGGCGCATGTGCATCAAAGTGAGACTGTTACCGTATATTCCATGATCGGCGGGTCGCTTGGCCTTGCCCTATTAATGCCATTGTACATTCACTTTTTTCCAGTGAAATCAATGATCCCTTCATCGTCCGACCTGGGTTATCTGGTTGTGCTGGCATTATTTTGCACGGTGTTGTTGTACATGCTGCAAACGCAGGCATTGAACAGGATTTCTGCCTTTACGGTCAATCTGAGCCTCAATCTGGAACCGGTTTACACCATTATCCTGGCAATTTTGATCTACCAGGAAAATAAGGAACTGACGTCCGCATTTTATTTGGGATTAGGGCTAATTATGCTTTCAGTGGTTTTGCAAATGGGGAAGGTATGGAAGGAGAACAGGCAAGTAGTGACTCCCTGTTCTCAAAAATAAAGCGCCAATGCTTCGATGGCCAGGATCCAGCCTAACAGGTTCAATGTGCAGCGGATCGAGTTGAGCTTTACCCAGCGCGAAACCATTCCGTGGATTCGCGCTGGCGTTAAAGTTTCAGCGTTTTGTAATTTAATGGCTGTCGGGATAAAGAATGTGAACGTACTGATCCTTTCCACGAGGGTGAGCAATGCGGCAGCGACCCACCAGTCATGGGCCGGGTGTGGGGACTGGGCGGCAAAATACAAATTGGCAAATGTGAGCAATGTAAGTGGCATAGTTGTCACCATTCCCCAGAACTTTCGCCCTGAATCGATTTCCCGCATGGCTGTGGTGTCGACAGTGTAGCCTGCGTTCAGAGACCTGGGGAACCATTTTGGAAGGATAATAACCGTTTCGTAAAGACCTGCACCAAAGGCAGTTCCGAGATTGAGAATAAACAGCGTCAGTAAAATGGCAGAGGTTGTGAGCATAGCTTGTAGATCAGTGTTGGTGTCGAATAAGTGACCCAAACCTACACATTCACTTGCCCGATGCTGAAAAACAGAAATCAACATTCAAACGAACGGAATGAACTACCCAATTTAGCGGCTGAATGTGGTGTTGCTTTTTTCGGAAATGGCAGCGAGCAGGAAGAAAATACCCGCAAAAGTAAACGATTCACAAAGCCCCATGCGGTCACTCATGTCACTAGGATCCGCCCAAAAACGGGGAATGTGCAGTAATAAAAACCAACCGGCCAGCATCACGCCCGATAACAATGCAGCCCATTTTCTCACAGCGGGAATGAGTATTCCAATGCCTCCCGCGAGCAGTGAAACGGCTGTAAAGTAAGTGAAAAACACATGAAAAGGAATGTACGCCGGAATAAAGCCGGTCACGAAATCTGCAAATTTGAAATGGGCATATCCTGAGGCGATGAAAAATATGGCGAGACAAACAGACCCTACCCATATCAACAGATTTTGTGCTTTACGATCGGCCTCAAACGAAGCCGCGACGATGACACTACCGCCTATGAATGCAAGCGTTTTGTAGGTATTCAACCAATCCTGCATGGAATTGGTAAGGTGCCTGCTCAGCGAAAGCAGCAAGATCAGTCCTGCGATGACGAATGCAGCAGTTTTACCTCTCTGTTTCGCGAAGATCGCTATCGAAACGAGGATTACGATGGCATTGGATACGTAAGAGAGGCCGGGGTTCAGATTATTAATGTACGGCCAGGCTAGTGGGCGACCAATGATAAAGTCTTGATAAACAAATCCTAGTACGGCCAGAGCGACTAGTCCGACTGCAAAAATACATCTGCCATTTAGTAGTGATGGGCGCATATATAGTTAAAATTTACCACCAATAATCCGATCGTTCAATGCGGCATGTTTGCCTTTTAATTCTGGTAAATACCTGGGCCTCGTAGTGGTGCCCGACGTGTCCGTGAGCGCATGAACGAATGAAATGAGATCCCTTTTTTCTGTTTGGCTCAGGTTCAGTGAGTCCGGCAGAATGGAAAGAAAGATTCTGAATCCAAATTTATTGCCTGCACCATGATTATAGAAATCCATCACCTGATCCAGCGTCTGGTAAACTCCGTTATGCATATACGGTGCGGTCAGCGCTGCATTTCTTACTGTTGGGACTTTAAATGAAGCCTTAAACAATGGATTGCTACTGGAATGCTGCAAACCAATGTCGGTATCCAGCTCATACTTGCTCATCGTGTCTTTAACCGGAACGCCGAGACTGCGGTGGTCGGAAATTGCAAAGTGGGGTGGCAGGGTACCGTTGAACAGTGGCGCATAATGGCAGCTTCCACAGCGACCTTTACCCATGAAGACATTGAAGCCGTTGATTTCCTGCGTACTTAAAGCAGTTTTTTCACCCCTCATATATTTGTCAAACCGTGAGTTGAGGCCTGTTAGTGTTCTTTCGTACGAAGCAATGGCGCTTTTAATGTGTTTTCGGGAAATCCCTTGTTTAACCGTTTCAGGAAATGCTTTGTTGAATAGTTTGATGTATTCCTCGCTGGCGTTAAGGCGGTCCGCGACGATCTCGAACGAGGTTCCGTGCATTTCATTAGGGTTCATAATTACAGAATCCGCCTGATCTTCAAGGGAATTGACGCGGGAATCCCAGAACTGTGTCGATTGAAAAACCGAGTTGATTACCGTCGGTGCATTACGCGGTAGCTGATCAAGAGTGAAGCTCATACTTTTTCCCAAACCGTCGGTAAATGCCATTTCTGGTTTGTGGCACGATGCGCAGGAACGTTCATTGTTGTCTGATAGAACGGGATCGAAAAAAAGGATCTTGCCGAGTTCCGAACGTTCTTTGAAAAGCGTAGTGCTGCTATCGGGCATGAAGAAGGACAAATTGAAAATATCGGCGTCGAACAACCCGTTGGCTTCCGGGTTTAGTGCTGCAAAACGGGTACTGGAAGGAATGTTCAGTGTTTTCCTGACCGTTCCCAATTGTGTGGCTAATGGATTGAGATGTTGCGTGAGCAGCTCCATTCTGTCGAATGTGTCGAAATCGGTGTGAGTAGCAAGGTATTTTTCGGTCTTGTCGAGTAGATGTTCAACCTGTTTTCTGAGTTTTCCGGAAGATTTCGGAAGCTGCGTCAGATATACATTCATTACTTTACTCCAAACCTGCATTTCAGCCTGGACGCACGGCAGGTTGACTGGATTTAGCTGGAAATCACCATTACCAAGGCCCACACTGCTGATATTGAACAATTGCAGTTTGAGCGCCTCCATGACCTGGCTGTCCGTTATTTGCAAAATGTCTTTGTCATATTGCATCTCGGCCATCGTCGTCCGGAATTTGGCGGACGCCCTGGTAATGAACATTTTCTCAAAATCACGGTTCGACTTGCTGGCTTTGGCTACAATAGAATCGGCATCGATGCCAAATGGCCCGGCTATCAGGAAGTTATCAGGCAATGGTGGCCCGGCTGGCTGCTTCGTGGATTGGATCGGCTGCCATATCGAGGTGTAGGCTTTGTCGGGATGAAAATACAAAAGGAAGAGTTCGACACGCTTGAACTGACGTGCCAAATCGGTGTATACGGTAATCCGGGCGGTGTAGCTACTATCCATAAAATATGCAGGGTAGGCCGCGAGCATCGAGTCAAGCCGGTGCATTTCTTCCTGATAAATCCGTCCTGCTTGTTGGGCTGCATTCATTTTCTTTACCGCGTCGGGGCGGAAAACGGCAGCGGAGAACAAAATCACTGCGGCCACACTGAGTGCCGGAAAAAACCTGTTTGGCATGCTGAACCGAAATATAGAGAAGTAACGCGTGTAGTAAGCTGTCGGATTGTAAGGTTCTGATCTGAAACCAATTCGGTAATAATTTATTTCAAAAAGCAGACAGATGCAAATTCTTTGATTTAGTGGTAAAAAAACCAAGCAATTATGGTTGTCAGTGAATATATTTGTTATAACACCGACTCCTAGAACTGACACGATCGATACGAATGGATGCACTCAACTACTTGCGTGAAGAGATAAAAGCTTACTTTTTTGAATCAACCGAACTGCAACTTTCCAGCGCCTATGCGAATCACAGGCGATTTAATTTTTACTTTGAAATTGCTTCTGGCCAGCACTATCTTTTGTACCTGAGCTGGGAAGGGGATGACGAACGCTTTACATTGAAATGTCTGGAATTTACCGACTGGGAAACCTTGAAGAAGCTGATCGACGCTTATCCTGAAACAGGGTCCAAAGCATTCAACATCGGTAAACCACGCTCTACGATTTCATTTTTTTACCTCGGCAAAGACCGGCTGTCGGCACTCGATTACAGGGGTGTTATCAATGGCCATATTGATTCCAGTGAGATATCAGGCAGGCAGCTTATGGGTAGTATTAACCCTTTTAGCTAAATTCGGGACCCATACCGAGCCATTCTATTACAAACAATAACATGTCAGATCAGACACATATTCCGGCATCCAGCCTGGAATTTTTAAAGTCATTGAGGCAAAACAACAACCGCGATTGGTTTAATGCACACAAGGACGAATTCATTGAAGAGCAGAACCACATTGAAAACTTTGCCGGTATGCTGCTGGCAGAACTGAATGTTCACGATCTGATTGAGACGCCATCGGGTAAGAAGAGCTTGCAGCGCATTTACCGCGACACACGTTTTTCGACTAATAAAACGCCATACAAGACCAATTGGAGCGGAGGCTTCTCCCGGGCCACCGGGCAACGCAGGGGAGGGTATTACTTTCACATTGAACCGGGCAACAGTTTTATCGCGGGTGGTTTTTGGGCCCCTAATCCGCAGGATATGAAACGCATTCGGGACGATATTAGCTTTGACCCCGAGCCATTGAGGAAGATTTTGAAGAGTAAGTCATTCGTTTCCACATTTGGCACACTGGGTGGCGAGCAACTGAAAACAACGCCAAAAGGTTTTGATGCCAATGATGAGGCGATTGATCTGCTACGTTACAAGCAATTCCTGCTAAGCCGGAAATTTACGGATGCGCAGATACTTAGCCCTGCTTTCCTGAGCGAGGCCAATCTCACATTCAAGAACATGCGACCATTTTTTGACTATATGAGCGAGATCCTGACCATCGATGCGGACGGTCTGGATCTATGAAATGGGTTTCTCAAAATGACTCTCAAAACTACCCTCTCTGCGTTTCTTCCAGGAAATGGCTGCCATTGTTGCGGTAGCCATGAATGGAGGTACTCAACAGAATGATCACAGAAACAGCGATGGCGGTGTAGGCAATGGTCGGGCTGGCGTTCCAGTTCGCGATTGCTACCGCTACCAATCCCCAAATCCCGATCAGTGAGGATTCCCTCAGATTGCGGATCCAGGTTAATGCCACAAAAATGATCCCGGCCGTGCATAGCATGATGATCGTCCAGGTGGTATCGGCTATCCCGAAGCCATCCCATTGGATTTTCGTGAGGTATGCTGCGGAATTTGCAATGATCGCAACGGTGATCCAGCCCAGGTAAAATGCAAAAGGCCACCACGTCAGCGCTATTTTTTTCACTGGAAGTAAGTCCATTTCCATTCTCGTACGAAACATAATGAGCAGCAATGACGAGAGTAGAACAGCCATAATGACGACAGAAAGACCTGTGAAATCATACAACCAGGCAAAAACCCAGGCCGAATTGGCAGCGCAGGAAACAACAAAAAGCCAACCTATTTTTTCAACAATGGAATGAACAGGCTTATCATTGAAAAGTCCCCTGCTTTGATAAATGACAAAAGCAGCTAATCCCAGATAGATTACCCCCCAGATAGAAAATGCGTAACCGGCAGGTGTGAAAAAATTCTGGTACCGCGCCGAAACGGTAGCCATCGTGTTGCCATTGAAAATGCCTGTACTGGAAAGGTAGTTAACGATTAATGTAATGACCAGGGCCAGGATATTGGCTATTTGGAGCGTCTTTTTCATATTTTCGGGGTTAATGCATTTGGTATTGTAAGATCAATTTTACAAAAACCATGCCGTCTGACCATATACGGTCATTCCTTTTTTGCCGATTTAAAATAAATATTTGATTAGTAAATAAACATTTACTTACTTTGTATCAACACTTGATCATCGCATCCCGTCAGGTGTTGAATCCAATGAGACCGAAAAATCTGGAAAAAGAAGAAGCCATCCGCACCATTGCGCTGAAAATCATTTTGGAAGAAGGCCTGGAAAACCTGAGTATGCAAAAACTGGCGAAAGCCGCGAATGTATCACCACGTACCATTTACATTAAATACGAAAACAAGGAGGACCTTCTAGTCAAACTTTTCATTGATGAGGTGCTAGGCGTTTATGAAAAGGCGGTACTGACGGATTTTGACGAAAACGCGGATTTTGCGGCAGGTGTAAGGCAGATCTGGCGGAATATCTTCGAGTACTTCAAAGAAAACAGGCAGTCATTCGCGCTGATGCAATACGGGAAATCTTCTCCGCTGCTTAACAGGGCTTTTCAGGCGCGTAACATTGCGGAAGGGCAGTTTTTCGTACCTGTTCACCGGTTTTTGAGAAGTCAGGTGGAGGCAGATATCATCCATGATTTGCCCAATCAGGCGCATCGGGCTTTGTTATTTTCCCCGGTTCTGGACCTGGTCAACGAATACTTCGAGCACCTGGACAGACCGAAGCAGATCGTGACGGAAAAGTTGGTGGCGGACTGCTGTGAAGCCGTGATCAAAGGGATGCTCAAATAATGTGAAAAACATAATTATTGACGAAAATGAATGTCATTAAAAACAAAAAAATAGCCATTGTAGGCGGAGGCCCGGGTGGATTAACACTCGCCAGGCTGCTGCAAAGGAAGGGTGCGAACGTGAAAGTATACGAAAGAGACCTGAACAAGGACGTAAGGGTACAGGGTGCTACATTGGATCTCCACGAAGATTCGGGACTGAAAGCTTTGGAGGTAGCAGGACTGATGGAAGCTTTCAGGGCCAATTACCGGCCGGGGGCAGACAAAATGCGTATCGTTGATAAGCATGCAACGATCCTATTCGACGACGATTTCAACTCAGAGGGCGAGGTATACCGCCCGGAAATTGACCGCGGGCCGCTGAGAAAGATTTTGCTGGAATCACTACAACCCGGAACGGTGGTGTGGGATAGCCACATAGTATCACTTACCCCAACCGGGAATGCCTGGACGCTCGAATTTCAGAATGGGACACGAGCCATAGCCGACGTTGTAGTAGGAGCAGACGGTGCCAATTCCAAAATCAGGCCTCTAATCACACCGATCAAGCCATTTTTTGCTGGTCTTACGGTAGTGGAAGGAGCTGTCTACGATTCTCAAAATGCAGCTCCCGTCATGCACAAGCTGTTGAACGGAGGAAAAATATTTGCCCTTGGAGACGAAAAGTCCATCATTGTCGCCTCGAAAGGGGATGGGAGCCTGGTATTTTACACGGGCTGTAATACCAAGGAAGATTGGGTAGCCACTAGCGGGATCGATTTCAATGATAAAGCACAGGTTTGTAAATGGTTTGAAGAAGAGTTTTCCGGCTGGGATGCTGCCTGGCAGGAACTGTTCGAGAATGCTGAACCGCGCTTTATTCCGCGTCCGCAGTATTGTATGCCGCTGGATCAGACCTGGGAGCCGTTGCCTAACCTCACAATGCTGGGCGACGCCGCACACCTGATGCCCCCGTACGCAGGTGAGGGTGTGAACATGGCCATGCTCGACGCGCTGGAACTGAGCGCATGCCTCACCAGCGATACATTTCCCGATCTGCATGCTGCTATTGCACATTATGAAACGGAAATGCGGGCCCGGGCTGCCCAAGTGGGGCAGGTTACTTTGGACCAAACGGCTTCCATGCATTCGGTCAATGGACTATCCGATATGTTAGTAATGTTCTCCTGAGTTTTTCTTGCGCCTTTTTTTAAAACGAACACAGCCTGTCCAGAATCGGACAGGCTGTGTTCGTTTATTTTGCTATAATGCTCTTATTTTCAATGGGTTGAAAACAAAAATTTACCTGGCAAGGTATTTTATCAGCAAAAATAGAAATAATGAAAATATGAAACGTACCTATCTCGGAGAGTTTGAAGAAATCGTGTTGCTAACGGTGGCAGTCATCGATGGCCAGGCCTATGGCGTCGCGCTGATGCATGAGATCGTGACGCAAACGGGCCGCGACCTCAGGCTTAATCAGGTTCATTCCGCATTGACGAGGCTGGAAGAGAAGGGAATGGTAAAAGCCACGCTGGGAGAACCGACGGCTGAGCGAGGTGGGAGACGGAAAAAGCTTTTTGAAGTGACTGCCTATGGACACCGGACATTGCAGGAAATTCAGGAAGTGCGCGACAGCTTCTGGAGCCGGCTGGTCAATCCTTTTAAACTGGCTGTGAACCTATGAAAACCGGCGATAATGAACAACTGAAACCGCCCCGGCTCGCCGATTGGCTGCTTTCACAACTATGTGCATCGCATTTACTCGAAACGATCCAGGGCGACTTGCACGAAGAGTTTTATTATCAGGTCAAAACCTCCGGTGAGCGCAAGGCACGCTGGCGATACTGGACAGAGGTTTTGGGTTTTATGAAGCCCCGTTTTTTGAAAAATAATCAGCCTAAATATGCGTCAAATCCTTTTCAAAGCTATGATATGATACGCAATTATTTCAAAATCGCTTTCCGCAACCTTGCGAAGAACAAAACCTACGCGGGCATCAACATTTTTGGCCTGGCACTGGGCCTTGCCACCTGTCTGCTGATCATTCTCTACATTTCTGATGAGCGCAGCTTTGATAAACATCATAAAGATTCCGACCGCCTGTTCCGCGTGGCGATTTCTTCCAAACTGGAAGACTGGTCGGCTGCGGCGGGACCGGTAGCAGCCGGACTGAAAAATGATTTCCCGGAAGTAGAAGCGGCGGCGCGTATCCTGAAATTTCCCGGTGTTGAAAAAATGCTTTTAAAATACCGCCACGGAACAACTGAAAAGCAATTTTACGAACCTAATGGCTACTATGCGGACTCGACGCTGTTTGACATATTGAGCTATGATTTCAAATATGGGAATGCAAAAACGGCATTGAACCGACCTAATACATTGGTTCTTTCTGAAACAGTGGCAGATAAATTATTCGGGAATGCAGATCCGATCGGTAAGACTATTAAGGTCGGCTTATTTTTTGGTGACTTTGATTACACGATTTCAGGTGTTTTCAAAGACAATCACAAATCTCACGTTGACGCGCACATGTTGCTTTCCATGCAAAATACGGACTTGGGCGGATGGGCGGCGCAGCAAAAAAACTGGGCGACAAATAATCTTTTTCATACTTACATCAAATTAAAACAAGGGTCTGATGCACAGGTATTTGAAACTAAACTACCGGCATTCATGAACCGCAATGCCGCGGCGGATTTGAAAGCACTGGGTATTACCAAAAGGCTGTTTTTACAGGCAGTACCCGACATTTACCTCACATCGGCTATCGGCAACGAGCTGTCGGGGAACGGGAGTATGGCCTACCTGTATATTTTTGGCTCCATTGCTGCTTTTTTGTTGCTCATTGCCTGCATCAATTTCATGAACCTGAGCACAGCCCGGTCCGAAAAACGGGCACGCGAGGTTGGTATCCGTAAAGTGATGGGTGCATTTAAAGAATCGCTGGTGTACCAGTTTCTAGGCGAATCCCTGATGATGTCGGTCATTGCATTGGTGCTGGCACTTGCCTTCATTCAGCTGTTTTTGCCTGTCTTCAATGATCTTACCGACAAACATTTAAGCATTTTACAACATACCGATTTCCTCGTCTGGATGGCGGGGATAACGCTGGGGACGGGTCTTTTTGCTGGCTTATATCCTGCGTTTTACCTGTCGTCCTTTAAGCCGATCGGCGTGCTCAAAGGCAAACTTGTTAATAGCATTTCGGTGGTCGGTATCCGCAAAGGGTTGGTCGTTTTTCAGTTTACCATTTCCATTATCCTGATCCTGGGCGCGGTAGTGATCTGGCAACAGCTGTCCTTTGTTCAAAATCAAAACCTGGGATTTAACAAGGAACAAAAAATTGTTATTCCGCTGAAAAACAATGAGACTGCGAATAATTTCACGGTTTTGAGAGATGAGATGCTCTCGAATCCGGATATAGTAGCAGCTTCCAGCGGCTCTTCGCACCCTGGTGTGGAAACCGTGGAGGACCTTCTTTTTTACACTGAAAACAAAACAATCAACGAGGCGGTTGACATTCACTTCGCTACGGTTGAAGACAACTACATGGAGACATTAGGCTTTAAAATGGTATCAGGAAGGACATTTTTGCAAAATTCTAAGGCCGATTCAACCAGTATCATTCTCAATGAGGCAGCGGTACAGGAGCTAGGATATAATGTCCAGACCGCGATCGGGAAAAATGTTTACTTCGAGCTGAATAATCAGAAGAACAGCATGCAAATCGTAGGTGTGGTCAAAAATTTCAATTTTGAAAGCCTGCACAAGACCATTAAGCCTTACGCACTGACCACCTCCATTACCGATAAACACCGGTATCTGATCGCCAGCGTCAAAACCACCGACTATACCAGCCTTATTGCCAGTCTTGAAAAATCGTGGAACAAGCTGAATCCCGGTACTCCTTTTTTGTATTCTTTTCTGGACGAGGGTTTTCAGAAAAGGTATGACAAAGAGCTGCGTACTTCCCACATTGTCATTTATTTCACATTCATCGCCATCGTGATCGCATGTTTGGGTCTTTTTGGCCTCGCGACTTTTTCTGCGGCGCAGCGTACGAAGGAAATTGGTATCCGGAAAGTGCTGGGAGCTTCTGTCATGAGCATTACGGGCATGTTGTCGCGCGAATTTCTGATACTGATCCTAATCGCCATTTTCATCGCTTCACCGGTGGCATGGTATGGAATGAACCGCTGGTTAGAGGATTTCGCTTATAAAGTTGACATTGAATGGTGGGTTTTTGCTTTGTCCGGGCTCGTGGCTTTGCTTGTCGCGCTGCTCACTGTTTCCTATCAAAGTATCAAAGCCGCATTAATGAACCCGGTAAAAACTTTAAGAAGCGAATAGCCCACCCCGGGGAATGATATTTATAGCTAATGATATGACTGGCAAACCCTGCCTCACAAGTGGCATAACGCCAGATCATGACATTAACTAATTATGAGCGCAAATACAGAACAAACCCAGGAGGAATTTAAAAATCAGAGTGTTACAATCAATAAGCCAATAGTTCTTGCAGGCGCGACCGGGCACCTGGGACAGCGCATTGCGCATCATATTCTGCAACGGGGTGGGGCGGTAAGATTGTTGGTTCGGAAAAGAAGTACTGCCATCGAGATCAACGCGCTGCGGGAAAAAGGTGGTGCCGTGGTAGAGGTGGATTTCGGCAGCATATCGGATCTGACCCAGGCTTGCGCAGGCGGGTCATGTGTGGTATCCGCGTTGTCGGGGCTTCGCGAGGTGATTGTGGATGTGCAGTCGAGGTTGCTATGGGCGGCGGTGGACGCCGGTGTTCCGCGGTTTATTCCTTCCGATTATTGCATTGATTTTACAAAACTGGTACCCGGCTCGAACCGGAACCTGGATCTCCGTCGCGAGTTTGCCGAGGTTGTGGATAAGGCACCTATTGCAGCCACGTCTGTTCTCAATGGAATGTTTACGGACTTACTCACCGGGCAAGCTCCTGTTGTGCTTTCGGGGCCGAAACTGGTATTGTATTGGGGTAATGCTGATCAGCCTCTGGATTTTACAACGATGGAAAATACGGCTGCTTTTACCGCATCGGCGGCACTGGATCCCACAACTCCCCGTTTTCTACGCATTGCCGGGGAGGTAAGTACGATCAGGGGATTGCAAAAATCGGCCCTGGAAGCATTTGGAAAACAATTCCGTACACTACGATTGGGCGGGTTAGGAGGTCTGAGTACGATGATCAAAATTACTAAAACTGTTTTTCCTCAGAAAGAGGAAGTATTTCCAGCCTGGCAGGGAATGCAGTATCTTCACGACATGTTCACCGGCCTGCCAAAACTGGAACCGTTGGACAACGACCGCTATCCTGCCATAGGTTGGACAAGTGTACGTGAAGTACTGGCTACGGCTAAGTAGGTCGGCAAAAGCCCGGGAAACTACTTCTCCCGATACATAATGAAGCTTCGGTCCTCTTTACTAAATCCTACTTTGGGATAATATTCCATCGCGGTAGGGACGGAAAGTAGCAATACCATCGTCTGCTTGCCGACTTTTTCTTTGGTCAGTTCAATGAGCCTTTTACCGATCCCACTCTTTTTGTAATCGGGACTTACGGCCAGGTCAGCCAGGTAGCACGACCACACCCAGTCGGTAATGCAGCGACTTACGCCCACAAGCTGTTCCCCATCCCAGGCGGTGACGACCAGGTTCGAGTTCTCATACATTTGCTGAATACGTTTTTCGTCATGGGTTGGCCGGGGTAGGCCGGAAGCGTTATAGAGTTCAATGACCTGCCTGGCGGTCGGAATCTGGTCGAAGCTGTAAGTAATTTCCATTTTTGAGACTATTTATTTTTGATGGCTAATGTTGTTTCAATGAATCATGGCTTCGGTCCAGATCGTATAAACTTCCTGCCAGGACTCGGCCAACTCTGGGCTCCACTGATCTGCCAGCTGAATTTCCAGAGTTTGCATGAGCGCAATCCCGAGCGTTTGGTAATGTTCCGGACGCGTTCCGTATTGCTCGTGACGTTTGGCAAGCGCATTTATTTCCTCCTTAATCTTGTCCATAGATTGCAGATTAACGATCATTAAGGTAAGCATATCCATTAATTTTTTGGACTGCTCTTCGATGGAATGTTTGAAAAGAGATCTTAATGAAGGATCCAGCGCAAAAAGTTTTTCGTAAAAAAGCGCACCGGCAGCCTCCGAATCGAGCAGCAAGGTGCTCCATGAATGTTTGATAGCAAGAATTTTCCAGTCGGTCATGATCTGTTGATGGGTGAATGGGTTGGCGATATGTTAAATGCTTGTGAAGTAACCTACTAAGTTCTGCTCGTCGGATAAGCCGAGTTTTTTGCGGAGCCTGTGGCGGGCAGTTTTAATGCTGTCCGGCGATACGCTTAGTAATGTCGCACATTCTTTGAGGTTCATATTCAGCCTGATTAAGGCACAGAGGCGCATTTCACCGGGACTGAGGTCGGGGTGGTCCTGCTGTAACTTGACAAAGAAATTCTGATGTACCTGCTCGAAATAAAGCTTGAACTCATCCCAGTCCTTATCGAGGTTAAAACTGTAATCAATGAGTTTGATCAGTCTGTTCAGCAGCGGATTGTTTTCATCACGGGTGGGTGATTTGAGAGCGAGCGACACCGTTTCCCTGATCTCCTGCATGATCCCGTTTTTCTGGATCAGGTTAAGGGTATGGGTAGTGAGCGCCTTGCTTCTGGATTCCAGTTCGATCACCAGGATCTGTCGCTCTTTTTCGGCCAGTATTTTTTCGTCCTTGATTTTCAGCCGCTGCCTGCTCACAAGCAGTCCCGCGATCACCACACAGGACAGCAATCCGACGCCGAACAGATTCCTGATCAGCTGATCAAATGACTGTTCTTTTTTCAAAAGCTTGATCTCTGCCTGTTTCTTCTCGTTCTCGTAGCGGACCTGCATACGTGCGATTTCGAGCGTATTGTCATCATTCAGGATCGAATCACGGGTTTGGGAATAACGAAGCTGATTTTCGTAAGCTGCGCTGATGTCATTCTCGTGCTTTGAAATCTCCGCCAGGATCCGGTAAGCATTGGCCGCCCGTTTTTTGTTGTCAATTTTAAGAGCAATCTGTAACCCCTGGCTGGCATAGAATCTGCTTTGAGGCAGGTCGTTTTTTAAAAGATATATCTGAGCCAGCCCTTCCAATGTAGAAAGCATGTGGAAATCGTCTTCCATGGATTGCTGAATGGGCAGGGCCTTTGAAAAATAATCCAAGGCCTGCGCGTACTGCTTCATTTCCATATACACCAGGCCAACGTTGGATAAACTGATGGCTTTTCCGAGCTCGTCCGAGGCATCCCTGGTTTTCAGTGATAGAGACAAATACTTCAATGCATCCGGGTACTTTTTCGTGTTCAGGTACACCGAGCCGATGTTGTTATGCAGCAATCCGAGTCCGTCGTCTTCAATAGGTGTTTTTCCAATGATCTTTAAAGCTTTGAAATAATATTCCAAAGCCGTAGGGTATTCCTGCAAGTCATCGTAGAGGTTACCAATGTTGGACAAAATTCCTACTGTTCCCCGAATGTCGCCACGTTCCTCATAAGTCTTCAAAGAAAGCAGATAGTAATCCAGTGCCAGAGGATAATTGCTCTGTTTAATGCTGATCAGGCCCATGTTGTTGTAGGTATCGCCCATTCCTTTCTGGTTTCCGAGCACCTGGTTTGCCTTGATGGATTCTGTAAAATATTTCAACGCATTGGGATAGTCGTTTTGCAGATAGTAGCCTATACCCATGTTGTTATACGCCAGGGCTTCTCCTTTTCCAAACCGGATATTGCGCGACAGTTTGAGCGCTTCGCTGGCGTAATGCCTGGCCTTGGGTGGATCGGCGTACCAGTACCGCTTGCTGATCTGATTGAGCACATTCACTTTCATCGTGTCCCGGGATTGCGGCAATGCTTTTAAAAGGCTGTCCAGCTTGCTGTCCTGAGCCCGGGCTTCCAGAGAGAATAATATCCCTAGTAGCAATGCAATTGCCTTATAATGAGTCATATCTGAAATAATAAGAGGTGCCGGAAATCTAATTAAAACCTCCGGCATATCCTAGTGAAGCTGATTGTTACTATTTACCGTTTGTCGGACACGCAGTTGGCGTCCCAGGTGAAGTCGCCGCGTACGGTGTAGGCGAATGTAAGTTTAGTACCGAGCAATGTACCCGAACCTGCCAATGTGATCTTGCTGCTGCCAGCCTGGAAAGTCTGCGAGGCAATGTTGAAGTGGTCTCCGTCGACTGAAACCTGTACTTTCTTTTTCAGTAAACCAGCGAAATTGGCGATCTCGAAGTAGTTCTTGTCGGTAGCAGATTGGTTGATCGTGATCACATATTCATCACGGTCCGTGCGACCGTCGGGGAAGGTGGAAGTTTCAGCAACAGTGAACGTTCCGGCAAGGGATTGTGGTTCCTCAACGGGTACCACGTTGTCTTTCGAGCAGGATGACAAAAAGACTAGTAGTGGAAGGATGAGCAATGTGAATTTGAAAGTTTTCATGAACCTGATTGTTTAAAAATGAATAAAAAAATGATGGATAAGATTGTATGTCAGACATTGGGACCGGAAGAAGCTCCGCCGCTGTTGGACGATACAAACGTAGCGGGTGGGCCAGGTTATCAGCAACTTATGGGGGTATACGAAAGGTAACAGCCTCAAAAATGCCAGGTATACGAAAAGCAACATGTAATTGGGCGGTCACTTTTATTGCAATTCCAATCTTTCGTAGTAGTTTTAAAGGACGTACGGCCTTGCTGAAAAAACCACTGTCTGCCGCCATCTGGCCTGAATGGAATGATTGAAAAAAGGAAATAGTACCGATATAAAATTTTATACAAATGCCTCATATTAAGCTGGAAGAAGGTATTCCGGGCATACTGGGTCCCATGTTGTTCAGTCCGCATACTGCTGAGCCTATGAACTTGCTTGCGAATGCGTTGATGCAGACAGACGAAGGAATGAGCCGCGGCGAACGGGAACTCATCGGCACTTATGTTTCTTCCTTAAATGATTGTTATTTCTGCCAAAATATTCATGGCGCGATTGCCAGCGAATATCTGGAAGACGAGGATTGGTCATTTGTGAAAAGTGTAAAGAGCAATTACGCAGAAACATCATTGTCGGAAAAGATGAAATCCCTGCTTTCCATTGCCGGAAGTGTGCAGAAAGGGGGGCAGCATGTGACCCCTGAACAAATTGAAAAAGCAAAAGCAAATGGTGCCGATGACCGGGATATACACGATACCGTACTCATAGCAGCGGCATTCTGTATGTTCAATCGTTATGTAGACGGGCTGGCTACCACCGCGCCAACCGACCCGGACATTTATCGGAACCGCGCCAAAAGAGTAATCGCAAACGGATATTCAGCCAAAGTTCCAAACGGACAATATTGAAAAGACTTTTTCCCATAGTGATGTGCAGCCTGCTGCTTTACAATATGATGGGTTTTTCCCTGGTATATTGGATAGAAGAGTGCGCGTCAAATAATGGAAAAAGGGAGTTGAGTTTGCAGCCCACTTCCAGCGGGGAGTTTACAATCATTAAAATCCCCATTATGATCCCCTACCAGACCGACTGGCAGGTAGCGGAACCTTCCGAAGGCCGGTTGCGACGGGGCGACGATTTTTACCAGATCGTTGAACAGCAACTCATGAATGATACCTTATACGTAAAGTGCAAGCTTGACGTTTCCGCTCGTGACCGCTACCTCGACCTGGTGTCGCATGTGGACAAACACGTCAAAAACGGTACGACCGACGGCAAAAGCAAAACCCCACATTTACTGAAAAGCTTTTTGAAAGACTACCTAACTTTCAACAGAAAGCATTTGTTTTTTATCATGGACTGGATTTCAGCCCGTGCAGGTTTTAACAGCATTTCGCTGAATTTCCCAGTCTTATTCCTGCGCATCGCCTCACCACCTCCCCGGTGAGTATTTTCTGAAATAATTTTTATATGACCTGCAATCTGCTGTACGACGTCACAGCGGGTTGCCCTGTGCATATATGCTGTTTTATCAAATTTCAGATAAATACGTTCAAATGAGACAAAAATTTATAATTAACGTGAATTCGGGTTAAGCGGCGGTTAGAAAAAGTTGGTTTGTTTTGACTTTTTGAATATTAAGTGACGGTTTTTTGGGAAAGAAGCAGTAAGCAACTAATGCGCCTAAAATGTTCATTAT